>NZ_JACDSF010000099.1 GCF_013449685.1 Pectobacterium brasiliense | reverse complement strand
GCCTTATGTTCAGAATACATATTCGACCAACCTTAACATCCTGTATTAATGATCCATGAGTATAAATTACAACTCATCTTCCGATGTTGGCGTATTAAGAAACTCCTTCAATGAATGAGCAACAAATCCTAACCCTTCACCTACAATTAAATTATCTTGAGAATACATCCAATGAAAAATATTTTGATAGGTTGGAGATTCACGCCTTACATCGTAGACCAGATACCCATCAGAAAAATCATCATAATCACAACCAATAATAATCAAACCTTGAGAAAGTAGAAAACGGTGTTCATATATTGATTCCCGCAATAATTTCGTAGAATCAATTACCTCTTCGTAAGGGAATAGCACTGACATTAACACTTTCAGACTTCTATCATTGTATTTCGCTAAAAAATAACCACAATCATCTTTCGGCCATGATGTTTGATTTGCTGTAAGAAAGATATAATCTCTATACTCATTCGGTAACGTTATGGATAGTTCTTTTTCAATATTCATTACAAAACCATCACTTTTTTTTCTTTCAACTACAATTTCTGGGTCACTCACTTCCCATTTAAGTAGATCTTTTTTCTCAATATCCATTTAAAAATCCCCACTACGCCACATGGAATTTCTCTTTATGCACTGTTCCGGAATTACACAATTTTCTCGATATTGATGAAACATTGATAAAATTACAACTCATCTTCCGATGTTGGCATACTTAGAAACTCCTTCAATGAGTGAGCAATAAATCCTAATCCTTCGCCTGCAATTAAGTTATCAGCATAGTATCGCCAGTGAAAAACATTTTTGTATGTGGCAGAATCAGGCCTTACATCATAAATTAGGTAAGCATCGCCAGAATCATCATAACTTGAACCAATAGCAATCAGACCATTTGGTAATAAAAAACGTTTATCATAAATAGACTCTTGGGATATCTTTGTGCTATTAACAATAGACTCTCCATTGAATATGATAACTACATCAATAAGTAGGCTTGAATTATTATATTTAGCCAAGCAGCAGTCACATTCATCAGCAGGCAATATGGGATTGTCATTAGCTAAACTTATTAATTCCTTAAGCTCTAAAGGCAATCTTATTTTCAATTCTGATTCTACAAATAAAATGGAGTTTTTTATTTTTCTTTCATCATAAATAGAATTTAATTCTCTCACATTCCAGTTATTAAGATCTAATTTTTCAATTTTCATTTAAAAATCCTTGCTGCGCCACATTGAGTCTCCACCAAGATGAGGAGTGCCGGAACTTGCAGTTCCTGTCTCTGGGTCCCTAAACGCATGATGTATATTTTTATCAACATACGTCATTGTTACACCATCTGGTTCGTGATGCCAAGCACCTGCGTTTATTTCATGGTCCGTTAGCTCCTTATCATATTTTTCTTTTAGGGCCACATTTGATCTTTTCCTATCGCCTCTATTACCTTGTACATCAATTTCTACTCGGTAAGGTTTTCCCCCATCACCAATTGGCTTCCCATCTTTCATTGGAGGAAAACCTGAAAAATCAGGATGACCGTCTTTAAAAGGAACGCCCTCTTTCCCATGACGCTTCACCGCTTCATAAAGGCTTTTGTTCTTCTCTGGGTCGGGCTTATACATCCCCGTTCCTGGAGGACAAGGTTTCCCGTCAGGCCCAATCCAGCTTCCTTTTTCTGAGGAAGGAAGACGTCCGGGATCCATGGATTTATCATTTTCAAACTTTTCCCGCGCCAGTTTTTTGCATTCTTCCGTTTTACATTTACCGATTTCTTTATCCAGTTTTTCCTGTTTTCTCTTCGCTATCAGCTCTTTCCAGTATTTTTTTGCATTTTCGCGCGTTGTTGCAAATACTTTCGTATTTAGCGCTGCCTTGGCCTTCGATAAAGCCTCGGTTACTTTTTGGACTTTGGCGGCTATTTTCCCTGCTTTTGCGCCATCACCGAGTATCGGAATAAATCCTAATGCATCAAGTGCTGCGCCGCCCCAGTCACCTTTAAAAAGAGAACGGCCCAGCGAAACCACATCTGCCGCCGTGCCGAAAGGCGGAGGCGCTGCCCCTGCTGCGGCTAAGCCACTGTCTACAATAAGTTCGTTATACTGCGATTCCATGTCAGCGACTTTTTTACGATCCGCCTCAATTTCCGGGCTACCACTTCGCTCTCTAATATTAGCCATAGTATTCTCCTTGCTGTTTCACCCGGTTCATTCCGGAAACCAGTAATTAGGGTGGCTGTTCATGAGTGCATCAACACCTTGGTCTTCGCTGACCTCGGTAAACAGCGCTTCCAGACGTTCATCTTCCTTCCGCGTCGTATCC
>NZ_JACDSF010000098.1 GCF_013449685.1 Pectobacterium brasiliense | reverse complement strand
CACGTTAACGTCGGTACTATCGGCCACGTTGACCATGGTAAAACAACGCTGACCGCTGCAATCACTACCGTTCTGGCTAAAACCTACGGTGGTAACGCGCGTGCATTCGACCAGATCGATAACGCGCCAGAAGAAAAAGCACGTGGTATCACCATCAACACGTCTCACGTTGAGTACGATACCCCGTCTCGCCACTACGCGCACGTTGACTGCCCAGGACACGCCGACTATGTGAAAAACATGATCACCGGTGCTGCTCAGATGGACGGCGCGATCCTGGTTGTTGCTGCGACTGACGGCCCAATGCCTCAGACCCGTGAGCACATCCTGCTGGGTCGTCAGGTTGGCGTTCCTTTCATCATCGTGTTCCTGAACAAATGTGACATGGTTGATGACGAAGAGCTGCTGGAACTGGTTGAGATGGAAGTGCGTGAGCTGTTGTCTCAGTACGACTTCCCAGGCGACGACACCCCAGTGGTTCGTGGTTCAGCTCTGAAAGCGCTGGAAGGCGACGCTGAGTGGGAAGCAAAAATCATCGAACTGGCAGGCTACCTGGATTCTTATATTCCAGAACCAGAGCGTGCGATTGACAAGCCGTTCCTGCTGCCAATCGAAGACGTATTCTCCATCTCCGGTCGTGGTACCGTTGTTACCGGTCGTGTAGAGCGCGGTATCGTTAAAGTGGGTGAAGAAGTTGAAATCGTTGGTATCAAAGATACGGCGAAATCTACCTGTACTGGCGTAGAAATGTTCCGCAAACTGCTGGACGAAGGTCGTGCAGGCGAGAACGTTGGTGTTCTGCTGCGTGGTATCAAGCGTGAAGAAATCGAGCGTGGCCAGGTACTGGCTAAGCCGGGTTCAATCAAGCCGCACACTCAGTTCGAATCCGAAGTGTATATCCTGAGCAAAGATGAAGGCGGCCGTCATACTCCGTTCTTCAAAGGCTACCGTCCTCAGTTCTACTTCCGTACCACTGACGTGACGGGCACCATCGAACTGCCAGAAGGCGTAGAGATGGTAATGCCGGGCGACAACATCAAAATGGTTGTTACCCTGATCCACCCAATCGCGATGGATGATGGTTTGCGTTTCGCAATCCGTGAAGGCGGCCGTACAGTAGGCGCGGGCGTTGTTGCTAAAGTTATCGCTTAATCGCTGATAA
>NZ_JACDSF010000097.1:4210-5041 GCF_013449685.1 Pectobacterium brasiliense | reverse complement strand
GCACCGTACCAGCGACCTTGAAGAGAGTGAGCTACTTTTTGTGACTGTCTGCGTTCAGTCAGCATCATCCGTCAGCAGGTCGCTTTCATAGTCCTGACCACCGTGCCAGATGCCCAGCACCGTTACCGTCCTTTTGTCTTCTTCCACCATGAAGGCAATGACCGTTCTTTTACGGTAGTTCGTCACACGAAGCCCTGCCAGAAGGTCATTACGGGGGTTTCCCCTCTCTGGGAACAGCGCCAGTGACTCACAGTAATTAACCACGCTTTCCGTGTAGCTCAGCGCCGTATTCGGTGTCGCCGCCTCCGCGATATAACCATACAACGCGGCAAGTTGATCTTCCGCTTCGGGTGCGAACACCACCTGATACTCCATTATTATTCTCCGGTCGCCTTCTTATGCTCGGCTTTCAGTCGGTTTCTTATGTCGTTACCGCTGAGGCTGTCCGTTTCCCCCCGTTGCAGCGCATTCCATGCCGGAACAACCTGTTCCTGCAACCATTTCTCCACCGCATTATCACGCGCCAACAGCGCCCTAAGTCCTTCTCGGATAACTTCGCTTTCCGATGCATATTCGCCGCTGGCAACACGCGCTTTGACCAGTGCCGCCATCTCATTCGGCAACGTGATGCTCATCTGCTGTGTCGTTCTCATTGGTAACCCCTTTCTCCCGCTAAGTAGGATTTAATCATACTCATTCTTTTATCCCTTGTCAGGGGCGACCCGCGTTGTTTTCTTTCGGCGTGACTTCGGCTTCCGCTCTGCCGGATGGGTTTTCTCATGCACCTGTTTCAGATGACCGATAGCAACCCGCGTGTAGATTTGCGTCGTC
>NZ_JACDSF010000097.1:2803-4189 GCF_013449685.1 Pectobacterium brasiliense | reverse complement strand
TCCGCGCCGTTCTCCAGCATCTGCGTCGCCATCGAGTGCCGGAACACATGACACGCCCCCGCCTTTTTCAGGTGCGCATCATCCCGTATCGCACGGCCTGCCAGTATCGTCAGCGTTGACCGAGCCAGCCGTTTGCCCCATATCGTCACAAACAGGTAACCGCTGTCATGCTTGGTCGTCAGCCGTGGCCGCACCGCATCCAGATAGCGTTGTACCCAGACCAGCGCCCGTAGGCCAACCGGAACCACCCGGTCTTTGTTGCCTTTGCCCTGTCGCACCACCAGAACCCCGCGCCCCACATCCACATCGGCCAGCATCAGGTTTGCCAGTTCGCTGCGCCTCAGCCCCGTGCTCCACA
The DNA here is from genome assembly GCF_013449685.1 of Pectobacterium brasiliense. Taxonomy (GTDB): domain Bacteria; phylum Pseudomonadota; class Gammaproteobacteria; order Enterobacterales; family Enterobacteriaceae; genus Pectobacterium; species Pectobacterium brasiliense_A. Next base: position 3,831 of record NZ_JACDSF010000097.1, on the reverse strand, counting down.
GCATTTCCAGCACCGCACGGTTGCGCAGTCCGGTTAACGTCTCGGTGTCCTGTGCGTCCATCACCGCTTCGGTTTCTTCCTCGCTCAGTATCTGCGCCGGAAGCCGCTTCTCCGCTTTCGGCAGCGTCATCTGTTCGGCGGGGTTGTACAGGATATGATGCCGTTGCAGCAGCCAGCGGAACAGCATACGGATAGCCGTCAGGCGGTTAAGTTGCCCGCCTTGGGCCAGCGGTTTGCCGTCGGCTTTGCGGTAGCTGTGCAGATGCCGCTGATACGCTTCCAGCACCGACAGACTCACCTGTGCCGCCTGCGTGATGCCCCGCTCTTCACACCACGTCACGAACGGCCGCAGCCGTTCGCTGTAGGATTCGATTGTGCGCGGGCTGTGGTTCGTCGCCGTCAGGTGCGCAAGGTACGCGCTCATGTACTGGCGCAGCATCTGAGACAGGCCACTAAGGTAAAGGGCTTCGGGGCTGGGTGGTTTCGGTTTGGTCATGGCGGCGCGTCCTGCGAAGTGATGAGGAACAGTCAAGAAGGGAACTACGGTACGATGGGTTTATTGTGTGCTGCCGGAACAGTGGTTTTGCCGTTAACCCGACCGGATGGCGCAGAACCCTTGCCAGCACTGGCTTTAACAGCGATTGCCTTGTCCGACTGCACCCCGACCAGTGGCCGACCGCTTTTCACTTACCCCCGACCGAGCGGAGTCGTACTGACCTTTCTCTGTTATTTCTATCGCTTCCGGCACGTCGATAAGCCCGCACAGATGCGCGTTATCCGCCTGAGCATCGCCATCAAACAGCAGTTCATAGCAGAACGTCAGACCTCGCTTATGCAGCAGCAGGTATTCCAGTTCAACCAGACGGGCAAGGTGGATTTTCAGTTGTGTGTCGCCCCACAGCACCGCATCCCGTAGCTGTTTGCGGGTAAAGTGATACGCCGCTTTCGGCTGACCGCTCGTTTTTACCCAGCCCTGTATCAGCAACAACAGCTTTCTGGTCTGTGGCGGCATTTCATCCAGCGTCCGG
>NZ_JACDSF010000097.1:0-2657 GCF_013449685.1 Pectobacterium brasiliense | reverse complement strand
GTTCTCCATCAGCAACCCTTCCAGTGTTTGTTTATGCCGCTGCAAGGCGTGGATCGCTTCGGTCTGTTCGCGGGATTCGTTCACGGTGAGCACCAGACAGCGATTCAGCAACTCTTCGTCCACGTCGATGGCCGTGGTGGTCAGCATCAGCATTACCGGGCCTTTCACCGTGTACTGCTTGGTGACCAGATTGCCCGTCGCATCATCCTTGCCCGTTGACGCTATCGTCAGTTCTCCGTCACTCTGCAACAGCTTCAGCGCATAGGCAGCCTGCCTGACGCCTTCTTCTTCGGCGATGGCGAGGATTTTATGCTGTAAGTTCGTTTCACCCAGATAGAACAGGCTCTGTCCCGTCATGGCCGAGTATTGCAGCCGTTCTTCCGGTGGTATCAGGTTCAGTACCGCATCCATCAGGCTGGATTTTCCCGCCGCGCTCGATGACTGGATTAACACCGCTAACGGCCTGTCCAGCTTGCGCGATACCGCCGCCAGATAACCCGCCACTAAGTTGATGGACTCCCCCACCACACCACAGGCAGCCAGGTCATCCGTCAGCCTGCTAATCAGGTTCGGGTCTTGCAGCAACGCCAGCGCGTCGGCTTTCGCGGCATCGTCCAGTTCCGGCGCGGCGTCACTGGCGGTGCCGGGTTGAGCAAGGTGGGTTTCCAGTGCCAGCAGTACACGGCCTAAACTGCGTTTAAGGTCGCTTTCCGCCAACCCCAGCTCCGATGCAGCCAGCCGCGCATAACCTGCCCGACTACGGGCGCTCATCATGTCCACGCTGTCGGCGAACACCACGCCGCTTTCCGTATCCAGTACCTGCGCGTTCACCTTCATCACGCCGCTACCCGCTTTCACCGACGCCATGCCCCGGATGCGCCACTGCTGGCCGGACAGGGCTATCTCCAGCTCACCGTTCGACAGGGCTTCAACCACTACACCCGCAGCTAAGGAAGCAGCAGGTTGAGACGGCTTTTCAGGCTGTGGCGCAGCTTTCCGTTGTGGCACGGATTCAGGTTCAGCACTCACCGCTTCCCCCATCGCCATGGCGCCTTCTACCGCCGCACGGAACGCCCGTTCCGGCTCCGAGACCTTACACAGGTATTCATTCGCATCCATGCCCGCCGGGAACACCACCCGGAACGGCACGATACCGTCAGCCGCTAACGCAGAAGCCAGTTTCACCGCGCCTTCATCGCCTGCCGCATCGTTATCGAACGCGATGAGCACCTGTTTCACGCCATGGCGGATAAACGACTCGCGCATTTCTTCTGTGAACCCGTTCACCCCATAGGCGGCGGTGACGTTGCGATACCCCGCTACCCAGAACGACATCGCATCGATAAGCGATTCACATAAGATGACCGACTTACTCGCTACTAACGCCTGTTCGTTCCACACCCCGCCGTGTGGCCCCGGCAGATACAGATGATTGGGCGTTCCCGCACGCAGCCGATCCCCCACCTTGCGCCCATATAACTCCCGCACCTGACCGTTAAGGTCGATAACTGGCACCACTAACGACCCTGCCAGATGCTCATGGCCGGATGAACGCATCACCCCGATGGCCTGCAACTGGCTACGAACCGTTGCCCCGTCTTTCAGTTTGCTCGATGGCAGACGATAGCCCAGCGTCCGGTTGGCGAACCCTAAGCGGAACTGCGCCACTAACTCAGGATGATTGAGGCGGCGCTTCTCCAGATAGGCGATGGCCTCCGGCGCGTTCAGCAGCGTGTGATGATAGAACTCGGTAACACGATGCAGTAACGCCTGTTTTTCCTGTTCATTAGCGATATCACTAACAGGCGGCAACGGCGCGACGGCGGGCACTTCACCCAGCTCACGCCGCAGCTTATCGACCGCATGAGGCAGGCTGAGGTTCTCCGTTTTCATTACCCAGTCCAGCACCGAGCCGCCTGCATCGCAGCCGAAGCAGTGATAGAGGTTCTTGTCCGGCGAGATAACCATTGAAGGGGTTTTCTCCTGATGGAACGGACACAGCACCACGAAGTCCTTGCCGCGCTTCACCACCTTTCTTCCCTGACCACGCACCACCTCAACCAGTGACACGGCGGCTTTCAGGTGCTGCAACTCAGATTCGGGGATGCGGGCCATGTGATACCTCTAAATTTGCTGTCAATAGACATGTATGTGATATATAGTAATCACATATATAGCACATTACAACTAGCGGTTAAAAAAGGGGGCATACAATGGCAGCTATTGATTTCCTGATGACAGGTCTTGATATGTCCGCTTTTTCCGAACGCCTAAAAGCATTGAGAGAAGCCAGAGGGCTTACCCAGACGCGCCTTGCTGAGATGATAGATGTGCAGCCCAGAGCCTATAACCGCTGGGAGCGCGGGCATATTTCTCCGCAACTGGAGACGCTGCTAAAACTGGCTGAGGTGTTACAGGTTTCACTTGATGAGCTGGTTGGAAGAGTAGAGACCAGCAAGGATGTGAAGATCCGCAATGCAGAGCTACACGAACTCTGGCAACAGGCTGATGCATTGCCGGATGAAGAGCAAAGAGCGTTGATTATGGTCATTGACAGTTTTGTGACTAAGGTCAACGTGGAGAAGGCAGTCAAGAAGAGTGTAAGACAACGTTAAAATAGCGCGGCGACGATGAGTTCAGACCTCATTGCCGCCGCT
>NZ_JACDSF010000096.1:562-727 GCF_013449685.1 Pectobacterium brasiliense | reverse complement strand
CAAATCGCCACCGTCGTCGGCCCAACGGGGGAAGAAATCTACTGCGACCCGTATGGTCGGGTAAAACTGCAATTCCCGTGGGATCGCTACGGTGCGAGCAATGACCAGAGTTCCTGCTGGGTTCGCGTCAGCCAGGGCTGGGCGGGCGGCCAGTACGGCATGATT
>NZ_JACDSF010000096.1:0-193 GCF_013449685.1 Pectobacterium brasiliense | reverse complement strand
GTCGATGCATCAGAAACTGGGGCAAGCGTTACTGGTTGAGGCGGGTGAGGAAGTGCATGTAAAAGCGGGGGCTAAGGTGGTTCTTGACGCGGGCGCGGAGCTGACGCTGAAAGTCGGGGGAAGCTTCGTGAAGATCGATCCCAGTGGCGTGACGCTGGTCGGCCCCAGCATCAAGATGAATTCAGGTGGCAGC
>NZ_JACDSF010000095.1 GCF_013449685.1 Pectobacterium brasiliense | reverse complement strand
CAGCTACCGTCTTGAGCGTCAAGCTGCTGTAGCGTAATTCTCGTCATACTTTTGCTGTTTCATCACAACACCGTAGCAGATGTGTACCAGCTTTCTCATCACCCCACCCAACGCTGACATCTTCGCTTTTCCCGCCGCCAGAAGGCGGTCATAAAACTGTTTGAGTTGAGGGTTGTGTTTGACGGCAACTATTGCAGCCATAAAGAGTTTGGCTCTCACTTCTGGAGGACCATTCTTTGAGAGTCTTGTTCTGCCGCGGACAGAGCTTCCTGAGCGTTTTTCCTTAGGTACAACTCCCACCCAGGATGCTGCCTGTTCTGCACTGATGAAGTGATTTCCCCTCAGGACTACCAGCATTGTACTCCCGACTGCTGACCCTATCCCTTTTATCGACGTCAGATATTCCATATCCCGTTTCAGCTCAGGATGGTTATCGATATGGTTATCAATCAGCGCTTGTACCACCTGCAGTTCGTTGTTCAGCACTTGAAGTATCTTTCTGACAGAGGCTTCAACCAGTAGTGAACGTCGCGTTGAGAGGAGTTTCTCAAGCCGGCTTTGTTCACGGCCTACATCGTGTACCAGCGCATCACGTCTGCTAATTAGTGCTTTTAATTCACGGATAGCTGGAGAAGGAGGTTGCCACACATCTGGCTGACGCATGGCACCATACCGAGCCAGAACGTCAGCATCGACGGTGTCATTTTTAGTGAGAATACCCATGCCCTGAGCAAAGGCACGGATGCGGGCAGGATTCGCAATGACGACACGTACAGAGCGCTCATAAAGGCCGTAAGCCAGATATTCGTGGTAAGTGCCCGTTGACTCCATCACCACTTGCACATCAGAGGGACCGACTTTCTGCTTCGCCAACCATTCCAGAACGCTGATTGCGACATCAGGCCCGTTAGTCAGCGTTTTGGTTTTCTGGCGACCTTCCGAACCATCCGGCCTGAGGCATAAGTCTATTTTGCTTTTTCCAACATCAATTCCTAACTGAATCATACGAGCCCCCTTTCACATATAACCATCACGCCCATTTTCCTTGTTCATGCGGAGTCTATGCTCCTGGCTACCGTTCAAAGTTGATGCTGGCGTGAAAGGTGAAACAGGGGATCTCAGCTGTAAGACAAGGTCTGACCTTATAGGAAGTACCAGATTCACCCTGTTTCAGGTGATGGTAGCTAACCACCACCCACTACATGGTTCAAGATACAAGGGA
>NZ_JACDSF010000094.1 GCF_013449685.1 Pectobacterium brasiliense | reverse complement strand
CGCCACAATGCCGGGCGAACCTCTGCCTGATAGCGTGTGCGGCGAAAGCCGGTGTCACCCTGTGCGAATGCGCTGATAATCCCGCTGACGCGCCGTTTCAGCTCGCCTTCGTACCACACCCGCAGCTCACACGGCTGGTCGAGTACCGCGCCAAAGTCGATCCCCGGTAAGGCACTCGCCAGATTCAGCGACAGGGCAAATGGCTGGTTCAGGGCCTCGCTGAGCTGAAAATCCACCACGGAAAAGGTCAAGGCGGGCAATGCACCGACCTTTACCGTGAACTGTAATCCTGTACTGTTTGCCACGTTTATTCCCTCGCTTCCCGTGATGAACACCGTGTTGTCTGCACTCAGGTCTGGGAAAATCAGACCTCAGGGCAGTGCACGCAGAAAACCCGGGGCAAGCCCGGGTTAGAGACAGAAGAATTACGCTTCGACCGGTGCACG
>NZ_JACDSF010000093.1 GCF_013449685.1 Pectobacterium brasiliense | reverse complement strand
GAATTACGCTTCGACCGGTGCACGCCAGTCATCAGAGCCGGACGTACCGGCAACGGTGTGCTCCCAGTCGATTTTGCGGTAGGCCAGGGAGACTTCAATCAGCTGGGTGTAGTCCAGCTTGGCCGGGTCCTGGCAGTGTGGCATTTTGCAGTCGATGTCGACGATGGTGGCATCGGTCAGCACGGTAGAGAAAAAGTGCTCTTGCTTACCTTCAACCGACGTGCGATACCATTTCAGGGTGACAGTCGGCAGCATTTCGCCAGACGCCAGGGCGTTGTACATCAGCGGAACCGCTTTGTTCAGCGGAACCGCTTTGTTCAGCGCGACGGTGAATTTGAACGGCTTGTGTACACGCTGGCCGGACGGCTGACCAGACTGTGGGTCGGTCGGTACGGTGACGATGTGTTTGAATTCCTGCACC
>NZ_JACDSF010000092.1 GCF_013449685.1 Pectobacterium brasiliense | reverse complement strand
AAATACCACCGGACATGGTGCCTCACTTCAGAAAAGAACAGATGGGGAATAAAAGATTAGTGATAGTCTCCTTTGCAAGGGGCGCCCAGACGTATTGCTCTGATCAGAGTTCTAGCAATCCATTAGAAAAACAGTAACAGTCCTACAAAATGCCAGACGTCTGCATTGGATTTGGCAGTGCGATCATTAAAATTGAGATTGGTACTATTCTCAGAACAGCGATAAGGCACTGAACCTTGAAAAACAAAATTGATCAGTTCAGAGATGGCGCTAAGGTCATCGAAATTTTAGATGTGGACGACCAGACGCCTTTACGTTTCATGTTTGGGACACCGGAAGGTCTTTATGTTGTAAAGGATAAAAGTATTTTCCTGATGCAAAAGGCCGATCACATCGATCCTGAGCGAACCAATATCAATGTGAGCGATGTTTATCAGAAGGTGTTTTCCTACGGTTTTGATAATCCGATTGTCGGGAAAATACTCGTTTCCGGCGAAAGGTTGTTTAGTTCCGGATTTATGAGAGATGTCATTTCGCAAGAAACAGCGATGGGACTCATCCTCAAAGGGACAGGCATCCTCTGTGAGATTCACGACCTGACCGAGAAGGTTTTCGAACAGATTTCAGAAGTCGCAGATGCGGGTGGGCCAAGCGGAAATAATAAAGGACAAAAGTTGCCTCATACGTCCAATCTGCATACAAACATTGACATTTATATAAGGCTAGCCGACAACCTACGACAGGTGTTGACCGATTTTCTTGTGTCAATTTATAAGCCGACGGAAGGAAAGAGGCTGCTGGAAAATCTGAGAACTACCATTCACCAAAAACACGGTGATATCCACGGATTCTGTGTGTTCTTCGACAAACTGATCTCAGTGATGTGCTTTATACGAGAGCTACGCAATGCCTGGGAGCATCCGAAAGCCGGTCAGAAAGTTGCCTGGAAAGACTTCACGATGAAACCCGATGGCAGGATTTATTCGCCGACAATCGAACTCATTAGCGATAAATATCAACAAGATGAGATGGATCTTGGTACATTTATGAGGCAATGCACCGCGATACTCATCGAGCAGTTGGAGGCCCTGATTGGCAACGCATGTGCTGCCAACTGTTCCTTCGGTGGCTTTAAATGTGGTGTGATGGAGTTACCTAAGGCGTGCCGTCCACACCCTGAAGCACGCTTGACCTGTGCAGTATTTCTCAATGGACAATGGCAACCAATCGGGTAGTTCTTTAACCTCCCTATAGAGAGTTCAGATCGGCAACGGGCGCAGTTAATTGCTGTTGCTCAAAGGCTTTCTGTTTTTGCTGCTCCAGCAGTGTTGCTCGCTGTTCAGCCTGTTTGACTGACATTTCCCACTGGCTGGTGAGCGCATTCAATTGTACGCTTTTGGCCGCGATGGCGTTAGCCAGGTCCTGTGACTCTTCATGGCCTTTTTCTCCAGCGG
>NZ_JACDSF010000091.1 GCF_013449685.1 Pectobacterium brasiliense | reverse complement strand
CCGTTTGGTGTAGCGCCAGTTGCGTGGCGTGCTGGCCTCTCCGAATGCTGCCGCTATCTGCTGCTTTTCCTGTCTTTCCCGCTGCTGCGTCTGACGTGCGGCGCTGGCGGCGGCGGATTGCTGACGAATCTCGGCCGGATAGTGGTAACGGATAACGAATGCCTGCGCGGGGGAATCGTGATCCAGCACGTTCAGCTCCAGACTGTAATCACGTTTTGAGGTCACCACGAAGAGGTTGGTCTTCCAGTCCTTCGCCGTGGGCAGGAACACCTGGCTG
>NZ_JACDSF010000090.1 GCF_013449685.1 Pectobacterium brasiliense | reverse complement strand
GTAGGGAACTGCCAGGCATCAAATAAGTGGAAAGCCTCTGTCGCAAGACAGGGGCTTTTTTCTATGGCGTTAGGAAAAGTTGTTTATACGTATCCAATGGCAAAAGGCAGTCGGTATCTCGCGTAGATCAGGTAGACTATGTGATATCTGAATTAGTAGGTATTTCCATCATGCCGTCGAGCATTATTTCATTAAAGCCTCATAACTCTTTCTCATTATCTGTGTCTGCCTCTCGTATTACGGTTGCAGATACTCAAGAAAAATTGATCGAGGAATGGCGAGTCGCCAGCACATCACAAGAGCCCATTTTATTGCTAGGAGAAGGAAGTAATGTCCTTTTTCTAGAAGATTTTTTAGGTACTATTCTGCTAAACCGACTTAAAGGTATAGATATTCGCGAACAAAGCCATGGCTGGTATCTTCATGTTGGTGCAGGTGAGAATTGGCATCAATTAGTTGAATATACGCTTAAGCTTGGCATTGCTGGGTTAGAAAATCTGGCATTAATTCCCGGATGTGTAGGCTCTGCACCGATACAAAATATCGGTGCGTACGGTATCGAATTACAGCATGTTTGTGATTATGTTGACGTGTTGGATCTGACTGAAGGTAAAGTCATGCGTCTGAGCGTTGAGGAATGCCAGTTCGGTTATCGTGAAAGCACATTTAAGCATCAGTATCGCTCTGGGTTTGCGATTATCGCCGTAGGGCTTTTTTTGAAGAAAGAGTGGAATCCGATACTTAATTATGGTGATTTAGCCAAACTGGATCCTACAACCGTTACGCCACAGCAAGTATTTGATTCTGTATGCCATATGCGTCGAAGTAAACTCCCAGACCCTGTAGTGACAGGTAATGCTGGTAGCTTCTTCAAAAATCCAATAATTACACAACAGCATGCAGAACGTATTTTACGAGAGTATCCGAATTCCCCTCAGTATTTACAAGCCGATGGTAACGTTAAATTGGCAGCTGGATGGTTAATTGATCAGTGCAAACTTAAAGGATTCCAGCTTGGTGGTGCCGCTGTTCACGAGAAACAGGCATTAGTTCTGATTAATAAAAATAATGCAAAAAGCTCAGATATTGTTGAATTAGCTCGTTACGTCCGCAACCAAGTTTCTGAAAAATTCTCCATACAGCTGGAACCTGAAGTTCGTTTTATTGCTGCGCATGGAGAGGTCAATGCCATCGAGGTATTATCATGAAAGATATTACAGTTCCTCTTAAGTTGATTAAAATCCTCTCTGATGGGGAGTTTTATTCCGGTGAGTTACTGGGCGAAATGATGGGGATGAGTCGGGCTGCGATTAATAAACATATTCAAACTATACGCGATTGGGGAATTGATATTTTTACTGTAACGGGTAAGGGCTATTCTTTGCCTGCGTCTATGCAGTTATTAGATGAAGAGGTTATCCTTAAGCACTTACCTGAAGGTGGCGTAACGGTGTTACCTGTCGTCGATTCTACGAATCAGTACATTTTAGAGCGATTGGATACACTGTCCTCCGGTGATGCATGCCTTGCTGAATATCAGCAGTCTGGGCGTGGTCGTCGGGGGAGGCAATGGTTTTCACCCTTTGGTGCGAATTTGTATTTGTCCTTATATTGGCGCCTAGAGCAGGGACCCGCTGCGGCTGTTGGGGTAAGTCTTGTTATCGGTATCATAATGGCCGAAGTGCTACATAAACTGGGTGCTGATGGTGTTCGAGTCAAATGGCCTAATGATTTATATCTGAAGGATAGAAAGTTGGCTGGCATTCTTGTCGAACTGACAGGGAAAACTGGGGATGCAGCTAATTTAGTCATTGGTGCAGGTATTAATCTACAAATGAGAGAACCAGCTTCAGATACGATTAATCAAGGCTGGATAAATTTACAAGAGGCAGGTATAGAGATTAATCGTAATACTCTCGCTTCGACTCTTATTTCTGAATTAAGAAGCGCTTTGGCCGTCTTTGAACTACAAGGTCTTGAGCCATTTATTCCCAGATGGGAAAAGTTGGATAACTATTTTAATCGTCCGATCCGCTTGATTATCGGTAATCGCGAAATTCATGGGATAGACCGAGGAATCGATCGCCAGGGTGCATTGTTATTAGAAGCCGATGGTTTTATCACACCGTATATTGGTGGGGAAATTTCTCTGCGCGGCGCATAAAGAAGGGGGGAATTCCCCCCCTTTTACATGCTCATTCATTTTCACTTTCTTAATCGAACACATTCAACGGCATGATTAGCACTTTTAGTCATAATAAGACTAGCTCTTTCCCGGGTGGGAAGGATATTTTCTTTTAGATTAAGTCCATTAATGTCCTTCCATAATTGAGATGCAATACCGACGGCTTCTTCTTTCGTCAATTTTGCGTAATTATGAAAGTATGAATTTGGATTTGAGAATGCACCTTGTCTAAATTTCAAAAATCTATTTATATACCATGTTTGTAGCAGTGTTTCGGGTGCATCCACATAGATAGAGAAATCTACAAAGTCAGAAACAAAAACTCTATGTGGATCATGTGGATAGTTCATTCCGCTTTGTAAAACATTCAACCCTTCTAATATTAAAATATCAGGTTGCTCCAACACTTTATTATTATTAGGAACGATATCATATGTTAGATGAGAATAAGTTGGGGCCGTGACTTTGTGTGTCCCTGACTTTATATCAGAAACAAATTTTACCAGGCTGTGCATATCATATGATTGTGGAAAACCTTTTTTCTTCATCAAGTCGCGTTCTTTTAGCACCTTATTTGGATGAAGAAATCCATCGGTTGTAATAAGTTCCACGCTGCGATGTTCTGGCCAGCGGCTTAATAAAGCTTGGAGCACACGGGCTGTGGTACTTTTCCCTACAGCGACGCTACCTGCGATGCCGATTATGTAAGGTATTTTTTGTCCATCGGTTCCTAAAAACTGCTCAAGCACAGCCTGACGGCGTAAATTAGAGCTTATATAGAAATTGAGCAGGCGAGATAGCGGCAGATAAATTTCCGCGACTTCGTCTAATGAAAGGTCTTCGTTAATGCCTTTGAGCTTAACGATTTCTTCCTCTGTCAGCGTTAACGGGACGGAATCGCGCAAGGCGGCCCATTGGCTGCGGTTAAATTGTAGATATGGCGTGGCCAAGGATTGCTCTCTGTTGCTCATAAGTCGTGTTCTGCCTGCTTCACAGGTAAGAAAAGGGACTCTCAGCTCAGCGAAGAAAACGGGCTATTAGTTTAGCCAACGCGATGATCGCGGCACCTTCTCTTATGCAATAAATTTTTGATAATGGGCAGGTTAACACTTTGCTACTAGAAAGAAGAAGAGAAAATCGGTGCTGTACCCGATGCTTCTATGTTTACGCATCGGGTACTCGCTAAATAGCTTTGCATATTACCG
>NZ_JACDSF010000009.1 GCF_013449685.1 Pectobacterium brasiliense | reverse complement strand
TACACAGAATGATTTACAGGGTCCTGACCCCCGTTACGCCCGCGCCTGCGGCATCAAAAAACCGGTCATTCCTCTGTATTGAGCAACTTGCCAATCAGCGCAGATCTATTTATAAAGTCTTTCGAATTTTGCTTTTTGCTCCATTGAATGATGGTTTCAGAGTCATCCTTTCGTCTTCACTCAGAAAGTCTGGCTTTTCACTCCATTCCTAATGTCTACTTCTGCAATACATCATCAGACGACCTAATTCCTTTAATTCACGCAACATGGATAGTTATGTTTAAGCACTGTTTTATCTTTTTAGGGTTGTGTTTAGGACTACCGTTTACCCCCGCCAATAGCACACCTCTTCCTGTTACGGATGTTAAGTCCATCGGCCTTGCAGAAATAATCGTCAACGGCGGCAATTTCTATGTTGGCTCTATCTTTGGTTCCGAGGACTACGCCGCTCATGCCAACACGTCTATCGCGTCTTTTGCCATCACGAAAACGGAAATCACCTATCAGCAATACCATGCTTTGCTGGAGTGGGCTGATGCGCACGGTTATCAGCTCAGCGGTGGTTGTAACGGTGCCACCTTTGAGGATTGCCTGCCGCCTGAACAGGACGACGGCCTTCATCCTGTCACGAATGTATCTTGGTGGGATGCGGTGATTTTTGCCAATGTGCTCAGTAAACGGCAGCAACTACAGCCCTATTACCTCACGCTTGACGGTAAGGCGCTGAAGCGCGTGCCGGAGAACGATAACGACAAACTCATACGTGAGAACCCACAAGCGTCGGGTTACCGCTTGCCGACGCTGGCAGAATGGCAGATTGCGGCCAGAGGTGGGAAGAAGGGGCTGGCGGATGCCACTTACGGTCAGCGCTATGCGGGCAGCGAACAGCCGGATAGCGTGGCGCATTTCCCTTCAGACTCACCATCGTTTGGCACGGTGCCTGTGGCCTCGAAGCGTCCCAATGCTCTGGGGCTTTACGATATGAGTGGCAATGTGTCCGAGTGGCTGAATGAGTCTTATGTGGTGGAAGGCGGTAAAACCATGTATTACTTTTGCGGCGGAAGTTATCTGGAACGCACGCACAGTCTTGCTAGCTGCGACCTGCACACGCCCGGTTTTTTCATGCCAGATATTGGTTTTCGATTAGTAAGGACACTTGATGGTCAATAAATTCATAGGGTGGCTGGCGCTCTGTGCTATTAGCAGCACGGCCGCTGCACTCTCTCCTGTGGCATTGAAAGACGGCATCAATCGCGTGGATCTCAATCAGGACGGTGAGCAAGACTATGTTGTCGTGGCGCAGTTTGACAACAATACCTCGCATCCTAATCTCGGGATGACCTTTTTTGTCCGCCGTCCAGACGGTGGGCATAGCATCATGCCGGTAGCCAACAGTAATACGTTTACCTGGTTCGACTATCGCCTGTCCGCTGCGGCGGATTTTTTGGTGCAGGACAACCAACTGTTCCTGTCTGGAGGTCGTTACTTTCTGGTCTCGGCAAGGAAGGAAGGGGAAAACGCATTTGATCCTGCAAAAGTGATTTTGACGATTTACGGTTTCCATTCGTCGCAAGACGATCCGGGCGTGCCACTTTATGAATGGTCGGAGCGCAAGCGTGTGGTAACACAAGATACCTACCAATCGGTCGATGAGGCCTACCAGGAAGTGGATGAGGCGATGCTGGCAAAATGAAAACATCGTTATTAATCGCATTCGGGCTATTGGCATCCTTCGGGGCGTGGGCGCAGCTCAGTGAGCAGGATTACCTGCAACGCGTACAGGCGTTTTTTGATGCAGAACCGCCGCTGTGCTTAGGCGAGAAGCAGTGGCCGGTTCATAGTCCTAAAGGTGATTCTCCCTGGAATCGTGGACGGTTGCACACGCTGGTGGAAGCGGGATTGGCATACGCGACGCCTGAAGGAGCAGGAAAGATATATCGGTTATCGCCTGTCGGTGAGAAGAATTGGCGTCAATATGGCGATTTGTGTTACGGCCGCATGCAGGTGAGTCGCATTGAGAAAATCGATCGTGTAAATCAGGAATTGACGGTGGTGTATTTCACTTACCATCTGACACCGTTGGAAAATTGGGCTCATAACCGTTCGTTACGCTTTGCCTTTAGTGAGTTGGATAATCTTGTCGGTGGAATGGAAACCACGCGTTATTCGGCGACGATTCGTGAGACGTTGGGTGGGGCGGCCAAATTGCAGGATTATCCCGTGCCGGTAGAGCTGGATTACTAACTCGATCTTGGTGAAAATAATTCGTTGTTTTGAAAAGGTATCCCGACAGGTTCGCACTGCGGGATACTTTATTAATTTGTGACTGTCTAACCCCGCGATTACTGCTCGAAATAGCTGCGGATTTTCTCGATATCGTCGCCGTTAGACAACGCCAGAGAGAGCAGAATGCGGGCTTTCTGCGGGTTGTAGAATCCACTGCCTATCGCACCGTCTTTCTTCTTATCCGTTACATAACCGCTGCCAGTACGTGTGCTGATCACCACTGGAATGCCTTTCGCTACCGCTTTTTTGATGTCTTCTTTGATTCGCGTAGGCGTCGCGCCGTTGCCGCTACCCGCGATGATAATGCCTTTTGCGCCCTGTTCAATGGCGGCATTCAGCAGACCACTGTCTTGATCCTGATAGCTGTAGAGAATGTCGACCTTCGCCAGCGTGTCCTTATTGCTTACGTCAAAGAACGGTTTGTTTTCGGGGGCAGCAGGCTGGTAAAAGAAGCGCGGAACGCCGCCGTAGAATGCGCCCAGATAGCCTTGTTCATTGGCTTTGAACGTGTCCAGTGCCGTGGCATTGGTTTTTGTGGTGTAGAAGGCGGAGCCGATGCGATCGTTCAGCAACACCAGTGCGCCGCGTTTTTCCGCGTTCTTGCTGGTTGCCAGCGTGACGGCTTCCAGCAGGTTCATAGGGCCATCTGCACTGATGGCAGTGGCGGGACGCATCGCGCCAACGATAACCACCGGTTTCTCACTTTTTACCGTCAGATCCAAAAAGAACGCTGTCTCTTCCAACGTATCGGTGCCGTGAGTCACAACGACGCCGTGCGTGTTTGCATCGCTTAACTGTTTGTTAATCGCTTTGGATAGCTTTAACAGAATCGCTTGATCGATATTTCCGCTGGCGGTATTGGCGATCTGCTCGCCTGTCACCGTAGCGACATCGCCAATAGCTGGTACAGCGTTCAATAATTCCTGGATGCCGATAGCGCCTGCTTTATAACCTGTCGTCGCTGTATTGGATTCTGCCTTCCCGGCAATGGTGCCACCGGTAGCGTAGATAGTGACGCCAGGTTTGACGTCATCGGCCAGCAGCGCATGAGATGACAGCATCAGACAAGCGGCAGTGATGGTGCGGGCGATAAATGAGAGTTGCATTGGCAGGTCCTTGTTTTTTGGTATGGGAATACAAGAACAAAAGCAACTTCTGTACCAATGCTTATTTATCTATTACCCTGCTAATTAATCACGGAGAGTCTTTGCTTTGGTGCACGGCGTGGGGCGCTGGCGGCCGTATTGCACTGCAATGGTGAGCACGGTGGCAGTGAATGGGATGAGGGAAACCTGTGCCGATAATCTTGAATGACGCCATTCGAGGTCTTACCGACGCGGTATAAAAAACAGGGTGAACGTGGTTCACCCTGCTGCATTTTACTGTCTTGGCGTGACGCCAGAGGGGATTAGCGTAAATCCAGCATCGCGATATGGTCCATATCGTCAAACGTCAGGTTTTCGCCGATCATGCCCCAGATAAAGGCGTAGTTTTTGGTGCCGACGCCGGTGTGAATCGACCAACTCGGGGAGATCACGGCCTGCTCGTTATGCATCACCAGATGGCGCGTTTCATGCGGTTCACCCATCATATGGAAAATAATGGTGTCTTCCGCCATATCAAAATAGAAGTACACTTCCATTCTGCGCTCATGGGTATGCGTCGGCATGGAATTCCAGTTGCTGCCTTCCGCCAGACGCGTTAACCCCATGCTCAGTTGGCAAGTTTCCACCACTTCCGGCACCAGATATTTGCAAATCGTCCGCTTGTTGCAGGTTTTGACGTCGCCCAGTGGTGCTTTGATCGCGTCATCCTGTGTAATGATGCGTGTCGGGAAAACGGCATGTGCTGGTGCGCTGTTGTAATACAGTTTCGCAGGCTTGGCGCTGTCCAGGCTGCTGAACGCTAAGGCTTTCGCCCCCTTGCCGACATAGAGCGCTTCCTCATTGCCAACTTCATAGCTTGTGCCGTCGATGACGATTTTTGCCGGGCCGCCAATATTGATCAGCCCCAGCTCGCGACGCTCAAGAAAATAGTTCACGCCAAATTGTTTGCCGATGCCGTCATCAAACGTTATCTCGCCATCCACCGGCATGATCCCGCCCACTACGATACGGTCGATGTGGCTGTAGGTCATGGTGTATTGGTTTGGCGTAAATATCTGCTCAATAAGAAATTTCTTTCTCAGCTCAGTGGTATCAAGCGTTTTCGCATGTTCACTGTGTACACTTTGTCGTACGTCCATTTTGTTACCTTCTTATGCGTGTTTAGGTGAAAAGCGTTTTGCCCATAATGCCGTGATGATGGGCACCAATACTGATGTCACGATCACACTGGTGGCGACTAACGCTGTTGCCTGTTGAGCGACCGGCGCGAATTCCGGAGCCATATTCGCGATCAATAGAGGCGTGGCGACGGCGGCACCCGCGCTGCTGGATGCAGCCACACCTGCGGTTCCATTACCACCGCCGATAAATTTATCCGCCAGAATCAACGGGATACCTGTAACAACAATCACCAGCAGACCGAGGAAGAGTCCGGTGAAGCCCGTCTTGAGGATCACTGATAAATTAATGGTGTTACCTAACGCAAAGGCAAAGAAAGGAATCAGTGTTTGTACTGAATTACCGAACAGCTTTCTCAAGTCCGGGTCTAGGTTGCCCAATGCAAAACCAATCAGGAAAGGCAGAACGGCACCGACAAATAACTGAGGTTCAAAGGTAGCGATACCGCTGGCACCCAGAATGACCATGGTCATCAACGGGCCGGATTCCAGAGACATCAGTACGAAGGCACCCGCTTCTTCTTTCGAACCGTATTGGTTCATCAGTGCAGCGTACAAACCGCCGTTAGTCATGTCCATTGCCGCAACCAGCGCTAGCACGGAGATCCCAGCCAGCATGCCGTTTTGGATGCCGTCACCCGGCAGGAACGTGCCCGCGATCAGCGCCACAACCCAGGCCGTGGCGATTTTGGTGACCACCAGAACGCCTGATTTTCTCAGCATCGTTCCCGTTGCTTTAAATTCAATGGACGCGCCCATGCAGAAAAACCATACCGCCAGAATAGGGATTGTGCCAGTAATCAGGCCGTTACTAAAAGAACCTAAGTATTTCCCAGCGCCTGGCGTAAAGGTATTACAGAGTGCGCCCAAAAAGAGCGGCACCAGCATTAATCCCCCAGGGATTTTATCAATAGCTTGTTTGATTTTCATAAAAGACCTCATTAAAAGATAAAAGCATGTTCAGCCCGCTTTCAGTGAAAGCAGATGGAGTATTGGTATAAAGTCATAAATAGGGCGGAATAAAACCCAAGGGGTTATTACCCGATTTCATTAATTAGTGAAGATGGTTGTCCCCATTATAAAATTGATAATGAATATTCTTCGTCATCTTAATGATGACTTGTGTCATATTTTTTTAGTTATAGATGGCCTTCCCGTAATGTGTATTAGCATTTACAGGTAATTATGTCGTGATATATCTGTCACGTTATTTTTTTACGTGACTATGATGAATTTCAATAAATAAAAAATTGAAATTCACTAGGTAATTTTCGATAAATATATTATCTGATATCAATATTCCGGCTGTTAATATGAGCGGTAATCGCTTTGCTGGTTTTAATCAGGCTTGCCAGATGCTTTTCTTTTTTTCCATTCGCATATTGCGACTGCATACCGTTAACGCCAATGGCAGCGATGACTTCACCATTTTGGCCAAAGATTGGCGCGGCCATACAGCAGATCTCTTCTATATCTTCACCGTCGTCTATGGCCCAGCCCTGTTCCTTGACGATTTTTAGGTGCTGTAGGAAATCTTCTTTATTGGTAATTGTCCGAGGTGTCAAATACTCAAAGGTGCAATCGGCAATCAGTGATTCAATTCTTTCCTGTGGTAGCCAGGCGACGAGCACTTTCCCCAAAGACATACGATTAAATACAATTTTCTTACCTTCCCATGATGTTTTTACGATGGCCTTGGGGGATTCGACTTTACTCAGGAAGAAACCGTTATCGCCGTCCATAATACCAAGATGGCAGGTCAGTTCTGTCTCTTTGACTAATTCATGCATAAAGTTAATCGTGTCTTTACGCAGATCAATATTCTTTATTACCAAACCGCCAAGCTCAAACAGTCTCAATCCCAAAACATAACGACCGTCAGCGCGCTGACGTAACAATTGCGTCACCACCAGCACTTCCAGTAGATGATGTACGCTGCTTTTGGGTATAGACAAATCAGTGCAAATCTCAGTGAAGCTGGCTTCGTCATGTTTGGCGATGTAGTCAATAATCATCACTAAACGGACGGCTGCCGGCGCTTTACTGTGTTCGAGCTGTTGGAATATATTCATTTTGTTCTATATATAAAACTATGGTTTCCTATATAGAACAATAATAACGCAACGGTAATTTATTTACCTAGATGCAGATCACAAAATAATCGCGAAATGGTTGAATATTTCAATATAAATAAAACGTAGTTTTATTAGGGAAACAAAATGGCAGTATTTTGGCAGGAAAGATGCCTGACCTCGTAAATAAGGTCAGGCATGATTTAAATGACAGAACGGCGGTTAGCGCTTTTTAAAGGCGGCGGCCAGCGCATCGCCCATCGCGCTGTTGCCAGCGGCAGGGGCGCTAGCGGGGCGAGGACGTGATTTACCGGCTGGCTGACGCGATGAAGTATTGCTATCGCTACGCGCATTGCCACCGCCACGGCGTGATGCGGTGTCGCCCGGCTGTTCATCAAGGCGCATGGTCAGCGCGATACGCTTACGTTGCAGATCCACTTCCATCACTTTCACTTTGACGATATCGCCGGCTTTCACGACCTTGTGCGGATCGTCAACGAAATGGTCGGCCAGTGATGAAATGTGTACCAAACCGTCCTGATGGACGCCGATATCTACAAACGCACCAAAGTTGGTGACGTTGGTGACGGCACCTTCCAGAATCATGCCTGGCAGGAGATCGTTTAAGGTTTCCACGCCGTCGGCGAAGCTGGCGGTTTTGAACTCAGGACGTGGATCGCGACCCGGTTTTTCCAGCTCTTTGATGATGTCGGTTACCGTCGGCACGCCGAAACGCTCATCGGTGAAATCCGACGGTTTCAGGTTACGCAGCGCATTGGGGTTCCCCATTAGCTCCTGCAACGCCTGCTCGGTCGCGGCCAGAATACGTTCCACGATCGGATAGGCTTCCGGGTGAACGGTAGAGGCATCCAGTGGGTTGTTGCCGTTGTTGATGCGCAGGAAGCCCGCACACTGTTCAAAGGCTTTTGGCCCCAGACGGCTGACTTTCAGCAGCTGTTCGCGATTGTGGAAGCGGCCATTCTCATCACGCCAGGTCACAATATTTTGCGCCATCATGCGCGTGAGTCCGGCGACACGGGTTAGCAGCGCCACGGACGCGGTATTCAGATCAACACCGACGGCGTTTACGCAGTCTTCGACCACCGCATCCAGTTTCTTCGCCAGCAGACTTTGGCTTACGTCATGCTGATACTGACCCACGCCGATGGATTTCGGGTCGATCTTCACCAGCTCCGCCAGCGGATCCTGCAAACGACGGGCGATAGAGACTGCGCCGCGCAGCGAGACATCCAGATCGGGGAATTCCAGCGCCGCCAGCTCGGACGCGGAGTACACCGACGCGCCGGCTTCGCTGACGATCACTTTCTGTGCTTTGATATCCGGGAACTGTTTCTGCGTGTCGAGGAAGAAGCGTTCGGTTTCACGCGATGCAGTACCGTTACCAATCGCCACCAGCTCAACCTGATGTTTGAGGCACAGTGCGGCGATGATCGGAGCGGCTTTCGCTGCCTGACCGGTATGCGGATAAATCGTATCGGTCGCGACCAGCTTGCCGGTGGCATCCACCACCGCGACTTTTACACCAGTACGCAGGCCGGGATCGAGACCCATGGTGGCGCGCATGCCCGCCGGAGCGGCCATCAGCAGGTCGTGCATGTTACGGGCGAAAACGTTGATCGCCTCGTCTTCCGCTTTCTCACGCACGCTGCCCATCAATTCAGTTTCAAGGTGCAGCAGCACTTTAATGCGCCACGTCCAGCTAATGACGGCGCGTCGCCAGCTGTCCGCTGCCGCATTCCCCAAACGCAGGTTCAGGTGGTCGATAATAATCTGTTCGCAGTAGCTCTCACGCGGCGCTTCTTCGTGCTGCGGATCGGCGTTCAGCGCCAGTTGCAGCACGCCTTCGTTACGGCCACGGAACATGGCCAGTGCGCGGTGTGAAGGCACCTGAGCAATCGGTTCATGGTGATCGAAATAATCGCGGAATTTCGCGCCTTCTTCCTCTTTCCCTTCCACGACGCGGGAAACCAGATGGGCGTTTTTCCACAAATAGTGACGCACTTTTGCCAGCAGCGTGGCGTCTTCGGCAAAGCGTTCCATCAGGATGTAACGTGCGCCGTCCAATGCGGCTTTCACGTCCGCTACGCCTTTCTCGGCATCGACATAAGCCTGTGCCGTCAGTTCCGGATCCTGGCTCGGGTCTTGCCACAGGCCGTCGGCCAGCGGTTCCAGACCGGCTTCAATCGCGATCTGCCCACGCGTGCGGCGCTTCGGTTTATACGGCAGATAGAGATCTTCCAGCTCGGTTTTGCTCAGCGTACCGTTAATGGCGGTGGCGAGCTGCGGGGTTAGTTTCCCCTGTTCGTCGATGGATTTCAGAATAGTCTGGCGTCGGTCTTCCAGTTCACGCAGGTAGCCGAGGCGCGTTTCGAGCTGGCGCAACTGGGTGTCATCCAGCCCGCCGGTCACTTCTTTACGGTAACGGGCGATAAAAGGGACGGTGTTTCCTTCGTCCAGCAGGCGGACGGCGGCGTCTACCTGCTCCGTACGCGCCTGCAATTCGCTGGCGATGATGTGGCTTAATGAATCATTCATAGGTCTGATATCAGTCGTCATCAAGTTAGTGGAGTAAATAAGTAGTGGAATTAAGTAGTGAGTGAAACAAGTGAGGACAGTTATACGGATTGAGCGTGCAAAATGCCAGCCGCCGCCGTCTGGAGAACGCGGATGATCTCGCGTTGTTCAGTGCAACAAAATTTACCTACCGTCGGCAGCACGATCGGCTGGATTGCGCATTGGGATGAGATGCACAGGTAGGAAGAGGTCAACATCTATCGTCCGCGCCAAATGTATACTGGGCAGCCGTATCGGGGCTATATTTCTCAAAAGTACGGAGCGTTCTGACAAGATTGATCGTTTAGTAAAGGTTTTTTTCCAAAAAATAAAATAATTTCCAAAAATATTCTAAATGGGAATCCTGATGTAATTGTCACCATGATGCCTATGTCATGACATCATGGTGATCACGGGTAGGATAAGCCTAGAATTTTTCCCAGTTATCCTGTGCGTTGCCGGCCGGCGCGAGCGCTAAACGAGTCGGCTGGGCTTTCTTCGCCGTCGGCGCTGGGCGTGCTGCTGGCGTGCCTCGCAGATGGAAATGGTTCATAAGCGTCACCAGATGAGAGGACTGCTCGCGCAGGCTGGTTGCCGCATTGGCGGATTCTTCTACCAGCGTCGCGTTCTGCTGAGTGACCTGATCGAGTTGGTTCACCGCATCATGAATTTGCGAAATACCGGATTCCTGCTCCTGTGTTGTCGTCCCGATCTCGCTGATTAAATCTGCTACGCTGCGTGCCTGACGTACCAGCTCATCAATGGTGCTTCCGGTGTCTTCAACCAGACGATTTCCCGCTTCCACCTTTTCGACGCTGGTATTGATCAGTAACGCGATCTCTTTAGCGGCGGAGGCAGAACGCTGCGCCAGCGAGCGTACTTCCCCAGCCACCACGGCGAAACCGCGACCTTGTTCACCTGCGCGTGCGGCTTCGACCGCCGCATTCAGCGCCAGAATATTGGTCTGGAAGGCGATGCCATCAATGACGCTAATAATGTCGCGGATTTTGTGTGAACTGGTGGAGATCTCTTTCATCGTAATGACCATGTTACTGATGGCATCACCGCCCTTGGCCGCCGTTGTACTGGCCTGGCTGGCAAGTTGAGTGACGCTACGCACGGTATGCGCATTCTGACGAATTGCCTGGCTCATTTGCTCCATTGAGGCGGCCGTTTGTTGCAGGCTGGCGGCCTGTTCTTCTGTACGCTGGCTCAGGTTTTCGCTGCCTGCGGCGATTTGGCTGGAACCGGACGCGATGGCTTCGCTGCTCTGTCGCACTTGCTCGACGATATCACCCAGGTTATGACTCATGTGATGCATGGTGGCTAATAGGCTGCTGTGGTCATTCGGCTTGATATTGATATCGACGGCCAGATCGCCATCGGCCACCTGCTGGGCAACGTGGGTAGCGTAGAGCGGTTCGCCTCCTAGTTGGTTTTTCAGCGTGCGGGTAATCAGCCAGGCCACGACCGCGGCCATCGCGGCAGCGGCAAGCGCGAGAATCAGCATAATGACGCTGCCGGAGTGCGCATCCTGCTGCGCCCCGCTGACAATCTCGTTGGTATCCTGCTGCTGTGATGCCATCATCGCGTCCAGCACGTTAAACAGTGCGTTTTGTGCCGTCTGCATCTCATTGAGAATAATAGCGTTACCTTGCAGACGCTGCTGTGGATCGGTGGATTGTACCAATTCCATCGCTTTCAAAAAGGCTGCAAGGTAGGGCGGGCGGGTGTCCTGAAACTGTTTCAGCAGCGCGCGGGTGCCTTCGGTATCAAGCTGTTGCCCCAGCTTTTTCAGGTTGGCGGTATTGCGGGCGATTTGCTCGTCGACGAACTGCTTTTCCTGCCTGATTTGTGCAGGGTCAGTGCTAATTGCAATGTTGCGAATCAGGCGAGCATTAGCATCAAAACCAGCTTTAACTTCCTGAATCAATAACATATTCGCCAACGTGGTGCCGGAAAGCCGATTGATGTCGTTACCCAGTCCAACCAGTTGGAGTCGTCCGAAGAATGCCACCATCAAGCTGATCATGATAACCAGAGTAAATCCCATTCCTAGCATATTACCGAGTTTGATTCTGTTCAGCATATTCATAAACATCCTTAATTTTTTGACATGCTATGAAGGCACAGCGGAGGGAGCTTGCTATCGTAATCGATGCAAGTAATGACAAGGTTTTATTGCCATAAAATTTGTTTCTGGGATACATCGTCGACTCCCGTATTTAAAAATGTATAGATAAGAATATCTTCAATATCGGCAAGAAAAGCGTTCGGTTGATCACGTAAATTACGGCAAGTGGGATTTCGTATAAAATGTGTGATCTGAGAGACAAAATGCGTGTGGGTATGGCGTTGGCGAATGGGAATAATGAGAAAAACGTGGGAGAGTAGTGCGTTAACCCCTTTAGACGTTAACGCACCGATCAATCAAGAAACGCTGTCGCTGGTAAAAGGGGCGATATAGCGCTGATAACGTGATTCTTTCAGCTGTTGCAGATCGACTAGCACCAGACCGTCGATGCAGTTATTGAAGTCGGGATCGATGCCAAAGTCGATAAACCGCACGCCGCCCGGCTCACACAGTTCCGAATACTGTTTGTAGAGCGTGGGGATCGCGCAACCCATGTTGCTGAGCATGCTTTTCAATCGCGTGAGATCTTGCTGGTAGTCCGTTCCTTCAAACTGTTTCAGCACGTCAGGCAGCGAGGCTGGATAAGGGCGACGCGATGTAGCCAGCGGCTGATCGGGCGTGAAGTGCAGGCGATAAAACGCAACCAGCAAATCGCGCGCATGCGGCGGCAACGTACCGGAAAGCGACACCGGACCGAACAGGTAGCGGTGTTTCGGATAGCGCGCCAGATAGGCTCCGATACCCAGCCAGAGATAATCCAGCCCGCGTTTACCCCAGTATTTGGGCTGAATGAAACTGCGTCCCAGCTCAATGCCTGATGCCAGTATCGGATCCATTTCGTCGCCGTAGTGGAACAGACTGTGGCTGTAGAGGCCGCTTTTCCCTTTTTCTGCGATCAAACTGGCCGTTGAGACAAAGCGATAGGCACCGACAATCTCCAGCTCGCGGTCATCCCACAGGATCAGGTGCAAATAGTCATCGTCATAGCTGTCCAGATCGCGACGTTGGCCGGATCCTTCACCCACGGCCCGGAAGGCGATTTCGCGCAGGCGTCCGAGTTCACGCAGCAGCGGCACGTAATCTTCCTCACCGCGTCGATACAGATAGACAAGCTTGCCATCCGGCGTGGTACCCAGCGTTTCGCACGCTGACAGCGCGCGCTTCAGCAGCACGCGATCTTCGGCCAGCGCAATGGGTTTTTCACCGGTAAAACAGCCGGGCTTTCCTTGCCCCAAGCGATAAACGTGACGGCGGAAACGAGCCGCCAGATCGTTAGCGTTCCAGTCACCCTGACTCCAGGACGCATAGGGAATTCTGGCACCGATACGCAGCTTGAGGGTTTGATCGCGCTGACCAAACATCTCTCTCACCAGCAGGAGCGTGGAGAGCGGGCGATAAACCATGGAAGAGAGATAGAACAGCGCACTGTTGCGTCCGCCGATATGAATCGGAACCACGGGCGCGCGGGCTTTGCTCGCCATGCGGATAAATCCGTTGTGCCAGTGACCGTCGCGAATACCTTGCAGGCTGGCGCGTGAAACCTCACCCGCGGGGAAGACGATAATCGCGCCGTCGCCTTCCAGATGCTGCTGGATGGCGCTGATTTGCTGGCGTTTGGTGCGGTTATTGAAGTTATCGACGGAAAAAAACAGATTTTTGAGCGGGGCGACATAAGAGAGTAGCTGGCTGGCGACGATGCGGACGTCGGGCCTGACGCTGGCGACGGTACGCAGTAGCGCCAGACCGTCCAGTGAGCCAATGGGGTGGTTGGCAACCAACACCACCGGCCCCTGACTGGGGATGTTTTCTAAATCCCCTTCGACCATTTCACAATTGAGGTTGAAGTAGTCAAGAATCTGTTCGACCAGATCTAAGCCTTTCAGATGCGGGTAACGCCGCGCAAATTGGTGCATTTCATTTTCAAATAGCAGAGAACGCAAAACCGTTTTCTGCCAGGGTGGCGTATGGCGATGCGGGGCAAGATCTTGCAGAATGGCGTCTAAGCTAAACATAAATCGTTCTCCGTAGCTCTCCGTGGCTAAAAGTACGGGATAGAAATGACATATTTATGTCTGTTGATAGATTATTAGCCAAAACTGTAAATCTGTGTAATGAACGCGCGATTTTTGCGTGTTATTACCAACCCAGCCTGCCGATTAGCTGTGGAAAAAGCGCGCTAGGACAGGTTTTTTACCGCTGTTATTCAATGCAGGGGGGGCGTGTTTCATTAATAAGGCATAGCTTAAAAATATGACCTATTAATAGAACAGCAGTCTTGTGTTTCCTTCATTACAGACGCATCATGTTCTATAAATAGGTGTTAGGTATGTGTTATGCCCCATTAATGGAACAGGAATATAGCGATGGCGAAACCTTCTGCTCGAACATATTCTCGCTACAGCCGTGACGCAGCTCGTTTACTCGGGTTGATGCTTCGCAGCGCGAGGATCGAACGTAATATGACAGTGGAAGAATTAGCTGAACGGGCAGGCGTATCACGAGGCTTGGTCTATCGTGCAGAGGAAGGAGACATGGGATGCTCAATTGGCGCAGTTTTCGAGCTGGCTACTCTTGTTGGTGTCCCTCTTTTTACCGCAGACCAATCCGCAATGGCACTTCATATTGCCAGCACGGAGAAAACACTTTCTCTTCTACCGCGTGCTGTACATCCTTCCAAGAAGGTCGTGAATGATGACTTCTGATAACGCTGTCGACAAAGCCTATGTATGGATCTGGTTGCCTGATGCGACGAAGCCCGTTGTGGCCGGTTTATTGAGCCGGGACGGCGACCGACTCATTTTCAATTATGGTCGTCACTATCTGGAGCGAAAAGACGCGATCCCTATCTATGAACCTGAACTGCCGTTAATGCGTGGTGCTATCCCGCCAGCAGCGGGCCTATGGCAGGCGAGTGCATTACGCGATGCCGCACCTGACGCATGGGGACGCAGGGTCATCCTTAATCGACTTATGGGTGTCAGAGGCAGAGGGGCGGATAGCAGTACGCTGGATGAATTGACATACCTGCTTGAGTCCGGTTCAGACAGAATTGGCGGGCTCGATTTTCAGGCATCACCGACAGAGTATGTTCCGCGTTCAGCTCAAAATGCGTCTATTGAAGAGTTGATGCTTGCGGCAACCATGGTAGAAAACGGTGTCTTGTTGACGCCTGAGCTTGATCAAGCACTTTTTCATGGGAGTTCGTTGGGTGGCGCTCGGCCGAAAGCAATGATTGAAGATGAGAGCCATAAGTTTATCGCAAAATTTTCATCCTCAACGGATACCTACAACGTCGTTAAGGCTGAATACATTGCGATGCGGCTGGCTGCGAGTGTTGGTTTAAATGTGGCTCCGGTGCACTTTCGGCAGACGGCGGGGAAGGACGTGATTCTGATAGAACGTTTTGACCGTATGAAAGTAGAAGGTGGCTGGAAACGTAGGCTGATGGTCTCTGCACTGACGCTTTTCGGCCTTGATGAAATGATGGCGAGATATGCGAGCTACGAAGAATTCTCGGACATCATTCGGCAACGTTTCGACGAACCGAAAGCGACGCTGCGTGAGCTGTTTGGCCGTCTGAGCTTCAATATCATTTGCGGAAACACCGACGATCATGCCCGAAACCACGCAGCATTCTGGGATGGCCGCGCACTAAAGCTGACACCAGCCTATGATATCTGCCCGCAGAACCGGGCGGGTAACGAGGCGACTCAGGCAATGTTGATCGCTGGCGAAAACAGGATGAGCAATTTCGCTGTCTGTCTGGCAGCTGCACCTAAATTTCTGCTGGGTGAAGCTGAAGCCATTGAGATCATCATGCATCAAATAGAAACGGTGCGAGCATGCTGGGAAAGCATCTGCGATGAAGTCGAATTGAGTGAAGTGGATCGTAAGCTGTTTTGGGGGCGGATGTTTCTCAACCCTTTTATTTTTGAAGGTACGCCGGACAGCTTACGCACTAAGAGCCTAACGGGGTTACTGACTTGAAAACCAATCTGATTACCCGCGAGGGGTATGACAAACTTCGGGCAGAGCATGACCATCTCTGGAATGTAAAGCGCCCGGAAATTACGAAAATTGTCTCCTGGGCTGCGAGCCTGGGGGATCGTTCAGAAAATGCGGATTACACCTATAACAAGCGTTTATTGCGCCAGATCGACAGGCGTGTGCGCTACCTGAGAAAATGCCTGACGGAATTGAAAATCGTTGATTATTCGCCGCAGCAGGATGGCAGCGTATTCTTTGGCGCCTGGGTAGAGATCGAGAATGAACAAGGTGAGGTGAAGCGTTTTCGGATTGTCGGCCCGGACGAGATCTACGGTGACAATAAAGACTATATTTCGATCGATTCCCCGATGGCGCGCGCCATGCTGAAAAAAGCGGTTGATGAGGAGTTCACCGTGAACACGCCAGACGGCCCGCGCGAGTGGTTTGTTAATTCGATTGAGTACGTTAAGCCATAAGCGGCCCGGCAGCGGCACGCAGTGGACATTTGCATGTGTGCGACATTCCGTGCAAACGCACTTTTACTGAGGAAAAATATCCCTCTTTTGCGAGCTATCGGCGCAACGGGCTGAGTCATCTCCCTCTGCTGCGCCAATCTCTTCTGCATGATGTAACCCCTGCGCGGTTTCAATTATCGCAATAATATGAATCGCTTCCGATCTATTCCGATTTATCATTTCCCGCGCATCATGCAGCATTTCTGCGGATTCTATTTTAGGTAAAACAATTTCCCGTCTGGCTGTTTTATGTTTGGATAGGGTGTTATTTCTTAATTTTTCTTTATGATCAAGTCTATTCAGAAACTCGATATCTTCACTGAATTCCACTGAACCAAATTTGTTTAAACGTATATATCTTTTGCAATTTATTTCAGAGACGGCCGTATCACTTTTATCCCATTGGAGAATATTTTCTCTAGCCTGGTTTTTTTCATCAGGATGAACAGCATCTTCTAAATCAAATATCACGGCATCGGCACTGCAGCAGACGGCTTGTTGAAAGCGGTGGGGCGCATTACCAGGCACAAAGAGATAGGTTTTAGCGTGTTCCATGCTGCTCTCCTTCTGTTAATTCATTGATTAAAAGCAGTTTTATTAAAATCAAATGCATTAATTGCGAATAAGAATGATAGCTATTTACATTGCGGTGGTTAATATGCTAGCTTTCCGTTCATTATTTTTCAATCCATCTATCACGACATTTTTATTACGTTTCGGGACGTGTTAACCCGAGACTTAACGACACCCTTTTATACGTTACTGCAATCGGTTTTTACTTGTTTTATCGGTATGAGGAGTGGTTATGAATATCAAGGTTGACGAAATTAAACACAGGGATATACATCAGGATGTAGATGATTTTCTCTCTGATTACTCAAATAAAAACGCGTTAAGGCGATTGATTCGCTGCTTTTTCGCAGAAGGGATTGTGAATAAAAATGACCTGATATTTATTGAGGGTAATTCCAGGGCAGCAACGCTGGCTTTGCAGGGTGGCAAAGGGATATTGAAATTTGATGATATTTCGCCAGCACCGGCAAACACCTATATTAATAATGGAAATATTTATCTCATTCATTCAGATGGAACGTCTTTTCCCGTTACCAGCCACGAGCGATTGATTGATTTACTTCGCGACAATTTCGATTTTCATCCTGACGAGAGCGGCATCCGTGGCCTGAAGAAAGACGTCGGTAACAGCATTCGTAATGATACCAATGCCCGGCGCTATCGTTGCCAGTGGCGTGCTGAGGTGGCCGATGCCATGCAGCAGGACGGGCAGAACGCTTTCACGCCGTGGCTGCGTCGGCAGCTCAGCATTCGCGATGCCGCCATGTTTCTCGATCAGTGGGGATCGCTGGAAGGCCACCCTTACTACCCGACCTGGAAATCCCGCCCCGGACTGAGTGACGAAGACGTCCAGCGGCTGTCACCCGAATTTAACGCCCGCGTGCCGCTGCGTATTACCGCGCTGCGCCGCGATATGGCGTATGTGGAATCCATGCCGCACGTCGATGATTTTCATTCGTGGTTTGCTCAGGCATTCCCCGCGCTCTGGCAGGACTGGAAGCAGCGCCTGAATCAACAGGGGCTGGATGAGACGCAGTGGCTCCCGCTGCCCATCCACAGTTGGCATTTGGAAAACTGGGTGAAATCCCACTATGCGGATGAAATTGCCGAAGGGATTCTGCTTACCGACGGCCCCGATCTCATCACGCTACCGGGTATGTCGTTCCGTACCGTTTTGCCCGTTGAACCGCCTTCTTCTCCCTTCATCAAACTGCCCGTCGCCATCTGGATGACCAGCGAAATGCGCAGCCTACAGGCGAAATCCATCCACATGGGGCCACGTATCAGCACCATTATCGAAGCGATTCTGGCGCAGGAAGGCGGGTTTGAGCAGAGGCTGGCGTTTTTCCGCGAAGAGACGGCGTTCCACTACAAGCACGCAGTTCATCAGGATGACGCGCCGGGCAAACATCTCTCCGTCGTTTTCCGCGATGCTCGAATTTATGAACGCACCGACGGCGCGCTGCCCGTGACCGTTGCCACGCTGTTTACGGCACTGCCTCACTGCGACCAGCCGCTGTTCACCGAGCTGGTGACGCTGTCCGGGCTTGGCCCCGAAGCGTGGTTCCGCCAATACGTCCGCGCCGTTAGCCGGCCTGTTATCGCGATCTATCTGCTGTACGGCATCGGGCTGGAAGCGCATCAGCAGAACAGCCAGATCCTCTTTTCACCGGAAGGTGTCGCGCAGGGATTATTAATCCGTGATTTTGGCGACGGGCGCACTTATGCGCCGCTGCTGCGTCAGCGCGGTCATCACCTGCAACCCTACGTCTGGCCCGGCATTCTGCCCACGGTTTTTGAAGACGACATCGAACCCGTGCGGATGTTTGTCGTCGATGCCTGCTTTGTCAGCCACCTGCACGAACTGGCGCTGGCGCTCAGCGCGGAATACGGCTTTGCCGATGCCCAGCTGTGGCAGGTGATGAAAGAAGAAACGGCCGCAGCGTTTGACGCTGTGAAGTCGCGCGTTGATGACGAGCTGTGGCAGACCGAACGCGACATGTTTTTGACCCAGCCCTGGTATACGCGTTCGCTGCTGCGCATGCACATCCAGGAATATCGCGACTACCGGATTCAGCACGGTCTGAGCAATCCCTTCCTCATTGAAGAGGAAGAAACCCGCATCGGATCGTGATGTATGGCGATGCTCCCGCCTCACAGGCTGAAAACGGGAGCATCTTTTTCACTCCTCATTTTGAGATGGATAACTTTGTTGATGAACGCCAGGAAGAACTTCACTCCACCTACCGGGAAGACTCGTTTTCCTATTCCCTCCGCGTTGGCCATCGCCGTAACGGCGGTGCTAAGCGGCATCGCGATACCCGCGCAGTCGGCAACGGGTGAGCGCGATGATTCCACTATCGTGGTGGAAGCTAAAGACGCGGATGCCGTGCAGGGGCTGGTCGCGGGCGGCATGTCGGCGCGGTCGTCCAGCACCGGGCTGCTGGGCAAAAAGGACGTGATGGATACGCCGTTTAACGTCAGCAACATGACCTCATCGTTTATTGAAAATAAACAGGCACAGACGCTGGGGCAGGTGGTCGCGCATGACGCATCGGTGCGGGTGAGCAGTGCTCAGGGCGGTCTGCTGGATTCCTACTACATTCGCGGTTTTCCACTCAATGAAGGAAACCTGAGCGACATTGCCATGAACGGCGTCTACGGTGTTGCGCCTAACTATCAGTTGATGACCGACTACATCGAGCGGGTAGAAGTGCTGAAAGGGCCGTCGGCACTGCTGTATGGGCTGTCGCCTAACAGCAGCGTGGGCGGTGTGATTAATGCCGTCACCAAACGCCCGACCACCGTCGGCAATCTGACCCGCCTCACAACCAGCTGGCAGTCTGATTCCCAACTCACACAGCATGCGGATATTTCCCGCGTCTATGCGCTGGACAATAACAATTTGCTCGGCGTGCGTTTTAACGGGAATTACGGCTACGGCGACACGGTGTGGGACGGCAGCGACAAGCGCACGCAGGTCGGCTCGCTTGGGCTGGATTTCTCCTCAGAACGCTTCCGCGCCACGTTGGATCTCATCACTCAGCACCTGAAAACCCGTGCGCCGTCTCGACCTTATTCGTTCGCGCAGGGCGTGACCGTGCCTGACGCACCGGATGGCAATAACAATATCTCTCAGCCGTGGGGATTCTGGCACTCCAAAGATCAGTCGGTGCTGCTGCATACCGAATACGATCTGGCGGATAACGTTACCTGGTTTACCGATTTAGGCGGTTCCAGCGCACACGTGAGCCGACTGTCGGAGCAGGTGCCGCAGGTCACGAATAACAACGGCGATGTGAGTTCCGACGTGAGGAATTTCCGTTTTACTACCAGTCGCTACACGCTGGCGACCGGTGTTCGCGCGGATGTGGAAACCGGATCGGTGACGCACAAGCTGTCGGCACAGACCAGCTACTATCGCGATCGCCAGGCTAGCGCTAATGTGCGAGGAACAACCATTAATTCAAATATTTATAATCCAGTTTCCTCACCCGCACAGAATATTGCTGCTCCCCCAAGCGTGTATAAGCGTTCATCCACCGCGCTGTCGGGTATCGCACTGGCAGATACGCTCGGCTTCTGGAACGATGCGCTGCAGGTTACGGGCGGGCTGCGTTATCAGCAGATCAACTCGGACAATTTCGCCGCCCCGGATGGTGGGACGCGCTCTTCTAACGACAAGAGTGCAATCACCCCGATGCTCGGGGTGGTTGTTAAACCTTGGCAGCACGTCTCACTCTATGCCAACTACATTGAAGGGCTGAGTAAAGGTGATGTTGTTAGCGATACCAGAGCAAGCAATTATGGACAGGTGCTGTCGCCGTATAAGAGCAAACAGTACGAGGCTGGGGTAAAAGTGGACGCGCTGGGGACGATCTCCACGCTAAGCGTCTTCCAGATTACCAAGCCGAGCGGCGGGTTAGCTAACGGAGCGGGTAGTGAGTTTATTGAGGCCAACGAGCAGCGCAATCGGGGTATCGAGCTGGATGTCGTCGGTTCACCGCTGGAGGATTTGCGCCTGACCGGTGGCGTGATGCTGCTGGATGCCGAGCTGACCAAAAGCGTGACGCCGGGTGCGCAGGGCAAGCGCGCGCCGGGTACGTCGCGTTTTCAGGCGAACGCTGGCGTGGAATATGATCTGCCGTTCCTGCGCGATCTGACGCTCAACGCCAACGTCACCCATAACGGAAAGCAGAACGTCAACACCATCAATACCCAGTCTATTCCTTCCTGGACCACCGTTGATCTCGGCGCGCGTTACAAGACGCGAATCTACAATGCGCCCACCACATTCCGTGCGGATGTCCTGAACGCCTTTGACCGCAATTACTGGTCTGGCGTGACGTCGTTCAGCACGGTATCGCAAGGAACGCCGCGGACGCTGATGCTGTCCGTCGCGGTTGATTTCTAAGGATAGGTATTTTTCAGGAACCGAACGTTAAGGAGATAGCGATGAGCAACCTGTTTAGCTTTGCCGCAGTGTCTTCCCTCCCTGTCGCGCAGGCCCACTGGCCTGAGAGACTGACGCCTTATCTGGATAGTGAGATTGAGCAGTTTCTTTTCAACTCGCCGCAAAGGCTGTCGTGGCTGGTTGAGCAGTATGGGTCGCCGCTGAATATTGTCTGGCCGCACACTGTGGCCAACAATATCGCGGCATTGCGGACAGTGTTGCAGCGTCACGACGTGGACTGCCGCCTGTACTACGGCGCAAAGGTGAACAAATCGCCGGGTCTGGTACAGGCGGCGGTGAATGCGGGCGTCGGCGTGGATGTTTCCAGCTTACAGGAACTGAAAGATGCGCTGCGGGCAGGCGGCGACGGCGCGCGGCTGTGCGCCACCGGCCCGGCCAAAACGCGTGAGTTCCTGACAGCGCTGGTTCATCATCGCGCGCTTATCGTGCTGGATTCACCGGAAGAGTTCGACGAGGTGCTCGCGCTGGCGGAATTGTTGCGCGTGACGAAGCCGGTGCGGGTTCTGCTGCGCTATCGCCCATCGTTCGCGCAGGCCAGTCGGTTTGGCATGCTGGCCGATGAGGTTGCAATCTGTCTGGAGGCGTTGAGCACCAGACAGGATGTGCTTCATCTGGAAGGCTTCCATTTCCATCTTGGCGGCTATAATCCCGATACCCGCGTGGCGGCATTTGCTGAGGTACTGCCATTACTGGAGCGGGCACGCTCAAAGGGATTACAGCCTGCCATTATTGATATCGGCGGGGGATTGCCGATTCAATATCTTTCGGCTTCACGCTATCAGGATTATTTAGCGAAGCAGAATGCGGCGGATTATCGCCACGGTCAGGTGCCGACCTCGTTTTACCCATATGGCGGTGAGCGTTCGGCTGTCGACTATCTTGAGGCATTCCTGTCCGCCTCAATCGGACAGCACTGCGTAGCGGACGTGCTCAAGCAGCACGGCCTGATTCTGGCGATAGAGCCGGGACGCAGCCTCGCTGACCAAAGTGCGATTACCGTGTTTCGCGTCACGCGCACGCGCCGCCAGCCGGATGGCAACCACGTCGTGTTTGTGGAAGGCAGCAGCTTCAGCGCGTGTGAAACCTGGTTTAACTCTGAGTTTTTGATTGATCCTCTGCATGTTTTTTCCGTCAAAAAAGACACACCTCTGGTGCCGGGCAAAGCCTGGATCGCCGGACACAGCTGTCTGGACGACGATGTCATTACGAACCGATTGATTCATTTTCGAACCGTGCCGCAGTCAGGCGATTTACTGATTTACGCGAATACGGCGGGATACCAGATGGACCTGCTGGAAAACGCGTTTCATCGGCATCCGCTGCCTGCGCGCCTGTGTGCGTTCAAAGGTAAGAAAGGTGAGCTGATTTTTTCCAGTGATAACTGAATGGAGCAGAACCATGATCTTGAATAAAGTAACTGATTTGATTGGTAATACGCCCGTTATACAGATCCCGGTTCCCTATGGGGATACGCGTTTGTTTTTAAAGGTGGAGAAGAACAACCCCGGCGGCAGCATGAAGGATCGCATGGCGAGAAACATGATTGTTGCCGGACTGAAGTCAGGCAAAATCCGTCCCGGTGGCACCATTGTCGAGTCGTCATCGGGGAATACCGGTATCGGGCTGGCGCTGGCGTCAATTGAATACGGCCTGCGCTTTATCGCCGTGGTCGATCATCACGCGGCACAGGATAAAATCGCCATCATGCGCGCGCTCGGCGCGGAAATTCGCTACGTCTCCGGCGACTACGGCGAAGATGAGGTGGCGGTGGTGGAACGCCAGCGCATGGCGGCACAGCTGGCGCAGGAAATACCCGGCGCGGTGTTTATGAACCAGTCGGATAACGCGGCGAATGCCGGCGGCTATGCTGATTTTGTCCGCGAGCTGTTCAGCCAGATTGGCAAGATCGACGCGTTTGTTGGCTGTGTGGGCACCGGCGGATCGATGACGGGCATTTCGCACGGCCTGAAAGTCCATAACCCGGATATTACGACCATTGCCGTTGAACCGGTGGGGTCTATCGTCTTCGGCCACCCCGGCAAGCCTTACTATCAATCCGGCACCGGGACGCCCGCGGGTGATACCGTAGGGCTGGTGCTGGATTATAGCTGCATCGACTGTGGCGAGCAGGTTTCGGATGCGCAGGCGTTTGAAACGGCACGCTATATCGCACGTCACTACGGTTTGCTGGTCGGCGGTTCGACGGGCGGAGTGATCTATAAAGCGCTGGAGCTGATCTATCAGGATCGCATCGGCGGCAATGTCGTGCTGGCGATTGCCGACGGCGGGGAGAAATATCTGCACACGGTGTTTAACGAAGAGTGGCTCGCTGCGCGTAACCTGATCGATAGCGGCGTGTGGCACGATCTGGATCGCTGGCTGGGCAATGCGATTTCTCTGGAGCAGGCAAGCTAAGGAGTCAAGGATGATCGAAACGCTAAGCGGGCAGCCGCTTAACGTGGTGATTTGCGGGGCCGGCAAGACCGGCCATCTCGCCACGGTGCTGTTTAAACAACTGCCGGACGTTAAGGTGACGCTGCTGGGCAGCCATCCTCGTCTGCCGGAAGCCTATCAGCAGCACGGTAAACGTCTACACGCGCTGCTGCCGGATGGCGAGACGCTGACGGCGACGCCGGACTGCGTGACCTGCGATCCGGCGGAAGCCTGCCGCGATGCGGATATCGTTATCATCACCGTTCCCGCCAACTTCCGCGCCGATCTTCTGGCGCGGATCGTTCCCCATCTTCCCCGCGATAAACCGGTGTACGTCGGGGCGATCCCCGGCTTTTGCGGCTTTGACTGGCTGGCCGAACGTGAGCTGGCCGCGCGCCCAAACGTGGTAATTTGGGGCATGAAGGACGTCGCGCACATTGCGTTTGATTTGCTGCCGGGCCAGTCGATCAAAATGGGCGGCGAAAAGGCCACGCTGTATGTCGCCACGCATCGGCGTGAAACCGCTGCGAGCCAGCAGGCGCTGATGGCGCTGCTGCAACGGCTCTATGCTGCGCCGGTGGTGCTATTGCCGGATTATTTGGAGATCACGCTGACGCCGGGTAACCCGATTATGCACAGTGCGGTGATTTATGGCCTGATCGGTCCTTACGGGCAGTGGCATGCCCGACCGTTCTCGCAGCCGCTATGTTGGTGGAATGATTGCCCAGAACTCGGTGCCTATTATCTGGAACGCATGGACGAGGAGAACCAGCGGCTGTGTGCAGCGCTGGAGGCACGGCTTGGCGTGCGGCTGGATTCGGTGCTGCCGCTCAAGCAGGAGATTATCGATGCCTATGGCGATCAAATTGCCGATGCGCACACGATGCTTTCCGTACTGCGCACCAATCAGGCTTATCACGGCATCGGTCTGCCGCTGCGAAAACATGATGCTGGTGGGTACGTGTTTGATACGCAGCATCGGGTGTTTCAGGAGGATATTGCCTACGGCCTGAGCCTGCTGGTGACGATTGCGGAGAATCTGGCCGTTAGCGTGCCGTACATTGAGGAAGTTTACCGGTGGTGCAGCGATTACATGGGAACCTCCACGCAGGATCGCCCCGACTATTTCCCGCCGCACTGGCTGACGGATGAGATGAATTGACGTGATGACCGTAGTGGGAATGAGGCCGAGTGATGCCGTGGAATCAGAAGGAGCTGACGCATGCGCTTGAGCGGACAGGTGGCGTTCATCATCCATTTTATGTTTGTCGTGCAGCTAGTGGCGATGGGGGCGATGGAGATGAGCGGGCCGTTTTGGCCGCTGCATCTGGAAAGTATGTCGTCCGGTGCGGAACTGAGTATCGCGGGGATTGCCGTGTACATCGGGCCGATGCTGGGCATTATGCTGACCAGCGCCTTCTGGGGACGGATGGGCGACCGTCTGGGCAACAAAGCCATGATGATCCGCGCGCTGTTTGGGCTGGCGCTAACCCAGCTCGGGCTGGCGTGGGCAAACGACATCTGGACGATAGTCGCGCTGCGTTTTATTCAGGGGGCCTGTGCGGGCTATATTGCGCCCGCGCAGGCGTATGGCGTCGCGGTGGTCAGTCCGCTACAGCGCACGCGGCTGTTTGCCTGGCTTCAGGTCTCTACCAACGTGGGATCGCTGTTGGGAGCGATTGTCGGCGGGCTGATCCTCGATTACCTGAACTTCTTCTGGATCAACCTGAGTGCGGCGATCCTCTGCGCGCTGTGCGGCATTACCGTGTCGCTGTTCCTGCCGCATGTCGCCCCCGATGTCCCTACGGCTCCGCAGGCGAAAGCCCTTCCCCGCAGGCGGCTCTGGGCGCTGTCGCCGATTCCCAGTTTGCTGCTGATTTCTGGCCTGCTGCTGACCAGCCGTATGATCCCACAAACGCCGTTTTCCCTCTATCTAGACGGCTTCTTTCAGGTGGATAAGTGGGTTATCGGGCTGTGTTATGGCTTGCAGGCGACCGGCGTGATTGTCTCTGCATCGCTGTGGGCGCGCTATTTTGAAAACCTCTCGCTGTCGCAGACGCTGAGCCGCCTGTGTGTGGTCATGCTGGCCTGCGCCACCGTGACGTTGACGGCCGCTACGATTCTGAATATTGCGATTTTCATCCCGCTGTACTTCCTGTGGGGCGTGCTGCTGGGGGCGGCGACGCCCGTGCTGATGGCGCTGATTTCCCGCGCGGCTGGGGCCGGACAGCAGGGTTACCTACTCGGCGTGGCGCAAAGCGTCAGCCAGTTTGCCTCGATTCTGGGCATTGCTTTGGGCGGATTGGTTCTCTACTCCCCCGGATTACGTTCGCTGTTCTTCTGCGTTGGTGCCGCGTATCTGGTGACCTTCCTGGTCGCGCTGATGCTGCTACGACGCCTGCGGATACAGGCGGAAAAACATGACTCTCTCTCGACGAAGGGAAATATCGAAAATGTGTAATCGTTGGACGCGGCAATGTTGCCGTCGGTTATTGCTGAGCGCGCTGTTGATGGTCGGCCTGTCGCCGCTGGCGGGGCAGGCTGAACAAACCGCACAAACCTCCACTGTCATCAAGGACGTGCTGGGGCGCGAGGTGAGAGTCAAGACGCCGGTGCAGCGTGTCATGCTGGGGGAGGGGCGTCAGCTTTATCTGGTTGCGATGCTCGACAGGGAAGACCCGGCGAAAAGGATTGTCGCCTGGAAGCGCGATCTGATTCAGTCCGATCCTGCCACGTGGCACCAGTATCGTGACCGCTTCCCTCAACTGGCAAAAATCCCGACGTTTGATGGCACGGAAAAGGGCACGTTTGACGTGGAGCAGGCGGTGTCGCTCAAGCCTGACGTCATCATTATGAACATTGAGGCGCAGCGGTCGATTGTCGATGCGGGTTATGACCGGATACTGGACAGCGTCGGCATTCCGATTGTGTATGTCGATTTTCGCTATCACCCGCTGGAAAACACGGCGCCTACCATGCGTCTGTTCGGCAAGCTGTTTAATCAGGAAGCACGTGCCGAAGCCTTTCTCGCATTCCGTGAGGCGCAGCTAAAACGCGTTTCCGATGTGCTGGCGGCGAAAAAACCGCGTTCCCCGCGCGTTTTTATTGAGCGACTGGGGGGCTATACCGATGAATGCTGCCTGACGTTCGGCCCGGATAACTTCGGTAAATTCGTGCAATTGGCCGGTGGCGATAACGTTGCTGCGAAGAATGCGCCGAGCACCTTTATGCAGATGCACCCTGAACAGGTGATTGTGGAAAACCCGGAAATTGTAGTGATCACCAGCGGCAACTTTGAAGCCTTCGTGCCCGGCGGACGCTGGATTGGTCTGGGGCCGGGGCAGGATATGACGGAAGGACGTAAGCGTCTCGAATGGTTTCTGGGACGTCCGGCCTACACCAACAGCGTCGCCAAGCAGCAGCGTGCGTTTCATGCCATTTGGCATCAGTTTTACAACGGCCCGTATGACTTTATCGCCATTCAGCAACTGGCCGAGTGGTTCCACCCAGACTTATTCCGCGATCTCAACGCGGATGACACCTTCCGCCAGCTTCACCAGCAGCTCCTGCCGGTTGATTACCAGCCGGGCTATTTCGTCAGTCTTGCGCAGTAAGCTACTAGCAGGCGTGCTCTGGCACCGATAGATAGAGAAAGAGACGGGGATTATGATGATCCCCGTGTGTTGTGCTGGATGAGCTTATGCGTTAATCACTGCGATGCGTTAACCGCTTTATGTTGTCGCGCTGAATTCAGGTGAGAACGCCCTCTCTCTTAGCTTTTCTCCGGCTTTTGCCGTCTCGCGCCTTTTTATTGATGGCCGCGTTACTATACTCTTCGTGCACAACTACTCGTGCACAACTACACTTCACCGCCCACAACGTTCACAAATCACTGATTATTTTATGACTGACGGCACAGGAAATGATTGATTACACGCGTTTTAATATGCTTTGTAACAATTTTGCCTAGAATGTATACCAGAAACGACTGTTAGTAATTCGTATGTTTCTGAACAATAGCAGCGTCGGCGCTATTACGCCTTTGGAGAAAGAGAATGCAAGAAAACTATAAAATTCTGGTTGTAGATGACGACATGCGTTTGCGGGCGCTGTTAGAGCGTTATCTGACGGAGCAGGGTTTTCAGGTACGTAGCGTAGCCAATGCTGAACAGATGGACCGTTTACTAACCCGTGAATCCTTTCACCTCATGGTGCTGGATCTGATGCTGCCGGGCGAAGATGGGCTGTCCATCTGCCGTCGCTTGCGTAGCCAGAGCAATCCGATGCCGATCATTATGGTGACGGCAAAAGGGGAGGAAGTCGATCGTATCGTCGGGCTGGAAATTGGCGCGGACGATTATATTCCTAAACCTTTCAACCCGCGTGAACTGCTGGCTCGCATCCGTGCGGTGCTGCGTCGTCAGGCGAATGAACTGCCGGGCGCGCCATCGCAGGAAGAAGCCATTATCGCGTTTGGCAAATTCAAGCTGAATCTGGGCACGCGCGAAATGTTCCGTGATGATGAACCGATGCCGTTGACCAGCGGTGAGTTTGCCGTGCTTAAGGCGTTGGTGAGCCACCCACGTGAACCGCTGTCCCGCGATAAGCTGATGAACCTGGCCCGTGGTCGTGAATACAGTGCGATGGAGCGTTCCATCGACGTACAAATTTCTCGTCTGCGCCGCATGGTGGAAGAGGATCCGGCGCACCCGCGCTATATCCAGACCGTGTGGGGTCTTGGCTACGTGTTTGTCCCTGACGGCAGTAAGGCATGATGCAATGGCGTTTTTCTCCGCGCAGCTCATTTGCACGGACGTTGCTACTGATTGTCACGTTATTGTTTGTCAGTTTGGTCACCACCTATCTGGTGGTGCTCAACTTCGCGATTCTGCCGAGTTTGCAGCAGTTCAATAAAGTGCTGGCATACGAAGTAAGAATGTTGATGACGGACAGTCTGCAACTGGAAGATGGCTCCACGCTTGAGGTGCCGCCTGCGTTCCGGCGTGAGATTTACCGTGAATTGGGTATATCGCTGTACACCAATGCGGCGGCGGAGGAAAGCGGCCTGCGTTGGGCCCAGCACTACAAGTTTCTGAGTGACCAGATGGCGCAACAGCTGGGCGGCCCGACGGATGTGCGGGTTGAAGTCAGCAAGAATACGCCGGTGGTGTGGCTGAAAACCTGGCTGTCACCGGATATCTGGGTGCGCGTTCCCCTCACTGAAATTCATCAGGGCGATTTCTCGCCGCTCTTCCGCTATACGCTGGCGATAATGCTGTTGGTGATTGGCGGCGCGTGGCTATTTATTCGGGTGCAGAACCGACCCTTGGTTGAGCTGGAGCATGCGGCTTTGCAGGTCGGTAAAGGCATTATTCCGCCGCCGCTGCGTGAATATGGCGCTTCCGAAGTGCGTTCCGTGACGCGTGCCTTTAACCAGATGGCCTCCGGCGTGAAGCTACTGGCCGATGACCGCACGCTGCTGATGGCTGGCGTCAGCCACGATCTGCGCACGCCGTTGACGCGAATTCGTCTGGCGACCGAAATGATGGGCAAGGAAGATGACTATCTGGCGGAGTCGATCAATAAGGACATTGAGGAGTGTAATGCGATTATTGAGCAGTTCCTCGACTACCTGCGTACCGGTCAGGAAATGCAGACGGAAGTGGCCGATCTGAACGCCATTATGGGTGAAGTGGTGGCATCAGAAAGCGGTTATGAACGCCAGATCGACAGCGATTTTGCTACTGGTGAACTGCTGGTGCGTATTAGCTCCCTTTCGATCAAACGCGCGGCGCTGAATCTGGTCGTCAATGCGGCTCGTTACGGGAACGGTTGGATCAAAGTCAGTACTGGACGTGATCTACAGCGCGTTTGGTTTCAGGTAGAAGACGACGGAGAAGGCATTGCGCCCGATCAGTTACAGCACCTGTTCCAGCCGTTTGTGCGTGGCGATAGCGCACGAACCACTAGCGGTACAGGGCTGGGGCTGGCGATTGTGCAGCGTATTATCGATGCGCACAATGGCGTGCTGGATGTTGGCAAAAGCGAACGCGGTGGGCTCTGCGTCCGCGCGTATCTGCCGCTGCTCTCGGACGCCGCAGTAGCGGATGCGGGCGTCGCGAAAGAGTCATAAGCATTTTGTGCAGCACTGGCATGAATAAGAAAGGCGCGGATTCCGCGCCTTTTTCATGATGGTTTTTCTTCAGCGTTTACCGCTTCGGTCCTGCTTTCACCAGCGCTGCGCCTGCCGGTGCATCGGTGTACTTATCGAAGTTGGTGATAAAGCGCTGTGCCAAATCGTCCGCTTTTTCCTGCCACTGTTCGACGCTGGCGTAGGTATCACGTGGGTCGAGAATGTCAGGATTGACGCCAGGCAGCGAGGTCGGAATCGCCAAATCAAAGACAGGCAGCGTCTGCATTTCTGCATCATCAATACTGCCGTTCAGAATGGCGTCAATAATCCCGCGCGTATCTTTAATGGAGATACGTTTGCCGCTGCCGTTCCAGCCCGTGTTCACCAGATAGGCCTGTGCACCAGCTGCCTTCATGCGTTTCACCAGCACTTCAGCATACTGCGTCGGGTGCAGCATCAGGAATGCTGCGCCGAAGCAGGCGGAAAAGGTCGGTGTCGGTTCCGTCACGCCGCGCTCGGTTCCCGCCAGTTTGGCGGTAAAGCCGGACAGGAAGTGATACTGCGTTTGATCGGACGTCAGGCGGGAAACCGGTGGCAACACGCCGAACGCGTCCGCCGTCAGGAAGATCACTTTCGTTGCATGGCCCGCTTTGGAGACCGGTTTAACGATATTCTGAATGTGGTAGATCGGATAGGAGACGCGGGTGTTCTCGGTTTTGGAACCGTCGTTGAAGTCCACGGTGCCGTCTGCCAGCACGGTGACGTTCTCCAGCAGCGCATCGCGTTTGATCGCGCCGTAGATATCTGGCTCTGCTTCCTTAGACAGCTTGATAGTTTTGGCATAGCAGCCGCCTTCAAAGTTGAAGACGCCATCGTCGTCCCAGCCGTGCTCGTCATCGCCAATCAGCTGACGTTTCGGGTCGGTGGACAGCGTGGTTTTGCCCGTGCCGGACAGACCGAAGAAGACCGCCACATCACCTTTTTCGCCGACGTTTGCCGAACAGTGCATGGAAGCGATGCCTTTCAGCGGCAGCAGGTAGTTCATGATGGAGAACATCCCTTTCTTCATTTCGCCGCCGTACCAGGTGCCGCCAATCAGCTGGATGCGTT
Source organism: Pectobacterium brasiliense (assembly GCF_013449685.1). Lineage (GTDB taxonomy): Bacteria > Pseudomonadota > Gammaproteobacteria > Enterobacterales > Enterobacteriaceae > Pectobacterium > Pectobacterium brasiliense_A. The sequence goes on along the minus strand of NZ_JACDSF010000009.1, from coordinate 65,160 downwards.
CTGTCAGGTTGAACGCGACAAAGTTCTCGGAGTTCAGCCCCTGTTCCTGCCAGTTTGGGTTGGTGCATTTTGCGCCGTTCATCACGATGAAATCCGGCTCAAAGCCTTCCAACTCTTCATCGCTCGGGCGGATAAACATGTTTTTGACGAAATGCGCCTGCCAGGCTACTTCTGTCACGAAACGTACGCTGAGGCGGCTGTCTGGGTTGGCACCACAGAAGGCATCGATGATGAACAACCGTTTGCCGGACAGCTGTGTGGTAACGAGCTGCTTCAGATGCGTCCAGGTTTCCTGGCTCAACGGGTGGTTATCGTTCTTACCTTTGCCTTGATCGGACCACCACACGGTGTCGCGGGTGACGTCATCACGCACGATGTATTTATCTTTCGGGGAACGGCCAGTAAAAATGCCAGTATCGACGGCTACTGCACCCAGTTGGGTTTCGATGCCGCGTTCATAGCCTTGTAGGGAAGGGGAGCGTTCTTCTTCAAAAAGCAGTTCATAGCTGGGATTGTAGACAATATCGCGGACATCGTGGATTCCATAAGCCGTCAGGGCTTGCGGGGTAAGACCGTTGATCAGCATGTTGCTACTCCTCAAGTTATAGTCGTACTACTAAACATTGTAGGGAGTGAGCTTATTTTAACCGCGATAGCAATCATAAAATTAAATAAATTCATTAATAACTTTGCTTATTTAGGGTGTTCGAAAAATAACCATGTCGGTTTACCGATGGGAAAATAAGCAAAATAAAACGGGTACTTTCGTACCCGTTAAAAAGATTAATGCAACAGATTTCCTGATGAATCCTGCCGTATGGCGCGGATGTCCAGCGAATTAAACAGGTAGTGCGTACCGCAATAATCACAGTGCATATCGATTTCACCGTCCTGTTCGATCATCTCATTCACTTCCTGATCGGACAGCGTCATTAATGCATCTGTGCAGCGATCGCGCGAACAGTGACAGCGGAACTCGACATCCTGCGGCTCATACACGGTGACTTCTTCCTGATGATACAGGCGGTACAACACCTCAGTGGCAGGCAGGGTAAACAGCTCGTCGGCTTTGACCGTCGTGGTGAGCTGTGCCAGATGATCAAAATCATTACGGTCGGCATCCTGTGCGGGCAACACCTGTAGCAGCATGCCTGCGGCTGCCTGCTTCCCGTCGTGTTGACCGGTACGGATAAACAGCCGTGTCGGCAACTGTTCAGACTGCTGGAAATAGCTCTCCAGACATTCGGCCACGGTTTCACCTTCTAAACCGACGACGCCCTGATAACGCTCGCCGTCAGTCGGCGTAATGGTAATGACCAGATAGCCATTGCCGACCATTTCTTTCAGCGAACTCCCCGGTGCGATATCCCCTTGCAGACGGGCAACGCCGCGCATCTGCTGCTGGTGGTTACCGTTAATCACCGCCAGTTTCAGTGGGCCATCGCCCTGAAGTTGAACGGTAATATCGCCGCTGAATTTCAGCGTGGCCGTTAACAGGCTGGTGGCAACCAGCATTTCGCCTAGCAGCGTTTGTACCGCAACTGGGTAGTCGTGGTTGGTCAAAATACGTTGATACGTTTCGTTAACTGTCACCAACTCGCCACGAACGGCATAATTTTCAAACAGATAACGATGTAGTTGGTCATGAGCCATAATATTTTCTCGTCGTTGTGCGGAGATGAGTCGTGCGGCGATGAGTGGTGCGGCAATCGCTGGGTCTTCTCTCTATTGTCAGCAGTTTGATGACCAACAAATGAAGCGCGGAGCGTTATTCCTGATCGCTGTATTTAAATTTAATCAGATCGCGTCGCTCTTTTTTATCAGGGCGGCGATCGGGGTGTGGCATCGTCAGCGCATTCATTTTCCGCGCCTGCGCCACCTTTTCTCGTTTCTCAATGCTTGCTGCTGTTTCCTGATACAGTGCCTGCGCCTCTGTCGCGCTTCTGCGCTGGCCGCTGACGGCCAAAATAATCACTGTGCGTTCATCATTGCCCTGACGCAGTTTGATCTCGGCATTCAGTTCGACCTGTTTGCTCGGCTTACCGCGTTGCCCGTTATAGTGCACTTTGCCGCCGTCGATCATTTCACGAGCTATTGCTCGGGTTTTATAGAAACGGGCGGCCCAAAGCCATTTGTCCAGACGAACGGCGTCGTCGGCCTGCTCGGTAGCTTTCACCATAAATCCCCCTGATTACCCTAATGCCGATCGTTTAAGGATCGCGTTACTGGGGGCGACCACGGCGCGAGGCATCCCTGCGGGAACCTCATCACCGTGTTTCCCCCTCGGGCCACCTGCATTACCCTGCGTTAACGGAGTGGCGCAGAGCGGGTAGCAGCGCAAGGTAGTCGTTCATTGACGGATGTTGCAGGAATGCCTTTTCCTGCTGGCCGGAATCGGGATTACGCACGCCCAGACAGTAATGGATACCGAACGTTTTCGCGGCATCCAGAATCGGTTCGCTGTCATCCACGAATAACGTTCTGGCGGGGTTGAAGCCAGTCTGCTGCTGTACGGCCTGCCACAAGCGCTGATTCTCTTTCGGATACCCATAAGTATGGGTGGAAAGTAATAAATCAAGGTGCTGATCCAGCCCGGTGTGTTCGATTTTTACCGCCAGACTGTGTGGATGGGCATTGGTCAGTAGAATCGTCTCTTTACCGCATTCGCGCAGCGCCGCTAAAAATGGCGTCGTGTCATCGCGCAATCGGGCTCGCGTACCGATATCCGTCGTCATTTGATAGATATCCAGATCGAGACGTTCTGACCAGTAATCGAAACAGTACCAGTTTAGCGTGTGCTGAACGGCCTGGTACTCCTGTTCGATAAGCTGGTGCGCCTGCTCAAGGCTGATGCGACGTTTTTCACTGAGCGACTGAGGCACCAGTTGAAGCCAGAAATAGCTGTCAAACGCCAGATCGAGCAGCGTGCCATCCATATCCAGTATCACGGTGTCGATGTCGTGCCAGTTAACGTGGGGATTCATAACGACTCCAGATGTCGCGCCGTGCTATAGGGGTGATGCAGCAGAAGACGCGCAATGCAATTGTGACGAGAGTGACGACCGCTAGGTTAGCATAACCACTGAGCGGGCACGATGCCGTTAGCGGGGGAGCGGTGGGCGATTGTCCGTGAACGCATTCGTCATCATATTAAACCGTGAGGCGTAATAGCGCTGAATATCGGTCACTCGCTTCTGGCTTTTACGCATCTTAATCCCAGTCAAAATCGCATTAACGATAAACGTTGCAGAAAAGAGCAGCAGCAGCAGACACGTGCCGAGATAGCGCCAAACGGTAATCACGTCAGGTTCGCTGTGCAGGTTGATATGCCGAGTTCCGTTGGCATCGGTATTCAACTGCGTGATCACGCCTGTAGCATTAAACGGTGTATGCAGCAGCATCGCGGAAAGCCGCTGGAGTTCCTGCCACTGGTCCGATGGACGATATTCATTCAGCGGCATCGGAGGAAGCGGATGGTTAACGAACTGTCGGCCTTCGTCGCTGCGAATCAGGAATCCACCGGGCGGCGGACTATTCAGCGAATCTGTCGCGTTATTGATTTCCTGATAGAAGAATTGATCGGTAGAACTGTTGACCAAGGATTCCAGCGTTTCTGCGCTGACGGCGGGCAGCACCACATTCATACCTTTTAGCGTGCCGGAATTGGCGTCTTTTACCAGTGTATTCCAGTTCTTGACGTCGCTTAGATTCACCAGCGCATTTTTCAGGCGAGAGCAATCGTTTTCCTGCCGACACAAATCTTGTGTTCTCAGGACAACTTCAGCGAAGTTTTTCATCAGAATCAGACCTGATTTCTGGATCGTAGACGCTAACTGAGAGTTAACCTGACCTTCTTTTTCCGCTTGCGGATGGAGCTGGCTATTGACGGATTTCAACAAGGCAGTCGCTTTTTCAATCGTCTCGGACTCCGGTAATGGCAGCGGCGCCGCTTTATTCCAGTAAATAGCGGAGCAGTCAAAAGGGCTGAACGCATAGGAAGACGGTGCGGAAACGGGATGAATGCCTGCGGGCACATAGCACATGCCGTTGCCACGGACTGCCAGCGTGTCACCAATGCGGAGCTGAGCGGTTTCCAGATCGCTGACCTGCGTGACCTGAATACGCTGCGCACCTTGAAGCCAGGCCAGGCTGAGCTTGAGCGGTAGTTCAAGCTGCACGTTAGTGACGAGCAAAATCAGGCTGAGCAGAGAACCAGCGGCCAGCAGTAGATTTCTGCCCCAGCGCTGTAGCGGGAAATGTTTCACTTCATCATGCAGCGACAGGTGCTCTCCCTGACGGATCACCTGTCGGTTGAGATAGATATCGACATCTGTTTTTCGCCCGAGATCCTGCGTGATATAAGGCTGCCAGTGAGGCGGGTAAATCAGATCGATATTACCGAGTGAGATATTGCCGAGCGGCCCCTGATTGGATTCGCCAAACAGACCCAAGCCTTGCGGCGTGCCGTGAAGGCAGTGCACATCGCGTAATTCCTGAGCGGACGGCGAGCGGAAAAGTTGCCACAGGCTCCAGCCTGCTAATAATGATGCGGTACCGATCAGCCAGGGGAGTAGGGCGATAGGGCTATTCAGACTGATGAACAAAAGCAGAAAAGACACGCAGAGCACGGCGGTTTCCTTCAAGCCCCCAGAGTGGTGCATGGCGTGTTCTTCACGTGTTTCCTTACGGATAGTGACCAACTCGGCATGCTCACTCCCTTCCTGACGGATGGAGGCGTTCGGGACAGGGACTTCGCTCGGCAGTGGGGCGAGTGGACGATCGTCGAGACATTCGGTTAGCGAGTGTCCATTCAAGGAAATGACCAGCGGGATCGAGCGCGTCTTAATCAGTTCGACGGTGTTATTTTCGGTAATGAACGGTTCCCAACTGGGCGGCAGATGGACTTCCTGCGTATCAATATAGTAGCGCCACTTATTCTGAGTATCAGTGCTCAGGCCATAGCGTGTAATCGTATGGGTGATGGGGTAAACCCGATTACTTTGCAGGGAACGCGGCAGTTTTGGCTGCTCGTTGGGGGTATCAAGCGGCGTGGTTTGCTGGCTGTTTTCCTGAGCCAGATAACGCTCAATCGCGATCCGTTCGTCTTCAGTTAACCGTCGGGGAAGCGATTGCGAAACGGGTAACGGCGGAGCGGAGAAGAAACGGTGTCGCATACGGTAGGCGATAACACCTCCGACAGCGATCAGACAGGCAAGCAATATCGCCAATAGGGTAAATATTGTGCTCATCTCATCTCCATTCCAAAACGCGATGCTCCTTGTTCTCGTCGGAGTTTAACAAAATTATACAATCGATGATAACCCGTATGGCATTGTTTTCTTAGATTAATAACGTAATTGTGAATGGAATTAATCGCATAAGGTGATGATAGTAACAAGCAAAAAACGCCTCTTGAATGAGGATATTCCTATTTTTTTTAAGTTATTGACTTTTTCTGGTGATTTCTCATACAGGATGTATCCTTCATGTTGCCCACACGTAAATTCATCGTCACGATAGTTGCAGCGAAGGTGACTGTTAACGCACAATGTGAACAGAATCAAAAAAGCATATTTACGATCTCTTCTTATTCAACAGCATGGCATATTCAGGCTGCGATAAACGCAGTCTCTCATGCGCGTTGGGCTAAGGTGCCGTTCTGGTCGTAACTCTCTGGGGGGCATCAATGAGTCATAACCTGAAAAAACCTAAAATCCTCAAGGTAGAAACGGTAGCGCATTCGCGCCTGTTCAATGTGGAATCCGTCGATCTTGAATTTAGCAACGGGGTACGTCGGGTTTATGAACGGATGCGCCCAAGCGGCCGACAGGCGGTGATGATTGTCCCGATCATTGATGATGAACTGTTGTTGATCCGTGAATACGCCGTCGGCATTGAAGAGTACGAACTGGGCTTTCCCAAAGGGCTGATCGATCCCGGCGAAACGGTTTTCGAAGCCGCTAACCGCGAGCTAATGGAAGAAGTCGGTTTTGGGGCGGAAAAGCTGGAGTTGCTGGCGACGTTAACGATGGCTCCCTCCTATTTTTCCAGCCAGATGAATATCGTTGTGGCGCGTGGGCTGTATCCGCAGAGTCTGGAAGGCGATGAGCCGGAGCCGATGCCGCAAGTCCGCTGGCCGATAGATAACATGATGTCGTTGCTGCAAGAGCCTGATTTCCGCGAAGCGCGTAATGTCAGCGCGCTGTTTCTGGCCCACGACTGGCTGCGTCGCACTCCTCGCTAATTTCCTGATTCATCATAGCCAAAAAAGAAGGCACCGTTTCTGGTGCCCTCTTTGTCAGTGTAACGCTATCGAACGTTGGCTAGAATAATTCTTCGCTTTGTCCGTTATCCATCAGTGTGGTGCCGACTTCATGTACTTCATATTCTTTCGGCTGTGTACCGTCAATGAAGTATTCGGAACGGCTATTCCCGCCACCGTTGGACAGCTTGCCGCTGCTACGGTCAATGACCACACTGACGATGCCAGGCGGCGGCGTCAGCGGTTGCTCTGGTACGCCATCCAGAGCGGCTTTCATGAAATCATCCCACGCAGGCTGCGCTGATTTCGCACCGCCTTCATAACCGGAGATCTGATCTTTGATGACGCCAGATGCGCTGCTGGCCCCCAGATCGCGACGGTGATCGTCGAAGCCAATCCAGACTGAGGTCACCAGATTCGGGCCATAGCCGGAGAACCAGGCATCCTTGGAACTGTTCGTTGTACCGGTTTTACCGCCGATATCACGACGTTTCAAATCACGACCGGCACGCCAGCCCGTTCCCATCCAGCCCGGTTCGCCAAAGACGTTGCTGTTCAGCGCATCTTTAATCAGGAACGCCAACGGCGTGTTGATCACGTGCGGTGCATAAGGCTGTGCAGCACTTTGCTGTGCGGCTTCTGGCGTAACAGGTTCCAGTTCTGGCTGCGGCAGGCCTACCGGCGGCGCTTCGTTTGACGTGGCAACATCTTCAACGTTAGTGGTCGCTAACACCGGAGAACGTGGCGTTTCACCGTAAACCAGCGGTAGATTACAGGTATCACAGACCACTTTCGGCGTCGCGGTAAACACCGTCCCACTCACTTCGTTCTCTATCTTGCTAATCAGATAGGGATCGACCAGATAGCCGCCGTTTGCCATGACGGCATAACCACGTACGACCTGTAGCGGGGTAAATGAGGCCGCGCCCAGCGCCAGCGATTCGGTATGGACGATATTCTGCGCCGGGAAACCGAAGCGTTGCAGGTAATCCGCGGCATAGTCCACGCCCATCGCACGCATGGCACGTACCATCACTACGTTTTTGGATTGACCCAGCCCCTGACGCAAACGGATCGGACCATCGTAGGTTGCCGGTGAGTTTTTCGGCCGCCAGTCAGAGCCTGCACCAGCATCCCAACGGGTGATCGGTACGTCGTTCAGAATCGTTGCCAGCGTTAAACCTTTGTCCATCGCAGCGGTATACAGGAACGGTTTGATGTTGGAACCAATCTGACGCAGTGCCTGCGTCGCACGGTTGAATTTGCTTTGGTTAAAGTCAAAACCGCCAACCAGCGCTTCTATCGCACCATTTTTCGGGTTAAGCGAGACAATGGCAGAGTTGACGTCCGGCACCTGTGCCAGCCACCAGTCATCGTTCACTTTACGGACCCAGACCTGCTGACCGGCCTGTACCACGTCCGTGACGCGCTTCGGTGTTGGCCCTTGCTGCGTATCGGAACGGTAGGCACGTGCCCAGCGCATGCCCGCCATCGGCAGGGCAATGTTGCTGCCGTCAGACAGGATCGCAATCGCGTTGTCAGCCGTAGTGCTGGTGACGATGGCCGGATAGAGCGGGCCGTAGACCGGCAACGCTTTCAGGGCGGCAATCATCTTCGCCTGATCCCAGACGCCTTCGCCTACCTTCCAGAGCACTTTGCTCGGGCCGCGGTAACCGTGGCGCATGTCATAGGCGAGGATGTTATTACGCAGCGCATCCTGTGCGGCGGTTTGCAATTTTTTGGTGACCGTCGTGTAGACCTTATAACCGTCGTTATAAGCATCTTCGCCGTAGCGTTTGACCATCTCCTGTCGTGCCATTTCTGCGACATACGGGGCGGAGAACGAAATATCCGGTGCGTGATAATTTGCGACCAGCTTTTCGTTACGTGCCGCATCGTATTGCGACTGGGTGATGTAGTTTTCATCCTTCATACGTGCAAGGACGACGTTGCGGCGGGCAACGGCACGGTCGTAGGAATAGAGCGGGTTGAACGTCGATGGTGCCTTCGGCAGACCGGCGATCATCGCCATTTCGCTCAGCGTCAACTGGTCAACAGGGCGGCCAAAGTAAACCTGTGCCGCTGCGCCAACGCCATAAGCGCGATAGCCGAGGTAAATCTTGTTCAGATAAAGCTCAAGGATTTCATCCTTGGTCAGCAACTGCTCAATACGGATAGCCAGAAACACTTCCTTGATCTTACGAATCAGGGTGCGTTCCGGGCTCAGGAAGAAGTTCCTGGCGAGCTGCTGCGTAATGGTACTCGCCCCTTGAGAGGCGTGACCCGATGTGAGCGCGATAGACGCGGCGCGGATGATCCCGACGGGATCGACACCGTGGTGATCATAGAAGCGGCTGTCTTCGGTCGCGATAAAAGCGTGTACCAACTCAGGGGGAACCTGATCCAGCTTGAGTGGGATACGGCGTTTTTCACCAAACTGAGCGATCAGTTCGCCATCGGCGCTGTAAACCTGCATAGGCGTTTGCAGCCGAACGTCTTTCAGCGTGGCGACATCGGGCAGTTGGGGTTCGATATAACGGTACAAACCGTATATCGAGGCAGCTCCCAGCAGAATGCAAGAGACTGCAAGGATGAGTAGATACTTTACGAACTTCACCTGGGATTTTCCATTCAGTAGCGTTTGGACAGTTTATAAACAACCGGGCGCTAGTATAAAGGTAAGCCAGCACTGTGGATATGTTTATTGGATAAGGAAATCGGGTTGAACATGGGTTATCACATCTGGCGGGTTGGCGTTGATATACAAAACGGCTTCATGCGTGCGCTGGCGGTTCAGCGCCGCCGCGATGGCTGGCAGCTTCGTCACTGGTGGCAATATCCGCTACCAGACGACACCTTGCGCACGGGTAGTCTACACCATACTGAGGCACTTTGTGAGGCCTTGCGAACATGGCGTCGTTTACTGCCTGGACACATTTCGCTACGGGTAGGGTTCCCTGCTCAGTTGATTTTACAGCAGCATTTACCGATGCCCGACCCGCGTTTACAGGAGCCGGAGCGTAGCCTCTACATCGAAACTATGGCGGCGCGTAAGCTACCGATCAGCAGCGAATCGCTGGCGATAGACTATCGGGAAGATCCGCAGATGCGGGGTTCGCTGCTGGTGACGGCCGCGCGCCGACAGGAGGTCGATAACTGGCTGGCATGCCTGAATAGCGCGGGGCTACACCCCGATGTGCTTGAGGTTTCAACCTGTGCGCTTCGGGTGATGGCGCAGCGGGCCGGGCTTGAAACTCACCGTCTGTTGCTGCATCGCTTGTTGGATGGCTGGCTGTGGGTTTCCCCGTTGAACCGTGCTTTTCACTCGGGCGTGATACACCTTGATGAGCTGAATGACGAGGCCGATATCTTATCGGTTGTAAGCACTCGCTATCAGCATGATGTCGATGATATAGCCTATTACTCTAGCGTCTCGCCCGATTTACCCAGCCAGCAGACCGACGTATTGCAGCCGTGGTCGCCGTTAACGGTGTTTAACCATATGCAGCCGCCGCTGCCGAGTTTCCCCTCGGCTTTTGCGATTGCGGGTGGGTTAGCATTGCGTCCTGAGGATGCCTGACTATGTTGCTGATTAATCTTTTACCCTGGCGCAACACTCGGATGCGTCAGCGGGCACGCCGTTGGCTAGGGCTGCTGTGGCTACAGACGGGGTTGATGCTATGCCTTATTGCGGCGAGCTATCTGCTTTGGCAAAACAGGCAGCAACGCGCGCAGGATGACCTCAATGCGGTGCTGGCCCAACAGCAGCAACTGATGGTGCAGTATCAACAAACGCATCAGGCGCGAGAAGCGCTGCGTCGCTATCTGGAACAGGAACGCGGCGAGACGATAGTCCGGCACGACAATCGTCGTAACCTCCATCTGTTAGATCAGCTTGCTGGCATGGTGCCCGCGCGCCTGTGGCTGACGGAAATCGCTGACCGCGGATCGCATCTGCTGCTGTCCGGTGTAAGTGAAAACTATCACGATATCATTACGCTACAGCACGCGTTATCACGCCATGTTTCCGTCGAGCGTGTGCAGTTGCTGCATACGTCCCGAGAGCGTGGTGTGAATACCCCGCTGCACTTTTCCTTTCAGGCCAACTGGCGCGACACGGGTGTTTCCTTACCGGGGGAAGACCATGATTAATCAAGCGATCGTGACTGCCGTCGTACTGAACCGGCCTGGGCTAGTGAATAAACCGCTCTGGCAGCAGCTAGTGCTTCAATTGGCGTTCGTCGCCGCTGCTGGACTGTTAGCAGGCTGGTTCCTCATCGGTGAAGTACGGCAGGCGGTGATTGGCATAGAAGAGCAAACCGTTCAGGCGCGTCTGGATGTAGGGGAACTCCAGCAAAAACTAGGTTCGATGCCACTGCTCTCGGTGCTACGCACGCAATTAGCGGAGAAAACCGCGCAAGACGATCCCTTTCAGCCTGACAGACTGGCACAGCTTATCGTTGAACCTCTATCGCTGGCGGGGGCTTCGCTTCTATCCTGGCAGCCCGCTCCGCCTCATGCAGGGGCACCCCATCAGGAACGTTGGCAATTGGCATTTAGCGCGAATTACACGGGCGTATTGCAGGTGCTTCGTGCGCTGATGGCATTACCTTATGTGCTGCGAATAACGCAACTGACCGTAAAGCCTGATGCCGCTCCAGCGGCGGCGTCGGAAAAACCGCAGCTTCTGGTTGAGCTATCGCTAATCAGGCCGGAGGTATCGCCATGAGCCACATAACACGTTGTATCGCATTGATACTGCTCTTTGCGCCACATAGCGTACAGGCGGAAAAGCTCGCAGAACGTATCGACCCTTTTCAGCCTCTGGCTGCTTCACGCTGTCTGCCCCCAGCGACACTGCCAGCGTGGCAGCTAAAAGGCGTGATAGGTTCTGGCGACCGTTGGACTGGCTGGTTAGCGCAGCCGGAGGCTGGTTGGCTCAGGCTGACACGCGGCGAGACGATCCCTCCGGGGAATTGGGTGGTCAGTCAAATGGATAAATCAGGGGCCAAACTTGTCCCGACAGCGCATGAGGCAAGCTGTGACGGTCTGCCAGAGAATCTGCTGCTGATTTCTCCGTTTATCACTAAGCCAGCGAAATAGATGCAGTCTGCCTGACGCACGTATTTTGAACGCCGTCTTTGGACAACCGTTTTTTGAAAACAACGCTGGCAACAGCGTATCTCGATAACAAGGAAGGTTATGAATATGAGGATGTTATGTCGGGTGCTGGCGTGGAGTGGGTTACTTCTTCTCGCCGCGCCGTTTCAGGCCAGTGCGGAAAGTTCGGTATCGATGGCGTTTGAAGATTCACCGATACCTCGGGTGCTACAGGCGTTAGCCGATCACCAACAGCTCAATGTGGTGATCGCTCCGGGCGTGACGGGGAACCTTAGCCTGAGGCTGGCTGATATTCCCTGGCAGCAGGCATTGGATATTGTTTTACGCATGGGGAAGCTCAGCGTCGAGCGGAACGGCAATGTGCTGATGGTTTTCCCTGCCGGGCACCTTGAATCCTTACAGAAAGAACGAGACGAACAGGCGGCGGAGCAGGCGCAGAAATTGCCGCTGCATAATATCTCTGTTGCATTGCAATATGCTGATGCGACGGAAGTGGCGGCCAGCGTTCAGGCTCAGCGTGGAACGCTACTCTCTACGCGTGGCAGCGTAACCGTGGATAAGCGGACGAACACTTTATTGATTCGCGATACGGAAGAGGCTCTGGCACAGCTCGAACCGTGGGTGAAAGAGCTCGATCTGCCGCTAGCGCAGGTACAGCTGGCGGCACATATCGTCACCATCAGTAGCGAGCACCTGCAGGCGCTGGGCGTTAATTGGGGGCTGGGTGAAGGGGACGCGGCGAACAAGGCGCTCAGGCTGAATAATTTTAACGTTGGCCTGCCAGTCGATACGCCCGCGATCAATGCCGGATTCCATTTGGCGCGCTTGAATGGTCGTCTGCTGGACCTGGAATTAATGGCGCTGGAACAGGAAAGTCAGGTCGAGATTATCGCCAGCCCTCGCTTGTTTACCGCGCACCAGCAGACCGCCAGTATTAAACAAGGCACGGAAATTCCGTATCAGGTCTCCAGCGGTGCCAGCGGATCGACGTCTATCGAGTTCAAAGAGGCGGTGTTAGGGATGGAAGTTACACCCGACATTCTGCGTGCCGGACGGATTACGCTGAACCTGAAAATCAGCCAAAACATGCCGGGGCAGACGATTAAGCAGGGCGATAATGGCGAAGCGTTAGCGATCGATAAACAGGAAATCCAAACTCAGGTGACGGTTGCTGATGGAGAAACCATCGTTTTAGGCGGTATTTTCCAGCAGCAAAAAAAGAACAGCGACAGACAGGTACCCATATTGGGCGAGGTTCCCGTATTTGGTCATCTGTTCAGAAACCATACTCAGCAGCATACGCGACGAGAATTGGTCATTTTCATTACGCCGACGCTGATACCCGCATCATCGTGAGCAAACTCAGGCGGGCTCTGATGTCATACGGTGTTTTTCTTTCGGATTGGGCGCAATATTTTGTCACGTTCGTCGCTTATGAGTTTGACGCTGCGGCGGATTTAGCTTACAAGGGTTAGCGAATTGAGCACTGAAGTGTTGTTCCACCGAAAATGTCGATAAAACATACTACATTGACCCCCTGTGGTCGGTGTGACATTTTATTCGGTTGCCAAACTACCCTGAGTCTTGAGATAATTTTTTGTCTGATTCTCGCACTATCGCTCATGAGGTTTCAGTTTAGGTCCCGCCGCTGGGTTGATTGGCGGGGCGGGTTATCATTAACGAATTGTCTTAGTAATACCAAAAAACATGGCAGAGAAACGCAATATCTTTCTGGTTGGGCCTATGGGTGCCGGCAAAAGCACTATTGGCCGTCAGTTAGCTCAGCAACTCAATATGGAGTTTTTCGACTCCGATCAAGAAATTGAGCGACGCACTGGGGCTGATGTGGGCTGGGTATTCGATGTGGAAGGCGAAGAAGGCTTCCGCGATCGTGAAGAGAAAGTCATTAATGAATTGACGGAAAAGCAAGGCATCGTACTGGCGACAGGCGGTGGCTCAGTCAAATCACGTGAGACGCGCAATCGTCTTTCCGCGCGCGGCGTTGTCGTTTATTTGGAAACGACAATCGAGAAACAGCTTGCCCGCACGCAGCGTGACAAGAAGCGTCCGTTACTTCAGGTTGAAACCCCTCCACGTGAAGTATTGGAAGCGTTGGCGAAAGAGCGGAACCCGCTTTATGAAGAAATCGCTGACGTTACCATTCGGACTGACGAGCAAAGTGCCAAGGTTGTTGCTAACCAGATTATCAATATGCTGGAAAGTAACTAAGAGCATACCTTATCCGCATTGAGCGGATCCTGAACGGGTTGTTTAACGCGCATGGAAAGAATTACCGTAACACTAGGGGAACGTAGTTATCCCATTACGATAGCCGCTGGATTATTTGATGATTCGGCTTCTTTTATGCCGTTGAAAGCGGGGGAGCAGGCCATGCTGGTGACGAACCAGACGTTGGCTCCTCTGTACCTCGACCGCGTTCGTGGTGTGTTGGAAAACAGTGGCGTGCATGTCGATCAGGTTATCTTACCTGACGGCGAGCAGCACAAATCGCTGACCGTATTGGATCAGGTTTTTACCGCACTGTTGGCGAAACCACATGGTCGTGATACGACGATTGTTGCCTTGGGTGGCGGTGTCATCGGCGATTTAGCCGGTTTTGCCGCGGCCAGTTATCAGCGTGGCGTCCGATTTATTCAGGTGCCGACAACGCTGCTATCGCAGGTAGATTCTTCTGTCGGGGGTAAAACCGCCGTCAATCACCCGTTGGGTAAAAACATGATCGGGGCGTTCTACCAGCCCGTATCGGTTGTGATCGATCTGGACTGCCTGAAATCTTTACCGGCACGGGAATTGTCATCCGGGCTGGCGGAAGTCATCAAGTACGGCATTATTCTGGATCGTGATTTCTTTCTTTGGCTCGAAGAAAACATTGAAGCCGTGCGTGCGCTACAGCATGACGCGCTGGCTTACTGCATTCGACGCTGCTGTGAAATCAAAGCGGCGGTGGTGGCAGCAGATGAACGCGAAAGCGGTATGCGTGCGCTACTCAACTTGGGCCATACTTACGGGCATGCCATTGAAGCTGAAATGGGCTACGGTAACTGGCTTCACGGCGAAGCGGTTGCGGCAGGCATGGTGATGGCTGCACATACGGCACGTCGCCTTGGGCAGTTCTCCGTTGAGGATGTCGAGCGAGTCAAGTCTCTGCTGATTCGCGCTGGCTTACCTGTAAACGGCCCAACGCAAATGACACCTGAATCCTATCTTCCTCATATGATGCGCGACAAGAAAGTGCTGGCGGGCGAGTTACGTCTGGTGCTGCCAACGGCAATCGGTCAATCTGAAGTTCGTGGCGGCGTTGCGCATGACATGGTGTTGGCTTCGATAGCTGATTGTCTTGCCTGATGCGGTAACGCTATCGGGTGATGAAAGACTGGCGGTTATGAAAGATAAGTATTAACGACAGACACGCCCTGATGGGTTATGGTTAATAAAATACAATGCGTTACGATTCAATGATTCGCCTTGGCGACCACGTGGCGAATTCGAGCTTTATTAGTGGGGAGATGTTAAATGGATGAGTTCAAGCCGGAAGATGAGCTGAAGCCTGATACCAGTGACCGTCGACCTACTCGTCAGCAGAAAAGCAGCAACTTCGCGGTACCTAAAATCGCGCTTTCCAGACAGCACCTGATGATTGGCATCGGGATTGTGGTGCTGGTGTTGCTGATCGTGGGTATTGGATCGGCCTTGCAGGCACCTTCTCAGCCACAAACCTCACAGACGCAGAATCAAGCGAGTGGCGAGCGAAATATCGATCTCTCTTCCTCGTCCTCCATGACCCAGAGCACGCAGCCTTCCTCTCCGGGTGAAAGCCCTGCGGCCGTTTCTGGCGAGGCTAGTCATGGTCAAATGTCAGGGCAGGCGTCTTCTCAAACGCCGACGTCGCCTCAGATATTGAGTGCTCCTCCGATTTCCGGTACGCCGACGGATGCACAGATTCAACCGCCGGTGGCAGGCCAGCAGCGTATTGAGCTGCCGGGCAATATCACCGATGCGCTGTCGCAACAGCAAGGGCGCGTGAGCGAATTCTCTCAGGGTGCGGCAGGAAACTCGACGCTGCCAACGGCACCTGCGACGGTTGCTTCGGCGGGTAAAACGCCTGCGGCCTCATCCGCTAAAAATACGCACAACACGACGCCTGTACATGCTAGCAACGCTAAGCCTGCTGCGAACAGCGCGCCAAAAGTGCCAGTAGCAAGTAAACCCGCAGCTAACGCAAAAGCGGCTCCTGCAACGGCTGGGCAGAACGTTTCCGTACAGAATGCGCCCGCCAGCAGTTTTACGTTGCAACTGAGCAGCGCATCACGCTCGGATACGCTGAAAGCCTACGCAAAACAACATAATCTCGCCCATTCTTGGGTGTATGAAACGAAACGAGACGGAAAATCCTGGTATGTGTTAGTGACCGGAGTCTATGCTTCTTCTGCGGAAGCGAAACAGGCAATTGCCGCGTTGCCCGCAGAGGTACAAGCGAAAAAACCATGGGTTAAGCCGATCCGTCAGGTGAAGCAGGACTTGAATAAGTAACACCAATTTTAGCCCTGATGTGCTGTCTGACACAGAGTACAATCCGCGGCTCTGAAACGTATGAGTAACTAACGACGGCATGAAGAAGAACCGCGCTTTTTTAAAATGGGCTGGTGGTAAATATCCGCTGGTAGAAGAAATTCGTCGCTATTTACCCGCAGGAGACTGTCTCATTGAGCCCTTTGTTGGCGCGGGTTCCGTGTTTCTGAATACGGAATACGATCGCTACATACTGGCTGATATTAATAGCGACCTGATTAATCTCTACAATATCGTTAAATCGAATGCAGATGAGTTTGTTACCGACGCCCGTAAACTTTTTACGGATGAGGTCAACACGTCAGAGACGTTTTATCTGCTGCGTGACGAATTTAACCTTTGCAGCGATGCCTATCGGCGCGCGCTGCTGTTTCTCTATTTGAATCGCCACTGCTATAACGGCCTGTGCCGTTACAACATGCGCGGTGAATTCAATGTTCCTTTCGGGCGCTACAAGAAGCCCTATTTTCCTGAAGAAGAAATTCGCTGGTTCGCCTTCAAAGCGCAAAATGCCACTTTCGTCTGTGAGCATTATCAGGACACGCTGGAAAAAGCAGAGAAGGGATCGGTCATTTATTGCGATCCGCCTTATGCGCCGCTGTCTGCGACCGCGAATTTTACGGCCTATCACACCAATAATTTCAGTCGTGCCGACCAGCAGAGCTTGGCGCAATTGGCGCGCCGTTTATCAGCAGAAAGCCAGATTCCGGTACTGATTTCCAATCATGACACGTTACTGACTCGTGAGTGGTATCAGGAAGCGGTGCTTTATGTTGTTAAAGCACGCAGAACGATTAGCCGTAATATTTTAGGGCGTAGTAAAGTAAACGAGTTATTAGCCCTATATCGGTAATACCGTTTGGGGTAAACAGAGCGCGGTGAATCGGTTAATGCCGTCTGAGAGGCGTCATTAGCCGGGAATAGGTTACCCGCAGGCATTCAGACTTTACCGTTTGGAGAAATGAATGAAACCGTTTTTAATCGCGCCGTCCATTCTGTCGGCTGATTTTGCCCGTCTTGGTGAAGATACCGCTAACGTATTGGCTGCCGGGGCGGATGTGGTCCATTTTGATGTCATGGATAACCACTATGTGCCAAATTTGACGATTGGCCCGCTGGTCCTGAAATCCCTGCGCGATTACGGCATTACCGCGCCGATTGACGTCCACCTGATGGTGAAACCGGTCGATCGTATCATCCCGGATTTCGCCAATGCGGGAGCCAGTTTCATTACCTTTCATCCCGAAGCCACGGATCATCTCGATCGTTCACTGCAACTGATCAAAGATCACGGCTGCAAGGCTGGGCTGGTGTTTAACCCAGCGACGCCGCTGAGTTATCTCGATTACGTCATGGATAAGCTGGATATCATTCTGCTGATGTCGGTTAACCCTGGATTTGGCGGCCAGTCCTTTATTCCCAGCACGCTGGATAAACTGCGTCAGGTTCGTCGCTTGATCGACGACAGCGGTTACGACATTCGACTGGAAGTCGATGGCGGCGTAAAAGTAGAAAATATCGGCGCAATTGCTGAAGCGGGCGCGGATATGTTTGTGGCGGGATCGGCGATTTTTGGTCATCCAGATTACCGTGCCGTCATTGCTCAAATGCGTAGTGAAATTTCAAGGACGACACATGACTGAATTAACCGCAGTTCGCGGATTAGCTTTTGATTTGGATGGGACGCTTATTCACAGCGCACCGGGTCTGGCGGCGGCGATCGATCAGGCCTTAGTGGCGCAGTCGTTGCCTGCTGCGGGCGAAGCTCGTGTCGCAACCTGGATTGGTAACGGTGCGGACGTGATGGTTGAACGGGCGCTGCGCTGGGCTGGCGTTGAGCCTACAGGTGCACGCTTGCAAGAAACCCGTGAGCGGTTCGATGTCTATTATGCGCAGACGGTGGATAGCGGTAGCACGCTGTTTCCACAGGTAAAAGAGACGCTGGCGCAGTTGGCGCAGCAGGGCGTTCCGATGGCGGTGGTGACCAATAAACCCACGCCGTTCGTTGCCCCGCTCTTGGCAGGCCTGGGGATTGGCGAATATTTTTCGCTGATCATCGGTGGCGATGATGTCATTGTGAAAAAGCCGCATCCTGCGCCGCTCTATCTGGTACTCGGTAAGCTGGGGCTGCGTGCCAGCGAGCTTCTGTTCGTCGGCGATTCCCGCAATGATATTCAGGCGGCACAGGCGGCGGGCTGCCGCAGTGTCGGCATGACGTATGGTTATAACTATGGTGAAGCGATCGAGCTGAGTCAGCCGGATGTCGTTCTGGATCGTTTTGCCGATATTTTGCCCCTGATCGGGCAGTCTTCTTCACACAATCAGGAACCCTTAGTATGAGCAAGCCCATTGTATTTAGCGGTGCGCAGCCGTCTGGTGAATTGACCATTGGTAACTACATGGGGGCGTTACGTCAGTGGGTCAACATGCAGGACGATTACGACTGCATCTATTGCATTGTGGATTTGCATGCCATCACGGTACGTCAGGATCCGCAGGCGCTGAGAAAAGCGACGCTGGATACGCTGGCGCTGTATCTGGCCTGCGGCATCGATCCGAAAAAGAGCACCATTTTTGTTCAGTCGCACGTGCCTGAGCACAGCCAACTGAGCTGGATACTAAACTGCTACGCGTATTTCGGCGAACTGAGCCGCATGACGCAGTTCAAGGATAAATCCGCGCGTTATGAAGAGAACATCAACGCCGGTCTGTTTAGTTATCCGGTGCTGATGGCGGCGGATATCCTGCTGTACCAAACGAATCAGGTGCCAGTGGGTGAAGATCAGAAACAGCATCTGGAACTGAGCCGTGACGTCGGGCAGCGTTTCAACAGCCTGTATGGCGACATTTTCAAAGTGCCAGAGCCGTTCATTCCGAAATCGGGTGCCCGCGTGATGTCGCTGCTGGAACCGACCAAGAAGATGTCCAAGTCCGACGATAACCGCAATAACGTTATCGGGCTGCTGGAAGATCCGAAAGCGGTGGTGAAGAAGATCAAACGCGCGATGACGGATTCCGATGAGCCGCCAGTCATTCGCTATGATGTGAAGAATAAAGCCGGGGTATCCAACCTGTTGGATATTCTGTCTGGCGTGACGGGAAAACCCATCCCTGAGCTGGAGCAGGAATTTGATGGCCAGATGTATGGTCACCTGAAAGGTGCGGTGGCGGATGCCGTATCCGGTATGCTGTCTGAGCTGCAAGAACGTTATCATCGCTACCGTAACGATGAGGCTTTCCTGCAACAGATCATGCGTGAAGGGGCTGATAAAGCGAGTGCTCGCGCACAGGAAACGCTGAAGAAAGTCTACGACGCTATCGGTTTTGTTGCCCGTCCGTAAGTCTTAATTACCGTCAGGAGGCTCTCTCCTGACGGTTTCCTGCTACTGCTTATCTATCCCTTTGAATCCGCTATCTTATCCTTGTGGGATAGGCGGAAACACGTCGTCTGGAATCGGGTTCTCAAACGGTGTCTGCTGCAATCTTTCCTGATGGTCGGCTTTTGCTTGTGCAACGTGCTGCGTCCCAGATGTGGCTTGCGGTAAGCATTAAAGTGACCTTTTGTAAGAGAGCATGTTCAAAATAGTGAATTGTTATGCTGTCTGGTCAGAGAACCAGCTCAATTTTTCCCGCAGCCCGACAACGTTGCCGATGATGATCAAACTCGGGCTGCTGGCTTGTTGTGCTAATTCGCGCAGTTGGGAGAGCTGTCCAGTCAGAACGCGCTGTTTGGTTGAGGTGCCGTTTTCGATAATCGCGACAGGCACGGTTTCCGGTAACCGCTGTTCGATGAGCTTACTTTGAATGTGCTCAGCCTGCTGAAGCCCCATGTAAAACACCAGCGTTTGTTTTTCTGCTGCAAGGCTGGACCAGTCCAGATCGGTGTCGTGCTTGACGTGTCCGGTGATCAGCCTGACGCCCTGCGAGTGATCGCGATGGGTGAGCGGGATACCGCTGTAGGCTGAACAGCCCGACGCGGCCGTAATACCGGGGACGACGGAGAACGGTACGCCGGCCTGTTGCAGGTGCTCCAGCTCTTCGGCACCACGGCCGAAGATAAAGGGATCACCGCCTTTCAGCCTGACGACCCGATGACCGGCGCGTGCCTTTTCTTCCAGCAACTGATTGATTTGATCCTGAGGAACGCTGTGATAGCCAGAGGCTTTGCCGACAAAGATTCGCTCGGCGTCGCGGCGTGACAGGTTGAGAATCTCGTTCGATACCAGTCGATCGTAAACGACAATATCAGCCTGCTGGAGATGCTGTAGGCCTTTCAACGTCAGTAATCCCGCATCGCCCGGCCCTGCGCCGACCAGCGTGACTTCACCCCGGTCATCGAGCGGCGCGGAGAAAAGCAGTTCCGTCAGTTGTTGAACGCTCTGGCTATTGTCATTGGCCAGCGCCTGCGCCAGCCTGTCGTGTACGAAGAGCTTTTCCCAGAAGCGGCGGCGTGCGCTCATATTGCGGAACCGGCTTTTGACCCGACTGCGCAATTCACCTGCGTAGGTCGCCAGCTTACCGAGATTTTGCGGCAGAATACTTTCCAGCTTTTCCCGCAGTAGCCGAGCCAATACCGGAGCAGCGCCGCCAGAAGACACCGCGACCATCAGCGGTGAACGGTCGATGATCGACGGCATAATGAAGCTGGCGCGTTCTGGTGAGTCCACCACGTTACAGAAAATCCGGCGCTCGCTGGCGCTGGCATAGACATGGTTATTGACGTCCTGATCGTCGGTAGCGGCAATCACCAGCCACACCGCGTCCAGTAACGTGGGATCGAAGGTGCCGTGTACCAGCGTTAATTGAGCATCTTGCTCCCACGCCCGAAATTGATCGTTAAAATCGAGCGCATTGACGGTAATCACTGCGCCAGCATCCAGCAATAGCCGGGCTTTACGCTCGGCTATTTCACCCCCTCCTACCAATAGACAAGGTTTATCGTGCAACTGACAGAATATTGGCAGGTAATCCATGTAACGCCTCTTGAAAGCTCAGGTTATTAGGGTAATGGTTGGCTATTATCAACCGCGATGTCACGGTCTGCGATGGATATTTGCACATTACCGTTTGTTACCTGAGTATCATAAGCTGCAACAGAATAGGCTCCATCCTCCAGACAGAAGCCATCATAAAGGCGGAAATGCTGTTTTTTCAATGGGCTTGCGACCCAAAGATCGTCCTGATGCTCTCCCACTATCCCACGACTTAATACGCTCGCCTGCGCGAACGGGTCGATATTGCTGATGGCGTAAACCTGCTCATCGTTACGTGGGCGGAACACGGCAATCTGTTGCTGCTCGACGAGTGCGCAAACGCCAGTGCCGGGCAGGATGTCGTCTAACTTACATACGGTCGTCCACTGGCTCATGCGTTTTCCTCCGCTAGTTCGCTATTTTTTATCTGATCAATGTGTTTCACCGGAATACGCTCGGCAGGGCGTGCCGGACGGTGTTGTTGACGTTCACTCACCATTTGCACATTCGGATCACGTTCTGGGCTGTTAATGAAGTGGGCAAAGCGCTTCTGTGCTTCAGGATCTTCCAGCGTCGCCTGCCATTCGCAGACGTAGCCTTCTCGCAGACGTGCAATATCCGCTTCAAGCTGATCGTTAATGCCCAGTTTGTCTTTCACAATCACATTACGCAGATAGTCGATGCCGCCTTCGAGATTATCCAGCCAGACGGACGTACGCTGAAGCTTATCGGCCGTGCGAATGTAGAACATCATGAAGCGGTCCAGATAGCGGACTACCGTTTCGCGGTCTAAGTCGGCTGCCAGCAGGTCGGCGTGGCGCGGCTTCATCCCGCCGTTGCCGCATACATAGAGGTTCCAGCCTTTTTCGGTGGCGATAATCCCCACGTCTTTACCCTGTGCTTCCGCACATTCCCGCGTACAGCCGGAGACGCCAAATTTCATTTTGTGCGGCGTGCGGATGCCTTTGTAGCGGTTTTCCAGCTCGACGCCAAAGCCCACGCTGTCGCCGACGCCAAAGCGGCACCAGGTGCTGCCGACGCAGGTTTTTGCCATACGTAATGCCTTGGCGTAAGCGTGGCCGGTTTCAAACCCAGCTTCGATGAGCTGAGCCCACACGTCAGGCAGATCGTCTTTCTGTACGCCGAATAGCGCCATGCGCTGAGAGCCGGTCATTTTGGTGTACAGGTTATATTGCTTCGCGATGCGACCAATGGCGATCAGGCCATCCGGCGTGATTTCCCCGCCTGCGGAACGTGGGATCACAGAGTAGGTGCCGTCTTTCTGGATATTGCCGAGGAAGTTATCGTTGGAATCCTGCAACGGCGTGTGCTGCGGTTTGAGCACGTACTCGTTCCAGCAGGAAGCCAGCAGGGATGCCACGGTCGGTTTACAGACCTCACAGCCGTAGCCTGAACCGTGTTTCTCCAGCAGTTGATCGAACGTTTTGATTTTTTCGATTTGGATCAGGTGGTACAGCTCCTGACGCGAATAGGCGAAGTGTTCACACAGGTGATTATTGACTTCGATCCCCTGTTTGCTGAGTTCCGCGTTCAACACCTGCGTAAGCAGCGGGATACAGCCGCCGCAGCCCGTACCGGCTTTGGTGGTTTCCTTAAGCGCCGCGACGGTATGACAGCCGCCGTTAATCGCTTTGATGATGTCGCCTTTGGACACATCGAAGCAGGAGCAGATTTGCGCACTTTCTGGCAGTGCATCGACACCCAGCGTCGGTTTGGCACTGCCAGCGGACGCAGGAAGAATCAGCGCTTCAGGAGAGTCCGGCAGCGGGATTTTGTTCAGCATGAATTGCAGCAGGTTGCCGTAATCCCGCGTGTCGCCGACCAGCACAGCACCGAGCAGCGTTTTATTGTCGGCGCTGACGATCAGTCGTTTGTAGGTTTCTTTATTTTCATCCAGCCACATGTAGCTACGAGAACCCGGCGTATGGCCGTGCGCATCACCAATCCCGCCGACATCGACGCCCATCAGCTTGAGCTTGGCGCTCATATCGGCACCCTGAAATCGGTTTTCATGTCCTAACAGGTGGTCGACGGCAACCTGCGCCATCTTGTAGCCGGGTGCGACCAGACCAAATGGTCGGCCATGCCAGGCGGCACATTCGCCGATAGCGTAGACGTCCGGGTCGGAGGTTTGGCACCAGTCGTTAATCGCGATACCGCCGCGTGGGCCGATTTCCAGTGCGCACTGACGCGCCAGTTTGTCCTGTGCGCGGATGCCGGTTGAAAACACGATGAAGTCGACTTCCAGCGTGCTGCCGTCGGCAAAGACCATCGTCTTGCGGTTTTCCAGACCGGAATGCTGAATGGCCTGCGTATTCTTGCTGGTGTGCACTCGCACACCCATGTTTTCAATCTTGCGCTGCAGCAGGGCGCCGCCCTGTGCATCCAACTGTTCGGCCATGAGCACGGGGGCAAACTCGATGACGTGTGTTTCCACGCCAAGGTGTTTCAGTGCGCCGGCGGCCTCCAGACCTAAAAGCCCCCCGCCGATCACCGCGCCGCGTTTGCTACGGCGTGCGCAGTTTTCGATGGCGTTGAGATCTTCGATGGTGCGGTAGACGAAACAGTCTTGCCCGTTTGATCCTTTGATTGACGGGATCCACGGATAAGAGCCGGTGGCCATGATGAGCTTGTCGTAATACACGGTACGGCCGGAATTGGAGTGGATAGCTTTTTCACTGCGGTTAATAGTGATGGCGCGTTCACCGAGCAGGACTTTAACGCCATTTTTTTCGTAGTAGCCTTCGCGTACTAAAGAGAGCTCTTCTACCGTGTGGTGCGCGAAGTAAGAAGAGAGGTGGACACGGTCGTAGGCGACGCGGGGTTCTTCACAAAAAACGGTAATCTCGTAGGTGGACGTTGGGGCCTTATCCAGCAACTCTTCGATAAAACGGTGGCCAACCATCCCGTTACCGATAACAGCGAGTCTGACTTTGTTCATTTTTGCCTCAAAATTGCTTCTTCTGAGGTTACCTTATCGCTCCACACTGGACGCTTATTGATGTACATCAAATTGTCTTTTATATACTACTTTATGAGTATCTTGATGATTTTACTTATTTTTTCTTAAGTCTTGGTTTTTGCTGGAGTTTTAGCTGCGGGCAAAAATGAGATCTATAGCACGCTTTTGGTCAGAAGCCGACTGGTTAGCGGGCAATCCGCTATCAGAGTAATCGTCCCCCTCGTCAATCATTCACGTTTCTGAGCGCTTAAAAATAAAACTAAGGGATTATCCATTTGTTTAATAAGGATATGAAATGTTCTGGTGATAATGCTCACAAGGTTGTGTGCAATTGCACAATTATCGGTGACATAATTTCATCATATGGAAGAAATTGCCTAATGACTAACGGCGTAACAACCTTAATAATTGAAAATAAAACAGCATTTTTTTTTAATTAGCACACTATTTCTTTTCTGTGACATTGATCGACTTATAAGGTCGTACCAGAAAAATAGCGGTGTTTTTTAGCGACAAGGCCAACACAGTCAGTGGAGTTACTCTTTAATTATTTATACGGCTTACATTCGTCAATCTTGTACATGAGTTGTGTTAAACATCAAGGCAGGTAACAACGTGAAAATAGAATCAATTGATGTCACCGTCTTCACTTATCCCACACGCCGGGTTTCCGACAGTGCGGGTCATTCACACCCAGGACCTGAAAATCAGGCCAAGATGGCGCTGTTAACCATCACGGCAGATGACGGCCAAAAAGGCTACGCTTTCGCGCCACCGGAAGTGATTCGTCCTCATATCGTTAATGCTTTCTTCCGCAAAGTGCTGATTGGGCAAAACCCGTTCGACCGTGAGCGCCTGTGGCAGGATCTGGTGCACTGGCAGCGCGGTAGCGCCAACCAACTGACCGACCGCGCGTTGTCGATTGTGGAATCCGCACTGTGGGATCTGCAAGGTCGCGTGCTGAACATGCCAGTGCATAAGCTGCTCGGCGGCTATCGTGAGAAAGTCCCTGCTTACGGCAGCACCATGTGTGGTGATGAGCTGGAAGGTGGTTTGTCTACGCCAGAGGAATATGGCCAGTTCGCAGAAAAGCTGGTGCAGCGTGGCTATAAAGCCATCAAGTTGCATACTTGGATGCCGCCTGTGTCATTCGCGCCTAGCCCGAAGATTGACGTACAAGCCTGTGCGGCAGTACGTGAAGCGGTCGGCCCAGATATCTGCCTGATGCTGGATGGTTACCACTGGTACAGCCGTAGCGATGCACTGTACATCGGCCGTGAACTGCAAAAGCTTGATTTCACCTGGTTTGAAGAGCCGATGGAAGAACAGAGTATGGCGTCTTACAGCTGGCTGACCAAGAGTCTGGATATCGATGTTATCGGGCCAGAAAGTCTGTCAGGCAAATACTTCAGCCGTGCTGACTGGGTTAAAGAAGGCGCATGCGACATTCTACGCGCGGGCGTGCAAGGCGTGGGCGGTCTCTGGCCGTGTATGAAAGTCGCGAGCTTGGCAGAATCCTTCGGTATGGACTGTGAAGTTCACGGTAACGGCGCGCCAAACCTCAACGTCGTGGGCGCTATCAAAAACTGCCGCTGGTATGAGCGCGGGCTGCTACATCCTTTCCTCGATTACGACGAACCTGCTGCGTATCTGAATTCGATTGTCGATCCAATGGACAACGAGGGCTTTGTGCATCTGCCGCAACGTCCAGGGCTGGGAGAAGATATTAATTTTGACTGGATTGAGGAGCATACCCTAAGTAAAGAATAACGTTTTGTTCTAATCGTTTTTTGTTCGACCTGAAAGATAGCCTTACCTAAAAAATAAAAAGTTGTCGTCTTCCATGCTCCCACACCTTGGAGAATAATGATGAAAGCACGCGCAATACTCCGTACCCTGCTGTTAGGTTCACTCTGTATGGCCGCTACGCCGGCCATTCTATCGGCAAAAACCCCTGACGATCAGCTGATCGTGGGGATGAACATGAACAACATGCTCTCACTCGATCCGGCCGCTATGACCGGTAACGAAGTGGTGGGCATTATCGTCAACCTCTATGACTCGCTGGTGGTGCTGGATCCCGCCAACCTGAGTAACATCCAGCCTTCTCTGGCGAAAAGCTGGAGCGTCAGTGATGATGGTAAGGTCATTACCTTCGATCTGGTGGATAACGCCAAATTCCATTCCGGCAACCCCGTAACGGCGCAAGACTTCGCCTGGTCGATGAAGCGTCTGCTTAACCTCAACATGGCACAGGCCACGACGTGGAAATCCTACGGCTTCACCGCGGAAAACGTGGAGAAAATGATACGTGCCAAAGACGCGCACACCGTCGAAATCGAACTGCCAAAACCGAACGATCCAAAACTGGTGATCTACTCGCTGGCGACGCTGGGTAGCGGCTCGGTGCTGGATAGCAAAACGGTCATGCAGCATGAGAAAAACGGTGACTGGGGTAACGGCTGGCTGACCACGAACGAAGCCGGTTCCGGCCCGTTCAAGCTGGACGTGTGGCAGGCGAAAGACGTGCTGCGCATCAGTAAAGTTGAGAACAACTGGCAGGGCGATGCGAAAATGCGTCGCGTGATTTTCCGTCACATGACTGAATCGCAGGCGCTGCGCCTGATGATTGAAAAAGGCGATATTGACGTGGCCTCTGGCATGTCGGTGCCGGATATCAATGCATTGAAACAAGATAAAGACGTTGTGGTTGATGAGGTGCAAAAAGGCACGCTGTACTACGTTGCCATGAGCCTGAAGAACGAATACTTCGCCAAACCGAAAGTACGTGAAGCGGTTCGTTACCTGATTGATTACGACGGCGTGAATAAGACGGTGATGCCTGGCTATGGTTTCTATCATCAGCGCCCTATCCAGAAAGGGATGGATGCGACGTTGCCGGATCCTGGCTACAAGCTGGACGTGCCACGCGCCAAGGCACTGCTGGCTGAAGCGGGCTACCCGAATGGGTTTGAAACCACGCTGCGTGTTTTGTCCGATCAGCCGTTCCTGAATCTGGCGACCTCGGTACAGTCCACGCTGGCGCAGGCGGGCATCAAAGCCAAAATCATCTCCGGCACCGGTAATCAGATTTACGGCGCAATGCGTGACCGTAACTTCGATATGCTGGTTGGCCGCGGCGGTGGCGGTGTCGATCCGCATCCTCACTCCAGCCTGCGTTCTGTTGTCTATAACCCGGATAACAGCGACGAAGCCAAACTGACCAACTTCCAGGGCTGGCGCACGTCTTTCTACGATAAGCCTCTGAACGACATGATCGATCAGGCGCTGTTGGAGAAAGATGCTCAGAAACAGAAGCAGATGTATATCAACGTACAGAATCGCTATGAAGAACTGTTCCCGGCCATCATTCCGGTGTCACAGATGATCGATTCTGTGGTGTTGCGTAAGGACGTGAAAGGCTATGTGCCGCATCCGTCTTCTACGACGCATCTGCGTGAGGTGTATAAGCAGCGCTAGTGTCCACACGTTAAACCGGATGATTAGCCGATACGTTCCCGGCTAATCATCCCGATCAGATACGTTAAAAAGAGATGACCGCGTGAGTGGTGATTTGCTGTCGCCGCTCATCGGGATATCAGGAGAAAGAACATGGTTTTCTCTGATTGGATCAAGCCGGGTGGAGTACTGCGTCGTTTGGCAAAACGTCTGTTTCAGGTCGTCGTCACGCTGTTCGGGTTATTAATCCTGACTTTCGTGATCGGCCGCGTGATGCCAATCGATCCCGTCCTGGCTATTGTCGGACAGGACGCCGACCAAAGTACCTATCAACAGGTTTACCAACAACTGGGGTTGGATAAGCCGCTGTATGTGCAGTTTTTTATTTACTTCAATTCGCTGATACATGGGGATCTGGGCAATGCCCTCCTGACTGGGCGACCGGTAATAGATGATATTATCCGCGTTTTCCCAGCAACCGTTGAACTGGCAACGATGGCGATTATCGTCGGTGCCGGTCTGGGCGTGCCATTAGGCGTGTTGGCTGCGGCGCGACGCGGCAAGTGGGCGGATTATGTGGTGCGCTTTATCAGTCTTGCCGGTTATTCCACGCCAATATTCTGGGTCGGGATGATGGGACTGCTGGTGTTCTATGCTTGGCTGAACTGGGTGGGCGGTGCTGGACGGGTTGATATGGCCTACGACGGCCTGGTGGAGAACCGTACCGGTCTGCTGCTGGTGGATTCGCTACTGGCGGGCGAGTGGGATGTGTTCCGCAGCGCGCTGAACCATCTGGTGTTGCCAGCCACGATTCTCGGTTTCCACTCGCTGGCCTATATCAGCCGTATGACGCGTAGCTTCATGCTGGCTCAGCTTTCGCAGGAATACATTATTACCGCGCGAGTGAAAGGGCTGTCTGAGTTCCGCGTTGTCTGGGCGCACGCGTTTCGCAATATTCTGGTTCAACTTCTGACGGTGGTAGCGCTGGCGTATGGCTCGCTGCTGGAAGGGGCGGTACTGATCGAAACGGTCTTCTCATGGCCTGGATTTGGTTCCTATCTGACAGGCAGCCTGCTGCTGGGGGATATGAACGCGGTTATGGGATGTGTGCTGCTAGTCGGGTTGATCTTCGTGACGCTTAACCTGCTGTCGGACATGTTGTATCAAATCTTTGATCCGAGGACGAACGCATGAATATTTCCTCTGAGCCGCCAGTCAGCCGTGAATCGGTAATGCGGACACCGCCGGAAAAACGTGTGAGCCGCCTGCGGTTACGCGGTGCGCGAATCGGCGGGTTTCTCTTGACGATGATGCGCAATCCACTAACCGCGATTGGTTCCGCGATTGTGCTGATGTTGGTGCTGGTTGCCATCTTCGCCCCGTGGATTGCCACGCATGATCCGCTGGTACAGGATCTGGCTAACGCGCTACAGGCCCCGAGTGCAGCGCATTACTTTGGCACCGATGAGTTTGGGCGCGATGTGTTTAGTCGTCTGGTCTATGGTTCACGCATCACGCTGTATATCGTTGCGCTGGTGTCGGTCACCGTGGGGCCTATTGGGCTGGCGCTGGGCGTGATCTCTGGGTATTACGGCGGGATCGTTGATACCATTCTGATGCGTATTACCGATATCTTCATCTCTTTCCCCAGCCTGGTATTGGCGCTGGCGTTCGTTGCGGCGCTTGGCCCAGGTCTGGATCATGTAGTGATTGCGATTACGCTGACGGCCTGGCCGCCGATTGCCCGTCTGGCAAGGGCAGAAACGCTGTCACTGCGTCACGCGGACTTTGTGTCTGCGGTGAAGCTGCAAGGCGCATCCTCTATCCGCATCCTGCTGCACCACATTGTGCCGCTGTGTCTGCCATCGGTGATTATTCGTATCACCATGAATATGGCGGGCATCATTCTGACCGCGGCGGGTCTGGGCTTTCTGGGATTGGGGGCACAGCCGCCCGATCCTGAATGGGGCGCGATGATCTCTGCGGGTCGTCGTTACATGATGGAGTGCTGGTGGTTAGTAACTATTCCGGGGCTGGCGATTTTGATTAACAGCCTGGCGTTCAACTTCCTTGGAGACGGCCTACGTGACATCCTCGATCCCAGAACTGAATAAGTCTTCTCAACGTGCGTCGGGAAGCTCGCCCCTGATGGAAGTGGAAAATCTGCGGGTAAGCTTTGTGAACCGTGGAGCCGTGACGGATGCCGTGCGCGGCGTCTCCTTCCAGCTTGGCTGTGAAAAGCTGGCTATTGTCGGCGAATCTGGCTCCGGTAAATCGACGGTCGGTCGTGCGCTGCTGCAACTGCATCCACACAGCGCGCGGATTACGGCAGACAAACTGCGCTTCGGCGATACCGACCTGCTGAAAGCGGATGAGGCGCGGATGCGTCAGATTCGCGGCAAGCGCATCTCCATGATTATGCAGGACCCTAAATATTCTCTGAACCCAGTGGTGTGCGTCGGCGATCAGATTGCCGAAGCCTATCTGGCGCACCATAAGGTGTCGCATCGCAAGGCGAAGGAAAAGGTCATGGCGATGCTGGATGTGGTGCGCATTCGCCAGCCAGAGCGCGTCTACAATCTTTACCCTCATGAAATTTCGGGCGGGCAGGGGCAGCGCATCATGATTGCGATGATGTTGATTACCGAACCTGAAATCGTGATTGCCGATGAACCGACCTCCGCACTGGATGTGTCCGTGCGTTTGCAGGTGCTGGCAATGCTGGATGATCTGGTCAGCGAGCGCGGTCTGGGGCTGATTTTCATCAGTCACGATATCAATCTGGTACGCAGCTTCTGCGATCGGGTGCTGGTGATGTATGCCGGACGCGTCGTGGAGTCCATTGCTGCCGCCGATCTGGACAACGCGCAGCATCCTTATACGCGTGGGTTGCTGAATTCGCTGCCGGATATCGACCATCGACGCCCGCGTTTGCCGGTGATGAATCGCGATCCTGCCTGGATCAATGGATAAAGGGGATAATCATGGCAACTGAAGCAATGGGTCAGCGCAAGCCGATGATCGAAGTGAGTAACCTGAATCTCTCTTTTGGACAGGGCAGTACGGCGAATCAGGTATTGTACGATGTGAACCTTACCGTCAACGACGGTGATATCTTTGGTCTGGTAGGGGAATCGGGTTCCGGTAAAACCACGGTGCTGAAGTGTCTGGCCGGGCTTTTTAATCATTGGGAAGGCACGCTGCATATTGACGGGAAGAAACTGGCACACCGAATCGATCAGGCGCGCTGTCGTCGGGTGCAGATGGTGTTTCAGGATCCGTATGGATCGCTGCATCCCCGTCATACCGTAGAGTCGATTCTGGAAGAGCCGCTGTCGATCCACCGCTTTGACGATCGTGACGATCGTATCGATACCTTGCTGGAGAAAGTGGGGCTGGGAACGCATTTCCGTCGCCGCTATCCGCATCAGCTTTCGGGCGGACAGCGTCAGCGTGTGGCGATTGCTCGAGCGTTGATTCTGGAACCGAGAGTGCTGCTGTTGGATGAGCCAACGTCGGCGTTGGATGTATCGGTGCAGGCGGAAATTCTTAACCTGCTGACGGAGTTGCAGCAGCAGGAAAAGCTGACCTACCTGATGGTGACGCACGACTTGGGCGTGATTTCCCACCTGTGCCATAAAGTGGCGGTGATGCAATACGGTAAAATACTGGAAACGTTGGAAACCGACGACCTGACTAGCGATGTACCGAAGAACGCATATACCTCTATGCTGGTGGATGCTAGCCGTCAGTACAGCCGCGATCTGGCGGTACGTTCGGAGCGTATGGGCTAGGTATTTATAGACTAAGTACGTATGGACTCGGCGCGCTGCGCGATAATCATCATCATGAGGGCCGAGCAATCGGCCCTTTTTTTATCTTACGTACAGGTTTTCGCTCACAGTTGGTTACGAACAGACTTTTATACGTAAAAAAAGGTAAATGGGTAGCGTTGAAGGGTGTGGATACTTACAATCATTACGCTTTCTGTAGTCGGCCTCTTCAAAAAGGAATTCTCATGTTCAAACGTACTCTGGTTGCTGCGGCAGCCCTTATTTCACTGATGGCATTTTCTCCCGCCTTTGCGGCTTCCGGCACCACCACGCGTGTGCTGTTGACGACGTCCGCGGGCAATATCGAACTGTCTTTAGATAATCAAAAGGCACCGGTTTCGGTAAAAAATTTCGTCGAGTACGTTAACAACGGTTTTTATAACGGGACAACATTTCACCGTGTGATCCCTGGCTTTATGGTGCAGGGCGGCGGCTTTTCTGGCGAAATGAACCAAAAAGCGACGAACGCGCCGATCAAGAATGAAGCCGATAACGGTTTACGTAACCAGCGCGGCACGATCGCGATGGCGCGCACATCTGACAAAGACAGTGCGACCAGCCAGTTCTTTATCAACGTCGCGGACAATGCGTTTCTCGATCACGGCCAGCGTGATTTTGGCTACGCCGTGTTCGGTAAAGTCGTGAAGGGCATGGACGTCGTGGATAAGATCTCTCAGGTTCCAACGAAAAACGTCGGGCCTTATCAGAACGTACCGACTACGCCAGTGGTGATTCAGTCTGCGAAAGTGCTGCCCTGATTGGCAAGATAGATAAGCAAAGAACCGAGAATATGCAAAAGGCCACTAATGTGGCCTTTTGCGATCTTAACGTCTCGACTACTGTGTTATTCCAGCGCTTTTGCCATCTGCTGTAGCCAGGCATCCACGCCAGTGCTTGGCACGTTCAACTGACGGTAGGTTGCGGTGGCAACAGGATAGCCGCCGACGTCTTCCTGGCTATTCACGAAGCCACCTTTCCGCTGTTTGAAATTCTCCACGATACGTTTATCAACAGCATCACGATCTTTAGGGCGTGCGCCTGCGCTTTGCAGTACCTGATTGGTGACTGCGCTGGCTGGTGATGCTGTTAAGCCCGCAGGCCAAATAGGGGACACTTTGAGTAAATTAATCCCGCTGCCTGATGTTTGCGGTGCGGCTTTACCATTGGCATCGTATGCGAGGTTATCTGACATCCAGACATCGCCGGAGCTGTTGCTTCCTACGAGCCCTAAACCTGCTTTGGTATTCGCGCCGTAGTGCATTACGTTACCCGCCACGGAGACGCGTGGGCTGGCAGGCATGGTTTTCCCTTCCCACTCGCCTTTGACTCCACCGACGCGAACACCCCAAATACCGGGGTTGTAGATCAGGTTATTGACCATGACGCCCGTAGAGCCAGCTTTGAACCAAGCATTGCGTTCGTTGTTGTGGGCATACAGGCTGCCCACGATCGATACGTCAGTCACGCTATCGTGAACCAGCGTTCCCATCGAGTGAATACCTTTGGTGTGAGCTGAATCGTATAGGCCTTCAGCAACGATATTATTCGAGAGTGTGATGCGGTGCGCCGTACCTTGCGGCCCGTCATAGCGTGGGCCGGAAATAGACAGATTTTCGTCCGTACCCCAGGCGAAGCTAGAATGGTCGATCACGACGTTGTAGGCATCTTTGCCGTTGATGGAAACATCGCGTTCAAAACCGCTTTTTTTACCCATACCAGCATCGCCGATGCGAAAACGAATATGCTGCATGAGCACATCATGGGTGCTGATCCCCATTCCGCCGCGAATGATAGTGATACCGGGAGAAGGGGCGGTTTGGCCGGCAATGGTCACAAACGGCTCGGTTAAGCGGAGGTCACTTTTATTCAGGTCGATAATACCGCCAACCTCAAAAACGATAATGCGTGGCCCTTTAGCGGCCAGCGCCTCCCTGAGTGAACCTGCTCCGGAAGAGGCCAGCGTTGTGACGCGAATAATGCGTCCACCGCTGCCTGCAACTGTATCCGTTCCGAATCCTTTCAACTCTGGTGCTGCCGGTGTGGCGGCGCTCGCCATCGGTATGCCGATACTGAATACTAAGCCAGTGCTGAACAGTGCGGCGAACAGAAGAGAACGTTTCATTTCATTTCCTTGAATATTAACGATAAAAATGAGCGAGCCCTTGGGACTCGCTCAAGTGCGGTTCGAACGATAAACCGACGGGCGTTAAGCGCGTTTGCAGGCTCCGGTTAGCACAGGGCAATGAGGGGCGGAGCCTGCAGTTTGCTTATTGACCCTTCACGCATTACACATCGTAATTAGTTGCAATTTGCTGCTGTCAGCACAGCAAGGTTTTTGTTCACGCCAGCATAGTTCGCCAGTTTGTCCTTCACGCACTGTGCCGAAACCGGAGAGTAGCTGTAAGGAAGAGAAGGGAACGTGCCTGTGCTTTTCCAGTCCTCGGCATTCACGTAGGGTTTGGTATCTTTATCCCAGGTGATGTTGTATTTCGCGAAGTCAGCCGGACTCATCACGTTGTTATTACGCAGATCCCAGGTACCGAAGTTGGAACCGTCGTAACGCGAAGTCACTGGGTTTTTCGCATTCTCGAACCAGTTACGTTCGATCAGCGCAATCCCATTCTGGCGCACGTTCAGGCCAGAACTGGTGATACCGGTATACAGGTTGTTGTAGGCGTGAACTTTACCGCCACGTTGTAGTGGGAGGCGAGCGTTAACGTCGTCGTAAATATTGTGATGGTAAGTCAGATCACGGCCTGTATCGCTGCTGCTGAAGCCGCTCAAACCCACTTTTTTGATGCCATGAATGTAGTTGTACGACACCGTCACGTTGGTTGAGGCTTTTTTGATATCAATCGCGGATTCGAATGTGGTGTCACCGTCTTTTGTGCCTGCGCATTCAAAGTTTTTCGCGAAGATCTCATTGTGGTCAATCCAGACGTTCGGCGTGTTATCGATACGAATGGCATCACCATCCTGTGCGCCGCCCGGCATGTAACCAAAACGCATGTTACGGATGACGATATCGGACGATTTTGTCAGCCAGATCCCGAAGTTGGCGGACGATCCATTGGTTCCGATGATGGTAATGCCTTTGGTGAACTCTTTGATTTCCACACCACGGGCGTCTTTCTTCCACTGACCGCAGATATCGTTCTCTGCGGCTTTGATCAGCGCATCTTCATTACCGTTATAGGTGATGACGAGCGGGTAAGCACCACCTTTAACTTTCTTACCATTGGAATCCAGCTTCGCGGCTTCGATGATATCAATAATATCTTGCATGGAGCGTGCAGTTTTGTTCACTGCACCAGCAACGTTACCACCATCGGTGGTAGCATAACCCCCCGTATTTGCCGCCATCGTCGGTTGGGCCGCAAGCAATAACAGCCCAGCGGCTGCAGAAGGCAGTAGGTATTTCATTAAGGTACTCTCCTTGGAATTGAATTTTTGTTTGGGCATTTATGATCCACATAGCCCAGATTATATTATTCGGGCGTTTCAATAAAAATGAAATCAAGGTTTATTGAAATCCCAATTAAGTCTTACCATAAAAGTAAAAGAATTCAATATTTCGATATTAAATATATAGGATGAATAACGATGTAAATACGCATGGATAATAAGTGACTATTTTAAAAGGTAATATTTTTTTCATTTTTTCTAAAATCAATCCGATGTGAATTTTTATGAAAAATAAAATTATATTTCGTTTTATTACTCGTTGCTGGGTGCGATTTGATAGAAGTGATAAATGTGAGCGACATCAATAAATAAGTAAAATTTTCTCATTGAGATGATGGCGTAAGAAATATTTGATGCCGATCAAATTATTAATTAATCACGTGTTGATTGAAGGCTGTTATTTTTATCGATTAATCCTTAATTAAAGAATGGTTTCTTCATTAATAAATTAAGCTATTAATTTAATATATAAATAATTAGCACGGTATTTAATTTGTGCGTACTTTTTAGGAATGGCTACCCAGTCCCATGCGTAGGTTCCATAAAAAACGAGCGAGCTCTTAGAGCTCGCTCGGATAGAACCATGTCTTAAGCGTGAAGAGTCATGGCGCGGAACATTCAGGCTTATTGCTTCCTGTTTTGATTCGACAGAGAAAGCCTGACCGCGTTTATTTGCAGTTAGCTGCTGTCAGCACTGCCAGGTTTTTACCTACGCCAGCATAGTTTGCCAGTTTATCCTTCACACACTGCGCAGAAACTGGAGTGTACTTATAGGAGACGGTAGGGAATTTTCCTGTGGTCTTCCAGTCATCCGCATTGATGTGAGGGGAGGACGGTTTGCCCCAGGTGATTTTGTATTTCGCGAAGTCGGCTGGGCTCATGACGTTGTTATTACGCAGCTCCCAGGTACCGAAGTTGGAGCTGTCGTTACGTGCCGTCACTGGGTTCAGCGCATTTTCGAACCAGTTGCTTTCGATGAGGGCTTTCCCTTTCTGACGGACGTTAAAGCCTGAACCAGTGATGCCGTCATACAGGTTGTTGTACGCGTGAACCAGACCACCACGTTGCAGCGGCAGGCGTGAGTTAACATCGCGGTAGATATTGTGATGGTAAGTCAGGTTACGAGCCGTCGTATCCGAACTACTTGAACCGCTCAGGCCGACTTTCTTGATGCCGTGGATATAGTTGTAGGACACCGTGACGTTTGTTGACCCTTTCTTGATATCAACCGCTGATTCAAAGGTGGTGTCATTGTCTGGCGTACCGGCGCATTCGAAGTTCTTGGCGAAGATCTCGTTGTGGTCGATCCAGACGTTCGGTGAGTTATCGATACGAATGGCATCGCCGTCTTGCGCGCCGCCCGGCATATAGCCAAAGCGCATATTACGTACCACGACGTTAGAAGAATTCACGATCCAAACACCGAAATTGGCGGATGAGCCATTGGTGCCCTGGATAGTAATGCCTTTGGTGAACTCTTTGATTTGTACGCCGCGGGCGTCCTTACTCCACTGGCCGCAGATATTCTTTTCAGCCGCTTTGATTAATGAATCTTCATTGCCGTTATAGGTGATGAAGAGCGGGTAAGCACCGCCTTTGACTTTCTTGCCTTTTGAATCCACTTGCGCGGCTTCAATAATATCCACAATTTCTTTCATAGAACGTGCCGTTTTTTTCACGGCACCAGATACGTCTCCACCATCCGTAGTGGCATAGCCGCCCGTATTTGCGGCCATCGCGGGTTGAGCTGCGAGTAATAACAATCCCGCGGCTGCCGTAGGCAATAGGTATTTCATTATGATTGTCTCCTTGGAATAGAATTTTCATGGGCATTTATCGATCCCTATGCCCGATGTAACAGGTACAAATTTTTCAACAAAAATGAAACTCAGTTTTGGTGAAAAACCAAGGGGAGTGTGGTCAAAAAATAAGATCAGTTCAAGGGTGAAATGTTAAATGTATTACGGTTGAAACATTTTGTAATACTGATGATTGGATAATTTGGATTTTATAAGAAACGATTTTCTTTTAAAGTAACAGAAAATCATAAAGTTATTTTTTTTGGCAGGAAATGAATGTACTCGGGTTTCTTTATTGGTCGGGTTTCAAATGCTTATTTTGGTTGTGGCAATGACTGCCGCTAGCGTAAGGAAATCATCTTAAGTCAAAATATACTATCACAGGCATATTCAATATTGTTTACGTGATGCGTCAATTTTATTGTGAATTTTAGTTTGTTAAAAAATAATTATTATTAGTCGCTATATGGCGTTTCTTTAGTGATAAGCCCAAAATAGACCTCATTACTCATCGCGGTTTATTGGCTAAATTATCATTGGCATGACGTCTATTTTCATAAAAGTCACGCTGACAATCTTGCGCAGGTCTCTTAAAAATGAGCGAGGCCGAAGCACTCGCTCAGTAAGAACCCGACGCAGAATGCATGCGTCGGGCTTAACGCGTTTATTTACAGTTCGCCGCTGTCAGGACTGCCTGGTTTTTACCTACGCCAGCATAGTTTGCCAGTTTATCCTTCACGCACTGTGCGGAAACTGGTGAGTAGCTATACGGGACGGCTGGGAATTTACCGGTGCTTTTCCAGTCATCCGCATTGATGTGTGGAGTGGATGGTTTGCCCCAAGTGATGTTGTATTTAGCAAAATCAGATGGGCTGGCAATGTTGTTGTTACGGAGTTCCCAGGTACCGAAGTTGGAATCGTCGTTACGTGCAGTCACTGGGTTGAGTGCATTTTCGAACCAGTTACTTTCGATCAGTGCGATCCCTTTCTGACGGACGTTAAAGCCTGAACTTTTGATACCGTCATACAGGTTGTTATAAGCATGCACTTGACCACCACGTTGCAGCGGCAGACGTGAGTTAACATCGCTGTAAATATTGTGATGGTAAGTCAGGTTACGACCGGTATCCGTGTTGCTTGAGCCGCTCAACCCTACCTTTTTCACGCCATGGATATAGTTGTACGACACGGTGACGTTGGTTGAGGCTTTCTTGATATCAACCGCTGATTCAAAGGTGGTGTCGTTGTCTGGTGTACCAGCACATTCGAAGTTCTTGGCGAAGATCTCGTTGTGGTCGATCCAAACGTTCGGTGTGTTATCAATGCGGATGGCATCGCCATCTTTTGCACCGCCCGGCATATAGCCGAAGCGCATGTTACGCACGACAACGTTGGAAGAGTTAACCATCCAGATACCGAAGTTAGCAGAAGAGCCGTTGGTACCGAGGATGGTGATCCCTTTGGTGAACTCTTTGATTTCTACACCGCGTGGATCTTTGCTCCACTGGCCGCAGATGTTAGCTTCAGCAGCTTTGATTAGCGCATCTTCATTACCGTTATAGGTAATGACGAGCGGGTAGGCGCCACCTTTGACTGCTTTACCGCTTGAGTCCTTTTTCGCGGCCTCAATGATATCGACGATCTCTTGCAGAGAGCGTGCGGTTTTTTTCACAGCACCAGAAACGTCGCCGCCATCAGTGGTGGCATAACCTCCCGTATTTGCCGCCATTGTCGGTTGGGCAGCGATCAGCAACAGCCCAGCGGCTGCAGAAGGCAGTAGGTATTTCATGTATGTACTCTCCTTGACATAGAATTTTTTGGGTATTTATCACTACACACCCTGTGTAATAAAAAAGGCTGTTTCAACAAAAATGAAATTGAAGTTTGTCTATAAAGCCAAGCTAAGTGTTAACAGAAAAAATAAACAATACAAGATGCGTCGTTAAATATATTAATTAAATAACAGAGGATAGCTGATAGGGTTTGTGTTTATTACTTTTAAATAGAAACTAATTTCCATTTAAATCATTTAAATTCATTAGGTTATGTTTTTTTAATATGTGTTTTTTCAATCTGGATTCTTTATTTTTATCCATCTAACATGCATGATTTATTCGTTTTTTTAGCAATTGTGATCGTTATCAAAAATTAAAAATAAATATCGATGAAACGGTTTATTTACCTTATATACCTCTTCCTTTTTTAAAAAAATAATTAATTCATGGATTTTTGTGGTTATTTTTTTGTTAAAAATGATTTCAGGGTGATCGTTTACTGTAGTGGATATAATAAATAAATCCTATTAATAAAGATAGTTATTACGGAAATAAATGATTTGTGATCTATATAATTATTATCGTGCTAACTTTATAGTTAGATATGGTGTAAACACATAGCCCCGATTTTCCTCTGTTTGCAGAGGCGTTGTGCCGCTGAAGATTGCCGCTCACTGTTGCGGAGTGCTAAAAAAACGAAAAAGAGGGAAGATGGCCATGTGTTGCAACCGTTTATCTGTATAAATATTTTTGCCACATATTTTTTGTTGACAAGATTGGGTTTTCTTGACTGTTAAATGTGTGAGAGGTAGCGTGATTGGAATACAGGGAAGCCATTTTCAAACACATCACCAGGATCGTAAGATGTTCATTTCAGATAAAAAAATCGCAGCAAGTTTAATTGATAAATCAATCATTCTTATCGAAAAAATCAAAACAGAATTAGCGGTGCTGAACACTGAATTACCTCAGGAAGAGTATGAAAAGTGCCTGCATGTTGCCGGGCACTTAATTTATACCTTAACCGGTAAAGTGATAAATGATATTTCGATTGATCATCCCGATTTAAAACCAGACGGCTTCACGGTTTACGTGAATAAGGATGTGAGTGAGGCATAACGGTTAGGTTTTTCTAATGGGAAATGAAGTGCATTATCGGGTTTCAGTCATCGTTAGCCTTGTATACCGGATGACGTGTAACGATCATACTTGTCGCTTAATCAAACCAAACCAGAGATTCCTCATTGTTCTCCAATTTCATTCGAAATCTCTGTCTCCTATCATCCACTCGCCTCTGGATGCAGCTAACGTCAACGTCGTGTCATCCTTCTAACATATTGAAGGGCGGGGATGGTTGCTTTGCTGGTCAGGCAATGGTCATTTGCGATATTTCGTTACGCCGGCCTAAAGTTGAACATCATAAACCTTGTCGCGTACCGAAATTGCGGATTTTATGCAGGCACTGAATCGTTATGGTGGCTATCGAACCACAGTGATCGCCTTAGAATTGATGTTACTGACGTTTGTCAGAACCGTAGAGCTTCGCAAAGCAGAATGGCGGGAATTTGATCTGGATGGTGCAGAGTGGCGAATCCCTTCCGGAAGCGGCTGGCTGTTTCCAAATTATCGGAACCCACAGGGTTGTATGATTGCGACCACTCTTAACCGTGCGCTTGAGCGTATGATGATGCAGGTGTGGGCGGATTTTGTTTGTATGTCTGAAGATCTCTAAAAGTGAATGGTTCGGTCTGTTTCAAAGGCTGAACATGCACATAGGCTCAGACTGACCCCAACTGTAACCTGATTGACCTGCTCCATATTGATTGTAGTAGTGTCCGCTTTGGCACATAACTGACCGTCAATCTATCTCCCAAAACACCCAGTCCAATCAATCAAACCAGCACTTTCAACCCATGCTTCTGCACCACGGTAAGCAGTTTCAGCGATAACCCGCTGGGGCGTTTTACGCCGCTTTCCCATTTTTGTACCGTTGAAACACTGGTGTTCAGGTAGCGGGCGAAAACTGGCTGGCTGACGTTCAGCTTCTCACGTAGCGCCTTAATCTCAAGAGGTTGAAGATCGTCCACATTGTTGAGGCACGCTTTATCAAAGTTGCGCATGGTTTCTTGTGGAATAGCGTCGACGCTGAATAATCCAGAAGCCGCGCTATGGATAGCCTCAAATGCAGGACTCTTGAATTTACTTTTTGCGGTCATGGCAAATCTCCACCAGTTCTTTGCTCTTAATCAGTGCCGTAATCTTTTCATCGGCAAGGGTTGCGTAGTGCTTCGCCAACTCGCGGAATCCGGCCAGTTCGCGATTATCAATGTTCGCCATATCCTGCTTGGCATACAGGAACGTGTAAAACCAGTGCTGTCCACCTTTCGCCAATATGATGGCGCGATCGCGATTCTGGTTCAGCCGCTTTTTATAAACGCCGCCGCCGAGATCGTCAGCTTTACCCTGCATCACCGTCCCAATAGCTTCACACAACTCGCTATCCTTGATGGCGTGGGATTTAGCTGCCTTAGTAAACCATTTGGTTTTGAATACACGCATCAGGCCGACATCTTGTAACCTTAACTATAGCACTGGGTGCTAGGTTACTCGCTTTTTATGCAGAGTCAAAGTGCTTGGAACCTGCAAAAAATTTGTAGTATTTTTGACCGTAAAACCCTGCTGTCGATGACAGCCACCAATGCTTCCAGTATCGGGATGATACTAGTGACCTGTGAGAAACGCCTTCGGGCGACCACAAACACTTCCGTAGCCTGCAAGGAAAAACACGCTCAGTTGCGTGTGGTAAATCTGCCAGCCTTTGAAAGCAGATATCACCGAGTAGTTTGAACGTCGTTGCGAGCGTGGTGATGAAGGTTCGTTTTGACTACTTTACTTCAAGCCCAACATTGCCGTGGGCTTACTATACCCAGTCAGAGAGCGGCTTCCATACCGCAGCCGAAGACCCCATTATCGCCTGAGACATGCACCTCAACTGCTGTGTCATGCATCTGACACGTCCCTTTCATGCCGGAGACGGGTACAATGGTTTTTCCGTTTTAGCCCAAATAAGAAGGTATTGAAAAAAATTGTGGGTATTACAGCGGGTATCAAAAGGGTGTTTAAATTATAAATTCATTATTTATAAATAACTTAAGTAAAATATGCTGCTAATTATCGATAACTATGACTCCTTTACCTACAACCTTTACCAATACTTTTGTGAGCTTGGTGCACTGGTTGTGGTGAAGCGTAATGATGAACTGACGCTGCGTGAGATTGAACAGCTTGCGCCTGAGCGGTTGGTTATTTCACCGGGCCCTTGTACGCCGGACGAGGCGGGCATTTCATTGGCGGCCATTCGTCACTTTGCCGATAAGTTGCCTATTTTGGGCGTGTGTCTTGGCCATCAGGCGATGGGACAGGCGTTCGGCGCGCGCGTGGTGCGGGCACGGCAGGTCATGCACGGAAAAACCTCAGCGATTGCGCATAGCGATACGGGGGTTTTCACGGGGTTGGCGCAGCCGTTGACGGTCACCCGTTATCATTCACTCATTATTGATTCCGCCTCGCTACCCGATTGCTTTGAAGTTACGGCCTGGAGCGAACATGAAGGAAAGCGTGATGAGATTATGGGGATTCGCCATCGCGCATTGCCGCTGGAAGGGGTGCAGTTTCACCCAGAGAGCATTCTTAGCCAGCAAGGGCATCAGCTTTTGGATAATTTCCTTAAAATTTAGCGATATAGAAAGTTATTCTCCTCAGTAGCCGATTTAATATTGCCTGTGATTGATTTTTTATGCATATTTATTGACTATATTTTCATTCCGATATGATGGACAGCAGAGTGAGGCAGCAAATGGCAGCAGAGCAGAAAGCAGTGACACGGGATACTCATGATAAAGTGATTTTGCCAGTTTATGCACCCGCGAAGTTTGTACCCGTGAAAGGTAAAGGGAGCCGCGTCTGGGATCAGGACGGCCGCGAGTATATCGATTTCTCCGGTGGTATTGCGGTTACGGCGCTGGGTCACTGTCATCCTGCATTGGTGAACGCGTTGCAGCAGCAGGGTGAAAAGCTGTGGCACACCAGCAACATTTTCACTAATGAGCCTGCGTTACGCCTCGCCAGCAAATTGATTGATGCGACTTTTGCCGACCGTGTATTCTTTGTTAACTCCGGTGCTGAAGCCAACGAAGCTGCCTTTAAGCTGGCGCGTCACTATGCGGTTAAGCGCCATAGTCCGTATAAAACCAAGATCATCGCCTTCTACAATGCATTCCATGGTCGGACGCTGTTCACCGTTTCGGTCGGCGGACAGCCTAAATATGCTGATGGTTTCGGGCCTAAGCCTGCGGATATTGTTCATGTTCCCTTCAACGATCTGGCTGCGGTTAAAGCGGTGATGGACGATCACACCTGTGCAGTCGTGCTGGAACCGATTCAGGGTGAAGGGGGGATTACGCCTGCTACGCCTGAGTTTTTACAAGGCGTTCGCGATCTGTGCGATCAGCATAAGGCGCTGCTGGTGTTTGATGAAGTGCAGAGCGGAAT
The DNA here is from genome assembly GCF_013449685.1 of Pectobacterium brasiliense. Taxonomy (GTDB): domain Bacteria; phylum Pseudomonadota; class Gammaproteobacteria; order Enterobacterales; family Enterobacteriaceae; genus Pectobacterium; species Pectobacterium brasiliense_A. Next base: position 22,349 of record NZ_JACDSF010000009.1, on the reverse strand, counting down.
GGGGCGTACTGGCAAACTATTTAGCTACATGCACTACGGTATTACGCCGGATATTCTCACAACGGCTAAAGCATTGGGCGGTGGTTTCCCAATTAGCGCGATGCTGACGACGGAAGAGATCGCATCGGTCATGACGGTTGGGGTGCACGGCACCACCTATGGCGGCAACCCGCTGGCCTGTGCGGTGGCGGAAGCCGCGCTGGATATTATCAATACGCCAGAAGTGCTGTCAGGCGTGGCGGATCGCCACGATCGCTTTGTCAGTGAGCTTGAGAAAATCAATCAGCAGTTCGGCGTATTCGAACAGGTTCGCGGTATGGGGTTGCTGCTGGGCGCAGAACTGAAACCGCAATGGCATGGTCGTGCGGGCGAGTTTCTGGCTGCGGCAACGTCTCAGGGGCTTATGGTGCTGATGGCTGGGCCGAATGTGATCCGCTTTGTTCCGTCGTTGATCATTGATGAAGACGATATTGCGCAGGGGATGGCGAAATTCGCTAAAGCCGTCGCGCAGGTCGTTAACGCAGCAAACTGATTACGTTACGCCATAAAAAAACGTAGGGAACGTTTTTCAACGTTGCGTCAGCAACGGCCCGTAAGGGTGGCGGCCAGGGATGGCACGCCATAAAAAAACGTAGGGAACGTTTTTCAGCGTTGCGTTAGCAACGACCCGTAGGGTGGTGAGCAGGAAGCTCGCCATAAAAAAAGCGTGAGGCCGAGGCTTCACGCTTTTTTATTGGTAGGGTACAGCGACAGGGGCTTAGCGAGTGCCGTAAACGACAATCGTTTTACCGTGTGCAGAGATCAGGTTCTGGTCTTCTAACATTTTCAGAATGCGGCCCACAGTTTCACGCGAGCAGCCAACGATTTGCCCAATTTCCTGACGGGTAATTTTTATTTGCATGCCATCTGGATGCGTCATGGCATCAGGTTGTTTGGCCAGGTTGAGTAGGGTTTGGGCAATACGGCCGGTCACATCAAGGAAGGCGAGGTTGCCGACTTTCTCAGAGGTAACCTGAAGTCTGCTTGCCATTTGCGCAGACAGACGCATGAGGATATCCGGGTTAACCTGGATGAGCTGGCGGAATTTTTTATAGGAAATTTCAGCCACTTCACAGGCGGTTTTTGCCCGAACCCAGGCACTACGTTCCTGACCTTCTTCAAACAGGCCGAGCTCGCCGATAAAATCGCCCTGATTGAGGTAGGAGAGGATCATTTCCTTGCCTTCTTCATCTTTGATTAGCACTGCGACAGAGCCTTTCACGATGTAGTAAAGCGTTTCAGCTTTTTCACCTTGGTGAATCAGCGTGCTCTTCGATGGATACTTGTGAATATGACAATGGGAAAGGAACCATTCGAGAGTTGGATCTGTTTGCGGTTTGCCGAGAACCATTCGCTATCATCCTCTGTTGTAATTCACTGCGCAAATTACAGGGGTCAGAGTTCCCTGTACGGCGTGTTTTACTGCTAAAAAAATAAAATTCAGTCTAGGCAGAATGACGTCAGGGAATATACTGAAACCACTGTACCCTTTATTTTCCGGTTGCTGCCTTGCCGCACCGTAAACGTGGCTGGAGTATGTCTGGCCAGGCCATCATCTTCTTCGTTTCTGGGTTTGTCCAGAAAAGGTCTATTCTGTTTTCGTTTTAACACAGCTTGAAGGACGTGTCTTGTGTTGTCTCGCTTCAGCATGACAAAGCGCTGATTAACGCTGGTTTTTGTACAGTAACGGTATAAATTTTCAAAAAATTTTTAGTGGAGAGGCATCATGCAGGCACGGGTAAAATGGGTTGAAGGCTTAACATTTTTGGGCGAATCCGCATCAGGGCATCAGATATTGATGGACGGCAATTCCGGTGATAAAGCGCCCAGTCCGATGGAAATGGTGTTGATGTCCGTAGGGGGATGCAGCGCGATTGATGTGGTATCGATTCTGCAAAAAGGCCGCAACGATGTAGCGGATTGTGAAGTGAAATTAACGTCAGAGCGTCGGTCTGACGCGCCGCGTTTATTTACCCACATCAATCTGCATTTTATCGTGACGGGAAAAGGGTTGACCGACAAAGTTGTCGAGCGAGCCGTCGTACTGTCGGCGGAAAAATACTGCTCTGTGGCACTGATGCTGGGTAAAGCCGTTGAGGTGACGCACAGCCACGAAATCAGAGTGCTGGAATAATCCCTTTCTCTGGGCACTCATTCTGGTCACTTAAGCCTGTTATTAGTGGAAACACCGGGGGAGGTTCCCGTCGGGAGGCCTCACCCCTGTGGTCGCCCCGTGTATCTCGATGCTTATTCGATGGTTTTCCCTTCAATTAACCGCTGCACCAGCGGCGCCATGATCAATTCCATCGCCAGCCCCATCTTCCCGCCGGGAACGACCAGCGTGTTGATGTGGGAGATAAAGGACCCCTGCAACATGGCGAGCAGATAGGGGTAATCAATATTGTCCAATCCCTGAAAATGAATCACGACGAAGCTTTCGTCCAGTGACGGAATCGATTTGGCAGCGAACGGGTTGGAGGTGTCCACGGTAGGCACACGCTGGAAGTTGATGTGTGTGCGAGAGAACTGTGGCGTGATATAGGTGATGTAGTCTTCCATTGAGCGGACGACGGAATCCATCACCGCTTCACGCGAGTGACCGCGCTCATTAACGTCACGAATCAGCTTTTGAATCCATTCCAGGTTGACGATCGGCACTACGCCGACGAGTAAATCCACATGCTGTGCCACGTCGTTTTGCTCAGTGACCACGCCGCCGTGTAGCCCTTCATAGAACAGGATGTCGGTGGGTTCCGGCATTGGTTCCCACGGCGTGAATGTTCCGGGAACCTGATTATAGGGAATCGCTTCATCGTAGGTATGCAGGTATTTACGCGTCTGGCCGCGCCCGTGCAGGCCATATTCGATAAACGACTGTTCCAGCAGGCTGAAATCATTCGCTTCCGGGCCGAAATAGCTGATGTGGCGTCCTGAATCACGTGCTTTACGAATCGCCATATCCATTTCCGGGCGGGTATAGCGGTGAAAGCTATCGCCTTCTAACTGGGCGGCACGCAGATCAAACTGCTGGAAAATCTTACGGAAGGCCAGACTGGTTGTTGTGGTTCCCGCTCCGCTGGAGCCGGTAACCGCAATAATCGGATGCTGATGTGACATAAGGTGCGTGACTCCGTGATCGCGATGCCCGCGTAGACCGAAGGCCTGCGCGCATCCTCAAAAAAGACGTAATTGTCATCATTGTTAGCATGTTTGGCGCGTTCTTTCACGACTTTCGGCGTGCTCAATAAGGAGCATGTCCTCCAGAATTGAGCTGATTACGCGGCATGATATTGAGGGTTTCATGCAACTCAGACCACACCAACACCACCTCGCCAGACTGGAGTTGGCCGCGGATATCTTCCACTTTCTGCGCCAGTGAACGCTCCTGTTCGCCATAATCGGTGCCTTCCCGCAGGACGAAAGATTCGATGATGTTATCCAGCGTTTCTGGATCGAGCTGTTGCCAGGGAATAATCACGCTATGTTTCCTGATTCAAAGGGTTCCTGAGTAAAAACGGTTCCTGAAGGAAAAGAGTCGCTGGCCTGGTCCAAAAATGGGCTAAGCCAGTTGGGAATGCGCTGTTCCAGCCACATTTCCGGTTTCAGCAATGTTCCGCCGACGAAGCCAACATGCCCGCCATGTTCCGTTAGCTGATACTCAATATTAGACGGTAGCTGCGACAGATCGGGAATCACCTCTGACGTCATGAAAGGATCGTCCTTCGCATGGATGATGAGTAGCGGTTTACGTATCTGAGGCAATAGTGGCAGAGCGCTACAGCGTCGGTAGTAGTCGGCTGCATCGCGGAAGCCGTGGATACGTGAAGTAATGACGTCATCAAACTCGCGTAGCTGGCGGATTCGCTTCAACTGCGGTAGCTGAATTGGCAATGTATCTGGATAAGCCGCCAGCTTGCGGCCGGCGTTTTGTTTCAACAGGCGCAGCAGGTAGTGCTGGTAGACGCGGGAGAAGCCTTGTTCCATCCGACGGCTACAGGGTTCGAGCATCAGTGGTGCGGAAACAATAACGGCCGCGGAAAGGGAACAGGCTTCGCCTTGCTGCGCGAGCAGGTAGGCCAGCATGTTGCCGCCGAGAGACACGCCGATGGCGGCGGTAGGGGCATCGCCCAGCGTTTCTTGCATCCAGCGCAGGAAATAGCTGGCATCGCTGGTTTCGCCGGAATGATAAATGCGCTTCATCCGGTTGGGCTTCCCGCTGCATCCGCGAAAATGCATGATGACGGCCAGCCAGCCGCGCTGCTTACAGGCATGTAGCAGGCCGTGGGCATAGGGGCTATGAAAACTGCCTTCTAACCCGTGGAACAGCACCACGCGCGGTTTGTGGCGTGCCTGTTCGGGCGCTTCGCTCCAGGCCAGATCGACGAAATCACCGTCCGGCAATTCAAGCGGCTGCCAGACTGGCGAGAATTGCGCATGACGGCGGATTAGACGCGGTAATAGCGTTTGCAGATGCGGGTTATGCGCGCCGCTCAGCGGACGAAAATGGTCATACATAAAGGATATAGAAATCTTGTTGTCGGCTCTTGTACGATCAATATCACACTGTTAGCTTCGATGCTGCCAGTTGGTACGACATTTGGGTCAGGAGCGCCCACAAATAATGGAACTGAGTTTATTTCTTTCGATGTTGGGGTTTTTGTGGGTAGCGGCCATCACACCAGGGCCGAATAATATGCTGTTGACCACCTCGGGCGCGAATTTTGGCTTTATGCGTTCACTGTGGCTGATGGTCGGCATCATGCTGGGCATGCAGAGCATTTTGCTGCTGGTGGCATTCGGTGTCGGTGGTTTGATTCTGATTTACCCTTCGCTGCATTTTATTCTGAAAGTCCTCGGCAGTGCCTATCTCCTCTGGCTAGCGTGGAAAATCGCCACGGCGGCTTACGAACGGCTGGAAACGTCCATTGCGCCGCCCAAACCGATCCGGCTTTATCAGGGGTGGTTGCTGCAATTCCTGAACCCGAAAGCGTGGCTCATGGCTCTGGGCGCGGTGGCCAGCTTTAGTCTGGCGGGGGAACGCTATAACCAGTCTGTGCTCGCGATAAGCATCGGGATTGTGCTGGTCAATCTGGTGTCCGGCGTCATTTGGCTTGGGTTTGGCACGATGATTGGGCGACTGCTGCGCAGTAAGAAAGCGTGGATTATCTTTAATGTGTCAATGGGGCTGCTGACCGCCGCCTGCGTGCTGTTGATTTGGCATTAAGGCTTCGTTCACGAGTATAGCGAGCGGCTTTCCGCTCGCTATGCCTTTCAGGACACAAATCTTAAAGCGAATCGTTCTGCATCATCTGCTCTAGCTGTTCCTGTGCGTCCAGCCAGGACAGTTCTGTTTCTTCCAGCTCGATTTTGACTTTGGTTTGCTGTTGCAGGCAGTCGGTGAGTTCGGCTTTGCGGCTGATGTCATAGATGGCGCTGTCCGCCAGTCGAGCTTCCAGTGCTGCGAGCGTTTCCCCCAGCTTTTCCATCTGCTGTTCAAGCTTGGTTATCTGTTTGCGCAGCGGCTGCGTTTGCGTTCTCAACTCGGCGTCGCGGCGTTTTTGATCTTTTCTACCTTGCGCGCTGTTGGCGGCATTTTCTTTTGGCATTTCATCAGCCGCATTTTCCTGACGTTGCAGGCCGACCAGCCACTGCTGGTAGTCTTCCAAATCACCGTCGAACGGTTCTACTTTCTGGTCGTGTACCAGATAGAGATCGTCCGTAGTAGAACGGATCAGGTGTCGATCGTGCGAGACGACAACCAGCGCACCTTCAAAATCGATTAACGCTTCGGTCAACGCCTGACGCATATCCAGATCGAGGTGGTTGGTCGGTTCATCCAGCAATAGCAGATCTGAACGGCAGATTAACGCCTGTGCCAGATTCAGACGCATCCGCCAGCCGCCGGAAAAGGCGCTGACGGGCTGTTGTAGCTGTGACTGAGAAAATCCTAGCCCATTGAGCAGGCTTGATGCTCTGGCCTGAATCGTCCAAGCCTGAATCGCATCCAACTTACCGTGCAGCGTGGCAATTGCGTTACCGTCGTTCTCTTCGTTGGCGGTCTGCAACGCGGCTTCCAGTTGGCGAAACTCGCGGTCGCCGTCAATCACGTAGTCCAGCGCGGGTTTGTCCAACGCAGGCGTTTCCTGATTGACCCACGCCAATGACCAGTTTTGCGGAAATGTTGCGCTGCCACCGTCGGCGCTGATTTCGCCTTTCAGTAATGACAGCAGCGTAGATTTACCACAGCCGTTTTTGCCAACCAGACCGACTTTCTGGCCGGGATTAACCGTTGCTGTCGCGTTGTCGATCAGAACGCGTACACCACGTCGAATTTGCAGCGAAGAGAAAACAATCATAAAGCGCCGTATGTTCAGAGTATGTTAAATTATGGACATCTCAGGACACGCGGTGTCCTGTTTTTAGTCGTTGCGCTGCATGGTAACGGAAAACGATTATTATGACGACGCTTTGGAGGGGAATGATGTCGCAGCCACCGAAGATTTTGCTGCTGTATGCCCATCCGGAACCACAGGACTCGGTAGCAAACCGGGTCTTATTGCAACCGGCGCAGCAGTTGGCGAATGTAACCGTGCACGATCTTTACGCACTCTATCCTGATTTTTTTATCGATATTCATCACGAACAACAGTTGCTGCGTGAGCATCAGGTCATTGTTTTCCAACATCCGTTTTACACCTATAGCTGTCCGGCGCTGCTGAAAGAGTGGCTCGATAGGGTGTTATCGCGCGGATTCGCGAATGGGATCGGCGGGAATGCGCTGGCGGGGAAATACTGGCGCTCGGTGATTACAACCGGTGAACCGGAAGATGCCTATCATGCTGATGGTAACAATCGCTATCCCATGGATGATTTGCTCCGCCCGTTTGAGCTGACGGCCGCCCTGTGCCGTATGCATTGGATGCGCCCCATGATTGTTTACTGGGCACGTCGTTTACAGCCCGATGTGTTATCGAGTCAAGCCAGAGCTTACGGTGAATGGCTATCCTCCCCTTTACCTGAAGAGGAGCGCTAGTATGGAAAGTTCTGCGCTACTGACCGCCAGCGTCTTATTTTTGTTTGTGGCGGTAGTCGCCGTACCGATCGCTGCCCGATTAGGGATTGGTGCCGTACTGGGCTATTTGATCGCTGGGATCGCCATTGGCCCGTGGGGGCTTGGCTTTATCCGTGACGTGGAAGCCATCCTGCATTTCTCGGAGCTGGGTGTCGTTTTCCTGATGTTTATCATTGGTCTGGAACTGAATCCGTCCAAGCTCTGGACGCTGCGCCGCTCGATCTTTGGCGTGGGGGCGGCTCAGGTCGCACTGAGTGCGCTGATTTTAGGCGGCGCCCTGTATCTGACGGATTTCTCGTGGCAGTCCGCGCTGATTGGTGGCGTGGGGTTGGCGATGTCGTCAACGGCCATGGCGCTGCAACTGATGCGCGAAAAGGGCATGAACCGCAATGAATCGGGGCAATTAGGTTTCTCCGTTCTGCTGTTTCAGGATTTGGCGGTTATCCCTGCGTTAGCGCTGATTCCGATTCTGGCTGGTGTGCAGGGTGATTTTGGCGATTGGGAGCGGATTGGTCTGAAAGTCGCTGCGTTTCTCGGGATGTTAATCGGCGGCCGCTATCTGGTGCGTCCGCTGTTCCGTTTTATTGCGGCATCCGGCGTGCGCGAGGTGTTCACCGCCGCCGCGTTGTTGCTGGTGCTCGGCTCTGCGCTGTTTATGGAAGCATTAGGGCTTTCCATGGCGTTAGGCACCTTTATCGCCGGTATTCTGCTGGCGGAAAGTGAGTATCGGCATGAACTGGAAATCGCGATTGAGCCGTTCAAAGGTTTGCTGCTTGGCCTGTTTTTTATCTCTGTAGGAATGGCGCTGAATCTCGGCATCCTCTACACCCACATCGTGAAGATTATGGTTGCGGTATTGGTGCTGGTGGCGGTGAAAGCGGCCGTACTGTATGTCCTTGCGCGGATTAATCGTATGCGCCGCTCCGAGCGCTTGCAGTTTGCTGGGGTACTGAGTCAGGGCGGCGAGTTCGCTTTCGTCCTGTTTTCCGCGGCGGCTTCATTCAACGTATTGAAAGGTGAGCAACTGCCGCTGTTGCTGGTGACAGTGACGCTATCAATGATGACGACGCCGCTGCTGATGCAGTTGATCGACCGCATTCTGGTGCGTCGTTACAACGTGCAGGATGTGCCGGATGAGAAACCGTATGTCGAGGATGACGAACCGCAGGTGATCGTGGTGGGCTTCGGGCGTTTCGGACAGGTGATTGGTCGCTTATTAATGGCGAACAAAATGCGGATTACCGTTCTGGAACGCGATATCAGTGCCGTGAGCCTGATGCGCAGCTATGGTTATAAGGTTTATTATGGCGATGCCACGGAGCTGGAACTACTGCGCTCGGCGGGGGCGGATAAAGCGCGCTCAATCGTGATCACCTGTAATGCACCAGAAGATACGATGGAGATTGTGCATCTATGCCAGCAACACTTTCCAAATCTGGAGATTCTGGCGCGGGCACGCGGGCGTGTTGAAGCCCATGAGTTGTTACAGACAGGTGTAAAACATTTCTCGCGCGAAACCTTTTCCAGCGCGCTGGAGCTAGGGCGGAAAACGCTGGTGACGGTCGGCATGCACCCCCATCAGGCGATGCGTGCGCAACAGCATTTCCGCCGTCTGGATATGCGCATGCTGCGTGAATTGATGCCGCAACTGACGGGGGATGTCGCTCAAATCTCCCGTGTGAAAGAGGCACGCCGTGAGCTAGAGGATATTTTCCAGCGGGAAATGCTGCGCGAGCGCCGTCGGCCTAGTGTGTGGGATGAAGACGACGAGTAAGAACCTATTCTCTAGGCTATTTTACTTGCCATTTTGAACCTGGGCAGTGCTCGCACAAACGCAATTGCGTTTGAACGCCTCTTGGGGCGGCCCGTAGGGTGAGCGAAGCGAATAAATCCTCACGTACTACGTGTACGCTCCGGTTTCTGCGCGCTGTCCGAGTCCAAACTGTCTGCGCCAATAACGCCTAGTAGAATAGGTTCTAGGTTTTAGAACGGCGATAAATTGGAGTTATCATGCGTAAACGCTTTATTGCAGGGGCCGTGTGCCCGACGTGTCAGGCTCAGGACACGCTGGCAGTTGGACGAGAGGATGATGTCGAGGTTGTGGTGTGTGTGAAGTGCGGATATCGCCAAAGTCAGGCAGATGAGCCCACGACGGCATCCGTCCCACAGGCTAACGAGATTATCGGGATCTTCCGGCCAGAATGAGGGATGAGTGTCGTGGTGGCATTGTCACCAACCGTTGACGTTTTTTGATTCCAGACGGTACATAGGGATATTTTTCAGCTACAATTTGCGCCAGTTTGATTTCCAACGGTAGGAGATATCATGAAAGTAGCAAAAGATCTGGTGGTCAGCTTGGCCTATCAGGTACGTACAGAAGACGGTGTGTTGGTTGATGAGTCTCCGGTGAGCGCGCCGTTGGACTATCTGCATGGTCACGGTTCCCTGATTTCTGGTCTGGAAAACGCGTTGGAAGGCCGTGAAGCAGGTGAGAAGTTTGATGTGAACATCGGTTCAAACGACGCTTACGGCAACTATGATGAGAATCTGGTTCAGCGCGTACCGAAAGATGTCTTTATGGGCGTTGACGAGCTGCAGGTTGGCATGCGTTTCCTGGCTGAGACCGATCAGGGCCCAGTGCCAGTTGAAATCACCGAAGTTGAAGACGACCATGTTGTTGTCGACGGCAACCACATGCTGGCAGGCCAAAACCTGAGCTTCAACGTTGAAGTTGTGGCTATCCGCGAAGCGACGGAAGAAGAGCTGGCGCACGGTCACGTTCACGGTGAGCACGATCATGAACATGACCATGGTGACGGCTGCTGTGGCGGTCACGGCCATGATCACGACCACGGTCACCAGCACGGTAAAGGCGGCTGCGGCGGCAACGGTGGATGCGGCTGCCACTAATGAGTCGTAGCGCATACGCATAAAAGAAACCTCAGGTTGATGAAGATCGCCTGAGGTTTTTTTATTTATTGTTATATCTGGACGATGGTGGGCATCGGCATAACGGGTCGCGAATCTCAGTAATGCGGTGGCGGCGTTTCTTCCGACTGGGGGGCAACGAGCGAGGTTTGCTGGCTGCGCAGCCGATCGGTGAGTAGACGGACATGTTCACGCAGGCGGCTAATTTCCCGCTCGTGTTGAATAACCGTTTGGTTAAGTTCTTCTATGGTTAATTCCTGAAAAGCCTGTCGGCTTTCCAACTGTTCGAGCCGTTCTTCAAGTGCTGATGGTGACATCGGTATTCCCCTTACTTCTTGTTACCCGCGAGTTTGTCAGAAAGCGGAAACTTCTGGTAGTAAAAACGGTCGCACTAGGGCGCAATGCACCATCCGGAATGGGGCAAATCGTTGTCAGAAGGCCTTAGGACGACACAAATGATGTCGGAAAAGCTTCCTGACGTTTTTTATCAAAGGATTGTCGCGTGCGTCGTTGTGTTGTCTTCGTCCGCACAGTTATAGTAGGCGCGAATGTATTTTAATGATGGCTGGAGCGCGTCGCTCCAGATGCTGGAGAAATGGATGAAATCACTGTTTAAAGTAACGCTGTTAGCAACAACGATGGCTCTGGCTCTGAACGCAGGCCAGGCTCTGGCGGCAGACAAAGCGCAGGCATCTGACACCACTGCGGCAGCCAAATTCAAGAACGATGAGCAGGCAGCGGCTTATGCGTTAGGTGCATCTTTAGGGCGTTATATGGATAACTCTCTGAAAGAGCAAGAAAAATTAGGTATCAAACTGGATAAGGATCAGCTGATTGCTGGTGTTCAGGATGCCTTTGCTGATAAGAGCAAGCTGACTGACGAAGAAATCGAGAAAACGCTGCAAGGCTTTGAAGGTAAAGTGAAAGCCGCAGCTGAAGCCAAGATGAAGCAAGATGCGAAAGATAACGCGGATAAAGGCGCCAAGTATCTTGAGTCCTTCGCCAAAGAAAAAGGCGTGAAGAAAACGGAATCTGGCCTTCTGTATCAGGTTGAGAAAGAAGGTAGCGGCAATGCGCCGAAAGACAGCGATACCGTAGTGGTTAACTACAAAGGTACGTTGGTTGACGGTAGCGAGTTCGACAACTCCTACAAACGCGGTGAGCCACTTTCTTTCCGTCTGGACGGCGTGATCCCAGGCTGGACTGAAGGTCTGAAGCACGTTAAGAAAGGCGGTAAAATCAAGCTGGCTATCCCACCGGCACTGGCCTATGGCGAAAATGGCGTGCCTGGCATTCCAGCTAACTCCACGCTGGTGTTTGACGTTGAACTGCTGGACATTAAATCTGAAGCTGACCTGAAAGCAGCGGATGATGCGAAAGCTGAAAAACCAGCAGCCGAAGAGAAAGCCGCTAAGTAAGCATCTCGATAGTCGCAATATGACCGCAGGCACTGGCCTGCGGTTTTTTTTGTTTGTTTCACCATCACTTCCCTGCAATTGAATCCCTTTCCCGTTAACCGTGACGGCACCTATCTGTCATCCACTACCCGCGACCCATCGTCAGCACAGCGTGCGAGTACCTTCGCCAACGTCTTGACCGCCGTTTCCAGTTCATGCGGAGCGTGTGCGGCAAATCCCATGAGGAAGCCTGCTTTATGGTGGCCCGACGCATACATTGCTGTCAGCCCCAGCAGATCGATCCCAGCCCGGCGTGCAGATTCCACCGCGTCGTGTTCAGAGATGTCACGGATAAAGATACAGGGCATCTGCATGCCTCCGACCGGCACCCGTGGCTCTACGAAGTCAGCCAGATGCTGACGCACCAGCCGTGCCAGCACATTCCGACGTTCGGCATAAACGGTACGCATCGTGCGTACATAGGCACCGAAGTGGCCTCCTTCTATAAAACGCGCCAGCGTGAGCTGTGGAATGGGCGCGCTGTGTCCATCCATCAGCGTGCGTGCCACGGTCATGGGGGCAACCAGCTGCGGCGGCAGTACCATGTAGCCGATGCGCAGGCCGGGAAACAGAGATTTGGTGAAGGTGCCGATATAGATCGTTCTATCGTGTGGGTCGAGCCCCTGAACGCAGGCGGTAGGTTTGCCCGCGTAGTGAAACTCGCTGTCGTAATCATCTTCAATAATCCAGCTCTGGTGCTGCCATGCCCATTCAATCACGGCCAGACGCCGATCCAGCGCCAGCGTTGCGCCAGTGGGAAACTGGTGTGAGGGCGTCAGGAACACGGCTTTAGCGGGCACATTATGTTTGTTGCTTGCCTCAAGCAGGTGATCAATCTGCAAACCATCGGCATCTAACGGTATCGGTACGCACGCGAGCCCGGCCGCCTCGAACGCCTTGCGGGCGCCGTGGTATACGGGATCTTCAAGGCAGATCCGATCGCCAACATCCAGCAATACCGTCGCACACAAGGTGAGCGCTTGCTGGGAACTGGTCAGCACCAGTACGCGATCGGGCGTGGCACGAGCTCCCCGTTCGAGATTGACATAATCTGCGATGGCGCGCCTTAGCACTTCCATGCCCTGCGGTGGGCTGTGCAGCAGCGCCCGCGTGCCATATTCTTTTAGTACCTGCCGTTCCAGTCGTTCCCATGTCTGGAGGGGAAAACTGCGGGTTTCCGGCACGCCGGGCGCGAACGCACGCGGGATGATGAAGTCGCGCACCCCACCATTCTGGAACATAGCGCTGCCGCGTTGACTGAGGCGCAGTTCTGCTTTGCTATCTCCCGTTTTTCTGGCTTTGCCACGCCCCGGCAGACGCTTTGCCCGCTCCGACACGAAACTGCCGCTGCCGACGCGACGTTCGATAAACCCTTCTGCATGCAGCTGGCTGTAAGCCGACTCGACCGTATCACGTGATACTCCCAGTGATGTCGCCAGCGCACGTGATGCAGGTAAGGGCTTGCCCACATCAAGAACGCCATCGAGGATTAACTGGCGAATCGCTCGCTGGATACGGGCGTGCAGGGGTAAGGCACCGTGCGCGGGGTCGCCAATCCAGGCCTTGACCGATTCAAGCTGGGCGTGTTTGAACAATTGGTCTGCCTCTTATCGGGAAAATGGTGGGTAATATCCAGCTATTTTAAATCTATAAATACGTTTCACAATCCATTCATCTTCTTCGTCAGGAGTTAAGCTGATGCTGATACCTTCCGATACACCGACTCGCCACGACAGGCACGGCTGCTATCCTGCAACGGTGCGACTGCTGCCTGTCAGCAAGACCAAGCCTGAAAATCGCCTGCGTATGGCTCATACGGCAGGTTGCCGAGTATTGGGCGAGAACAAGGTGCAGGAGGCGTACCGCAAATGGGAAGCCATGCAGGACTTAGCCGACTTACAGTGGTCGGTCATTGGTCACCTACAAACCAACAAGGCTACTACTGGCCCAATAAAACCAGCACCGCAGAGTGATGAACCTGATGACGTCGACACACTAGAATCGCTATCCAGCGTACTGATAAGACATGTGGGTTTGCGCACAGGACCTGTATTATTTCGGCGCAGACCCGCTAGTTTTTTTCATCCAGGTATTCGTCAGGGGCGGTGAGTACCACGCGAGCGAGGGCGCCGGAACGTTGTGGCCGGTTGCAGAGGAAAAATTTTCCATCGTGCAACTGAGCAATGCGCGTCACGATACTTAGCCCGAGGCCGATACCGCCATAGCGGCTGTCCATGCGAACGAACGCCTTACTCAATTCACCGACTTTGCTTTCATCAATACCCGATCCTTCATCCTCAACCTGTAGTTCAATATGTGGCAGCTTGCTCAGGCTCACGGTGATCTGACTTGCTTGCGGGCTATAGCGATAGGCGTTTTCTACCAGATTGCGTAACAGTAACTGGAGTAGCGTGGCATCCCCACGGAGAGTGACATCTTCTTGTGGTAATACCCATTTCAACGTCTGCTGCCGCTTTTGCAGCATCTCGGCCAGTTCATCCTGCATGGGGAAAATGACGTCTTTCAGGAATGAGACATGCGGGTGGTGACCCGCAGAAAAATCTTGCCCGACACGCGCAAGCAGCAAAAGCTGCTCCACCGTTTTCACCATTTTATCAATGCGTTTGATGAGCGAACTGCAATCAATCTGATGTTGCTGCTGGTGTAATTCAAGGTGTAGACGAATTCCAGCTAGCGGGGTACGTAATTCATGAGCGACATCTGCAGTAAATTGCCTGTCGCGTTTCAACGTTTCGTCCAGACGTTGAAAAAGCTGGTTGATGGTATGGGTGACAGCAGCGATTTCTTTAATGTCACTCTGTTGTGGCAGTGGTTCCAGATTTTCCGCCGTGCGATCCTGTAATTCTTCCTGCAGGCGTGAAAGCGGACGCGTGATCCAACTGACCGCCTGAAAGCACATGAGCAATGTCAGAATGACCATCACCAGACTTGGGATACTGAGTGAGGCGATCGCCTCATTGATCTCTTGATCGATCTGTATGTTCTGGGCGCTGGCGCTCAGGGATTTATCAACCAGTAGGCCGATCTGTTCTTCGCTTTCGTGCCAAAGCCAGAATACGCTGATCATCTGACAGACGAGCAGGATGCCGCCCAGTGCTAGCACCAAACGACGACGCATGCTGGTGACGGTGTCGGCATCGCTCTTCATGGCTGTTCGCCTTTAGTCAGCAGATAGCCAAAACCACGCAGGGTTCGGATGCGTTCTTTCCCTATCTTGTGCCGCAGATTATGGATATGCACTTCTAGCGAGTTGGAGGACGGGTCGTCGTTCCAGGCGTAGATATCCTGATGCAGAACCTCGCGATGTACCTGGGAACCTGCTTTCAACACCAGACGGGATAGTATCGCAAACTCTTTCGGCGTCAGTACCACCGGTTTGTCGTCCAGTAACACCTGTTGATTGTTTAAATCCAAGGTAATGTTGTCGACCTGTATCAAGCTGTTGCTTGAACCCTGATGGCGGCGAATCAGCGCGCGTACGCGTGCCTGTAATTCCGTTAGAGCGAAAGGCTTGGCAAGGTAATCGTCTGCGCCGACATCCAGCCCGCTGACGCGATCGTTTACCTTATCCCGCGCCGTTAAGATGAGTACGGGATGCTGGTAATGATGCTTACGCCAGCGTGAGAGCAGAGCGAGCCCATCTTCATCCGGTAAGCCAAGATCGAGAATGACCAGACTGTAGTGTGCGCTGCTGATGAGCGCGTCTGCTTCTTTGGCTGTGCCTGCACAATCGCAGGCATAACCTTCATGACTCAACGCTAATAATAATCCTTCCTGCAACAGCTTATCGTCTTCAACAATCAATAATTTCATGTTGCCTTATCCCTGCACGGCTGAAGGATATCGAGCTGAGGCTGATATTCTTTCGTGGTGATAGTAAACATTCCCAGTATGGTATGGAAAAGATTATCTTGCGAGTAATCCAGCTGCTTCGCGTTCTGGCGCAGGCAGGAGTCCTGAATGACCTGTTGTTGCTGATAACCCGTTGATAACCAAATAAACATCGGGACGTGCGTTTGCTGCTTCGGTGCAATAGAGTAGGGCATGCTATGCAGGTAGATGCCGTTTTCCCCTAACGATTCGCCGTGGTCAGACAGGTAAACCAATGACGTATTAAATTTATCCTGATGCTGTTTCAGTAAATCGATCGCTTTATCCAGAAAAAAATCGACGTACAGGATCGTATTGTCATACGTATTGGCCAGCGCTTCCTGCGTACAGGTCTGAATCTGATTGGTATCACACGTTGGCGTAAATTTCTTAAAGGCGTCAGGATAGCGTTGGTAATAACTCGGGCCGTGGCTGCCTATCGTATGTAATACGATGATGCCGTCGTTATCGAGTTTATTAATATAGTCTTCGACGCCGTGGAATAACGCTTCATCGTGGCATTCTCCGTTGGTGCATAGTCCCGGTAGTTTCAGCGATGTCACATCAACCGTTGGCACACGTGTACAGGTATCTTTACAGCCGCCATCATTTTCCTGCCAGAGCACGTTAACTTTTGCCCGCTGTAATATATCCAGCAACCCTTCCTGATGGCTGGCTACGTCACCATTAAAGCGTTGGCGCGGCATGTTGGAAAACATGCAGGGAACGGAAACGCCTGTTGATGTGCCACACGATGAGGTGTTTTCAAAGTAGATAACGTTATCTTTTGCCAGCAGCGGATTGGTCTCTTTCCCGTAGCCACCCAGCGAAAAATTTTGTGCCCGGGATGTCTCGCCAACTACCAGAATAACCAGATTCTTTTTTGCCGTCGGAGATGGCGGAGCCGCTTTGTGGGCATCCAGACCAATCTGCTCCAGAGGCAAATTAGCCAGCACACTATGTTTATGGTAGGACAAGCTGGCCGCCACAATATTGCTGGGCGTAATTGCTTTTACCAACTCTTTGTTATTACGCATGAACGAGGCGTAATCTTTATAAAAGAATGCCGCGATAGATAAAATAGCGAATAACGAAATAATGACGCTAAGAAAGCGCATGCCAATATAGAGCGTTGTCGGCTTGGCGGGTTTTATTTTTATCCAGACGGCGAGTGCCGCAGGAATGACGCCAATAAAGAATACCCAGGCGACAAGCTGTGGCGTAAGCAGTGAAAAGGATTCGCCAGCGGTTGTCTCTAGGATATTCTGGATCATGGTTCGGTCAATGATAATGCCGTAGTTCAGCATAAAGTATTGTGCTGCGGCACCGGTCAGCAGGAAAAGAACAATGATGGCCTTACGCAGATAAGGTACTGCCAGAAGTGTGAAAATGATATTCAGCACCGCGAAAATCACAACGGGCATGCTGAGAAAGAAAGGGATAGTAACCCAGTCTGTCATATCCAGCAGTTGCAGCGTCTGACGGTAGTAGGCAATGTTCTGGACCAGGGTAATAAAGGCAGAAAAGATCAGCACGAACGTGATGCTGCTCAGGTGTGGTCTGCCCATCGGTATTCGTTTTCTCATACACGTCTCTCGTGATTTCCATGATGGAGAGGAAAGAAGACGCTGACTCTAGCGGGATTAAATTAATGCAACCTTAAGAGGTAGCCCGTTAAATTCAGGGACGCGAGTGTGGACATTTGCTAGACTGTGTCCCCTGTCAATACAAAATAAATAGATGACGTTGAGGGTGGTGTCTGCCATGTCTAATTCGCTTGTATCTGGCGAATCTTATGAGCTTGATTTGCTGGATGAACGTCCTTTTAGTCAAACGGACTATGAGATCCTGAAATCGTATGAAGCGGTGGTTGATGGCTTGGCCATGTTAATTGGCGAGCATTGTGAGATTGTATTGCACTCGCTTGAGGATCTTAAATGTTCCGCCGTGCGTATTGCGAATGGGGAACATACCGGCAGGAAGATTGGCTCGCCGATTACGGATCTTGCATTGCGCATGCTGCATGACATGGCAGGTGAAGATAGCAGCGTGTCGAAAGCCTATTTTACCCGCGCAAAAAGCGGTGTGTTGATGAAGTCAGTGACGATTGCCATTCGCAATCGCGATCAGCGCGTGATTGGGCTGCTGTGTATCAACATGAATTTGGATGTGCCTTTCTCCCAGATTGTGCAGACCTTTATTCCACCTGAAACGCATGATGCCGCCTCTTCCGTCAACTTTGCGTCATCCGTTGATGATCTCGTGGCACAAACGCTGGAATTTTCGATTGAGGAAGTCAACGCGGATCGCAACGTCTCCAATAATGCGAAAAATCGCCAAATCGTACTGAGCCTGTATGAGAAAGGCATCTTTGATATTAAAGACGCCATCAACCAGGTCGCCGAACGTCTCAATATCTCCAAACACACGGTCTACCTTTATATCCGTCAATTCAAAAGCGGCGACTTCAGCGGGCACGAACGTTAATGCTGAGTTACTGTTTGCTGGTGACTGGCCCGGCTTATGGCACACAGCAAGCGAGCAGCGCGTTGCAGTTTGCACAGGCGCTGTTGGCTGAAGGGCACAGACTGAAAAGCGTGTTCTTCTATCTCGAGGGCGTGCTAAATGCCAACCAGCTAACGTCACCCGCTAATGATGAGTTTGATCTTGTTCGCGCTTGGAAGCAGTTGGGCGAAATGCATCAGGTGGCGCTGAATGTCTGTGTCGCCGCGGCATTACGCAGAGGTGTGACCGATGCACAGCAAGCGACTCAGCTCAACCTTGCTGGCGCGAATCTGCAACCTGGTTTTGTTCTGAGCGGGTTGGGTGAACTGGCGCAATCGGTGCTGACCTGCGATCGGGTTATTCAGTTTTAAGGTAGCGTTATGAAGCGAGTCGCATTTGTTTTTACGCATTCTCCACATGGGAGTGCTGCTGGGCGAGAGGGGCTGGATGCACTATTGGCGATGTCAGCACTGACGCAAGAGATTGGCGTATTTTTTGTTGGCGATGGCGTACTTCAACTGCTGCCGCATCAACAGCCGGAAAAGATTTTGATGCGTAATTACATCGCAACGTTTGGTGTACTGCCGTTGTACGATATCGAAGCTTGTTATCTGTGCGAGACTTCTGTGCGCCAGCGTGGGTTGAGTATAGAAACAGACTGGGTTTTGGATGTGGAGCTATTAGCGCCGCAAGCATGGCGTAGTAAGTTGGCCGATTATCATTCTATCCTTTCATTCTAGCGACGGATTTCGCCTTTTATATGCTGCATACGCTCTCACGTTCTCCTTATCACATTGACCTAGATGCACTTCTGCTCAGTTTGGGTCAGGGGGATGCGTTGGTCTTATTGCAAGACGGTGTTATCGCTGCGCTAGCTGGTGGAGATATTATTCAGCGCCTTCTTGATTCAGCGGTTCTTCTCTACGCGCTCCAGCCTGATACAGCGGCAAGAGGAATGGATGAACAAATTTCAAACAATGTGACACTCATTGACTATAATCAGTTTGTTCAACTGACAGTGGAGCACCCGCAGCAACTCGCGTGGTAACGCCGAATTTTTGTATATTTCTTGACTCCTTCCACTGCCAGCCCTAAAATTCTGCGTCCTCATACTTTGCCTTGCGCAAACATGAGGCGATTTATTACGTGTTTACGAAGCAAAACCCAGGAGCTTTTTGAATGGCAACGATTAACCAGCTGGTACGCAAACCACGCTCCCTGAAGGCTGCTAAAAGCAACGTTCCGGCGCTGGAAGCATGCCCGCAGAAACGTGGCGTATGTACCCGTGTATATACGACCACCCCTAAAAAACCGAACTCCGCACTGCGTAAAGTATGCCGTGTTCGTTTAACCAACGGTTTTGAAGTTACCTCCTATATCGGTGGTGAAGGTCATAACCTGCAGGAGCACTCCGTGATCCTGATCCGTGGCGGTCGTGTTAAAGACCTGCCAGGTGTGCGTTACCACACCGTTCGTGGCGCGCTGGACTGCTCAGGTGTTAAAGACCGTAAGCAATCCCGTTCCAAATACGGCGTGAAGAAGCCAAAGGCTTAATGGTTCTCCGTTAAGTAAGGCCAAACGTTTTAACTTAAATGTCAAACTAAACTCGTAGAGTTTTGGACAATCCTGAATTAACAACGGAGTATTTCCATGCCACGTCGTCGCGTCATTGGTCAACGTAAAATTCTGCCGGATCCTAAGTTCGGATCAGAACTGCTGGCCAAATTTGTAAACATCCTGATGGTAGATGGTAAAAAATCTACTGCTGAAGCAATCGTCTATACCGCGCTGGAGACCCTGGCTCAGCGCTCTGGTAAAGATCATCTGGAAGCTTTTGAAGTAGCTCTGGACAACGTTCGCCCGACTGTCGAAGTTAAGTCGCGCCGCGTTGGTGGTTCTACTTATCAGGTACCAGTAGAAGTCCGTCCGGTTCGTCGTAATGCGTTGGCAATGCGTTGGATCGTAGAAGCTGCTCGTAAACGCGGTGATAAATCTATGGCTCTGCGCCTGGCGAACGAACTTTCTGATGCAGCAGAGAACAAAGGTACTGCTGTTAAGAAACGTGAAGACGTTCACCGTATGGCCGAAGCTAACAAGGCGTTCGCTCACTACCGTTGGTAATCCCTTCGTTGTAGTCATGCTAACCAAGCGGGCGCTAAAAATAGCCAACCCGCTTGGGTTAACTAAATTGAACGCCCTAGTAAACAGAGGATACAAATGGCTCGTACAACACCCATCGCACGCTACCGTAACATTGGTATCAGTGCGCACATCGACGCCGGTAAAACCACTACTACCGAACGTATTCTGTTCTACACTGGTGTAAACCATAAAATCGGTGAAGTTCATGACGGCGCAGCTACCATGGACTGGATGGAGCAGGAGCAGGAGCGTGGTATTACTATCACTTCCGCAGCGACTACTGCATTCTGGTCTGGTATGGCTAAGCAGTATGAACCGCATCGTGTAAACATCATCGACACCCCAGGGCACGTTGACTTCACTATCGAAGTAGAACGTTCCATGCGTGTATTGGATGGTGCGGTAATGGTTTACTGCGCAGTTGGTGGTGTTCAGCCGCAGTCTGAAACCGTATGGCGTCAGGCAAACAAATATAAAGTTCCACGCATTGCGTTCGTTAACAAAATGGACCGCATGGGTGCGAATTTCCTGAAAGTTGTTGGTCAGATCAAATCCCGTCTGGGCGCGAACCCTGTTCCGCTGCAGCTGGCAATTGGTGCTGAAGAAGGTTTCACCGGTGTTGTTGACCTGGTGAAAATGAAAGCCATCAACTGGAACGATGCCGATCAGGGCGTGACCTTCGAATACGAAGAGATCCCAGCTGATATGCAGGATCTGGCTGATGAATGGCACCAGAACCTGATCGAATCTGCAGCAGAAGCTTCAGAAGACCTGATGGAGAAATACCTGGGTGGTGAAGAACTGACTGAAGAAGAGATCAAAAAAGCTCTGCGTCAGCGTGTTCTGAACAACGAAATCATCCTGGTAACCTGTGGTTCTGCATTTAAGAACAAAGGTGTTCAGGCGATGCTGGATGCGGTAGTTGACTACCTGCCATCCCCAGTTGACGTACCTGCGATCAATGGTCTTTTGGATGACGGTAAAGACACGCCGGCTGAGCGTCACGCAAGTGATGAAGAGCCGTTTGCTGCACTGGCGTTCAAAATTGCTACCGACCCGTTTGTTGGTAACCTGACGTTCTTCCGCGTGTACTCTGGTGTAGTTAACTCCGGCGACACCGTACTGAACCCAGTTAAATCAGCACGTGAGCGTTTTGGTCGTATCGTTCAGATGCACGCTAACAAGCGTGAAGAGATCAAAGAAGTTCGTGCGGGCGATATCGCTGCGGCTATCGGTCTGAAAGATGTAACGACGGGTGACACTCTGTGTGATCCAGATAACGTCATCATTTTGGAACGTATGGAATTCCCTGAGCCGGTAATCTCCATCGCGGTAGAACCGAAAACCAAAGCTGACCAAGAAAAAATGGGTCTGGCATTGGGCCGTCTGGCTAAAGAAGACCCGTCTTTCCGCGTATGGACAGACGAAGAATCTAACCAGACTATCATCGCTGGTATGGGTGAATTGCACCTCGATATCATCGTTGACCGTATGAAGCGTGAATTCAACGTTGAAGCGAACGTGGGTAAACCACAGGTTGCTTATCGTGAAGCGATTCGTGCGAAAGTTACCGATATCGAAGGTAAACACGCCAAGCAGTCTGGTGGTCGTGGTCAGTATGGTCATGTTGTTATCGACATGTATCCGCTGGAGCCGGGCTCAAATCCGAAAGGCTACGAGTTCGTCAACGACATCAAAGGTGGTGTAATTCCTGGCGAATACATCCCTGCCGTTGATAAAGGTATTCAGGAACAGCTGAAAGCGGGTCCGTTGGCTGGTTACCCAGTGGTTGATCTCGGCGTGCGTCTGCACTTCGGTTCTTTCCATGACGTTGACTCCTCTGAATTGGCGTTTAAACTGGCTGCTTCTATCGCCTTCAAAGACGGCTTTAAGAAAGCAAAACCTGTTCTGCTTGAGCCTATCATGAAGGTTGAAGTTGAAACGCCGGAAGAGAACACTGGTGACGTCATCGGTGACCTTAGCCGTCGTCGTGGTATGCTGCGTGGTCAGGAATCTAACGTTACTGGCGTTGTGATTCACGCTGAAGTTCCGTTGTCTGAAATGTTCGGATACGCAACTCAACTGCGTTCTCTGACCAAAGGCCGTGCTTCTTACTCCATGGAGTTCCTGAAGTACGATGATGCGCCTAACAACGTTGCTCAGGCCGTAATTGAAGCCCGTGGTAAATAAGCCTCAGGGTTAAAAAAAATCCCGTGCTCTCTCCATAGGGGGAGAGCATTTGAGTAAGGAATATCGCCGTGTCTAAAGAAAAATTTGAACGTACAAAACCCCACGTTAACGTCGGTACTATCGGC
>NZ_JACDSF010000089.1 GCF_013449685.1 Pectobacterium brasiliense | reverse complement strand
CTTTCGCAGCGTCCATGCTGCTCATCCTGGAGACTGATTTGTCCTCAGCGTAATTTACGCGACAGAAAAGACAAACCACTATTACCCTCTTTCTGTCGTGGTCATAAATCATAAAATATCACTATTTATTAATGTCTTACTTTCGCATGGCGTAAAAATTATGCAGCGGCGGACATGACCGCCGAGTGAGCGGCATGGATG
>NZ_JACDSF010000088.1 GCF_013449685.1 Pectobacterium brasiliense | reverse complement strand
CCGACCAACCACCTCGATCTGGATGCCGTTATCTGGCTGGAAAAGTGGCTGAAAAACTACGCTGGCACGCTGGTCCTGATCTCGCACGACCGCGATTTCCTCGATCCGGTGGTGACCAAGATTCTGCACATCGAACAGCAGTCGCTCAACGAGTACACCGGTAACTACTCCTCGTTTGAACGCCAGCGCGCCACTCGTCTCGCACAGCAGCAATCGCTCTATGAGCATCAGCAGGAGCGCGTCGCGCATCTGCAACACTATATCGATCGCTTCCGCGCACAGGCGACCAAAGCAAAGCAGGCGCAAAGCCGGATAAAAATGCTGGAACGCATGGAGATGATTGCGCCGGCGCATGTCGACAACCCTTTCCGCTTCAGCTTTCGCGCTCCGGAATCGTTGCCCAATCCACTGATGAAGATGGAAAAGGTCAGCGCAGGCTACAACGACAAGCTGATTCTGGAATCCATCAAACTCAATTTAGTGCCAGGTTCCCGCATCGGGCTGCTCGGTCATAACGGCGCAGGCAAATCCACGCTAATCAAGCTGCTTGCTGGCACGCTCGCCCCACTGAAAGGGGAAATTGGGTTGGCGAAAGGCGTGAAACTCGGTTATTTCGCCCAGCACCAGTTAGAGTTTCTACGTGCGGATGAATCGCCTTTGCAGCATCTGGTGCGTCTGGCAGAGCGGGAAACGGAACAGCAACTACGCGACTACCTCGGCGGCTTCGGTTTTCAGGGCGACAAAGTCACCGAGATCACCGAGCGCTTCTCCGGCGGTGAAAAAGCCCGTCTGGTGCTGGCGCTGATCGTCTGGCAGCGCCCGAACCTCCTGCTGCTTGACGAACCGACCAACCACCTCGATCTG
>NZ_JACDSF010000087.1 GCF_013449685.1 Pectobacterium brasiliense | reverse complement strand
GAAAAGAGTCATAAAAACAAAAAAACGGGTGTTGCTATCACGCAACGCCCGCCTGAGATTGAGTAAAAGAATGTGTTAAGTAAATTTATTCGTAAAATAAATCGATCCGCAAATACAGATTTTATGCTTCTTTTCTGGAGAAAATATCCTGAGTGATCACTGAAATAGTGATAGAAATATCAGCCTATATTCACGCTGCCCCCGCCAATCAACACACCACCGCAACTCACGTTGTCCCCTGTTCGCGCCGCAGGTTTGCCATCAATAAACACACTCGATGAACCACCGCTAATACTCCGCGCATGACCATGGGGAACCAAAGGATCGCCTTGTCGAGCCAACGGCATACCATCAACCTTAACCGTCGATGAACCTGCCGCGACGGACGTCGGTGGATGACTACCATGACCGGTATCGCTATCGCCTAATTTAACTGCGTTACCCATTTCTTAATTCGTCCGTTAAAAAATAAATAAACAATTATTTATTCCAGAATAATTACCCTAAATCACCTTACCAGCGTTACCTTGCCATCTATTATTGAGAAATAAGGGTTATAGGTAAACACACCGTCACCATTAGAATTCAGAAACTTCAATGGCGAATTTTGGAAGAATCCAAACGCAAGACGAAAAAGGCGCCCATCACGGTATTTAATAATCTTGTATTTACCCCATTCAATGGGTGCAGGAGTAAGATCTTTATCAATCACATGCTGAGGAAAATCGGTTGAAATAAACATCATGCCCGTTGTGACGCCTTCTGCAAAAGCCATCTCTTCATTTGAGTGTTGTGTGATTTTTTTCAAACCTTCGATGTTACGATCCTTCATCATCATCCAGATATCCGTATAGGCCAGCTTGATTTTTGGCAAATCATTTTCCGTTACAGGAGTGGCATTGACCCACGACCAGCGAGGCAAACCAGTGGCTTTCAAACTCCCCTTGACTTTATAAAAACCATAGTCTTGCTCATTCTTTGTATAACCTTCAAATACGGTTGAACTATTGGCTGTTGTGACAGAACCATTCGCCGTAATCTCACCTTTTTCATTCACGCTTAATTTAATATTGGCGATTTCTGTACTACTTGTTTCGGTATCCTTAGTGACTATCACCTGACAGGAAGAATCAGGATACAGAGTCTTGGGATCTTTATGATTCTGCGGCCCCATAAGTAATTCGATCTCATTCTTTCCATTTTCTAAAAATGCTGTCAGGTTAAATCCCGCTGACATTGTTTTAGAAGGAATCGTTGTATTGTCCCCTGCGGGAAGATCGTTGACTCGTAAAAGGCAGGTACTTTTATAAGTGTTAAAAGAAATCAGATATTTTTCTTTTATCTCTTCTTCGGCCCTGACAGGGAAAGCCAGCACAAAAAAAGAAAACGTAAGCATCCTCAACAATAGTGATAGATTGTAAATTTCTGAAAAAAAATGCACTATCAGCCTCCCTGTAAATTAAATAACTCATGCGTGATAGATAATTATTATCTGTTCATAACCGCTACCCTGTCAACGTGACTGGCAATCATACCACTGACGATTAGATAATTTCCTCTCCGGCCTTTTTAGTATTTTCGTTAATAACAAAATAATGATGTTAGGAGATAAGTTAACACGCTGGAGTAAGCAAAACGCTTACTCCAGCATAACAATATTACATTATCTTACCAACGTTACCTTGCCATCTATTATTGAAAAATAAGGATTGTAAGAGAAAACTATTTCCCCACTGCTATTTATAAAGCGAAGTGGTGAGTTTTGATAATAGCCAACACCTAGACGAAATAATCGACCATCACGATATTTTATGATTTTATACTTATTCCATTCAATCGGAAGAGGAGTAAGCTGTTTATCAACTACATGCTGTGGGAAATCGGTTGAAATAAACATCATCCCCGTTGTAGCGCCTTCTGCAAAAGCCATCTCTTCATTTGAGAGTTGTGTGACTTTTTTCAAACCTTCAATATCGCGATCCTTCATCATCATCCAGATATCCGTATAGGCCAGCTTGATTTTAGGCATCTCATTTTCTGTCACTGGGGTGGCATTGACCCACGACCAGCGAGGTAATCCATCGATTTTTAACGCGCCTCTGACTTTATAGAATCCATAGTCTTTCTCATTCTGGGTATAGCCTTCAAACACGGTTGAGCTATTTTTCGTCGTGACAGAATCTCTTGCTGTAATTTCACCTTTTTCATTTACGCTTAATCTAAAATTGGCGATTTCTGTACTGGTTGTCTCCGTATCCTTTGTGACTATCACCTGACAAGATGAGTCAGGATATAGAGTCTTGGGATCTTTATGATCCTGCGATCCCATAAGTAGTTCGATCTCATTCTTTCCATTTTCTAAAAATGCTGTCAGATTAAATCCTGCCGACATTGTACCTTGTTCAGCATGCCCTGTATCTACAGCAGGAAGTGAGTTAACTCTTAAAATACAAGAGCTTCTGTACGACTTAAAAGAAAACAGGTATTTCTCATTACTCATTTCGTCAGCCCTAACTGGATACAGTCCTAATAGAAAAAAACAAAAAATCATATTAAATAAGATTAAACCGATATTCTGAATCACTCTTTTCCAATTTGTCATGGATAACCCACTCCTTTTTAGCATTATTATTTTTTTCCACTGTTGAATCACTGGAAGAATTCCCAAAAACTCCCCCATCTTCATTTGAACTAGTTCCTGTTCCTTGAGATATATTTACCGTATAATTCACATAAACTTTCGCCGTGATTCCTTCGTGATAAAATACCAAATCCAGCGTATCTTTTGTAGGCGCATGCAGCCCCAGGCAACCTTTTGCCACGGCCTTTCCTCCAATCTCTAATGCGCCTTCTGCAATATAAAATCGGACACCCGCTCGGACATTGGCATCCGTGGTCAACGTTAGCGTGGCTTCTGCTGATTCGTCTTTCTGCCATTCCCACTCATTTTTAGCGTCTGATTTGAATACCAGCGTAAAGTTGAGATCGCCCTCTGCCACCAACCAAAATTTCGTCCCGAAAAACGCCGCATTACGGCCCTCCTGGTAAGCCTGCTCCTGAGACATCAGCTTTTCACGAACGGCTGCCAATAACACATCGGCCCGATACCAGGCGGCAAATGCCTGAAGCAGATCCAGCGTCATTTTTATCCCAATCAGCGGGGCCAACCCCAGCGATAACTCTCGTTCAATATAAACCTCTCCAGAGGTACTATCTTCTTTTAATTCCCCTTTGGCACTAATCTCTAATGCCGGATAGATGATTTCCGTTTCCAACAGCGTGATTTTGTCATTCTCACCTTTGGTTGTAGACAGCGTCTTGCTAATAAAATCGATGGCTTTTACCGATTTATTCAGCCAGGAAAGCGTATTGGCTTTTCGCTTAAAATCTTTTTTCATCGACGCCGAATAATTATGTTCAGGGTTATTAGCCAAAGTGTAGGTAAATTCTCCCCCGATCTCCAGAGTGCGGTTTATTTCATAATTAGGACGTTTCGTCCACCCACGGGCACCACGCTGTGGATTCCCCTTAGCGTTATTTTCCTCTTTAGCCTGCTTCTTTTTCTGCCGTTCAGTAAACTCGGTAACCGTTTCATCGGTGCCAATCGCCACACTGACATCCCACTTGAATGACGGATAAATTATAATTTGCGTGCGAAGCGCATCTCTGGAAGGCAGGCTAAATATCTGTGATATGCCATTAAGAAAGACCAGCGATTCACTGATAAAAGGTTCATCGTTACACTGCCCAACACGCAGGGTATATCTCTCCTTAGGCAACAATGCTTTGATACCTTTTGCAAACACATACTCTCTCAAAAAATCGATGGCATCGTGTGTTGAAAAAATATCTGCTTTTTCTCCATAATCACACACATAATTTGTCAGACCGCTACTAAACGTCTTGGGAGCACGACGTCGCTCAGAATCATAAATGATCCCATGAGGGCACAACGGATTATGTGAAACACAGCCTTTTCCTGTCAGGCCGAGCGAAAGGGGAACGCCCTCTCCTGTTTTATCAATGGTTTCTACCGTTGTGACAAAATCATCCTGACTGTAATCAAATGTCCAGTATTTCACTTTCAGTGAAAACGCATGTATGCAGGTATCTGGATTTTCACAATTACATGATGGCGATCCCGCCGTTAAACTCACCATATATTTTCCTTATAGGGGCACAGAGCCCAATTCCCTGAGTAAAAGTGTTTCTGCTTTAAATGCACCTTTTTTACCTTCTGTACAGAGGACATTCTTAAAGTCAGCAGGAATATCCTCCAGTGTCAGACATTCCCGTTCATGAAATAAAGAAAACAACCCTCGAATGCTCCTGTCATCAGTGATTCCCTGCTGTTTCAACCAACGAAATATTTCACCAATTTTTGGTAAATCGATTGGTCTGTTTTCTCCGTCCCTGCTTTTAATTTTACTGACCAGATTTTCGAGATAGCGCTGCTCAAAAATTAGCGTTAACTCATCCATTTGTTCTGGAGAGAATCGCATTATTTTTCGTCGCGAAGCACTTCCTGCATGAAAAATTGCACGCAATGTAGCAAAGCTTTCACATTGTGATGTTCCCTGCCAGTTTGTCGTTATCGCCTCGATAGGGCCGAGAAAAGTATGCTTTTCCCAATCAGAAAGTACGGACAGAAATGGCCAGATATTGCGCGGGTCATAAAAACGGAAGAAGACCGGCTTTTCTTCATTGGGGATCTGAACATGCAGGTATTTACGTAAATGCTGACGCAGGGTTTTCATATCAGCCCTGCTTTCAAGCAGTATTCCCCAAGGGGTTTTCCGTTGTTCAAGCCATTGAATAATGGCGTCGTCAGTTCGCACCAGATGCGGAGCCAAGCGCCCAATGTTCTCGGGAACCGGAGCGGCGTATAAACTGGCATGGGGTGGATCGAATTGTTCCAGCATCGAAAATAATTCGGGCTCTGCCGCGGCATCCACTATTGCCCAGCGTGTTATCTCACTCACTGTTTTCTTTCTCCTTTACCGGACAGTGCGCGACAAACATCGTCCCTGCGGCGGCGGCCGCTTTCAATATCGCCGGATCGGCAGGGAGTGCCACATCGCCCGGGCTGCCACCTGAATTCAGGTTAATCGCCGGTCCTTTGATGTCCACCCCGCCAGCGTGGATGACCACAAAACTGCCCCCGACTCTGAGCGTCAGTTTGTTGCTGCTTTGTAGCGTCAGATCGCCGTTGCTGTCCACGCTGAATACGCCGTTGATTTTCTGCGTCAGATCGCCCTTAACCTGTATACCCTGATCGCCTTCGGTCAGCGATAAATGATGGCCTGTGGTTTTGTGATCCTGACTGCCTTCCACCGTGACTTTACGATCGTTGGCGACTACCAGTTCTTCATCATTTCCGATACTCGTGGTGCGGTTATAGTCCACGCGCTCATCTTTAGCATTGAGCACCCGCACGGCCATATTTTTCTGGGCGTGCAGGAAGATCTCTTCGTTATCGGTCGCATCCTCAAAACTGAGTTCGTTAAAGCCTTTGCCTTTGTGGGTTTTTGAACGTAGCGTGGTACGCGTTTTGTTAGCGGGCAGCGGATAGGGAGACTGATTGGTCACATGGAAAGTACGCCCGGTGACAATC
>NZ_JACDSF010000086.1:206-3644 GCF_013449685.1 Pectobacterium brasiliense | reverse complement strand
TCCGTAGATGGCGGGTCAAGATCAAATAGCATTGAGAGAGAATTTCATGGAATTATGATTTTCATGCTCTTCAACCCAGTCATCTGGAAGATAAAACGCAAATGGTAGCAGTGTGATTTTTTTGTGTTTCTTCAGAAGTTCATCATATTTATCACAAAGATACCTTTCGGTTTCCTCTTTCTCTGCTACTGATTTTTTCAACCAATCTTTCTGCGCAGAAGTCAGGCATACATCGATCTCATAGTCGTTTCTTTTATCATAACGAACCCTTACATTCGAATCCCCATAGTTTGTCCTTTGCCTATAGTAAATATGATCCAAGAAGTCAAAAGGAATATTATTTTCTGCTGAGGGAGTTCTGTTTTGTTTAGCAGGAAAGCGAATATTTTCGTCAAAACAGATAAAACTATAGAGCTGACTAATATCTCTATAGGTTAACAGATGCACTTTGCGCCCTGTATCTTTCAGACGCAACTTAAATACCCTCAGGTCATCCATCATATCCGCCATCGCACCTTACCCCATACGCAAATGATAATCACTATCAAAAACCAATTTAATCTTACCTTTCAGCAGATGATTTTACCTGTTAAAAAGGTGTTTTTTAAGCATGAATTCAATGTTTTTTAAGGCGAATTTATAGGCTTTTTATTGATATAAAAGGTGTTTTTTACACTGAAAATATCAGTATTGTAGCCAAATTCACGCTAAGTGTTGAGGCTGTTTCCCAAAGGCTTGTCTATACGATGACATATCCATATTGCTTCAGATATCTGTATCTGACCTGAGTTTAGGCGTTATAGTCACACACCGAAGAAAGGAATCAGGATGGTTCGTCGCCATTGGCTTTTGTACCCAGTCGATTGAAGGCGACCATAGTTCTGATACCGGAATGATTCACAATAGATGCGAATCGGCAACAGAGATAACGTACCAAGAC
Organism: Pectobacterium brasiliense; assembly: GCF_013449685.1. Taxonomy (GTDB): domain Bacteria; phylum Pseudomonadota; class Gammaproteobacteria; order Enterobacterales; family Enterobacteriaceae; genus Pectobacterium; species Pectobacterium brasiliense_A. Next base: position 2,704 of record NZ_JACDSF010000086.1, on the reverse strand, counting down.
ATACAGCGATAAGCAATATTGACGCTTGGTAAGTATAACACTATCACAATGAATGAGGCAGAATAATTACTCAGGGAAACCCGCAGCATCCCAAGGACATATTCCATTCCAGATATTCATTCTTCTGAAGGTGGAACGATTAATTAAGGTAAATACTAATATTTTATAAGAAGACGATTTATGTAAATAAAATTATCCATCCCACTATCTCTATGCCTATCACTCAGTACAGGAAAGAACCAAGAATGCTATCTTCATGTGCATCATCCTATGCTAATAAAACTTTAAAATTTACGCCAGAAACACATCCCATGAAAAACACTCATTCAGGGATTAATTCATGGGATACAATAAAATCATTACCGATACCAACGTCAGATACGTTCACCATCGGAGACTACGTAGAAATCTACGAAACCACTTCAATCGACTCTTTGACCGTTATTCAAAATTACTTATGTTACGAGTCGACTTCTCATATCTTAAAAAGAGTGACTCCCATCATTACGCAGATACTCACTCTACCGTTTGTGATATCACGCTGTTATTACAGCAGTGTGATTTTTTAAAGGGACTCGTCGGCCATGCCTGGGTGCTGGAATATACCGAAGAGCATAGTTTTCATATCCATGCCGCGTTTTATCTCAATGGTCAGAAACATCGTAAAGTTTGGAGCATATTTGAAGATATTAGGGATATTTGGGCGAATGTGACAGAGGGGGATGGTTATGCACACCGATGTGAACCCAAAGAACATTACAGGGTAAAAGGGGAATGGGTGACATCCTATGACGACGATGAAGGAAGAGACAGAATGCTATATATCTTGAGTTACCTGAGTAAACAGGACCAGAAAAAAGAACGGGTTATTTATCATATCAGTGAAATACCCAAGCCTGCTCGCAGAGGTCGGCCAAGGTGTTTGGGTTAATTGTCACTCAGTAATAAATAATTACGCCACTCGCACATCGTTTGAAGGAATTCGCCAATTTCTATTTTCCGGTTCCTTCTCTATTCATCAGAGGAGAAAAAACGATGAGCACCACTACCGATTACCGCCTTCTTAACGACCAGTTCGTGGATATGACCTTTATCACCCAGTTGACCGGATTAACCGACAAATGGTTTTACAAGCTGATTCAACTGGGTGAATTTCCGAAGCCGATTAAGCTGGGTCGCAGTTCCCGCTGGCTGCAAAGTGAAGTCGAAACCTGGTTACAGCAACGTATCGATCAGTCTCGCCAGTAGCTACACGTTCTAAACACGACTCATATTCCCGCTAACAGCGTTGGGACAATCTCTTACGCTCAGCTCGTTATCGTCAGGAATGGAATCAATTTATGCGCTTTCTAAAATGCTATCTGGCTAACAATGCCAAAAATCGTTTTGTTAATGCAACTGAGGCTAGCCGCCAGCCCCAGGGTCACTGGACATGTACATCCTGTGGTTGCAGGTTAACTCTGCATAACGGATCGCAACATGAAGAAGCCTGGTTTGAGCATGATCGGTTCAGTATAGATCCAAGAAAACTGAAGGCATGTGCCTACCGGGCCCCCGAAGAGAAAGAAGAAGAGAGGATTAAAAAACTACGGGAGAAAGTCTGTGCCAGCTACGTTCTTCCTAAACCGAACACCTGGTATTGCGTGTTGTGCCAAAACCACTATACAGGAAAGAAACTCTGCCCAGCGTGTAAAGACGGAATCTACAGTGTAGTCGTTGAGGAGAACGGCTATGTACCTGAGGAAAAAGGTCATCGGAATAGTTAATTCANNGTATCCCATCATTCCAGCCAGAAACAACACCTTTCAGTTCACTCTTCTTAATTAATTATTCCCTGAATAACAGACCGCTATCCGATTCCATGGAGGACACCGGTTGTCTGTTATTCAGCATGTTGGAGACTTTTCTAAATGACACGTAATACGACGCTATCCACGTTGCTGGATAAGTACCAAAGCCATCTTGACGACAGTGCTACGCACGCCATCCATCAGGGTATCAGTACGCGAAAAATTCATACTTTCCATCGGTTGAGATTGACGGCAGTTTCCCTGCCAGACCAGCATAAGGCGCATCTGATTGTCCCCGCGAAACTAATGCAGAAATCAAGAGTGTCGCGTATTGAGGCTGCCAGCAGAGCCATTCTGCCGGTGGAAACCAGCCGCTACCTTCGGCGGTATCCAATGCTGGGCGGTATTCTGATCAGCGAATGTGACCGACTACATCTGGATGAATTGGGTGACAGCCTTCAGAGGCTATTTGATCGGGAAAATGAACACGGCATTCAGGAAACGTTAACACTACTGTGCTGGTCTGAGCTACTTAACGGCCTGTCTTATCGTGAATGGACATCACTGGCTGATAAAACCGACAGACAGATTCAGGTGTGGATTAACACCCGTCTGCGCACTCAGCCAGCGCGTCGGGCAATGATTGACGAATATGTTTTCTTCGCCTGCTTTGGTCACTGGAGGGATTATTACCCTGCTTGATATTGA
>NZ_JACDSF010000086.1:0-150 GCF_013449685.1 Pectobacterium brasiliense | reverse complement strand
ATGCCGTTTTTTCGCGAGGTCTGCTCTGCGCAACTTCTTGCTCAAATTTTGCTTAAGGAAAATTTGAGTTAGGTAAATGTTGTTATAAAACATATAGATAAAAGTTGGCATGTGGATTGCTATACAGAACGTGAAGTTATTCATTCTGTT
>NZ_JACDSF010000085.1 GCF_013449685.1 Pectobacterium brasiliense | reverse complement strand
CGGTAATATGCAAAGCTATTTAGATAATCACAAAAAATTCTATTTTTGTAGAGTGAGCATAACGGGATAACAAACTGGCAGTTTGTTATTAGTGAAATGGTTAAAACGGAATGAAAAATTTCGGAAAAACCAATTAGTGAAAGCACGATGAAAGAATAGTCCACTTCCTTTGAAAACGGTAAGTCTGTTTCCATGGTTTAAATGGTGGAGAAGTCAAAACAACAATAAAAATGTTAATTTGTTTTAGAATATATTTAATTAAGGATATGTATATGGGTGAAGTGGAATCAAATAGAGTGTCAGTAAAAGAGAGAACAAAATGGACCGATGCTGTGAAAGATTTAAGGCACAGCGGTTTGATGAGTAAGGTGAATATTCCAAACTTATCCCAATTAGGAAAGATAGATGCTGTTAAACTAAAAGACCTCGTGGATAAATTATTTCATGAAGGATACCAGCCTCGGAAAGTTATCTTTTTAAACAAAGACAGGTTTTTTGTTGCGCAAGATTTTGCTACAGGGACGAATCTTTATTCTTTACCTAAAGGAACGAAAGTGTCGTATGCATACCGTATGCAGCATCCTGATGGAAGGACATATCCCGTTCCTTATGTGGGATACAAATATGCGCTTTTGCTTTTTTACAGAAATTATCTTGATGGAAAAACTGACCCAAACTCATTAGGAATAACAGACGATTTATTTAATACAATGGTATGCTCAGCAAAAAGTATATGTGAAAAACATTCAAGCCTGTATCGAGAAGTTAATGATGTTAAAGATGAAAGCCTCAACGGTTATGATGACACAAGTTTAATACAGCAGGCGGTAACCAATATAAGAAGAAATAAAATTTAGTAAAAATATTTTTGATAAGGTATTTTAACATTAATGTCATCCGTTCGTCAGTTATCCCGCTAATTATATGCCGCTATCTATTGTTTGATTCAATGTAATTGTTTATCTGTTTTTCATCGTTTGGATGAAAAGGAGTTAAACATGGTGCTATTAAAAAACAGAAAATATAGAAAAGGGTTCTCTCTGCTTGAGCTAATATTGGTTTTAGGTGTTATTGCAGGGTTGATTGTCAGTGCGTTTATGATTTACCCCAAGGCTCAGGCAGCACAGCGTGCAGAGATTGAAGTAAAAAATATTACAGCAATTGTGTCTGGAATAAATGCTATTTATGGCTCCAGTCCTAATTATACAGGCATCAATGCAAGAACATTAATTGACGCGAAAATCATACCAAGCCAAATGAGAGTTGGGAATACTTATCAGGTGGTTAATATATGGAAAGGACCCGTAAATTTTAGTTATGGGATGAGTAATTTTTCTATTACATACGGTAATGTTCCTTCTGTTGAGTGCGCCAAGATAGTGTTAGCAACGGCATCCATGTTTTCAAGTATATCTGTTGGCGATAATGAAGGTTATGATGAAGAAGGTAATGAAGTCGGAACCAGTGGTACTGTGAATCAGGGCGCTAAAAATATCGATGAAATCACTAAGTATTGTTCTAATGAAAGCAATGTTATTACATTCGGTTATTGATGTGATTATTCATTATTTTACTTTCTATCACTGTGATAATAAATTGAATTTACCCTGTAAGTAAAATGACGATGAAAATAACAAATCAAAAAGGGGTTTCCTTGCTAGAAATCACATTGGTGTTAAGTATCAGCACAACAATGGCTTTCATGAAGTTTCAGGACATGAAAATCGATCAGGAAAATATTATGGCGAATACAGTAGGCTCACAGATTAAGTAAATGGGTGAACCGGCCTAAAACTCGTTTTTAGGTCGGTAGCTGTTGATCAAGCCCTAGAGGGCGGGATAGTAAGTTAAGTATAATGGATAATGTTTGCTTTCCCAATAAAATGTATGAGCATATTAATTCATTCGGATTTTTTCAATTCTGAGTCTACAATCCGGTTAATGAATGGTGCTTTTTTTGCTAAATACTCTTTAATCCCTAGCTTGTTTGTTGATTCCAGTTCAAGTTTTAAATTTTGATACTCCTTTCGTAAATCTGCACTTTTTCTAAGAATATCTCGAAAACAGAGCATTCGAAATATTTGTTCATGTCCGTTTAAACATACATGTACTTTATGCGTACGTATGTCATTTATGTTACGACGGTAGAAATGATGCCCCTCTGAAAGGTTTTTCCCACGAACATACCCTAGAGATATCATTCCTATGTCAATGCTTATCTCGTCTCCATAGTCTGAAACTACTACTAAAAGATCTATTTCGGGCTTTGCCGATAATTCTGCAACTGCAGTGCTCCCGACATGGTGAATATTGATGACCTTGGAGCCAAACACTTTTTCAATACGAATTTTTTCTGCTATGAACATCTCTGACCATTGATTATTATGTTCTGAAATTTTACTCGTTAGAGTCATAAATACCTCTTAATATCATTTCAAGATGCTTTTTTTTGTAAATTTACAATCATTCTAGGTTTTAATTATTTTACCACTGCATATTTGTCTTGACAAATTATAAATTTTTTAAATCCAATTCCTTGAACCTTTTTTTTATTTTTGCTAATTAAGATGTATGTAAATAAAAAAGGACGGTGAAAATGAAAATAACAAATCAAAAAGGGTTTTCCCTATTGGAAATCACATTGGTGTTAGGTATCGGCACGGCAATGGCTTTCATGAAGTTTCAGGACATGAAAAGCGATCAAGAGAAAATAGTGACGAATACCGTTGGTGCTCAAATGAAACAGATGGGAGAAGCGGTTAATCGTTATATCAGTATCCGTTATGACAAACTTTCAACATTAACTTCAAGCAGCAGCCAGAGCAGCGATCCGGGACCAAGAACCTGTTCTGCTAATGGTTGTGAAATCACTTATCAAACATTAGTGAATGAAGGGCTGTTGCCTGTCAGTTATACCGGAATCAATGCGCAGAAATCATCTTATAAAATCATGTTAAAGCGCGATGGGAGTTCACCTAATTACGTTATTAACGGACTGGTTATCACCACATTGCCGTGGTCAGAAGGGAACCGTGTTCGCTATGACTTATTAGGCCGTGCTATGCAGGCGGCTGGCATTGATAGTGGTATGACGCAATCCGCAACGGTGGCATCGGGAACCGCTGGTCAATGGGCTGAGAATCAAAATAGCTACAGTGGGATTAATGCGGCGGGACTATTGGCCTACCGTGTAGGATACGATTCCTCAATGTATTCGGTTTACCTGCGTCGTGATGGCACACTCCCTATGACGGGTGATCTGAATATGGGCGGCCAGAGTATCAACAACGCCAAAGACATCACCGCATCGGGTGACGTGAACGCGACCTCATTTAATGGCACCTATGGGCGTTTTGCCAAGAACGTCAATGTGTCTGAGGATTTAAATGTTATTGGTTTTTCCACCTTCGGTAAGAACGTATCGATGAACAGCCAGCTTACGGTAAAAAATGGCATCAACTCTGAAAACTACATTTCAGCCAAAACCCAGAGCAGCAAACTTCAGATTGGTGGTGGTGGTACCAGCGATCCAAATATGATCCTGTTGAATGTATCTGGCGGAGCAGGTGATGGCTACCTTTCCCTGAATGGGAATAACAATTCCTCTGTTAAGCTGGATATCTGGGGAAGCCAGAGAGTGAGAGGCGACCTTACCTTATCGGGTTCAAATGATGGAAAAACGACAGGGGCCATTTCTGCGTCAGGAAACATCGCTTCATCAGGTACTGTTTCAGGGCAATATTTACAGCCCATATCTACCATTGTCTCTGGTGCGACATGTGTATCCCTCGGTGCAATCAGTAAAGACAGTGCTGGAGATATTTACTCTTGCTCTGACGGGACATGGAAAAAACCGTCATCAGATGTTGTTGTTGGTATTTATGGTATTTATAACGATCAAAATAATAATAAAAGTTGTTATTTTACAAATTCAGTCACAAAACAGTGCTCATGCAACAATAATCAATATCCAATGTTAATAAGTAGTTGGTCAAAAACAACAACTCATGGGGGAGGTGGAAATGGTTCAGGGTATGAAAGTACAGCTAACTGGAATATATATGCATGTGCCAGTAAATGATTTATTAATTCAAGGTTTGCAGTAAACTTAAATTTCTCATGTTCTTATTTATAGGTGTAAAAGTACTGGTTTGGTATTGCGTATATACCCTAAATAATTCGAGTTTCATGCAGGCAGTAAGAGAGGGTATCCCGATGAGTTTACTCAGGTAAGTGATTCGAGTGACTAAGCGCAGCCAACGCACATGCAACTTGAAGTATGACGGGTATATAGCTACCGCAGTAAAACATGGGGATGTTGTTTTTCATAGCAGCAGTGATATCAGC
>NZ_JACDSF010000084.1 GCF_013449685.1 Pectobacterium brasiliense | reverse complement strand
CTAAATAGCTTTGCATATTACCGCTCCACTTTAGCCAAACCATGTTGATTGCCGGGGAACGGCGAAGCGGCATTCATAAATCGCTTTACCTGTTCCAGTAACTGCCACATATACCGGCACTGATGGTTACGCGTTATCGTTTCGTGCAACGACAACCACAGCAACTCTATTGGATTCAGCCATGGCGAATAGGTTGGCAGGAACAGCAACCGGAATTTCTTGTTTTTTTCCAGCCAGCATTCCACCTTACGGCTTTTATGAATGATGTAGTTATCAACGACCAGCGTAATGGTTTTCGCTCGCCGATATGTCCGCCGTAATGCCTCTAACAGATTGATAAATAAATCAGAACACTTACTGCTGCCGCCGACGTAATGGACTCGTCCTGT
>NZ_JACDSF010000083.1 GCF_013449685.1 Pectobacterium brasiliense | reverse complement strand
CTCCAATTAGTAGAACATATATTTTTCGATGAAGGCTCCAATGACTTTTTCGTGGATTTCTATTGAGCGCGAGAAGCAAATCGTTTTGCGAGCCAGCCTCTTGATTCGCGTACGGAGAGTCAGGTTGTTACGCTCAATGCGCTGCGTAAAGATTTTACCCGTCAGATGCTTATCCCTCGGCACCTCTCTGGCATAGCTGCCCCAGTCATCACTGGTTATCATGCCAATGCTGAACGGCGTCAAAAGGGCCAGCAACTCCCGACATGTATCATCGGTACGTGGACCGAAAGTGTAGGCCAGTACACCACCGGTTTTGGTGTTGTAAGCGTACCAGAGCCAGTGTTGTCGCGCCTTACTGCCAACGAAGCTCCACTGCTCATCAAGTTCACATATGAGTGCCACATCCGCATGGGCAACCGGAGATGACGTTATTCGCTTCGGCGCGAGTTTTTTAACGTGCGAATGACGGTGTTAATACCGACTTTGAGTGTCCTTGCCGTATCTCGGACGCCCGCTCCGTTGAAGGCCATTTCGGTAATTTGCTCTTTGACACCGGGCTTACGGGCTTCATAGGTATAAGTGAGGAGGAACACGCGGTAGCAATCGCGGCAGCGGAACCGATCACGGCCTTTAGGGTTCTGCCCATGTCGGTAAACCAGAGCAGACTGACAACGGGGACAATGAACAGTAACGCTGGCCATAAGAAAACCTCAAAAGCGAGCAGTATACGTCAATTCAACCAATTAGAGTCATTACC
>NZ_JACDSF010000082.1:5689-6805 GCF_013449685.1 Pectobacterium brasiliense | reverse complement strand
CCGATGAGTGAAAACACCATCAACAAGGCACTGCGCAAAATGGGCTATGACACCAAAACAGAAGTTTGTGGTCATGGGTTCCGCTCTATGGCCTGTAGTGTCTTGATTGAATCCGGCTTATGGTCAAAAGATGCTATTGAACGTCAGATGAGCCATAAGGAGCGTAACAATGTCCGCGCTGCTTACATCCATCTTGCTGAGCATCTTGATGAACGCAGGCTGATGCTACAGTGGTGGGCTGATTTTCTTGATGCTAACAGCAACGGGATGGTTAGGCCGTTTGAGTTTGGGCAGAAGGGATAAATTTGACTCTTGCTCAAATTTGAGTAGGATAATTGTGAGGCTTAATAAGAGCAGGGCTATCGGATATCACGGTGATATTGGTTCGATAGTGTGGATTGTAAGGTTCACCGACCTTATGGTAGCGGTAATCATAAATGCAAATTTATGATTGGCATGTGACCCAACTCAGAGAGAGTTAGCTAAGCAAGCGCTGCGACTACCAACCTCAATAATGAAAAAGGTGTTCTGAAAAGAGCGCCTTTTCATTTATAAAACAGAAATTTGTGCTACCAATGTACCGTTTGGATTTATGTTGCGATATGCCGTAACAACGCTATAGATAAGGCTACCCCCATCATTGGGGTTGTCAAATGCCGCTAACACAGCACATCCTTTACGCCCTCTCAGAACAACCACACGGTGGTATCCCCCCATTTCCGGAAATTCACATACTATCCCTGCCTGATGAACAATAATCTCGGAGACAAAACGAGGGACATCATGGATGGTAGGAAATCCCCACTGAGTAAGCTTAGCCCCTCGTTCTGACCAGATATGCCTAACACCAAAACCTTTATGAGGACCAATATGCTTACCCGCACGAAGAAAAATCTTCCCTCCGAGTTGGTTGAACTGTTTACTGGTTATTTTTACTTCACCCCAATGCTCAGTATTGTTCACCGGATGCAAAATATTATGATTTTCATGGAAAACATAATCAGCAGGAATTTCCATTAACTTATTATTATGTCTATTCAAACTGCCATTCCCTATGCATTATCATATCATCACAATGAATGAAAGATTGTAGCCAGATCCGTGATGCTAAAGCAA
>NZ_JACDSF010000082.1:634-5616 GCF_013449685.1 Pectobacterium brasiliense | reverse complement strand
CACGGATGGCCCGTTATTTTGCTAAAAACCTTATTCCTTCTGGCTTTTTGATTCTTCTCAGAACATAATCTGGCACTATAAATATTCGGCCTACCCTTGCTGACAAATCCGTATAACAAAGTGCCAGCAAACAAAGAAATTTCGTAAAGCAGAAAAAACTAATGTGATAAAAAGGAATTTTAAATTATGAAAAAATTTGTTACCCGATGGTTTTATGCTGGCATTGGTAAATATGAAGATCAAGTTACAGAAGGATATTTCTGGTGGAAAAAAACAAAATCTGTTGAATTGCCAACCTCAAGACTCGCAGATTATGATCAATTTTCCAAAGCACTTGAAGATACTTATAACAAACTCGATGAAGAGGGGTATGAGGTTGTGAACATTCTGCCTCTGAATCTCGGTACGTCAGAACAGAATCATGCCATTCTCAGTAACGGCAACAAAAAATATCTCGGTGATACGGGCTTTTCTGTTACCCGTGGTGCAATTGTTGTCGGGAAATTAAAGAATTCCTGATGATGGACCATCAAGATAGGATGAACGTCTTATCTTGATGTTTTTATCAGCATCTTCTGAACTCCCAGACATTCTTCCTGTTATTATAACCCAAAAAATCCCGACAAAAATAATAAAACCATAAGAAACCATAACTATTCCACCTTTTATTAAAAAACCTTAAAACCATAATCGTTAATTAATATACTTATTTAAATATGTCAAGTTACCACTACTATTTAAACTATATTTCACAAGAATTTTAGTGAAAAGAATGTTAATATTTCACCCTGAACTTTTCGACTATTCTATTAATTTTTCGTATATGATTATTTTTACAAGCCATTTTATGCGCTTCTGGTTTCAGAATGATAATCACAACGGGATGGTCAGGCCGTTTGAGTTTGAGCAGAAGGGATAGATTGAAAAAGCCACGGATGGCTGACATTTCATTCAACTATTGCGTTAATGGTGCGTTATAATCATCGCCTAAATAACACACAGCATAAGGTTAAATCATGGATGAGAGATATGTCATTGCTCCGCATAAAACCAATTTATCATATAGGTTTGATGGTAATGAAGAGACTACCATTGAATTAGAAATGCACCTAATTTTCGATACCGTTAACCAACGAGTGATTACTATTTGTAACTCATTGGAAGAAGCACAGATAAAGATTGAAGAACTAAAAAGAAAAGTTAGTTCAAGACCTCGTATAAAATAAAAGGCATTACGTTATATATCCTATGATGCTCTTTAATCAGTGGAGCATCAAAATAGGCATACATACTGCTACCATCAGGAAACACATACCAACAGCAACCATTGGATTTGTGTCCCCATTGAGCGCGAATAAATCCTTTTCGAATATTGACACCTTTAGGCCAATCAGTGATTTTCTCTATCAAAAAAGAGTTATCGTCTTTTTTTGTTAACGAAAATAAAGAAAATTCATCAACATCAACGATAAAAGGCATTGTTACATATGATTGATAAACGGCTCCATCTTCATGTAAAAAGAATAGTTCTTTACCACACCAACGGATTTCATTTTGATCATATTTAGCTGAATTGAGTTCTTTTACATTATCAGGCCAGTTGTTTTGTACGTTAATTAATATTTTCATTTAAAAGCTTATGTTATTTATAGATATAGTCAGATATAACAAGGTGAGTTATATTGTCAATGAGTGATAATGAATTTTATTTGAAATAAATATTTTCAATGAAAGGCGATGCTAAATATCCCCCTTCAACTCAACACAGAACCGTTTAAGCTCTGCCGAACCAATTACTTAAACCAACACCCCAGACTTATCCCATCATTCGCAACCGACCACATCCAACTGTTCACGCAGTTCTGAAGCTATACGGGTCTGAAAGGCTGGATACTTGCACGGTATGGATTTTTGTATCGCGTTAACTAATTGAATTGACTAGTAACAGTCCTAGTCTTAAATTGCAGCCGATAAGGTTCACGCCTGTATACAAGATTACCTATAAACCAGCTTCGCCCCTGAACGGTACTTGCAATACCAGACAAGGGCTAACCTCAACGTTAGAAGGATAACGCTATGGCTGTCTGTCAGTTTACCTATTCCCTTCCTGAAAATCTGCATCTGGCTACTGCTTTTTTGCCATATCCAGCAACGGAGGTTTATCATGTTCGATAACACACCTCTGGAACTGGAAGAAATCATCGATCAGTGTCGGGCATTAGCTTATGCCGTTATTGAACTGGATGAACTTAAAGCAAAAGAGATTTTGATCTTTGTTTTGTGGGAACGGCTTGATCTGTTATTTCGTACTTTTCATACGCCAGAAGTGATCCCAGTAGACTAAGGAAAGAGCCATGAGGATAACGCATTAAGGCCACAATTTTAATTGTGCGGGAAGTTGAGCAGCATATACAGATTGTTGTGCTGCTATTTAATTTTTTTGATTACAGTTCGTCGTTATGAGTTTTTTATTTTAATAAGTAGATCATCAGACTATTTTTTAAAATAAACCTTACTGAAACAGTCTGGTGTTAATGTGATACAAGCCAGTGTCTCACCATTATCATCACAAAACTCTATCTCATATACAGGAGATGGTTCGTTATAAATGTGAACAATAACCCCTAGCATTCCTTTTTTCAACCCTTCCTCTGGAAGATCATTTTTTAAAGAAATAACATCAAATAAATAATAACTCGCCATGTATCCCTACTATTACATCATTTAACTTTTTGGCCATTTTTAAAAGCTTCTCTAGCTTCGTTTAAACTCATCTTGTTTGCTCCACATCTATCAGGATTTTTAGACTGAAAAGGATCATCTTCCCATCCACAATGAGAGCAAATATCATATTCACCTAACACGTCGAACTCATACTTACCACAGCACGGGCATGGACAGTTATATTTACTACTCAATTCATTACCCTCTCTTCTTATTTTTCACTGGAAGAGTTAAATTAATAATAAAATTACCATCTAACCATTGTCGTAGGTAATGTCGATGAAAGCGGCAATGAAAATTATGTACAGGTCAGGAACGTACACCTAAAGCAATTTCTGCTGCTATTGAAGGCGGAAAAAAGCTGAAAGATCTTCAGTTCTGATGAACATATCAACCTGCAACCCTGTTTATTATAGAGTTGCAGGCTGAATAAACACAGATTGTGTTTTACCTCGATCATCTCAATCTCTCACAAAAATCACTATAGGAAACATTAACTTAAATAGTGAAGGTCGAGCCTAACTACCACCGCAGCGTAGATGTTAGAATAAATGCGACCTCGGTAACTATATTGTCCTCATCGTAATCTATCTGGATACTGGTTTGAATATGTCTCACCCCTGATGAAAACAAGTCAACCCATCCAAACGACTCATTCATTATGACTTGCGGTGGAGTACTACGTATTGGATTACCAAATACCTCATGTACCCACTCACGAGACATCTTGCTCTGCCTCAGTAATGGAGCAGGAAGATCATTCGGGAAGACCCAACCTGCAACATTTTTATTCTGAATCATAAAAGTAATTTCTATGAGAGTTTTCTCATTTCGTTCAAATGCAAGAAAAACCCCTTCTTTTGGCATATCCAAACTAAGTACTGGAGAGCCTGAAGAGCCTTTAGGCGTTTTTTTATAAGGAATTAAACCTGCAGCAATAATATCAGAATATTTCTCACCGAGATGTCTAATAAGTGCATCAACATTTACTGTCATTTATATAATCCTTGCTTATCATTCAAACCATGCATTTTTTCCCTTGCAGCTTCTATCTCATCATCCGTAGCCCCAGCCTCCTTTAACGCTGATTTAATAGCATCAAGATTACGGTCAAGCGCTGCTCGTAGATCCTGAGAGTCTTTTTCTATAACATGCGGTTGATTTCGCCAACCGTATGTCTGGCTAATTTTTTGATGAACTTCTTTTGGAATAATCAATGCAGCAACCTTTTTACTTAACGTCTTTATCTGAGTTTCTTTTAAGTGAGGATATTTCCTTCTTAAGAAAGCTTCTACCGCAGCAGCAGAAGGCATGTGATCAGCATGATATTTCCCCTGCCTTGGTCTACCAACAAAATTACTATACAAATCCACATCTAACAAGTTGACCGGAGGCTTACTCAAATAAATATAAATCGGTGGAAACGCATTCTCAGGGAACACCAGAATGTAATCCCGAAAATCCTTCTCGTCCGGCATTGGTGTCGCAAGAATACTGACATCATCCATCTCTGGAATTTCAAATCCCGGCACTGCTGACGGAATAACAGGCTGTTCGCCGTGTGCCGTATCTGTGGGTAATTCCATCCCCGGATTATCCGGTGTCCATAAAATCGTCGGCCCTGTTGCGCCCTCTTCCCAGAACTCGTAACGGTTATTGGGGAAATCATGTTTCAGTAATCTGACACGCACCTGATCGCGACCACTTTCCATACTGGTGTGGTAGCCAACCGCCTTCAGCCTGCCGGTTTCCTCATCTTCTACCCACTGATAACGCACACGGCTGGGCACCGTTCCCTGTTTCTTCGCTACCTCCAATAACTTTTCAGGTGTCAGTAAGTCTGCTTTCTCACCCTTCAGGAGATCCTGAATCAGCGCCCCCATTAGCAGAAAACTCTGTGCCATCTGCAACTGGCCTTGCCAGATTGATGGACCAGAAAGGCGTTTCATCTGATGTGTCAGTGCCTTTGCTGCATCCTGATTGGCCTGAGCCACAACGCCACCCGCAGCAGCGGTCGCACCCGCCTGTGCTGCCGTACCTGCCATGACCACTGGTTGAGGGGGCGGCAACATTGCCGCATCCGCTTTCCCCACTAACAGATCAAAAACCGTTTTATACCACGGCTCCATCGGGGGTATCTGAGGCTTGTTAATCGCACCGGGCGGGGTCTTCGGTAACGGTTCGTTTTTTCCGGCAAATGACTGAGGAGGAGAAACAGCAGAAGACGTGTTTTTCTTTTTCGCTGCCTGCGCATACTG
>NZ_JACDSF010000082.1:0-523 GCF_013449685.1 Pectobacterium brasiliense | reverse complement strand
CGGGTTAATGCTGCCTGTTTAGCACAGTCCTGAACGGGAGAACGATGGGGTGTATCACCAATGATGACGTTGCCACTGCCAGAGACAATGACACCACCGCAATTGATGCCATCCCCAATACGCGCAGCGGGCTTGCCGTTAATAATGACGGTGGATGAACCTTCGGCAATTTTTCGGGAATGAACACCATGGGGTGCATTGGGACAGGGACAACCGTGAAGCAGAACAGCATCACCCTGTCGGGCGGCAGGCTGACCATTAATAATGACATCAGAACTGCCTTCAATTATCGGGGTTTCAGGGAAGCAATCATGACCACTTCCGATATCATTGAGACGGGCAGCACCCGGCATTGCCATTCTCCTTTGACAGTAAAACATTCCTTTTGAGGGCTGAATGTTGGGCGCTTTTTATGGATGATTCAATACCGAAATCGTTAACAGTGCCCAATAGAGACGTTATTAGCGAAATTTTTATTTATGGTCAGATATTATTTTTCATTAAGTCATAAACCTGTCAAAAA
>NZ_JACDSF010000081.1 GCF_013449685.1 Pectobacterium brasiliense | reverse complement strand
AGTCGCGGATATCCTGCATATTTTGCCGCTTCTGGTTCAGCATTCCCCTCAGGACTTTGGCTGGCTGCGTTCCCGCTGGAGCACAGAGTTATTGGCGCTTATCGTTAATCGGCTTTTTAATGTAGCGCTTCATCCCGCCACGTTGCACCGCTACCTGAAACGGGCAGGTATTGTCTGGCGCAGAGCCGCGCCAACACTGAAAATCAAAGACCCATATTATGAGGAAAAGCGACTCGCCATCGAACAGGCCGTCGCCCAGCAGCAGACAAACCATCCGGTATTTTATCAGGATGAAGTGGATATCGACCTGAACCCGAAAATCGGCGCGGACTGGATGCGCAAAGGGCAACAGAAACGTGTGACTACGCCGGGACATA
>NZ_JACDSF010000080.1:1210-2161 GCF_013449685.1 Pectobacterium brasiliense | reverse complement strand
TCATCTTCCTTCCGCGTCGTATCCGCCAGGATTTGCTTAAAGCCGTCAAACTCGAAGAAATTCGACCCGACGCCCCACATGAAATACAAAAACTTCGCCTGATTGGTCGGTTTATGAATCTCAAGTTTTTTCGCTATCTCCCGACCATTCCGCGTCATGGTGTACAGCGTTTCTGGCGTATGCCCCTCTTTGTGCTCCGGCAGTGTTTCCTCCATCACCTCATCAACAAACCAGCGGGAGAAATCCTCGTCACTCATCAGGTGTGATTCCATTTGCAGGTCATTAAACTGCCACATGCGTCATGCTCTCCTCAGGTGATAGCGTAACCGGTACTATCAGTTGCGCCGTCTGTAATCCGCCGACATCATGGGTGTAACGCATGAGCTGTTCTGGCTCATTGCGCGTTTCGGCATAGACGGCATACAGCGGGGCGAAGAAGTCTGTCTGCTGCGCGGGCGTCAGTTGCGGAATAAACTGATTAAAGGTTTTAGGCTGATAAAATCGGAAAAAGTAGGTTTTGCCGTTATTGATGACTTTGGTGAACTTTTTGAAATGCCTGACCAGCGGTATCAGCGGTAGCGTGCTACGCACCATGATGCCCCATTGCTGCATATAGCCTTCAGCCAGCCACCAGTCAAGCACATCACTGTGGGCGTCAATCTGAACCAGATACGGCGCAACGTGACCCAGACTGTCCAGTACCGATACATCAAACAGCGAACGGTAAGGTGGCGCGAACCCCTCCAGACAGATGGCGATGTCCGGGCTGGCTGCTGCATTGAGCAACAGATAGGTATAGAGAGCGTGTTCTTGTTCATCCACCCTTGTGGTCGCCGGGGTAAATACCACCTGTTTCAGGCCGTCACTCACCGCGTCATAGGGATTTTCCAGCATCCTGACTCCTTATTTTTTCTTGTACGGACACTCTTCCGTGAACGGCTTGTCACTGCT
>NZ_JACDSF010000080.1:0-1053 GCF_013449685.1 Pectobacterium brasiliense | reverse complement strand
TTTTTATACAGGCCAACCTGTTCGGTACTGGCAATCCCGGTGGTATCTGACCGAAATTTTTCGACGACGGTGTTAAAAATACCGGAACCGGGCATCAGGCTGGAAAGCATTCCGGCCAGTGAGGTGCCTTTTGAGGCCAAATCCAGCCCGGCTTTGCTTTTGAATCCGCCGGCGTCGGTAAACGATTTTCCCGCCGTCAATGATAAAGTCTCTGCCACGGCACCCACCTTATTGATATCATCGGCGAATTGCTCCACACCGGGCTCGCCCACTTTGGCCGATTCCTTTTTCATGAATTTACCGCTGTTGGCCATCAGGCTGAACAACCCGCCCAGCAATCCGAGCCCCTGACCGCCTATTGTCAGGTTCATATTGCCGCCTACCCGGTGCTGGTGATGTTGACCGATTTCGGTACTGCGGTTATCGCCAATACTTTCCACCTTGCTGGCATCGACCCGCGTCGTCATGTCGTGCAATATCTTGACCGACATGTCTTTCTGGGCATGAAGATGGATGTTCTCTCGCCCTGATTCGTCTTCAAAAGACAGTTCGTTATAGCCATCTCCCTGATGCGTATCGGAGCGAATAACCATCTTGGTCTTATGCTCCGGCAACGTATACGGTGAGGGGTTGGTGGCATGGAAAGTTCTGCCTGTCACAATCGGCTGGTCCGGGTCGCCTTCGAGAAAGCTGACAATCACTTCATGGCCGATGCGTGGGATGGCTATCAGGCCATATTGGCCGCCCGCCCAGCCCTGGCTGACGCGTACCCAGCAGGAGCTCTGGTCGTCGCTGGAGCCGTAGCGGTCCCACGGGAATTGCAGTTTGATTCTGCCGTATTCGTCGCAGTAGATTTCTTCCCCCGCCGGGCCCACTACGGTCGCAATTTGCGGGCCATCGACCATCGGCTTGTACGGCAGGTCGGCACGCCAGGTGGTTTTGGCACTGATGACCTCAAAGCTGTTGCTGTAGGTCGTGGGTTCGCCGCCGCTTTCTTCTTCCAGCGCCTGCGGCTGTTGCCCACTGTGGGTGATGGCAACCAGTTGCCAGCCA
>NZ_JACDSF010000008.1:146038-242140 GCF_013449685.1 Pectobacterium brasiliense | reverse complement strand
TAAGTAAAGTGGGATCCCACCCTGAATGGTGAATAGACAAGAGGAAAAGCTGGATGATATCGAAACGTTTCGCTGTTTATTTTAAAGAAGCATATTATATGCAATAAAATAGTTAACTCTCTATTTTTCTTAATTTTAACATCGTCGTCGTTAATAAAGAATGCCCTTCATTCTTCATTCACAAAAAACTAGTGCGACGTTATCGTTCTACTGGCCGTCAGCGAGTATTAGAGAAATCGATTACTTGTTGAGGAAACGATGCTGGCTCAGTTGCTGCAACGTTACTAATAATAATTTTTCTTTTGTCGTTATTTTCCACTGGAAAANNAAAATACACGTCTCTAGTCTTCAGTCTTCCGGCCAGATAATCTCCGATTATTCAAGCTTATGACGCTAAGTTCGTCGAAGGTTCAATCGCATCCTGGTTTAGGATCAGCAGGGAAAGCACGCGATTTTCAACGTTCAGCTTCGAAAAGGACAGCGTACTGAGCTGCTTTTTGGTAAAGCCATCAGACAACAAATCCGAGACCACGTGCGTACTCAACATGTTGGAGTTCGTCATAAAATCGTGATAGGCAAACTTCACGTTGATAGGGAGTACATCATCAATTGAGACGGGCGTATTCATTTCAGCACGCAATCCAAAATGGGCGTTGAAAGCGGAATTCGCACAGACGACCTTACATTTCTCGTCAATCACCGCCACTGCACGTCTATCATTCTGAACTGGTTGAGAAAGCATGCCTAAAATCTCATTCCGGCCAAATATCAGACTCATTGTTTCCTCTGCATCATGCTATGTAAAAAGATATCTCACAGCGAGCCATGACGCCACGGCGCACCATTGATAAGCAATCAACCTACCGGAATGTAAAAGGTTTCCGGATTAATAGTGTTCTTCCCTACCCCAGAAAATCCCCTACTAAAAATAGTGAATTCACTAACCGGAACCGTTTACACGTTCTCATGTTACCGAGGCTCAAACATCTGCCGCCTTACTCAGCGTCAGTGATGTTGGGTATATCTATGTTATTTATTTTTGGAAACCGGATATTTCTGAATCAGATACAAAAATAATACTTCATTTTTTCAGCGGCTAGCACACGGTATCTTTACGCCTTTTAAAGAGGATCCACATCGATGCTATGCAACCGACTAAAGTGTAGATTATTCACACTTATCTGCCCGTGGATAATCAGATAAGCCTATTTCATTAATAGTCTACATATAATTAACAACTGGAACAAAAATCCAACACATCAACCATCGTTGAACGCGCTAAATAGCTGGCCTACGTAGGAATATACTCTGAACAAGATTTTTACTATCGGCTGAATAAGCGGGATCTTTATGCCTTTTGATCGTAAAGGGCGATCAAAAACTTGATAACGATAGATATAAACTATTGAAAACAATGAATTGATCGTTAATCACATTATAACAGCACTGATAATTCTGCTGGCAGTCATATTGTGACATACATCACTTACTGCATTTTGACTACCACAAAAAGTTGCCTGTTTTCTGCACCAGAAGACTATCTTTTAAGTAACGCCTCATTGCTTTTCCTCCATTGCGTGATCAATCGCGCAAAAAAGAAACAAAGATAACAGGTTAACTACAATTAACGATTATTTGACATAGCATTAACATGTTTAAGGAGAAGCGCTATGACACAACATAATAAACACACGATTCCCGCTGCAATTGCAAAAAATGCACTGATAAATGCCCAGCAATACAAAGATATGTATCAGTTATCCGTTGACGACCCCGACGCCTTTTGGGGCGAGCAAGGAAAGATCGTCGATTGGATAAAACCTTATAAAACGATCAAGAACACCTCATTCGACCCAGGCCACATCAGTATCCGCTGGTTTGAAGACGGTACACTCAATGTGTCAGCAAACTGCCTGGATCGCCACCTCGCCGAACGTGGCGATCAAACCGCCATCATCTGGGAAGGTGATGACGCGACGGAAAGTAAAAAAGTCACCTACCGTGAACTGCATCAATCCGTATGTCGCTTCGCCAATGTGCTGAAATCGCAGGGCATCAAAAAAGGCGACGTTGTTGCTATTTATATGCCAATGGTGCCGGAAGCGGCGGTGGCAATGCTGGCATGCGCCAGAGTCGGGGCGATTCATTCGGTGATCTTCGGGGGGTTCTCTCCCGAAGCGATTTCTGGGCGTATCATCGATTCCAGCGCCAAACTGGTCATTACCGCCGATGAAGGCGTACGCGCCGGACGAATGATTCCGCTGAAGAAGAATATTGATGAGGCGTTAAAGAATCCGAACGTCACCACCATTTCCAGCGTTATCGTTTTCCGCCGTACGGGTAAGATCGGTGAATGGCAGGACGGGCGCGATCTGTGGTGGCACGATCTGGTTGAAAAAGCAGACGATTATTGTCCACCAGAAGAAATGAACGCAGAAGATCCACTTTTTATTCTTTATACGTCAGGTTCGACCGGTAAACCCAAAGGCGTGTTGCACACCACTGGCGGCTATCTGGTTTATGCTGCGCTGACCTTCAAGTATGTATTCGACTATCATCCCGGCGACATTTACTGGTGTACGGCGGACGTTGGCTGGGTCACAGGGCACAGTTACCTACTTTATGGCCCACTGGCATGCGGTGCGATTACGCTGATGTTCGAAGGGGTACCAACGTGGCCAGACGCCAGCCGCATGGCGCAAGTGGTCGATAAGCATAAGGTCAACATCCTCTATACCGCTCCCACCGCGATCCGTGCGCTGATGGCTGAAGGTGATAAAGCGATCGAGGGCACATCGCGTGAATCCCTTCGGATCATGGGGTCCGTCGGTGAACCGATCAATCCAGAAGCTTGGGAATGGTATTTCAACAAAATCGGCAATGGCAAATGCCCTATCGTCGATACCTGGTGGCAGACAGAGACGGGCGGCTTCATGATCACTCCTCTGCCTGGCGCGATTGAAGCGAAAGCCGGCTCCGCGACGCGCCCGTTCTTCGGTGTACAGCCTGCGCTCGTCGATAACCTCGGCACCCCACAAGAAGGCACCGCTGAAGGCAATCTGGTCATCGTAGATTCCTGGCCGGGTCAGGCGCGAACCCTGTTTGGCGATCACGATCGCTTTGAGCAAACCTATTTCTCTACCTTTAAAGGCATGTACTTCAGCGGTGACGGCGCACGCCGTGACGAAGATGGCTACTACTGGATCACGGGTCGCGTTGACGACGTGCTGAACGTTTCCGGGCACCGTCTGGGGACGGCGGAAATCGAATCAGCGCTCGTTGCCCATCCCAAGATTGCTGAAGCCGCCGTGGTCGGTATTCCACACCATATGAAAGGCCAGGCCATCTATGCCTACATCACGCTGAATCACGGCGAAGAGCCGTCCAGCGAGCTGTATACGGAGGTTCGCAATTGGGTACGTAAGGAAATCGGTCCGATTGCTACACCGGACATCCTGCACTGGACCGATTCTTTACCCAAAACGCGATCCGGCAAAATTATGCGTCGTATTTTGCGTAAGATCGCCGCCGGTGACACCAGCAATCTGGGGGATACCTCAACGCTGGCCGATCCTGGCGTCGTCGAAAAACTGCTCGAAGAAAAGCAGGCCATGAGTAGCGCCTCTCAATAACCCTCTGACCCACTACTCTCTTCATCCCCGTAAGCCATGATATGGCTTGCGGGAATGTCGGTGGTGATAAATCAGAGGATGACGGTCGCAGTCGCACTCAACCCTACAAATTACTGGAGACTTACGATGAATGATTCCATTTATCAACGGATTGAAAGTAACCCTTTATTCAGAGAACTGGTCAACAAGCGGCAGCGTTTTGCCGCTTTTCTTTCACTCATCATGCTGGTGCTTTATGTCGGCTTTATTCTACTCATCGCCTTTGCGCCTGGTTGGCTGGGAACACCAATTAGCCCAGAATCCAGCATTACCCGCGGTATTCCGATTGGCGTGGGATTGATCGCAATCTCTTTCATTCTGACTGGTATTTATGTGTATCGCGCTAACGGTGAATTTGATCGTTTGACCAAACAGTTACTGAATGAGGTAAAGCAATGAAAATACGCTTTATGATGCTGTTCGGGCTTTTGGCGCTGCCTGTACTTGCATGGGCGGCAGATGCCCTCACAGGGGATGTCCAGCGCCAGCCGTTGAATATTCAGGCCATCGTGATGTTTCTGTTATTCGTCAGCGGTACGCTGTATATCACCTACTGGGCGTCGAAGAGAACTCGTTCACGTAGCGATTATTACACGGCAGGCGGCAACATTACCGGCTTCCAGAACGGGCTCGCGATTGCGGGCGACTACATGTCTGCCGCGTCTTTCCTCGGTATTTCTGCGTTGGTCTATACCTCCGGCTACGACGGCTTGATTTACTCACTCGGCTTTTTGGTCGGTTGGCCCATTATTCTGTTTTTGATCGCAGAGCGACTGCGCAACCTCGGACGTTATACCTTTGCTGACGTCGCATCCTACCGTTTGCAACAGCGCCCGATCCGCAGCCTCTCCGCTTGTGGTTCGCTGGTGGTGGTGGCGCTGTATCTCATCGCACAGATGGTGGGCGCGGGGAAACTCATCGAACTGCTGTTCGGCCTCAATTACCACATTGCCGTGGTGCTGGTCGGTATCCTGATGGTGATGTACGTGATGTTTGGCGGCATGCTCGCCACCACATGGGTGCAGATTATTAAAGCCGTCCTGCTGCTGTTCGGTGCCACCTTCATGGCAGTCATGGTCATGAAATCAGTAGGCTTCAGCTTTGACACCTTGTTCAAACAGGCGATAGCGGTGCACCCCAAAGGCGCGTCGATCATGAGCCCCGGCGGACTGGTTTCCGACCCGATATCCGCGTTGTCCCTTGGGCTAGGTCTGATGTTTGGTACGGCTGGTCTTCCGCACATCCTGATGCGTTTCTTCACCGTCAGCGATGCGAAAGAAGCACGAAAAAGCGTGTTCTACGCCACGGGGTTCATGGGTTATTTCTACTTCCTGACCTTCATCATCGGTTTTGGTGCCATCCTGCTGGTCAGCGCGAATCCTGCGTTTAAGGACGCAACGGGCGCGCTCATCGGCGGCAATAACATGGCAGCGGTACATCTGGCCGATGCCGTCGGCGGCAACTTCTTCCTCGGCTTTATCTCTGCCGTGGCCTTTGCCACCATTTTGGCGGTCGTCGCGGGTCTGACGCTGGCGGGTGCCTCTGCCGTGTCCCACGATCTCTACTCTAACGTGATCAAGAAAGGGAAAGCGACAGAGCGTGATGAATTGAAAGTCTCGAAAATCACCGTGATGGTGCTGGGTGTGGTGGCGATTTCGCTCGGTATCCTGTTTGAGAAACAAAACATCGCCTTCATGGTCGGGTTAGCGTTCTCCATCGCGGCGAGCTGTAACTTCCCGATTATTATCATCTCGATGTATTGGTCGAAGTTAACCACGCGCGGTGCGATGATCGGCGGTTGGGCGGGTTTGTTGACTGCTGTCATTTTGATGATATTGGGGCCGACAATCTGGGTGAAAATTCTCGGTCACGCTACACCTATTTACCCTTACGACTATCCAGCGCTGTTCTCCATGCTGGTCGCGTTTATCGGTATCTGGTTCTTCTCCATCACCGATCGCTCCGAAGCCGGACAGCAGGAACGCGCACGCTTCCATGCACAGTTTGTCCGCTCACAAACTGGCGTCGGCGCATCAAAAGGCAGTTCCCACTAACCTTCCTCTCTCATCCTCCCCTTCACAGGGGAGGATTTAACTCTTTGATGTTTCTGGTTCACTCTCCCCTACCAAGATTTTTATACATAGACTCCACGACTGATAAGGGATTATGCCGTTATCCGGCATACAAAATTATGCAGCGGTATTCATGAACGCCGAGTGAGCGACAGGACGTCGCGAAAGTCAGTGTCGCGTCGGCCAAAACGTCAACGACGTTTTGAACAGCACTTGTGCTGGCCCGAAGGGCGAGTCCCATTTATGGGCGAGTAAACGCGTCACTGACGGCTCGATTAGCGGTCATGAGCACCGATGGAACCGCGCGGCGGCATAATTTAGCCGGAAGCCTGGGTTCGCAGGGCGGCGGCGATTGAGCGCCATGCGTCGGGCGCATATACAATTTAACATATGAATGATCACGGTATGGCGCACGAAACCGTCTCTTAGGCGACATAAAATACAACCAATAATAGGCTGCCACGGTGAAGGAAAAATCTAGTCATATCCCAAATATAGAGGCTTGTAAGAGGTCTGAAACCCACTAAAGAAGCGTTAACTTCTTTCATATTCGAACACGGGATATGCTGGAATTGGCGCACGACATCGGGCTATTATTTGAACACTGGAATCTGTCTTTGCCACTGCGGCACGCATTATTACTGTACGTCGCGACAGTGGGCAACACGTCTGACATAGACAGGTTCATTGATTCAGTGGCTGAGCCCCTGTCAACGCATAAGGAGGACACAATGACCATTGCACAACAATTACACCAAAGGGGATTTGAGCAGGGGATGCAGGCAGGGCTACAGGAAGGAAAGCAAGAAGGGATGAAATCTAGCGCGCTAAACATCGCACGCCAGTTACTGCAAAACAAGATGGAACAGGAGCTAGTTCAGCGCGTCACCCAACTGTCCGATGAAGAGATGACGCAGTTGCTCCGCAGCGAGCAGAAGTAATTTTTTATCGTGGGCTATCCCTGCCCACGCCCCTTCGGGCCAACGCTGCGCGTTGTTGAAAATCGCTCCTGCGCTTTTTTATCGTGGGCTATCCCTGCCCACGCCCCTTCGGGCCAACGCTACGCGTTGTTGAAAATCGCTCCTGCGCTTTTTTATCGTGGGCTATCCCTGCCCACGGTTCTGCGGAACCCAGCGCTTCACCTTGTTAAAACGGGGTTTATTCCTCGCTTAAGGTCACCACGTCATACATCACGCTGCCGCCTTTTAATTGCAGCGTGATTGTGTTGTTGCCGTTTTTCAGAAAGCGGGATGACACAGGGATACGGGCGATGTGATAACGACCACTTTGTAGCGCACCGCGATAAATGGTTTTGTCGTTTGCGTAAGTCAGCGTTTCCAACGTGGTGCCGTTCACCGCTACCGCCAGCTGTGGCATGGTCGGTTCACTCATGCCGCTGTTGCTCGCGGCCGCCAACGCGATGTTCAGGAAATAGGTTTTCTTCTCCGGTTGCAGGGCAAAACGGATATCCCATTTTCCCGGTTTGGTCTGCGCGTAATACCAGTCACGCTGATAGTCGCTGCGGCCAATATCGAACATCAGATTTGCTGGAACCTCCTGCTGCCAGCGGGTATTGCGTGACTCATTGCCAAAGCGGAATTCGCTCGCCTGCCGATTGGCCTGTCCAATAGCCCATACAACTGGCTCGGCTTTGGGCAGCGTTATCACAGGCAGCGCTTGCTTATCACCGGAAACGGACAACGTTTGTTCTGCCACTATCCCCGGCTGTGTACCGCTGTTGGCATATACCGCCAGATGGTAATTGCCCGGACGCACATGGGGAATCGCAAAATTCCCCTGAGCATCGGTGGTTGCCTGATACGAATAGCCGCGAGTTTGCACATCAAACGGTTCATCCAGCGATGACGAAAGCACGACGGTTACGGCCTGCTGGCTGGCAACACGTCCACTCACCTGCGTGCGCTCGCGCGCATAGCGGGAATCATCCACCCATTGGTACGGCCAACTGACGGTTTCCGTCAGCGCCTGACGCTGAGCATCCGCCAGCATGTGTCCGGTGTCGCCCTGATTGATATACAGCAGCCACGGACCGTAGAATTTTTTCCAGCCCGGTGGAGCGACCATATCCGGCGTGCCGAAGTGCGAGCCCGTCATGTAGTTCAGGATGATCGCATCCTGATGCACCAACAGATCCTGCTTAAGCGCATCGCCGGAGAAATACTCCCGATTGCCGTGAATCAGCCACGCGCCCACGCCGTTACCGAAAACGCCCCAGAAAGGCGCGGCACGCATGTAACCGGCAAAATCATATTTGGAATAAATGCTGCCATCTGGCAATCGCCAGGTTTCATCCTGTACCTTCGGCGACGCTTCAAGCTGGCTGTAGAGCAGCGGTTTACCCTGACGCTCACCATTGTAGAGATGATCTAACCGAGCGGGATCGAAGCGATAAACGTTACGTAGTTCACTGACTTTAACGTCCTGAGTTCCGCTATTTTCAGCAACGACATAGCTATAAAGCCCGCTAACACCGCGACGCATAATCAGGTGATATTCAAGCCGTAACAGCCCGTCCCGATCGTCGATATAAGCCACATGCGCCATCTCACGATCGTTGCGCAGCACCTCTATCCGCTCGGGGACAAAATCTTTGACGCCTTTAGCATGCGTATCGTTAACATAGTAATCGAGGTAAGCGCTACGCGTTTTACTCGGATCGCGCGCCGCACCGGACAGATTGGTGACGATGTTTTTGCCTCCCGTCACCATGCTCGTCGCGCTGCCATCCTCCCCGAATGCGACCTTCAGCAAGCCGTTATCCAACACGGTATTCAAACCAGAAACGGATAACGACACCGCATTATCCTGCGCGCTATAGCTATAGGGTGCCAGCATGGCACCCACCAACAACAAGACAGATCGCTTCACAGTCAGCCCTCTTGTGTTCCACTGTTTAGACAGAAACGTTCATCGCGATGGTTCAAGCCACGGCAAATGTCAGATATTAGGGGAAACACGGTGATGAGGTTCCCGCAGGGACACCTCGCGCCGTGGTAGCCCCGTGTATCTCGGTATGGCACCAAACCTTGTCGCTGAAATTAAAAATTTCTGCCATTTTAAATAGATAGGATAGAGATATGAGTAACAAAATAATCGAAGGGATAAGCGCCCTCCTTCACGCCACTGCCAGCACAAACAAGAATCTGGCAATAACGGAAAGATAGTCAGGATCGACATCGCAGAAATCAAAACTGATCAGAATGACAGTTCTCGGATCAGCACGGCGGACACCACTTTCCAGCCGCGAATCAACAGGCTTTGCGCCTCACCGTCCATCACCACCGTGCCGCGCAGCACCTGCGGCTGAGCACGATAATCGTCGGGCAGACTGAGCAGCACGCGATAAACGGCCTGTTCAGGATGCAGCTTGCGTTGTGCATCGCTCAGCGTGGCAATATCGCCGCCATAAATTGATGCCAGTTCCGGTGCGGCGTTCAGATCGCGCGTTGCCGTGCTGGCAATCTCCACAATAGTGAGCGGCAGCGACGAACGGCTCACATCCTGTAAATAAAACGTCCCCTTTGCGCCCGTGTGGAGCCGCTGCCAGTCTTTTTCCGATACGAACGCTTCCACCAGCCCGCCGGTTGGCTTGGTGACAACCGCCAGCCACTCGCCCTGCCCCAGCCACTCACCGGTTTCCAGCGGCGTTGTCATGTCAGCCACCACGCCGTCTATCGGCGCACGCACCGTCAGTTGTTCAGACTGACGCTGCAAGACCTGTAACTTTTGCAGCGCGGCTTCGTGCTCCTGCTTTACCCGCTGGTGATCGCCAGCCGCTTCCTTGTTGAATACCTGAAAGGTGCTTTGCCAGTTCAGCGTGGCGATTTGTCGCTCTAGCTGTTTCTGTTCGTGCGCCAGCGCGTCAGACGACAGCGTAAACAGCGTTTGTCCCGCCTGTACAGGCTGGCCGACCTTCACGTCAATGCGCTGAATCATCGCGGGCACGGGCATATACAGGCTGCTTTGCTGTTCCGCCCGCAGCAGCGCTGGAGCGTACACGCCGCGCTGCCAGGGAATCATCAGCAAGAGCAGAACCACGGCGCTCACAGTCAGCGTTGTCGTCATATTACGGTTCATACGATAATCCTTACGGCGTTTACTCCATTCGCGCACTTCATTCACCACCGGCATCACCACGAAGTAGCCGATTTCAATCGCGAAAAGCAGCATCCCCAGCAGTTTGAACGTCATGTGGTAAACCAGAATCGCGATACCGGTAAACAGGAAGAAACGGTATATCCACACCGCGAAGGCATAGCCCACCAGCGTGCGCTGTAGCCAGCGTGGAAAGTGCTCCGGCGGCGCATCACCTAAGCCGAACAGCCATTCCCGCATCTGCCAGCGGCCGATAGCGAAGCCACGGTTTTGCAGATTCGGCATCTGCAATCCATCGGACAGCAGGAAATAGCCGTCGAAGCGCATCAGTGGGCTGAGATTAATCGCCAGCGTCATAATCCAGGTTGTCGTCGCCAGCATAAACGCGGCGCTGCGCAGCATGCCGTCCGGCAAGAAGCTCCATGCCAGCGTCGCCCACGCCGCCAGCACCAGCTCGGTCATCATGCCCGCTGCGCCAATCGCCATCCGCTGCCGGCGGCGGGTGAGCTTCCACGAGCCGGACGTATCGGTGTACAACACCGGCATCATCACCAGAAATGCGACGCCCATCGTGGCAACCCGCGCACCAAAGCGCTTGCAGGTGTAGGCGTGACCGAACTCATGCAGAATCTTGGTAAAGCACAGCGTCAGCCCCGCCAACGCTGCGCCTTCCAGCGTGAAGAAGTGCAGAAACGTATGCTTGAACGTTTCCCACTGGCGTCCGGCGAGGAAGAGCCCCAGCACGGCCACCAGCAGCGTCAGTTTGAGGAAAGTCCGGCTGAAAAATGGTTCGACCCACGGCAGCGTTGCGCCCAGAAAGCGATCGGGGTGCCATAAGGGGATGCGAAAAAACAGGTAGTTCTTCAGCAGTTTGCGCCAAATCGAAACGCGTGACTGTTCCACCTGACGAGAAAACTGCGCCAGCGCCTCATCGCCGGAAACGCGCGTCAGGCCGTTGGCCTGCAAGAAGCGATTGAAGTACTGCACATCGCTGTCATCGAGCGTCAGCGCAGAAGTCTGGTTAACGTCGGACACGATCTGCGCCGCGTTCCCCATCGACCAGCGCGATAGCATCGCCATTTCTGCCCAGCCGATACGAAAATAGAGACCACGCAGCGGATCTTCCAGCGTCCAACTGGGCGACCCGTCGCGGTTAGCCGGCCCGGCGTGCAGGATCAGTTCATCGCGCAGCGGGCTAAGCCCAGCGGCTGGCGTTGCACCTCCGGCCATCGTTAGACGCCCAGCCAGACGCGCAGAGCTGCCAGCGGTTTACGCAGCAGGTAAACGAACAATACCGTGCGTTTCCCGTACAGCTTGGCGGTCCCCTTCAGGCCCACGCGTAGCTGCGGGTCATCCTGCGTAAAGCGCGCCCGCAGCCGATAGGCCATCACATTATCCGGCGTTGGCGCGGCGCGGTAGCCAATCTGCTCAAGCCGCGCGTCCTGTGCCGAATTCGGTGCAACATTGAGGAACAGACGCACGTCCGCACCATTTTCCAGCGCAATCGCATCCGCCGCAGGCAACTGGATCTCCAGCTCAACATCATGTGGATCGGCAATCATCATGATGCGTTCTCCCACCGCCACCGAGCGCCCAATCCAGTCGCTGCTATCGTCAAAAATCGCCACGCCGTCACGCGGGGAAGCGAGCTGCATGCGTTCCTGCTGACGTTGCAGAAAATCCATCTCGCTCTGTGCCTGTTCGCGGCGGCTTTGCAGCACGGCCAAACTGGCTTTGCTGTTAGCATCGAACAGCGCCTGCTGCTGTGCCTGACGATACTGAGCATCGGCGGTAGCAAAAGCCTGTCGGGCCGATTCCAGCCGGTTTTCCAGTTCGCGTACGTCCAGTCGCACCAGCGGCTGATTAGCACTGACAGTCTGATTAGGGCGAACCAGTATGTCATCCACAACGCCTGCCACAGGGGCGCGCACCATCACCGGACGATGCGCGACGATCTCCGCCGGAGCCAGCACCGACTGGCGAACCGGGATCAACAAGATCAGCACCAGCGCCACGATCGCAGCAACGATCAAACGGCGTCTGGCAGGCGGCATTTTCGACGGACGACGGCGTACTTTACACAGGCTCGACCAGGCGTGCGCATAGGCATCTGCCAATTTCTCCAGCAGCACAATCTCGGCAGGCAGCCACGCGCTATCCCGCGCTAACACCAGCACCAGCGGCGTATCACCCTGCGGTAAACGCAGCGGCAGCCAGAGTAAAAATTCCGGCAGATGTTCCTGCCACAAAATCTGGTCATCGGCAGGCAGTTCGCGGCATTGCAGCGTCTGCGTTTGACGCCCTTCTTCCTGCCACTGGCGGCACAGGCGGCTAAATTCGGTACAAAACGGGGCGTTGTGATCGAGCGAGGCCAGCCCGGAAGCCGCCTGCAAGCACCGTTTATCACAGTCCCACAGCAGCGCCTGCCGATACTTCACTAAATTATGCGTCTCGTTGACGATAAAAAACGCCAACTCATCCAGCGTCTCACGCGCTCTGGCACGGCTTTGCAGTTGCAACAGCTCGGCCAGCAGCGCCAGCCGGGTATCCTGTTCCGTTTGTGCTACCGTCGTATTCCGTTCGGTCATGGCGATACGCTGCCTGCATCAGGCGGCACGATTTGCGCCACGCCGCTCATGCCCGGTAGCAATCCAACGGTAGACTGGGTAATGCGGCCAAAGACTTTTACCGACTGACTAACCGGATCGATCGCCGAAGAGAGTCGGCTGATTTCTGCCGGATAGCTCAGACCAGTTTCATCCAGCACGACCTGAAAGGCGCTGCCCTGCTTTAACCACACCAGCCAGCGCGACGGCACGATCATTTCCAGCTCGAACGCGCTGTCATCATAAATCGCCAACAGCTCCTTGCCTTCCGGCACGGATTCCCAACGCTTCACCTTGGTTTCCGTGACGCGACCGGAGAACGGCGCTTTAATCACACAGCGTTGCAGCATGGCGCGATTGACGCCGCTTTCGGCCTGCGCCATCGACACCGACGATCGCGCCTGATCGACATCCGACAGGCTGATCGAATTGAGCTTATCCAGCCGATCGGCAATTGCCAGCTTCTTACGCGCGGCATTCTCTGCGGCGTTTGAGTAGTTCAGCTTTTCGCGCAGCACGGTGCAGTCAAACGTCACCAGCGTATCACCCTGCTTGAAGTGTTCGCCCTCTTTCACCGCAATATCCGTCACTTTCCCGGCAATTTCGCTGGATAACACGGTATAGCGCTGCGCACTAAGCTGTACGCGAATGTCTCCCGTCGTCGCAGCCTGCCCCAACAGGGGCAGACCTAACGCACTGACCAGCAACAGCGGACGCATCATGCCGAAAGCCATTAACGCGAACCTCCCGCCTGTAGAGATTGCAGGTTATCCCACATATCCGTGTTCACCACGCGATAAGGCTTACCCGCGCTAGCCGACGATGTAGCCGCGGACGAGGCAATTGGCTTCACCGCAGGCGCAGAGGATGGGGTAGACGCTGTTTTAGTCGACGCCGTCGTGGTGGCAGGCGTAGCCGGTGTTGCCAGAGACAGACGCGGTACCGCAACGCCGCCTTTCTCAAGGTTACCCGTGGTGCGGGCAATCGAGCTGCTCAGCGCCGCCAGACTGACATCGCTCACGTTATCCGGCAGCACATCCAGCCCGGCAGCCTGATACACCGCACCGAGCGCGTTCTGCACATCGGCAAAGCTGCGGTCGCGCGCGCGCGTCGTCAGAATGGTTTCCGTGCTGACGCGCACCTGCTCCATTTGCGTTTCGGCACGATGCTGTACGCTGAGAGTGGTCTGGTTGAGGATGCCGCGCTGAATCCGCGCCAGTTCCTGATAGCGGCCAAACATCTGCGTACTCTGCTGATATTCCTGCCACGCGACGTTCACCTGCGTCAGCACCGCCATGCGCAGCGCCTGACGACGAACTTCCGCCAGATCTTCATTCGCCTGTCCGGCACGTTTCACCGATGACCACGACAGCACGTTCAGCAGATTGCCGCTGACCTGAACGCCCGCGTTCGCCCACTGGTGATTGACCAGATAGCTGTTGCTGTCGCCGTTGATACCGGCAAACAACGACACGCCCGGCAGCAGACGCAGCAGTGATTTACGGGTTTCCAGTACGCTATTGCGTGCCAGATAGCTCTCTTCGCGCACTTCCGGGCGTTTAACCATCGAGAAGTTTTCCAGATCGTCGAGCGAGTAGGCCATCTTCGGCGCGACCAGACTGCTTTCGCTCGGTACGACGACATCGTATTTGCTCGACGGCGGCAGGTTCATCAGCGCGGCCAGACGGGATTTCGCCACCACCAGATCGCTGTCGACAATCTCTAACTGACGCACCATCTCCAGCATGTTTTTCTGGAAACGCAGTGCCTCAACCGGTGCCAGCAGACGCTGTTGTTCGGTCTGACGCGCATATTCCAGCGCCTGACGCGCCTGCGTCAGCGCGGTCGTCACTTCCGGCTGCAAGCGCTGTGCCGTTGCCGCTTCCCAGTAGGCCGTCCGCACCTGACGGGTTATATCCGCGACCACGCGACGACGACGCTCTTCCGCCGCCAGCGATTTGTTCGCCTGCACTTTGGCGTTGAAATAGCTGATGCCGAAATCCAGCACGTTCCAGCTCATCGTCAGATCGGCGGTACGCTGGGTCTGATCCTGACTGGTTGATGGGGCTAATGATGGTTGCCCTGTCGCAATATTTTCACTACCGGAAGCCGATACATTGTCGCGGGTTTGTAGCCCCGCGCGCGCGGTCAGTTTCGGTAACAGCATGTCCAGATTCTGTACGCCCAACAGGTCATCTTCCATCGCCTGTTCCATCAGAGCGACCCGCTGTTGCAGGTTATATTTCAGCGCACGGGCAATCGCCTCATCCAGCGCGATCGTGCCGCGCACCGGTTCCTGATTGGCGAACATCTGCGTTCTGTCGCTCAGCGCCTGTGCAACCTGTTGTTCGATCGTAACCGGCTCAGGTTTGACGGCACAGCCAGCAAGACCCAGACAGGCCAAGGCTACCGCGATCCGTAACGCCCGGGAACCCGCGGTGCGTGGTCTAGCCTCGTGTTGAACGTTCTGCTGCTGACTGTCGTGTTGCTGGCTATCCCAGAAATGCGCTATGTGCTGATTCACCCGGGTTCTCCCCATCTTCTATTTGTCTGTTCCCTTCATCTGGCAAACTCCCGCCTGCCAGCGCCAGGGTTAGTGGTTAAGTAAATAAAATCTCGTCTTAATATTCAGCCTACGTGTGCTATGTACGCAGGCTGCTCAGCTCACTGAGCGCCGCCAGCAGCGCATCCTGTTCAGGCTGATGCTGACGCAGCTGTTCGGTAAAGGCGGTTTTTCCCACTGGCGCTAACCGCTCTGCATCGCGGTTTTCTGTGGGGAGCGCATCAGAGTGGACAGGCAGTTGCATCGCACCACGGTCAGTTGCCATCTCTGCGCCATCGCCCAGCCCGGTTTGCAGCGTAATCGGTACGATCCGGCTGGTACCGTCTGCGGCCTGTGCTTTCAGCGCCAGTTGGATCTGATTAACCTGCACCGCGCTGGCATCGGTAATACGCACCACGCCGTTGCGGGCATCGAACTGCACCCACGCAGGCAGCGGACGTCCGTTCGCCAATTGCAGCGTCAGCGTGGCATTACCCTCACGCACGCTGAACATGCGCTGCGGCAGGCTAAAGGCGAGCGCGCCGGAGGCATCCGGCTGTAACGCGCCCTGCACGCTACTGAAAGCCGACTCCAGCGCCGTTGTCTGACCGCGCACGCTCAGGAACAGGTTGGAATCAGCCGGACGCAGCACGGCGTTATCGCGTAGTGACGCTTCAGCGCGCGAAGAGAAGTTGACCTGATCCAGCGTTGGCATCAGCGATGACATCACCGGATCGAGCACCCAAGGGGCATCCGACTGACGTGCCGTGTCGGCATCGCGCTGACGCACAGGTTCGGTAACGATGTTGTTCGGTAGCGGCTGCGCTTCCGGGCGAGACAAATCGGCGACAATCGCTCCCAGCGGCTGGTCGCGCTCTCTTTCACTCGAATCAACAGGCAGGCTTGCGCCCTGCTGCACCAGAATCACCGGTGCCGTAGTCGTGGTATTGTTATCCGGATTTGCAGGCTCCGTCGGCGTGCCAGGGTCAACCGGCGTTCCCGGATCAACCGGCGTTGAAGCGGCATTGACCGTCAGCGCCACATTCAACGGCGTCGCGTTACCCGCGCTGTCCGTGGCGGTAATTGTCAGGTTGAACACACCGGCGGCTGACGGCGTGCCGCTGAACGTCCGTGTTGCACTATCAAAACGCACGCCGTCTGGCAGTTGCGCGCCATCAACGGTAAACGTCAGCGCATTATTTTCAGGATCGGTAAATAGCGTACCTGGTAAGGTATAAGACCAGCGAGTACCCGCCTGCGCCGTTGGCGGCGTGAACTGATCAGCATGACCCACCGGCGGCAGGTTCACCTCTCTCGACAGCGTAACGCCGAGCGCCCGCGCGGCAGAATCAGCTGCGCCGTCATTGAGCACCAGCGTCAGCGATGTCGCATTCCCCGTCAGCGGGGCGCTCGTCGCCCAGCTAATTTGGCGAGCCAGCGCTGTCGCATCCGCACGGGAAAGGGCAGCCGTGAAGGTCACGGTGAGCTTGCCGTCTGCCTGCGTGAAGGTGGCTACCGCTTGTCCATCGTTGCTAATGACGCCATTCGCTAAGGTGAAACCGTTGCCCGCAGTAAAATCGAAGCGATCGCCGGCTGATGCCGTTTCACCACGCTGTAGCGTGATTGAGGCTCCCTGATAATTCCCCGCCCCGCCGTTCAATGCATCCAATTCAGCATCACTGAGGACGGTAGACGGTGCAACGATAATTGCAGGGCCATCGACGCGATAAACCGGCAGACGAGAGACTTCATCCAGCACCGACACACCGTTGCCAAGCGCAATCAGACCACCGTCAACCGGCAGCAGATGAGCGAAGCTCGTACCCGCGTTTTTCAGCGTATCGAGTTTTGTCAGCGTCTGGTCGTTCAACACATAGCGAGTGAGCGCACCGTCGCTTTGCGTGACGTACAGCACCCGCGCATCCGCAGAAAGAGCGATATCGCTCACCGTGCCTTCTGCCGCGACGCGAGCCAGGTGCGTGAAGGTTCCCGTAGCGGTATCCAGCGAGAAGGCATCAATGTGCTCTGCGTTAGCAACAAAGATGCTACGACCATCGGCACTGACCGTAAGCTGTGTCAAACCAGAGAATGAGACGATATTACCTGCGGCATCGGTAAAGTTGCGGATGTATCCCAACGGCTTCAGGTTGCCACCGCCGTCGCGCTGATATGCAATCAGCGTCGAACCATTACTCGGATCGGTGGTAACAAAGAGCAGATTGCCACGGCTGAGGATGCTGGTCGGGGCCCACAGATAAGGCGGCTTATTCATATCGCCGCCCAGCGCCTTAACATAGGTTAACGCCCCTGTTGCGGTGTCACGGTTAAACCAGACGATGTTGTATCCATTGATGAGATAGAGCGTCTTTCCATCTTCCGACAGTGTGATATCTACCGAATTCCAGAGACTACCTTCAAAACGGTCTGTCTCTCCCTCACTGAGAGTTTCTTTATGAGTGAGGTTGCCCTCAGTATCACGACTAAACCAAATGATGGCGTTGTTACCGTTACCCAATGCATACACACTGCTGCCATCGGCAGAAACCTGTAGCCGACTGATTCCTGTCACGCCTTCTGCGGCGGCGAAGGTACGCACATAGGTTAATTCGCCGCTGTTCGCATCGCGCTGGAATAAGGCAATCGCGCCTTTATCATCGCTGACATACACGGCCAGCCCGTCTGTCGTGCGGGCGGCAGCCGTCACCGTGCCCAGCCCGCTAATTGCGGTGTATGTATTCACCAGACGCAGTTCATCGG
Source organism: Pectobacterium brasiliense (assembly GCF_013449685.1). GTDB lineage: Bacteria > Pseudomonadota > Gammaproteobacteria > Enterobacterales > Enterobacteriaceae > Pectobacterium > Pectobacterium brasiliense_A. Next base: position 224,376 of record NZ_JACDSF010000008.1, on the reverse strand, counting down.
CTGAGAGCACCGGGTCGTTTGCCACGACAGGCGTGTCATTGATAGCCGTAATCGCCACTGACAAGGCCGTGACCTGAGAGTCCAGATAGCGGTCAGACAGCGTTACCGTCACCGCCACTTGCGCGGCAGGCGTATGGCTGTCGCTGGCGTAGGTAATCTGGCGCAGCGTATTCTGCACGTCTTCCGTGGTGGGGATGGTGCCAGCATTCGCGTTGAAGCGAATCGTCAACACGCCGTCTTTATTACTGACCTGACCAATGGTGACGCCGTCTTTCTGAAGCGTATCACCCGATAACGTCAGACCGTTGCCAGAGCTGAGGCCCAGCTTATCCAGCACCGTTTTGCCGTCACCCAGCGTAATCTTCAGCGTCGCGCCGTCGTAGTTACCTTTACCGCCATTGAGCTTGTCCATCTGTGCATCGGACACCGTCGCGTCCGGTGCCAGCACGATAGGATCGGCACGTTCGGTATACGTCGGTGTGGTGCCCGGAATCGTGATAACCGGCGCAGTATTGGCTTCTACCGCAGGCACCAGCGTCAGCGTAATCGCCTGATCCAACGTGGTTTCCGGTGAACTGCCGCTATTATAGTCTTCTACAATCTTCAGGGTAACGTGGCGTTCCCCATTTGGACTGTTACCCAGATAGTTGTAGCCGATACTGTCGATAATTTTGGCAGTCTCACTGCCATTTTTCATCGAGTAGAAGACAACGGTAGCCTTTCCGTCTTGTACCGCAACAGAATATTCCGCCTCATTGGCGGTTTTCCGTACGCCGTTGGATGATTCAAGAACAATCGTGGATCCTCCCACGCTGATCGTCTCATTGGGCCCTGACGCATCAAATGTCATCACTACTTGCCAGATGCGTTGTCCGCTCTCGATAGTGTCGATATGGGTATCTTTAAACAGCTTAACAAACTCGCCGTTGCCCGGAATCTGTGGGTTGAGCACCGTCGTCGTTAACGTTGACGGATCGTTCACACCGACGAGATCGACGGTGATATCCAGGTCAGCGACGTTATTGTCATTGTCACGAATGCTGAAAGTGAAAATTGGTGACGAACCCGCCAATTCAGGATCCTGACTGGTATTCTGGTAGGTAATCTGACGCAGAACATTCTGCGCATCGGATTTAGTTGTTGCTGCCGTGAATGTCACGGTTAATGCGCCATCTACCTGGGTAAAGGTCGCGATTACCGCGCCATCTTTTAGGATAGTGTCACCATCACGCGTTAAACCGTTATCCGCCTTCAAGCCAAAGACATCTTCCGGCCGCCCGCCATTCTCTCGACCCACCGTGATGACGGCACCATTATAGTCGCCCTTCGCTTCATTCAAGGCATCAAACTGCGGGTCGGACAGGCGGCCTGACGGCAGCAACACAACGGGATCATTGCCTTCGGTGTAAACAGCCTCAGCCGTACCAATATTCAGTATGAGGACCTGATCGCCACCGACCAGATAGAGTTGCTTACCATCTGCGCTCAATTCCACGTTTTGCAGCCCAAAGAAACCGGTGCCAAGCGCGCTATCACCACTCTTAATGGTCTGTTTCAGCGCCAGGCTACCATCTTCAGCGCGGGAGAAGAGGGTGATGTTCTTCCCGATCACGAATAGCGCCGAACCATCAGCGGACACCACCAGATCGGTCGCCAGCGCTTCGCCGGTATCGCCACCGTCATCGGTGATTGGCGTTGTCGATACCAGCGTGAGCACCCCATTGGCGCTCACCGCTATCGTATTGAGCGTGTAATTCCCCACATCGGCATGAATTGCATACAGCGTTTTGCCATCGGGCGACAGCGCCAGTCCGTTAATGTAATACTCGCTCGCTCCGCTAATCTGACCGACCTGAGCCAGCGTACCTTGCGCATCAATGCTGAAAGCGGTGACGCCGACTGTGCTACCTGACCCGGAAACAAACAGGTAGCGCCCAGTCGGATCAACCACCAGACGGTTCGCCCCAATCAGATTATTAGCCTGAGAAACCGATGTCAGTTTGCCGTCCGCTTCGCGCTTAAACACCAGCACGCTGCGGCTGTCATTATCACTATCAGATTGGGCAGCAGTGAGGTAGAGATAATCGCCTTGAGAAACGATGTGGGAACGCACATCCAGCGAACGTCCGCCCAATGCAGCCTGATCCAGAACACCCGTTTGCGTCAGCTCACCGTCGCTGCCCACACGGAAGAGAGTGACCGTGTTGCCTTCACTGCCCACCACATACAGGTACTGCCCATCAGAGGACAGGGTCACCTCGGACGCCCCTGCTAATGAGGGATTGTCGATAAACCTGTCGTTCTGTAGCGTATCGTTATTAAATACCTCTCGGTAATGAGGGAATACTTTTGATAGAGTGAACTTCCCTTCTGCATTGCGCACAAAGACGCTCAGTACCGCTGAGCCACCATCCGGTGAACTCACGACGTAGAGGGTTTTACCGTCAGCAGACAGCGCGGTGTCTTTTACCCCCGCCATCAGATTCCTTTCGATGACCTCATTATACAAGTCTTGCAGAGATTGATCGTTTTTCAGCGTGGAAGACTCACCGCCAATCGTGGGGACTTGTTCAGGGTTGGGCGCAATGGTTAGCGTGAGCGTCTGCTCCACCTGTGCGCCCGACTCATCACTCGCCGTCACGCTGATCGTAAAGGTTCCAGAGCCATTGAGCGCTGGCGTACCGGAAATGGTGCGTGTTTCGGGATCGAAGGTTAATCCCGCAGGAAGACCGTTGACCTGCAGCGTCAAAGCACCATTTTCAGGATCGCGGAACAGGTTTGCTGGTAGTTCTGCGGTATACGATTGTCCCGCTGTCGCCGACGGTGGAACGTACGCGTTATTCTCCACCACTGGCGGCTTGTTCGGCACCAGTGTCAACAGCAGGCTGGTCTCCTTAGCGCCATCGCTAAAGTTGACCTTCATCGGAATGGCTGCGCCTACCGTGTCGCCGCCGTTGCGGTAAGTCACCTGATGCAGAACCTGATTGGCGACCGCTTTAGTAACACTGCCGGTAAAGACAATCTTCGCCGTGCCGTCATTCACACTAAAAGTAGCGATTGTCGCGCCCTGATACTGAATCTCGCTGCCAGATAACGTCAGATCGCCGCCGTTCTGGAAAGCAAAGTGGTCATTTGCCGATGCATCGCCGTTACGGCCAACGGTAATCGTCGCGCCCTTGTAATCATCAGCGGCGTCCAGATCCTGGTCTGACAACGTGACGCTCGTGGCAAACCGGGCATCCGCCGTCTGGCTATAAGGTGCATTGGCTGCCGCATTAAGCACATTCAGCCCAGCAAAGAACGTACTGACCCCAGCATAAATATTCTTGCCATCCGCGCTGACGGCCAGATGGTTGACGGTGTTAATCGATAGTTCAACGCTATTGCGATACGTTAACGCACCGGAATCGCTATCGCGACCAAACACCAACAGTGACTTGCTGCCGAACGCTGCAACATACAGCGCCGAACCGTCTTCGGATATCACCAGTTCACGTAACGCCAGCGCGTTCGCAGGAATATGGCCTGCACTATACAAATTCAACGTCCCAGCGTAGGTCAGCTCTCCTGAATCCGTATCACGACTGAAAACCGACACGGTACCCTGCGAGTTTGATGACACGTATACAAATCGGTTATCCGGTGAGATAACGATATCCTGCAAGCCATTGAGGTAACGGTCGTCTTGCGGAACCTCCGCGCTGTTCGCATCAGCTGCTATGGTGCTGTTATTGATCGTGGTGACATAGTCAAGGGTGCCCGACTCCACATCGCGTGACAGTACGGTAATGCTGTTATTCCCCAGGTTGGAGATATAAGCCGATTTCCCATCGCTGGACAGCACAATGCCACTTGGACTTTTCAGCGGAATCGTATCGCTGCCAAACAGTGAACCGACAAACGTCAGCGCACCCGAAGTGGTATCACGTGAGAAGAAAACGACGGCGTTTTTAGTCGTCGCGCCATCGACTGGCGTCACGCCGTTAATGGCATACAGCGAGGTGCCGTCGTCGGACAGCACGATCTCAGAAATCGCCGCATCCAGACCACTGACGCCATTCACACCTTGTGTAGCGACAATCCCGACATAGCTCAACTGTCCCGTCGTAGCATCGCGGCTAAACTGCACCAACGAGTAGGCACTTCCGCTTCCTCCCGCAACATACACGCTGGAACCATCTTTTGACTGCACCAGCGTGGTAATCGTGTTCAGACCGTTAACTTCAATCGCAGGAGTGGACGGGTCATCCTGTTCGCCCTGCGTGAAGCTTTGTAATAACGTCAATTCACCGGTTTCTGCATCACGGGCATAAACGCGCAGATAGGTCTTACCACCGTTATTGTTCCCTTCACTGCCAGTGACCAGCAGCGTTTTTCCATCCTGAGAGACGCTGATCGCCGAGACGCGTTCGTTATAGCCACTTAGCGTCCCCGCGTTGTAAAACAGTGTGGCATCAGGGAAGTAGGTCATCTCGATCGTCGGCACGTCGTTTAAAGCCAGATTAACGCTGCCAGATACCGTCAGCGTCGCGGTATCACTTCCGCCATTGGCAGTGCCGCCGTTATCCTGCAACTCAGTTAGCGTAATAGTACGCAAGCCGCTGGCGCTGGTGCTCTCTTTGCTGGTTGAGTAGCTCAGGCCATCGACCAACTTCATCATCGCCATGCTGCTGATGCCCTGAGCACTGCTTAGTACCAGAGAAGACTCACCGCTTAGGGCGTTATAGGTGTAGGTATACTGGTAGCCGCTTACCGTCGTGCCCGCGCTGTCCTTACTCAGATCGATAACCGTACCATCCACCGTCAGGTATTCTTGATACGGGTTTTTTAGGCCATCAATACCGATCGACAGTTTGGTCAGCGCCTGCCCGGCTTCTCCGGTGTTAACCACAGTGTCTTTGAACAACGTGACGGACGTACCGCGCGTATCCAGCGTCAGGTTACTTCCGCCCTGACTGACCAACGTCGGCGCACTATTCACTGTCAGCAATAGCGCGACCGTCGTCACCGTGCTGTTCAGTTCGCCATCGCTCGCCGTCACTGCGAGCACTACTGTTTCGGCCGCACTCTGACTACCGACGTTGCGATAGGTAATTTGCTTCAGGACGTTATTAGCGTCATCCCGACTGGTTCCAGCAAGGAAAGCAATCGTCAGTTTGCCACCAGTCTGGTCAAACGTAGCTATCGCCTGCTCGCCTTTGAAGATCTGACCATTATCAAAACGCAGGCCATTTTCTGCATTAAAACCAAACACATCATCACTGGATTCACCGCCAGAACGGTTCAAGACTAACTGAGACGAACCGTAATCACCTTTCCCCTCTGCCAACTTGTCAAAGTTAGCGTCGGATAACGTTAATCCCTCGGCTAACACCACTTCAGAACCGTGAATCACAGTACGAATCGATGAGTAGCGAATCAGTCCGCCGCCAGAAACCAGAAGCGATCGTCCATCCGCCGATAAAGCAATATCTTCGCCAGTCGTGCTACCTGCCGCACTCCCGGTCAGGATGAGGTTGCCACTGTCAGCCACCGTATAGATATTGATCGCGCCGTCTGTCGTCGCGGCATACAACATCGAGCCATCAGCATTCAGCGTCAAACTCCCCACAGGAGCACTGGATACCGTGTTGAACTGAGTCAAACGATTATCAGAACCCAAGCGATAAACGATAATCGTGTTCTCCGTAGGGTTACCCATATACAGCAGTTTTCCATCAGGAGATGTCGCCAGTGCATAGTCGATAGCGTCCTGCCCTTCAGCACTGAGAGATAAGGTGTCGAGCAGCGTTAACTTACTGTCCGCCTCTCGCTGATAGACTTTTAACTCATGATTTTCAAAAACAAGTGGACTGCTATGCGCGATATAAACGTAATTACCAGAGGTTGCGATGGAGCCATTACGATGCGACTCTAACGTTTGTACGCGGCTCAACTCACCTGTCACAGCATCACGACTATAAACGTAAACTTCCCGGCCATAGTTGTTGCTCGCATCCACATAAACTTGGGCACCATCACCGGAGATAGCCAGTCCACCGTTGGCGCCACTTCCCAACGATATCGTGCCGGTGTAGCTCAGCAGGCCGTCGTTCACGCTCAGGTGAACCAGATTACCGTTACCAGAAACCGTATAGACCGATTTGCCATCACCGCTAACCACTAAATGATTGACGGTTCCCAGGTTTTCAACGACGACACTCTGCTTCTGCGTCAGGCGACCCAACTCATCGACTGAAAAAACAGAAAGGGTGTTGTCTGCACCTGCGGCATAGACAAAGCGGCCATCAGAGGAATAAGCCACTTCCGTAGAATGAGCCAGAGTACCGGTAACAAATGATTCTACTTCTCGAACCACATCACCAGACACCACGGGCGCCACATTGATCTTACTGTCGATAGTGACGGTCGCATGAATATTCAGCTCGGCAGTATCGGTATCATCGCCGCCTTCATCACTCAGGCTTTTCAGCGTCACCACGACATCACCACCGGCCACGGTGTTATCCAGCGGCTGGTAGGCAATACTGTCAATCAATGACTTGGTATCCGCGAGATTGTCGGTAAAACCGTCGATATTCACAGTTACCGTCGTGATGTCGCCGCTCACGGTCACGCGGTATGAGAAGCCATCACTGTCAGCCCGTGTCGTTCCGCTTCCCGATTCCAGCGCGATGCTTTTACCATCAATGACTAATGCCTGATTCGCACCCGTGCGGTTAACGGTAATCACCAAATCTTTCAGTTCCTGCCCGTCTTTACCTGCCGACACGCGAACGTCGCTGAACAGATCGACCGGCTGGAAGCTGTCGCTGGAATCGGTGATGGTGACTGTCGCCTTAACCGGTGTGGCATCGACGCCGGGCGCGGTGTCCGTTGCCGCGACGGTCGCCGCCACATCCACTGCCGTGACCACAGCAGCGGCATCAAACATCATGCGCGGTTCCAATACCCACGCCTGACGCGGCGTGCGCGTTAAGCCTGAACCAGATTTTGAGCGGGAAAAAGTCATCGTGTCATGTCCTGTAATAAAGGGGCAAATCGCGTCATTTCTGGCTACATCTGGCGGTCATTCAACCAGCCGAACATAGCCGCCCTCGGTTTCGATCTGGCCGGCAATACGATCCAACCGTCTAATCAATTGATCCTCAACGCCCTCAGCACCGAACCCTGCACCATCGATAAAGCTCATCCGTTTCTCACCCTCGGTACAAATCAGCAGACCTGGCGTCGCTTCGGTGTCGAACAGGTTGCGGCCAAAATCCTCTGGGTCGCCGGGACGAATGCCGACAAAATAGAATTTGATGTTGCGCGCGCGGAAGCTGGAACACAGATCGCGGAAGCGCTGCGCGGCAAAGGTACGGGCAAGATCCGTGCCGGTCGAACCACGAAATTCATTGCGATTGAAGTTGTAGCTGTCGGTGTCAAACCAGTCACCGACGGTGTTGGCCATCATCACGATCACTTTTTGACCGTCACCGTTGCCGTCCAGATTGAAATCCAGCGGCAGCGTGGCATCACCCCAGCCGTCTGAACCGCGCATGTTGGGTGACAGCGCCGCGCCCGCCCATGACATCCCGATGGCGTAGTTCACGTTGTAGCGGGCAGAGAACTGATCGATACGCTGATTCAGTAGGCTTTCTTCATTGGTCAGCGGCATTAGTGCAGCATTCGGACACCCTTTGTCCGCAACGATAAAGCGGGTATCGACTGCGTCGGAACCGTTATTCCATGGATAGAGATCGGGATTGGGGCCGCGCCAAGAGATCGGCGGTGCGCCGGGGCTGCCGTTTTGCGGCAAATCGTGACGGTAGTACACACGAAATTGCCCAACGGGCGGTTCATCCCAGAAGAAATTTTCTTCCCGCCCCAGCCCACGATACATGCACAGCAGGTTAGCGCGCCGATCGGGGAAGCGACGGTCTGCCAGGCTACTCACCACACCACTGGCAAACAGTGAACGCAGCTCCGGTGGGTTCAGTGCACTCGGTGTAGACCAGCGCCGAATGCGGTTGGCGTCTTCCGCATCGTACACATTTACCGACTGGCTGTACGGCACCAGCGATAGCCATAGGTTGTCACGCTTGCCGTCTGCGCTACTCAGCATACGCTCGACAAAACTGCGGCTAACGCTTTTTAGCGAACGGATATCTCCCTCACTCATATCCCCCGTCACTGGCATGACAAAGGCAATTTCGGTAGGACGGTTGATAACTTCGGCGGTCGAGTACACTTCCTGTTTCTTCGCCCCGAGGTTCAGCAGACTGGGCTTGGTTTCGAAGGCGACGGTGACGGTATAGGTTTTCCGCGTCTCGCTGTTGCGCCCTTCCGTGACGGCCACATCACCCACCACCAGCTTGTCACTCAGGGTCTTATTCATCCCCAGATTATTTTTGACGTAGTCATACGCCAGCTTATTGGTCTCTTCCTGACTGTATTCTTCGCCATTAATGGTCGCCTGATGCCCGACGGCCAGCGCAGCGGCATCCGTCGCGCGCTTGATCTGCGTGGCATCACCGGTTGCCGTGGAGGTATCCACAATAAAAGCCGCCGTCACCAATAACGCCATCGCCCCCAGTGCATAGAATCCGGTGCCCGCACCCTTTTCCTCCTGAATAAAGGCAGACAGGCGTTCACGCCAGAACAGAGTAATTCCGGTAGCGTCTTTTTTTATTCTTCTGTTCTGTAAGGTTTTTTTCATTCCTTCCTATCCTGTATTCCTGGATTCAGCGCGTACTCAACCCGCCCATAAAACGGGAAAATAAAAACGACATTGCTCATATGCCTATAGATTTTTTAAGTGTTTCATTATTCCGGTAACGAGAAGCTCGCTGCCGTTTGCGGTCTATTTGCCGCTTCTATGTCCGGTATAAAAATGTCCGGTATAAAACCCGTCGCTATTGATCTTTTTCTTCCAGCCCGGCCTCTTTTCTGAGTACCTCGTCCAGTTCAACCACGTCGACAGCGACCCGGTTGACCGACGACGCATGCAGCAGACCGCCCAGTGAGAGGCCACCCAGCAGGCTCACATCTTTCCCCTGACGGCAGATCTCGACCACAATCATGGAGATATTTTTGCTGCCTTCTTCACGGTCCCTTTCCGGCAGTTCAGGGAGGTATTCTTCTTCCGGCAGGGTTTCACTTTCCGTACACAGCGCCTCTGCCGTGCCTCTGCTCAACTGCCAGTGCAGCTCACCCGTCTGGCGCACGTTGCTGATTAACAGCTGGTAATTACCTAAACCTTCCGTTGGCAACACCGTCTCGAGCAACCCCTGTAGTCCGCTTTCATCCAGTTCCTGCTGCATCGCTAATATTGATGCGATAGCGCCCGCACGCTGTTCCATGCGCGTCCGCTCCAGCCCGACGGTGTAGATATCCGCGCACAGTGACCCAATCGCCAACACAATCGGGAACGCTAACGCCGTTTCTACCGCGGTAGAAGCGCGGCGAGAAAACCAGAAGCGGCGCATCCCGCTCAGGAAACGACTGGTTTTCAGTAAAAGACTGGGTTTCAGTAAACGACTGGGTTTCAGTAAACGATCAGTCATTGCGCAGTTCCGTCCCAAACACATGTTTGTACTGATAGCGGAAGGTGTCCCCTAGCGTTAACACCTCCGGCAGCGGCGTAATAAACGCTTTTTTAATCTGTACCGTCACGGACCACACTGGCAGCGTCGTCGTTTCCTCACCATTNNATTCGGGTTGTCCTGATTGCCATTGCCGTTCGTCAGCCCGCCAAGTTGGCTCAGATTGTCGAAGTGCAACACGCTGACGGTTAAATCGTCTTCCTTGAGGTAGCCGTATCCCGCTTCAACCATGCGTGCCTTGAGACGGGTTCCCATCTGTTCCGCGCTGTCCGAGGCGAGATTATCGAGGCGGAAAGCCTGCACGGCTTTATCCAACGCGGCGCTGCCAGCGGCAATGACCAGCCCGATACGCGCCAGTTCAAACAGCATCATCACCCCGACCAGCACCACCGGCACCAGAAACGCCACTTCCGTCGCGATCACACCGCGCGTGCTGCGCCAGTGGCGTTCATGGCGCGGCACGATACGTTCATCACGCCACGAGCCGAGATTACGAAACCACGCCATTACTCAGGCGTACTCAATTGCAGGCGTTGACGGCTGGATAACAGCAGCGCTTCACCACGGGATTTATCCTGCTGCATCTGCTGTAAACGTTGATTCAGCTCGTCAATCAGGCCATCAATACGCTGTGGCTGTGCAATGGTCGCCAGCGCCGAACGCGCTTCATCGTCTTTGCCGCCAGAGAGGTAGGCCAGTGCCAGATTCAATCTGCCCGTCGCGTTGCTGTCATCCACCGAACGCAGCAGCGAAATGGCTTTGTCTGCGTTGCCGCTTGCCAGCCATGAGAGCGCCAGATTGTTGAGTGCCGCGACATCTGCCGGGTTTATCTGCAACGCTTTTTCAAACAGCTGACGCGCTTCGGCGTGTTTACCTGAAGCATCCATCACCACGCCCATGCCGTTAAGAGCGCCAGCGTCATTCGGCTGCGCTTTCAGCGCACAGGCAAAGTCGGTTTGCGCCATCGCATTACGTCCCAATGCCAGCTGCGCACGACCCATTCCCAGACACACCGCCAGTGCTTCTTCCGGCGTCATTTTGTTGGTATCGCCGCCCAGAGCCTGACGTGCTCGTCCGTACAGTTCCAGCGTTTGCTGCGGTGAACGCGCCAGAGCCGCCACGCTGGCATACTCCAGCATCTCTGCGCCTTTCAGCGCATCGCGGCTGTCGAGGCGCGCGTACACTTCCGTCGCCGCTTCAACACGCCCCTGATCGCGCAGCAGACGTGCCAAACGCAGGCCTTCATCTTTGCTGCCCTTAATCGCCATCGAGCTGCTGCATCCCGCCAGCACGGTACTGACAATCAGCAGTGCCAGCATGGGCGCGCCGAGCTTAAGTTTTGCTACCAGATCGACCATCTTCGATAACTCCATCGGTTGTAACCGTTGTGATTTCCGGCGCATACCGGGAATCGATGCTTTTAAAATAAACACATTAAAATCAATGTTTTGAAAATAAAACGCTACTGCGCCAGCAGGCGGACCACGCGTACCAGTGCAGGCGACGCCATAATGGCGATAATCGGTGGCAGGATCAGTGCCATCAGCGGCACGCTCAACTGCGCAGGCAATTTACCCGCCTTCTCTTCCAAAGTCAGAATCAGCGTCTTGCGGCTTTCATCCGCAATCGTGCGCAGCGCCTGAGACAGCGGCGTACCGTAGCGCTCCGCCTGAATCAGCGTCGCCACCATGCTTTCGATCTCGCTGACGCGGGTACGCTCCGCCAGATGTTTCATCGCCAGCGTACGATCCGACAGGATCTGCAATTCAGCGGCGGTGTAGTGCAGTTCATCCGCCATTTCTGGTGAAGACAGCCCAAGCTCTTTCGATACCACCTGCAATACGCGTCCGATAGGCAGACCGGCTTCGGCGCAGACCACCATCAGATCCAACGCATCCGGCACCGCACGCGCCAGCTTTTCACCCCGGCTTGCCGCACGCCATTTCAACCACCATTCCGGCACCATCGAACCGACAAAGAAGCCGATCAGCCCCGCCGCAACGCCCGTCAGACCCGCACGGTCAGCAGGTGGCAACCATCCCCACACCAGCGCGATTGCTAGCAGCGCCCCGGCAGCAAATTTTCCCATCACCAGCCAGCCCACCGCTTCGTTGCGGCGGAGCCCGGCGAGATCCAGCAGGCGGCGCAGATTGCGGCGATCGCGATCCGATCCTGAAAGGCGCTCGCCCTGCATGGCGAGAGGCTGCAACAGCTTTTCCAACAGGGGAGATAATGCGGTTCCCTGGCCTCTCAGAATATTTTCCTGAGAAGCCACCTCTGTAGAGGCAACGGGCAGATGCCCACGCATGCGAATTTCCAACCGCTTGTATTGCTGCGCTTTATGCTGTGTACGTGCTAGGTAAATCCCAGCCACCATCAGCACGAGCGCCAGCAGCAGTAAGGGATCGTCAAAAACAGTCATGAATGGCTCTCCCTTTACCCTATTCGCTTAACCATCACGTGCGTGATCAACATGCCGACCGAGACGCTGCACAAGGCATAAATCAGCACCGACGTTCCCACCGGATCGGAAAACAAGAAACTGAAATCCTCCGGTGACTTCATGTATAGATAAGCCAGACAGCCGGGGAACAGTGCGGCGACAATCTTGGCGGACGCGCGCGCTTCCGACGTTTTGGATTGCACTTTCAGTTGCAGTTCCCGACGTTCACGCAGCGTCGCAGACAGACGCTCCAGCGTTTCCCCCAGTCGCCCACCCGCTTCCTGATTGATGATCAAAATCACCACGAAGAAACGGTATTCGGACATCGGCACCCGTGTTGCCGAGGCCTGGATCACCTGACGCAGCGGAATCCCCAGCCGCAGCCAGTGATCGATCGTCTTGAATTCATTCGCCAGCGGCCCAGTCAGGTGCTCCGCGACAATTGAGAAGGTATTCGCCACCGGCACACCGGCACGGCAGTTGCGGGTAATCGCATCAATCGCTTCCGGCAGGCTCTCGCGCAGCGCTTTCAGGTGTTTTTGCAGCGTCGAACGGAATAGCAGCATGCCGATGCTGATAAACAGCATCAGCGTAAATATCAGCCCCATCGTGAGCGGCAGCAGGGTGCGTTGTCCCAGAATCATGCCGAGAATCAGACTCACCGCCGCCAGCGAAAGGGAGCGCTGGAGCAGGTTCTTTTTCCAGCCAATGAACGTCATCTGCGCCCAGAGGATCGCCAGCCAGCGTCCAATCACCGGGACACCCATCAGCGGCGTTCTGATCTCGTCACGCAGAATGGAATCAGACGCTACGGCGGCAGCCGACGGGCTGACCTCGTTCAAAATCTGCTGCCAGCGTTGTTCGCGCTGCATACGCTGCTGCCGCGACTTTTTCCAGGCGTTGACCGCCAGAAACAGCATCAGCACGCTGCCAAACACCAGCAACGTGATCAGATTCAGGCGTAAATCACTCATCGCGTCTCCTCTGCCCGTCACTGCGCATCGAACAGATGCGCTTTATCGCTGTAGAACTGCGGGCGCTGAATGTGCTGAACATAGTCACCCGTCAACAGACCCTGTCCATCCATCCCCTGAATGTTGAAGCTGAACAGATCCTGAAGCTGAATGACTTCGTTCTCCATGCCACACACTTCGGTGATGGATACCACGCGGCGCATACCGTCGCGCATACGTTCGATCTGCACGATCAGGTGAACCGCACTGGCGATCTGACGGCGGATCGCTATCAGCGGCAGTTGCATGTTCGCCATCATCACCATGTTTTCCAGACGCTGTATCGCATCGCGCGAGGTATTGGCGTGCACCGTACACAGCGAACCGTCGTGACCGGTGTTCATCGCCTGCAACATGTCAAAACTTTCGCCGCCGCGCACCTCACCCAGAATGATGCGGTCAGGGCGCATACGCAGGGCGTTACGCATCAGATCGCGCTGATCGACGCGGCCCGTGCCTTCGGCACTGACCGGACGCGTTTCCAGCCGCACCACGTGCTCCTGCTGCAATTGCAGCTCGGCGGCATCTTCGATGGTGATGATGCGATCGGTACTGCCGATCTTCTGCGATAGCGCATTCAGTAAGGTGGTTTTACCCGCCCCCGTTCCGCCGGAGACGATCACGTTAACGCGCGCCTGCATCGCTTTGTTCAAGACATCCGCCATCGCGTAGGACATGCAGCGGCGCTCTGCCAGCATTTCCAGCGACAGGTTGCGACGCATAAATTTACGGATCGAGATTGTGGTGCCGTCGATCGCCAGCGGATAGGTGATGACGTTGACGCGGCTACCGTCCGGCAGACGCGCATCCACCATCGGGCTGGCTTCGTCGATGCGACGACCTACCGCGGCGGCAATACGCTGCGCGGTGTTAAACACATGCTCTTCATCAATGAAGGTAATCGGCGACAGTTCCAGCTTGCCAAAACGCTCGACAAACACCTGACCGGCACCGTTGACCAGAATATCGTTGACCGTGTCATCCGACAGCAGCGGCTGGATCGGCCCGATCCCGGTCATCTCATCCAGCATTTCGGCGGCGATGGCTTCCTCTTCCTGACGAGAAAGCTGCAAGCGCTGCTCATCACAGATGCGGCGGATCACCGTTTCGATCTGCACCAACAGCTTGTCGCGTCCCATCATCGCCGCTTTACCTGCGTCGATCTGATCGTAGAGCTGTGCGCGGATAATCCGACGCTGGCTGTTTCGGTTGTCCGTCTGGCGGGCAGCCGGTGCCGATCCAGAAGAGGTATTCACCGCAGGCTGTGTGCGGTTCTCCGCAGCCGGGCGCGTTTTCAGTTCTGCCACATTGGCAGCAGGCGCAGGCTGAGGCGTGCTTTTTCCTGCTTCACTTTTTTGCAGGTTATTCTTGCGAATCAACATAGTCCTGAACCCCAAAAAACAGTCTGTAACCCTTTGAAAAACGGTGAACGCTGAACATCATCAGGCGCGTTTTAACCAACGCGAGAACCAGCGTTTTTCCGCCGGTCTAGCACGTACGCCGCAGGCCAGATCGACCAGTTGACGTAATCCCTGCTGGAAAGCGGGTGCCGCGGCCAGATTCAATGCGCCGAGCGTCAGGCTCTGCGATAACGCGTGGCCTGCATTCGGCAGCACGACATCAATCTTCCGGCCGGTAAATTGCTCGAACTGATCGCGGCTTAACGGCGCGGTCGTAGCAAAACGGCTCTGGTTATGTACCAGCAACAGACGCTGTCCTTCGCTTTCGTCGCCGATCTCATTCAGCACGCGCCGTACATTACGCGCATCCTGAAGCGTCAATTCCGTCACGATGATGCGCAGATCCGCGTAGGTCAGCACGTCGAGCGCACCGGTCGGGTAGCTGCTGGGCAGATCCCAAATCACCTGATTGAACATGCGGCACAGCGCACCGCCAAGATTCAGCACGTTATCGACGTCAACCGGGGCCAATTCTCCCAGCTCTGGCTTCTGTGCCAGCAGGTGCAGACGGGTATCCACGCGCAGCATGGCGCGTTGCAGAAGTCGGGTATCCAGTTCCTGCGTCCCCAACACCGCCGCCAGACCCGCATCATCGGTTTGCCCCTGCAACAGCAGTTGGTCGCCGTTACGACGGTCAAAATCCACCAGTGCCACAGGCAAATGACGCTCGCCGGACAGCAGGCGGCCCAGCCCCATCGCCACAGTACTGGCACCACTTCCGCCGCTGGCGCTGACGACCGCAATCGTCCTGCCCATGCGGGCATATTCCGGCCCGGCCTGTTGGCCTTCACACTTCGCCAGCGTTGCCGCCAGCAGATCCAGCGTGAACGGCTTCACCAGATAGTCCACCACGCCCGCCTGAAGAAGCGCGCGGTACAAGCCGACATCCTGTTCTTTGCCCGTCGCAATCACCTGACTGGTGGGGCCGCAGACGCTCAGCAGCTCTTCGAGTGCCGGAAGCGGCCAGTGCGCCCCTTCCAGATCCACCAGTAAAATGCGCGGCGGGACATTCAGTTCACACCATTGACGCGCCGCAGCGATACCGCCGGACATCACCGGTACATCCGGCTGTTTCAGGCGAGTAAAGAGATCGCCGATATCGGCTACGTCGCGTACGTCATTGGCGAACGCCACCAGCGGTAGCGCCAGTTCTTCACCATCGTTAGGGGTAATTTCACTCATGGAATGTCACGCCCTTAATCTTCTTCAAAGTTAATGTCGATGAGCTCTTTCACTTCATCTTTGTGATAGCGTTCGATGCTATTGACCGCCGCCACGCCATCCGCACTATCCAGCGCTTTGGCCTGAATCAGATCGCGTGGTTCGGCGACCATCATCGCCAGATTGTTTTGCGTGGCGCAGCCGAGAGAACCCATTGCCTCATAGGGCTTCACCATCAGCTGATTGGGATCGTTGATCGTGCAGCGGGTGGTTTTGACCACCAGCGCCTCGGAGATCACTTCCAGATCGCCATTCTGTCCACTCGCCGTAGAACGGCGCATCTGCTTCACATTCTGTGGATTAGCACCGGCGTTTTTCAGCACGGTAGCCAGTCGCCCTGCCATCTGCTCACCGCTTGTGCTGTGCGGAATCAGCGTCAGCGTCTGTGCGGATAGTCGTCCCTGATCCTTCAGCATGATATTCAGCTGTTTCAGGGATTCAGGAAGGAACCCACGTCCGTTCGGTGCAACCAGTAACGGCACGGACACCGATGAAGGCTGGACGGCAATCGGTTGAAGCCCAGGCTGATCGAAGCGCTGCATACGGACGTCGTTAATCGGCTTATTCCATCCGCATCCTGCCAGCAGAACCACGGCGGTAAGCACCGCCACACGCATGTGCAGTGGGCGAAGCAGAGGGTAACTGTTGTTGATCGTTTTCATGTGTTATTTCCCCTCGCGGACTCAGTAGAGATAGCCGATAGATGCAGAGCGCGGCATGGACGAATCCAGCATTTTCACGCCTTGTCCCGGCGTCTGAAGATCGCCCGCGTTAACCGGCTCAACGACATAGGCGGTCGCGATAATCACCAATTCCGTTTCTTCCTGACTGGTGGCTTCGCTTTCAAACAGGCGGCCAAACATCGGAACGCTGCTTAATCCCGGCACGCCGTTGATCGTCTGGCTACCGGCGCTACGCAGCATGCCTGCCAGCGCAAAGCTCTGGCCGCTGGCGAGCTCTACCGTGGTATCCGCACGGCGTACGGTTAAGGCCGGAATGCGCGATCCGCCTTCCAGCTGTACGGAACCGACGTCGGTTAGCTCACTAACTTCCGGTGCAATGTGCAGGCTGATGCGATTGGCAGACAGCAGCGTTGGCGTCATGCGCAGAATCACACCGTAGGATTTGTAATCGATGCTGACGCTGTTGTTGGTGATCAGGACGATTGGCACTTCACCACCCGCGGCAAACGCAGCGGTTTCCCCTGACATCGCCGTCAGGTTGGGTTCAGCCAACACGGTCGCCATGCCCTGCTGGTTCATCGCGGTTAACAATCCGCTCAGTCTGGAACGGCCGAAGTTCAGGAAGCCAGAATCCGTTGGGTTAGAAAATCGTCCGGTTGTAGCGTTGAACAGATTAAGACGCGAGCCGCTGCCTGCACTCATATTCCCGCTGCCGGTGCTCAGTGATGCCGCCCAGTTGAAGCCCAGTTCGCTGGTCAACTTGCGGGACACTTCCACTACGCGCACCTGAATATTGATTTGCGAAGGCGTTTTGATTTTGAGCTGGTTGATCACTTTGCCGGAGGATTCGCTGGAGCCTGGCAGTCTTTCGCCACCGCCTCCACCACCCTGCCCGCCACCGCCGGCGGACGCGCTGATATAAGCCTGTATGCTGTCGATCACACGCTTGGCGTCCTGCGGGGTATCGACGCTACCGCGCACAATCACACCGCTGGGAATCGAGGCTTCCAGTTGGATATCCGCACCGGGGAATTCACGCTTCATGCGTTCACCCAGCGCTTTCAAATCATGCTCGGATACCAGACGAATGGCGTTGATCACATTGCCATTTTCATCCATCGCGTAGAGCGTGGTGGTACCGACGCTTTTAGCGTAGACAAACAGGTTACCCGGTGAAGGCAGTTCGAAACTGGCAATATTCGGATCGGCCACCAGCACGCTGTCCGGCAGCTCGTTGAGTTGCAATAACCGTCCCTGATGCACGGTCAGGCGCACTTCGTCGGTTACCGGCGCTACCGATACCCCAGCCGCCAGCGTGGTTGCGGGCAACATCATCGTCGTCAGCGTGACAGGCAATACCGCATTAAACAGGCCAGCGGCCAGCAATCGTTTGCACGTACCCCGAAAGTCCGATTTCAAAAACAGCGAAAACATCGTCATTTACTTAATTTCCGTAATGGGCTTCATTTTTCCATGAGCAACTCGCGGCTGCCCGCAGGCTGTCAGATTTCGTGTTCGTCCTATCGGGAGGGGAACGTCACCACGTCTTTTTGCTCAGCGCGATAGATTTTCACTTTGTGCCCGCCGGATCCGGCAGATAGCGCTCCGTAGATATCGGTTGCCAGAGGCACTGTGGTCACATGAGGTCGCCCTGTTGCAGGATCGACTACATCATCCAGATCGGCACTGCGCAGCGCCAAATGCAGAATGCCCAGCTCTTTGGCAACCGCCAGCGCTTCAGCCTGCTGAGGCGTCACTTCCAGCGTCACGGTTTGATAAGTTGCAGGACGAGAACGCACGGCAGACTCACGGCTTTTGGCGGTTGCATCAAGCACCGTACCGTCTTCAGCAGCATCAAAGCGTGGGTATATCGGCGTACCAGTTTTATCGTTCAGCGCCAATACGCGTAAATCACGAACTATCGTTTGTGACGCCAGAAGCGGCATCACGACAGGTTGGTTACGGCTTGCGGGTAACTCAGACTGATCGTCTCGTCTCATGCTAAGGATCACATCAACACGATCGCCTGCTGACACTAATCCAGCATTGCTCGCAATGGCGCTGGTAGGAACGGAGATAGCACGCATGCCTTTACGCAGTACGGCAGCGACAAAACCCGGCTCATTCGGCTTAACCAATACGTTACTGTTTAACGGCGCACCTTCTGCCACTGTTTCACGCAACGTTGAGCCGAACAGTAGCGACTGACTGTCTTTACCACGAACAAAGTTAAATGAACGAGAAACCGATTCATCTGTCTCCTGCCAGCGCAGGGAGGATGAATCCAGAAAGTCACCGGGATGCAGATCTTTCGCGGCCACCAAAACAGCCGTTTTTTCCGGTGCTTTAACCACAATCGGAGGCGGCGCAGGGGGTTCAGAAGAGAGGTGGCTACGCACCATCAGCGCAACAATGCCTGCCAGCACGAGCGCGCCTGACAGTACGTATGTAGAGTTCACTTTCATTTCAACTTGCCTACCTAAGCCGTGTGTGTCTTAAAGCTGCGACAGAATTAAAACAAGGGAAAAATCAGGACATACATCGCGCCGAACGCAATGGCGACGCCGTAAGGTATGCCTTGAGAAAGATCGGCGGGCAACGCGGGTGGCATAGGCAACCGACTCTTGAATATCCGGTTGGTGGTTTGAATGCCCATCGCCACCGCTGTGGGTACGGTATTCAGCAGCGGCAAGCTAAGCGCCAGAACACCGCCAGCCAGCGCCGTCACCATGACGAAAACGATCTGGTGCCCTTGCCCAACCCACAGGCACAGCACACTCATCAGCTTGACATCCCCGGCGCCTAATCTGCCGGTGAGGAAAAGCAAAAATCCCACAACCAGTACTGCCGCCGCGCCTGGCAGCGCCCAGAGCGTTTTCTGTAGTGCCAACCTATCTAACGCACCGGATTGCAGGACATGTGAAGCGCTGAAAAACAGCCAGCCCAGCAATAAAATCAGTACCGCCTGATTCGTAATTTTGCGTACTAACAGGTCGGTACTGATACACCACAGCAGGCACCCCATCAGCAGTACCGTCTGCGGCCAGTGCGCGTAATCCGCCATCCCGTACTTATTTCGGTACGTTCGTTGAACCCGATCCTGGCGTTCCTGCGCCAGTGATTTGATCGGCGATCTGGCTAAATTTCTCATTCAGCGCTTTCACGAAGATACCGTCACCGCCGAAAATAGCGCCGATAGCTGCCGCCATCGCCGCCGCAAGAATGCCGTATTCGATTGCCGTTACACCGCTCTCGTCACGCAGGAAAGAACGCAGTTTTGCTTTCATATTTTTCATGGGAAGACTCTCTAATCCGCAGGCAAAGAAATCATGGCCTACTCGGAAACTCAGGGTGCCACGATGATAATAAGATTAATAATGAGACTTATTATCAAGCAGAGCAAGCAGTGGAACATTAATATTCGTTAATCTTTCCATACAAAAAATTATCAATATAAATCAATGATTAAAACAATTTACATTGCAGGGTAAATTAATAAATATTCATGTTTTTTGCAGGGATATTCATAAACGATTAAGAGAAAATCGTCGTAGCAAGCAGAGAAAACCCACTTACCACACGTCGTATTCATCGAGAAAAAAGAGGATTAGCAGCGATTAAGGCACAGATAAACGTTCAGGCCCGGCTCTGAGGAATCCAGATAGAGTTTGCCACCGTGCAGATCGGTAATTGCCTGAACCAGAGATAACCCCAGCCCATAGCCAGACTGAAACCAGGTATCCAGCCGCTGAAAGCGTTGTAGCGCTTTGGCATGCAGCGCCGGCGGAATGCCCGGACCACGGTCAGCAACGCTCAGGGCTATCCAGCCACGGTACAGCGTCACGCTCAACGTGATGTATTTTCCCTGCGCCGCATATTTCAGCGCGTTCTCTACCAGATTGGCCAGCGCCTGAAACAGCAGCGCTCGGTCGCCAAATAGCTGAATTCCGGCTTTGATTTCAATCTTCAGGCGACAGCCGCGCTCTTCCGCCAGCGGCTGATAATATTCGGCAATTTCTTCCAGCAGTTGGCGCGCTTCAATGTTCTCAAACTGGTGTACACAGCGCCCACTTTCGATTTCACCGATACGCATCACGGTTCGGAATAGCCCGAGAATTTTATGCACCTCGTCCACCGCCAGATTCAACTCATCACGAATGTCGTTATCCAGCCCTGCCCGCTCCGTCAGATTGAACAGGCGATTTTGCAGATGCGTCAGCGGCGTACGCAGTTCATGCGCGACATGGCTGGAAGTGCTGCGCACCTGCTCCATCAGGCGCTCAATGCGTTCCAGATTCTGGTTAATATCGGCACTCAGGCTGTCAAAATCATCGTCGTAAGGCGACAGCGGCATACGCACCTGTTGCTCACCGCTGCTGTAGCGATGTAGCGCCGCACGGATTTTCTCCACGCTGCGCAAGCTGCGTAAGCTGAAATGGCGGCTGACAAACAGGCAAAAGAGCAGCACGACAAACAGTCCCGCCCCCGCCACGAGCGGGATGGTTCTCACCCTCTCTAACATCGGCCGAATGTTGTAAGCGGTAAACAGCACGCCCCCGTCATCCAACATGACGGACAAACCGATTAGATTCGGGTCGTCAGGGCTGGAAATTTCGGCTTTAAGACAGCTGACATCCATCTGGCAATCGGTATGCTGCCGCATTTCAAGAGGGTGTGAGTTTGCAGAATGGGGAGGGAGTGGATGCGTTCTTAATGGATGATTGTGATACAGAATATCACCGTGTTTATTCATCACCAGAAACAGCGGTAATTCGTCCCCTTTCGCGCGATTGTCCTGCCGTAATTGCGTAATCAGGCTATCGGCATTGGTTAAACGCGACTGCATCGAATAGTCGTAAATATTACCCAGAATAACTTCGCGGACATGCGTTCTAATCAGCGTTTCACTTAATGAACTGAAGCCGACAATACACATCAGCATCATCAATAAGAACAGAAAAACAATGGTTATTGCCTGGCGAAAATTAGAGGTGCATAAAAAGCCGGGATATTGGCTTGCCCCCAGTAATTGCCAGTGTTTTATTTTTACCTGCCAGTGCTGCCCGAGCTTCTTTATTTTTATTTTATTCAGCGTGGCTGCCAACATCGGTTTTGTCCTTATCTACCGCGCCTAATGCGTAGCCCATCGCTCTTAGCGTTTTAATTAATGGATGCGGGAAGCCTTTATCAATTTTTGCCCGCAATTTTGACATATGAACGTCGATCAGATTGGTTTGCGGATCAAAATTGTAGCCCCATACGCGCTCTAACAGCATCGTACGCGTAATCGCCTGACCCGGATTTTCCATTAATATAATCAGTAACTTGATTTCTTTATCGGTCAAGTCGATGCGCTTGCCGCCGCGCCATGCAACGCGCTGCATACGGTCAAGCTGCAGGTCTTCAAAAGTCAGCATGGAAGGATTATCGACATGATGTTTACCGCGCCGCGCCATAATATCCAGACGTAATCTAAGCTCATTAAAATTAAAAGGCTTGCCGAGATAATCCTCCGCACCAAGCTCTAAACCCATCACCCGATCGACATCACGATCCAGCGCCGAGAGCAGCATAATAGGCGGATGACGTGAGCCTTGTAATTCACGTAATACCGTAAATCCATCCATGATGGGTAACATTCTGTCTAACAGAACGACATCATAAACTTCATCCTTGATCGCTTTTAATGCGTGTGCGCCATCGTGCACCATTCGGCAAGAATGGCCGTGGGAATGTAATTTAGACCCCAGCCAATGGCACAGCACAGAATCATCATCAACCACTAATACACGCATAATATTCCCCTATAAACGTGGCTTATTACCTAATTAATTTAGGGTTAATGTCCGTTTATTTTATCTGGTCCTTCAAACAGCCATTCACCCCACACGATGTTGATACCGTGCGGGCCGTTTTGTGCTTCTGGTTTTTTAGTTTTCTGTTTTTTACTGCTCTACTTTTCACTTATGAGAAAAGCCCTACAGATAATAACAATCATTATCATTTAGTGACAAGCAGTTTACAATCGCCTGACGTCGTTCTTAGGCTGGACGCATAAAAAACATCCCCATCGCTTACGCCATGGAGATGCAGAGGAAGAAAAGAGAAGAGAAAGAAATCAACGCGGTAACGGGGATCGTCTCACCGCGTCTTACTCATTTTCGATCAGAAGCGCTTCCATCAGATCGAGGTCGCGCAGCATTTTTTGCAACGTCTCATTGCTGATTTGCTGCGTGGCACGCAGGTGATACAGCTCAGCACGTTCGGAATTCAGCGCGGTCAGACGAAAACGCCGCTCCAGATTCTCAATCAGCAGACCATTTTCAGGATCGTCTTTATCGATGAGCCGTCGGCGCAGATTACCAATGACACGCGCGCTGACTTCTTTCAGCACCTGCTCATCAATGTTCTCCTCTCGATCGGCGGCCAGACGCTCCTCCATTTTGTGCATACTTTTGATCGCCACTTCTGCCACCGCCATGCGCGCCATGCGGATTTCTTTGGCATGCGCGGCCTTGTCCGCGACCACCACACCACGCAACAGAAACGGCAACGCCAGCACGCCACACAGTAGAGAAAACAAAATGACGCCCGTAGCGATAAGCACCAGTTGATAGCGTGACGGGAATGCGGTGCCGTCCGTCAGCAGCAGCGGAATAGATAGCACACCCGCCAGCGTAATCGCCCCTCGCACGCCAGCAAAGGACGCGATCCACAGCTCCCGCGTGGAAAATTCGGCAAAGATCATCGGGCGCTTTTTCTGGATGTGTGTGCTGTATGTTTTCATCACCCACAGCCAACAGAAACGCAGCAGCAGCAAAGCACCATAGATAATCACGATATCGGTAAACAGCATCCAGGTTTCAATCGTTGGGTCCAACTCCGCCTGCGTCACCGAGGTTTCCAGAATGCCCGGTAATTGCAGGCCCAACATGATGAACACCATGCCGTTAAACACGAACTCCAACATCGACCACACGCCGTTCGCACGCAGCCGCATTGTCAGCGGTGCGCTACGAATGACGCCCGATTGACCCATCGTCATCCCCGCGGCTACCGCGGCCAGAATGCCCGACACACCGATGTGTTCGGCAATCAGATACGAGGCGAAAGGTAGCAGCAACAGCAGCACAATCTGCGTTGCGGCATCATCACCACTCCAGCGGCTGATAGCGCGCAGCGATTTACCGAATATCCAGGTCACGCCGACGCCCGCCAGCAGCCCGCCCAGCGCAACCTGCATGAATTCCAGCGTCGCACCGGAAACCGTAAACACCATCGTGCCCATCGCAATCGCGACAGCAAATTTCAGCGACACCAGACCGGACGCATCGTTCATCAGCGCTTCGCCCTGCAAAATGCCCATCAGCTTTTTCGGTATACGATCTTCCCCGACGATACCAGACAGCGCGACGGCATCCGTCGGCGACAGCACGGCGGCCAGCGCGAAGGCCGCAATCAGCGGCATGCCCGGCACCATCCAGTAGATGAAATAGCCGATGCCCACCACGGTAATCAGAACCAGAACCAGCGCCAGACCAATAATTTCTCGACCGTGTCTCAGGAACTCACGCGTCGGCGTTTTCCAGCCGTCGGCAAACAGCAGCGGCGGAATGAAGAGCACCATAAACAGCTCGGGATTGAAATCAACGTGCAAACCAAAATGGGGCCAGGCAAGGATGGCACCAAGCACGATTTGCATTAAAGGCAGAGGGATTTGAAAAGGTAAAATGCGGGTAATCACCCCAGACAGAGATACCACTAGGGTCAAAATAAGAATCGTAAAAAATATTTCCATGCTTTCCTTAGACGTACTCCTAAATCAAAAAATTCTGCCTGCTAGCGAGCAGACTGCTCTTCCATATTTAACGCATTTAGCTCGGTATGAAAATGGATTTCTGGTCGAAATCAAAATTAATAACAATATTGATTATCACACAAGTAACATCAACCCAACGCCAATAAAAAGACACATAAAATCGCATTTAGCGTGGGAAATGATAAGAAGGGAAGGAGGAAGGAAAGACGAGGAATGACAGACCTTCTGGACGGCACCAGAAGGTCTATTGGAAAGAATTACAGCGCCCAGCCGCCAGCGTAGAACACCACCAGCGCGACAGCAATCACCACGGTGCCGATGTTCAGTTTACGCCATTCGCCGGAGAAGATGCGGCCTAATACCAGCGCGCCAAAGCCCAGCATGATACCGGTCACAATGTTACAGGTCAGCACGATGAATACGGCACAGACCAAACCGGACATGGCATCGACGAAGTCATCAAAGTTCAGTTTGGAAACGTTGCCCAGCATCAGCAGGCCGACGTACATCAGCGCGGGTGCGGTGGCATAGCCAGGCACCAGATACGCTAACGGAGACACAAACAGCAGCAGCAGGAACAGGACACCGACAACGGTTGCCGTTAAGCCCGTTTTACCACCGGCTGCCGTACCTGCGGCGGATTCGATGTAAACCGCTGCCGGAGACGTCCCGACCAAGCTGGAGAAAATGCTGCTCACGGAGTCTGCGGTCAGGGCTTTACCACCGTTGATGATTTGCCCGTCTTTATCCAGCAGGTTCGCCTGTCCGGCTACCGCGCGGATCGTACCCGTGGCATCGAACACGGCGGTCATCACCAGCGCCAGCACGCTCGGCAGAACCATCGGCTGCAATGCGCCCATGATATCCAGACTGAAGATCAGCGACGAACCGTCAGCCGCCGTCAGGCTTGGCAGCGCAAAGAAGCCAGCGTATTTTACATTTGGGTCAAAAATCAGCCCCAGAATAGAGATCGCGATGATAACCAGCAGAATACCGCCCGGTACGCGACGCTTCTCTAAACCGATAGTCGCTGCCAGCCCCAGCAGGGACATAATGACAGGGAAAGAAGTGAAATCACCCAGCGCGACTGGCAGGCCGTCAATCGGGTTTTTTACCACCAGACCGACACCGTTGGCGGCAATAATCAGCAGGAACAGACCGATACCAATCCCCGTACCATGCGCCACACCTATCGGCAGGTTACGCAAGATCCAGGAGCGGATGCCTGTGACGGAAATGATGGTGAACAGCACACCCATCAGGAAGATCGCTCCCAGCGCCACAGGAATGCTGATTTGTTGCCCCAGCACCAGACTGAACGCGGTGAATGCCGTCAGCGAAATCGCACAGCCGATCGCCATTGGCAGATTGGCCCACAATCCCATCAGCAGCGACCCCAGCCCGGCAACCAGACAGGTTGCAACGAACACGGCTGCCGGCGGGAAGCCAGCCTTACCCAGCATACTCGGCACCACAATCACGGAGTAAACCATTGCCAGGAACGTCGTCAGGCCAGCTAACACTTCCTGACGCACGTTACTGCCGCGCTGTGTAATTTTGAAAAAAGCATCAAGCGAGCCTTGTGAACCTGCCTGACGGGTGGTGTTTGACATGGTGGTATCCCCTGAAATGCCATTATTATTTAAGATCGATTCTGACGGTTCCCGCGGCCTTGCTCCGCGAACGCACCAGCATCGCTGGCGCATCATGAACCGTATATACCCGTCATTCTTCAAGCTGCACGTGTGTTGGCTGCGTTCAGTCACCCGAATCACTTACTCAAGTAAGCTCATCGGGATTCCCTCTCTTGCCGCCTTCCTGCAACTCGAATTATTTAGGCTATAGCCCCGCACGCAAACGATTAACTCGCTGGATGCAAAGCTGGAAAACGTTGCTATATCAAGACACTGCAGCACCAAAAACAGGCTGAACTAAAACAAGCTGGATAAGACGGTGTCAGGCAATATGAAGCGCGTGATTATCCCGCTTCACCCGCGCTTATTTCAACTGCTAATCGAGACAATTTACCTATCTCACGCCATCTGTCCGATAACGAAGCGCACAGCCAGTACAGGTAATGCCCAATCAGGCCACTCTCTGAAAATGGGTCAGTATGAAGAAAAAGCAGAAAGGGTTCTTAGACGGAAATCAAAACAGCGGTTTACCCCTCACAAACTGATCGTTCATTTTTTTGTGATTCGCATCACAAAAAAGTTGACCACCCGTATCAGTGCGAGTATTCTTAAAAACGTGAACAGCATCACAGAAAACAAATCAACTAACAATGAGGAAATGACCATGAAACTGCTGAACAAAATCATCGCTATGTTTGAAAACATCAACATCAACTTTGGTACTTTCAACCAATAATTATTTAAGAATCGTGGGGATAAAAAAGATGCGCGTTGTCCGCAAAATCAATCAAATATTAAAAGCGTTGGGCAAAACCTATCGCGGTGTTAACCCCCACGCTATCTTCCGTTAATCGTACTCAAGTACGTTAACCACCCTAAAATGGCTGCCATCCGGTAGCCATTTTTGTTTGTGCATCATGCGTAGGGACTGTTTTTTCGATATGTTAGATGGCGCTGAAGCACCATCCAATTTCAAACGTTTACGTCATTTAACACAAAGTACATTCAACATCCACACTATCCTCAGGCGTAAAGAGACACTTCCCCTACCGGACGGGTTTTAAAGCGCCGGTGCAGCCAAAGGTACTGTTCGGGTGCACGCATGATTTCTTTCTCAATCACCTTATTCATGTAACACGCCGCAGCCTGTTCATCGTGATAAGGATAATCCTGTAATTCAGGCTGAATCACCAGTTGATAGCCCAAGGCATTGGGTTTGCGAATCAGCACTGTCGTCATCATCGCCGGTTTTGCGAGACGGCTAATCGTGTATGTGCCGTTCGTGGTTGCCGCATTTTTCACCGCAAAGAACGGGGCAAAAACGCTGCCTTTAGGGCCGTAATCCTGATCGGGAGCGAACCATACCGCTTCACCCCGTTTTAGCGCTTGCACCATGCCACGCAGATCTTTACGGTCGATCATCGCTTTGTTGGAACGAGAACGTCCCCAAGTTTGTACCATTTCCATCGCTTTATTATTGTGCGGACGGTACATCGCCATCATAGGCTGACACAGCCCCATCGCCCTACCACCCAGTTCCAGCGACATAAAGTGAATACCAATCACCATTACGCCCTGACCTTTTGCGGTCGCATGCTGTAAATGCTCCAGCCCTGAAACATCAAACCACTGGCGCACGCGGCGATCGGACCAAAACCAAGCCATACCGGTTTCAACCAATGCCATCCCGAGCGAAGCGAAGTTATTGTCGATCATCGCTTCTCTTTCATCGTTGGAGATCGTAGGGAAGCACAATTCAAGATTGCGTCGGGCAATCGACACCCGGCGTTTCAGAAAGAGGCGGGATAGACGACCTGCACTGCTTCCGAGTTTCATCAGCAGCGGATAAGGGAGTTGAACTAATAAAAACAGCACGCCAAGGCCAAACCAAGTCATCCAATAGCGCGGGTGGAGTAGTGCCCTGGTAAATGTTTGCTTAATTTTCATGATACTCGTCTTTAAGTGATTAACAGCGTACCGCATAAAGAGTCGTTCTCATCGCGCTACATCTATCATGACACTTATTTATAGGGATCGTTTCAATTGTGTGGAAAACCGTTTCTGACCGTTATCGCGCGTGAGGTTAAAAAGCAGGATAAACATGCTGATAACACTGAGGGGATTTTTGAGCAGCCGATGAACGGCTAACGGCAGCGGCATCATACCCGATTCACGTTTAATAAAGGAGTGGTCGGACAAGAAATATTCGCAATATTACGCCGTCTAACGCTAACATCTTGGCATATACCAAAAAAGCGACTGGCTTTCTGGCAGCGAAAATAGGCAGGCAGCAAGCTACCGCGTAATCAAGGACTTGATAGAAAATGACTTTTTCTCTCCCTTCCCGCCTCTCTATGCTAACGGCACTGATCACGGGGATTCCTGTTCTGGCGTTTGCCACAACCTTCGCTGATAGCACTTTCTTTCATAAAGACTGGGAAGTGGTCTGTGATAACACGCTAACGTGTCGGGCTGCCGGCTACTCGCCAGAAAAGCAGTACACAGGGGAAGAGGAAGATGTGCCAGATATCTCACTGCTTCTCACGCGTCATGCCGGGCAAAATACGCCAATAACGGCTGAGGTTACACTCGCTGAGGTAGAAAAGGAAATTCCTAAAGGCACCAAGCTCACGCTAACCGTTGACGGTGTCGATACAGGCCTACTCACCTCAACCGGAGACAATCTCTGGCAGCTCAATGAGACACAGATTCCCTTCGTCCTACAGGCACTAAAAGGAAGCGGGAAAGTGGCTTTTCATCACAATGGCGTCGTTTCCGAACTGTCTGGGGCGGGTGCCTATGCGGTACTGCTAAAGATGGATGAGAAACAAGGTCGCATCGGCACAACGGATGCCATCACCAAAAAAGGAAGTGAAAGTAGCGCATTACCTGCTGTCACTGCCCCCATTATCTATGCGGCAGTAACCAAAAAGGAACGATCAAGAAATCTGACAGACGCAGAAAGGGCGGCTATCCAGAAAACGCTGCTTAAGACGTTAAAAGCAGATGACTGCGACAGTTTCCCACCGCAAGATTATCAAGAAGCAGAACCGATTGAACGCATTCCATTGAATGACAGTATGTCCCTACTCAGCACCCTTTGCTGGCGCGCCGCTTACAACGAAGGCTACGCTTACTGGGTTATCGACAACGCCATGCAAACCCAGCCGCAGCTTGTGACCACAATCGGAGTAGGCTACGAAAACGGTGAAATTACCGCAGTACAGAAAGGGCGTGGACTCGCAGACTGCATGAGCGATAGTGCCTGGGTATGGGATGGCAAAGCATTCCAGCAAAGCCGAGCATCAATCACAGGCTCATGCCGTATGATCCAACTCGGCGGCACCTGGGATTTACCCTACTGGACGACGACGGTGGTGAAATCAGGAAAGTGAAACTTTGATTGGATCGCCGCAAACTTTTACTTGCGGCGTTTCTGGCTCATTCCACCGGAAGAGGCAAAGATGCCACCCATTAGGAATATTTCGGGAACAATCAATAATGCCGTCAGCTCCACTAGCCCTTGCACGATCTGCGTTAACCCATGAACCTGGAACTAACCCGCTCCCGATAGCCTCCCGCCAGGAGCCATTCGACGCTTGCGGATTAATTCCCAGAAGTCGGGAGATCTCCTCATTCCGCTGATCAAACACCCATGCATCGGTAACACTAATTGGGATAAGAACACGAGCAAGACCATCTTCTCTCATATAGCCTGACACAGCACTGATTGACCACTCCGGAAATGGACTCATGTAGAGTGCAGGTTGGCCATGTCTATGATAGCGCCCTGCACTTTGTGGTCCTGGCGGATCAAGAGCAGCCCCTACATTCGTCGCTAACACAGAACGATAGAAAACACCCTGAATCTGAAGAAAGTCTCTACTAACCATAAGGTTACTCTCCCTACCAGATGAATTTCGACCATAAAAATCACCAGAAAGCGCGTTTAAAACCCTACGCGCATTCTTGGATTTTACTCTATGGCTTGGCACAGTGGATCTCAAAATCTGTAAATGGAATGCGTATAGTATTTCAGGTGTCATCGTGCCCTATACACATGACTATACGCACCAGGATGTAGATTTCGAGAGACGAGTTATTTCCCTAAACGACTGAGAAGTAGCGTGAAGCATTGTGATTGCTGGATTTATCTGACTTAGGTAGACATTGAGAGAAGAGAACTTGGAGCGAGTGAAGGGAATCGAACAAAAATCCATTCCACTTCTGTAACCTACTGACAGATAAAGATATTGCGATCAGCATAGGTAACTGATTACGTGATAATAGAGGATCATTATCGTGTCAATCAAGGGCCAGGCGTACTTATATAAGCGAAAAGACGGGATCTGGATGTTTCAAATCTTCGTTCCTAAGTATCTTCGATTCTTATATCCGTGTTGGATGTGGCGCAAAACCACCTCAACCCGCGATCTCAATGAGGCTCGGCGCTTTAGAAACCACTTGTTGTTAGAATGGGAAGAGTTAAAACGGAAGTACAATCCAAACAACCCGGATCAGTGGTTGCAGCAATCAATAGCCGCCCTGCATACGGAAGGCAAAAAGAACAAAAGCCGCCCTCGATCCGTAGCACGATCATGTTCGATTCCCATTCTGTGCCTATTACGGGACGAATACGCCGAAAGCTATAAAGACCGCCGTTCTTATTCAACGTTGAGCAAATCGGCGCGAGCCGTTGAGTTATTTCTTGAAAGTGCCAAACAACCCGACATTGCATTAGAAAGGATAGGCCGTCGCCTGGTTACTGAGTTCCTCGAAGCACAGAAGGAGAAGGGAGCAGCCGATCAATCTCGTCAAAACTGGCTGACGTGCTTAGGCTCTCTCTACGAATTTGCAAAGCGCCGCTACGATGGCATACCAGACCGCAATCCTTTTCACGGTCACAACCTCGAAGCACGTCGAACCATCGAGAGCTACCAGCCATTCGAGCCTGACCAGATGCAAAAGCTACTTGATTCAGCAGAGCCGGAGATCAGGAACATTATTATCATGGGGCTGTTTTCAGGATGCCGCCTTGATGAACTGGCAAGCCTCAAGAAGTCAGAGATCCAAACGGTGGAAGGTGTGCGCTGTTTCTAGATCAGCAAGAGTAAAACCAAAGCGGGGATCAGGCATGTGCCGATTCACTCCCTGCTATCTGCGATAGTCGATGAATACATGAGCCACAGTTACGGTGAGTACCTATTCCCACAGGCTAATAAGATTAACCGCGCTGACGGTAAGAAAGGCCCGTTCTACTCTCAAGCGTTCACCAGGCTACGCCGTCGCGTTTTGCCTACAGCTACAGATCGTCAATGCTTCCACAGCTTGCGCG
Organism: Pectobacterium brasiliense; assembly: GCF_013449685.1. GTDB lineage: Bacteria > Pseudomonadota > Gammaproteobacteria > Enterobacterales > Enterobacteriaceae > Pectobacterium > Pectobacterium brasiliense_A. Next base: position 193,181 of record NZ_JACDSF010000008.1, on the reverse strand, counting down.
GGATGTTCATCACCTGCTTAGACCGTGCAGGAGTGCAGGAAACACGGATCGGCAGTATCACCGGACATACAGAGCAGAAAGCGAAAACGGAGGCATTCAGGACGTACAGCAAAGGGGCAGGGATGATTGAGCTATCGAAGTATATAGAATTGGTGAATTACGAAGGAATATGAATCGCAGATACAAAAAAGCCGAGGGTATCCCCGGCTTTCTATCAATCTTTGCTCTCACCAGCTTGTATCTTTTCATCAACAGCTTTGCGAAGAGCAGACAACGAAAACTTGTCATGCTTAATCTTTTTCACGCCAAACAATTGGTCATGATCAGTGATAAAGCGAACAGACACGTAAGGTTTTCCTTCGTCATCCTTACTAAATTTTATAACAACAAGAGGATCATCAAAATTTGGTCTTAAACGAGCATGGTAAATGCCAATGTACTCGATAACTAAACGGCCTTCGCCATCGCAATCACTGCTCTTTGCCCTGCCGTGCGTGCGGTCTTCACGTACTTCATAAATCTCAATGTATTGCTGCTCTTCCCACTTTTCGATGAGTGCATACAATTCATCAAGATATTTTTCTGCGTCGTAACCATACTCAGCACTAAACTCATAAAAAAATTGGTTAATCTTAACAGAGTTGATAGTTTCTCTTTTGAGCATTTATGATCCTTGCCAGACTTTCCCGGCGCTCCTGCAAAGTTTTGCCTTGGATGGCAAAATCTCTGCCCTCGTCACCTTTTAAGAGCAATGCTTGAGCCTGGAGAACTTCTTTGTTAGTTTTTTCGTAATTTTTCATAGTATATCCTCCTACGCTTATGCGTCGGGAGTGTCAGCATCAACATTAGCACTGAATGTACCAATGTCTGCTAACGCATCAACATATCTGATACTGTAATTTTTAACTTGAGATAGGGTTTGCAACTTATTTGTTTATGGACACAGATTACGCAATCTACGTCAGTGTGTCAAGAAAATGCGCGAAAAACACGCATAGTAAAACAGTCGACAAAAACAATTAACGCATTGATTATTAATTAATTTTCACGAAAATAACTAACAGTACTTCGCCCGTTGCCTAAAGTCTCCAGTTTAGATATCAAAAACTGCGAGAAACAATAAAGGGGCGTAAGCCCCTTCGAGATATCACCCGCCTGTACTGCTTTGACCACTGCTAGCAGCTAACGTTAACGACTGCTCGAAACTGGCAGCGGAAGCCTTCGCCGTGAAATCGATATATTCGCTCAATCTTGAGCTATCGCTGGCGATGGTGAGCGGTACTTCCGGCGCTACCGTCAGGTTAAACGTAGGATTCAGCATGTATGCTGGCGCATTACCGCTGGTTAGTGACATAGCAGAATCACGCAGAGATTGCCCTGACAGGTTGTATTGGTTCGCCGCTGTTCCAGCTTCACCACTACAAAGCGCTGGCAGAGCCGGATCTGTAGCTACCGGAGCATTACCACTATTCACCTGTTTACGCGGTCATAAAACCGCACATCGGGCTTAAATGCGTGTGATCAGTCAGTCGATGACATAACAATGCCCGGATGGGCTTTCCCTTCACGTTGTGCTATCGCGGTGTGAGGATGCAACTGCCGCCAACGCTGAGTTATACTGTCATCTCATCATGTAACTTAGCGTGACAGTTACTAAGGGCGGATCACAATGGTATAACCCATAGGCAACTAAAATAGATAACTATTTAAGTTGATGATAAAGAAGGGTTTTAATATTTATCTAAAAAGTGAAGGGAATATAACTAGATAAAATAACCACTGATTAATATAGATAATATTTTATTCTAAGTTTTTCATACCCCCAAATATACCCCCAGCAGCATTCCCGTTATAATGTACGCATAAACAATATTTTTAGTGGAACACAGCATGGAACCACGTAAAAAACTCCCCGAATGCCCTAAATGCGGCGCATGGATGCGAGCACGTACAAGCTTTGCCTTAGATGCCAATGTGCGCAGTATCTACCACATTTGTACCGGTCAAGAATGCGGATTTAAATGCACATCATTGCAATGGTATGAGGTCGCCCTTAACCAGGCAGAAGAAAACGGCAGCATCCCCGCAACAATAAAAACGCGCTGTATAGAGATGAGGCAAGGCCGCTATGATCACTTGTAAATACTGCGGTAAAGTCGCAGGAGACAGAGGGGTGGAAAAAATTGGGGAAAACAGTTATCGCCGCTACCACCAGTGCAAAAACTTGTTATGTGGCCATTGCTTCACCACAATTGAAGAACTGAGAGTGAGCACATCAGACAACGAACAGGCAGCACATTGTAGTGCTACCTGTGACAATATCATGCCTAACAGTCAGCCCAATAACTCTGCCATCCTTCATCGGGTAAATGCCGATTAAAATGTTGAGCAGTATATTGTTGATTCAGATACTGCTCGCGCTTTCCCTCATTATTACCAACAGTGCTTTTTCACAGGCTGACATCAAAAATTGCTAAATGGGATTTCCCCAGTGAACAGTTTTTCTTTGTATTCCGCATCAGACTTAGCACGCGATAATTGTGCCGGAGAAGGGGTATTTTTCATCGCTCTGAAAACATTTCTTGGATACGCACCAGGATGATCATCTGGCAACTCACTACCGGTTACCTTAATACCGTCACTGCGAATGATAGTTTTAACAGAATTGATTATTGATGACTCGATATCATCCGTTGACATGATTTTTTCAAAACGCCCCACATCAATTAGTTCCCCCTTCTCGTTTCTGTATGTAGTAGTGAAATAAACCGCTGCCAGTGTTTCACGAACACTAACGCCATACATTCTGCAAAGTCCAATAACTCGGCTAATTCGCGGTGCCATTAAATCGTGTAGTTCTGTGATAAGTTGTTCAACCTCACGCTTTATGATAGGAGCTGTAACATTGGAAAATGCATTGTTATATTCAACAGTCATAGCACCCAGTCGAATATTCATTTCGGCTACTTTTCGCTTTTGATCTTTCAGTAAGACAGATAAACGGGATATTTTAGCCTTAGCGGTGGTAGTCATAAACAAAGCACGTTCTGACTCAGTATTCTCTAAACCGTTATTCCCCATGAGAATACTTTCCCATTTGCCATCATTCTCTTTTAGCTCCGCTTCTGCCTGACGATGACTTTCCACAAGATTAGCCAGGGTTCGCCTTTCCTGCTCAATATCGGCCTCCAGTGCAGAAAACGTGTTAGCAATCTCATCTAGCCGTTGCCGTGTAGGGCTTTTATCTGAAATAGCGTCATGAATAGGGGTGGTCATTTTTACGTCCTTCTCAGTAGTGTAATACACCTATATTCACCATCTGAGCATGGCAGATCTCGCGATTACATTTGTCGCCGGTGTATTACAACGAAGTGCACTTTTGCTGGCCTGCAACCAGATGAAAAATCGGGTGTATTACACAACGCTGGAGATCAAGATATGAAAGGCAGCAGTAACGGTAAAACACGGGTAAGAACTTTGCGTGTACCTCACCAGATCGATGCAGAGATTGAGCGGCAGTGCCAGCGCTCAAAGCGGGATTACACTGCGCTGATATTGGATGCGGTACAAATCTATCTTGCGCAAACACCACAAGCTGATAGTGCCAGAACGATGGCGCCCGAGTCCGTTTACCACATGAACTTTGATGAATGCTTCCCGTTCTTGAAGTAATCCTTTCCTGTCTGGTGTAATACACTTTTGTATATCGTGCAGTTAGCGCGACGAACAACAATGTATTGCCCAGCCTAAACTGCCCATGAACCGCACCAGAATCGGCTTCTGAGGCATGATCATCCGAATCCATCTCACTTATCATGAACGCGCGACGCGCCTCCTCAGTAGCATTTGAATGCTGTTTTATGGGTACTCCCTAATTATATCTGTCCATAACCCCGTATACCCCACAGCGCGCGAGGGTTCCCCCGCCACGCCCGCGCATTAAAATGGCGCGTTTTTGTGCAGTTGTGCAAAGAGAACAAACCCGCGCCAGAACTGGTGCGGGAAGGGGGGATAGCATCAAAAAAATTGTGCATTTTCGTGCAGAATTTTGCAGTGATTTTTACGAGAAAAAATGAATCCCGTGGACACGGGATTCAGGCAGAACAATATCAAACTATCTTCATTCGGTAAGAAGACATAGAAACTACATTTCCTGATACTTTTCCAATTGAAGTGTCTGTTAGTAAGTTATCGTTCGCCAGCTCTGCCAACATAGCTGGCGTGATCTTCAAACGATGTGCTAACGCATCAGCATCAACCATCAAATCCGTTAAAAGAAACTTCATAGCTCGATGAAAAAGCTCAGGCCTTTCATTTGGTATCAGACAATCTTCTTTCTCATCAATTGCTTCCCCTTTACGTTTTAGGCCGAAAAATGCCGTTTTGTACTGGGCATCCGTCAAAAGTGAAAGCTGGTGTGCTCGATAGATGATAGCTGCTTTACTTACTTTCCACGTCAGTTTGAACTGACTAAGCCCTTGCCAGTCGATACGTCCACCAATTGGCCGAGGAAAATACTTCGCCATAGCCGAGCGCGGTAAAAGTAATGCCGACGCAAAACGATTCGCTTGTGATTCTGTCACTCTGTCACCTGTAGAGATGCCTTCATGCAAAATCAAATGCGCAACCTCATGAGCAATATCAAAACGCTGACGACAAGGTGACTTCTTGGCAGTATTTCTGACAATGAAAGGACGGCTTAACGGAACAGAAAGCGCATCCACATCATCAGATACAGAGTCGAAAGAGGTAACAAATGCCCCTAGCTTTTCAGCCAATCGAGTCATGTTATCAATCGGCCCAAAGCCTAATCCCCAATCAGTTCGACATTTCTCCGCTGCCTTTTCAATGTCTTCCTGAGTATGTACCTTCATTTCCGGAAACTTAACAGCCGGTAAATTAAGATATTCTTCAAAAACTTCAATCAGGCGACGATATAACTCAGCTTTAGCAAGCGTTGCTAATTTAGTCGCCATACGAGTAGTACTGCGTTTACGGAAATGAACAATTTCCTCATTCACGGGAGACTGCTCTTGCGCTTCGAAAAATTCAGGCATGACCTGTAAGACGGCAGCTAATTTATTCGCAAGCTCAGGAGTAGGCACAGCAGAGCCAGATTCCAGCCGCTGTATATACTGGCGGGTCTTATCGACCCGCTCAGCCACTTGCTCCAATGATAACTCGTGATACAGACGAGCTAACCGCAAATTAGAACCGTTAAACACTTTTCACCTACTATTATTCTGCATCGCTCTTCTTGTCTTTTTCAGTAACAGAAGCGCTGATATCATCCAACACAATTTCAACCGGTGCAGGCGGGGTGTCGTCGGTTGAGTGCAACACTGCAACCCGTTCTTCGCCATATGTCCAAAGACTTAGGATTTCTTCCAAGGGGCTGTAGCCAACAAAATGCACCCGAGCACCTTCGCCCTCAAACTCCGGCTTCTCAACCACAAAACGCCACATTGTAGGTATTGTTGCTTCTGGTGCCCATAGTTGATCGACGGAATTACGGCGGAAAAAACCCGGTTTTTTGGGATTTTCAGGATCATCAGCAAAAAAACGAACAGGAATACTCTCAATCTCAAACGTAACATCCATACCGGCGTGAGTTAACGCTAACCAATCGTAGGTCTTACTTGTACATAACTGGATTAGATATTGTCGCTGGCGTCCGAAAGTACATGTTCCTCTCGTGTAATTATCATCAAGTGAGCTTGATAACTGCCTGTATGTATCATCTAAAACTTTTAGAATACCTTCAGCGACGATAGATAAACGCTCAACCGTCAATTGAGGGTGAAACTGACTAGGCACAGGTAAAGTATGTTCTGACATTAAAATTCTCTCTGTAGGAATTGGTGCAAATAGTAATTTTTGTCAACTTGAATGTTGGTGCATATTCCTGATTTTGTCAACCTAGAATACAACAGATCAGGAATAGAATTTAAACATTTGTTTTTATTAAAAAAATACATCCATCCAGTACAGTAAAAAGATGATTCAGAGAAAATTTTCTATTCTCCTCACCTTTTCTTTTTTCACTGTCACTTTCTATTTCCAGTCAGCCATCGGAAAACTGTTACAACCGTTACACCCCATAAAAACCATATCCAATACGCTGATAAATAACATAAAATTATGTAACACTTTAGGCGTTACAAACCGTTACGCAAAGTGTTACACCTAATAAAATCAATGGGTTAAAAAATCATTCTGTAACACTTCATAACCGTTACATCGTGACGCTTTTGTAACGGTTTTATATTTCTAAAATAGTTATATTATTCAATGCATTAAATGGTGCTCTTGAATTTTGTAACAGTTGTAACGCTTTTCCGGTGCACCCCCTAATATTTTGAAAATGGCGCATAAAGGCTACTTTTAACCTGTTATGAGGGGACGTGAGAGTATGGGAGTGTTAGGGAGGAACGTTGCATGGTCGGAAAAACTATCAACGATACCGGCCATCCGTTGGCCAGCATCGCCGAGATTAACTGTGCTGCAGCTCGTTACGTTTGAATACCCAGCAGCGAACGATTTCAGGGCGCATCACATCATGCTGACCTTTGCCCTTGTTGTACAACTCATTGGGGAGACTACGCACCGCTTTATTGCCCGTAAACTGGAAGCTGGTGCCGCCTTTAAGCTGTTTTTTCAGGTCGCTAATCACAAACGACTGGTTAACCCGATATTCAGATGCCATCTGGATAAAGTGCTGGAAATTCACCGCCACCATCCCTTCCCTGTTATCTTTTCCTGCGTGGTTCAGTCCGTAGCGATCGAGCGAATCCAGATACTCGAACGTCTCCCAGAACTCCTGTACCTGCGGCGGATCGGTGCGCAATGCCTGACGACGCTCTGCGGCCAGCGCAACCAAAGCCTGCCTTGTTTGAAGAACGGCATCAGCCTGAACAGGCAAAACCAGCGGTAAGGTTTCAACCATCGCGATCAGTTGCGCATGGTTTTTGGCAATACGGTTATGGTTTATCTCTGGATGGTTCTCCAGCTCGGTTTTAGCCTGTTCATAGACTCGGCTGAACGCATCGAGTACAGCCGTTTCTGACTGTGTCACCTGGAGGATAAACCCGGATACCTGCTCTGTCGTCGCACGTTCAAGCCGTTCCGCCGCCTGGCGCGTTTGCGGTGTCTGGGCGCTCTTATCCGTATGGATATGCACGATACGCTCAAGCAATGCCGGTGAACCGCCTACATCCGCATTCTGCGCGATCACAATGCTCCCTCGGAACGGCGGCTCATAGGTTTCATTATTGTTGGATTTAACCCCTGTCGCCCGCATACCTTTACCGTTATACAGCGGTTTCAGGTCATCAAAATCAAACGCCCGCTGACGTAAGGTGTCTTGCGTTCTGTCACCCTCAATCAGCACGACGGGCAGATTGCCAACCTGTGCAAAGTTTCGTGCTCTGGCGGCGGCTGTGGATTTGGTCGGATCAAACCCCTCGTAATCATCTCGGCCACACAGCTTCCAGAGAAAATCGATCAAGGTACTTTTTCCCGTTCCTGGCTCACCGACGATTTCAAGAAACGGAAAGCTACGACATCCTTGCCGGATTTGCTCAGCAAACAACGATCCCAGCCAGAACGCCAAAGCGATGTAACCCTTAGCGCCAAATGCCGTCCAGATATCCTGTACCCAATCCGTTTTAAATTGGCTGAGGTCAGCGTTAATTTCCAGAACGGGGCTATGGCTGAGGCTTTTAGCGCTCAGTTTGCCGATCTCGAAATAGTCCTCACTATTGAGGTGGTAAACCTTACCGCCGGAAACCGCCAGAGCATTAAATATCCAGCCCTGCCAGACCTTGTTGTAGCCGATAAAATTCTGCGTCTGCACCTCTTTAATCACCGGCAGATCCTGACGGATCAAGCGGTCGAGCTGGTTCGTATTGCCGGTATAAATGGCTCCTTTCGCCACATGTAACAAACGCTTTTTAAATTCTGACGCACTGGTAAGCTGGCCTGAGGTAAACATATCTTTCACCGGCGGCGTGGAGCCTGGGAAATTGATTTGGAAATAGTACCAGGCTTCATCCGTTGGCTCACTGCGCTGGAAATACAGCGGTACGGGATAGCAATTGGCAATTTCTACCACGGCACCGGCTTCTTTCAGCGCTTTCACTTTCACTTCCTGTTCGCTCAACCGGATATCACCATCCTGAATACGTTCAACCGCTTTCATATGCCTGTCCAGATCGAGCTTGAACCAATACAGACGCGAATCAAATTCAAAATGAAACTCCCGCCGTTCAGTATGCTCAGCAATCCGTAGCGCCTTATCTGCGGCGTTGTCAGCCAGTAGTAAATCCCCCTGATAGCGATATTCCTTTAGATCGCGTGGAGTCAGCTTTCCCTGAATGTGCAGATCGTTCCAGTCGCGTTTTTGTCTGCCCACAGGTACGCAGGCCGCGTTGACCATCCAGCCTGCCTCCTGACTCCGGCGAGCGTGACGGGCGGTGTATTTTCTCCCCGCCGGATCGTTGTCCAGCGCCCACACAAGCACCGGCCTGGGACGTTCTCCCAGACTTTGTGCCAATTGCGCCAGAGTCTGTTCTGGGTAGTTGTTGCACGACATGATAGACACCGCCGCGATCCCATTTTGTATCAGGCTTAATGCATCAAAAATCCCCTCTACCAACCAGATCGCTTTCTGCTTACTCAAATCCTGAGCCGGATAATTCCACCATTGGCCGGCATAGCTGCCATGAAAATTAGCTTTACGCTCAAATCGCTCCGGCTGATCGATAAGGCGTTCCCAATATCCCCCACTGGGGAGCGAAAAGCGCACCGTGGCTGTCCCCAGTCCTTTCTGGTGAAAGCTTTCCTGTGTGTAACATCCTGCAAGACGGGTGATATCCAGATTACGCGATTCACGTAAGTAGGCATCTGCGGCCGCACAGGGCGACGCTTCCGTGCGTGGGTAGCGATCAGACCAGTGATTAAATAAATCAGCGTAATGAGCATTGACGATAATTTCAGCCCCGCACTTATTTTCCCGTCCGCATTTCAGCACGTAAGGTTTTTCGATGCTGGTAAACAGTTCTTTCTTATGGCAGTGGGGACAAATACCATAGCGTAAATACCCTTCCTGTTCTTTAAACTGGAATTCTGCTATCAATCGCTTTATAATTTCTTTTTGTAATTCGTTATTCATGAATAGCTCCAAAAGCGCCGCGCTGAACGGCGCTTTTTTATTGAAAGTGAATAAATGTGTTAATCACCGAAACGAATCCTTTCCTTGTTTCAGCCATTCATTGCACAATCCGTTTTCCTTCAACTCGTTCAGTACATAATCAATATCATCGTGGAGATAGCTGAAAATATCGGGTAACCACAAAAGTGGCTCAGCATTTACTTCCAGTTTTCTTACGTGGAGATGAAGGCTAAAGGCCACATTTTTAGCCCTATTCATTTTGTGATAGCTTTCAATGCTGAGAGAATGAACTTCATTATTTTTCTGAGTCTCTTCACCAGCAATCATTTTAGCGCTAAGCGCTTGTGCAGTGACACGATCCATTGGGATACCCTTCATTCAGAATGCAAGGATTCGCCGAAATAAAATTCGTAATATTATTCCGGTATTTTCAACTATAAATAACGCGCGTAGTCGTCTTTATCCGCGTTAGAACGTCGCTCGTAATAGTCCTGCGCCATTTCTTTTCTGCGTTCTACATACTCAGGCAATAACTGATAGGAACGGCGAAATTCACTGAGTGGCATTTCTCCACGTTGCTGACTGGACTCATACAGGAAAAATACTTCTGGCTCTGGCATTACCTGGCCTGATTCATAGTTGATTGATCTGACGCTAATCACCTCAATGATCCATCCTGTTTCGCTGACGCTTTGATAGCGCTCACCTCGCATTGGTCGCCCCAGAAACAGATTACGCATGGTGCACCTCCGCTTCCTCTGGTTCTACCTGTCTGGTGCGGTATAGGTGATCGATGCGTTCTTGCAGAATGAACAGCAGTATTTCACGCACTTGCGCGTCATCGGTGTTTACAGCGGTATAGGCCAGTGCTCGGCACTGATCGATGATTTCATCCAGTTCCAGCGGTGTGTTATCAAACATGGCGTACCGCCTCAACTGGCAAGCGGCCAGCAAAAGAGAGGATGAAGTGAGGGACAAGGATCTGACGGGCTTCCTGCTCTATATAGGCTTCAACAGACAGGCGGCAAAGTGTAGCAGCACTATCTGCTCGATAAAGTGCCAGAAAACGATACTGATATTTGGGGCGAGTTTGGGTAGACTGTGAATCAGCCATAGTGTTATCTCCAGTAACATTGTGGTTAGAAGCTCGGCTGGTGTTGACGCACCGCCGAGCTTTGCGCTTACAAGGTGTATTTCACCTTCAAGAGGAAAAATACCCTCAAGTGAAATACACTTCAAGCCTTTTCTATCATCTTTTTTTGCGTATACTGACATACACCTAAAATTTGGAGTCCCAACAATGGCAACAGGTGCAAAGAACGCAAAATCACAAATGACAACTGTTAGAATTCCCCACGATGTTATGGAAGATATAGAGTTACTGAAAGAAGATGGAGAAAGTACCGCCGGTTTTCTTGTCACAGCAGCCAAAGGTGAGATCAAACGCCGCCAGCGTAAACAAGCTCGTGATACGGAACCTAAAGACTGATCCTTTCCCCAAAAAGCCAGTGTATGGATATTGCTAACACCAATGGATGTTAAGGCAGTATCACAGTAGGTGGCGCTTCTCATGATTTCCATTCCCCACGTTCAGCGATCCGCTGGCTGATCCATTCGTCGATCTCACTTTCAACAAAGGAAATTGCACGTTCCCCGATCTTAATCGGTTGGGGAAATGCCTTTTGTGCCAACTGTTTATAGAGCCATGATTTACTACGCTGGACGCGACGCAGCACCTCTTTTGAAGAGATCAAGGATGCTTGGTTGTCCTGAATATTTCTGCCTGCCATATCGTTACCTCATCGTGCTTGCTGGTATATGGCGGAGTTTAGAAGTGTACAAATCGGGGTTCTAGCAAGAATAAAATCCATTAAAATAAAATTAATTCCATTGAAACATTATTGTTTCCGTTAAGTTAACAAAGGAGAAAAAAGAATATGCCACTGACAAATCATATACTTAAATGCCATTTAAATTAGTTAGTTATGTAATACTACGTAATACTACGCAATACGGAGCAACATAAAATAAGCCGCTACAAGCGACTACAAGCATATGGCTATTGGCTAGCATTTATGATTTATATCTGGCCTAGGCATAAGGCCAGATCAAGGTTATTCAGAGAAGAGGGAATTAAACGATTTTTTAACTTTATTATAAAAAGATGATTCTTTTATTCCCTTTAAGGAAACACCCTCTTTTTCAGCAAGACTAACCAAAGCCCTATAAATTTCACGTTTTGATGGCTCTTTCGCTGTTCCATATTTATTCCCTAGCTTATCAGCTAATAACATAATCAACAAAGCCAATAACTTATCTGTATTTTCTTTTTCATGTTCTTGTCGATAAATTCCACGCCCACTTTTTCTAATAGATCGTCCATACTCAATGAGTTCATCGTCACCATATTCTAATAGTTTTTCTTTCCAGCGAACTTCTCGCGCTATGTTATTAATAACCTCATGACATTTATCAAAAATAGGTTTCGGCGTATATTCAATATTAATGAATTTATAAGACTCGGCAAAGTATATTTTTGCATCTATCCTTTCATTATGTTGTAAGTTTATATTACTCTTTTCATTATGCTGTAATTTTATATTTGTATTACTCCCTGCATTTTGTCTCAGTATCGTTCGCAGTTGAGAAACATCTTTTTCTATATCTTTAGGTATATCTTTTGGATCGGAAAATGGATTAATACCTAAAATCGCCAAAGCCATTTGTTGAGCGGTAACACCCTTGAGTTTAGTGAACCGCTCAAAAGCATCCATTTCCTTAAAATTAGTCATTTAAATATCCTTCTACGCTATGCCGGTTTACGGAATCCGCCAATAACAACATTTTTGCTATATTCTAAATTTTCCATGTAATCCGAATACCACTGCAACATATCCCGACGACCATCCAGATACTGCGCATGGTTATACGTACCACGAACGCTATTTTTATCAACATGAGCAAGTTGAATCTCAATCCAGGCGGTATTAAAACCCTGCTCATGAAGAATTGTGCTCATTGTGTGCCGGAAACCGTGGCCTGTCGCCCTTCCCCCGTAGCCAATACGCCGGATCAACACATTAAGCGTCATTTCACTGATCGGTTTTGTAGACTGGATACGCCCAGGGAAAACATGCTGGTAACGGCCACTAATTGGCTGCATCTGCTTTAAAATATCTACAGCCTGAGAAGACAGAGGAACCATGTGAGAACGCCGCATCTTCATTTTTGAAGCCGGTATTTCCCATAATGCCTTATCTAAATCAATTTCTGCCCATTCAGCCTGACGCAATTCACCTGGCCGCGTCCCTGTCAGAATTAGTAACCTCATAGCCAATTTCACTTGCATACTGCCGCTGTAACTGGTCAGAGTCTGCAAAAATTCAGGCAACTCAATCACGTTAAGATGAGGATAATTCTCTCGTTTATGTGGCTTCATCGCACTTGCGAGATCCGGCGCAGGGTTATATTCTGCTCTGCCCGTTATAATCGCGTACTTCCACACTTCACCACACCGCTGCCGTACCTTACGCATCTTCTCGGTAGCACCACGATCGTTTAACTTAGACAGTACCGTCAGGAGTTCCATAGGCTTAATTTCCGCAATGGGGCGATGCCCGATAAACGGGAAAACATCTTTCTCAAAGGTACTCATCATTTCTTCGCTGTATGACGCTGACCAGCGATCTAAGCGTTTCTCGTACCATTCACGCGCTATCGACTCAAACGTGCTTTCATTCCGTCCCTGTTTCGCCAGCTTCTGCTCTTTGCGTAAATCACTGGGGTTTATCCCTGCGGCAACCAGCTTTTTGGCTTCGTCTCGTTTTTGTCGCGCCTCATTCAACGTGATCGTAGGGTATGTCCCGAAAGACAGCATTTTAGCCTTGCCATCAAAGCGGTAGCGAAAACGCCACCCTTTAGATCCATTCGGCTCGATCAGCAGCGAAAGTCCATAGCCATCATTCTTGGTATAGGGCTTTTCCTGTGGCTTGGCGCGGCGTATCTCAAGGTCTGTAAGCGGCATGTGTATAGTTTCCGGTATGTATAGCTACCTAATGTGTATAGAAATGGGTATGTATAACACCCCCTATTCACATTACTATACACATTTAACACATGATTTGGGTAGATACCAGTTGACACACAGAGGCCAACAAAAGCGTAATTGCATTGATTTTACTGGTTTTTATTGACTTCAGGAGACATGCAGAGAAGTGTTTTTGGAGCGAGTGAAGGGAATCGAACCCTCGTATGCAGCTTGGGAAGCTGCCGTTCTACCATTGAACTACACTCGCACACAGAAGCGACTGGCATTATAGCGCTATGCCGTTGCCGAGCAAGTAAAAAACCCGGCAAAGTGCTGATATTTTAGCCGGTTATGCGGCTGTGGAAAGCGGTAGAAACAGCGTCTCATACCCATTGGAAATGACGTGCCAGGCAAAGTAGGCAAATAGCAGCGCAGAAATCAGGCTGCAATAGAATGAGATTCGCTCTTTCAGCAGGCGCTGACCGTACTTCACCAGCGCCGCAAGGAAGAACGTCCACAGCACACCGCCGACGAAAAATCCCAGCAGAAACAGACAGATCATGAAAGCAGAGCCATCGGTAGACTGCGCGATAATCGTGCCGCCAATCGCTGCAAACCACAGTAACGCCGTCGGTGACGCCAGCGCCATGCCGACGCCGCTGAGAAATTCTGTATAGCGGGCAGGTGGCGTAATAAAACCCGCCGCATTCGCTGTCGCAGACAGGTCAGCGAAGCGTTTAACCTGATAGTCGCGCCATGCCGCGCGCGCCATGCTGAACGTCATCCAGATCAGAATCAGCCCACCGCCAATCCATAACACCCAGCGGACGGGCGTCAGGTTAAAGACCACTGCCAGACCCAGCACTGACAGCGTGGCATAAAACAGATCGCCGAAACAGGAACCCAGCCCGATATAAAACGCCGAGCGCGCCCCGTGTCGCAACCCACGGTTAATAATCGCGGTATTGACCATTCCCAGATCGAGACAGAGTGACAGGGATAGCAGCATCCCCGTGAAGACAACTAACAGCATGGTATTCCCTTCGAGCGTTAAGCAATAAGGCGAGTGTAGAGCCGAAGGGAAAGGCTGTATTGTCAAAAATTGATACGGCGGAATTGCCCCGGCGTCATGGCGTTATAGCGGTTGAAAGCCTTCGTAAAATGCGCCTGATCGGCAAACCCGACATCGCCCGCAACCTGACTAATCGCAGCGCCCTGCCGCAGCAGCTCCCGCGCTTTACACATGCGTCGCTGCATCAGCCACGCCAGCGGCGGTAGCCCGACCGCCTGATTAAACGAGCGCACCAGATGTGCGACTGACAGATTTTCCTGCTGCGCGAGCTGGTCGAGCGTGGGGACATCGCTGAGATCGTTCAGCAACCCGTCTTTGATCCGCGTGATCCGCTCTGCTTCTTTGACCTGTCCCTGAGACGGCATAGGATGCTGATTTTCCATCAACCCCGCCAGCAGCAGGATAATACGCTCCTGACGCGTGCTGTCGTCCAAATCAGAGGTGACGAGCTGTTTTAACTCAGACGCCAGCTGCGCCGACGGATTCCAGCCCCGTGAGAACCGAAAGGTTTGGTGGAAATAATGCTCGAATGCCAGTGGGTGAACGTACAAGGATGCGCACTGCCAGCGATCAAACGCGTTGTCGCTACCTTGTAGCTGATTGGGATTGTAGGTCGTCACCATATCGTTGGTAGCAACAAAGGTCTCTCCATCCAGCCAGACCGTTTCCAATCCGCTGAGATTGGCGCTGATGACGAACTCATCGTGCGTATGCCGTGGAAAACTGCGGCCGTTGGTTAACAGCGCCAGTTCGAACCAGGCATCGCGGTACGTCATCATGAGGGTGTTCCGGCAGTGAATGAATGCCTGAAAATAGCATCTTCCCCCGCTGGGCGACAATCACAGAATGACGGCAAAATGCGGAGATAAAACGCGGTTATAATACTATCGAGGTGAAATCGAGATACACGGGGCTACCACGGTGCGAGGTGTCCCTACGGGAACCTCATCCCCGTGTTTCCCCTAAAATTTTGCATTGTCGATAATAAATAATAAAAAAACCGGTGCAATTGCACCGGTTCAATAAAGAATGACGATAACGTCAGGGTTATTTTTACACCCTGCGTCTTATTTCTGCGGACGCATCGCCGGGAACAGGATCACGTCGCGGATGGTGTGGCTGTTCGTGAACAACATCACCATACGGTCGATACCGATACCCAGACCCGCCGTTGGCGGCAGGCCGTGCTCCAGCGCCGTCACATAGTCTTCGTCGTAGAACATCGCTTCGTCATCGCCTGCATCTTTAGCGTTCACCTGCTGAGCAAAACGCTCTGCCTGATCTTCAGCATCATTCAGCTCGGAGAAGCCGTTACCGATTTCACGGCCGCCAATGAAGAACTCAAAGCGATCGGTGATTTCTGGGTTCTGATCGTTACGACGCGCCAGCGGTGACACTTCAGCCGGATATTCGGTGATGAAGGTCGGCTGGATCAGGCTGCTTTCTGCCGTTTCTTCGAAGATCTCGGTCACGATGCGGCCCAGACCCCAGCTTTTCTCGATCTTGATCCCCAGAGACTGGGCGATAGCAGTCGCTTTCTCCAGATCGTCCAGATCGGCAACGTTGGTTTCAGGACGGTATTTGCAGATCGCTTCGCGCATCGTCAGCTTCTCGAACGGCTTACCGAAGTCGAATGTCTGGTCGCCGTATTGCACCGTCGTCGAGCCCAGTACGTCCTGCGTCAGCGTACGGAACAGGTTCTCCGTCAACACAATCAGGTCTTTATAATCGGCATACGCCATATAAAGTTCCATCATGGTGAATTCAGGGTTGTGACGCGGGGAAACGCCTTCGTTACGGAAGTTACGGTTGATCTCGAACACACGTTCAAAACCACCCACAACCAGACGCTTCAGATACAGTTCCGGCGCGATGCGCAGGTACATGTCGATGTCCAGCGCGTTATGATGCGTGATGAATGGACGGGCAGACGCGCCGCCGGGGATCACCTGCATCATCGGCGTTTCGACTTCCATGAAGCCGTGATCGACCATGAAGCTACGGATCGCCGCCATCACTTTGGAACGAATACGGAAGGTATTGCGAGATTCGTCGTTAGCGATCAGATCCAGATAACGTTGACGATAACGCGTTTCCTGATCGGCCAGACCGTGGAATTTATCCGGCAGCGGACGCAACGCTTTGGTCAGCAGACGCAGTTCGGTACAGTGGATGGACAGCTCGCCCGTCTTGGTTTTGAACAGCTTGCCGCGCGCGCCCAGAATATCGCCCAGATCCCACTTCTTGAATTGTTCGTTATAGATGCCTTCCGCCAGATCGTCGCGGGAAACATACAGCTGAATACGACCACCGACGTCCTGCAAGGTCACGAAAGAAGCTTTACCCATGATGCGACGGGTCATCATACGGCCCGCGACAGTCACTTCAACGCCCAGTTCTTCCAGCTCTTCGTTCTCTTTGGCATCGAACTCAGCGTGCAGACGATCGGACGTGCTGTCACGGCGGAAATCATTCGGGAATGCGATCCCAGTTTCACGCAGCGCCACCAGCTTCTCACGACGCGTTTTTAATTCATTATTCAGATCTTGCGCCTGATCGGCACCCTGTGATTGTGATTCAGCCATGTGAATTCTTATAACCCCGCTTTTAAACTTGCTTCAATAAATTTGTCCAGATCGCCATCCAGTACCGCCTGAGTGTTACGTGTTTCCACTCCGGTACGTAAATCTTTGATGCGCGAATCATCCAGAACATAGGAACGAATCTGGCTGCCCCAGCCGATATCAGATTTGTTGTCTTCCATCGCCTGTTTCTCAGCATTTTTCTTTTGCATCTCAAACTCGTACAGCTTCGCTTTCAGCTGCTTCATCGCCTGATCTTTGTTTTTATGCTGGGAACGGTCATTCTGACACTGCGTGACAATGTTGGTCGGAATGTGGGTAATACGCACCGCGGACTCTGTCCGGTTAACGTGCTGACCACCCGCACCGGATGCGCGGTACACGTCAATACGCAGGTCGGCCGGATTGATTTCGATATCAATATCGTCATCCACTTCCGGGTAGACAAACGCGGAGCTGAATGAGGTGTGACGGCGGCCGCCGGAATCGAACGGGCTCTTGCGCACCAGACGGTGTACGCCGGTTTCAGTACGCAACCAGCCAAACGCATAGTCACCGATGATCTTGATGGTGGCGGATTTCGTACCGGCCACGTCACCGTCTGACTCTTCAATAATTTCGGTTTTAAACCCTTTGGCTTCCGCCCAACGCAGGTACATACGCACCAGCATGCTGGCCCAGTCCTGCGCTTCCGTACCGCCAGAACCCGCCTGAATATCCAGGTAGCAATCCGCACTGTCGTACTGGCCGGAGAACATGCGACGGAACTCGAGCTGGCCTAATTTATTTTCCAGCGCGTCCAGTTCTACCGTGGTGTCATTGAACGTTTCTTCGTCGTCTTCTTCCACCGCGAGCTCAAGCAGGCCGTTCACATCTTCCAGACCCTGAGTCAATTGATCGATGGTATCGACGATAGCTTCCAGTGAGGAACGTTCTTTTCCCAATGCCTGAGCGCGTTCAGGCTCATTCCAGACATCAGGCTGTTCTAGCTCGGCGTTTACTTCTTCGAGGCGTTCTTTCTTGGCATCATAGTCAAAGATACCCCCTAAGAACGGCACTACGTTCAGACAGATCCTGAATGCGGTTTTTTACCGGATTAATTTCAAACATGATTTTTTATATTCTTACGTTAAGTCGTTGACAACGGAATGGTGTAACCCGCCATTCTAGCGGATAAAAGGCCTATTTTATAGACTTTCTGCCCGCCGTATTCGGTTCACGCTATCAGCGCGGCCACAGATGTTGGATCATCAATTGCACCGAGCGTTTACCGCGAAACTCGTTAATATCCAGCCGGTACACCATTTCCACTTCTTTAATACTGGGATCTGGCCAGATGGTGGTATCGATATTGAACGCGATACCGTCTAGCAGCGGCACCTGCCCTGTTGCACCGATCGGCTCAAACATCGCTTTCAAATGGCGCTCTTTGAGTAGGCGGGGTTGCAGAATGCGGAAGCAGCCATCGAACGTCGGTTCGGGGAACGCCTGTCCCCATGGCCCCGCGTAGCGCAGCATTTCTGCTGTTGAGAGCAGATCCAGTTCCGGCAGCATCAGTTCGCCATCAGACCAGACGACGCCTTCAAGCTGAGACGGGTCGAGCCATTCGCCAACCAGTTCGCCGAAGCGCTGACGAAAATCCTCAAACCGATCTTCATGCAGAGAGAGTCCCGCCGCCATCGCGTGTCCGCCAAACTTATCCATCATGCCGGGATACAGCGTATCCAGCCGCTCCAGCGCATCACGCAGATGCAGGCCGGCAATCGAACGCCCTGACCCTTTCAGCATGCCGTCGCCAGCCGGTGCAAAGGCAATCACCGGACGATGAAAACGCTCTTTAATACGCGATGCCAAAATGCCAACAACGCCCTGATGCCACTCTGGATGATACATTGCCAGACCGTAAGGTAATTCGGTGCGGGTACGTTCCAGCGATTCGCACAGGCGCAGCGCTTCGACCTGCATCCCCTGTTCGATCTCCCGACGATCCTGATTCAACGCATCTAAATCATTAGCCAGCACGCGCGCCTGAGTAATATCGTCACTCAATAACAGCTCAACGCCGACCGTCATATCATCCAGCCGTCCGGCAGCATTCAGCCGTGGGCCTAACGCAAAGCCTAAATCGCTGGCGACCAGTTGGCTGGCATCGCGGTTCGCCACTTCCAACAGCGCTCGAATGCCCGGACGACATTCGCCCGCACGAATGCGATTCAGCCCCTGAGCGACCAGAATTCGGTTATTGGCATCCAGCGGCACCACGTCAGCCACCGTGCCCAGCGCGACCAGATCCAGTAATTCGGTGAGATTCGGCTTCGCCAGCCCCTGTTGCGTAAACACGGGTTGCGTAAACCAGTTGCTATCACGCAGGCGCACGAACAGTGCCATCATCAGGTAAAACGCGACGCCTACGCCAGCCAGCGCCTTGGAGGGAAACTGGCAGTCAGGCAAATTGGGGTTAATCATCGCATCGGCGTCAGGCAAGATTTCGCCCGGCAGGTGGTGATCGGTCACCAACACCGCGATACCGCGCCGGTGCGCATCTTCGACACCTGCGTGAGAAGAGATCCCGTTATCCACGGTCACAATCACTTCAGCACCCAGCGCGGCAGCCTGCGCCACCACTTCCGGGCTTAACCCGTAGCCGTTTTCAAAACGGTTCGGCACCAGATATTTCACGTTCACGCCGCCCATACTGCGCAGCGCTAATACGGCGAGCGCCGTGCTGGTGGCACCATCGGCATCAAAGTCACCAACAATGACGATGCAGCGCTTTTCAGCGAGCGCCTGTTGCAGCAGGTCAATCGCTTTATCAATGCCGCTGAGCAAACGGTAATTGAGTAAACCACTCAGGCTGCGTTCCAGCTCTTGCGCACCTTTCACGCCGCGCTGCGCATAAAGGCGACGCAGCAAAGGCGGAACGGTGTCAGGTAAGTCAATGTCCTCCGCCAGCGGACGCCGGCGGAGTTGGGTAATCATATCCACGTAGCATTAACCGCCGGTTTTTTTCGAGGCTTTGTGTGCTTCCAGCATCGCCAGCATTTCTTTCGGCCCTTGATATCCCGGTACGACCATGCCGTCTTGCAGCACGATGGCAGGGGTGCCCTGCACACCAAACTGGATGCCAAGTTGGTAATGCGCGGCGATATCGGTTTTACACGTTGCTGCCGAGATCGCGTCGCCCTTCATCGCGCTATCAAACGCTTTATTGCGATCGGCCACGCACCAGATGGACTGCATATCTTTTGCTGCCGGCGATTTCATACCCTGGCGCGGGAAAGCCAGATAGCGCACGGTAATGCCTAGCGCGTTGTAGTCTTTCATCTGCTCATGCAGTTTGTGGCAATAGCCGCAGGTGATGTCGGTGAACACGGTGATAACGTGTTTTTCCTGCGCGGCTTTATACACAATCATCTGTTCCTGTAGCGCATCCAGCTTGCCGATCAGGATCTTATTGGTCGTGTTAACCGGCATGGTACCGCTCACGTCATAAAGCGGGCCTTGCAGCAAATGCTTGCCGTCTTCGCTGATATACAGCACGCCGCTATCGGTAATGACGGTTTTCATGCCCGCCATCGGCGAAGGCAGGATTTCCGCCCCCTGCATGTCCAGACGCGTTAACGTCTGCTTGATCGCGGCATCATCGGCGTGCGCAAAATTGGTCGCCGTCGCCACCAGCAAAGAAAGCAGTAATAACCCTTTTTTCATTTCATCAATCCTGTTTTTCGCAGCATGGTCCGTAGCAAACATGGTACTTAGCAAACATTGTTCGTAGCAAAATAGCCTTGTACCCATGCGCTGTGATAGTGAACGGGGTGTCCCGTCAGCCAGATAACGTCCTGTTACTCTGTTTACTTTTACTCGTGTCGTTACGCTAACCTATGCGCGCGGATGGTGCTGCTGATGCAGCTGTTTCAGCCGTTCCGTTGCGACATGGGTGTAAATCTGCGTCGTGGAAAGATCGCTGTGCCCCAAGAGCATCTGTACGACCCGTAAATCCGCGCCGTGGTTCAATAAATGGGTTGCAAACGCGTGACGCAAGACGTGCGGCGAGAGCTTTTCGCTGTCGATGGACGCCAGCACCGCATAATGCTTGATACGGTGCCAGAACGTCTGGCGCGTCATTTGCCGTGCGCGATTGCTGGGAAACAGCACATCCAGCGTCTGCCCATTCAGCAGCCACGGACGACCATGTTCCAGATAATACTCGATCCAGTACACCGCTTCTTCACCCAGCGGCACCAGCCGTTCTTTATTGCCTTTCCCCAGCACGCGAACCACGCCCTGCCGCAGGCTGACATCGCTCATCGTCAAACTGACCAGCTCGGAAACACGCAGCCCTGTCGCATACAATACCTCAAGCATGGCCTTATCGCGTAATTCCAGCGGTTGTTCAATGCTTGGGGCGTTGAGCAACGTATCAACCTGCGCCTCACTCAAATCTTTGGGTAGACGCTGCGGCAGTTTTGGCGATGACAGCACTGCACTCGGATCGTCACTGCGACGCTTTTCCCGATAAAGGTACTGAAAGAAGCGGCGCATCGCGCTCAACAAGCGAGCCGAACTGGTTGCCTTGTAGCCCCCCTCAACTCTGTCAGCGAGAAACGCCTGAAGATCGAGCGACTGTGCCTGCAATAAATCGTTGTCATGATGCGCAAGCCACTCTGCCAGCGTTCGCAGATCCAGCCGATAAGAGGCCAGCGTATTCTCTGCCAGATTTCTTTCCAGCCACAGCGCATCGAGAAACTGTTCGATAAGCGCCTGATCGTGTTCTTGCATCGCTGTGTCCTTCTTCACTGGTTGGCAATATTATGCCGATGAAGCGGCGACTTTACACCTTCATCAAGTCCGCATTCTCTCGCCAACAGAATTGTGTGCAATCTCACATATTCCGTGAACATCAACATCGCCATAACATTCTCCGGCAAAAATAAGGCCGTGGCACATTATATTTTATGTATCGTCAATATAGCGGGACAGGCTCCTTGAAGCCGCATGTCTACTGGCATTGACCTTACTTAATCAACGTTGAAAAGCCGATTTTTCTGTGCGTAGAATGGCCGTTCGTGTTGTTAAAATAAAGAAACATTATGCAAGCCACCACCATCACTCCCACTCTCGATGCCGAAGCGGAAGCGCCACCCGTAAACTCACGCAATAAAGTGATTGTTGCGTCATTAATTGGCACCGCGATCGAATTTTTCGATTTTTATATCTACGCCACCGCCGCGGTGCTGATTTTCCCGCACATTTTCTTCCCACAGGGCGATCCAACAGCCGCCACGCTACAGTCGCTGGCAACCTTTGCGATTGCCTTTGTGGCTCGCCCGATTGGCTCAGCGGTCTTCGGTCACTTTGGCGACCGCGTCGGACGTAAAGTCACACTGGTCGCTTCTCTGCTGACCATGGGGATTTCAACCGTTCTGATTGGGCTGCTACCGACCTACGAAACCATTGGTATTTTTGCCCCGATCCTGCTGGCACTGGCACGCTTCGGCCAGGGGCTAGGTCTGGGCGGTGAATGGGGCGGCGCGGCGCTGCTGGCGACCGAAAATGCCCCGTCCCATAAACGTGCGCTGTATGGGTCGTTCCCCCAGCTTGGCGCACCGATTGGCTTCTTCTTCGCTAACGGCACCTTCCTCTTGTTGTCCTGGCTGCTGACGGAAGAGCAATTCATGACCTGGGGCTGGCGCGTACCGTTCGTCGCGTCTGCCGCGCTGGTGCTGGTTGGCCTGTATGTCCGTATCTCTCTGCATGAAGCTCCCGTCTTTACCAAAGCGGTCAAAGCCGGCAAGCAGGTACGTATGCCGCTGGGCACGCTGCTCAGCAAGCATATGAAAGTCACGATTCTCGGCACCTTCATCATGCTGGCGACCTACACGCTGTTCTACATCATGACCGTGTACTCCATGACGTACGGTACAGCGCCAGAGCCTAAGGGACTAGGTTTCTCGCGTAACAGTTTCCTGTTGATGCTGATGATCGCAGTGATCGGTTTTGGTCTGATGGTGCCGGTAGCTGGCTATCTGGCGGATGCTTTTGGCCGCCGTAAAACCATGATTACTATCACTTGCCTCATGATCGTTTTCGCCATGCTGTTCCCTTATATGCTCGGTTCAGGTAATCAGGCGCTGGTAATGGGCTTTCTGGTGCTGGGTCTGAGCATCATGGGACTGACATTCGGCCCTATGGGTGCGCTGCTACCGGAGCTGTTCCCGACGGAAGTGCGCTACACCGGCGCGTCATTCTCGTATAACGTTTCGTCGATTCTGGGTGCATCGGTCGCACCGTATATCGCGGCGTGGCTGACGGCCAACTATGGCCTGTTCTATGTCGGCGTTTATCTGGCAGCCATGGCGTCGCTGACGCTGATCGCGCTGCTGGCGACCAAAGAAACGCGTCACCAGTCTCTGGGATAATGTCCCTTCAGTGAGGGCTACGGCCCTCACTGCGCCTTTCCTTACTTCCGTTCTCCTTTTAGAATACTGGCATCCGGCGGCATCATTCGCCTGTCACGTCCTCTCTGTGACCTGAAGCGAACGCGCTATTCTCGATAGATATCGTTTATAAAGAACTGAATATGAAAATCGGTCTGTTTTACGGCTCAAGCACCTGCTACACCGAAATGGCGGCGGAAAAAATTCGCGACATTCTGGGCGAAGAACTGGTGGATCTGCACAACCTTAAGGATGTCGACCCTCAACGTATGGAAGATTACAGTACGCTGATTCTCGGCATCCCCACCTGGGATTTCGGTGAGATTCAGGAAGACTGGGAGAACATCTGGGGTCAATTAGCGACGCTAAACCTCAAAGGCAAAGTCGTCGCGCTCTACGGTATGGGCGACCAGCTTGGCTATAGCGAATGGTTTCTTGATGCGCTGGGTATGTTGCATGACCAACTACTGCCGCTGGGTGTCACATTCGTTGGATACTGGCCGATAGAGGGCTACGAATTCACCAGCCCGAAACCGCTGACTGCCGACGGCAAACACTTTGTCGGACTGGCGCTGGACGAAGTGAACCAATACGATCTCAGCGATGAACGGCTGGAACAGTGGTGCGAACAGATCCTGCAAGAAATAGCATCACTGATTTAATTTGAACGGAATCATGATTTGAACGGGCAGGTAACATGAGCGGATACCGTTGTGAGCAGTATCCGCGAAGATTGCTATTTGTAGACGTTGAAGTGGCTTAGCGCTTTTGTAACCAGCGGGTACGCGCCGCGGTATCAAGGAAACTCCACGCGACAAAACGGCTTTGCTTCTGACCTTGCGCCATATCTATCGTTCTGACCTTCTCCGCATCAACCGCTTCCAGCGCACGATAAATCTCCGGCAGGTTCTCTTTGCGCGACACCAGCGACGTAAACCACAGGCACTGACGGGCGAAACTGGCGCTCTCTTTGATCATCTGACCAATAAAAGCGGACTCGCCGCCTTCACACCACAGCTCATCCTGCTGCCCGCCAAAATTCAGCGGTGAGCGCTTATCCAGCCCCAGATTATGCAGTTTGCGCTGAGAGCCCTGACGCGCATCCTCCGCAGACGCATGGAACGGCGGATTACACATGACGGCATCAAACGTATCGTTCTTGTGAATAATCCCTGCCAGGATCGCTTTGCTGTTCTTCTGACGACGCAGGCGAATCGACCGATTCAAGCCGGGGTTCGCCTCAATCGTCTCATTGGCGGCTTTCATCGCTTGCGGATTGATCTCGCTGCCAGTAAAACGCCAGCCGTACTCGCGATGTCCAATCAGCGGATAGATACAGTTGGCACCACAGCCGACATCCAGCACGGACGCATCGCGCGGCACCACTGAACGGTTATCTTCCGCCAGCAAGTCAGCCAGATGGTGGATATAATCGGCGCGACCAGGAATTGGCGGGCACAGAAAGCCCTCTGGAATCGTCCAGTGCTCAATCTGATAAAAATGCTGCAACAGCGCCTGATTCAGCGTTTTCACCGCCTCAGGATTGGCAAAGTCCACGGACTCATCACCGTAGGCATTCACCTTTACAAACGGGATCAGCGCAGGAAAACTCTGTTTGAGCGCGGGAAAATCATAACGGTCGCGATGGCGATTACGAGGGTGCAGACCATTTTTTTGCACTGCGGGCTTAGTCATCAGTTATATCCAATCAATTTCAAAGCACGGCCAAACGATGACCGAATAAAAACATGTCCAACGCGCTGCTATCTTGCCCAGTGTTTCTGCTGCAAAAGAATTTGACGCAAGTGACGCCATTCGTCATCGCCCATGCTGTCCGATGCCAGCCACAGCTGCTGCTTGTCTTTACCGTTAACTGCTTGCAATGACAGTAATACGCCATTCTTCAGCAGCCACGGTCGTTTAACGATCTGCCATTCCTGCTGCCGCCAGTTCAGGGTCGTTTCGCTGAGCAGAACGATTTCCCCCTGTCGGGATTTAATATTCCGTTGGCTACGGATAAAACCGAACATCACCATCGTGACCAGGCATAGCCATAGCCACGCATAGCCGTCCGGCCAGGGTGCCAGCAGAATGAGCAATACTAATAGGCCATGCACAACCAATGATAACAGTTGCATGCGCCAGGAAACGCGAAGGTCACATCGCCACTGGGCCACGATCTTTATTTCGCGTCTGAATAAGGGAAATCATGCGTTTCAGCTCTCCGTCCTCCGGTTCACCGTGGTTCATCAGCCAGTTGAATAAATCGGGATCGTCGCTTTGTAACAAGCGTACAAATGTGCGCTTATCACTGTCATTAAGTGTGTCATAGTCATGCTCAAAAAACGGCATGATCGCGATATCCAATTCGCGCATACCACGGCGGCATGCCCAATGAATGCGTGATTTATTATCGATTTCCATATTTCATGTCCACCTTGTTATCGCTGCTTGCCGCTAGTGTACTCTGATTCCGGTAGCGGGTATCAACTAATAGTAACATTTTGACATAGTTTACTGGTGTGCGCCGCGCCGAGTGCGCTCATCAGCATCAGGATGTGCTCTGTAATAACACAGCGTGAATAACCACTTGCAAACCCTGAGCGCTCTTTTACCATTAGGTCATTCGGGTATCGCCCTTAGCGCAGGATTGTACTATATGGTTAATCAACATACGGCTCATCAACGCCCTTTTGCATCACAACCCCCATTTGCTTCCGCTCAACTGGCCGCTACGCTCATCTCTCTGGATGACTGGGCGCTGGTCACGATGGTCGGGCCGGACACCGTCAAATATCTTCAGGGACAGGTCACCGCGGATGTCGGGGCGCTGCCTGACGATGGGCACATCCTTTGCGCCCACTGCGACGCAAAAGGAAAAATGTGGAGCAACCTGCGTCTGTTCCATCACGGCGAAGGCTTTGCTTTTATTGAGCGCCGTAATCTACGTGACGCCCAGCTTAACGAACTGAAAAAATACGCCGTTTTCTCGAAAACGACCATCGCACCGGACGACAACGCCATCCTGCTGGGCGCGGCGGGTGCCGGTATCCGCGAGCTGCTGGCTTCTGTATTTAGCCAGCTTCCAGACGCTGAACACCCTGTAGTGCAGCACGAAGGGGCTACCTTACTGCATTTCGCCCATCCTGTAGAACGCTTCCTGCTGGTACTGTCTCCTGAGCACAGTGCACCGCTGCTTGAACAGCTCGGCGATAAAGTCAGCCTGAATGACAGCCGTCAATGGCTGACGCTGGATATTGAAGCAGGTCAGCCCATCATTGACAGCGCAAACAGTGCGCAGTTCATCCCGCAAGCAACTAATTTACAGGCATTAAATGGGATTAGTTTCAGCAAAGGGTGCTATACCGGTCAGGAAATGGTCGCTCGGGCAAAATATCGCGGGGCCAACAAGCGTGCGCTTTATTGGCTGGCGGGTAAGGCCAATCAGGTGCCGCAGGCGGGGGATGACCTCGAATTGCAGCTCGGTGAGAACTGGCGTCGTACCGGTACGGTGTTGGCAGCCAGCCAATTGCAAAACGGTGACGTGTGGGTACAGGCGGTGCTGAATAACGATCTCACCGCAGATAACGTCCTGCGCGTCCGTGACGATGCCGAAAGCCAGCTCACGGTTCAGCCCCTGCCGTATGAAATAACGGATTAATTCGACGAGTGATACCGCGCATGAGCCAAGCGGGCTCATGCGCTTTATACAGGCTTAAATATAAAGATAAATCGCCAGAAAATGGCAAACGCTGCCGCCTAAAACAAATCCATGCCAAATCGCGTGATTATAGGGAATGCGCTTGCAGGCATAGAAAATCACCCCCAGCGTGTACACCACGCCCCCCACCGCCAGCAGCGTCACGCTCCCCGCCGCCAGTTTCATCACCATCTGATAAATCACCACCAGCGATAACCAGCCCATCACCAGATAGGTAATTAACGACAGCACTTCAAAACGGTGAGCAAATACCAGTTTGAAGATCACGCCCAGCAGCGCCATGCTCCAGATGACGACCATCAGGCCATGCGCCAACGGCGAATTCAGCCCTACCAGCAAAAACGGCGTATAGGTTCCGGCAATCAACAGATAGATGGCGCAGTGGTCGAATTTCTTCAGCCACGGCTTAATACGCTGAGACGGAATCGCATGATACAGCGTCGATGCCAAAAATAGCAGAATAATGCTGCCACCATAGAGGCTGTAGCTGGTAATCGCTACGCTGCCAGCATCATTATTGACCGCCTGCACCAGCAATAAAACCAGCCCCACAATCCCGAAAATCACACCGATTCCGTGGCTTATGCTGTTCGCAATTTCCTCTGCCAGAGAGTAATCCGGCATTTGTTCATTTTTTGACATCAATCGATTCCACAGTATTCAATAGTACACGTCGTGTGTTGACGTTATCCACCTTGCGTTTCCCCTTTTTATGCAGGCGCGCAGGTGTTTAACCTTTGAGCAGATTAACTGAGAATAGTTTCAGTGTACACGTGTAAGCTAAAATATTTACACTCACCTGACTTCCGGCTTTCTCTCTCACTTAGCGTGTAATCATTCATGTCAATCTCGGGCGACATCCCCTACAATGATCGACGTTGATATTTCCCTGTTTTTTGAAGGGCTCTGCCGTTTTTACCGGTTATTCGCGTTAACGGTCATCCGGTTCTGACGCTCACAGCGCCTTCCTGTAGTTTTCACTACATGTCGTTTTGGTTTTCACTACATATCGTTTCACTGCATGACTTTTACTGCATCGTGTTCACTGCAAGAGGTAAGTTTTTCATGTCATCTGCCCCATCTACTCTGAATTTCGGTTCTATGACCGATGTCTTCGGCTTTCTGATAGAAATCGATAAATTAAAAAGCGTGCAGCGCCGTAACAAAATTATCGGCAGCGAACGTCACGAAGATTCTGCCGAACACAGCTGGCACTTTGCCGTCGCGGCAATGGCGCTGGCGCCTTATGCCGGTGAAGGCGTGGATATCCAGCGCGTGATCCAAATGGCGCTGATTCACGACATCGTCGAAATCGATGCAGGTGATGTGCTCGTTTACGATCTTTCCGCTCGTCTAGCGATTCACGATCAGGAAGTCGCCGCCGCCGCCCGTATTTTCGGCCTGCTGCCCGAGCCACAGCGTCAGCACTTCCACGATCTGTGGGAAGAATACGAAGCGAATGAAACCCCCAGCGCCCAGTTCGCTATGGTGCTTGACCGGGTCATGCCGATGCTGATGAACCTGTCTAACGGCGGCCAAAGCTGGGTAGAAAACGGTATCCGTCTGGAACAGGTTCTTGACCGCGCCGATTTCATCGCCACGATCAACCCGGAACTGTGGCAATACCTCCAGCAACATCTGGAAGACGCCAAAGCCAAGGGCTGGTTGCTATAATTCGGTTTTCTCGCTAGACGACCCGTCGCCGGGCATGCACGTCAGGAGAGGGTGATGTCTTTAAAAACAATCGCAAATAACCTGGGTTTGTCCGTGGCGGCGGTGAGTCGTGCGCTGAACGGCCATCGGGATATCTCCGACGCCACGCGCCAGCGTATTCAGGAAGAAGCGGAACGTATCGGCTATCGCCCCAATACGCACGCACGCCGCCTCAAAATGGGCAAAAGCAACGCCGTCGGGCTGGTCTATCCCTACGCCTCTTCCCTGAGTAACGATATCTTTTTCGAGATGATTGGCGCGATCAGCCGCAAACTGGCACAGCATGAGGTCGATTTTCTCCTGCTGGCTGACGAGCAAGATGCCTGTCAGGGCGCCGCCCGGTTGATCGCCAGCCGCCGTATCGACGCGCTGATCGTGGCGCATACATGCGAGCAGGATGCACGACTGACCTTACTGCAACGTCACAACGTCCCGTTTCTGGCACTGGGGCGCAGCCGGCTCACTCACCCTTACGCTTGGTTCGATTTTGACAACCGCGCAGGCATGGCGTTGGCAACCGAACACCTGATCGCGCTTGGCCATCGCCGTATCGCCATGTTAAGCGAAGATCACCCGCAGGCGTTTATCATGCAGCGTCGTCAGGGCTATCGCGATGCCCTGCAACGCCACGACCTGCCGTTTCACGACGCCTATCTGCGCTGTGTGAATCCCACGCGACGCGCGGGCTATCAGGCCATGCTCGACCTTCTGGCGCTGCCTGAACCACCCACCGCGATGGTGATGGATGGCAATGTCCACGGCGATGGTGCCGTTGCGGCATTGCAGCAGGCGGGGCGGCTTTCCGGTTCACACCCCATCGCATTAGTGATGTATGACGGCTTGCCGCAAGACAGCCTGACCGACATCACCGTGACCGCCATCGAACAGGCAACTCGCGAGCAGGTTGGCGAACAGATTGCCAGCATGATGCAGGCGCTGATCGCGGGCGAAGCCGTAGAAAACTTGCAGGTGTTATGGCAGCCAACGTTACGCCCCGGTAACACGAGCTTTCCCGCCTAATCTATTCCGTTATCGACCACGTTTAATAAAGTCATCGGTTGGTTTGCTACGCCAGCCGTCAGCAAGATGATCTTCACCTCCTCATCGCAACCTTTTTCCATTTTCTAACGATTACTTTAACAACATCACATTTCTTAAACGTTTAAGTTGATGACTTAAACGTTTAAGTTTTCACTGAGATTCACTATTCGTAATTTGGAATCCTCCTCATGATGCGTGATATTGTTCAATTAACCAGCGCGCAGTGCGACGTCATCGTACGCTGCGCCCCAGCGGCAGAAATTCTCTACTGGGGGCCGCGGCTGCGCGGTTTTTCACCAGAAGATATCGTTTCTCTGCAACGCCCCGTCGCTAACGGTCGTCTGGATGTGGATCTTCCTCTGACGCTGGCAATGGAATACGGGCGTGGCCAGTTCGGTTCGCCGGGTATTGAGGGGCACCGTTCAGGCTATGACGCTGCGCCGATCTTCACGACAACGCAGGCTGATGTTCAGGACAATACGCTCACCATCACGGCGGAAGATGCACAGGCGGGGCTTCGCCTGATCAGCGAACTGCGTCTGGATCCGCAGACCGACGTCCTGCAACTGCGCCACACGCTAGAGAATCTGCGTGCGGATGTCTGGCAAGTACAGCGCCTCGCCGTCACGCTGCCCGTCCCAGAACGGGCGAGCGACGTCATGGCATTTCACGGCCGCTGGCTGCGTGAGTTTCAGGTTCACCGCATCACGTTGCAGCACGGCGGTTTTATTCAGGAAAGCCGTCGGGGAAGAAGCTCCCACGAATATTTCCCCGCCTTTATCCTCGGCGAGTCCGCGTTCAGCGAGCAGCATGGTGCCGTATGGGGCGTGCATTTAGGCTGGAGCGGCAATCACCGCCTGCGTGCCGATATCAAAACGGATGGCCGTCGCGTCGTGCAGGCAGAAGCCCTGTATCTGCCGGGCGAAATCACGCTGGCGCAGTCAGAATCCCTCACAACACCGTGGGTCTACGCCGCTTTCTCCGATGCCGGTTTAAACGGCATGAGCCAGCGCTATCACACCTTCTTGCGCCAGTCCCTGATCCAATTTTCCGGTGATAAGCCACGTCCGGTACATCTCAATACGTGGGAAGGGATCTATTTCGATCACTCCCCTGAGTACATCATGCAGATGGCGAGCAAAGCCGCCGACGTGGGCGTAGAGCGGTTCATTATTGATGACGGCTGGTTCCGTGGGCGTCACCACGACCAAGCCGCGCTCGGCGACTGGTATCTGGACGAGGAAAAATACCCTAACGGGCTGATGCCGGTGATCGAGCACGTCAAAGCCCTGGGGATGGAGTTCGGCATTTGGGTCGAACCGGAGATGATCAACCCCGATTCCGACCTGTTCCGTGCACACCCTGACTGGGTGCTGCAACTGCCTGGCTACGCACAGCCAACAGGCCGCTATCAGTACGTGCTGAATTTAAACCAGCCCGAGGCCTTCGCGTATCTGCTGGAGCGACTGAGCTGGCTACTGGGTGAGCACCCGGTCGATTATGTGAAGTGGGATATGAACCGCGAACTGGTGCAACCCGGCCATGAAGGGCGTCTGGCCGCCGATGCGCAAACCCGACAGTTCTATCGTCTGCTCGATACCTTGCGCCAGCGTTTTCCCCATGTCGAATTTGAATCCTGCGCCTCCGGCGGCGGCCGCATCGACTACGGCGTACTGGAACGTACCCAGCGCTTCTGGGTGTCGGATAACAACGACGCACTGGAGCGCCAGACCATCCAACGCGGCATGAGCTACTTCTTTCCACCAGAAGTGATGGGGCAACACATCGGGCACGCTCGCTGCCACGCCACCTATCGACGTCATACCATCGCCTTTCGCGGCCTGACGGCCCTGTTCGGCCACATGGGCATTGAGCTGGATCCCGTGAAGGCTGACGACGACGAGCTGGAAGGCTATCGCCACTACATCCAGTTGCACAAAACGCTGCGCCCGCTGCTGCACAGCGGCACCACCTGGCGGGTCGAGATGCCGGACGATACGGTGCAGGTCACCGGCGTGGTGAGCAACGATCGGCAGCACGCCGTTTTCCAGGTAGCTCAGCTACGTATGCCAGCTTATTCGCTGGCGGGTACGCTCCGCTTCCCCGGTCTACAGCCCGACGCACGCTATGAAGTCACGCTGCTGGACAGCCCGGAAATCAAAACGGTGCGTGAAGGCGGCGGCACCATGCGTGAGCTTCCACCGTGGTTACGTCAG
The DNA here is from genome assembly GCF_013449685.1 of Pectobacterium brasiliense. GTDB lineage: Bacteria > Pseudomonadota > Gammaproteobacteria > Enterobacterales > Enterobacteriaceae > Pectobacterium > Pectobacterium brasiliense_A. Next base: position 161,200 of record NZ_JACDSF010000008.1, on the reverse strand, counting down.
CCAATCGTGGTTTCCGGCGACTGGCTGATGCAGGCAGGCCTTGCCCTTCCCGTCCTGACGCCGGAGACCGCCATTCTGGTTTCGCTTTCCGCGGTGCCGAAAAGCACAGGCAACTAACATTATCGCGCCCCGTTGGCGGTTAAGCCGTGGGGCGCGATGTGACTATTTCACGTCCCGCAGCGCGGTTTTATCCACATAAGGCTTCATGATGCCGTCCGCCTCTTTTTGTGCAGCGGCAGCGGCGTCATCAACCTTTTTCGCCGGATCGTTTAGCAGCGCCGCCAGCTGGTTTTCCATTGCTTTACGCACCGCAACCGTTTCATAGGTGGCGTACCACGGATGGGCATATTGCAGTTGTGACAGCGCAATGGCCGCACGCGGATCTTTCGCCAGATAGTCCTTCATTTCCGGCAGATCGTAGGCCGCCATACGCGGGGCGAAGTAGCCGGTAAAACGGCTCCAGTTTCCGCTGACTTCTGGGCTGACCAGATAGTTCATAAACTGCCAGGCCGCTTTCTTCTGATCTTCAGAAATCCCTTTGAAGCTCACCAGACTTGCTCCGCCGATGGTCACACCACGACGCTCTTTTTCCGGCATCATCGCCACCCCAAGCTGGAAATCTTTGGTGTTTTCACGCATAAAGCCCAGCGCGCCGGTACTCAGCATCGTCATACCCAGCTTGCCAGAGAAAAATGCGGCGCTGATCTGCTTGGAATTCAGCACGCCAGCAGGCATCACTTTGTCGCGATACACTAAGTCGCGCCAGAACTGGAGCGCGCCTTTGGTTGATGCCGTGTTGTAATACACTTCGCCCGGATAGTCGGCATTGTAGTACGCCCCGCCGTTGGCACGCGTCAGCGCAGACAGCATCCAGCCGCCGTAGTCATCGTTCGTGGACGGAATCATGATGCCCCACTGCCCTTTTGCCGGGTCAGTCAGCTTTTTCGCTACCGCAATCACTTCATCCCAGTTTTTCGGCGGTTCGTTGAATCCCGCTTTCTTCAGCATATCTTCGTTGTAGTAGAGGATCGGCGTCGAGTTGTGGAACGGGATCGCGTAAGTCACACCCATCACCTGCGCGTTCTGATGCAGCGCAGGCCAGAAGTTTTTAGTCAGGAAAGGCGTGGCCTTTTCGTTGCCGTATTTGAATAGCTCGTCCATCGGCAGAATTTCATCTTTGATGACCAAATCGGCGGTAAAGTTGGCCGACATAATCACCAGCGCCGGCGGATCGCCCGCTTTGGCGGCCGCTTCCGCTTTCACCTTGGTTGTGTCGTAATTGCCGGTGAAGATCCCACGCACTTCAACCTGATCCTGCGATTGGTTGTACTCCTTGATGATGCGCGTCATTTCCATCGTCAGCTTGCCATCAACCGGCGCGGGGAACATGAAATCGATACTCTCTTTCGCCAGCGCAGGGCCAGACATCAGCAAGGCAATTGCCAGCGCCATCATACGGGGCTTACGCATTTCTTTTCTCCTGGGATAAATTACGGGCGGTTTGCCCGGAAAACCAATGACAATCCTGCGGTGAAAAATGAAGCACAATGGAGGCACCGACATCCGGCACGCCATCGCGATTTGGCCGACGGTAGCGAATATTCCCCAACGGCGTATCCACATGAATCAGATACTCCGCGCCAAATAGCTCCCGTTGCTTCACCGTTCCTGACAATGACAAGTCGCCGTCTGACGCGGCGTGTTCGGTAATATGCTCAGGGCGGATCCCGAGCAGCACACTGTTTAATGAACGCGTTTCTTCACTGGCGGGCAGCGCCACAGACAATGCCTGTAGAAATGCCAGCCCATCAGCACAAGGCAGCGTCACCATATTCATCGCGGGCGTGCCGATAAATCCGGCGACAAAGACATTTGCGGGGTGAGAATACAGCTGTTCCGGCGTACCAACCTGTTGCAGCACGCCGCGATCCAGCACAGCGATTCTGTCCGCCATCGTCATCGCCTCGATCTGATCGTGCGTGACGTAAACGGTGGTTGTTTTCAACTGCCGATGCAGATCCATAATGCCGTCCCGCACGTCGCTGCGCAGGCGGGCATCCAGATTCGACAGCGGCTCATCCATCAAAAACAAGCGCGGATCCCGCACGATCGCCCGCGCCATTGCTACGCGCTGGCGCTGACCGCCGGACAGTTTTCCCGGTTTGCGTTTCAGTAGCGGTTCAAGCTGAAGCAGGCTGGCAACGCGCTGCACGCGCTGTGGATACTCCGCTTTCGGCTCACCGCGCATCCGCATCCCGAACGTGATGTTTTGCTCAACGGTCAGGTGCGGAAACAACGCGTAGTTCTGGAAGATCATCGAGAAATTGCGCTGCTTCGGGCTCCATGTCGTAATGTCATCGTCACCCAGCAGGATTTGCCCATCGCTCACGTCTTCCAGACCAGCCAGCATACGCAGCAACGTACTTTTGCCGCAGCCAGACGGCCCGACCAGTACCAGAAACTCACCGTCAGCGATATCCAGCGACAGCGACGCCAGCGCCTGCATGTGCTCGAAGCGTTTACTGATATTACGTAACTGAATCACGGCCATTACGCATCCACCGGACAGCTGATACGCGGATCGTAGAGGTAAGGCCCAGGGTACGAGGCAATCGACTGGCTGTAGCTGACCAGCCCGGTGACCGGCACATAGCGGTGCATGACCACGCTGGCGGGCTCCAGGTTGTAGTACGAGGTATCGTCATAGTAGAAATACGGCACCTGATGGACAGTGCCCGGCACGGTGGCAATAATCGCCTGCCGATGCTGCGTCATAATCAGGCAGTGCGTATGCCCACAGAAGATCCGCGTCAGCTGCGGGAAACGCTCGATCAGCGTCAGCAGCTCACTCCCGTTTTCGCAGGCGATCCGATCCATGTGCGCCGATCCCAGCGGGAGCGGTGGATGGTGCATGAAGATCGCCGTTTCGCGCGTTGAGTGATCCTGCAATTGCTGCTCCAGCCAGCCCAGCGTGGACGGCGTCAGCCAGCCTTTCGCCTGCCCGGACAGACTGGTGTCGATGAACAGCAGGCGCATCGGGAAGTCATCCACCGCATAGCGGATGTTCTCGGGATCATCGCCTAACTGCGGACAAAGCGGGCGCATCGCGTTGAGGAAATGCTGCTTGTCATCATGATTGCCCGGAATCACGTACATCGGGTAATCCAGCATCTGCAACACGCGCTGTGCCACCTGATACTCCTGCGGGCTTCCGCAGTTGACGATGTCGCCGCTAATCACCACCGCGTCCGGTCGCTCGTTCAGCGCGTTTAGCTGGTTAATGACCTTGGCGTTTTCCCCGTTAATATCAATAAATTCATAGAGCTTACGCCCCTCACTGCGAAAATGCAGATCGGAAATCTGTGCCAGCAACATACAACCACCTCATCGTTATTTCGCCCGTTGGCGAACGCCGATCGTTTAAGGATCGAGATACACGGAGCGACCACGGGGCGAGGCATCCCTACGGGAACCTCATCCCCGCGTTTCTCCTAAAAATCAGGCTTAATTAACCCGCATTAACCCATTCGCGATTCACTTAATGCCCGAGAAGCCGAAGCTGCTCAGGAACTGCTTCTGGAACACCACAAAAGCCACCATCAGCGGCAAGCACACCAGCAGCGTGCCCGCGCAGATCAATCCCCACTGCCCGCCGGACTCTGCGCCCATGGCGAACGAGACCAGCCCGATGGTCAGCACCTGTTTGTCGGGGTCATTGAGCACCATCAGCGGCCAGAGATATTCGTTCCAGTGGTAGGTAATGCTGACCGTAGCGAAAGCCAGAATTGACGGCCAGGTCATCGGAATCAGGACGTGAAATACCACCTGCCACCAGCGGCAACCTTCCATCAACGCGGCTTCTTCGATCTCTTTGGCGATATTAAGAAACGCCTGACGCATCAAAAACACGCCAAACGCCGAAGCGAAATACGGCATCATCACGCCAGTCAGAGTGTTAAGCAGGCCGAGCTGTTTGAGCGTCATCATGTTCGGCACCATCATGACGACGGGCATGATCATCATCTGAATCAGCAGCAGGTAGAACAGCAGCGTTTTGCCGCGAAATTCGTGATAGGCAAAGATGTAGCCCGCCGTGGTGATCGTCACCAGCTGTACCAGAAACGTGCCGACCGCAAAGATCAGCGTGTTGGTGTAAAGCCGTAACCAGTCGGCGCTATCCCACGCATCGCGGAAGTTATCGAGCGTCAGCGGGAGACGCGGCAACAGCGAGGCCATGTCCACGCCAAAGCTGCTGGTGCTGACGGAAGCAGACAGCATCCAGATAAACGGGCTGACCCACAGTAACGCGGCGCACATCAGCAACAGCGGCAGCGTGAACCGCGTCGTGATGCGAAGCGGATGGCGATTGGCAACGCTGCGGTTTGCAACATGCCGAGCGTCAACACTTAGGCTCTCAACATTCGGGTGATCAACGCTCATAATGCGCCCCTTTCTCCAGCACTTTCAGATTCATAATGGAAAAGGCGAACAGCATCGCTAGCGTCAGGAAGGTAGCCGCAGAGGCTTTACCCAGATCGTGCGTGTCATTCGCCAGATCCTGGATGTAATAGAGCAGCACGGTCGTCGCGTTATTCGGCCCGCCGCGCGTCATCACAGCAACATGGTCGATCTGGGTAATGGCGTAGATAAAAGCGATAGTGACCACGAAGGCGATAGTTGGCCGCAGCAGCGGTAGCGTGACGTAGAAAAACACCTGACGCCGCGAAGCCCCTTCCATCAGCGCCGCCTCGCGTGCAGAGGCTGAAACGGCTTGCAGACCGGCGAGAAAAAACAGCATGTAGTAACCGGCGAATTTCCAGATACCAATGACGCTCACCGCCACCAGCGCGCTGTCGCTCATACCGAGATAGTTGTTGTTCATCGGGCCGAACACTTTCGCCAGATAGTAATCCAGCAGCCCCAGCCCCGGCATAAAGATGAACAGCCACAGCGTCGCGGCGCTCACCAGCGGAATAATCATCGGAAAGAAGAAAGCGGTACGCAGCCAGCGGTTAACCCGCGTGTTTTCCCACAGCAGCACCGCCAGCAGCAGCGCCAGTAGTACACCGGGTACCACCGTCATCAGGATATACAGCACGTTGTTCAGCAGGGCCTGCCAGAACACCGCGTCCTGCACCAGACGCACAAAATTATCCATCCCGACAAACAGCGGCGCATCGGCATTCAGCCGGGTGTCATACAGGCTGTCGATGACCGAGCGCAGCAGGGGGAAATAGGTGAAGGCAAGCAAAAAAACCAGCGTCGGCAACAGCACAAGATAGGGAAAGCATTTTGCACGCATAACTCAAAGGCCGCTCAGTGTGAAACACAGAGGCCTTACCCTAGAACGCTAGCGTGTCAGTGGGGCGTCAGTTTAATGACAGTTTGTTTTCGAAAGTAAATAATTCGCAGGCTAAGCTGGAGAGACAGCCAGTTAGGAAAATTGAATTACCCTTGATTCTCTATATGATTTTTCAAATCAATCAATGAATGAATGAAAGCTGAAAACCCGCTTGGCGTATTCCCCAGATATTTGATATCAAAGGATTTATACCCGCTATACTTCAATTTTCATGAACGTTGGCAATACTCAAATTATTTATAATATAGCTAATAAACATGGTATTTAATTATACCAACAAGCCTTACAGTCACCATTAGTAAACATTTAATACTGAATTATCATACTTCGATGAATTGTGAGATGGCAAATGTAACTGAGCAGGAAGAACCTCATGACAATATAAGGATGAATTTTTTTCACTTGCCATATAAATTACAGTAATGTAATAGTATATAAATTCATATCGATTACATGGAAGTTATATATGGATGATTTTATTAAATCCTGTAAAAAAGCGCCTCGTATTAATGCAATGGCTAACTTCTTTTCCAACACAGCTTCAGGTGAAAATAACCGACCCTATAAGGATGTAAAACCAGACCCAAGACTATTTTGCAATAAAGAAATAGAACATTTTAGCCAACAACTGATTAATAACAGTGGGTCATTCGTAAAACATTACTTCGCAAGTATTCCTTACAGCCTTGAAGAAGAGTGCCGACTGGGGAATGCAATTATTAATTTTGCGAGAAAAAATTCAAAAAAAATTAATGTTTACTGTCTTGGAATGGCTGAAGGGGCAATGGCGAGAACGATCAGCCAGGAATCTGGCGAAATGATAACCACATTAACAACCAGCCCCACAGCTGCCAATGAATCATCTTTCTATAAAAATCACACGCCTAAAAATGCATATTTTATCTGCACCCCATTTTTTATGGTAGATAAAAAACTAACCGAAGATAAAAAATATACAGTATTCAATGACGGATTTGATATTATCATAGAAGACACTACTTTCCAGATGTATTCCCCAGATAGAGATGCTCAGATTAAACTTACTATTAAATTATTAAAGAAAGATGGTCTTTTTATTTTTACGGAAAAATTTAAGTGCGATGAAGATGAGTATAATGCGAGGGAAATACAGAAAGACATGTCATTTAAACGAAGATTCTTTACAGAAACACAACTCGACAGTAAGCGTAATGATGTTCTTCGTGTTATGTCGACTAATGAAGTAACTATTGAAGAAATGAAGGAAACATTAGATAAATACTTTAAATATAAAGCCATATATTGGAATTCCGGCAACTTCTATTCTATTGTAGCGTCGTCATCAGAAAGTAAAATAAAACAATTCCTATCCTTATTTTCTACACCATGCATACCATCAGAATATGTATATTGTGATTTACCAAAGTATCTTTGATGGTATATAGATGATGAATCACCATACTTTATTCATTTTTTGCATTATTACATTAACTCAAACTTTTTCGATTGGCCCTGCTGTAGCACTTTTACTCACTAATTACTTTAACAATGGTCTTAAGTCATCTTTATCACTAAGCATTGCATTTAGGTGCGGAGAAGTCGTCACATTACTTACCGCATTTTTAATTACATCATTAATTCACTCATCTGTGATTTTGTTTAATTTCATGAAAGTAGCCGGGGGAGCATACCTTATATTTCTTGGCATCAAAGGACTCATAAAACTGATAAAAAAAAGTAATAATACCAAAGAAACCCACATCACAGAGACTAAAATTGGATTCTTATCAGCATTTCTAGTTCCACTAATAAACCCAAAGGCATTAGTGTTTTTCACAAGTTTCATCCCCTCTTTCATTTCTATAAATGCTGAATTTAGCTATGGCAGCCAGTTTTTCATTCTCAGCACTATCTTTGTCTTTCTCTCTTTTATCTCTGACATAATATTTTTATCAATCGCTTCAATCGCTAAAAAAATATCTGGAAGCAAACTCCCTTACATCATCAATTTAACTAGCTCTATTTTCCTTGTGGGGACAGGTTTATTTTTTGTTTTAGATACCATATCGATTTAAGTAAAAAAATAATTATAGAGAAGGATTTACAACCTCATGAAATATAGCGAAGGAATATATTTAAAACACTCCACCTCAACGTAAAACATTAAAATATCGACATATTTCCTAGTAATAAATCCTGATATCACACATATTAAATATCGTGCAATATCAGGATAAACATTATCTAATTAATAATCGCTCATCGGCACACACGAGCAGAACAGGTTACGGTCGCCGTACACATCGTCCAGACGCTTCACGCTCGGCCAGTATTTGTGTTCGCTGCCTGCCGGGAAGACCGCCAGCTCACGGCTGTACGGGTGCGTCCAGTCGGCCACCAGCTCCGCCTGCGTGTGCGGTGCGTTGACCAACGGGTTGTCATCCAGCGGCCATTCGCCCTGCGCGACGCGGTTGATTTCGGCGCGGATCGCCAGCATCGCATCAATAAAGCGATCGATCTCTACCTGACTTTCCGATTCCGTTGGCTCTACCATCAGCGTGCCCGCGACCGGGAATGACATGGTCGGCGCATGGAAACCGTAGTCGATCAGACGCTTGGCGATATCCATCTCGCTGATACCCGTGCTCTCTTTGAGCGGACGAATATCCAGAATGCATTCGTGCGCCACGCGACCGTCACGGCCGGTGTAGAGCACCGGATACGCCTGCTGCAAGCGCGTCGCGATATAGTTGGCGTTCAGGATCGCCATCTGACTAGCCTGTTTCAGCCCTTCCGCGCCCATCATGCGAATGTACATCCAGCTAATCGGCAGAATAGAAGCACTGCCGAACGGTGCCGCCGAGACCGCGCCCTGTTCCGTCAGCACACCCTCGATTTTTATCACCTGATGACCCGGTACAAACGGTGCCAGATGCGCTTTCACGCCAATCGGCCCCATGCCCGGCCCGCCACCGCCGTGCGGAATACAGAACGTTTTATGCAGGTTCAGGTGCGAGACGTCTGCGCCAATGTAGCCCGGCGTCGTGATACCGACCTGCGCATTCATGTTCGCGCCGTCCAGATACACCTGACCGCCATATTGATGCACGATCTGGCACACTTCGCGGATCGTCTCTTCATAGACGCCGTGAGTGGATGGATAGGTCACCATGATGCAGGAAAGCTGTTCGCCCGCCGCCTGCGCTTTCTCACGCAGATCGTGCAGATCGATATTGCCCTGCTTGTCACAGGCGACCACCACCACGTCCATCCCCGCCATCTGCGCCGATGCTGGGTTCGTACCGTGGGCAGAGCTAGGAATCAGACAGAGATTACGGCCAGCTTCATTGCGGCTTTCATGATAGCGACGGATCGCCAGCAGCCCCGCGTATTCCCCCTGCGCCCCTGAGTTGGGCTGCATGCAAATCGCGTCATAGCCCGTCAGCTGCATCAACCAACCCGATAGCTGTTCGATCATCTGGCGATAGCCCAGCGCCTGTTCCGTCGGGCAGAATGGATGCAGCTCGGCAAATTCCGGCCAGGTAATCGGCAGCATTTCCGCCGCCGCGTTGAGCTTCATGGTGCAGGAACCGAGCGGAATCATCGCCTGATTCAGCGCCAGATCCTTACGCGCCAGACGGTGCAGGTAGCGCATCATCTCGGTTTCGCTGTGATAGCGGTTGAACACCGGATGCGACAGGATCGCGTCGTGGCGCACCAGCCCGGCGGGGATCGTTGCCGCTTTCTGGCCGATGGCCGCATCAAGCGCGTCGATATCCAACCCGTGATCGTCGCCTAACAGCACCGCAAATAGCGCCAGCACATCTTCACGCGTGGTCGCTTCATCCAGCGTGATGCCCACGGCGCTTGCCAAATCGCCGCGCAAGTTAATACCAAAACTTAATGCCCGGCTCAGCACCGCGTCCTTGTCCGCAACCTCAATCGTCAGCGTGTCGAACCAGCTGCGATGGCGCAGCAGCAGCCCGCCCTGCGTTAATCCCGCCGCCAGAATATCGGTCAGACGGTGGATGCGCCCGGCAATACGTTTGAGCCCTTCCGGCCCATGGAATACCGCATACATCCCCGCAATGTTGGCCAGCAACACCTGCGAGGTACAAATATTGGAGTTCGCCTTCTCGCGGCGAATGTGCTGCTCACGCGTCTGCATCGCCATGCGCAGCGCGGTGTTGCCTGCCGCATCGCGCGACACGCCGATAATACGTCCCGGCATAGCACGTTTATGTTCATCACGGCAGGCGAAGAACGCCGCGTGTGGCCCACCGTAGCCCATCGGCACGCCAAAGCGCTGTGCTGAACCAAAGACGATATCCGCGCCCTGCTTGCCCGGCGCAGCCAGCAATACCAGCGCCATGATGTCCGACGCCACGCAGCTGACGACCTTACGCGCTTTTAGTGCCGCCATCAGGTCGCTGTAATCGTGCAGTTCGCCCGTTGTCCCCGCCTGTTGCAGCAGAACGCCAAACACTGCATCGTCTTTCAACGCGTCTTCCGCCTTACCGACGACAATCTCAAAACCGAAGGTTTCCGCACGGGTACGCACCACGTCCAGCGTTTGCGGATGCACGTCGTCAGCAACGAAGAAACGTTCGGCCTGTTTGAGCTTGCTGATGCGCTTCGCCATTGCCATCGCTTCCGCTGCTGCGGTTGCTTCATCCAGCAGCGAGGCAGAGGCCAAATCCAGACCAGTTAAATCCTGTGTGACCTGCTGGAAATTCAGCAGCGCTTCAAGACGCCCCTGAGAGACTTCCGGCTGATACGGCGTATAGGCGGTGTACCAGCCTGGGTTTTCCAGCAGGTTGCGTAAAATCACTGGCGGCATCAGCACCGCGCTGTAGCCCATGCCGATGTAGCTTTTATAACGTTGATTGCGTCCTGCAATGGCCTTCAGCTCAGCTAACGCCTCATGTTCCGTCATCGCCTCTCCCACCGCTGGCGGGCTAGGCAATTGAATGTCCACCGGGACAATCTGGCGGATCAGCGCATCCAGCGACGTCGCGCCGACCACCGACAGCATATGCTGCTGTTGGCTGACGGAAGGACCGATATGGCGCTCGATAAACGCGCCGTCATGTTCGAGTTGACTGAGTGTCTGGGTCATTACAGTAATTTCCTGGATCAATCGTGCCTGCATCAATCGTGATCGCTGCCGCGTTGGAAGACGACGCGGGCGAATAAAACAAAACGCCCCCGGTTCAGCAAAACCGGGGGCGCGATAACTACTCGTCTTCTTCTAACGACGCCTGATAGCCTTCGGCATCAAGCAGTTCGTCCAAGTCAGACTCATCAGAAATTCTGATGCGGAACAGCCAGCCATCGGTATAAGGCGCGCTGTTGACCAGCTCAGGGGCGGATTCCAGATCGTCGTTAACTTCCACGACCTCACCGCTGATGGGCGCATAAATATCCGATGCCGCTTTTACCGACTCCGCCACCGCGCAGTCATCACCTGCGGCGACGACCGTGCCCACTTCCGGTAAATCGATAAAAACCATGTCACCCAGAAGCTCCTGCGCGTGTTCGGTAATGCCCACGCTGTAGATACCGTCGCCCTCGTGCAGCACCCATTCGTGCGACGTGGTGTATTTTAATTCTACTGGTACGTTGCTCATTGCATCCCCTTTCCTAAAGTCGTTAATCCCGTGCGCTACCCGTCATACTTCAAGCTGCATGTGCGTTGGCTTTCCTCGCTCACCCCAGTCACTTACTTGTGTAAGCTCCTGGGGATTCACTGTGTCGCCGCCTTCCTGCAACCTGAATTATTTAGGGTATGACATAAGAAGTTATTCAATACTGAACGATGGCTTTTCCGGCGCGGACAAAGCCGGGTTTGGTCACGTGGACAGGCAGTTCGCGGTTACGAATCTGCACAATCGCCTGCTCACCAATCCCCACCGGAACACGCGCCAGCGCGATGCTCACGCCAAGCGTCGGCGAGAACGATCCGCTGGTGATGACCCCTTCTCGCATCACGCCATCACTATCAGTAAAGCGCACAGGTAAATCATTGCGCAATACGCCTTTTTCCGTCAGCACTAAACCAACCAGTTGATCGGTCCCTTTTTCACGCTGATGCGTTAATGCTTCACGCCCGATAAACTCGCGATCCTCCGGCTGCCAGGCGATTGTCCAGCCCATATTGGCGGCCAGCGGCGAAATGCCCTCATCCATATCCTGACCGTACAGGTTCATCCCCGCTTCAAGCCGCAGCGTATCGCGTGCACCCAGCCCGCATGGCTTCACGCCAGCTGCCAGCAGCTGTTGCCAGAAATCGACCACCTGCTCATTCGGCAGCGCGATTTCATAACCGGCTTCGCCCGTATAACCTGTTGTGGCAACGAAGAAATCACCCGCCTGCTTGCCAAAAAACGGCTTCATGCTGGCGACAGCAGCCACGTCTGCATCACTCAGGCCTTTTGCCTTCAGGATTTCTTGTACTTTTTCCTGCGCCTGCGGACCTTGCACCGCGACCAGCGCCAGATCGTCGCGCTCACGGATTTCAACCCCGAACGGTGCAGCGTGCTGCCCGATCCAGGCGAGATCTTTTTCACGGGTCGCGGAGTTCACGACCAGCCGGAAATGGTCTTCCGTGAGAAAATAAACGATCAGATCGTCGATGACGCCGCCGGAGACATTCAGCATGCCGGTATAAAGCGCTTTGCCCGGCTGTGTGAGTTTGGCGACATCATTCGCCAGCAGATAGCGCAGGAATTCACGCGTTCTCACGCCGTGCAAATCGACGATGGTCATGTGGGAGACATCAAAAATACCGGCTTCCCGACGCACAATGTGGTGCTCATCCAGTTGGGAACCGTAATGCAGCGGCATCATCCAGCCGTGAAAATCCACCATTTTGGCGCCATCGGCCAGATGTTGTTGGTACAACGGGGTCTGCTTTGCCATTCTTCATCCCTCTTCAGCGCATGGCGTTCAGGCGATAAAACACACTGCGCAAACGATATCTTATGACTGAACTTACCACCGACGCGCAGGTTAAACCACTCTCTCAGACATAAGATAAATTATATAGAAGACAAAGAAAGTCGAGCCACCCACAGAAAACAAATCAGCATAATATTCTTAATAATTAACAAAAATAGGCACATAAATTATTTAAATCAGCGAAAACCACAAATTAATGACATTAAAACTGGCTAATGCAGGCATTGACACCCAACTGAAAACGCCATTCGGATTAGATAATATAATGATAAAAACAAACCTAAATTAGATTTTTTCAATCAAAAACCAACAACGACTCCCTACCTGGCTCTCTCCCTTCCACCATCATCATCACGATTCTGTGAACCGTTTCTCAGGCGTCTTTACTTCAGTGCCAGCAAACAAGATGACATGGCACCTGACGGAAGGCGCTGATAACCGATTTATCCCACACTAATAGCAAGGAATTACGCGACATGCATTTTTCGCTTTATCAAAATCAAACGTGATTAGGAGATAGATGATGGCTAACAGAATGATCCTTAACGAAACGTCCTACTTTGGCGCGGGCGCGATTGCCCACATTGTCGATGAAGTGAAGCGGCGAGGGTTCAAAAAAGCGCTATTGGTGACGGACAAGGATTTGGTTAAATTTGGCGTCGTGACCAACGTCACGGCGAAGCTGGATGCAGCAGGCTTACCCTACGATATCTACGATGAGGTGATTCCCAATCCAACCATTGCCGTGGTGGAAAGGGGCGTCGAACGCTTCAAGGCATCACAGGCCGATTATCTGATCGCGGTTGGCGGCGGTTCACCGCAGGATACCTGTAAAGCTATCGGGATTATTATCAATAACCCTGAATTCGCTGATGTCCGCAGTCTGGAAGGCGTTGCCGCCACCCGACGCGCTGCCGTCCCGATTATCGCGATTCCGACCACCTCCGGCACGGCCGCAGAAGTCACCATCAACTACGTCATCACCGATGAAGAAAAACGCCGTAAATTCGTGTGCGTCGATCCGCACGACATCCCGATTGTCGCTATCGTCGATCCCGACATGATGATGAGCATGCCTGCCTCGCTGAAAGCCGCTACGGGGATTGACGCCCTGACGCACGCCATTGAGGGCTTCACCACCAAAGCCGCCTGGGAGCTGACCGATACGCTGCACCTGAAAGCGATTGAAATTATCAGCCGCTCGCTACGCGATTCCGTCGCCGGGAAACCAAAAGGCGTGGAAGAGATGGCGCTGGGACAATACATCGCTGGCATGGGGTTCTCGAACGTAGGACTTGGGCTGGTACACGGCATGGCGCATCCGCTCGGCGCGTTTTACAACACGCCGCACGGTGTTGCTAACGCGATCCTGCTGCCGCATATCATGGCCTACAACGCGGATTATACGGGTGAAAAATTCCGAGACATCGCCGTGGCAATGGGGGTAAAAGGCGCGGCGGAGATGTCGATAGCCCACGTGCGGGAAGCTGCGATTAACGCCGTGCGGCAGCTTTCCCACGATGTGGATATTCCACCGAGGCTGCGTGATGTCGGAGTAAGAGAAGAGGATATCCCGGCACTGGCACAGGCCGCCTTTGACGATGTCTGCACCGGCGGCAACCCGCGCTATACAAATATCGATGAGATTAAAGCGCTGTATCAGTCGATTTATTGAGGATTTATAACCATTTATTAACGCATGACAACAAGGCTTTATTTTGTGCTCGCTATCGTTACTATGCGGGCACAACATTCATATACACTCAATCAGCACACTAATATTTAGATTCTCCATCAGCCAGTGGTTATCGGAATAATCAACCGGGATCGCAATCACGGCAGAGCCGTCAACGTCCATCGCCTGACGGCGTTTGCTGACCAGTTCATAGCAGATTCAACGGCAAATCCTTTTGCGCCAAATGCTTCCGCATACACCTTGAAGTCAATCGGCCTAAACGACACACCCATCGTCTGCTGGCCGTTGGTCATCAGAATCTGTCGCACTCGGAAGCGATACAGTTAACGGCCACTATCGGGATGGTCACCGCAGGCTTCGGCATCGCGCTTGTGCCGGAATCACTCGCCTGTATTAAGGCCGATAACGTGACCTATCATGATATCGGCATGCCCGAAGTCCATACACAAATTGCGGCTATCTGGCGCAAACATGAGCGATCGCCCGCTATCGTGAATATGATCCACCTGATACGCCAGCATTTGAGCACTCAACATCCCGATTAACGTGCCTATGTAGAAAATTCCAACAATCTGCTCGTCAAAAAGCTAGTAATTGATATAAATTCTTATATGATATTAGTTATCATTATCACTTTTGACGGGTGAAAAAATGCTGACAGCAATGATCACAGCCTGCGGGCTATGGAGTGTGAGCTGGTGTATGGGGAAGCATCTGTCCAGTGCCTGGGGCGTGCTGCTGCCTTGTGCCATCATGCCGCTATTGGCGCTGCTCAACCTGAATCTGACGCATCTGAAAGTGATTATCGCCATCGCCCTGCTGGCGACGCTTGTCATGCTGTTCCATCAACGCTTACGTCACTATTTACTGCTACCATCCTGCATTGCACTGGCTGGCGGTTTAGCGGCGCTGTCCGTCACGTTTAATCTCACGACGCTGTAAATGCTCGTGGATAAAGAAAAGAGAAAGGGTACACAAAGCCAGATGGGTCAATGAACGCGGAAAAGCGGGGTAGCCAGAAACGGGATAAAAGAGAATAAATAGGGGAGAAAATCAGGAAAATACAGAGGGCGTCTGTGGTGCGAAGAGAGGGACTTGAACCCTCACGTCCGTAAGGACACTAACACCTGAAGCTAGCGCGTCTACCAATTCCGCCACCTTCGCA
>NZ_JACDSF010000008.1:0-146009 GCF_013449685.1 Pectobacterium brasiliense | reverse complement strand
TGGTGCGAAGAGAGGGACTTGAACCCTCACGTCCGTAAGAACACTAACACCTGAAGCTAGCGCGTCTACCAATTCCGCCACCTTCGCAACACTGCTTTACGCAATATCACTACGGGGGCGAATTCTAGAGGTTTTCACGTTCACGTCAATGATTATTTCCTCTGGAATGCGGGGTTTGCTGCAAAAATCATCATCTCGCTGCGGCGCTGTGCGTAAAGAGTTCATCGAGCCATTCTATAAACACCCGAATCCGCGGTGCGAGAAAACGGCCAGGTGCATACATCACATAAAGCGGCATCGCAGGCGGCGGTATTTCCGGCAGGATCTCTACCAGTTCCCCGCTTTCCAGAAATGGGCGTAAACCGCGACGCGGCGCCTGAATAATCCCCAGTCCGGCACGGGCGCTGGCAATGTAGGCATCGGTGCCGTTGACCTGCAACGTACCGGGCAACATACGCGTAATGCACTCATCGCCCAGCATAAATTCCAGCGGATAATGGTGTTCAGTACGCAGAGAGAAATAGCCGACCATATGATGCCCCGACAGGTCATCAAGCGAACGCGGCACGCCGTAGCGCGCCAGATAATCGGCCGACGCACAGGTAATCTGCGGCATTGACGGCAAATGGCGGGTCGCCAGCGTCTCGTCGTCCGTCTGCCAGGCGCGCAGCACACAGTCGACGCCTTCACGCAGCACATTAATCGCCACATCGTTGGCGCTTAGCATCAACGTCACCTGCGGATAACGCGCATAAAAATCCCCCAGCGCCGGAACGACGATCTCTCGCGCCAGCGAGTGCGGCATATCCACCCGCACTTTACCAACGGGCTGCTGTTTTTGCTGCGTGAATAGCGTGTCGATCTCTTCAATTTCCGCAAGCAATTGCAGGCAGCGTTCATAATAAACGCGTCCTTCATCGGTGATCTGTACTTGACGAGTCGTGCGTTGTAGCAAACGTACTCCCAGCCGCCCTTCAAGCTGTTTGATCGTGTTGCTCACCGTTGCACGCGGTAGCGCCAGCCGTTCCGCCGCACGGCTGAAGCTACCCAGTTCGACAATACGCACAAAAACCCGCATCGCCTGAATATGATCCATCACCGCCACCATTGTTGGTTATTTTTGAATAGTGTTGCATAAAAAGCGGTATTTATCTTTTTTAGATAAACAACCAGACTGCTTTCACTGCCAACGAAATGAGGAAGATGACAATGCAACAGCGCAAATTAGGCACGAATGGTCCACAGGTTTCGGCTATTGGGCTAGGCTGCATGGGGATGAGCGATTTCTACTCCACCGCGCAGGATGAGAAAGAATCCATCGCCACGTTGCATCGCGCACTGGAGCTGGGTGTCACGCTGCTGGATACCGCCGATATGTATGGCCCCCACACCAACGAGCTGCTGCTCGGCAAAGCGATAAAAGGCAAGCGTGAGCAGGTTTTTCTGGCGACCAAGTTCGGCATCATCCGCGATCCGGCAAACCCCAATGCACGCGGCGTCTGCGGTAAACCGGACTACATCCGCCGCGCGGTGGAAGGCAGCCTGACGCGACTCGGCACCGACGTTATCGATCTTTACTATCAGCACCGCATTGATCCAACCGTTCCCATTGAAGAGACGGTCGGCACGCTGGCCGAGCTGGTTCAGGAAGGCAAGATTCGTTACATCGGCCTAAGTGAAGCCTCCGCCACCACGCTGGAACGCGCGCATCGCGTGCACCCTATTACGGCGTTACAGAGTGAATACTCACTGTGGACCCGCGATATGGAAGCCGAAATTCTGCCCACCTGTGAGCGTCTGGGGATCGGGTTTGTGCCTTACAGCCCGCTGGGACGTGGCTTTCTGACCGGTGCGATTCGCAGCCCGGACGATCTGGCTGCTGACGATTTCCGTCGTACCAATCCACGTTTCTCGGGGGAAAATTTCGGCAAAAATCTGCAGTTGGTAGAGAAAATTAACCAACTGGCACAGGAAAAGCAGGTTACGCCCTCACAGCTGGCACTGGCGTGGGTATTGGCACAGGGTGAACATATCGTGCCGATTCCGGGCACTAAACGCCGCCGCTATCTGGAAGAAAACGTCGCGGCGCTGGATGTCACGCTGACGAAAGAGGAACTGGCCGCCATTGATGCCATCTTCCCGCCCGATGCCGCAGCAGGTGAACGCTACGGCAAGGAGAGCATGGCGGCACTTAATCAGTAAAAGGAAGTATCAGTAGGATTATCGACGACCTTTACCTGTGCGCGGCGGACGACCCACGGTGGCCTGATACACCTTAAAGCGTCCGGTCTGCGCCAGCACTTCATGGCTACCAAAGGCCGCATCTAACAGCGCCGGATAAGGCAGGAAGGCGTTAGCAACGATGCGTAGCTGTCCGCCAATCGGTAAATGGGTCACCGCACCACGAATCAGCATTTCCGCGGCTTGCAGGCTAGTCTGCAAGCCGTCATGGAACGGCGGATTAGACACGATCATATCGAAGCGACCGTTAATGTCAGAATAGACGTTACTCGCAATCACCTCGCCTTCCAACGCATTCGCCGCCAGCGTTGCCTTGCTGGATTCGACGGCGGCTGCGCTGACATCGCTCAACGTCAGGCGGATTTTCGGTGACTGTTTCGCCAGTACCGATGCCAGCACGCCCGCACCGCAGGCGATATCCAGCACTTTGCCTTTCATGTGCGGCTCAAACGTAGACAGCAGCAGTCGGCTACCCGGATCCAGGTCATCACGACTGAAAACGCCCGGAAGCGTTTTGACGATCACGCCGTCCGTCACATACTCGTCCCACCAGTCATCCAGCGTGAAGCTGGCCTGCTTGTCAATCCGACCATGGTAAAGCCCACAGCGGCGTGCGCTGTCGATTTTTGCCAGTTCAACGAATTCAGACAGCACGGGTTCCGCGCTACGCACGCCGCTGCGGTTTTCTCCGACAACGAAGATCTCCGCGCCGACCGGCATCAGGGACAGCAGGTTACGCAGTTGGAATTCCGCTTCCTGTTTGCTCTTCGGCCAGTAATAAATCAGCGTGTCGCTATCCGCCACCAGCGCCGCATCCGCAACCAGACCATATTGAGCATTATCCCCAAGTGGCTTTGCCATCTGTTGCCAGTGGTGATATTGGTTGCAATGGACACGCACCGACGCCGCCTCAAATTGTGCGGGCAGAGTATCCTGCAAATCACCGGCAAACAGAACTCGGCGTGAAAGAAATTCGTCACTATGGCGCAGTATGACTTCACTGGCGGGGGTTAATGCGGACATCGGGCTACGGCTCCTTAATCATTGAGCGGGGGATTATATACGCTTCGTCCCCGAAGTTGCAGAGCGGAGAGGAAATAACCGCACCGACGTTGGCGCAGTCTGACGGGGTTTGTTAGCATAGGCACGAATCATTTTCTCGCACGCCAGACAGGATAACGCATGGAATCAAGACGTGACAGGCTGCTACAGCAACTGGGGATTACGCAGTGGACGCTGCGTCGCCCGACGGTGCTGCAAGGCGAAATTGCCGTCAGTCTGCCCGCACAGGTGCGTCTGGTGATCGTCTCCGCCGAGCCGCTGGCCGATGATGAACCGCTACTGGCCGACGTTCTGCACAGTCTGGCGCTCACACCTGCGCAAGCCTATCGCCTGACGCCCCAGCAGATCGACATGCTGCCCGCTGATGCACGCTGCCATAGCTGGCGGTTGGGCATCGCGGAACCCATCGCGCTACAGGGCGTTCAGCTTTCCAGCCCTCTGCTTTCCGAACTTTATCAAAATGCCGACGCCAAACGGGCGCTGTGGCAACAGATCTGTGAACATGAACACGATATCTTCCCTGACGCCAGCTGACCTGGCACAAGCCTTTAAAATTGAACAAGTCAGCCACGCCTTTCCCTGGTCGGAAAAGACGTTTATCAGCAATCAGGGTGAGCGCTATTTCAACCTGAAACTGGAACATGACGGGCAGCTTGCCGCTTACGCCATCACGCAGGTCGTGCTGGATGAAGCGACGTTGTTCAATATCGCGGTGCATCCCGATCATCAGCGTCAGGGGTTGGGTCGCCAACTGTTGGAGCACCTGATCGACGAAATGGAGCGACGCGGCATTCTGACGCTGTGGCTGGAAGTCCGCGAGTCAAACGCGCGAGCCATCGCGCTGTATGAGAGTCTGGGATTTAACGAAGTCTCCGTGCGCCGCGATTACTACCCCACGGCACAGGGTCGGGAAGACGCCATTCTCATGGCGCTACCGCTCGGCTAACATACCATTAAGTAACGTATAGAAAAGGTCTAACACTTAGGTCTTATGCTGGCCAGTTAAGCGAATATGTTGATTAAAAACGGCTATTTCATTATGCGATAGCCGCTTTTTTGCTTAGCAGAGGAGCCGGCCCCCTAGAATCCCGCCAAAAACCATTAAGAGCCATAAACGGCGTTATGACCCTTGTTCAGTAAAAAAGAGGTGAATAGAACGCTATTCTAACACCAGCCTTTTACAGTAATTATCTCAGGCAATGATGCACGAGGGGCTGGTGTTGTCTAGGCGGCGCTCTGACAAGTAGTCACCACATTTCACTTGCAACATATCCAATACGGAAATTCTCTCGGCCAGCCTGCGGCGCATCACCAAAACTAACCTTTAATGTTTGCCAACGACTGACATCCCATGCGCAAAGCTGCCCATCTACTGTCAGCGACGCCAGATCGCTATGCGCGTCAATATGCTGCTTTGTCATCGACAGCCAGGTAGCGTTGCTTACCTCATCAATGGCTGGAAGACGTAGCGTCAGCCACGTATCGATCTGCGGCCAGCCAAAATCCAGTGTCAGCATTTTGAAGCCAGGGCTCTGCAAAAACGCCGCCATCGCTTCAGTATTTTTCCATATATAGAGAGGGGCATAACAGTTTTCATCGCAAAAAGCGTCATCACGCAGGGAAGTGAGGTAGGCCTTAAACAGTAAGCCTGGAAAGCCATTAAGTTTCGCACCGTTTTGCGCAATACGCGCCTCGATGATGGCCATGTCGTAGTCGGCTGGCAGAGTAAAACGGTATTGCATTACAATCATGATCTCTCCTCCGACAACATCTGCCCGTTGCTGAAACTCCATTCATCGGCAGTGTTGAACTGGATTATCACCATCACATTATCTGGATGAATATTCAGCACACTATGCAGTCGCTCGCTTAGCATGCGGAAGAAGTTTCGCTTTTGCTCACGGGTTCTGGGTTTTCCCGCCAAAATATGGAACAGAATAAAATCATCGCTACGTCCGCCACTTTTATAATGTCTGTCAAATATGCGCTGGCTGGCTGGCAGCGTTTCAAATATCTGAAAACGATCGGCAGGCGGGACAGCAAACTCACCTATCAGGCTTTGTTGCAGAATATCGGAGATCTGTCTTATCTGTGCGTCACTATAACCCTGACGCAGGGTGATACGAGTGAAAGGCATTTCCTTATTCCTCCAAACAACCGAGTGCGGAAACTGCCGCTGGCCAGCCTGCGTAAAATGCCAGATGAGTGAAAACTTCAACGATCTCTTCACGGGTTAACCCATTTTGCTGAGCAAAGTTGATATGCCAAGGAAGCTGCTGCACGCGCCCTTGTGCCGTCAGGGCACCCAGTGTGATCAGGCTACGCTCGCGCGGGGAAAGCGTTTCACGTTTCCAAATATCATTAAACAGTGTGTCTATGCTCAGTTCGGCCAGTTTCGGTGCGACGCGGGCCAACGTTTCACGGTCGAGCGATTTCGCCATGGTATTTTCTCCGTATTGACAGTAGAACAATTCTGGCGCGATAGTTTCATCCCGAAAATCAAATTATTTTCAATCAACCATCCCGAATTTCAGGACGATAATGGACAAACTTTCACTGACGCTTGACCTCGATGCGCTACGCAGTTTTGTGACAGGTATGGAGTGCGGCAGCTTTGCACTGGCTGCGACACGACTTTGCCGCTCAACCTCGGCGATAAGCGCTCAACTAAAAAAGTTGGAACAACAGTGCGGTGCCAAACTGGTGGTAAAGCAGGGCCGTCACCTGGTATTGACCCATACTGGCGAGATATTGATGGGCTATGCTCGTCGCCTGCTGGCACTGAATGATGAGGCACAGCGAGCAGTGAAAGGTGAGTTGTTGCAGGGGGAGATCCGCATTGGCATGCAGGAAGATTTTGGCGAGTCGCTGATGCCCAATATTTTGGGCGAGTTCAAACACCACCATCCGGGGCTACGGATTATTGCGCGAGTAGATCGTAACCAGGCGCTGCTCACTGCGCTTGATAACAATGCTCTTGATATGGCACTACTGTGGCAACCGGATAACACCACGCGAGAAGGCCGGCTTATCGACCAGTGCCAATTGGAGTGGATAAAACATCCGGATCTGGACATCAACACGCTACTGGCACAGGGGGAACCCTTACCACTGGTGATGTTTGAAAGCCCGTGTCTGATGCGTTCACGAGCCACCACCTGCTTAGATCAGGCTGGCATTGCATGGAAAGTGGTATTTATCAGCCATAGCCTGAGCGGTATCTGGGCCGCAGTGCAGGCCGGACTGGGCATTACCGTGCGTACTCGTATCGGGATACCCAACAATCTCCACATAATGGGGAGTATTTTGCCATCGCCGGGGAACCTTGGAATTACACTGAAGCAAGGGATTGAGAACGAAGCGATTCATAACGCACGAGCCATGCTGGGGCAACTGATAGAAAAGGCTTTATTGAATGTGAAGCTTGAATAACCATAGCCAATCAAAGGTCAGTCTCCGCACTGGCTTCGATTAGCTGATCCCTCGGTTAGCAGCACGCTGATGGGATATTTAGTATGTCGGATGTGATGTATTCCAACCTGACTGCCACCAACGCTCTCCTTCGGTGGAGCTACCACAGCATCCTCAGCATTGAAATAAAAATTATTCTCAACCAAGAAACGCCTGAAATTTGACGCCGCTCGACCCATTTCAGGCACCTGGCATATCATCAGCCAGTATTGATACCTAAGCCGATAGGCATCAGCGCTATTGTCGGCATCACGGCTGGTTACAAGGGCTACTGTGTAAGCGGCCTGGGAAAATGTGCGCCCCGTCCCGCTCTGCCTGTTTTCCTGACAGAAAAATCCCCGCAACGTGATCGCTACAAATAAAACATTGTTTCTTTTTTATCATAATGATATTCCATTTCATGTTTCTGGTTTGCAGGCATGCATGGTTTATCCGTTATCAACGAGGAATAATATGAAAAAATACACTCTGGCTACGACGCTTCTGTGCGGCTTATTCTCTCTTTCCGCTTACGCGGTACAAATAACGGCGGTGACAGCCTCCGCTTATGATTCAGACAAGGGCCACAAACCGGCCAACATTGCCGATGGCGACGTAAAAACCCGCTGGGCGGCAAACGGTGAGAGCTGGGTTCAGGTAGAACTGGATAAAGAGCAGTCGGTTGAGAACTTTGTTCTTGTTCCTTTCAAAGCGGACGAGCGCAAACTGAAATTCTCCGTCTCCTACTCCACCGACGGTAAAACCTGGAAAAAGCTGGCTGATAATCTGATCACCTCCAACAACGCCAAAGACGGTGAAAAATTCACCTTCCCAGCCGTTAAAGCCAAATTCTTCAAACTGGATACGTTTGGCACCGATGTGAACAAATGGAGCGCCATCAACGAGATCAGCTTTAACAGCGCCGCACAGGTTCCGGCTCAGGCCATTAAGTAACGTATTGGGATGACCTGGAGCTTGGGTCAGTCGATTCCGCTGCCGTTGAACGCACCACGCCCGACGCTGTTAGCAAGTGTGGTGCATTTCAGTCTTCCTGCCCCACCTTTCCAGTCTTACTGCCCCGCGTAGTCTTACCGCCCCTTCTGTTTCCCTCTCCTCATCAGTACCCACATTTTCCTTAGCATTGAAATAAAAATCATTCTCAACTAATATGCGCCTGAAATTTGACCTCCTATCGTTCCGGTTCAGGCACCAGACATGTCATCAGCCAATATTGATACCTCAGCAGATCTCCATCAGCTCTATTGCCAGCATCATGGCTGGCTGCAAGGGCTATTGCGCAAACGGCTGGGGAATCTGTGTGATGCGGCCGATCTGGCGCAGGATGTATTTTTACGGCTCTTGCTAAAACCACGTCAGTTCGACAGCCACGCGGGTGCGCGGGCTTATCTGAGCGTGATGGCGCAAGGCATGTGCGTCGATCTCTGGCGTAAGCGGGAAATTGAGCGCGTCTGGCTCGCCTCGCTCGCCGAACAGCCGGAGCCGGTTGCCCTGTCAGCGGAAGACAGCAACATCATTCTCGAAACCCTGTATCAGGTCGATGCCATGCTGCGAGCGCTGCCAGAGAAGGTACGCGCGGCCTTTATCATGGCGCAGGTACAGGGATTACCCTATCGAGACATTGCCGAAACGTTGGGCGTTTCCGAACGCATGGTGAAAAAATACATGGCGCAAGCCATGCTGCATTGTGTGCTGCTGGAAGCGGAGATAGACGCAGACAGTCCGGCCGTTGATTCATGAATAAGCCCAGCTTTATCGCCTTGCAGCAGGCATCGCAATGGTACGCCCAGTTGTGCGATCGGGAACCTGACGATGAGCACTACCACCACTGGCAGCGTTGGATGGACGAAAGCGAGGAACACCGTCAGGCTTGGGAATATGTGCAAACGGTCAGCCAACGTTTCCAGCCGCTGCGTGGCGACAGTCAACAACCCGCGCTGAATACGCTGCTGCACAAGTCTGCACCGATGACTCGCCGCCGTGCGCTCAAGCTCACCGCATTGCTCAGCACCGGTTCTCTGCTGTCCTGGCTGACTTACCGCCACACGCCGCTAAAAGGCTCTCTGCTGGCGATGACGGCCGATCATCACAGTGCGGTAGGAGAAATCAAATCGCTGACCTTACCGGACAACACCCGACTGTGGCTGAATACCTCCAGCGCGATTGATATCCGCTACAGCGATCAGCATCGGGAAATTGCCCTGCTGGCGGGGGATATTCTGATTGATACCGCCGCCGATGCTCGCCCTTTCTTCGTCACCACCGCGCAAGGGCGTATGCAGGCGCTAGGCACACGCTTCAGCGTCGCGCAGGAACCGGACGCTACAACACTGACCGTTTACCAACACGCGGTCGACGTCAGCGTCAAGTACGCCACCGCCGCACGTCGGGTCAGCGCGGGCTATCACCTGCGCTTTAATGCCGACGGTCAGGGTAACATCGTGCCCAACCCGCAGAGCGATGCCGACTGGGCACACGGCGTGCTCCAAGCGGACAACATGCCGTTGGGTGAAGTCGTGGAGAAACTATCACGCTATCGCCACGGCTATCTGGCGTGCCAGCCTGCCATCGCAGATTTACGCGTGATGGGGACTTTCCCCTTAACCGATACCGACATGGCACTGAACATGCTAGCGCAGGCCTTCCCAGTCCGCATCCAGCGGCGTTTTCCGTGGTGGGTAACCGTCGAGCCGCGCTGATATCTCCGTCTTTTTTGGCTACCGTTCTTTAGGGATACAGCAAAAAATTTTCTCTTTTGAGTTCCCTTTTCTCCGCTGTCGTTCGATTCACAGTAAAACCACCAATTTTTACTCTGGGTCAGAAGGCGAATTTTCATGGCATTGATTCCATTTTTCTCTACACCGCGCACCCCGTCAAAACTGGCAATTGCCCTTAATCTGTTACTGTGCGGCGCACCGTTGTTCATACCTTCCACCGCAACCTCGGCTGAAGCTACAACGGTGGCGGCAACCAAAACCTATGCCATCCCTGCCGGACCGCTTAACCAGCAGCTAAACCAGTTTGCCGCTCAGTCAGGCGTTTATCTGGTCGGTGATGCACAGCTGACGACAGGCAAAGCAGGGAAATCCCTGCAAGGGAACTACAGCGTGGAGGACGGATTTGCGGCGCTGCTGGCAGGAAGCGGGCTTCAGGTCATCCCACAGCCTAACGGTGTCTGGCGCTTACAGAGAATACCGCAGGGAGATGAGATGCTGGTCGTGGCGGGCGTCAACCGCAATGGCGTGACCGAAGGCACCCAGTCCTACACCACGCGCAGCATGAACACCGCGACACAACTGAATTTGTCACCGCGAGAAACGCCGCAATCAGTGAGTGTCGTGACGCGCCAGCGCATGGACGATCAGAATATGACCTCACTGGACGAGGCCATGAAGCAAACCACTGGCGTCAACGTGGTCAATCAGAATAGCTTTCAGGTGAAATACGAATCGCGCGCGTTCGCGATGGATAACATCAAAGAAGATGGCGTCAACCAGTCGTCGCAAAATAGCGTAATGAACGCTTCCCAATCGACCAGTGAATCACCCGATCTGGCGATTTACGATCGCGTCGAAGTTCTGCGCGGTGCTTCCGGCCTAACACAAGGCAGTGGCGAACCCGGCGGCACCGTCAATCTGGTACGTAAAAAACCAACCTATGAATTTCAGGCGTCTGCCAGTGCAGGGATCGGTAGTTGGGACAATTACCGTAGCGAGATAGATATTTCTGGTCCACTCAATGACGATGCCAGTCTGCGTGGCCGTCTGGTCAGCGTATACCAGGACAAACAGAGTTTTACGGATTATGTCGGCAGCGAACGTAAGGTGCTGTTCGGGACACTGGCTTGGGATATCACACCCGACACTACCGTGACAACCGGAATGAACTGGCAGAAAACCGATGTAGTGCCCGATCTTTATGGCGTTCCTTTCGGCACCGATAAAAGCAACTTACACCTCCCGCGTTCAACGTTTCTGGGGGCGAGTTGGAACCGAATTAATTTTGAAAGGATTAATCCATTTGCTGAATTCGAGCATCGCTTTACCAACGACTGGACACTGAAAAGTGCGCTCAGCTACACACGAGCCACGTCTAAAGAACGCTATATCGGTATTATGAACGGCACGGCAGGCGTCGATCCCGCTACGGGAGTCAGCCGATTAAACAATGCGCTGCACTATGACAACAAGAGCGATCAATGGGGCTATAACCTCAGTGTAAGTGGTCCGTTTGAGTTATTGGGACGTAGCCATGAGCTGGTGTTCGGAGGTGATTATCAGAAAGAGAACTTCGACAACGCTATTGGCCGTATTGCTAACACCACCAGTGCCAATATCTATAATTGGAACCCCAACTCAGTCGCAGAACCCGATTGGTCGAACCTTAGCCTCTACAGTTCCCGTTATAGAGAACAATATAATATTTATCAGCGCGGACTGTTTACTACCACACGCTGGGAGCTGGCCGATGACTGGAAACTCATCCTCGGCGGCCGCTACAGCGCTTATAGCTACGACTACTATTACGATAACCAGCGCAACACCAGCGACAAGGAATACAGCAGCCTGCACGTTCGCGATAAATTTGTCCCTTATAGCGGCCTGCTATGGAATTTTGCCGACAATTACACCTGGTATGCCAGCTATGCTGAAATCTATAAACCGCAGAGTGCCCGCGATAAGGACGATAAGCTGCTGCCTGCCATTACTGGCACCAACTATGAAACCGGCGTGAAAGGGGAGTTTTTTGACGGCGATCTGAATGCTTCACTGGCACTGTTCCGCATTATTCAGTCCAACCGTGCACGCGCCGAGGCAGACAGTTCCGTTTGCCGAAATTCCAATAGCGGTTGTTCCAGTGCTGAAGGCAAAGTACGCAGCCAAGGGGTCGAACTGGATGTCACAGGGCAACTGGCTGAAGGCTGGCAGATTCAGACGGGTTATACCCTGACTAACAGTAAATATTTGGAAGCATCAGAGAGTGAGAAAGCGGCACAGTTCAGCCCACGCACACCAAAGCATATGTTCAAACTGTACACCTCCTACAATCTGCCGGGAGTGTTAAACCCATGGACGATTGGTGCAGGCATGACCGCTCAGACGGGTACGCAAACCTATCCAAACCGCGCTTTTGGCCTGTCTCAGGGCGGCTACACGCTGTTTAACGCCAATGTCCGCTATCAGTACAGCAAAAACCTGAGTTTCAATCTGGTGGGCAATAACCTGACGGATAAAACCTACTTCCTGAACCTGAACAACCGCCACCGCAGCGGCAACAACTATTACGGCGATCCGCGTAATTTCATGCTGACCGCGAAGTGGAATTTCTAAGCGAACACGCCTGCCAGTTGAGGCTGGCAGGCCATCGCCCCATCCATTATGCAAACGCTTAAACGCTTTTATGCGCTGGTCGCACCTTTCTGGCTGACTACACGCGCCACGCTGCTGTGGTTATTGCTGTTGCTGATTATGAGTCTGACGCTCTCCGTCGTGTGGATCAGCGTGCAGTACAATAACTGGAGCCGGGATTTTTACGACGCGCTGGCCGACTATTTTCAGCACGCATCAGTCTACGATATGGCCGTGCGCTATCTGGCCTACACGTTGCTGTTCGTGCTGGTCATCATCTGCGGCAACTGGCTCAAGAAACAGCTGATTATCCGCTGGCGCGATACCATGACGCACCAGTATGAGCAGGATTGGCTGCACAATCACGCCCACTATCAGCTCAACTCAGGGCTGGATAACCCCGATCAGCGCATCGCGGAAGATATTCGTCTGCTGATAGAACAAAGTCTCGAACTCCTGCTTTCGCTGCTGAAAAATACCGCCCGTTTTTTCTCTTTCATCGCCATTCTCTGGCAGCTTTCCGGCGTCCATACCTTCACGTTGAGCGGCTACACCATCACGGTACACGGTTACCTGGTGTGGATTGCACTGGTTTACGCCACAGTAGCCAGCATCGTGACGCATCGGCTGGGGCACCGCCTGCACAAGCTGAATATTGAACGTCAGCGGGCAGAAGCCGACTACCGCGCCACGCTGCTGCGGGTGCGAGACAACAGCGAGCAAATCGCGTTTTACCAAGGGAGCGACGCCGAGCAGCAGCGGATGCGGCAACACTTCCTGCCCATCGTGCAAAATTGGCAGCGTTTAATGACGCGAGAATTCCGGCTGGAAAGCTTTACGACCAGCTATTTCCGTTTCAGCCTGATTATTCCGGTTTTCGCTACCCTGCCACTATTTCTCGCCCGTCAGGTTAGCCTCGGAGCGATTATGCAGGCGCGATCCGCCTTCGGTTATGTGCTGGATGCCTTTGGCTGGTTTATCGATGCCTATCGCCAGTTGGTTCAGTGGTCTTCTACGATTGAACGGCTGTGGGAATTCAAGCACCGCTTACAGCAATTACCGGCGCCAGAGGAACCGCTCCATGAAGGCCATGCTCTGCACATCAACGCGCTGTCAGTCTCGCGCCCCGAAGGGTCACCGTACTTCTCCCCGCTGACGCTCACGCTTCAGGCTGGCGAATGGGCAGTACTCAGCGCAGTCAGCGGTAGTGGAAAAACTACGCTGCTGCGGGCGCTGGCAGGGCTGTGGCCTGTTTCACACGGAGACTGGCATTTCCCCGCAGGCTGCACGCTGTTTTTACCGCAAAAAGCCTATTTACCGCAGGATACGCTGCGTCAGGTGCTGTGTTATCCGCAGACGCAGTTAGCGGATACTGCACAGCTGATTGCGGTGCTGGAACAAACCGGGCTGACCACGCTAATTCCCCGTCTGGACGACACGGCAAACTGGAGTCGGGAACTATCGGGCGGTGAGCAACAGCGTCTGTCGCTCGCGCGTGCACTACTGCTGCGCCCAACGCTGCTTTGTCTGGATGAAGCCACCAGCCAGCTCGATGACACGGCGGCGCTTCAGTTGCTAGAGCACATCAGGATTACGCTGCCACAAACCATTGTTTTGGCCGTCAGCCACCAGCCTGCCGTACTGGCCAGTTTCAAACATCAGGTACAGTTAACGCCGCTCGAACCAGAGAAGAAAGCGCAAACAGAGAACCACACAGACGAGCCTTCTGTTGCGCCGCCAGCAGCGGACAATCAGCAGGTTGCTTACGGAAAGATGTGAAGGGAAAAACAGGAAAAAACAGCCCGGAACGGATGTCCGGGCTAGCATGATATTATTCGTTATCGCCCAGCAGAACGGATTCCAGCGCGATTTCGATCATGTCGTTGAAGGTGTTTTGACGCTCTTCTGACGTGGTTTGCGCACCGGTACGAATGTGGTCAGAAACGGTACAGATAGCCAGCGCTTTCGCACCGAACTCTGCCGCTACGCCGTAGATACCGGCCGCTTCCATTTCTACACCCAGAATGCCGTATTTTTCCATCACGTCGAACATCTGCGGATCGGGCGTGTAGAACAGATCGGCGGAGAAGATGTTACCGACGCGGACAGAAACATCACGTGCTTTGGCAGCATCAACGGCATTGCGCACCATGTCGAAATCGGCAATCGCCGCGTAGTCGTGATCTTTGAAACGCATACGGTTCACTTTGGAATCCGTACAGGCACCCATGCCGATCACCACGTCGCGCAGCTTAACATCTTCACGTACCGCACCGCAGGAACCCACACGAATGATTTTCTTCACGCCGAATTCGGTGATCAGTTCTTTCGCATAAATTGAGCAGGATGGGATACCCATGCCGTGGCCCATTACCGAAATTTTACGGCCTTTGTAAGTCCCCGTGAACCCTAACATGCCACGCACGTTGTTCACTTCGCGGGCATCATCCAGAAAGGTTTCTGCAATGTACTTAGCGCGCAGCGGGTCGCCTGGCATCAATACAACGTCCGCGAAATCACCCATTTCTGCATTAATATGTGGCGTAGCCATGCGTTTATTCCTTAATTAATCAAGTTTCACGTAAAAAGCGGTGTGTTTTACAGTATCGATTTGCCGTAGTCCATAGGCGACAGGCCAAAATAGGCCGCGACCGTCTGCCCGATATCGGCGAAAGTTTCACGGTGGCCGTATGACCCCGGCTTCACGTTCGGCCCATAGATCAACACCGGTACGTTCTCACGAGTGTGATCGGTGCCGTGCCAGCTCGGGTCACAGCCGTGGTCGGCCGTCAGAATCAGGATGTCGTCCCCCTTCACGCGGGACAGCATTTCTGGCAGGCGGCGGTCAAACAGCTCCAGCGCGGCAGCGTAGCCCGGAATATCGCGGCGGTGGCCGTAGGCAGAATCGAAATCAACAAAGTTGGTAAACACGATGGTGTTGTCGCCCGCGCTATCCATTTCTTTCAGCGTGGCATCAAACAGCGCATCGATGCCGGTAGCCTTCACTTTCTTCGTGATACCGACCTGCGCATAGATATCCGCAATCTTACCGACGGAAACCACTTCGCCACCTTTTTCATCCACCATTTTTTTCAGGATGGTCGGCGCAGGTGGTTCAACAGCCAGATCGTGACGGTTGCCGGTACGCTCGAAGTTGCCAGGTTTGTCGCCGATAAACGGACGTGCGATCACGCGCCCAATGTTATAGCCGCCTTCAGTCAGCTCTTCGCGGGCTATCTCACACAGTTCGTACAGCTTATCCAGACCGAACGTTTCTTCGTGGCAGGCAATCTGGAACACGGAATCCGCAGAGGTGTAGAAAATCGGCTTGCCAGTTTTCATGTGTTCTTCAGCCAGTTGATCCAGAATCACCGTACCGGAAGAGTGGCAGTTGCCCAGATAGCCCGGCAGATTGGCGCGTTTCACCAGTTTTTCCAGCAGTTCCTGCGGAAAACTGTTCTCTTCATCTTTAAAATAGCCCCAGTCGAACAGGACAGGCACACCGGCAATTTCCCAGTGACCAGACGGCGTATCTTTGCCCGAAGAGATTTCGCTGGCGTGCGCGTAAGCACCGATGATGTCCGCGTTTTCATCCAGTCCAGGCGGGAACGTTCCCGTTGAGGCCTCGGCGGCTTTACCCAGCCCCAGACGGCTCAGGTTCGGCAAATGCAGCGTGCCGCTGCGCCCTTTATCCGCCGTCCCCGCGGCACACGCCTGAGCGATATGGCCCAGCGTATCTGAACCGACATCGCCAAAACGTTCTGCATCAGCACTGCTGCCGATCCCAAACGAGTCGAGAACCATAATATATGCACGTTTCATTCTTTTTCTCCTGCGCAGCTATGCGCTAACGCCCTGCCGACAGGCAGGGGAAAATCAATTCAAGACGACCACTAACCAGCCCTGTGCGATCACGCTTCTGCGCTCACTCGACGATAGACCATCGGGGTCTTTTCTGGCGCGGTGTCGCCCAGTTGGATCGCAGCACGGACTTCATTCGCCGCCTGCTGCCACTGCGCTTCCGTATTGGCGTGGATCACCGCCAGCGGGCGCTGCGCGTCAACGCGCTCACCCAAACTGATCATGCTATCCAGACCGACGCTGTAATCGATCGTATCCGTGGCCTGACGGCGTCCGCCGCCCAGCGAGACGACAGCCATGCCCAACGCGCGGGTATCCATCGCGGTCACGATGCCCTCACGCGTCGCGAACACCGGCTTACTTAATGTCGCCACCGGCAAATAACGATCGTAGTGTTCGACAAAATCGCCCGGACCACGCTGTGCGGCGACCATGCGCCCAAAGACTTCAGCAGCTTTGCCGTTATCCAACACGGCTTGCAGACGTGAATGTGCGTCGTCCGCCGAACTTGCCAGTCCGCCCGCCAGCAGCATCTCACCACATAGCGCCATAGTAACATCATACAGGCGCGGATTGCGGCTCTCTCCCGTCAGGAAACGCACGGCTTCCCGCACTTCCAGCGCGTTACCTGCGCTAGAGGACAGCACCTGATTCATGTCCGTCAGCAATGCGCTGGTGCGGCATCCCGCATTGTTCGCTACGCCGACAATCGCCTGCGCTAACTGCTCGGACAGTTCATAGGTCGGCATAAATGCCCCCGACCCTACTTTGACGTCCATCACCAGCGCATCCAGCCCTTCAGCCAGCTTCTTCGCCAGAATTGACGCGGTGATTAGCGGGATGGAATCGACCGTAGCGGTAATGTCACGCGTGGCGTAAAAGCGTTTATCCGCCGGAGCCAGCGAGGAGGTCTGCCCAATGATCGCGACGCCAACCTGCTGGATGATGCGACGAAAATTTTCATCGTTAGGGAAAATATCCAGTCCCGGAATCGCTTCGAGCTTATCCAACGTGCCGCCGGTATGCCCTAAGCCGCGCCCGGAGATCATCGGGACATAGCCCCCGCAGGCGGCGACCATCGGCCCCAGCATCAGCGAAGTCACATCCCCGACGCCGCCGGTAGAGTGTTTATCCACCAGCGGGCCGTTCAGGTTCAGACTCTTCCAGTCCAGCACCGTGCCGGAGTCACGCATTGCCAGCGTCAGCGCCACACGCTCGTCCATCGACATATCGTGAAAATAGATGGTCATCGCCAGCGCCGCAATCTGACCTTCGGAGACGGTATTGTCACGAATACCGTTGATAAAGAAGCGGATCTCTTCTTCGCTCAGAGCTTTTCCGTCACGCTTCTTACGAATAATTTCTTGAATCAGAAACAAGGTCTGTACTCCTGATGAATTCTGATGTGGTTCCACAGCCTGTCGCTGCAAGCACATTTGCTGTGGTGATCCAACGCAGTCATGAATACAAATTCCTTTATAAACAATATTTTATCATGAATAGCGTTGTCACGAATCACGTCGTCAAAAATAAATTGTCGCAAATAAAATAGTGCGCCTGTGCGCGTGCTTAGTAGCCGCCCTGCGGAGCCGCGGTTCCGTGGCCAAGCGTGGTCAGCGGGCTCGCCAGCAGACTGGACGCGCCAAAGCGAAAATGCTGTGCAGTCGCCCATTCCGCGCCCATGATATCGTCCGCCAGTTGCAGGTAGATGGCTGCATCTTCCGCGTTACGCACGCCGCCGGCCGCTTTAAAGCCAACGCGCTCGCCCACGCCTTTATCACGGATCGCCTTCAGCATGATCGCCGCACTTTCTGGCGTCGCGTTCACCGACACTTTACCGGTCGAGGTTTTAATGAAATCGGCACCCGCATCAATGGCAATCTCGCTCGCCTGACGGATCAGCGCTTCCTGTTTCAGCTCGCCCGTCTCGATGATCACCTTCAGCAGCACGTGGGCATCCTGACACACCGCTTTACATGCCTGAACCAGCTCAAAACCGATTTGTGCGTTGCCTGCGATCAGTGCGCGGTAAGGGAAGACGACATCAACTTCATCGGCGCCGTAGGCGATTGCAGCTTTGGTTTCTGCAACCGCAATTGCCACATCATCATTGCCATGAGGGAAGTTGGTCACCGTCGCGATGCGGATATCCGGCGTACCCTGCTCACGCAGGATCTTTTTCGCCAGAGGGATAAAACGTGGATAGATACAGATAGCAGCCGTTTTTCCGGCCGGGCTGTTTGCCTGACGGCAGAGTGCCGTCACTTTTTCATCCGTATCATCCTCATTCAGCGTGGTTAAATCCATCAGCGCCAGCGCGCGTTGCGCGGCCGTGGTCAGCTTGGTCATACAACACTCCAACTCGTCAGCCGGTCTAACCGGCCCTGAACATTAACTGGTGCAAAACCAGCACGTTTGGCGAGCGGACTTGGTTCCTTGAAGATAGCGCCCAGGCGAAACAACCTGTAGCGGCACCGAGATCCTTCTCACCGCAATCAGCCTTCCTCTACCCTTCATTCTGTGATTATTTCAACACCGAAAGAACGACATCGAAAGAAACTCTTTATTCATTAGATAAAAAACGATTCATCAGGCATTTGAACACGCCATGCCGGACTATTTTGTGCATTCATTCACACTTGATGTAAGAAAAATGCAATAGATAATGATTATATGTGATTTTTATCACACCCACTTCTCCAGATAAGGTTTCATCCAATGAATTAAGGGTGACCGCTTGTCGACCAGACGATCTGTTTATATCGGGAAAAAGAGAGCAATCCGCAAAACAACACAAGCTGCCGCTTCATGTAGCAGGATAAACGCCCTAAACTTACCGCTAACATGACTGCATCCGAGAAACTGCTGGCAACACTATGACAGAACACACTGAACATCCCTGCTGGTATCTGTACATACTGCGCACGGTCGCTGGGGCGCTGTACACGGGTATCACAACGGATGTCAGCCGCCGCCTGAATCAGCATCAAACGGGAAAAGGAGCAAAGGCGCTGCGGGGAAAAGGCGAGTTAACGCTGGTGTTTCACTGTCTAGTGGGCGATCGCTCAGACGCACTCAAACTGGAATATCGCATTAAGCAGTTGAGCAAAAACCAAAAAGAAAGGCTGGTACAAGACCAGCCCAGGGCGCTATGTATTTCAGACACGATGTATTGATGCGAGTCGCATTAGAGAAAGCGGTTAAACGGTTCGGCGTACTCCACCAGCCCGCTCGCGCTTTCAAACCCGCTTTCGCCCTCAGGACTTCCCTCACCGACAACATGATTATCGGCCAGCGGATAGACCTGAAAAGCCGATTCGCTGTCTGGCCAGCGACAATGTAGCTGCTGTTCTACCGCCGGAACAAAGCCAAAACGGGAGTAATACGCAGGGTTACCCAAGACCACAACAGCGGTGTAGCCAAACTCATTCAGCGCATCCAGCCCTTCGTAGACCAGCTTCTCCCCTACGCCCTGTCGGCGCAGGCTGTCATCTACCGCCAACGGTGCAAGCGCCACCCACTGGCGATCCTCACCGTCGATCAGCACTGGGCTGAATGCCGCGTAGCCCACCACGCCACCTTCATCGTCAGTCGCCACAACGCCGAGCGTCAATAGGCCATCTTCACGCAGTTGATGAACCAGATCCGCTTCCGCGCCCGTTGGAAAAGCACGGCGCAATAAGTTGTCGATCCCTGCGGCATCAACGGGAATTTCCACCCGAACTAGCATGATACTGGCGCGTGATTCGCTGGTTGCACTGCGCCCTCCTGTAAGCCGGCTTCCACAAAGTTTGCCAGTTGCAGCAGGCCAATGCGCAGCGGCGCAGGCATGGCTTCCAGCTCAATGGCGTCCATCAGGTTCTTCACATACAAACCTAATTCGGTATCACCCTCAATGCGCAGGCGACGCTGGAAAAAGAGCGTATCGGGATCTTCTTTACGCGCCGCAATCAAAATCAGATCGTTCGCATCTGCGCTGAAACTGACATCCGGCGTCTCAGCGTCGCTCACCACCAGACGACCATCACGCAGCGTCATAAACCACTGCAAGCCGACATCACGCACCTCAATTTTCAGCCAGCGGCTTTCGAGAAATGCCAGATCGCCCTCTTCCAGCGCCTGACGGAACTGCCAGCCCAACATCTGTTCCAAAACCTGACGCTGTAGCGCAAAGGGAGTGAACTTGAGTGGCTTACCTAATAAGCTCGGCCCTTGACGCACAATCTGCGCTCGTAGTTTTTCCAACACTGGCGTACTCCTCTTAAAGCAATCTGACTGTTCAGATAATCTGCAAGCATTTTGCCACATCCACCGCACGCGGCAGAGGTCTATGTCAATAATTTAGTCGGTTATCCGATTATGCCCAACAGATTTTGTCCTTGCGCGACGATTAGCACCATAAACTGCCTTAAATCAAAGTCCTTACCGATTTGGTTAATTAAGATTCCCAATCGTTAACAACATTCATCGACTGATAAAAAATCGCTTACGACAACCCGCAAGGGTGAGAGGCAGAATGCCGTCATAAGCGCGATCGTCAGTCTGAACATCATTGATCGTACCGAGCGGCTACGGCCCCGAAGGGATTAATGAAGGATTGTGTATGGAACTGCTTTGCCCCGCTGGCAACCTGCCAGCACTGAAAGCTGCCATCGATAATGGCGCAGATGCGGTCTATATCGGCCTGAAAGATGACACCAACGCACGTCATTTTGCCGGGCTTAACTTTACTGACAAGAAGCTACAGGAAGCGCGCGAGTACGTGCATCGTCATCGGCGTAAGCTGCATATCGCCATCAATACGTTTGCGCATCCGGACGGTTATCAGCGCTGGCAACGCGCTGTGGATATGGCTGCGCAGATCGGGGCCGACGTGCTGATCCTCGCCGATCTCGCCATGCTGGAATATGCCGCAGAGCGCTATCCCCACATTGAGCGTCACGTGTCGGTTCAGGCTTCCGCGACAAACACCGAAGCGATCCGTTTCTATCATCGCCATTTCGATGTCTCACGCATCGTGCTGCCGCGCGTGCTGTCCATCCATCAGGTGAAGCAAATCGCCCGCACCAGCCCCGTGCCGCTCGAAGTGTTCGCCTTCGGTAGCCTGTGCATCATGGCGGAAGGACGCTGCTATCTCTCTTCTTATCTGACCGGTGAATCACCGAATACCGCCGGTGCCTGCTCGCCCGCGCGATTTGTACGCTGGCAGCAGACGGAAAACGGCATGGAATCACGCCTGAACAACATCCTGATCGACCGCTATCAGGACGATGAAAACGCCGGTTATCCCACGTTGTGCAAAGGGCGTTATGTAGTCGATGGGCAGCGCTACCATGCGCTGGAAGAGCCAACCAGCCTGAACACGCTGGAACTGCTGCCCGAACTGATAGCTGCCAATATTGCTTCCGTGAAGATAGAAGGCCGCCAGCGCAGCCCAGCCTACGTCAGCCAGATTACGCAAGTATGGCGACAGGCTATCGATCGCTGCCGTGCCAATCCTGAGACATTCGTTCCCACTCAGGCCTGGATGGATGCATTAGGTGCGGTGGCTGAAGGCACACAAACCACGCTCGGCGCTTATCACCGCAAATGGCAGTAGCAGGAGAACACATGAAATATGCATTAGGGAATATTCTCTACTATTGGCCGAAAGAGGATGTTGAGGCGTTTTATCAGGCCGCAGTGAACAGCAGCGCCGATATTATTTATCTCGGTGAAACGGTGTGTAGCAAGCGCCGCCTGATGAAGGTGGCAGACTGGTTCAACGTGGCTCGTGAGGTCGCCAACAGCGGAAAGCAGGTGGTGATCTCTACGCTTGCGCTCTTACAAGCGCCGTCTGAACTGACCGAGCTAAAACGCTATGTGGAGAACGGTGAATTCTTGCTGGAAGCGAACGATCTGGGCGCAGTTAACATCGCCGCCGAACGCAATCTGCCGTTTGTCGCCGGACACGCGCTCAACTGCTACAACGCGTACACCCTGCGAGTCCTGCATAAACAAGGCATGGTGCGCTGGTGCATGCCCGTTGAGCTCTCCCGAGACTGGCTGAAAAACTTGCTGAATCAGTGTGACGAGCTTGGCTTTCGCCATCAGTTTGAAGTGGAAGTACTCAGCTACGGCCATTTGCCGTTAGCCTATTCCGCGCGCTGCTTTACCGCTCGTTCAGAAGATCGGCCGAAGGATGAATGCGAAACCTGCTGTCTCAGCTATCCGCAAGGCAGAAAAATGCTGTCGCAGGAGAACCAGCAGGTCTTTGTCCTCAACGGCATTCAGACGCAAAGCGGCTATTGCTACAACCTCGGCAACGAACTGACGTCAATGCAGGATCTGGTCGATATCGTCCGGCTGTCCCCGAACGATATCAGCACGCCGGCGATGCTGGATAAATTCCGCGCCAACGAACAAGGCAATGCGCCATTAACGCTGGAAAATCAGGCGGATTGCAACGGCTACTGGCGTCGCGTCGCTGGCCTTGAACTCGTTCAATAACGCATTTCCTGCCAGGGCGGCCAGCCGCCCTTTCCTTCCTAAGCGCACCTTTGAACTACGTATAACCGCGACATTCCCGCATACTGATCTGACTTTCATCATTGACTGACGGCGTTAGCATCCACCGAATGGGTGGAGTCAGTGAACAACAAAGTGAGCCATATTATGTCTACGTCTTCTCAACCCACCGTGTTTTCCGTCCTTGATCTTGCGCCAATTCCACAAGGTGCGACAGCGCGTGACGCCTTCCATCGCTCGCTGGATCTGGCGCAGCATACAGAAGAATGGGGCTATCATCGTTATTGGCTGGCGGAACACCACAGCATGACAGGTATCGCCAGCGCGGCAACTTCCGTGCTTCTCGGCTATCTTGCTTCGGGAACACAGCGCATTCGCCTCGGTTCTGGCGGCGTGATGCTACCGAACCACTCACCGCTCGTCATCGCCGAGCAGTTCGGTACGCTGGAATCGCTGTATCCCGGCCGTATCGATTTGGGATTAGGTCGCGCGCCCGGTACCGATCAGCGCACCATGATGGCGCTGCGCCGTCACCTTAATGCCGATATCGAAGATTTCCCACGCGATGTGCAGGAACTGCAACGCTATTTCGCCGATGCACAGCCGGGTCAACCGGTGCAAGCTGTCCCGGGACAAGGCTTACACGTTCCGATCTGGCTATTGGGATCGAGCCTGTATAGCGCACAGCTGGCCGCGAGACTGGGGCTACCTTTTGCCTTCGCCGCCCATTTCGCGCCCGATATGTTGCTGGATGCATTCCGTCTCTATCGCAAACACTTCATCCCTTCTGCCACCCACGCCAAACCTTACGCGATGGTTTGCGTCAATGTGGTGGCGGCCGATAGCGATCGGGATGCGCGTTTCCTCTTCACCTCGATGCAGCAGCAGTTCATCAACCTGCGCCGTGGCACACCCGGCCCGCTGCCCGCGCCGATAGAAAACATCGACATGGTCGGATCGCCTGCCGAACAGTTTGGTGCGGAGCAAGCACTGCGGCTGTCGATTGTTGGCGATAGCGCGAAAGTCCGTCATGGATTGCAGAGCCTGTTGCGTGAAACGCAGGCGGATGAAGTGATGATCAATGGGCAAATCTTTGATCATCAGGCGCGAAAAGACTCTTTCGAGCGGATTATGCAGATACGTCAGGACGTGATCGGGTAGCACAATCCGCTAGGTCGATAGGGTGGAGAAAGTGCCTCTTCTCCACCCTAGCTATTACTTGGGGATTATTTGCCGTCGGCGGTGTAAGGCAAGCTGTCAAAGGTACTCAACCCTTTCTTGCTGTACGGGTTACCTATCCAACGCTCTGATTCACGAAATGCAGGGCTAACCAGACTTTTTTCTGGCTCCTGAAGATCGTAGCTGAGCCCCGCCAAGGTCGACCAGGTATGCAGCAGGTGCGCGTTGCTATATTTCCGATCAACATAGGGTGAATAATCGATCGGATGATCTTTCTGCCACTGAGGTGAAGTCCAGAGAATAAACGGCACGGTATACATAGTACGCGTAGGTACTGTCTCATTTCGTCCCAACACGTTATGCGGCGGCGTCTCGTAAACATCTTCACCGTGATCCGAGAAATAGAGCAGGAAGCCATTTGGCTGCGTTTTTTCAAAGGTTCGGATCAGCGTTTCAAGAACGTAATCGTTATACAACTCAGCATTATCGTAGTCGTTATAGACTTCGACATCACTGTCGTTAACGCCGTCAGGAATTCCTTCTCGCCCAACAAATTTAGTCGCCTCTTCCGGATAGCGAAATTTATATTTCATATGAGTGCCTAACAGGTGCACAACAATAAATTTCTTCTCTGCGGGATCGGCCAGCACCTTTTCAAACGGCGCAAACACCACGTCATCATATTGCCGTGCGCTTTGGGTGCGCTGATTATTCATATAAAACTGTTCGTCTGTTTGCTGGGAGAACACCGTCAGGAGCGTATTACGTTTGGTCATCGTCTGCTGATTGGTAATCCAGAACGTTTTGTATCCGGCCTGTTTCATCATGTTCATCAGCGAAGGCTTGCTCAGATAGAGATCCGGTTGCTGCTCATCAGCAAACGTCAGCGCCTGCTGCAAGATTTCAATGGTGTACGGGCGTGAGGTCACTACATCGTTAAACACCACCAGGTTGGGATCGCTTTTACGCAGTGCATCCAGTCGCGGCGTGGTCTGTCGACCATAACCATACAGGCTCATGCGACTGCTGGTGGTTGATTCACCAATTACCAATACCAGTGTGCGCGGCGTATTACCGTTCGCATCTTTCAGGTTTGCCAAAGGTGGCAACGCTGCATTCTGCTGGAGCATAGTGGTCATGCTTTCCAATTGCTGGCGGTACTCCACATAACCAGCAATGTACTGCCATGGGGCTGTAGTAGACATACGACTTGCCAGATAGCCGCTGGCTTCTGCCAACGTCTGCCCCTCATTGTGCATTTTTTTATAAAGGGGAATACCAAACAGCACCACAACAATTAATGAACAAGCCGTCGCTTTATATTTAAACGGTAAATAAACTGGCCGTAATTTGTGCCACAGAAACCAGACGATCGCCGTATAAAAAAACAATATCGCCAAGACTTTCAGACTGAAATATTGACTTACATATTCACCTGCTTCTTTGCTATTAGACTCGAACATCACAAACATCACGCTTTGTGAGAACTCTTGTTTATAAATCGAGTAATAACCTAGTGCAATCAGGGATGTACACCACAACAGAATACCCAATACGCTGCTGATGATTCTGGTTCGAGTAGGGAAAAGAAAAACAGGAATGAGCCACAGCAAACTGTAGAGTAGCGAATCACGTAATCCCGTGGTGCCACTATGTCCAGTCAGAACAATGACAAGCTGTAGTGCGCAGGAAAAAAACCAAAAATAGAGCAAAAGCCACCCAAGCGAGCGCCAACTAAAACGTTCTTTAGCAAAGAGTTCAGACATATTTAATTCCACACAATGTTGTTATTTTTTATGCAGCGCCAAAGAGCAGTATTATCCGTTTAGAACCTAATGAATACAGATAATAAATGTAACACTCGGTTTGGACTGACTGGGAGTGAAGATACCAATAGATTATCTCATTCTTTCTACAGAAGACGCGCGAGTAACATGAACTACAGACAACTAAAGCAGTTTACCCTGAGAACGGTGTCGGAAGAAGAGTTAAAAAGCTATCAGAGCGGCTGAACAGTAGTGCAGCGTAAGTATGCTCCAAATAATTCGGGTTTCAGGAAGGCGGCAAGAGAAGGAATCCNNAAGTAAGTGATTCGGGTGACTGAATGTAACCAACGCACATGCAACTTGAAGTATTACGAGTATGTATTGAGTTAATGCAGTCGTCGAAAGTGTTCGAGGTATTAAGAGTGGTGACTTAACGTGCACTTCGGAGTGAATTCCTCCTTAATATAAAATTAAGATAGGCTGGTTAGTCATAAAAAGAAGCGCCCCATCGATAATGATGGGCCGCTTATTATAATAATATACAAAGATAAATGTTGCGTAACACACTATTTCGTTATTTGAAGCGAAGTATTTAATCTCGCCCTAAACGGTAAGCCAATACGCTTATTACTCAATGTTAGTTTTATTGACCCGCGTCAGCAGGACGACGACGTGGAGCACGCGGTGCGGCATCACGGTTGAAAGAACGCTCACGACGCTCACCGCCGCTACCGTTACTTTCACGGCGTTCACCACCGCCGAAAGAGCGACGTGGTGCTGCGCCATCACGACGTTCGCCACTAGGACGACCACCGCCACGACGTTCTGGCTGTGCAACTGCATCACCCATCAACTGCATATTCATTGGTTTGTTCAGAATACGCGTACGGGTGAAATGTGATAACAGATCGCCCGGCATACCTTTCGGCAGTTCAATCGTCGAGTGAGACGCGAACAGCTTGATGTTACCGATGTAGCGGCTGCTGATATCACCTTCGTTGGCGATGGCACCAACAATGTGGCGAACTTCAACGCCGTCATCACGACCCACTTCAATACGATACAATTCCATCTCGCCAGCATCACGACGCTCACGACGCTGTGGACGGTCACCGTCACGACTTTCACGAGCATCACGAGGATCACGACGACGATCGCCACGTGAATCACTGCGAGACTCATCACGATCGCGGAATTCGCGACGAGGACGGAATGCCGGATCAGGTGGCAGAATCAGAGGACGTTCACCCTGCGCCATTTTCAGCAGCGCAGCAGCCAGCGTTTCGACATCCAGCTCTTCCTGCGGTTGCAGTTTTGTCAGCAGTGCGCGGTACATGTCCAGATCGCTGCTTTCCAGCTGTTGCTGTACTT
This sequence comes from Pectobacterium brasiliense, assembly GCF_013449685.1. GTDB lineage: Bacteria > Pseudomonadota > Gammaproteobacteria > Enterobacterales > Enterobacteriaceae > Pectobacterium > Pectobacterium brasiliense_A. The sequence continues at coordinate 119,206 of NZ_JACDSF010000008.1, read as the reverse complement.
TAGCGGCGAATTTAGCCAGACGGCGTTGACCCAGCAATTCTGCGTTTGGCAATTCCACTTCAGGAATGGTTAGCTTCATTGTGCGTTCAACGTTGCGCAGCAGGCGACGTTCACGGTTTTCGACGAACAGCAGAGCGCGGCCCGCACGACCTGCACGACCGGTACGACCAATACGGTGGACGTAAGACTCGGCATCCATCGGGATATCGTAGTTCACTACCAGGCTGATACGCTCAACGTCCAGACCACGCGCCGCAACGTCGGTCGCGATCAGGATATCCAGACGACCATCTTTCAGACGCTCCAGCGTTTGCTCACGCAGCGCCTGATTCATGTCACCGTTCAGCGCGGCGCTGTTGTAACCGCTACGCTCCAGAGCTTCGGCCACTTCCAGCGTCGCGTTTTTGGTACGAACGAAAATAATCGCCGCATCAAAATCTTCTGCTTCCAGGAAGCGTACCAGCGCGTCATTTTTACGCATACCCTGCACCGTCCAGTAGCTCTGGCTGATGTCTGGGCGCGTAGTAACGCTTGATTGAATGCGAACTTCTTGCGGATCTTTCATGAAACGGCGCGTAATGCGGCGAATCGCTTCAGGCATGGTCGCAGAGAACAGCGCAGTCTGATGTTCAGCAGGGATCTGAGCCATGATGTTTTCAACATCTTCGATGAAGCCCATACGCAGCATTTCATCAGCTTCATCCAGCACCAAACCACTCAGGTTGGACAGATCCAGCGTACCGCGTTTCAGGTGATCCAGCAGACGGCCTGGCGTACCCACAACGATCTGTGCACCACCACGCAAAGCGCGCAGTTGCACGTCATAGCGCTGGCCGCCGTACAGTGCAACGACGTTCACGCCGTGCATATGCTTGGAGAAATCATTGCAGGCCTCTGCTACCTGCACCGCCAGCTCGCGGGTCGGTGCCAGCACCAGAATCTGTGGTGCTTTAAGTTCAGGTTTCAGATTGTTCAGTAATGGCAGAGAGAACGCTGCTGTTTTACCGCTACCGGTCTGTGCCATACCCAGCACATCGCGACCATTCAGCAGGTGAGGAATACATTCCGCCTGAATCGGAGACGGTTTTTCATAGCCCAAATCAGTCAGGGCATTAAGGATAGAGGTATTCAGCCCCAAATCGGCAAAAGAAGTTACTAAATCAGTCATGTACACGTGCCTCATTAAACATGGCGGCCAGTCTACATAACTCATCGTGAAAATTTTCAGTCATTTTCATTGAAAAGTGTGAACCGGCTCAAATTGGATTAAAAAGCGAACAAAAAAGCCCTCACCCGTGAAGGTGATAACCGAAGTTTTTCAGGCTGATTAAGTGTTCGTCAGCTATTGCTGGTCCGATCCTGATAGGTCGTCTTGCTCTTGGCCTAATAGCGCCAATTCCAACAATGCATAGCGGTGCTCAACAAAGTTATGAACATTGTTGGCTACCGTCAGCTTGAACAGCGCCAAAGCGGTGTTCTTGTCCCCCAGACTTAGGTAGTGCTTACCTAAATAGAAGTCAGTTTCACTGAGATGCTCAGCGAGCGAAGTGTTATCCGTAGCTTCTACCTGTAAACGCTGCATCAGTGTTTTTTCACTGATACTGCCCAGATAGAATTCGACAATATTCCATCCCCAAGGCCCTTTCTTGGCGTCGTCATAGCGTTTCTTCAACGCAATGTTGGCCGTCTCTGGATTGATTTCTCGCTCCACAAGATACAGCCACAACGAACGGAAAGGATCATTCGGATCGTCTCGATAAAACGCCAGCAGATCATCCTGCGCTAACAGGTAGCGACCGCCATAATACAAAGCGATGCCCCGGTTTAAACGCGCGTAATTGTAAGTTGGATCAAGCTCTAGTACAGAATCAAACGCTTCATAGGCAGCATCAAAATTGCCTGCCTGCGTTAAATAGATACCCAAATAGTTAAAAACTTCTGGAATATCAGGGCGGATCGTCAGCGCTTGTGAAAAATCATTCCGCGCCAATGCCCGTAACCCGAGACTATCATACAGCACTCCGCGCTCATATAATAGCTGTGCTCGCTCATCATCGGTTAATGCTCGGCTTGCAAGGATTTGTTCCATGCGTGCCAGGATCACTTCCTGCTGCAAAGTAGGCTGTAACGGAATCGCCAATACTGCGTCTTTACGCCAATCCGTGTTGCTGCATCCTGCCAGCATGAGTGCTGTTGCAACATAACACCAGCGCAAGAAAGGCTTCATTTCCCACTCCCGAAGACAAACATTGGATGAACATCCTGTCCCGGACCGCTCAACGCAAGGTCATCCATTCCCTTACGATACACGCAGCACCTTGCCATGATAATCAGGCAAGGTGCCATAAGACCGTTATCTAACAGTCGTTATTCCTCAGAAGACGGAGCTGCCGCTTCCTGAGTTTGCGCAGTTGCTTCTTTGATGCTTAAGCGCACGCGGCCCTGGCGATCAACTTCCAGAACCTTGACCGGCACTTCCTGACCCATTTGCAGGTAGTCAGTCACTTTCTCTACGCGCTTATCGGCGATCTGAGAAATATGCACCAGGCCTTCTTTGCCGCCGCCAATAGCGACGAAAGCACCAAAATCAACGATGCGGGTAACTTTACCCTGATACACGCGGCCGACTTCGATTTCGGCAGTGATCTCTTCAATACGACGAATCGCGTGTTTCGCTTTTTCGCCGTCGGTTGAAGCGATCTTCACAGTACCATCGTCTTCGATTTCAATCGTAGTGCCTGTTTCTTCCGTCAGCGCACGAATCACAGAACCACCTTTACCGATCACATCTTTAATCTTATCGGTACTGATCTTGATGGTGTGAATACGCGGTGCGAATTCAGAGATATCGCCACGTGGTGTGCTGATCGCCTGCTCCATCACGCTCAGAATGTGCAAACGTGCACCTTTGGCCTGATTCAAAGCAACCTGCATGATCTCACGGGTAATCCCTTCGATCTTGATATCCATCTGCAGCGCGGTGATACCTTCACGGCTACCAGCCACTTTGAAGTCCATATCGCCCAGGTGGTCTTCGTCACCCAGAATGTCAGACAGAACAACAAAATTGTCGCCTTCTTTAACCAGACCCATCGCGATACCCGCAACGGCTGATTTGATTGGCACGCCCGCATCCATCAGTGCCAGAGAAGCACCGCAGACAGACGCCATGGAAGAAGAGCCGTTGGATTCCGTGATTTCAGACACCACACGCACGGTGTACGGGAATTCGCTCGCCTTCGGCATAACGGCCAACACGCCACGCTTAGCCAGACGACCGTGACCGATCTCACGACGCTTAGGCGAACCGACCATACCGGTTTCACCGACAGAGTACGGAGGGAAGTTGTAGTGTAGCAGGAAGCGATCGGTACGTTCACCGGTCAGTTCGTCAATATTCTGCGCATCACGCTCAGTCCCCAACGTTGCAGTGACCAACGCCTGCGTTTCACCACGGGTGAACAGTGCAGAGCCGTGAGTACGCGGCAGTACGCCAGTACGCACATCCAGACCACGAATCATGTCTTTTTCACGGCCATCGATACGCGGTTCGCCAGCCAGCACGCGGCTACGTACGACATTTTTCTCAACGTTACCCAGAATTTCCTGGATATCGCCCGCATTCAGCGTTTCGTCTTCGGCTTGCAGAGCAGCAACAACATCAGCTTTGATGACATCAACTTGTGCATAACGCTCTTGTTTTTCAGTGATACGGTAAGCATCACCCAGACGTGCTTCAGACAAAGCCTGTACACGCTGCTCTAAAGAAACGTTCACTTCTGGCGCATGCCATTCCCACTTCGGTTTGCCAGCTTCAGCAACCAGAGCGTTGATGTTCTGGATAACGATCTGCTGTTGCTCGTGGCCAAACACCACAGCGCCCAGCATCTGATCTTCGCTCAGCAGATCAGCTTCGGATTCCACCATCAGAACCGCACCTTCCGTACCTGCAACCACTAGATCCAGACGGCTTTCTTTGAGCTCATCCATCGTTGGGTTCAGAACATACTGGTCGTTCAGATAACCAACGCGCGCAGCGCCGATAGGGCCGCTGAATGGAATACCAGACAGGCTCAACGCCGCAGAAGCACCAATCATGGCAACGATATCAGGGCTAACCTGTGGGTTAACAGAAACGACGGTCGCAATCACCTGAACTTCATTCAGGAAACCTTCTGGGAACAGAGGGCGGATTGGGCGGTCAATCAAGCGAGAAATCAGCGTTTCGCCTTCGCTTGGACGACCTTCACGACGGAAAAAACCACCAGGGAAACGCCCAGCAGCGTAAGTACGCTCCTGATAGTTAACCGTTAATGGGAAGAAACTTTGACCAGGTTTGGCACTTTTAGCGCCTACAACGGTAACGAATACCGCGGTGTCATCCATGCTTACCATCACAGCGGCGGTAGCCTGGCGTGCCATCATACCGGTCTCTAACGTGACGGTATGCTGACCATATTGGAACTTACGGACGATCGGATTCAGCAAAATAATATCCTTAGCTGGGGCGCGCTACACGTATTCAAGATAAACGCGCCAGTGAACTCCCGACCTTTACACTACATCCTCACGACTAATGACAACCCTTATCTTGCTTATGCAGATAAAGCCTCTCATTAGCCGCGCGAACCTCTGTAATGAAAGATCATATTAACAACAATACACTACTCTGTTTTGCTAACGCTTCCTAGAAGAAAGGGGCCAAAAGAGGCCCCTTCCCACTGAAACTCAGAAGACTTAGCGACGCAGACCCAGACGCTCGATCAGGCTGGTGTAACGTGCTACATCTTTACGCTTCAGGTAGTCCAGCAGCTTACGACGCTGAGAAACCATGCGCAGCAGACCACGACGGCTGTGGTGATCTTTTTTGTGCTCAGAAAAGTGGCCTTGCAGATGGTTGATCTGCGCAGTCAGCAAAGCAACCTGAACTTCAGTAGAACCACTATCGTTTGTGCCACGACCGAAGTCTGCTACGATTTTAGCTTTAGCTTCAACACTTAGAGACATTGTAATACTCCAAACATTATAGATAAAAAAACAGGCGCCGATCTCTAATTCAGCCACCCAACAGTCAAGCCGCGCTATTCTACCCTCAGCGTTCCGCGATAGCAAGGCAGCAACAGGCGGGTTTACACCGGAAACTCAACAACCAGACGACGTGGCGCAACGCGGCCATCACTATCGATTTCGCCCATTCCGATAAATTTGTGTTCGTCACCTTCGGTGATTCTCACCATGCCGTTCGAGGGCGCATTCGCTGCCTGAACCGCTTGCCCCAGCTTCAAATAACCCGCAACGACCGGCGTCAAATTCACCTCAGGAAAATCAATGACTGGGCTTTCCATCGGCATAAGCAGCGGATCGAGACTCTGCGAAAGTGGAATCGCTTGTGTTTGGGCCTGCTCGGACAAAACCGCTAGCTGCTCCAGCGTCACCATTCTTTCGGTAGGATAGGTGGCAACCTGTAAACGACGCAGATAAATCACATGCGCGCCACAGCCCAACTTTTCGCCCAGATCGTCAATAATGGTACGGATGTACGTGCCTTTCGAACAGTGAATCTCCAGCTCTAGCTCATCACCTTCCCAGCGAATGAACTGCAGTTCGTACACGGTGATTTCACGCGCTTCACGTGGAACCGTCAGCCCCTGACGCGCATACTCATACAGCTTACGCCCCTGATACTTCAGCGCCGAATACATGGACGGCACTTGCTGCGTGGTACCACGAAAGCCTTCCAGCGCCTGCTCCAGATCGGTAGCAGAAAAACCAATCGCACGCTCTTCAATCACGTTGCCATCGGCATCGGAGGTGTCAGTCCGTTGCCCAAGTCGAGCAATGACACGGTAGCGTTTATCAGAATCCAACAAGTATTGGGAAAACTTCGTCGCTTCCCCAAGGCAAATCGGCAGCATACCGGTGGCTAATGGATCCAACGCCCCCGTATGGCCCGCTCTATTGGCGTTAAAAATCCGTTTTACCTTCTGCAAAACATCATTAGACGACACGCCCTGCGGCTTATCTAATAGCAATACGCCGTGTATATCACGGCCACGGCGACGAGGACGACTCATTAATCCTCCTGATCTTCGCCCGTAACAGAACGACGTTCCGTATCGTTTCTGACTACATTGGTCACCAGATTGGACATTCTCATCCCTTCAACCAATGAGTTGTCATAGGAGAATGTTAATTCTGGAACAACACGCAGACGCATTGCCTTACCGATCATCATACGGATAAAACCGGACGCATCTTGCAGTGCTTTCACCGCTATTTTAACTTGCTCTGGCTCGTTATCATTCAGGAAGGTCACAAAAACCTTGGCATACGCCAGATCGCGAGACACTTCCACACCGGATACGGTCGCCATGCCGATACGCGGATCTTTCACTTCACGCTGAATGATAATGGCGATTTCTTTTTGCATTTCCTGCGCAACGCGCTGGGTGCGGCTGAATTCTTTTGCCATGATAAATTCTCCAGTAAAAATCGGGGGGCACTAGGCCCCCCTTACGAATCACTTACATCGTCGCTGAAAACGGATTACGCGATCGTACGTTTGATCTCAATCGTTTCAAAGACTTCGATCATATCGCCAGGACGAACGTCGTTGTAGTTCTTCACGGCGATACCACATTCCATACCGTTACGGACTTCGCCAACGTCATCTTTGAAGCGGCGCAGAGATTCCAGCTCGCCTTCATAGATCACCACGTTGTCACGCAGTACACGAATCTTGTTGTGGCGCTTAACGATACCTTCGGTCACCATACAACCCGCAACAGCACCAAATTTCGGTGATTTAAAGACGTCACGTACTTCAGCAAGACCGATGATCTCTTGCTTATATTCCGGCGCCAGCATACCGCTCATCGCCTGTTTCACTTCGTCGATCAGATCATAGATCACGGAGTAATAACGCAGATCCAGACTTTCCGCTTCAACGACGCGGCGCGCTGATGCATCTGCACGAACGTTAAAGCCAAGGATAATCGCATTCGATGCTGCTGCCAGCGTAGCGTCCGTTTCTGTGATACCGCCCACACCGGAACCGACGATCTTCACTTTCACTTCATCAGTAGACAGTTTCTGCAGTGAATCGGAAATCGCTTCACAAGAACCCTGAACGTCAGATTTTAGAACAATGTTCAGCTCAGAAACTTCACCTTCTGTCATGTTGGCAAACATGTTTTCCAGTTTAGATTTCTGCTGACGAGCCAGTTTAACTTCACGGAATTTACCCTGACGATACAAGGCTACTTCACGTGCTTTCTTCTCGTCACGAACCACCGTCGCTTCGTCACCTGCGGCAGGTACACCGGAAAGACCGAGAATTTCTACTGGAATAGAAGGACCCGCAGACGTGATTTCACGACCTAATTCATCACGCATCGCACGAACACGGCCATATTCGAAGCCGCACAGAACGATATCGCCTTTATTCAGCGTACCTTCACGTACCAGTACGGTTGCAACCGGGCCACGGCCTTTATCTAGGAAGGATTCGATCACGACACCGTTCGCCATACCGCTACGGACCGCTTTCAGTTCCAGAACTTCGGCCTGCAACAGAATCGCATCCAGCAGTTCGTCGATACCGGTACCGGCTTTAGCGGATACATGGACAAACTGAGATTCACCGCCCCATTCTTCCGGCATAATGCCGTACTGAGACAGTTCCGTTTTCACACGATCGGGATCGGCATCAGGTTTATCGATTTTGTTGACTGCGACAACAACCGGAACCTGAGCCGCTTTCGCGTGCTGGATCGCTTCGATGGTCTGAGGCATCACACCATCATCCGCCGCCACAACCAGTACCACGATATCCGTAGCCTGAGCACCACGAGCACGCATTGCAGTAAACGCAGCGTGTCCCGGTGTATCTAGGAACGTAATCATACCGTTGTCAGTTTCAACGTGGTAAGCACCGATGTGCTGAGTAATACCACCCGCTTCACCTGCTGCAACCTTGGTTGAACGGATATAGTCGAGCAGAGAGGTTTTACCGTGGTCAACGTGGCCCATAATTGTCACGACTGGCGCGCGGGATTCTGCCGCAACCCCCATATCACGGTCACTCATTACCGCTTCTTCCAGCTCGTTTTCACGACGCAGGATGACTTTATGGCCCATCTCTTCCGCGACGAGTTGCGCGGTTTCCTGGTCGATGACCTGGTTGATGGTTGCCATTGCGCCCAGTTTCATCATCGTTTTGATGACCTGAGAGCCTTTAACCGCCATTTTGTTAGCCAGTTCAGCAACGGTAACCGTTTCGCCGATGACAACATCGCGGTTCACTGCCTGAGCGGGCTTATTGAAGCTCTGCTGCAGTGTACTTGGCTTACGTTTACCTTTACCACCACGGGTAACAGCACGCGCTTCTTCACGGTCAGCCTTGGACTCAGACTGGCGATTACCTTTCTTCTGCTTGGTGACTTTGGCTGCGCGAGTACGGGTACGGCGCTCACCTTCAACCTGACGGTCGTTTTCATCTTCCGCTTCGCGGGCATGATGAGACGTCGTCACATGATAATCGGCAGATTCTTCAGGCTTAGCGCTTTCCGCTTCCCAGCGCCCTGCATTTTCTTCAGCCATACGGCGAGCTTCTTCAGCAATACGACGTGCTTCTTCTTCAACTTTAAGACGTGCAGTTTCTTCTGCTTTGCGCTTAAGTTCGGCAGCTTCCGCTTCGCGTTTCGCTTTCTCAGACTGAGCCGGCTTGGTCATATTTTCGTTTTGTTGGTTCGTCACTTTTTCTTTTTCCGCTACATCACGCTTAGCTTTTTCAGCGGCCTCACGTTTGGCTTGCTCGTCGGCAGCACGCTTCGCTTTCTCAGCAGCTTCGCGCAGATCGGCCTCGCGTTTAGCCTGCTCTTCAGCGGCACGTTGTGCCTGTTCTTCCGCTTCACGCCGTGCCTGCTCTTCCTCTTCTGCCTGTTTGGCATCAATCGGATCGCGTTTTACATAAGTGCGTGTCTTGCGGACTTCGATCTGCACCGACTTACTTTTTCCGCCGGTGCTAGGGACATTTAACGTGCTGCGCGTTTTGCGTTGCAACGTCAATTTACTTGGCGCATTACCGCGATCGCGGTTCAGATGCGCCAATAATGTTTCTTTTTCATGCTGGGTCACAGAGTCCGATGCAGATTTGGTCATTCCCGCATCAGCAAACTGCTGTATCAGGCGGTCAACCGGAGTTTGAATCTCTGCGGCCAGCGATTTTACGGTTACATCTGTCATGCTGTTCCTTTCCTGCTACAGTTCGTTATTCGTTGTCGTCGCCAAACCAACAGATATTACGTGCGGCCATAATCAATTCGCCCGCTTGCTCATCATTGAGCTCTTCAATATCTGTCAGGTCGTCAACACCCTGTTCAGCAAGATCTTCCAGCGTACAAACACCGATCGCAGCAAGCTTGAATGCCAACTCACGCGACAGCCCAGGCAAGCCAAGCAAGTCTTCAGCAGGTTGACCGTCACCTAGGCTTTCTTCATGCGCCAGTGCCAGCGTTGTTAATGCGGCTTTCGCACGCTCACGCAATGCTTCAACGGTTTCTTCATCAAGGCCTTCGATGGCCAACAGTTCCTTGATTGGCACGTAAGCCAGTTCTTCAAGTGAGGAGAAACCTTCTTCAACCAGCACGGTGGCAAACTCTTCATCAATATCAAGGTGCTTGGTAAAGACGTCGATTGCAGCATGTGCTTCAGCCTGATGCTTGGCTTGAAGATCTTCCACGGTCATCACGTTCAGTTCCCAACGATCGTCTGAACGATGCTGTTTCAACAGTTGGGAAGCCAAACGTACGTTCTGCCCGTTTCGACCAATCGCCTGAGCCAGATTGCTCGACTCAACAGCGATATCCATCGTGCAGGTATCTTCATCAACCACGATCGATACCACATCGGCAGGTGCCATGGCATTGATGACAAACTGCGCAGGATTATCATCCCACAGAATGATATCAATACGCTCGCCGCCCAGCTCGCTGGAAACAGCCTGCACACGTGCACCGCGCATACCGACACAAGCACCGACGGGATCGATACGTTTGTCATTCGTCTTCACTGCAATTTTTGCACGTGAACCCGGATCGCGGGCCGCTGCCTTAATCTCGATAACTTCTTCACCGATTTCTGGCACTTCAATGCGGAAGAGTTCAACCAGCATTTCCGGACGGGAACGGCTAACGAACAGTTGAGCACCGCGAGCTTCAGGACGAACAGAGTACAGCACGCCACGAATACGGTCGCCAGGGCGGAAATTTTCACGAGGCAGCATATCTTCACGGCCAATTACCGCTTCTGCACTGGTGTTAGAGCCATCGATTGGTCTGACTTCAAGCGAAATATTATCACGGTTCACCTTCTTCACGACACCGGTGATAATCTCGCCTTCTTGCTCACGGAACTGATCAACAACCATCGCACGTTCTGCTTCACGAACTTTCTGTACGATAACCTGTTTTGCCGTTTGCGTCGTAATGCGGTCAAACGTTACGGATTCGATTTGATCTTCAACATAGCCGCCAACATCAAGAGCAGGATCTTCAAACTGCGCCGCTTCAAGCGTAATTTCACGGGTTGGTTGAGTGACTTCATTCACCACTAACCAACGACGGAAGGTATCAAAATCGCCCGTTTTGCGATCGATACTGACGCGAACATCAATTTCCTGCTCATATTTTTTCTTGGTCGCTGTCGACAGTGCGGTTTCCAACGCTTCAAAAATCTTCTCGCGCGGAAGGGCTTTCTCATTGGAAACTGCTTCAACAACAGCCAGAATCTCTTTGTTCATCCTAGTTGCCTCATCCAAACTTTAAAAGTGGGGTACAAGATTCGCTTTCTGAATGTTGCTCAGCGCGAATACTTCATCTTTGCCTTCCACTGTTATGGTGATCATTTCGCCGTCAACAGCTTTGATCACACCCAACCATTTACGGCGATTCTGGACTGCCATACGCAGCACCACTGTGACCTCTTCACCAACGAAATGCAGATAATGTGCTGCCGTGAATAAGGGACGCTCAAGCCCTGGAGACGACACCTCCAAGTTATAGGCAACAGTGATGGGATCTTCTACATCCAATACCGCACTGACCTGGTGGCTGACATCAGCACAATCATCAACAGTGATCCCATCTTCACTATCAATATAGATACGCAGCGTCGATTGGCGACTACGGATGAACTCAATCCCAACCAATTCGTAGCCTAAAGCGGCAACGGGTGCTGAAATCATCTCTGTTAATTTTTGCTCTAATGTGGACAAGTCCACCCCCAAGACATAAAAAAAGGGCCTAATAGCCCAGTTGTTTGTTGCCAAATAACAAAAAACCCCGAAAAATCGGGGCTTTATGCAACTGGACCCTAATACCGCTAACCAGCGCGGCATAACTTTCGGTGAAGGATTTTTTCAAAAATCACTGCAAAAAGAGAGAAAAATTGAGTGAAGAACGTATTTGAAAAAACACTTTACTGGAAGTTAAGTGGTTGCGGGGGCCGGATTCGAACCGACGACCTTCGGGTTATGAGCCCGACGAGCTACCAGGCTGCTCCACCCCGCGTCCGAAATCGTGGCAAATACTACGCTGACAACCGCATAAATGCAAGTCATCCATAGGATTGGTTCGAAGGCGATTTTTATACGTGTAATACGCTTTTTTGTCAAGCATCATAAAGGACGTAGAAGCGACCATCGCAATGATGGACATTCCACTGTAGGAAGCAAATCTTGTGTCGTCACGTTAGCTGCAAAGCGGGCCAACCGTTGCAAAAAGGCACGGACGCTAGAAATAGCGGAAAGAGGCGACGCCGTGGGGGATTCCCTGATGCTTAAAAATCAAACAATAACTGAATAATATAATAGGATAGAACTTATCTTCGTTCTTCTTCTAATAGTACGATCGCAGCCTGTGTTCTGTTACGCACATTAAGCCGCCTGAAAATCGACTCCAGATGTGACTTCACGGTGCCTGCACTGATGTTTAATGTTCGACTGATTTGTTTATTAGAAGCCCCTGACGCAATCAGTTGCAGAACTTCGTGCTGCCTTTCACTGAGTTTGCCTTTTACACTGTTATCAACACTCCACCCCTCATAGATCACCCCATCATCTGGCAAACAGACCATGCCCATCGACACCGTTTTTAATGCCTGAGCAATAGAATCAACCGGCGATGTTTTAAGAATGACGCCCATCACATGGTGTTTCAGATAGTTGTTCAAAATATGTCTTTCAATCGTATCAACCATAATAATCACACTGACGTTAATATATTTCTCATGCAGTGCTTCCAGGAAAGAATTGTACTCGCCACTTTCTTTATTACAATTGAGTAAAATAAAAGCGTTGTTCATCTCCTCAAGGAAAGGCCATACATCGTCAATGTCCTTTACGCCAACAATATTGGCATTGTGCATAAAATCATTCAGCCCAACAGATAACCCCTGAATAAAAATAGGGGACTTGTCAATAATAACAACATTCACTGTGCAATCTCCATTTACCTTAAAAATGCCCTCTAAGAAGTTTTAGCCTATATTGAAAATTATGATGTCACGCCATTTGGCATATGCCGTTTACCTTATAGACATGTCTATATTTATTCGAACATACTGACATGATAATTTCAGTCAAAAAACCTCAAAGAGAAATATCATTAGCAATGAAAGATTAACTCAAAACAACATCTAATAGCGTAATGATTTCATAAACACACAAAATATTTATTACCAATTTAAAACAGGAAAGATAAAAGAGAGGGAAATGGGCTATGTCATATTACATTATATCTCTAACATAATGACTGATACGCCCCCCCTTATTAGCTGTTAACGTTTTCTCAAATCATCATTTATTTAAAACCAAGTTATTTATGTCTATTGCCTGAAAAATCAGATAAGGAAAATGTATGTCGTTTAAGAACTGGATAACGGGGGGAAATAAAAAAACAGACCAGGGTGATAATGCCCAAGGGAAAAATCCCCATGTCACACAGAACGATAGTATGACGTCATCAAAGACAATGACGCTAGCAGACATGGCTCGCGGTATGCAGCATGCTGCCACCGCCGCCAATCAATTTATCGCTCATCAATATCAACAGACTCTCGAACCTTTTTTTGAACGTGACGCTGATGGCGTGTTAACCCCAAAGACGGTTGCGATTCAACTCGATCCCCGACACCACGTCGAACTGCCACTGGTTGCGCTTTCTACGCCAAGGGGGTTGATGCTGGAAAAAATGAAAGTGCAAATGACAGTGAGAACCGATGCGGTCAGCCAGGACAAAATCACCTCATCTTTAGACGATCATAACATCACTAATTTTCACGTCAGCTTGTCGCCTTCAGGAAAAAACAAAAAAGGCAGAAATAGCCAGCACGTCGATATAGAAATGCAATTCACTGCGCTGGATCCTCCAGAAAGCATTATGCGGTTAATTGATGAATACACCAATCTCGTTCTCCCACGAATAACGCAAGAGGAAAAAAACAATGGCTAATATTCCAGACACGATCAATGAAGCGGGTCTCTCGCTGATTAAAAGCTTTGAAGGTCTGAAATTAACAAAATATCGTGACACAGCGGGTAAATGGACGATTGGATATGGACATTTAATACTGCCGAATGAAAACTTTGATAATGGAATTACCCCCCAAGAAGCAGATTTATTGTTACGGCAGGACTTAAAAACGGCAGAAACGGGTGTTCAGCATTATGTGAACGTTGATCTCAACGGAAATCAATTTGGTGCATTAACATCATTTACCTACAATCTGGGAGTCAATAGCCTGAAGACGTCGACATTATTACGCCTGCTTAACCAAGGTGACTATGCGGGTGCAGCCGATCAATTTCCACGCTGGGACAAAGATGGTGAGCACGTCGTGGAAGGACTGCTTCGCCGTAGAGAAGCAGAGAAAGCACTTTTCCTACAGTCTGTCGTACTAAACTAATATTCAGCAACGTATAAGCCCCCCTTTTTTATAGAAAACATGCTTACGGACATATTATGGACCTTTCAACATCACCGATTATCTACGAAATTCTGATCAGCGATATTATCGCTTCCATTGCAGGATTATTCGGTGGCCTCAGTATCTCTTTTTTTTGGCGACCGCAGAAACTGAATAACTATGACAAATTTGTCGCTATATTAATTATCATCACCATCAGTATTTCAGCGGCTTTCTCATTGGTCGGTATTATTGCCGAATTACTGCACATAAACATCAATAAAGTGGAGAACGCAATAGGATTAGGCTATCTGGTTGGCGCTATTAGCGTAGGGCTGGTTACGCTGCTGGCAAATTTCTTCAGCTATCGAGAGAATAACGATATTCTGGATGTCGCAGCGGAAATAAAACAGGCCAGGAAAGGCGTTCATTTGATTAATGAGGCCCAGAAAAAAACGCCCGATGACAAAACCCCACCAGCCCCTTAAGAGATTGTTATTAAAGATCAATACTCTTGAGAGCAAACGTTCTTGAGAGTGAGCATTCTTGAAGGCAAACGTTCTTAAGAATAAGGGCTGTCAACCGCACATCGCCCGTATGGCAGAAAGGCACCTCGTTGCCTTTCTGCTACTGCCTTCCCTTTCCTGACATGTTCATCCCCCCAGTCAATGCCCAGCCAATAAAGCCAATCCCTATATGCGGGGTTCCTCAACGAAGGTGTCTCAATTCGGGACACCCTCGTTAGCGTTATCTACAGATTACTACACAAGAGAGCCGTATTTGGCTGTACGATATCCAGCAGAATTTGATGGTACTGATGGGACAGCGCAGCAATCTCTGCCGCGTTAAAAGCCGCCTGCTGATAATTAAAACACAGCGCCAGAGCCTCATCGTCATAAACAGAGAGCGTTAAATCCAGCCGAGCCTGATGATTAGCAATATCCGTAATCTGATAGGCAGTTTCATTGATCTGTACGGCTGGCGGCATGGCCGTCAGATAGTTAAAACTCACAGGAAAACGCAGCTTATCAGACCATCCTTTAGCCCGAACATCGGCCATTAACACATCATAAGGCAGCGTCTGATTGTCCAAAATCGCATGGATCTTATTCTGGCTGCGGGCCAAAAGCGTGCTGAAAGATTCCTGAGCCGGCGCATCATCGTAGTAAGCCACCATGTTAACGAAACAGCCTATTGTGGTGGCATTTTCAGTCAACATACGGTTCGACACCGGAATACCGATGGGAACATGGCGATAGTTTGTCGTTTTGAGCAGTTGGGTAAAAGCGGTCAGCATGCAAACAAACGGCGTCGTGCGATGCTGTTGGGCATAGTGCTTTATCGCCTGCGTCAGCGTATCTGACAAAATGCACCAATAATTTTCTCCGTCCAGGCTGTCACTGAACGGGAATGCCATCGCATCGGCTCCTGCTGCCAGGTAATCCTCCATCTTATCCAGCCAGAACTGGCGCTCTCTCAGATAGCATTGATCTTTGGTGCGCCGTTGTTGCTGCCGATAGCGCAGATAGCGTTCTTCACTGCCTATTCGATAGCTGCGATCGCCGGCGCTGTAAGCTCGGACGTAATCAACAAACTGATGGAAGAACAACCCAATAGCATCATGATCGAATACCGTATGGTGTACACGTCCCAGCAGAATATGCCGTTGCGTTGTCAGCGAAATCAGATGAAAACAGATGAGCGGCGAGTGCTCTACATCCATTTCCGGCGTACTGATCAGCTCCAGCAGCCGTCGGTCGCTCAGCGTATTCTTTTCCCCATCGGGAGAGAATGCCGTCAGCCGTTCAATCGGGATTGCCTCGATCGGATAATCCCCTTCAAGGCACTGTAGCCGATCCAGATCGAAGCGGGTTCGCAGCACCGGATTACCTTCCAGAATACGCCGAATACCCCACTCCACGGCAGACTCATCCAGTGGACCCTTTATCGTCAGACGGAAAGCCAATTGATAGGCCGACGGCTCCGGACTGAGCTGGTCCAGCGTCAGAAAATAGCGCTGCTGCGATGAGGGGGCGAGTGCCTCGATATCCGCGTTGTTCTCGTTAAACGCAGGCTCGTCATCGTTCACATAGTAAGGGACGATGAAAGCCAGCAGATGGGGCGTCGCGTTATTGAAAAATAACGGGTAATCAATTTCACTAAACAGCCTTTTTCTAATCAGTAGCCGGGCTTTCATCGCCTGAAGCGAGTCGCCCCCTAAATCGAAAAAGTTATCGTTGGCGCCGAGTTCACGGAAGCCAAGCACTTCTTGCCAGATATCGATCAGCTCCTGTTCCAGCTCATTACCTGCGGTTTTAACCGGATATCCCAACTCAGGGCGCTGCGGACAAGGCTCAGGGAGCCGGTTCACATCCAATTTCCCGTTAGGCAATTTGGGCAGGGTTTCCAGCATAATAAAGTGGGACGGATGCATCGCTCGCGGCAGTTTATCCTGCAAGAAGCGGCGCAGATCGTTCGTGGCAAGCGACGGGTTACGGCTCACCAGATAGGCGACCAGACGCTGACGCCCGTTTTCCTGAATCGGCCGCACCAGCGCCTTGTCGATATCACCATGCTGACGTAACACAATTTCGACGTCTTCAGGCTCGATACGAATGCCATTAATCTTAATCTGGCGATCGATACGTCCCAGATACAAGATCTCCCCTTCTGGCGTCATTTTCCCTAGATCGCCGGTACGGTGCCCCCAGGAGCGTTTATCGGCTCGAACATGGGTGAAGAAACGCTGCTGCGTTAATTCATCGCGGTTAATATAGCCACGGGCGACACCTTCACCGAATGCGCAAATTTCCCCTTCTTCCCCTTCAGCCACGGGACGTAGACTCTCATCCACGATCATAATTTCGCTGCCACGCAGTGCCTTACCAAGCGTCACATTTTTCCCCGGCCTTAATTCAGCAAATGAGCAGTTGGCCGTCGTTTCCGTCGGGCCATACAGATTAAAGAGCCTGACATCAGGAATCTGCTGGAACGTACGCTCTTTTAAATCAAAAGAGACAGGCTCGCCGGAGAGAAAAACCGTTTTAGGTAATGCCCACGCGTGCGAAGAAGATGCCTGATAGCGCAGTAGCTCATCCCAAACGGTCGGCACGCAATAAATGGCACCATCGGGATGTTGCTGATGCCAGCGTAATAAAACCTCCGGCTCATTCAAGCTGTCGGCAGGCAAAATAAACAGGGTGTCCCCGCGTAATAAAGGCGCATAAAGCTGTGTCACGGCAGCGGCAAAGCTGAGTGTCGATGTCAGAGGGAGCGTCGCACGGGTCTCTGGCCACACATCCTCATTAAACCAGTTCAGGTAATAACTCAGGTTCCGATGCTCAATAGCCACCCCTTTTGGTTTCCCTGTAGAACCGGAGGTATAGAGAATATAAGCAAGATCGTTTTCGCAAATGGGTGGCAGCGTCGTCACTGGCGACGCAGGATAATGGATATCCTCTACTACCAGCGTAGAGGGAAAAACCTTATCGATAGCCGTTTTATTTAACATCGCTCGCGTGGAAATAAGTAAAAATGTCGAAGAATCATCAAGGATCTGCATAATTCTTTCTGACGGATGAAAATGCGAGAGCGGAATATAGGTATGTCCTGCTTTCAAAATAGCCAGCAAGACCACGGGCATCATCACACCAGGTTCCAGATAAACGGCGATTCTATCCCGTTTATTATCTGGATAATGTGATAACAAATAATCTGCCAAACGGCACGACTGAGATTCTAGTTGTTGATAATTCAGCCTGTCGCCATTAAATTCCACCGCCGTTTTATCGGGACTTTTCAGTGACCATTCAGAGATAATTTCAAAGACCGTTTTTCTATTCTTCATCATTTTCCTTCCATATTGTAAAAGGATGCTTTTTTCTGGAATGGTTATAACGCGACTTCCGGTATCTCACGCGGTGAAAAATTAATGCTGTAAAAATAAGAACACGTAATGATGGGGTCGTCATGCTAATACCAGGAAAGACACATGAAATAACGCGCATGCCTGAGTATGGATTTAACAAATAAAAGACCGTATTGCCTATATCCCAAAAGGACTATGCCAGAATGCGAAAGTCCCCCCGTACCCTGACGGGTATTATTTTTCATTCCCTTTGCTATTTTTATTGACAGTTCATCACACCCTATCCGCAGATAATTGGAGGCTCCGATGGATTCACAATTTATCGGTTCTGTTATTAATGCGCTACCGCTGGAAAATATGATTAGCGGGCCATTACAAGCAATGATTAACGCACAGGTCCAAGCCAGCAAAGCCTATACGGATTTTTTATTATCCGTATGCATTCAGAATAATAAAGCGGTCGCCATCCAATTCGACTACGACGAAACGCTTATTGATGAAAGCGGAGTCGCAAAAGGTGCCGTGACAAAAACGATGCGCATACCGCTCATTGCCGCGATTACCCATCCGATTATTTCTATTGAAGAAGGGACGATCGATTTCGAGCTTGAAGTCACACAGAGTGAATCTTCATCCGATGATACCGGAGAAGACGGCAATCTGGCGGCGTCACTGGGATGGGGGCCATTCAACGTCAAAATGGCCGGTCGGGTATCACACAAGTCAGCGCAGACCCGAGCGACGGACACGCGTGCCAAGTACAGCATTCACACGCAGGTAAAACGTCAGCCCGCGCCCGAAGCGCTTATGCGCGTCATCGATTTTCTGACCGACGCCGCAATCAGGCCCAGTGTTCCCGAAGGGAAAAGCGCACCGCAGATAGCGGAAAACGCCGCGCCACCCGCACCTGCGGAGCAACAAGAAGCGTCATCATAATCAAAGCACATTGTTCAGCCGCAATATTACTCAGCGGCAATTACTCAGCGGCATAGTGCATGTGTGCCGTACCTGCATAACGCGTAAAAGGATGCCCGGCGTGACCCCTGGCATCACCAGAGGATCAGACCATGGCATCGGCAAGAGTGCTCCACACCTTATTTGAACAGCAGCGGCATCAAACGCCGGACGCCATCGCCCTGAGAAGCGATACAGAAACGTTGACCTACCGGCAATTGGATCAGCGGGCAAACGCAATGGCGAGCGATCTATTGCAGCGGGGCGTAAAGCCGAAGGATGTTGTCGGTATTTATTTGAATAAAAGCCCGAACCTGATCGTCAGCCTGCTCGGCGTATTGAAAATCGGTGCCTGCTATTTACCGCTTGATCCTTACTATCCGCACGAGCGCCTGGATTACATGGTCAATCATGCCGATGCGCGTCTGGTCATTACCGACAATGCCCACGCGCTTACGCTGGCACCAAGCCATCGTGAGATCGTTGACATCAATCAGATCAATCTGAGCGTTCAGGCTACTCACACGCTTCCCGCAGTCAGTGAAGAACAGCTTTGTTATGTGATGTACACCTCCGGCTCAACCGGAACGCCAAAGGGCGTCATGGTCAGCCACAGGACGGTGGTCAATTATCTGGCGTGGATGCAAAGCGCCTTCGTGCTACAGCACGACGATGTGGTCCTGAACCAGTCCACGTTCAGCTTTGATGTCTCAGTGTGGGAAATTTTCTGGCCGCTGATCGCCGGCGCAAGCTGTGCGGTTATTACCGAGGATGCCAAGTACGATCCGCAGCTGCTGGCTGAATTTATGCACCGTCATCAGGTCACGGTCGCGCAGTTCGTACCGACAGCACTGCGCGTCATTGTGGATGCGGAGGTGCTATCCCGCTGCACCTCTCTATGTCATATTTTTTCTGGCGGCGAAGCGCTCGATCAAACGCTGGTCAACGATCTTTCCCTGCAATATCCGGGAAAGATCCACAACCTCTACGGCCCGACCGAGGCAACAATATTTGCCTGTCATTGGCTCTGCCGGCCGGGAGCAGAAGAAAAAATTGCCCCGATTGGCAAACCCATCCCTCATGCCGCCGCCTATGTATTAGATGAGACGCAACAGCCTGTCGATGTGGGGGAAAGCGGTGAGCTTTATCTGGCAGGGGATATTCTGGCAAAAGGCTATCTGCATGCGGAAAAGCTGACGCAGGAGCGATTTGTTGATGACCCGTTTAGCCATCAGACCGGGCAGAAAATGTATAAAACCGGCGACTGGGTTAAGCAGCGCGTCGATGGCGTGCTGGAGTTCATTGGCCGAATAGACAGCCAGGTTAAATTGCGCGGACACCGTATTGAGCTGGCGGAAATAGAAACGCACATACAGGCGCTACCGCAAATTAACCATGCTGCCGTGATTCTCGAAAAGCGCTCGGAAAACGCGGCGCCATCACTCTCAGCCTTTTATGTATTACGGCATCAAAAGCACATCGATATTCAGGAGATAAAAGCGCACCTTGCCAAGACGCTGCCTTTTTTCATGGTGCCCTCTCATTTCGTTGCGTTGGAAAAAATGCCAACGCACCCCAATGGAAAAATTGATAAATCCAAGCTGTGTTCCTGCGTAAATAACTAATGGTGAAAAAATGTCAAACGACAAAGCAATATTACCTTCCGAGATAGAAAAAAATATTATTTCTATCTGGCGGACCGTACTCAACAATCCGAAAGTCTCTATCCAAGAGAACTTCTTTGATGCAGGCGGAAATTCCCTGCTGATGTCCAAGGTTTATCGCGAAATAAAAAACAAAATGGAGTCACCTATCTCTATTGTTGATTTATTCCAATACCCAACGGTACAGATGCTAAGCAAGCGTATTAGCGAAATACACGCTGGGAAATCAAGCAGCAAGAAGTAATTACGCCAAAAAGCGTATTTATCCTCCAGGGGAATAACCGCCCTGTAATGGGCAATGTGTTTCATCATCCTTATTTCACTGATAATAGGTGGTAATACCATGTCTGCAACTCAATTGAACGCTGCCTCGGCAGTCAAAGCAAAAGTGGATTCGGCAATTAAATTTGTTCTGAGTCACCCAAATTCATCCAAGCCCGCTCACTACTATGCGATTGGCCAGAAAATTCTTCCTAACACCAAGAAGTACTGGCGTGCGAAGTCTATTCCAGCCATTCCTGTTTCAATCAAAGCAGCATTGCAACACCCGTCGGCCTCTAACCTGCAAAGCCTTATCAGCCGGGTTACTGCTGGCTTTGCAGGTAGCAAAAAGTAATTAACTTTTAATGTAGCTGTCCCTTCTATATTCACGGCGTAGGACGTCGACCTTTCTTCCTCTGGATAATATTCGGAGAAAGAAGGTTAGCGGCCTGCGCCGTGAAAAGGAGGCGAATATATTCACGGTGAGGTAATGAAATGAAACAGCAAGAACAGTTCCGCGATAAGGATATTGCCATTGTAGGAATGTCGGCTCGCTTTCCCGGTGCAGAAGATACCGCAATATTTTGGCAAAACCTGTTGGACGGCGTGGAGACGATCAGCACATTCAGTGAAGAAGAACTGAGGGAGTCAGGCATTGAAGAAGAGATGATCGCCTCACCCAACTATATTCGCCGCCGGGGGATTCTGGGTAACGCACAGCACTTTGACGCTAATTTTTTCGATATTACGCCCCGCGATGCCGAAATTATGGATCCACAGCATCGTGTCTTTTTGGAATGCTGCTGGCACGCGTTTGAAGATGCCGGCTACGTCCCTGCCACCTACCCTGGAAAAGTGGGCATATTCGGCGGAACGGGAACCGCCTGGCATTTGAGTAAAGTGAATGCCCATCCTGAAGTGCAGAAGTACGCCAGCGGTGCATCGGTCGTCACCAACAATGATAAAGACTACGTAACGACCCGAGTGTCTTACAAGCTCAACCTAAAAGGGCCGAGCGTTAACGTACAGACCGCCTGTTCAACCGCGATGGTCGCCGTCGTGATGGGTATGAGCAGCCTGCTGAACGGGGAAAGCGATCTGATCGTCGCGGGCGGCGTTTCCGTGGACACGCCAGAACGCCGGGGTTACCCCTACATGCAAGGCGGCATGGAATCCGCGGATGGTCGCTGCTATGCTTTCGACTCGCGAGCCAACGGCACGGTGTTCAGCCGCGGTGCTGGCGTCGTATTACTGAAACGACTGAATGACGCCGTACGCGACGGCGACCATATTTATGCCGTACTGAAAGGCGGCGCAGTGAATAACGACGGTAACCTGAAAGCTGGCTTTACTGCGCCGAGCATCGACGGGCAAATCGCCGTTGCCAAACAGGCGATCGCCAATGCGCAGCTCGATCCCGCCACGATCAACTTTGTTGAAGCTCACGGCACCGCGACGGCGCTGGGCGATCCCATCGAATTCACCTCGCTCACACAGACGTTTCAGGAATACACGGACAAAACCCAATATTGCCGTCTGGGATCGGTGAAAACCAACATCGGCCATACGGACGCGGCGTCAGGCATGGCCAGCCTCATCAAAGCCTCACTGGCGCTGGAAACCGGCAAACTGCCAGCCTCGCTCCATTTCGAATCGCCAAACCCTAACATTGAGTTTGAAACCAGCCCGTTCATCATGAACACCGAACTCAGTGAGCTGGAACCGTCAGAAACACCGCATCGCGCGCTGGTGAACTCTTTTGGCGTCGGCGGCACCAATGCCTGCGTCATTCTGGAAGCCGCACCGCCGCTAAAAGCGGGCGATATCCATGACAACAGCCTGCTGGTTTTGCCTTTCTCCGCGAAAAGCCGCACGGCGCTGGAAGACATGAAACACCGTCTGCGCGATTACCTCAGTGCGCATGACGATGCCAATCTGGCAGATATCGCCTACACCTTGCAGGTTGGGAGACAAAAGTTCTCTCACAGCACGGCTATTATCGGGAAGGATCGCGATTCACTGCTGGCAAAGCTGGATCAGCCTTCACTGGTGGTGACGCAGCAGGGAAAAAACCAAAAATCCGTCGTGTTTATGTTCCCGGGACAGGGCAATCAGTACATCAATATGGCGCGTG
Organism: Pectobacterium brasiliense; assembly: GCF_013449685.1. Taxonomy (GTDB): domain Bacteria; phylum Pseudomonadota; class Gammaproteobacteria; order Enterobacterales; family Enterobacteriaceae; genus Pectobacterium; species Pectobacterium brasiliense_A. Next base: position 96,360 of record NZ_JACDSF010000008.1, on the reverse strand, counting down.
AGCTGTACGACACCTACGATGTTTTCCGCGCGAGCCTGGATCAATGCTGTGACTATCTGGAACCAATTCTGGACGTCAATCTGACGTCGATTATCTTTCAGGACAGCGACGACATCGCCGAGTCCCGCATTAATGAAACCCAGTTTACCCAGCCGTCCCTGTTCGTGATCGAGTACAGTCTGGCAAAATTGTGGATGTCATGGGGCATTCAGCCGGATGTCATGATCGGTCACAGCGTGGGGGAATACGTAGCAGCCTGCCTGTCCGGCGTGTTCTCACTGGAAGATGCACTGAAAGCCGTCGCGATGCGGGGCAAGATGGTACAGGCATTACCCGCGGGAGATATGCTTGCCGTCCTGCTCGATGAAGAAACCCTGAAGGCCAAACTTCACGGCAGCAAGCTGGAAATTGCGGCGGTTAACTACCCTGGATTATGCGTCATCGCCGGTGCTTCAAACGATGTCGCACGTTTCCAACAGCAGTTGGAAGACAGCAATATCTTCTGCAAACATCTGGATACCTCGCATGCTTTCCACTCACACATGATGGAACCCATGCTGCCCGCTTTCAAAAAGGTCATTGATAGCATCACGCTGCACGCGCCACAGATCCCATTTGTGTCTACCGTTAACGGCGAATGGGTGACTGAAGAACTGGCGAAAAACAGCGACTACTGGGTGCGTCACGTACGCAATCCGGTGCTGTTCTCTCACGCCTTCAAAACGCTGATGGCTGATGAGCATCACGATTTCGTGTTCCTTGAAGTCGGACCGGGACGCTCGCTGGAATCGTCTGCCAAGCAGCATTTCAGCGCAGAAGACGGCGCATTGATTTATGCCTCCCTGCCAACGGCGAAAGACGTAGCCTTATCCGGCGAACACCTCCTGTCGACGCTCGGTGCGCTTTGGGCAAGCGGCGTAAACGTTCCCTGGCATCAGCATCATCCAGAACAGCACCGTCGCCGTGTCCCGCTGCCGGGCTACCCTTTTGAGCGTAAACGCTTCGCCCTGCCAGCCCTGTCGTCAGCCAGTAATGACATGCAGAGTGAGCAATCCGTTAAGGCTAAAAAGCGGAAACAGGCGGATATCGGCGATTGGTTCTATATGCCAACCTGGAAGAAAACCATTCCGGCGAAATACATGGCGGGCAAACGCGTTGAAGCAGAGAACACCTGCTGGCTGCTCCTGACGGATACGCAGGGGATCGCCGAACGTGCGAAGCAACTGCTGGAAAAGGACGGGCATAAGGTCTTTTTCGTCAGCCCGGGAACGCAGTATCAGGAAGCGCTTTCCGAAGGCCGATACACCCTCAATGTATCCTCGCGTGCCGATTATGTCCGGCTACTGAAAAGCCTGACAGAACAAGGGTTACGTCCATCACGCATCCTGTATTTATGGAACCTGACGGTGGCGGAACAGGTCCAGCCGCTTGAGCACACCTATCTCTCTTCACCGCTGAACACGTTCTACCCTGCTCTCTATCTCCAGCAGGCGCTGGTGAACGAGAATTTGCTGGACGATCTGCATGTGACCTTCGCCACCAGCAACACATTCAGCGTGATGGGTGAGCGCATCGCTTCACCGGAGAATGCGTTACTGGTCGGGCCGTCGCGCGTGTTCTATCACGAGTATCCTGAAGTGCAGTGCCACCTGGTGGATATCGATCTTAAACAAAACGCCGAACAGCTTGATGAGTTTGCCCACAGTCTGATTGCAGAAAGCCATATCGCCACACACGGCAATCTGGTGGCTTACCGCGGAAACCAGCGCTGGGAAGAAAGTTATCAGGCCGTGCATCTGAAGCAGGACACCCTCGGTTTACCTGCGGAATTGAAAGACGACGGCGTCTACCTCATCACCGGCGGCCTGGGTGGATTGGGGATACTGCTCGCCAACTACCTGTCTGAAAACAGTAATGCGGCGATCATCCTGACTTACCGTACGGCGTTACCACCGCGTGAAGAGTGGCAAGCCTGGATCCAACAGCATCCGGTTGACGATCCTATCAGTGAAAAACTGGCGAGCGTTTTACGTCTGGAAGCCCGTGGCAACACGATACATCTGGCGCAGGTCGACGTGAATGACTATCACGGTATGCGCGAGATGTTATCCGCGTTCCCGCAGGTCGATGGCGTGTTCCATACGGCAGGCGTGGCTGGCGGCGGTATCATTGCGCTGAAGAATGACGCCGATTGCGCCAACGTGCTCGATCCCAAAGTGGCAGGATCGCTCATTCTGGATGAGCTGCTGCAGGACAAACAGCCTGATTTCTTTATTTTATTCTCTTCTATTACCTCCATCGTCGGTGACGAAGCCCGCATCGATTACTGCTCGGGTAACGCGTTTATGGATGCCTTTGCGCATTATCGCAACCAGCATCGCCGTGGGCGCACCGTCTCGCTGAACTGGGGAAAATGGGGCGATGTGGGAATGGCCGTCCGTTGGGGCAAACAGCTGCAGGAGAAGAAAAACAGCAAGCTGGCTGCCGTTGAGGAAACTAAAGGCGACCTGCTGACGCACCTGGAACGTGAAGGCACGCAGGAAAGCTATCAGGTCAATCTCACCACGCAGGACTGGGTTATCGATGAGCACCGCCTTGCGAAACAACCTTCACTGGTGGGGGCGACAATCTTATCGCTGCTGCATGAGTTCATGACAGGCTTTAAGTCTCAGGAAAGCCTTCAGGTCAAGAACCTGATGCTGACCAAGCCGGTGATCTATACCGATGCCTGGCCGCGTCAGATGAGGCTATTCATGACGCCAGAGGGGAAAGGCTATAAATTCAGCCTCAAGACGCGGGGCGTGCTTGAGCTGGCATGGCAAGAACACGCGTTCGGAAGCATAGGCCACGGCGCTCCAACGGCTGACCTCGCGCCACAATCGATTGACGCCATCAAACAGCGCTGCACCACGCAGGTTCCCTACGCGCCGTTTATCACCGAGCTGGGTAATGCCAACACGGGCGAGAATTTCCTGTCGTTTAGCCAGCGCTGGAACAACCACCGCGAGATTGTTCAGGGCGATAACGAATGGCTGATCCACAAAGTGCTGGGAAGCGAGTATACGCACGATCTTACCCGCTACCCGTACCACCCCGCAGTGATTGATGCTACGGCCATCTCCTGCCTGTCGTTGATTACACAGGAGAATTTCCTGCCTATCAGCTATGGCAAGATGACCTTCTTATCGCCACTGGGGAAAGAGTGCTACGCCCACGCCAGGCTCAAGCAGGCCTATCAGCCGCAGGATAACGCCATCGTCATGGATATCACGTTCCTGTCACCAGAGGGCATTCCGCTGCTGGTTCTGGAAAATTACACGCTGATGAAGATGACGATGGGCAATCAGCTCGCGACGTCAGAAAACGCCTCAACGGCAGCCACAGCAGCAGTAAAAGTGAATCTGGCAGATAAAGACATTCTGTTGCCAGAAGGGCTGGATGCAATAAAACGCCAGCTCGCGCATCTGGAATTTGAACAGTTAGTCGTCGTCACCAGCGATCTGGAACAGCTCATTTATGAGTCGATTCCTGAACAGGAAACGCCTGAATTCATTTTGCAGAATAGCGAAGCAACGGAAGGATATGCCCGACCGGCCCTCTCTGTGGATTATGTCGCGCCAGAAAATGACATCGAGAAGGAGATCGTCAAAGTCTGGCAGTCGATTCTGGGGATCTCGGGAATTGGGGTTAACGACAGCTTTACTGAACTGGGCGGTAACTCGCTGCTGGCAGTACAGGTCGTGTCTACCGTTTCCGGCCTATTTGAAATCGATATTCGCGTTGATCTGTTTTACCAGAACCAGACCGTGAAAGGGTTAGCAACGCTGATCCTTACCGAGCTGGAAGCCTTATTGCAGGAATAAGGGAACGGCCGCCTTCAGTATGCATCTCGAAGGCGGCCGCTAATGTAAAACCGAATGTCACAAAATGAGACTCGATAATGACGCAGCTTCCCACCGCAAAACTGACCTCGCTTAGCCTGGATGAACTCAAAAAGCTGGCAAGAGAAAAGAAGAAAACGGGCAACACAGCCTCAGGCAAGGCCATTGTTCCGCACGCGACACCCGGCAGAGTACACTTCCCCATGACCAGCGCGCAGAAGCGCATCTGGATGCTCTCCCAATACCTTGACGATAGTCAGGTCTACAATAATCCCTATGTGCTTGCCTGCCGGATCGAGCACGACATGGAGCCGCAGCGAGTACAGCAAACGCTCGACTATCTGATGCAACAACATGACATTCTGCGTACGACATTCCGGCTGGTCGATAACGACGTGTGCCAGTGCGTTGCTGACGATATGTCTTTCACGTTCAGCTTTGAAGATATCTCCGCATTCAGTGAAGAGGACATTGAAAAATATGTCTCGGAGACGGCCAAGGCGAAAGGGAATATTGTTTTTGATCTGGAGAATGGCCCCTTGGTTTATCTCCATATGGTCAAAACCCATCAGTACGACTATGTGCTGTTCCTGACCTTTCATCACATTATTTCCGACGGGTGGACGGTCAATGTGTTCTTCAAGATGCTCATGGAAAACTACTTTCATCTGCTGCTGGGCGGGACATTACCTATCGAAAAAACGCTCCAGTTCGCCGATTATGCACTGGCGGAAGATCGGTGGCATACCGAGGGCGAATACCAGACCGGGCTGGCCTACTGGGCGAAGAAGCTGGATGGCATCACAGGGCAGTTAGATCTGGCAACAGATTACCCGCGTCCGGCCAAAATGAGCACCACTGGGGGAATCGCCAGCCAGTTCTTTGATGCATCTTTCTGCCAGCGCTTGCAAACCTGTGCGACACAGCATCAGGCGACACAATTCCACGTTATCCTCACGGCATACCAACTCCTGCTGCATAAATACAGCGGGCAGCAGGAAATCATCATCGGCGCACCGTTTGCCAACCGAAATTTACCTGCCACGCAAAACATGATGGGGCTATTCATGAATACCCTGCCATTACGTTTTGATATCGATCCTAATGCCAGTGTCGCCTCCCTGATCGAGGGCGCGCGCGCCGAGTGTGAAGAAACCTTGAGATACCAGGATGTGCCGTTCAATTATATTCTGGACGAGATTACCTATGTGCGTAATCCCCAGATCAATCCCATCTTTCAGGCAATCTTGACGTATCAGGTCTTCCCCCATTTTCACAGCAGCTATGGCGGGTTCAAATATAAGCCGTTAAAAGTGGATTACGGCACCGCAAAACTGGATCTGAACTTATGGGTAGAAGAAGACAAGGATAGCGACGGCCTGCTGTTCACCATGAACTACAGTAGCGCATTATTTTCCATCAACACCATCCAGCGCATGCTGAACGACCTGCGGACGGTTCTTGAAACCTTAATCACCCAGCCGCAGTTAACCGTTCGGGATATCTCACTGTTAAGCGACGAAGAACGCCGCGCGACAATCGCACAATGCCGCCCAACCGCTAACGCGTTACCGCCTGCGGTTCATCGGCAGTTTGAACAACAGGCACAGCAACATCCCGATGCCATCGCGGTTCGTTGTGAAGGCCGTACGTTCAGCTATGCCCAGCTCAATGAACGGGCAAACCAGCTGGCTCATCAGCTCCAGAAAGACGGCATTGCTCATGGCGAGTGTGTCGCGCTGTTCATGCCGAAAAGCGAGTATTACGTCGTCGCGATTCTGGCCGTGTTAAAAGCAGGTGGATGCTATGTCCCAGTCGATATCGATCTCCCTGCTCAGCAGGTTGAGTTCATCCTGCAAAATTCCGCCGCCCGCTGTGTCATCATCGACGAACAGGCACCCGGTGACGGGCTCCCCTGCCTCTACGTAAGACAAAATCGCAGCATGATGCCGGTAAGCAACCCATCGCAGCCACAGGCTACGGATGGTCCGGCTTACATCATTTATACCTCAGGCAGTACCGGCAAACCGAAAGGCGTTCGTGTCAAACACTCGCAGCTTAGCCACTACTGTCAGGCCATTCGGCCCGTTCTCAACCTGCCGCCCGATGCTCGCTACGGCATGTTTTCATCCTTCAGCACCGATTTGGCACACACGGTACTGTTCCCCGCGCTGATCCATCAGGGTCAGTTAGACGTGATCAGCACGGAATTACTTCGCTCCCCACAGGAGCTGTTCGCTTATCTGGCGCAATACCCAGTCGATTGCATAAAGATTACGCCGTCGCATTTAGCGACGTTATTGACGTCACCGCAGGCTGAAGCGCTGTTGCCTCGCAAGTTATTGGTTATCGGCGGAGAACGTGTTCCTCTGTCACTCATCAAGCGTATACGCGAGTTCCAAGCGTCTTGCCGCCTCCTCAATCATTATGGGCCAACCGAATGCACCGTCGGCGTCACCACGTATCCGGTGCCGGACGATCTCAGCCTCCTTTCAGGCGACTATTTGCCTATCGGTAAACCTCTGTCTGATAGCCATGTTCTGCTGCTCGATCCTTATCACCAGCTCGTTCCGGCTGGATTACCAGGGGAAATTTATCTGGGCGGTTCGCATGTCGCAGAAGGGTACATCGGCCTGCCAGATCAAAATAACGCGCGCTTTATTCCTCACCCTTACCTTGAGGGCGAGCGACTTTATCGCAGCGGTGACAAAGGTCGTTTCCTGCCTGATGGCAATCTTGAATTTATGGGGCGTTTGGATCGTCAGGTTAAAGTGCGCGGCTACCGTGTTGAGCTGACGGAGATCGAACAGGCATTACAACAGGTTGCTAATGCGACCCACGTTGCTATTAAACAAAACACGCTGCCCCACGGGGAAACTGTCTTAACCGCGTACCTGTGCGGCATTGATGAACCCAGTCAGGCCACAGTAAAAACGGCGCTGCAAAAAAAGCTGCCAGACTATATGCAGCCAGAACGCTGGGTATGGCTAGACACGATGCCATTAACCGCCAGCGGTAAGATAAATTACGCCGCGTTACCCCAGCCTTCAGCAGAAAAGCGCGTAGCATTCCATGCCCCGGAAAATCAGCGTGAACACGACCTGCATGAAATTTATCGCGACATTTTACAAAGCGAGACGATTGATACGCAGGAGAGCTTCTTTACCCTTGGAGGGAATTCTCTCAGCGCATTAAAGCTCATCCTGAGCGTTAATCAGCACTTTGGGACATCCCTGTCTCTGGGGCAGTTGTTCGAAAACAGCAGCATTGCCCAGTTGGCCCGCGTGATTGAAGACAAGGGATCGCAGACTCAAGCCGCAAGGGTGACGATCAATCGTGGGCAGCCTGAATATAAACCTACGTTGCTTCTGATCCATCCCGCTGGCGGTAACGTGCTGTGTTATTCCGGGCTGGCGCGTGAACTGGGCGAGCGCTATCCGATCTATGGCATTCAGGTGCCCGATTTCAGTGTTAACCAGCCTTATAACGCCGATGTCAAAGCGCTTGCCGCTTTCTATCTCTCAGAAGCAGGCGACATCGTTCATCGCTCCCGTCTGGTACTCGGAGGATGGTCTCTCGGTGCAACTATCGCTTTTGAAATGGCGCAGCAGCTCGCGAAAAAAGGCATAACACCGACGGTGTTAGTGTTGGACCAACCTGCTCCAGAGATCAACATTGATGGCTCAGCAGACATGAACGAGGCGGAACGTCTGGCGTATTTTGCGCATAAAGTGGCTTTGTTTACCGGTACATCTTTCGATCTTTCAGAGCAGTCGCTTGCAGACATGAGCAATGCGCAACGAACGTCGCGCTTTCTGGCCGAATTTAAACGTGTGCGGCTGGTGCCTGAGTCGATTGGGCCTGGAGAATTTCAGGACTTTATCAATATCCTGCAAACCCATATCTATGCGACGGATGCTTACCGTGGCGAGCGCTACTCAGGTGATGTGCTGGTCGTCGAGGCAGAAGATATTTTACCCGGTCGTATCCGCCTGCCAGAGTCAGGACTGGGGTGGCGTCGCCTCACTTCAGGTTGCCTGACGGTACTGCCAACATCCGGCGATCATATCTCAATGATGAACGCACCGCACATTTCCCGCATAGCCGAACAGCTCAAAAAAGTATGGCAATAAGACATTCGCCGTCTGCGGTTTCAAACGCAGAACGGCGATTTTATGACGTAAGTGAGGAGAAAACATGGGCCATCCCCCGTCGTTAACCGTTTGGCGATATCTGGTATCGCGCGATGCGCTTCTGACCATCATCATACCGGTCGTTATGTATAACATCGCATTTTTACAATGGGGGGCTGGCGTCGCGCTGTTAATAACCGCGATTTATTCCGGTGTACTGCAACTCATCAGCCGTTGGCAAGGTTATCTGCCAATCATTGCTCTCATTCTGGTATCAGGGCTTAGCCACTACCTTTATCTGGAAGGCGTCATCCTGTTTGATATCCATCAAGAGAGCGTCTTTTTGTCGGTCAGCGGCGCAATTTCAACCGTGATTATTTTTACCATTTACAGCATCAAGGGGCGTCCGGTCATACAAACATTGGCGGAACAAGCCACGCCAGCGCTGAAGACACTCCCCGTTTATGGCACACCGCAGTACGTCCGCGTCTGGAACGAGGTATCACTGGTCTGGATTCTGGTTTACCTGGTGAAAGCCATCATTATCTACCTCCTTTCCCGCCAGTCTGATTTGCCGATGGATACGCTTGTCCTCATCAGCGGATGGCCTCTTACGCTACTGCTGGTGATCTTCAGTTTCCGATGGCCAAAGCATCGCTGGTCCTCACTCGCACACGATAACACTGCCTGATCAGCGCTGCAGGTAGTGCATAACATCATGAATGCTAAATATAGGGAATATTATGAACCCGTTAGAAAACAAGCTGATTGTACTGAATCGTCATCCTGATGGCCCCGCACAGTTAGAGGATTTCAGGCTCGAAGAACGCCATATCAATGCACTACAGCCCGGCGAATATTTGGTTGAAAACAAATGGCTATCCATTGACCTTTATACACGCCCACGGCTTAACAAGAACACAGCCTATGTGAGCCCAATCAAACAGGGAGAAGTGATTCAAGGTGAAACGGTAGGCTACGTCGTGGCAACGAAGAACCCACACTTTAAGGTTGGAGATTGTGTATTCACCTTTTCAGGCTGGCAGAAATACTATGTCGGCACGCCTCAGGATTTTATTACGCATCGCCTGCCGCCAACGGCTCTGTCACCCTCTATTTTTCTCGGCGCGGTAGGCACACCGGGACGTTCCGCTTATTTTGGCATGAACAAAATTGCCAAACCCAAAGCGGGAGAGACGCTGGTGGTATCCGCCGCATCAGGGGGCGTAGGTTCCGTCGTCGGTCAGTTAGGTAAACAGGCTGGATGCCGGGTTGTCGGTCTGGCTGGAAGCGAAGAGAAATGTCGCTATGTCGTTGAGACATTAGGCTTTGATGCCTGTGTTAACTATAAAGAAGATGACTTAAATCACGCCTTGCGGGCTGCCTGCCCTGACGGAATTGATATCTATTTTGAAAACGTTGGCGGCAGGGTTTCACTTTTTGTGGCCAAACTGCTTAACGAAGGCGCAAGAGTCCCCGTCTGTGGCAGTGCGGCACAATACAATCAGGATCCTGACGTTGACGCATCCAGCACGGTAGCATTTTTCTCTTCTCTACCCGACGCCCCGCTAAGCCGCTTTTTTCTTGTGACGGAATGGTTCAAAGACTATGCGGAAGCAAATATCTGGCTATTAGATGCCGTGGAGAAAGGGCAGTTAAAATATCGAGAGAACATTATTGAGGGAATAGAGAATGCGCCTCAAGCCTTTATCGACTTATTAGACAGCAAACACTTTGGCAAGCAGCTGGTGCGCCTGTAAGGCACTGGGACAGTAAATTAAAGACAAAAAAATAGACGTCAACTGACGTCTATTTTTTATGTTGGTACCGAGGACGGGACTTGAACCCGTAAGCCCAATCGGGCACTACCACCTCAAGGTAGCGTGTCTACCAATTCCACCACCACGGCATCACAATTACTGCTTTAAAACGCTTACTTCGGAATGTCACTCGCCGGCGTTGAAGGCGCAGCAGGCGTTGTCGTCTGCTCGGCTTTTTCTGGCTGGCTCAGGTTATCCCATGCACCGCCTCTTTTCTGCAGCGAACTTAAGTTGCCCAGAATTAGACTGATAATGAAGAACAGGGTCGCCAGTATCGCCGTCATGCGGGTCATGAAATTACCAGAGCCGCTCGAACCGAACAAAGTGGCAGAAGCACCTGCTCCGAACGACGCTCCCATATCAGCACCTTTACCCTGCTGCAGCATGATCAAGGCAACCAGCCCGATCGATACTAACAGGAAAATTACTAATAGAGCTTCGTACATAGTCGTACCCGTTAACCGTTTTCCCCATGATTCATGGAGATGCTATATTCTGGCGGTAAACCGCGTGTCATTCCGCGAAGCAGGATGGAGAACATCCCTTATCAAGCGGGTCTGAATACTAACCAAAGGATGTAGCGTACGCAAGGGTAATTTGGTCACCGCAGGTTGATTGCAGAAAAAAACAGCGGCTTTCGACGCAAGATCCCTATCGAAAGCCTTATCTCCCTGATTGGCGAATCAAAAACGCCCTCAGCCGGCAGCTTTTACCGCATCGGCAATACGATTCGCCAACGCGATGACCGTCTCTTCGTGCTCACCCTCAACCATAACGCGAATGAGTGGCTCAGTACCGGATTTACGCAACAATACCCGCCCGCGTCCGGCCAATTCTTTTTCCACATCCTGCGTAATCTGCTGCACGTTTTTGTCTTCCAGCGGATCGTGTTCCCCTGTAAACCGCACATTGACCAGAATCTGTGGAAACAGCTTCATACCGCTGCATAAATCATGCAGGCTCATATGGTTTTTCACTATCGCAGTAAGGACTTGTAAACCGGCAATCACACCGTCACCCGTCGTGGTTTTGTCCAGCAGGATCACATGGCCGGAGTTTTCTGCCCCGATGCGCCACCCTTTTGCCTGCATCATTTCTAATACATAGCGGTCACCCACTTTGGCACGAGCAAACGGGATACCCAGTTGCTTTAACGCCACCTCAAGCCCCATGTTACTCATCAGTGTGCCCACCGCGCCACCGCGCAGTTGCCCCTGGCGTAGACCTTCGCGGGCGATGATATACAGGATCTGATCGCCATCAACCTTGTTGCCTAAATGGTCGACCATGATGAGCCGATCGCCATCGCCGTCAAACGCCAGCCCAACGTCCGCTTTTTCAGCCAGTACGCGCGCCTGTAGCTGTCTGACGTCCGTCGCCCCGCATTCTTCATTGATGTTCATCCCATCAGGCTCACAGCCAATGGCGATGACTTTAGCGCCAAGCTCGCGCAATACGCTAGGGGCGATGTGATAGGTAGCGCCATTGGCACAATCGACGACGATCTTTAAACCGTTAAGGCTCAGTTCGCTCGGGAACGTTCCCTTACAAAATTCGATGTAGCGTCCAGCAGCGTCAACAATGCGGCTGGCTTTGCCTAATTCAGCAGACTCAACACACGTCAGCGGTTTTTCCAGCTCAGCCTCGATCGCTTCTTCTACGTCATCCGGCAGTTTAGTGCCGTCAATGGAGAAGAATTTAATACCGTTGTCGTAATACGGGTTGTGAGAAGCAGAAATCACGATACCCGCTTCAGCACGGAACGTACGGGTCAGATAAGCAACCGCAGGCGTCGGCATTGGACCGGTAAAAGAAGCCGACAAACCTGCAGCTGCCAGCCCGGCTTCCAGCGCAGACTCCAGCATATAGCCAGAAATACGGGTATCTTTGCCGATGATAATCTTACGAGAACCATGCCGCGCGAGCACTTTCCCAGCGGCCCAACCCAGTTTAAGCACAAAATCAGGGGTAATCGGCGTATCGCCAACCTTGCCACGTACGCCATCGGTACCAAAATATTTGCGGTTACTCATCTCGTTTTTATTCCTTCGCAGAAAGGGTGGCCTCAACAATGCGCATGGCATCAGCCGTTTCTTTAACATCGTGCACGCGAATAATCTGTGCTCCCTGCATCGCCGCAATCACTGCGCAGGCAATGCTGCCGTGAACCCGCTGCGCGGGCGGCACATTGAGGATCTGTCCAATCATGGATTTCCTCGACATGCCAACCAGAAGAGGCAGTTCAAAACGATGTAATTCGCTCAAACGAGCCAAAAGCGCATAGTTATGGGCAAGATTCTTACCGAATCCGAACCCAGGATCCAGCAATAGCTTACTTTTCGGAATATTGGCGCTCACACAGCGATCAATCTGCTGCTGCAAGAAATCGCCAATGTCCTGCATCAGGTCATCATAATGCGGTTTGTGCTGCATAGTTCTCGGCATACCCTGCATATGCATCAGGCATACTGGCAAACCGGTTGCCGCCGCCGCCTCCAGAGCTCCGGGCTCTTGCAAAGCGCGGATATCATTAATCAGATGTGCTCCCGCCTGCGCCGATGCTGTCATCACTTCCGGCTTTGAGGTATCGACCGAGATCCATACGTCAAAGCGTTTAGCAATGGCTTCAACCACGGGTACTACACGGTTTAGCTCCTCTTCCGTGCTCACTTCAGCCGCACCGGGACGCGTCGATTCACCGCCAATATCAATCAGGGTCGCACCAGCGTTAACCATCTCCTGAACGTGCAGTAATGCTGCATCGAGCTTGTTGTGTTTACCACCATCGGAAAAAGAGTCCGGTGTGACGTTAAGAATACCCATGATATGTGGGCAGGAAAGATCTAGCGTTGAGTCTCTGGCGACCAGTTGCATGATTTACCTCCGCAGTCTGGTGTAGTTAGCATGAAATGTGGTTCGAAGAACACTCACAGTAAAAAACCCCAGCCTGAGCTGGGGTTTCATGAGTCACAGATGTGAATCGCAGGCGGATTATTTGTCGTCCACTTGCTCAGACATCGTATTACCAGGATTAGGCGTCTGCGGCTCATCCACTGGCGTAGGGGCTTTAGGTGTACCGCCACTGTTACCAGAATCGTTGTCAGAACGAGACGATTCCCAACCTGCTGGCGGACGTACTTCTTTCTTACGTCCCATCAGGTCATCAATCTGCGGCGCATCAATGGTTTCATACTTCATCAACGCATCTTTCATTGAGTGAAGAATATCCATGTTTGCCATCAACAGTTCACGAGCACGCACATAGTTACGTTCAATCAGAGATTTTACTTCCTGATCAATAATACGCGCGGTTTCATCTGACATGTGCTTGGCTTTTGCCACAGAACGACCGAGGAATACCTCACCCTCTTCTTCCGCATAGAGCAACGGACCGAGTTTTTCAGAGAAGCCCCACTGCGTCACCATGTTACGAGCAATCGAGGTTGCTACTTTGATGTCGTTGGACGCGCCCGTAGAAACATGTTCCACGCCATAAATAATTTCTTCGGCCAGTCGACCACCGTACAGCGTAGAGATCTGGCTTTCCAGTTTCTGACGGCTGGCGCTGATCGCATCACCTTCAGGCAGGAAGAACGTCACACCCAGCGCACGACCACGCGGAATGATCGTCACTTTATGAACCGGATCGTGTTCTGGCACCAGACGACCAATGATGGCGTGCCCAGCTTCATGATATGCCGTCGATTCTTTCTGCTTCTCAGTCATTACCATGGAACGGCGCTCTGCACCCATCATGATTTTGTCTTTCGCTTTCTCGAACTCGACCATCGAAACAACGCGTTTGTTGCCACGAGCGGAGAACAATGCGGCTTCGTTAACCAGGTTAGCCAAATCTGCACCAGAGAAGCCTGGCGTACCACGTGCAATCACTGACGCATCAATATCTGGAGACAACGGTACGCGACGCATGTGAACTTTCAGAATCTGCTCACGGCCGCGAACATCTGGCAGGCCAACCACAACCTGACGGTCAAAACGACCTGGACGCAGCAACGCGGGGTCAAGAACATCAGGGCGGTTAGTTGCCGCGATGACAATAATGCCCTCGTTGCCTTCAAAGCCGTCCATCTCAACCAGCATTTGGTTCAGCGTTTGTTCACGTTCATCGTGACCACCGCCCAGACCTGCGCCACGCTGACGGCCAACGGCGTCGATTTCATCGATAAAAATGATACAAGGCGCGGCTTTCTTCGCCTGTTCAAACATGTCACGAACACGAGAAGCACCGACACCGACAAACATTTCAACGAAGTCAGAACCGGAAATCGTAAAGAAAGGCACTTTCGCTTCACCGGCAATCGCTTTTGCCAGCAACGTTTTACCGGTTCCCGGCGGGCCGACCATCAGAATGCCTTTCGGAATTTTACCGCCCAGTTTCTGGAAACGGCTAGGTTCGCGCAGGTACTCGACCAGTTCGCTAACCTCTTCCTTCGCTTCGTCACAACCCGCTACATCAGCAAACGTCGTCTTGATCTGATCTTCAGTCAGCATGCGCGCTTTGCTCTTGCCGAAGGACATAGCGCCTTTACCGCCGCCGCCTTGCATTTGACGCATGAAGAAGATCCAGACACCAATCAGTAACAGCATCGGGAACCAAGAAATAAAGATAGAAGCCAGCAAGCTCGGTTCTTCCGGCGGCTCACCAACGACTTTCACGTTCTTCGTTAGCAGGTTATCCAGTAGCTTGGGGTCATTGACAGGAATGTAAGTCGTGTATCTGTTGCTGTCTTTTTTGATAACACTGATCTCACGCCCGTTAATACGTGCTTCACGGACCTGATCCTGATTCACTTCAGTCAAGAAGGTTGAATAATCCACCCTACGGCCATTCGACTCGCTGGGCCCAAAGCTCTGGAAAACAGACATCAGCACCACTGCGATGACTAACCAGAGAATTAGGTTTTTCGCCATGTCACTCAAGGGATTAACCTCATATTACAACTGTGTTAAAAAACAGCGTTAGGGTACTACAGTTTCCGCCCTGTCGCTACAATATACACTTCACGAGACCGAGCTCGTGAGGCGTCTGGTTTACGAATTTTCACTTTCGTAAACAGGGAGCGAATTTCCCGCAGGTATTCATCAAAGCCTTCTCCCTGAAACACTTTCACCAGGAAACTTCCGCCTGGCGCTAATACATCCCGACACATACCAAGTGCTAATTCAACCAGATACATCGACTTCGGAATATCAACGGCTGGTGTACCACTCATGTTAGGGGCCATGTCAGACATCACCACCTGAACTTTGCTATCGCCAACCCTTTCGAGCAAGGCTTTGAGGACCAGTTCATCACGAAAGTCCCCTTGTAGGAAATCGACGCCAACAATCGGATCCATCGGCAAAATATCACACGCGATAATTCGACCATTTCCACCAATTTGCGTGACCACATACTGTGACCAGCCGCCCGGTGCAGCGCCTAAATCCACAACTGTCATACCGGGTTTAAATAGTTTGTCGCCCTGCTGTATTTCGTCAAGTTTAAACCAAGCACGCGAGCGCAGCCCTTTTTTCTGGGCCTGCTGCACATATTTATCGCTAAAGTGTTCCTGCAACCAGCGACTGGAACTTGCAGAACGCTTTTTATTCGCCATCGATTTTCCAACTATTCTCAGTAACACGCTCGTGGTGGGGAGAAACTTCTCACATATTACCAATCAGAACAGTCAAATTGGTTATAATCATGAGATGGCGGTAGAATGAACCGTTTTCAATCCCAACCTAAGTAAAAAAGACAATGAACCTAAGTAATAAACAAAAACAACACCTGAAAGGCTTGGCACATCCGCTAAAACCGGTTGTCATGCTGGGCAATAACGGTCTCACCGAAGGTGTTTTGGCTGAGATCGAACAAGCATTAGCGCATCACGAGCTGATCAAGATAAAAGTAGCGACAGAAGACCGCGAAACCAAAGCCTTGATTGTTGAAGCGATTGTTCGTGAAACGGGTGCCGCTAACGTTCAGGTCATCGGCCATACGTTGGTGCTCTACCGTCCTGCGAAAGAACGTAAAATTGTGTTACCACGATAACACTTTTTATTTCTGGATACTCGGTTTTAACGGAAAGGTGCCACGCCTCTCGGTTAGAGAAAAGGCCGCAAGCGGCCTTTTTCTTTTCTTTACAATTTTTGCTGTTTTAATCAACAATACGGAAAAGTTTACAGATATTCGACCTTCAGGATCTCATATTCCACGTCGCCGCCCGGCGTACGGATAACCACAACGTCATCTTGCTCTTTGCCGATCAGACCACGCGCGATGGGCGAATTTACCGAGATCAGATTCTGTTTAAAATCTGCTTCGTCATCACCAACAATCCGATAAGTTTGCTCTTCATCGTTATCCAGATTCATTACCGTCACGGTGGAACCAAAAATAACACGCCCGTTCGCCGTCATCTTCGTAACATCGATAACCTGTGCGTTAGATAATTTAGCTTCAATGTCTTGAATACGTCCTTCACAGAAGCCCTGCTGCTCGCGTGCAGCATGATATTCTGCATTCTCTTTCAGATCGCCGTGCTCACGCGCTTCGGCAATCGCCGCAATAATTTCAGGTCGACGCACAGATTTCAGGTGGTCAAGCTCTTCACGCAATTTTTCAGCGCCACGCAACGTCATCGGAAATTGTTTCATATTGTCTATACCTCTAAAAAAGTCCGTAAGACTCAAATAATCGTCATCCTGACGCGATAAAAATCAAAGGCGACGGAGTCTCTGCAACGTCCCAGTCCTCACTGGACATAAAACAAAAGCAACCAGCCCCGGAACAAAATTTCCAGGCTAGTAGCGATTTTGCATTTTGATACGTATTTTACCCCAGAGTTCAATGAGGGTCATCGTTTACTTTAGACCTTGTTGCGCCGTAGTATGACCACACGTTACCCCGTTATTAGCTGAGATTATGCGTTTTTCATCGATTGTTACCGGACTTGCCTGCGCTTTTGCTCTGCACGCCAATGCAGCTTCTGTTGAGGATCATCGCCAATATTTACCAGACGGTGCCAATTTGGCGCTATTGGTACAAAAAGTTGGCGCAACAACACCCAGTATGGCCTTCAATAGCCAGCAAATGGCACTTCCAGCCAGTACGCAAAAGGTGATAACCGCATTAGCTGCATTACTGCAATTAGGTCCAGATTATCGGTTTATCACCACGATGGAAAGCCACGGGCCTGTTACCAGCGGTATTCTGAACGGTAATCTCATCATACGGTTTAGCGGCGATCCTACACTAAAGCGCCAGCAAATACGGAATATGGTGCAGGAATTAAGAAAGCGCGGAATACAGGAAATCGCGGGGGATGTGCTGATCGACACCTCCGTGTTCGCCAGTCACGATAAAGCGCCGGGCTGGCCCTGGAACGATATGACACAGTGCTTTAGCGCACCGCCGGGTGCCGCGATTGTCGATCGCAACTGCTTCTCCGTCTCACTCTACAGTGCGCCTAAAGCGGGTGATAATGCGTTTATCCGCGTTGCATCCTATTATCCGGTGCAAATGTTCAGCGAAGTCCGCACGCTGGCTAAAGGTTCAGCCGATGCACAATACTGCGAATTGGATGTAGTCCCTGGGGAATTAAATCGCTTTACGCTTACTGGCTGTCTGGTTCAGCGCACAGAACCGCTTCCGCTGGCATTCGCGATTCAGGACGGGGCCAGTTATGCTGGCGCTATCGTTAAAGATGAGCTACAGCAGGCGGATATCCGTATAAAAGGCAGCCTTCGTCGCCAAACGCAGCCTGGTCCGGCAGGAAGCATACTGGCTCAGACACAGTCAGCGCCACTGCACGACCTGCTCACTATCATGTTGAAAAAATCAGACAACATGATTGCCGATACGGTCTTTCGTACTATTGGGCATGAGCGTTTTAGCGTGCCGGGTACGTGGCGCGCTGGTGCAGATGCCGTGCGACAAATTCTGCGTCAGAAGGCGGGTGTAGATTTAGGAAACAGTATTGTTGTCGATGGTTCAGGCCTGTCGCGCCATAACCTGATTTCACCGGAAACGATGATGCAGGTTTTGCAGTACATCGCACAGCACGATAATGAACTGAATTACATCACGATGCTTCCGCTTTCCGGCTATGACGGCACGCTGCGTTATCGTGGTGGCCTGCATGAAGCTGGCGTGGATGGCAAGGTTTCGGCTAAAACTGGGGCATTGCAGGGCGTATACAATCTGGCAGGCTTCATTACTACCGCGAGCGGCCAGCGTATGGCATTCGTCCAGTTCCTGTCTGGCTATGCCGTACCGCCAGAAGACCAGCGCGCACGTCGCGTCCCTCTGGTGAGATTTGAAAGCCGTCTCTACAAAGACATTTATCAGAGCAATTAAAAGAACAACGCGGGCTTACCCTGATGGGATAAGCCCGCGTATGTAAGACCTGACTAACAGAAGAACGAATTACTTTTGATAGATGATCTCAACACCTTCATCATCTTCATCGTCCCAGTCATCATCCCACTCTTCCTCGGCTTCTTTTTCTATTTCAGCCAACTGTTCGCGGTGATAATCATCCCACATGAACTCCACTTTTTCCGGTGCGCTTTCGGCAATCGCCGTTACTTTCGGATTGGCTTTCAGGAAGTTCATCACATCCCAGCAAAGTGGGTTGACGCCTTCACGGTTCGCTGCAGAAATCAGATAGTATTTATCATCCCAGCCAAGCGCAGCCGCAATCTCTTTGGCACGTTTTTCCGCTTCAGCCTTGTCGATCAAATCAACTTTGTTGAAAACCAGCCAACGCGGTTTTTCTGCCAAACCCGCGCCATACTGCTCTAACTCGTTGATAATGATTTTGGCATTTTCAATTGGGTCTGACTCATCAATCGGTGCTAAATCAACCAGATGCAACAGGACACGGCAGCGTTCAAGGTGTTTCAGGAAGCGAATCCCTAACCCAGCTCCTTCAGATGCGCCCTCAATCAAACCAGGGATATCCGCCACAACAAAGCTCTGTTCGCTATCCATACGGACAACACCAAGGCTCGGCACCAGCGTGGTAAACGGATAATCTGCCACTTTCGGCTTTGCTGCTGATACTGCGCGGATAAAGGTCGATTTACCGGCATTAGGCAGGCCAAGCATACCCACGTCAGCCAGCAACAGCAGTTCCAGCGTCAGCTCACGCTCTTCGCCTTTCGTACCGCTGGTTTTCTGGCGAGGAGCACGGTTGACGGACGATTTAAAACGCGTGTTACCTAAACCATGCCAGCCGCCTTTCGCCACCATCAGGCTCTGCTGATGACGCGTCATATCGCCCAGCACTTCGCCGGTTCCCTGATCCAGAACACGAGTACCAACAGGGACTTTAATCGTAATATCTTTGCCACGTTTACCCGTACAGTCACGGCTTTGCCCGTTTTGTCCGCGCTCAGCACGGAAAGATTTTTCAAAACGATAGTCGATCAGCGTGTTCAGGTTTTCGTCTGCCAGCAGATAAACGTCACCGCCATCACCGCCGTCACCACCGTCCGGACCGCCGTTGGGAATATATTTTTCACGGCGAAAGCTAACACAACCGTTACCGCCATCGCCTGCCACAACGAGAATTGTGGCTTCATCTACAAACTTCATTGATTCTCTCCGCAAAAAACCAATAGAGAATATCTACGTGTTTTAGGCTTGTTATTGGTTCTTCTTGGCGTAACTTTTTGATTTTACGGCATGTAGCGTATTTCTACTCACCATTAAAAAACTGACGCACCAGAACGCATTCCAGCAAAGGAGCGGATTGTACCTGCCTGCTCCAATAATTTCATCTGTATTAAAAATAAACAACCCATGCAGAATGTCAAAAGGCGGCCGTGACCACTGCAATAGGCTTTTTTTTCGGCTACTTCTGCACCATCAATGGCGGCACGGGCTCTTTCTTACCGGGTAAGAGGCGATGCCCGATAGCGGAAAACATAGCGCCAGCAACAACGACAAAAGCGCCCACATAGCCGACCCAATTCAGTACTGGCGCAGCAAAGAGAGTCGGCCATCCTAATACCAGTAGATCGGAAAACAGCAGCGTAAACAACGGCGTCAACGTAATGACCGCACTAACCTGTGATGCCTGCCAGCGAGCCATTGCCTCCGCCAGCGCACCATAGCCAATCAACGTATTCGCACCGCAAAATAGCAGGCAAATAAGCTGCCAGTTGCTCAGTTGAAAAATAACCTCAAGCTTGGCAAAAGGCGTGATAAAGACGACGCACAGCACATATAACAGAAACAGAATCTGCTGCGATGTCAGGCGTCGCAATAGAACTTTCTGCGCTACGCCATAGGATACCCATACTGCCGAGGCGCAAACACCCAGCAACACGCCCAGCGTGTAGTCAGTCAGCCGGGTAAAAATCTCAATCAGGCTGGTATTAAAGAACAGGATCAGTCCGCAAATCAGCATGATCGCACCAATGACCTGCGTGCCGCGCATCTTTTCCTTTAAGATAAGTACGCTGGCGAACATCATGCCTACAGGGGAAAGTTGCCCGATAACCTGAGACGCTGTCGGGCTCAGATATTGCAGAGACGAGCTAAAGAAAACAAAGTTACCCAGTAGTCCAGCCGTCGCAATCAGTAGCAGAACCCACCAACGCCGATGCCGAAAAACCCGCATTGGCGGCAGCATCTTACGGGATGACAGAATAATGCCGAGTCCAATCGACGCGATAAAAAAGCGATACCAAACAATAGTATAAGGTTCCATCACTACCAGAACCTGTTTCATGGCTATCGGTAACGCCCCCCAGCAAACAGCCGTAGTCAGCGCCAGACACAGACCGATACCCGTCTGTTGTTTAGTATTCATACTTATCCAGATGGTTTACTCAGAATCAGAATGTAAAAAGCCCCGCAAAGAATTGCGGGGCTCAAATCCGTAAGACCTAACGCGAAAAATTATTCAGCAACGATGCTGACAAATTTACGGTTTTTCGGGCCTTTAACTTCAAACTGAACTTTACCATCAGTCAAAGCAAACAGAGTATGGTCTTTCCCGCAGCCAACGTTAGTTCCTGCGTGGAATTTAGTACCACGTTGACGAACGATGATGTTGCCAGCCAGAACACTTTCGCCGCCAAAACGTTTTACGCCAAGACGTTGTGCGTTAGAGTCACGACCGTTACGGGTTGAACCGCCAGCTTTCTTGTGTGCCATTTAATCCGCTCTCCTAATCTTAAGCGCTGATGCCGGTAATTTTCACGTCAGTGAACCACTGACGGTGGCCTGCTTGCTTACGGTAGTGTTTACGGCGACGGAACTTAACGATCTTCACCTTTTCGCCACGACCATGAGCAACAACTTCAGCTTTGATTTTACCGCCATCGACGAAAGGAACGCCGATTTTGATTTCTTCACCGTTGGCAACCATCAGAACTTGGTCAAACTCAACGGCTTCACCAGTTGCGATGTCCAGCTTTTCCAAGCGAACGGTTTGACCTTCGCTTACTCGGTGTTGTTTACCACCACTTTGGAAAACTGCGTACATATAAAACTCCGCTTTCCGCGCACCCGTTAATAGGTTTCAGAGCGCGCTATAAATATTCATAATAGGGCGCGAATTCTACGCAAAAATACTGAGGATGACAAGTGCATAATCAACGGATGTGAAGAAAAAGAATACAACGTATCAACTGCCGTTTATCTCTCTCATTTTTCAAGTACAATCGGCGCAATAAGTTCCGTCTTGCCGATATGCAACAGCAATCTTACGGCAGTGTTGAAGACATACGTTGGCACAAACCATGAATCTAGAACAAATTACAGCATTGACTGCACAGGATATGGCAGCTGTTAATAACGTCATTCTTGAACAGCTGAATTCCGACGTCGTTTTGATAAACCAGCTTGGACACTACATCATTAGCGGTGGTGGGAAACGTATACGCCCGATGATTGCTGTACTTGCAGCCAGAGCCCTCGACTATAACGGTGATAAGCATGTCACTGTCGCAGCACTGATCGAATTTATCCACACCGCAACGCTGCTACATGATGATGTGGTAGACGAGTCCGACATGCGCCGGGGTAAAGCAACAGCAAATGCCGCCTTTGGCAACGCAGCGAGCGTGTTGGTTGGGGATTTCATCTATACACGCGCCTTCCAGATGATGACCAGCCTCGAATCGTTACGTGTGCTAGCGCTGATGTCAGAAGCGGTGAACGTGATTGCTGAAGGCGAAGTCTTGCAGCTAATGAATTGCAACGACCCTGATATCACGGAAGAAAGCTACATGCGCGTCATTTACAGTAAAACGGCGCGTTTATTTGAAGCCGCAGCACAATCTTCATCCATCCTTGCTGGTGCGACGCCAGAGCAAGAAAAAGCGCTTCAGGACTATGGCCGCTATTTGGGCACCGCATTCCAGTTAATTGACGATCTGCTCGACTACAGCGCAGACGGCAAAACGCTGGGTAAAAACACGGGTGATGACCTCAATGAAGGCAAGCCAACGCTGCCGTTACTGCATGCGATGCGTCATGGAAATGCAGAACAGAGTTCGCTGATTCGCAAGGCCATTGAAGAAGGAAACGGGCGTCATTTGCTGGAACCGGTTCTTTCCGCCATGCAGCAATGCGGTTCACTTGATTATACGCGGCAGCGTGCCGAAGAAGAGGCAGATAAGGCAATTAGCGCACTACAGCAACTGCCGGAAACACCATACCGTATGGCGCTCGAGGGCCTTGCCCATTTAGCCGTACAACGCGATTTCTAACGTGGTGTAAGGTTCTTATCTGATAAGATCGTTAATTCATAAGTAGCGCTGTCTTGCAGCGCTACTCGTTCGCCAGACTTAGGCAGTCTGGTCGATTGTGACATCATCCAGCCTAGACAACATCGCTATTGTCCCTTCACGCAAGATGAAATTAATCAGCCGGGTTCGTTCATCAACGGAAAGCTGATGGAAAATATGCACCCACGATGACAACAGGGTCGGCTCATTATCGATACGATAATATTCGGTTGGCGGATTCTCTTTTACGAGCAGAGAGTTCCTGACCTCATTCGGCAAACTACGAATAGAATATTCAACACCGCGCCCTTGAACCCCTTTCCGCCTGCGCTTTTCCCAACCGTCGTCTCGTGCCCGCTTATTCAACCCCTGCGGCGACTTAGGCAATCCACCTACGCCGACCAGCTCACTTGTTGCAAACCATTCTTTGTCCATACTCATCACTCCCTTGTTTGTTTTGAACAGGCATTACGTCAACTCGCCCAAAAGTTTCCATATAATAGACTATAATTACTTAAACCGCTAACTTTTACGCGTTACCGACACACCTAAGTAATAAAGAAATGATTAAATCCAGCGCGATGCTGAAACATCGCGGCCAGAAGCACTACGGTAAAGCGACAGAAAATACAGGTTCCTTTTTAGCACCAACGTCAGCACTCTACGAGTTCGCCCTCGGTAGCTCAGTCAATTTCCATTGATGAGATTGGCTCCTCATCCGATGGCGTAATACCCAACTGGCTCAGCGTGGAAGACACCCCGACCCGCAGAATATAAGCGATTAAATCATCTCTTTCTTTTTCAGATAGTTGCTGGTAAATCTGCATCCATACGGCCAGTGCCGCAGGCTGTTTCGCCGAATAGGCGGAAGGCTCGATTTCGAGTAATAGGGATTTCTTTACCGTATCCGGTAAGCTGTGAATTGAGTACTCCACTCCTCTTCCCTGGACGCCTTTACGGCGACGCTTCTCCCATCCATCCTCTCGGGCGCGCTTATTTAATCCTTGTCTTGATTTCGGAAGGCCGCCGACTCCAACCAATTCGCTGGTAGCAAACCACTCTTTTTTCATTGCCTTTCATCCTGATAGTGCCATCCCTAACAAAAACGCGCTAATTTGGAAATTAATTAAGAATTTTAAAGAAAATTAATGCTATATTATTTCCAAATAATAATGTCATGTTAGTTCGGCATATAACTAACATCCGTTACTTATACCACTAATCGACAGTCGTCTTATAGCAAATAAGGGAAGGATTATGATTTTAAGGAAACAAGACTGGCATCCCGCTGATATCATTGCTGCACTGCGCAAGAAAAACACGACGCTAGCGGCGGTATCGCGAGCGGCCGGATTAAGCTCATCGACGTTAGCTAATGCGCTCTCACGCCCTTGGCCCAAGGGGGAATGGCTGATTGCCGATGCGCTGGGTATTCACCCCTCAGAGATTTGGCCCAGCCGGTACTACAATCCAGAAACCAATGAGCTTATCGACAGAAAAAGACTCATCCGTCCCGATTAAAAAAGAAAAGCCGGAGATAGCGATCTCCGGCTTTTTATTCAACGCTACGTATTACAAGAATCTCAATGATTAATTCTTGATGAACGTCTCGCCTAGCTCGATATCCTGCTTCAGCGTATCCAGCATGCTGTTAAGCGCATTTTGCTCAAAAGCGCTTAATGTGCCGATGTCTTTACGCTCAGCGACGCCGTCTTTGCCTAACAGAATCGGTTGAGCGAAGAAGCGGGCATATTTGCCATCACTTTCAACGTATGCACATTCCACCACACCGCTTTCGCCTTGCAGCGCGCGAACCAGAGACAGACCAAAACGTGCCGCAGCCTGACCCATCGACAACGTAGCCGATCCGCCACCTGCTTTGGCTTCAACAACCTCGGTGCCCGCATTCTGGATACGCTTGGTCAGGTCAGCCACTTCCTGCTCGCTGAAGCTGATACCAGGAACCTGAGACAGCAGAGGCAGGATCGTCACACCAGAGTGTCCGCCGATAACAGGCACATTAATATCCTGCGGCTGTTTGCCTTTCAGCTCAGCAACGAACGTGTTGGAACGGATAATATCCAGCGTGGTGACGCCGAACAGTTTGTTTTTGTCGTATACGCCCGCTTTTTTCAGCACTTCGGCTGCAATGGCAACGGTTGTATTCACCGGGTTGGTGATGATACCGATACAGGCTTTCGGACAAGTAACCGCAATTTGCTCAACCAGATTACGCACAATGCCTGCATTGACGTTGAACAGATCGGAACGATCCATACCAGGTTTACGTGCCACACCTGCGGAAATCAGCACGATATCGGCACCAACAAGCGCGGGTTTAGCATCTTCACCGCTATAGCCTTTGATCTTCACTGCTGTAGGAATGTGGCTCAGATCGACGGCAACACCCGGCGTTACTGGGGCGATATCGTAAAGGGATAGTTCTGAACCTGAAGGAAGCTGGGTTTTGAGGAGGAGTGCGAGTGCCTGACCGATACCACCTGCTGCTCCGAGAACTGCAACTTTCATCCTAAACTCCTTATTATCATAAAATAAAAAAGTGCCGTGAATTCATCTAGTTATAAACAGAATATAAAAATGGGGATACGAGCAACCTACTTATCTTTCTACAAATGACATGAGAGACAAAAAATACGCTATGTCTCTAATAATAAATCAAAAACAACCATTCGTTTGAAAGGTAAGTAAAGTTAATAAGCTATTGAGCTATAACGCGGTGTTCATTCACGTGCGATTAACCTGTGCGCTACATTACACCGATCGATGGCGTCCAAACAACATCATTTTGATAACATTTGATTTACTTTTATGTGACGCAGGACGCATTTTTCGGACTACCCGAGAGTCGATTTTTTTGAAAACAGCGACTAACGCATATCTGGTGAAAGAGACTGGAATTATACGCAATTTAATTGCATAAAAATTCACACAACTGCATAATAGGAAGATTAACCATAACAATTAATCCGGTGCAGAATGCGAAATTCGACAAAACAAGAAGACCTCGTTAAAGCGTTCAAAGCGCTGTTAAAGGAAGAGAAGTTCAGTTCTCAAAGTGAAATTGTTCAGGCATTGCAAGACGACGGATTTGAAAACATCAACCAATCCAAGGTGTCACGGATGCTAACGAAATTTGGTGCCGTGCGCACACGCAATGCCAAAATGGAGATGGTGTATTGTCTCCCTGCTGAACTTGGCGTTCCGACGACGTCCAGCCCACTGAAGAACCTTGTGCTGGACGTAGATTACAATGATGCCGTTGTGGTGATTCATACCAGCCCTGGAGCCGCGCAGCTCATTGCCCGCCTGCTGGACTCACTTGGGAAGTCAGAAGGTATTCTCGGCACCATCGCGGGTGATGACACTATTTTTACCACCCCGGCAAGAGGCTTCAGCGTCAAACAACTCTACGAAGCTATTCTGGTGCTATTCGAACAAGAGCTGTAACTCGCTCGTCCGCTGCCGCTTTTTGTCATTCGTTCTTTGCTACGTATTTTTTACTACGTTTTCCGCTACGTGCAGACCCGCTACACGTAGCGACTATTGCGTTTAACGCCTCACACCGCAGGCAATTCAGCCAATGGCCAACGTGGCCGAACGGATACGCCCAGCGTCTGGCTCGCGCCATGAACCAGACGTACACTGCCCGCATAAGCAATCATCGCGCCGTTATCTGTGCAGAATTCGGGGCGGGCATAAAATACTTCACCACCGCGTTTCGCCATCACTTCACCTAAGCGCTGGCGCAGCGTCCGGTTTGCACTCACGCCCCCCGCCATGACCAGTCGTTTAAAGCCCGTCTCATCCAGCGCACGGCGACATTTTATCGCCAGCGTATCTACCACGGCATCTTCAAAGGCACGTGCAATATCGGCACGCGTTTGATCGTCATCACCGTTGCTACGAATCGTATTAGCCGCAAACGTTTTTAGCCCAGAGAAGCTGAAATCCAGCCCCGGACGATCGGTCATCGGGCGCGGAAACGTGAAGCGCTGGGAATCTCCCGCCTGCGCCATTTTCGACAGCATTGGGCCACCGGGATAATCTAATCCCAGTAATTTCGCCGTTTTATCAAACGCCTCACCCGCCGCGTCATCAATCGACTCGCCCAGCAGGCGATATTCACCAATGCCCGTCACGCTGATGAGCTGCGTATGGCCACCAGAAACCAACAGCGCCACGAAGGGAAACGCTGGCGGATTATCTTCCAACATCGGTGCCAGCAAATGCCCTTCCATATGATGCACAGGCATCGCCGGCACACCCCAAGCGAATGCCAATGACCTACCAATCGTCGCGCCCACCAATAGCGCACCGACCAAACCTGGGCCAGCGGTGTAAGCCACGCCATCGATATCATCAGCCTGTAGCCCAGCTTCGCGCAGCGCCGCCTGAATTAACGGAACCGTTTTACGCACGTGATCGCGTGAGGCGAGCTCAGGCACTACGCCACCGTAATCAGCATGTAATGTAACCTGACTGTATAACTGATTAGCGAGCAAACCGGTCTCTGTGTCATAAATGGCCACGCCGGTTTCATCACAGGATGTTTCGATACCCAATACGCGCATTGCTGTTCCTACTTTGATGGCGATACAAGCGCCCGTTGAATGCCGCTTGCTTCAAACTGTGGATAGTCTACCATAAGCGGCCTGATTTCTGCTCTGGCCGCGGTTGGGTGTTTTATGATCACCGCAATGCTTTACAAAGGCGTCACGTTTGCAGTAGAATTCCGCACCATTTTGAAAAGGCTGGCACAAGGCCAGCGGCAAACCGAATTTATTGAGGTGAGAGGCACATGCCGGTAATTAAAGTACGTGAAAACGAGCCGTTCGACGTAGCTCTGCGTCGCTTCAAACGTTCCTGTGAAAAAGCAGGCGTTCTGGCTGAAGTTCGTCGTCGTGAGTTTTATGAAAAACCAACGACCGAACGTAAGCGCGCTAAAGCTTCTGCAGTGAAACGTCACGCGAAGAAATTGGCTCGAGAAAACGCACGCCGCACTCGTCTGTATTAATTTTCAGGAGGGTTTCCCTCCAACGCGTGATTAATCCGCAGACTTAGCAGTTGCATACGTAAGGCCGTGCTTTCCGAAAGGAAGCGCGGCTTGTTGTCGTTTATAAGCTATATCCAATGTAACCACCTTACAGAAGGATATACACCAGGGGCTTATGGCTGGACGAATCCCACGCGTATTTATTAATGACCTGCTGGCTCGCACCGACATCGTCGATCTCATTGACGCGCGCGTCAAACTGAAAAAGCAGGGCAAAAACTATCATGCGTGCTGCCCGTTCCATCACGAGAAAACCCCCTCATTCACCGTAAACGGTGACAAACAGTTCTATCACTGTTTTGGCTGTGGTGCACACGGCAACGCCATAGACTTTTTGATGAATTACGATCGTCTCGAATTCGTTGAAACCATTGAAGAACTTGCCACTCAATACGGCCTCGAAGTGCCTTATGAAACCGGCACTGGCCCAACCAAGCAAGAAATTCATCAACGGCATAATCAGTACGAATTGATGGGGCAAATCAGTTCGTTTTATCAACAAGCGCTGCACCATTCCGTCGGTGTTCCTGCCTTGCAGTATTTGCAACAACGTGGTTTAAGTGCAGAAATTATTAGTCATTTTGCAATAGGCTTCGCCCCATCAGGCTGGGACAACGTTCTCAAACGGTTTGGTGAAGGTCACGATCGCACAGTATTGAACGATGCCGGTATGCTGGTGACTAACGATCAGGGCAGAACATACGACCGTTTCCGCGAACGCGTGATGTTCCCCATTCGCGATAAGCGGGGGCGAGTGATTGCCTTCGGCGGACGCGTGTTAGGTAACGATACACCGAAGTATCTGAACTCGCCGGAAACAGGCATTTTCCATAAAGGTCGTCAGTTGTACGGCCTGTATGAAGCACAGCAAAACCATAAAGATCTCAAACGGCTCTTGGTTGTTGAAGGTTATATGGATGTGGTGGCGTTGGCGCAATTTGGTATTGATTATGCGGTGGCATCCTTGGGGACTTCCACCACTGCCGAACACATTCAGTTACTATTCCGTGCCACAGACCAGGTGGTGTGTTGTTACGACGGAGACCGTGCTGGACGGGAAGCGGCATGGCGCGCCTTGGAAACTGCACTACCCTATTTGAACGATGGCCGTCAGCTACGCTTTATGTTCTTGCCGGACGGTGAAGATCCCGACACGCTGGTACGTAAAGAAGGCAAAGCTGTTTTTGAGCAGCGCATGGAACACGCTCTGCCGCTGTCACAGTTTCTGTTTGAAACGCTGCAACAGCAAGTAGATATGAGTTCTCCTGATGGTCGAACCAAACTTGGTATTCTCGCTATGCCATTGATTGGTCAAGTGCCGGGAGAAACACAACGGCTCTACTTACGCCAGCAGCTCGGCAACAAACTGGGTATTTTGGATGATAGCCAGTTGGATCGGCTGTTACCCAAAGCCACAGAACAGGATCAGCCTTATCAGACGCCGCAACTAAAAGTCACAACTATGCGTATACTTATAGGACTGTTAGTGCAAAACCCGAGGCTGGCAACTGAGGTTCCAGACCTCGCGTTAGAAGGTATTGAACAAGATAAAGTCCCCGGTCTACCGTTGTTTCAGGATTTGGTGAAAACCTGTAACGCCAGCCCGGGGATGAGCATGGCACTACTATTAGAGCAATATCGCGACAGCAAATACTATAAACAGCTTGAAACCATCGCGGTATGGAACCATATGATCGTAGAGGAAGAGCTCGAAGAGAAGTTCAGAATCAGTCTGGCAGAGCTCTACGATCAGTTATTGAACCAGCGATTAGAAATTTTGATTGCCCGTGACAGGACAAATCCGAATGGGCTCAGCGCCAAAGAAAAAAAAGAGTTTTGGTCGCTACAACTGGCATTGACCAGAAAACACTGATACAGAGGCTTAATTGCCGATAAATAGCAGGGTCGAGCCCTGCAAAGAGCCGCTACAGGGGCGCGGCGATAAGAAAAATACCCCTAATGCTATTGTTAGCGAACTACGCTGACCGACACCAACCCAAATACTCTGAAGTGTGGATACCGTCTTATGGAGCAAAACCCGCAGTCACAGCTGAAGCTGCTTGTCACCCGTGGTAAGGAGCAAGGCTACCTGACCTATGCTGAGGTCAATGACCATCTGCCGGAAGATATCATCGACTCGGATCAGATCGAAGATATCATCCAGATGATTAACGACATGGGCATCCAGGTGATGGAAGAAGCACCGGATGCAGACGATCTGTTGCTGGCCGAAAACACCAATGATGCCGATGAAGATGCGGCAGAGGCTGCTGCGCAGGTTCTATCCAGTGTTGAATCGGAAATTGGTCGCACCACCGACCCGGTTCGCATGTACATGCGTGAAATGGGTACCGTTGAACTGCTGACGCGCGAAGGCGAGATCGATATCGCCAAGCGTATTGAAGACGGTATCAACCAGGTTCAGTGCTCTGTTGCGGAGTATCCTGAAGCCATTACTTACCTGCTGGAACAGTATGATCGCGTCGAAGCGGGCGAAAGCCGCCTGTCCGACCTGATTACTGGCTTCGTTGATCCTAATGCGGAAGAGGACATTGCGCCTACCGCGACTCACGTTGGTTCTGAGCTTTCGAGCGAAGAAATTGACGATGATGACGAGGAAGAAGACGACGAGGAAGAAGAAGACGACAACAGCATCGATCCTGAGCTGGCGCGTGAGAAGTTCACCGAGCTGCGTGAACAATATGAAACGACCCGTCAGGCTATCAAAGCCCACGGTCGTAGCCATGCGCTGGCAGCACAGGAAATCCTGAACCTATCCGAAGTCTTCAAACAGTTCCGTCTGGTGCCAAAACAGTTTGATTTCCTGGTTAACAGCATGCGTTCCATGATGGATCGCGTTCGTACTCAGGAACGTTTGATCATTAAGTTGTGTGTTGAACAGTGCAAAATGCCGAAGAAAAACTTCGTCACGATGTTTACTGGCAATGAAACCAACAACACTTGGTTTGCCGCAGCAGTCGCTATGGGCAAACCATGGTCTGAAAAGCTGAATGATGTTGAAGAAGACGTCACCCGCAGCCTGCAAAAACTGCAACAGATCGAAGAAGAAACTGGCCTGACGATCGAACAGGTGAAAGACATCAACCGCCGTATGTCGATTGGTGAAGCGAAAGCGCGTCGTGCCAAGAAAGAAATGGTGGAAGCTAACCTGCGTCTGGTTATTTCTATCGCGAAGAAATACACCAACCGTGGTTTGCAGTTCCTCGACCTGATTCAGGAAGGCAACATCGGTCTGATGAAAGCGGTAGATAAGTTTGAATATCGCCGTGGTTACAAATTCTCGACCTATGCGACCTGGTGGATCCGTCAGGCGATCACCCGTTCTATCGCCGATCAGGCACGTACCATCCGTATTCCGGTACACATGATTGAGACGATCAACAAACTGAACCGTATCTCTCGTCAGATGTTGCAGGAAATGGGTCGTGAGCCGACGCCGGAAGAGCTGGCTGAGCGTATGCTGATGCCGGAAGACAAAATCCGTAAAGTGCTGAAAATCGCGAAAGAGCCGATTTCAATGGAAACCCCGATTGGTGATGATGAAGATTCACATTTGGGCGATTTCATCGAAGATACGACGCTGGAGCTGCCGCTGGATTCCGCCACGTCGGAAAGCCTGCGTTCTGCGACACACGACGTACTGGCTGGTCTGACCGCGCGTGAAGCGAAAGTCCTGCGCATGCGTTTCGGTATCGATATGAACACCGACCATACGCTGGAAGAAGTGGGCAAACAGTTTGACGTTACGCGTGAACGTATTCGTCAGATCGAAGCGAAAGCACTGCGTAAACTGCGCCACCCAAGCCGTTCCGAAGTGCTGCGTAGCTTCCTGGATGATTAATTCATTCCTCAGCTAACACACTTCAGATAACTGCATGATAAATAGCCTCGGTCCGCCGGGGTTATTTTTTGCCCGTCAAAACGCTCAGATTGGTTTCACGCCTTATTCTGCAACGCCTGATGCAGTTCCTGATACGACGCCACCAGCGACTCCAGCGTCGCACGGTTCAGCCCACTAGGGTTCGGCAGTACCCAAACCTGCGTCTCGCCAATACGCTGCTCCTGACGCCCCCACGAAACCTTCTTGATACCAAACGCCTGACTGAACGCCTGCTTCCCTAACACCGCCAGCGCACGCGGCTGATAGTGCGTCATCTTCTCGACAATCGCATTGCCACCTTGCAGCAGCTCGTCTCGCCCCAGTTCGGTGGCTTCAACCGTTGGGCGCTCCACCAGCATGGTAATGCCGCATCCGGTATCCAGCAGATGCTGTTCTTCCGTGGGTGTCAGCAAACGTTCGGTAAAGCCAGCCTGATAAATCACTTTCCAGAAGCGATTACTGGGGTTAGCGAAGTGGTAACCGTGATGGGCCGTCGACAGCCCGGGGTTGATGCCGCAGAAAACAACCTGAAGATTCATGGCCAAAATATCGGTAATCATGTCTTTCCCTACTTCCGTTGACTACAGCCATCGTAAATTCTGATAAGAATAACAACAAGCTATCTTGAGTATAAAACCACCACCCGGCAGATAGGCTATAGACCTGCCCCCGCACATTACCGTATAATCATCGCCCATTCGGCCCCTTAGCTCAGTGGTTAGAGCAGGCGACTCATAATCGCTTGGTCGCTGGTTCAAGTCCAGCAGGGGCCACCAAATTCAAGGAGTTGCGTTAATAGCGCAGCTCCTTTATTTTTGGGCGTCGGTTTATGTTTATCAGGAAGAAGCGGGATGGAATGGAAAACCAAAACGGCTGGTTGCGTTGCGGCAGCGGTCATCGCCTTAGCGGGCTACGATTATTACCTCAGACATAGTGGCCCGTCCTGCCTGGAGGTGACGTATGAGCAAGCCATCGACTATGTGAAGCACGATTTCCTGACACTCCGCATTCCACGCTGGGTTAAGTTCCAACCCGAACACCTCGGCACCGCAACACCTGTGATTGCTTTTGATAAAGCTGCCTCACCCACGTTATCCGATCCCGAGGTTTACCTCCTGGCATTCACCGTCTCCGGCCCACAGAAAACACACTCGTTGTTTGCCATGTACGAATGTAAAACAGGTTCAGTTGAGTATGCTTCGAAAAACTAACGGATGAATTAGCCCACACATTCACGTCTTAATTATCTGCGAACATACGTCGATAAACGCGCGCAATTTGGGTTGATTCCTCGCAGCTCTTGAGAAATAAAGAAAGAGGCAGTCGTTTCCCGGCGAGAGATCGAGTAACGCAGCTTCCAGCGTGCCGTTTGCCAGCTCGCGTGAAGTATGGAAAGTGGATGAGTAAATAAGCCCAACGCTCCTGACCGCGAGGCTACGCATGAGCTCGCCATCGTTCACGGTAATGGTACCGGCTGGCTCAACTCTTATAGTTTCTTTATTTTCGACAAACTCCCATCGATAAATATCCCCCTTTTCAGGGCGACGAAAGCGAATACATTCGTGATGCACCAGATCGCGCGTCGCTTTAGGCTTACCATTCGCTTTGAAATAGTCCGGCGAACCAAATACCGCCCACTTGAATGGCGGGGAAAGCCGCACTGCGATCATATCCTGTTCGATATATGAACCAATCATGATGCCAGCATCATAGCCTCCAGAGACGAAATTATCGTGACGATTACTCACCGTGATATCGATATTCAAATTCGGCCACGCCTGACGAAATGCAGGGATGAGCGGCTCGATAACATGGGGCAATGCTAAGCGTTCTACGATCAGCTTCAACGTCCCCGATGGTTTTTTTGCCGATTGAGCCACATCTTCAAAACCTGTTGCGATAACGTGTGCCGCAGGCCCGATTCTCAGCAGCAGCTCTTCCCCCGCTTCCGTCAATGCCATCTTGCGCGTCGTGCGGTGGAAAAGTAGCACGCCGAGGCGATGCTCCAGTTTCTGGAGCGATAGGCTCACCGCTCCCGGCGTCTTACCCAGATCGAGCGCGGCTTTACGAATGCTCAAACGTTTCGCTATAGCCAGAAATTCTGCCAGTCCATCAAAACTATCGGATTGCCCCATCAGGGTTCCTCATCGTCATGCAACACAGGGATCATCAAACGCATTTTACGATAATTTATCACGACAATATAAAGTGATTACATCGATTTTTTAAACAATACGTTCCGTTTTTACCGTCTGTTTTCAGCCAATTATCACGGATATAGTGGCGACCATCACCACCTGCTGAAAGGAGTTTTTTATGTCAATCATCAAGCGCTGTGCTGGTCTTATCGCCGCGATGGCTGTGTTTGCCGCAGCCTCCCCTGTTTTCGCCCAGGCCAATTTGAAAGAAGAGAAAGTATTAATCGTCGTCTCCAGTCTGGATAAAAAAACCCCCGATCTCGTTGGCGGTTTCTGGTTCCCAGAACTCACTCATCCGGTCGAGGTTTTTGACAAAGCTGGGCTGGATTACGATATTGCGAGCCCCAAAGGCGGGATGCCTCCGTTTGACGGATTCGATCTCAAAGATCGGGCAAGTCTGGATTTCTGGACTAACCCGGAACACCGCAACAAACTGGCTAATTCAATCCCGCTGGCAAAGGTTGATCCCGCGAAATATAGCGCGATCCTGCTGGTTGGAGGACATGGACCAATGTGGGATTTCGTCAACAATCCTGAGTTGATCAACATCGTGCGTACCATGTACGAGAAAAATGACATCATCAGTGCCGTTTGCCACGGTCCGGCAGGCTTGCTGAATGTGAAGCTCAGCAATGGTGAACTGTTGATTAAAGGCCGTCGCCTTACCGGTTTTACCGCGGAAGAAGAAGTGTCCCGTCATTACGACAAGATCGTTCCGTTTGAACTTGAAGCGGCACTGAAAAAGGATGGCGCAACATTTGAAGAAGCCCCAATATTTGAAAATAAAGTCGTCGTTGATGGGCGACTGATCACCGGCCAAAACCCGGCATCCGCTCAAGCACTGGGCGAAGCCGTCGTCAAGGCACTGAAAGCGAAAGCGTAATTACCGTATCAGCAGGCGTTAGGGGAAAACACCTAACGCCTGTCAGCGCGAATCATGCCAGCAGAGATGCCGTGACTCGCGTCACATAACCAGACGGGGGCATTGCCGCAGAGATTCAGGATTGTATAGTGTTCTAACAAGACGTTACCGCCAATGGCGGGCGAGACTTGGGCAGAGGTGAGTAGTGATACTCTCTTCTGCCCAAGTTTTTTTTTGCCTGTCATCCGGCGGTTCCCAGCGCGGAGCCACAGCCCGACGCAGCGTAATGATGTAGAAAACGATAAGGAGAAATACCATGAAAGCATTCCCCGACGGATTTTTATGGGGCGGTTCAGTCGCAGCAAACCAGGTTGAAGGCGCATGGAATGAAGACGGTAAAGGCGTGTCGACCTCCGATCTTCAGCTAAAAGGCGTGCATGGTCCGGTGACGGAACGCGATGAGAGCATTAGCTGCATCAAAGATCGGGCCATCGATTTTTATCATCAATACCCGCAGGATATTCAGCTGTTTGCCGAAATGGGTTTTAAGGTGTTACGCACCTCGATTGCCTGGACGCGCATTTACCCCGAAGGCGATGAAGCCGAGCCCTGTGAAGCCGGTCTGGCCTTCTACGATCGCCTGTTCGATGAAATGGCAAAACGCCAGATTCAGCCGCTGATTACGCTGTCGCACTATGAAATGCCTTACGGGCTGGTGAAAAAGCTGGGGGGCTGGGGCAACCGTGCCGTCATCGACCATTTTGAGAAGTATGCCCGTACCGTTTTCAGCCGCTATAAAGACAAAGTGAAGCACTGGCTGACCTTCAATGAAATCAATATGGCGCTGCATTCACCCTTTACGGGCATCGGGCTGGGCGGCGAACCCTCGAAGCAAGAGATTTATCAGGCTATTCACCACCAGTTGGTTGCCAGCGCACGCGCGGTAAAAGCCTGCCACGACATTATCCCGGATGCCAAAATCGGCAACATGCTATTGGGCGCGGTGCGCTACCCCATGACCTGCCATCCGAAAGATGTGCTGGAAGCACAGAGCAAGAACCGTGAATGGCTGTTCTTCGGCGATGTGCAGGTACGCGGCACCTATCCGGCCTGGATCCAGCGCTATTTCCGGGAAAATGGTGTCGAACTCACCATTACCGCGCAGGATAAAGACGATCTGAGCCACACCGTAGACTTTGTCTCCTTCAGCTATTACATGAGCGGCTGCGCAACCTTCGAGCCGGAGAAATATCAGTCCTCACGCGGCAATATCATCCGTCTGATTCCTAACCCGCACCTTGAAGCCTCCGAATGGGGCTGGCAGATCGACCCCGAAGGCCTGCGCTTCCTGCTGAACGAGCTGTATGACCGCTATCAGAAGCCGCTGTTCATCGTGGAAAACGGTCTGGGTGCACGCGACGTGGTGGAAGAGGACGGCAGCATTCACGACAGTTACCGCATTGATTACCTGCGTCGCCA
Organism: Pectobacterium brasiliense; assembly: GCF_013449685.1. GTDB lineage: Bacteria > Pseudomonadota > Gammaproteobacteria > Enterobacterales > Enterobacteriaceae > Pectobacterium > Pectobacterium brasiliense_A. Next base: position 60,262 of record NZ_JACDSF010000008.1, on the reverse strand, counting down.
TCTGATTCAGGTGCGTGAAGCCATCGACGATGGTGTCGAACTGCTGGGCTACACCAGTTGGGGACCGATCGATCTGGTCAGCGCGGGGACGGCGCAGATGTCAAAACGCTACGGCTTTATTCATGTGGATCGCGATGATGATGGCAAAGGTACGCTGGAGCGTCGGCGCAAAGACAGCTTCTACTGGTATCAGGATGTGATTAACAGCAACGGCAAATCGCTGTAACGCTATAGAACATAAGATGATAGAGAAAATCAGACGGCGTATTCACACAGCGCCGTCTGATTTATTGCGTTACGCCAGCGCAATAACCGTGTCTCCTACCCTCAACTGACGTGCTGTACCCGGGCTGAATACGTGATATTCCTCTGCATTCGTAATAACCATCGGCGTCACCGTGTCGTAGCCCGCCTTCTGGATCGCGTCCAGATCGAACTCCAGCAGCAGTTGGCCTTTTGTCACTTTATCGCCTTCTGCAACGTGCATCTGATAATACTGACCTTCCAACTGTACCGTGTTGATGCCGACATGAATCAGAATCTCCACCCCCTTTTGCGAGAGAATGCCGACGGCATGGCCGCTGGCGAACGTGCTGGCAATCATGCCGTCCACCGGCGAATAGATACGACCTTCTTGCGGCAGAATGGCGACCCCCTGTCCGACGACGCCGGAAGAGAACACTTTGTCATTTACCGCTTCCAGCGAAATCAGTTCACCTTTTGCTGGCGACCCCAGCTGTTCAGCCGTTTCAGGTGCGTCTTTCAGCGCCAGAGGCACAGCATTCGCGTTCTGACGTGATACAGGCGCAGCAGGTGTCGCTGTTGAAGAGTGCGTTGGCACTGGCGCTTTTTCAGCAGGCGGTACGGGATCGTCAAACCCAACAATGATGGTCAGCACAAAACTCACCGCGAAGGCGATAGCGCAACCAATAAGGAACCCAACAAAACCTTCGCCGTAGAAAATCGGCAGCGTCAGCAAGCCGGGCATCCCCATAGAGACCGCAGAGCTTTTCGCATAGCCGACGATAGCGCCCCCGATTGCAGCGGCGATCACCGCGCAGATAAACGGTTTTTTCAGCTTCAGCGTCACGCCGTAAACTCCGGGTTCCGTGATGCCAAACAGCGAGGCGATAAACGTACTACCCGCCAGCGCTTTAAGCTTTTTATCTTTGGTACGCACCATGACGCCCAGCAGTGCGCCGGACTGGGCAAAGACCGACGGGCTGGAGGCGGCTTTAAGGTAGCTGTGTCCCATGACCGACAGGTCATTAATAAACACGGTCACGAAACCCCAGTGCACACCGAAGATCACTAAAATCTGCCACGCCGCCGCAATCAGCGCCCCAGCAATAATCGGGTTGAAGCTATAGATGCTGACAAACACCGATGCAATCAGCTTACTAGCCGAGATACCAATCGGCCCGATGGTCATCAGCGTGAGCGGCACCATCAGCGTTAATAGGAAGAACGGCGTTAAAATGTTACGCACGCTTTCGTGAATATGACGATTCAGGAAACGCTCGATATACGACATCAGCCATACGCTGAAGATAATCGGGATCACCGAGGAGGTATATTTCATCATGACGATGGGCAGACCGAAGAACGTCACGGGCTGACCGGCATCAAACAATCCTTGAATCGTCGGGTAAACCAGCGAGCCGGCAATCGACACCGCCACAAAAATGTTGGTTTCAAATTTACGGGCGGAGGTAATCGCCAGCAGCATCGGCAGGAAGTAAAAGAGGCTGTCAGACGCAGCATGCAGGATGACATAGGTACTTTCTTTGGTATTCAGCCACCCGAGCGCAATCACAATAGACAATGCGCCTTTCAGCACCCCTGCCGCCGCCATCGCCCCCAGCAAGGGGGTAAAGATTCCGGCAACCAGATCAATCAGCCGCCCCATCGCAGACGTTGATGCTTCGCTTTCTGCCGTCTGGCGTTTCCCGTCGCCATCCTCCAGCAGCCTGGAGATCGAACCAAAAGCGCGGTACACCTCCGGCACCCGATTCCCGATCACCACCTGCAATTGCCCTGAAGCATTGATGACCGTAATGACGCCATCCAGCGCCTCAAGCGCAGCCACATCCACTTTACCGTGATCCACAATCTTAAAGCGCAAGCGTGTTGCACAATGCACCAGAGTCGAAACGTTCGTCTCTCCTCCGACCAACCTCAGAATATTTTCAGCGAGCACTTTGCTATTCATAATGACTTCCCGTTTCGTCAATGGCTGCAACTGCCTGATACACGTCATCCCACTTGTTGTCCGCTGGCCAGCTGGAAAATAAGCAAAAAAAAACCTGGATAAAGCAGCGTGCTATACGCTGCTTTATCCAGGTCTCGCCCAGAAAATTCTGGTGACGTCCTTTCCTGTTTTCTAACAAGTTCACGCTGAGAAAGCTATCTCTACGTTTTATTCTGTGAAAACAGTCACTAAATTTTTACCAATCAGGCAAAGCCGCCCACTACCCAGCCTGATAAAAACAAAATGACGCCTCTCAGAAGAAGCGCCATCGGAAAATGGACTATTTGCCCTGCTTCTTCAGCCAGGCTTCCATTTGGTCGATCTCTGGCTGCTGGGCTTTGATAATCTCTTCCGCCAGCTTACGCAATTCCGGATCTTTGCCGTATTGCAACTCCGTCTTCGCCATATCAATCGCGCCGCGGTGATGCGCAATCATCCCTTTGGCAAAGGCAATATCAGGGTCGCTGGACTGCATCCCTTCCATCATATCGCTATGCATCGCATCCATCCCTTTCTTATACGCCTGCTGGGAGGACGACGCGTCGTTCGCCGCACCGTGTCCGCTATGCGCGCTGTCGGCCGCGAACGAGAGAAACGGAACCAGCAACGCTGCCGTTAATAACAAATGGACTTTCTTCATCACAACTCCTCAATCAGTCACAGTAACTTTGAGGGTAGACGTTCCAGTAAGGGGAAGGTCAAGGGAAGAGTCAGGCCTCTTCGACCAGTCGCATACAGACACGATTACGCCCCTGCGCTTTCGCTTTATACAACTGCTCGTCCGCCAGCCCGATCAGATCGTAAATATTGCCGCCTTCATGGTGGGGAAACATAGCAACACCAATACTGGTCGTAAAATGGATTTCTCGGCCGTCGGACAGCGTCAGCGCCGTGGATTCCGTAAGATGCCGCAGCGCTTCAGCCATGGCTTCGGATTGCTCAGCCGTCAGGTCATAAGCGGCAATCACGAACTCCTCCCCACCCCAGCGACAAAGGATGTCGCTCGGACGAATCGTAGCACTCAGCATACGGGCAAAGCTGGCGATCAGTTCATCGCCGCAGGCATGGCCGTAGGTATCATTGACCTGCTTAAAATAATCGATATCCAAAAACAGCAGCGTTAGTTGGCGCTTTTTCTTATTCATCAACACGCCCTGCCGCCCGTTAAACATGCTGAGAAAAGCGCGACGATTGAAGGTATTCGTGAGCGCATCCTTCAGGCTGTTGCTTTCGATGATTTTAATCAGCCGCCGGTTCATCGAGACAAAATGAGAGACGCTCAGCATTGCCATAATTAACATGGCGATGTTGAGCCGTGCTGTGGTGAGAAACGAATTAATGTACGCTTCTGAATTCGAATCGATGAGTATACCGACTTGATTAATATAGAGATAATTTAGTATCACGCCGGTAATCGCACAGAGCAACGACATGATCGGAAAAGAGTAATTGAACGCACACAGCGTGAGTGGAATAACGGACAACATAATTAGGCTGGCATCTAGGAAAAAGAGGCTCACTAATAAGAAAATGATGAAGACCAGAAAGGGAAAGATATTTTCTCTGATGTTCTTAGGGCACAGCGGAATATTCCGTAGCGCGCGCAGGATGTCTTTACCCCGTAGGAAAAAGAACGCGAGGATAATACCGGTTCCAAGTTGCTCACTGAACCAGTCCATAAACTCGACATAGCGGTTTCCCGTATCGTAGACATACGCATAAACCCCATACGCCACGCCGGATAAGAACGCGCCGACAAACGTCGAAGCGAAAATAATATAGACGTAATATTTGCTGAATTTTTCAAATATCGACCGCTTTCCGCTAAACCGACATATCAGGCAAAAAGTACACCAGGCGGTCACCATAAAAACCATATTGCACAAACATAACAGCACCTTGGTTTTTAGCGGCGAGTGATTGTCCATCAGTAGCACCGTTGCCGACAGCATCGCCGCATAACTCACCAAAAAACTGCTACAGATAAAGAGAGCTTTACCTGTTATCGTCCCTCTTCTGGCTCTGAAACTGATCATGAGGCAAAAAACCAAAATATTGGCGGGCCAAAACAGCGATAGCTCATCCAACACCCGAAACCGAAATCCCATACAGCTCACGATGAGAGTGGTCAGAAACAGCAGCGGCATGAATTTTATAGTTTTTAACGTCAAATCGTGATTCATCTGCCCTTTACCGCCCGCTATCCGATCATTTCACCTGCTGTCTCCGCGTGAGAATAGCATTAATCATTTCCCTACTCCCAGTGCGATGGCGGCGGGAAAATAAATAAAAAACCACCGGACCGAGGCATTACCCATGAGGTAATACATCAATCCGGTGGTCTACTGACTTGAGTATTTTAGCTATCGCGCCGATTCATGAAATAACATGTTATTCCGCAGGAACGGGTTTGCCGTCAGGTTTTGGCGGTTGAGTCAGTCGTTTTTCAAAATTGTCGTTGTACTGCTTTTTCTGCTCTGGCGTCAGAACGTTGTAAATTTTGTTCTTGGTTTCCAGCCCATTAAGCATTCTGGCCTTGTGCGCGGCGTCGGCTTTATCCAACTGTGCCTGTGCTTTTGCGGCATCAAACGTCTCGGATGCAACCAGGCTATGCATATCACGACGATCGTCCTGCATCGCTTTGTGCATTTTCTCGCGGGACGCTTTCATGATGTCTTTAATTTGCTGCTTCTGCGCTTCCGTCAAATTCAACTCCTTAAACATCGCATCCGGCCCCATCATGCCACGATGCTCCCGCCCTTCTTTCATCATCATCTTGTGTTCCGGGCCAGGACCTTTCGGTGCGTCATTAGCATGCGCGATACCTGCTGCGCCCAATGCCAAAGAAGAAGCAACCAGCATTGCAGTGAGTTTACGCATATTCTATTCCTCTCTCTGAATTGATTTGTCGACGGCGAGTGCCGTGCTACGAGAGAAAGTATAGGCCCGACACCTTCAGTTAATTAGAGCAAGGGTAAATCTCTGCAAGTGTCGGCTCCACATTTGCGGCAATTATGGAGAATGAGGAGGAATTGTGTAAGGAAGCGGAAGGATTACGTTAACGCGTTACCGCAGTGAACGCCTAAAGGCGCTGGCTTCTTGTGCCAACACATCAAGATGGGCATGAACAACCTTCATTTTTTGAATCAGCGGATTACGCTCTGGCGAGCTATCCATCGCACTCAGCTGTGCAGAGAGCCGTTCAATCTGTGTGCAAAGGTAAGCATCACGCGCTTTCGCCTGAAGCAACTGCTGGTGAAGGGAATGATGTTCCTGCCACCACATCTGCTGCTGACGCTGAACGCTTTGCTCTAACGCCCGAAGCGCGCTATCCAGCCGATATTCCAACTCTTCCACCCGCATAACGATACCTTTGCCCAATAAACTCGCGGATTATAATGTCACACGCCCCCGACAACAAACACTCCAGTGCACGATCCCTTGTCTGCCCGCGCTTCTCCCCAAGATTCGCAATGACATCAATCACAATAAATAAACATAAATTTCACAATTCCCTCAATTACGACTAGATTGAACACATGACTCATCAGACCAGTTAACCTCACCGGAGAGTGTAATGACTGCCTACCCTACGCTGCTTTCTCCACTCGATCTTGGCTTCACGACGTTAAAGAACCGTGTGGTGATGGGATCCATGCATACCGGTCTGGAAGAACACCCGGACGGCACCGAAAGGCTGGCAGCATTTTATCGTGAGCGGGCACAGGGGGGCGTAGGCCTGATTGTCACAGGCGGCATTGCGCCAAACGCCAAAGGTGCCGTTGCCAAAGGCGGCGCGACTCTGCATAACGAGGCGCAGATCGCGCATCATCAGGTGCTAACGCAGGCGGTACATGACGCGGGCGGGAAAATCGCACTGCAAATTCTCCACGCCGGCCGCTACAGCTATCAGCCCGATCCGGTCGCACCATCGGCCATTCAGGCACCGATTAACCGCTTTGCACCACGAGAAATGTGCACGCAGGATATTGTGCAAACCATCGACGACTTTGCCCGTTGCGCCGCGCTGGCGCAGCAGGCGGGTTACGACGGCGTAGAAATTATGGGATCGGAAGGCTACCTGATTAATCAGTTTCTGGTGACGCACACCAACCATCGCGATGATGAATGGGGCGGTGACTTCCAGCGCCGTAGCCGCTTCGCGCTTGAAATTGTTCGCGCCGTGCGGGAACGAACAGGGCCGGACTTCATCCTGATTTACCGTTTATCGATGCTCGATCTGATAGAAGAAGGTTCAAGCTGGCAAGAAATTGTGCAACTGGCGCAGGCGATTGAGCAGGCAGGCGCCACCCTCATCAATACCGGTATCGGCTGGCATGAAGCGCGGATTCCGACTATCGCCACGCTGGTGCCGCGCGGTGCCTTCGGCTGGGTAACACAGAAGCTGATGGGGAAAGTCCGCATCCCGCTGATTACCACCAACCGCATCAACGATCCCAGCGTCGCAGAACAGCTTTTAGCCGAGGGTTGTGCCGACATGGTGTCGATGGCGCGTCCTTTTCTCGCCGATGCGGAATTGGTGGCAAAAGCACAGTCGGGACGCGCAGATGAAATCAATACCTGTATCGGCTGTAATCAGGCCTGCCTCGATCAGATTTTTGCCGGCAAGGTCACATCCTGCTTAGTCAACCCGCGCGCCTGCCACGAAACCGAATGGCTGATCCAGCCCGCACGCGTTGCTAAACGCTTTGCGGTAGTCGGCGCAGGGCCTGCTGGTATGGCTTTTGCCGTCAACGCCGCTGCACGCGGCCATCAGGTTACGCTGTTTGAATCATCTTCCTATATCGGCGGACAGTTCAATATTGCCAAACAGATCCCCGGCAAAGCCGAATTTTATGAAACGCTGCGCTACTACCGTCGGCAGCTAGAGTTGCTGGGCGTCACGCTGCGCCTGAGCACGCAGGCAACTGCCGCTGATTTACTCGGTTTTGATGACGTGATTCTGGCCTGTGGCATCGTGCCGCGTATTCCCGCGATTGCAGGTATCGATCACCCTAGCGTGTTGAGCTATCTGGACGTGCTGCGCGACAAAAAGCCAGTCGGCAAGCGGGTTGCCATTATCGGCGCAGGCGGCATCGGTTTCGATACCGCGCACTATCTTTTGAACAACACGCACTATCTTTTGAACAATAATCGTCTTCTTAACGACAGCCATCGTCTTAATCCCCAGTCTTCTCAGGCAGGACATGACGACTTTTATGTGGAATGGGGCATCGATAAGCAGTTGCGGCACCGAGGTGGCCTGCTGCCTCAACAGCCTGACGGACTTCCCCACCAGCGGGACATTACCTTATTACAGCGGAAAACCGGCAAACTCGGTGAAAATCTGGGGAAAACGACAGGCTGGATACATCGCACCACGCTGCTACGCCACGGCGTAACGCTGCTGGGCGGCGTGGAATATCATCATATTGATGATGAGGGGCTGCACATTATCCACGACCAGCAAATGCGCTGTCTGCCGGTGGATAACATCATTATCTGTGCCGGTCAGGAACCTAACCGTAAGCTGTATGACCCCTTACTCGCTGCCGGATGTCACGTTCATCTGATTGGCGGTGCCGATGTGGCGCAGGAATTGGACGCACGCAGAGCGATCGAACAGGCTACCCGGCTGGCCTTAATATTGTAGCTCGTGGGACACATTGAGTTCGTGGAGAAAAGTCAGTTTTGCGAAACAGATTCCGCTTCGTGAGGCTGAATTAGCCTCACAAAGCAGGGGCAGCTTAGCGGGACGAGCCCGTTTTCACCGCGCGCAGTACCGCGAATTTCGTGTTACTGGCGAGGGTTTCACAGTTACCGAATAGGCGCTTCAGCTTGTGGAAATAATCCAGATGGCGATTCCCCACAATGCGCAGTTCTCCGCCGACCTGAAGGCAGCGGCGGGCATCCATAAACATCTGCCAGGCGATTTCGTCCGTCACGGCCTGCTGCTGGTGGAATGGCGGATTACACAATACGGCCTGCAACGTATCACGCTTAACGCGAGCCAATCCGTGGTTCACCACGAAGCTACAGCGCTCAACATCCTGCGGGCGGTTGACTTCAACGTTCGTCTGGCTCGATGCCACCGCCATGTAGGATTCATCAAAGAAGCCGACGGTGGCCTCCGGGTTGGCTTCTAGCGCCGCCAGCCCAATGACGCCGTTGCCACAGCCGAGATCGATGATCTTACCATCTATCTGTTCCGGCAAATGCTGCATAAAGAAACGGGCACCGATATCCAGCCCATTACGCGAATACACGTTAGCCAGGTTTTGAATGCGATAGCCGTAACCATCCAGCTCCCACTCAGTAGTAAGTGGCTGCTCACTGACTTTTAATTCCGCCCACTCACAGTGAACCAGACGCGCCTTTTTCCAGGCCAGCGAGGTTTTCGTTGGCCCCATCACGCGTTCAAACAGTTGCAGCGTAGAGGTATGAATATCCCGAGCTTTCGCCCCAGCGATGATACGCGTTTGCGGCGTAACAACCTTGCGCAACATTCTCAACTGGTGTTCCAGCAGCGCGATCGTTTTCGGTATTTTTATCACCACCAGCGCGGGCGCATCCGGTAGTTCCGCCATGCTATCCAACAGGGTTACCGCATCGACAGCATAATCGTTCAGTTCCAGATTATGTCGCGTCGCCAGTTGGCTCAGGTAAGAGTCGCTGATACTAACGGGCGATTGTGCCTGTAAACCGCAGGCCAGCGCACCAAACGTATCATTGAAAATCAGGCGCGGACCCGGCGCGATTTCCATGCTAGCCAGTTCACGCAGCAGATATTCATCTGCGGCATCCCACGCCTGTAGCGCCGAGTTTTCAGCGACCTGAGGGTAACGCACCAACGTCAGGTTGCACGTTTCCAATTCGAGTTGGCTCATTAGCCTCTCCTGCATCATAAAATTTGCGCTGTTTATCCCTTAAAATAGCCCGTCAGTAAATGCTTTTCTCTGCCAGAACCGGAAATGATTGACGTTGCCTTGTCATTTCACCGTGATAATCTCCATAGTCATCACAAATGCCTTCAGGATACCAAACGCTTATGATTCGCTTCGCCATTGTAGGAACCAGTTGGATCACCCGTCAGTTTGTTGATGCAGCCCACGAAACCGGCAAACTGAAGCTCACCGCTATCTATTCACGTACGGCAGAAAAAGCGCAGCCGTTTCAAGCCGATTACATGGTGGATACGCTGTTTGATTCACTGGAAGCCATGGCGAAATCCGATCTTATCGACGCCGTGTATCTGGCTAGTCCTAATTCCCTGCATTGCGAACAGGCGCTGCTTTTCCTGAGCCACGGCAAGCACGTCATCTGCGAAAAACCGCTGGCTTCCAACCGCTATGAAGTCGAACAAATGATCGCCTGTGCCAGAGAAAATCAGGTCGTACTCTTTGAAGCCTTCAAAACTGCCAGCCTACCCAACTTTAGCGTGATCCAGCAGGCGCTGCCAAAAGTCGGTCGGCTGCGTAAAGTGGTGCTGAACTACTGCCAATATTCCTCGCGCTACCCGCGCTATCTGGCAGGTGAGAACCCCAATACGTTCAATCCGGCGTTCTCCAACGGTTCCATCATGGATATCGGCTACTACTGTCTGGCCTTCGCCGTGGCGCTGTGGGGAGAGCCGTGTACCACGCAGGCCAGCGCGACACTGCTGGAAAGTGGCGTTGATGCGCATGGCAGCGTCATCCTGAATTACGGCGATTTCGATGTGACCATCGTCCACTCCAAAGTCAGCCATTCCGCTATCCCCAGTGAAATTCAGGGGGAAGACGGGTCGCTGGTGATTGAAAAAGTGTCCGAATGCCATAACGTGAAATTCATCCCGCGTGAAGGCAAGCAGGTTGATCTCAGCCAGCCGCAGCATATCAACAGCATGCTGTACGAAGCCGAGGTCTTTGCCACGCGGGTCAACGATAACGACATTAACCATGCGGAACTGGCACGATCGCGCACCGTTTCGGGGCTGCTGACGGAAATTCGCCGCCAAACGGGTGTCGTATTTCCTGCCGACGCCGCGACACCGGGAAATGCGGAGTAAGGCAGCGATAATTATTTGACCACGATCATCTTTTCACCTATCTTCTGTCAGGCAAAGGGGAGTAACTTTTCCGCCAGCTAATCGTCATTACGATGCTTATATACCCAATAGATTTCACGTTGCAGGAAGGCGGCAAACGAGCGAGTCCCGATGAGCTTACATAAGTAAGTGATTCGGGTGAGTAAGAGCAGCCAACACACCTGCAGTGTGAAAGATGAAGGGTTATCGCATCCGGTTACTGGGCGACCTTGATGAGACAGCTTCATTAATGTTGTAAGTGAGACCTTGCCGGAAGGCGAGGTGCATCTGCAGCTTTAATAACAAGCGGCCAGCGTCCTTCCGATGTTGGCCGTTTTTGTTTCTATTTAAGGATCTTGCTATGCACACCATCGGCACGCCATGGTTATGGGGCAGCTTCGCTGCCATTGTTATAGTGATGCTGGCCATCGACCTGCTCTATCAAGGGCGCAAAGGGTCGACGGTAATGACGTTCAAACAGGCTGCCGTCTGGTCTATCATCTGGGTCACGCTCTCTCTGCTGTTCAACGCCGGTTTCTGGTGGTATCTGGATGGTACTATGGGTCGCGAGGTGGCCAACGCCCAATCGCTCGCCTTCCTGACTGGTTATTTGATCGAGAAAGCGCTTGCTGTCGATAACGTCTTCGTCTGGCTGATGCTCTTCGGCTACTTCGCCGTTCCCCCGCAATACCAACGCCGCGTGCTGATTTACGGCGTGCTGGGTGCCATCGTTCTCAGAACGCTGATGGTGTTTGGCGGCAGTTGGCTCGTCACGCAGTTCCAATGGCTGCTCTACGTGTTCGGTGCATTCCTGCTGTTCACCGGTCTTAAAATGGCGCTGGCGAAAGAAGATGGCGGCGCGATCGGCGACAAACCGCTGGTGCGCTGGCTACGCAGTCGTCTGCGCATGACGGATAGTATCGAGAATGAAAAATTCTTCGTCCGTCGTAACGGCATCCTGTATGCCACGCCGCTGTTTCTGGTGCTGATTATGGTTGAAATCAGCGACGTGATTTTCGCCGTAGACAGTATCCCAGCTATTTTCGCCGTCACGACCGATCCCTTTATCGTGCTGACGTCGAACCTGTTCGCTATTCTGGGCCTGCGTGCGATGTACTTCCTGCTGGCTGGCGTGGCTGAACGCTTCTCGCTGTTGAAATATGGTCTGGCCGTCATCCTGATCTTCATCGGTACCAAGATGATGCTCATCGACATTTTCCATATTCCGGTGGCAATTTCTCTGGGCGTCGTTGCCAGCATTCTGGTCATCACCATGCTGATCAACGTCTGGGTGAACAAACGCGCCGAGCGTTAATTCTGCCTTTCACCTCTCCGCACGGCTTCAGCTGTGCGGAGAGGACTTCCTCATCCCATCCTTTCTTCATTCAATCATTCCTGCACGTGCACTACGCAACAATCAGCGCTACGCAACAGCCTGCAGAGTGATGGACAAAGATATCCGTCATAAAAAAACGCTGGGAGCGTTTTTCAACGTTGCGCAGCAACGGCCCGAAGGGTGACGGACAAGGATGTCCGTCATAAAAAACTACATCATTGCTTTTCTCAAGAACAAATTCTCATATACTGATACGCGCAAACACATATCGTTACGGAAAGAAAAAGTCACCCGACACACGTCAGAGGTGCCAACTCCGTACAAACAACCACTTAGCGGAACGGTTATCCCGTCAAAATTATGGCAACTCAACACTCTCGTTTTTTGCAGTACATTACCCACGGCAGCCTAGTTAAACAGATTCTTCTGGGGCTTGCGGCTGGTATTATTCTGGCTTCACTGTCCACACAGGCTGCACTGGCAGTTGGCTTATTGGGAACGCTGTTCGTCGGCGCATTGAAAGCCGTCGCCCCGATTCTGGTACTCATGCTGGTGATGGCATCTATCGCCAACCACCAACAGGGGCAAAAAACCAATATCCGCCCGATCCTGTTTCTCTACCTCATCGGTACCTTCTCTGCGGCCTTCATTGCCGTCGTGTTGAGTATCACGTTTCCCTCTACGCTAGCACTGAGTTCGCAAGCTACTGACATCACGCCACCATCGGGGATTGTCGAAGTATTAAAAGGCCTGTTGATGAGTGTTGTCGCTAACCCGATTCACGCTCTGCTCAATGCCAACTACATCGGTATTCTGGTGTGGGCTGTAGGTCTGGGGTTAGCTTTCCGTCATGGGTCAGCTTCCACAAAGAACCTGATCAGCGATGCATCTCATGCAGTAACGGCTATCGTGCGTGTTGTGATCCGCTTCGCACCGCTGGGGATCTTTGGTCTGGTCGCCTCAACGTTGGCGGAAACCGGCTTCGGTGCACTGTGGGGCTACGCCCACCTGCTGATAGTGTTGATCGGTGGTATGTTGCTGGTTGCACTGGTGATCAACCCGCTGATCGTCTACTGGAAGATTCACCGCAACCCTTATCCGCTGGTGCTGCGCTGCCTGCGTGAGAGCGGCGTAACGGCCTTCTTTACCCGTAGCTCTGCCGCCAATATTCCAGTCAATATGGAACTGTGTCGTAAGCTGAATCTGAATGAAGATAGCTATTCCGTCGCCATTCCTCTGGGCGCTACCATCAATATGGCCGGTGCCGCGATTACCATTACGGTACTGGCGCTGGCAGCCGTTCATACACTAGGGATTGAAGTTGATATCGCCACTGCATTATTACTGAGCGTGGTGGCATCTATCTGTGCCTGTGGCGCATCGGGTGTGGCGGGTGGTTCACTGCTATTGATTCCACTGGCGTGCAGCATGTTCGGCATCTCCAACGATATCGCCATGCAGGTGGTTGCGGTTGGCTTCATCATTGGCGTATTGCAGGACTCCGCAGAAACGGCATTAAACTCATCAACGGACGTGATTTTTACCGCTGCTGTCTGTCAGGCAGAAGATGCCAAACTGGCGGAAAAAGAGCGTTTGAATCTGCTGTAACGGATTAGGGATTAATTATCCCCTTTCCTCTAACGCCGTTCGCGTCAAAACGAACGGCGTTAGATTAGGAGAAACGCCTGAAATTACGCTTTATTCTCTACGCTGAAAGGGTCGATGCCGCGCTGCTGCATGCGCCAGAAGCGGATGATGTTAAAGCCATTCATCAGCAGGAAACTGCCTTCGATCAGCGATCCACCAATCGAACCCAGCCAAATATTATGCGCGACCCAGCAGGCGGTTGAGCACCACATCACGCAGCGCGTCGTCAACCCAGACGTGCGGAACAGCGCCCAGGTGCTGGCGACGGTGCCTGCTATCGGCAGCAGTTCCATCGCATGGTTCATACCCGACAAACCAAAGAGCAGCGTCAGTGAGATAAAGACAAACATCACGAGGATGTTGTGCGTTTTCAGTGAGATTAGCGTACGTGCCGAGTTCAACAATGCGCTGGCGCCTGCCGCATTCGCCCCCATCAGGAAGAAATGCAGGCCAATAACGGCGCTGTATGCCGAGAGCTGTATTTTGAATTTTTGATCGTTACGGTTGAAAAACATGGTGATACCGACCAGAAATGCCAGTACACCAACAGACTGGGCAATCCAATACTGTGTCATGATCCCTGCCTCTAAAAAGTTGTGGCGAAAAAAAACGGCGCCATTATAAAAATGAAACGCCGTTTTATTTTAATTGGAATGAATATAATTTACAACGTCACGCCGCTCTTAAATATGGCTAATTCGCGGAAGTCGTTCACTTCATTCTTCGTCAGCTTGCCGTCAGCAATCTCGACAATCAGCTCGACAAACTGGCTTAACAGCTCATCCATCGGTATGTCGTGAATCAGACGTCCCGCATCGAAATCAATCCAGTGCGGTTTCTTCTTCGCCAGCTCGCTGTTGGTCGCCAGTTTTACGGTAGGCACGAACCCGCCGTAAGGTGTGCCGCGCCCAGTACTGAACAGCACCATGTGGCAACCAGCACCCGCCAGTGCGCTGGTTGCGACGGCATCATTCCCCGGTGCGCTGAGCAGGTTGAGCCCTGGGGTATGTAAGCGCTCACCATATTTCAGCACGTCCACTACCTTGCTCTGTCCGGCCTTTTGCGTACAGCCCAGTGATTTCTCTTCCAGCGTGGTGATCCCGCCCGCTTTGTTACCCGGCGAGGGGTTCTCGTAAATCGGCTGGTTGTGCGCGATGAAGTACTGTTTGAAGTCATTCACCATGTGAACGGTTTTTTCAAACGTCGCTTCATCACGGCAGCGGCTCATCAAAATACGTTCCGCACCGAACATCTCTGGCACCTCGGTCAGCACAGTAGTGCCGCCGTTGGCGATCAGATAGTCAGAGAAACGCCCTAACAGCGGGTTGGCAGTAATACCAGACAGCCCATCGGAGCCACCGCATTCCAGACCAAACTTCAGCTCGCTCAGCTTACCCGGCTCGCGTTTGTCATGGCGCATCGCCTCATACAGCGTATGCAGCCGCTCCAGACCGGCTTCGACTTCATCGTCCTGCTGCTGGCACACCATGAACGTCACGCGATCGGAATCAAAATCGCCCAGCGTCGTACGGAAGGCGTCAACCTGATTGTTCTCACAGCCCAGACCGATCACCAGTACTGCCCCCGCATTCGGGTGACGCACCATGTTTTGCAGCATCGTGCGGGTGTTTTCGTGATCCTGACCGAGCTGTGAACAGCCAAAGGTATGGCTGAACAGGTAAACGCCGTCAATCCCTTCCGCATCGTTAGTTTCTTTCAGGAAACGCTGCTGAATCTGACGTGCAATCCCGTTCACGCAACCAACGGTTGGCAGGATCCACAACTCATTACGGATACCGACATCGCCATTTTTGCGACGATAGAGCTGCACATCCCGATCGCCCATCTGTGGCGGCAGTTCGAGGAACTCAGGCTGATACTGATATTCATCCAGATCGCTCAGATTGGTTTTCGCATTCTGGGAATGGATGTGTTCTCCGGGAGCAATAGACACCAACGCATGGCCGATCGGCAGGCCATACTTGGTAATCATTTCTCCCGGTGCGATGGTTTCCAGCGCGAACTTATGTCCGCGCACGACAGGTTGCTGAAGTGTCACCGTATGGCTATCCACCGACACCGTTTCGCCTTGCTCGACATCACGCAGGGCGACAGCCACATTGTCCAGAGAATGAATTTTTATAATACTTTGCATGGATAACCCTTCTTACTGATTAGCAATAACCTTCCACGGCTGCGCGCATGCCGCGCTCAACGATGGTTTGCAACTGTTCAGTCACCTGCGCAGCCAAGCCAGGAACCTGTGTTAAATCCTGTTCCCAGTGATCGGCATCGCGCAGTACGACATTCACCAGCTCAGCCAGGCTGACGGTGTTTTCTTTTACGCCCGCCCACAGCGTGGAATAACGTTCCAGCCAGTGTGCATCGTCCTGCAATGGATAGGTTTGTAACGCATCGCCTTCACCGCTGCGCTCGCCGCGATAGAATGCAATCAAGGCCGCCAGCGCAAACGTCAAGCGAGCAGATAGCTCACCGTGACGTTCACGGTAGGTCAGCAGTTGCGGCAGAATACGGGTGCGGAATTTGGTCATGCCATTCAGCGAGATAGATAACAGCTGATGCTGAATGAACGGGTTACGGAAGCGGCTGAGCACAGCCTGAGCAAATGACGTCAGTTCGTCGTGCGGCAAATCCAATACCGGCACAATCTCTTCGGCAATCGTCTTTTCTACGAATTTTCCAATCAGGGCATCATTCATCGATTCACCAACGGTATCCAGACCCGCCAAGAATGCCACCGGCACCAGCGCAGTATGAGCACCGTTGAGAATCGCGACTTTACGTTCTTTGTACGGCTTGATGTCATCAACGATACGAACGTTCAGATCCAGCTTGTTCAGACGCAATTCTTCCGCCAGCCACTGTGGCCCTTGAATCACGAACAGGTAGAAGTGTTCTGCCGTATCCCAAAAGGTATCCTGATAACCCATTTCCTGCTGTAGCGCTTCCACTTCGGCACGCGGGTAACCCGTCACAATGCGGTCAACCAGCGTCGAGCAGAAGGTGTTGTGATCGTTCAGCCAGGCGGTAAACGTTGGCGTCAGTTTCCACTGTGCGGCATAGCGCAGCACCAGCTCTTTCAGCGCCACACCGTTGTAATCAATCAGCTCGCACGGCAGCAGCACCCAGCCTTTATCCGCCGCGCCGTCAAAATGACAGAAGCGCTCATACAGCAGACGGGTTAATTTCGCCGGGAAGCTGACAGGCGGTGCATCGCTGAGGCGATCTTCTGCGTGATAGCTGATACCCGCTTCGGTGGTATTGGAGAACACGAAGCGAATATTCGGATCGTACGCCAGCGCCAGATACTCATCGAACTGACGGTACACATTAATTTCACGGTTTACCGAACGAATCAGACGGGGCTCGCGAACCGCCTCGCCCTGCTCGTTCAGACCACGGATAATCGTAGTGTACAGCCCATCCTGCGTGTCCAGCGCGGGCGGGAAATCAGAATCGATCGGGCGAACCACGACAATCCCCGCATCCAGATCGGTGTGCTCATTCAGCAAATCCAACTGCCAGTCAACGAAGGCGCGCAGGAAGTTACCTTCACCAAACTGGATGACCCGATCCGGGTGTTGACGACCGGGGAAGTTACGACGATTTAACGTTTGCATTAACAGGCTACCTTAGGACGAATCTCACATTCAGGGCACGACCGATCGACCACCGTCATTCTTGCCCTATATTCATATTCACCCGCACCGAATCACCACCGGTGCCGATGACAAAAGACCGAGACACCGAGAGCCGCGGCTTAACTGCCGCGTCCCTCGTGCAACTCACACCGATGCGGTGGAATTACAGCTCGATGGCAAAATAGTTTTTAGCGTTATCGAAACAGATGTTTTTCACCATTTCGCCCAGCAACGGCAGGTCGGCTGGCGCTTCGCCATCTTCCACCCAGCGGCCAATCATCTGGCACAGGATGCGGCGGAAATATTCATGGCGGGTGTAAGACAGGAAGCTACGGCTATCGGTCAGCATGCCGACGAAACGGCTCAGCAGACCAAGCTGTGCGAGCTGAGTCATCTGGCGCTGCATGCCGTCCTTCTGATCGTTGAACCACCAGCCGGAACCGAATTGCATCTTGCCCGGCATCCCTTCGCCCTGGAAGTTACCGATCATGGTGCCGAGCACTTCGTTATCGCGCGGATTCAGGCAGTAAAGGATGGTTTTCGGCAGCAGGTTTTCTTCATTCTGCTTGCTGAGCAGACGAGACAGTTCCTGAGCCAGCGGACGGTCGTTGATGGAATCGAAACCTACATCCGGCCCCAGCAGTTTGAACTGACGCAGGTTGTTGTTACGCAGAGCACCAATGTGATACTGCTGAACCCAGCCGCGACGGGCATATTCCGCACCCAGCCAGACCAGAACGCCGGTCTTGAACTGTGCTACTTCATGTTCACTCAGCGTTTCACCCGCAAGACGACGCGCCAGAATGTTATCCAGCGTTGCCTCATCCGCTTCGGCAAACATCACCACATCCAGCGCGTGGTCAGACACTTTACAGCCGTGTGCCGCGAAGTGCTCCAGACGCTTGGTCAGCGCCGTTTGCAGATCGCTGAAACGACGAATGTCAGTGTCGGAGACTTCACCCAGTTTCGCCATGTAGTCGTTGAAGGTTGCCAGCTCAATGTTGAACGCTTTATCCGGGCGCCAGCTCGGCAACACTTTGATAGAGAAGCTTGAATCCTGAGCAACGGTTTTATGGTGGCGCAGATCGTCAATCGGATCGTCTGTCGTACCCACCATTTTCACGTTCATCTGCTGCATGATGCCGCGCGCGGTAAAGTCATCGCGCTCCAGCATGGCATTACAACGATCCCAAATGTCTTTTGCCGTGCTCGGTGACAGCAGCGTGCCGGTTACACCGAACGGACGACGCAGTTCCAGGTGTGTCCAGTGGTAAAGCGGGTTGCCGATGGTGTGCGGCACGGTAGCGGCCCAAGCTTCAAATTTTTCCCAATCGCTGGCATCACCGGTACACAAACGCTCAGGCACGCCGTTGGTGCGCATCGCGCGCCACTTGTAGTGATCGCCTTTCAGCCAGATGTCATACAAATTTTTAAAGCGATAGTTTTCTGCGATCTGCTCAGGCGGCAAATGGCAGTGATAGTCAAATATCGGTTGGTCGACGGCATACTCATGATAAAGACGACGGGCAAATTCACTGTCTAACAGAAAATCTTCACTCATAAACTGGGGCATGTTCTCTTCCTTACCGTGCTTCTTGTGCACCAAATTAGTTGACCGTTAAAAGATATCACACCAATTATGCGCGATATCTCACAGTATTTGTGAGGTCATGATCGCAAAAATGTAACAAACAGTACAATAACTCAGCATTTATCGCCGTAAAAGGCCTGCCTCTCTCGGTTTAAACGAGGAATCTGCTATTCCATATAAAAATAATGGTTTTGTGATATCACTCAACTTTTAAAGTTGTATGACAAATTATTGTAGCGCTGCCTTAAGCAGGGATTCAATCGCTATCTCACAAAGAGAAGGGTTTTCCTGTTCAGCACAACTACAAAACGTGTCGCACAACATCACAAGACACATCACACCGTGACGCCACTCAAGAGCCATCACTGTGTTTTTATTGACTCGGAGAGAAAGTAAATGCGTAAAATCAAAGGATTACGCTGGTATATGATCGGCCTGGTGACCATTGGCACCGTGCTGGGATACCTGACGCGTAATGCAATTTCTGTTGCCGCACCGACGCTACAGGATCAGTTACACATCACCACACAGCAGTATTCTTACATCGTGGCTGCCTACTCAGCTTGTTATACCATTATGCAGCCCATCGCCGGCTATGTACTGGATTTGCTTGGCACAAAAATTGGCTATGCCGTGTTCGCCATTCTGTGGGCCATCTTCTGTATGGGCACCGCGCTGGCAAATAGCTGGGGGGGTTTAGCGATCGCCCGTGGCGCGGTCGGTATGGCAGAAGCGGCCATGATCCCTGCCGGCCTGAAAGCCAGTAGCGAATGGTTTCCAGCAAAAGAGCGTTCTGTTGCGGTAGGTTACTTTAACGTGGGGTCATCCATCGGCGCCATGATCGCGCCACCGCTGGTGGTATGGGCGATAGTGGCACACAGTTGGGAAATGGCCTTTATCATTACCGGGGCGCTAAGCCTAACGTGGGCCATCTGCTGGCTTATCTTCTATAAGCACCCGAAAGATCAGAAGAAACTCAGCGACGAAGAGCGTGACTACATTCTTAGCGGGCAGGAAGCACAGCACCAGACCAATAACGCGAAGAAGATGTCTGCCTGGCAGATCCTGCGTAACCGTCAGTTTTGGGGCATCGCGCTGCCGCGATTCCTGGCTGAACCCGCCTGGGGAACGTTCAATGCGTGGATCCCGTTGTTCATGTTTAAAGCCTATGGCTTTAACCTGAAAGAAATCGCCATGTTCGCCTGGATGCCAATGCTGTTCGCCGATATCGGCTGCATTCTGGGTGGCTACCTGCCGATGCTGTTCCAAAAACACTTCAAAGTGAACCTGATCGTTTCCCGCAAACTGGTGGTCACGATGGGCGCAGTACTGATGATCGCACCGGGCATGATCGGGCTGTTCTCTAGCCCTTACGTCGCCATCGCCCTGCTGTGCGTCGGCGGTTTCGCGCACCAGTCGTTGTCCGGCGCGCTGATTACCCTGTCATCTGACGTATTTGGTCGTAATGAAGTGGCTACCGCGAACGGTTTAACCGGGATGGCAGCCTGGATGGCAAGTACCCTATTTGCACTGGTTGTCGGTGCGCTGGCCGATACGCTGGGCTTCAGCCCGCTGTTTGCTGCACTGGCCGTCTTCGATCTGCTAGGTGCTATCGTCATCTGGACAGTGTTGAAAAACCAACCCGCCTCAGAAGTCGCCGCCGCCGCGGAAACGCTGAAAGAAGCCAACCAGCACGGATAATTCCTGCATTATCCTGGCTCATCCGGTATGATCTGCGACTGGGTGAGCCACCTCCCTCCGATAACACACCGCGATAACTGTGACCACAACATTGGTTGCTGCTATGATTAAGTGGTATAACAAATCATCCCTGAAAGGTTAACGAGATAGACACTCAGGCCCTGACGTGGCACATGGACCGTCATCTATCGAGAGTAGACATCATCATGGCACTCACTGAACCCCGCCGGCTATACCAGCAGTTAGCCGCAGAATTAAAACAACGCATCGAAAGCGGTATGTACCAGGTTGGCGAAAAATTACCGGCAGAACGCTATATTTCGGAAGAAATGAACGTCAGCCGCACTGTGGTACGTGAAGCGATTATTATGCTGGAAGTCGAAGGGTACGTTGAAGTACGCAAGGGTTCAGGCATTCACGTTATCTCCAACCAGCAGAAGAATCCGTTCATTAATAGCGGCGATAGTGAATTTGTCGCGGCGGGTCCATTTGAGCTGCTTCAGGCTCGCCAGCTTATTGAGAGCAACATTGCCGAATTTGCGGCCACACAGGTGACCCGTCAGGACATCATCCAACTGATGGAAATTCAGGAATACGCGCGGCAAGAAGATCGCTTTCGTGATTCTCAGTGGGATCTCAAATTCCACGTTCAGGTCGCGCTGGCAACACAGAACTCCGCGATGGCAACCATCGTCGAGAAAATGTGGAGCCAACGGATTCATAATCCTTACTGGCGCAAACTGCATGAGCACATTGACGACAAGTCGATTGAAAGCTGGTGCGAAGAACACGATCGCATCCTTAAGGCACTGATTCGCAAAGATCCTTACGCGGCCAAACTCGCGATGTGGCAACATCTGGAAAATACCAAACAGATGCTATTTCGCGCCACGACGGATGATTTCGAGTTTAACGTCGACCGCTATATGTTCGCCGAGAATCCGGTCGTCCACCTTGACCAGATACACACGGGCAAGCCCTAAATAGGGATCCTCCCCCTTGCTTTTAGCGAAGGGGGAAAATTTTGCACCAAAGGGAAAAAGTCAGAAAACGTTGATTTCTGTCAGCGAGTGTAAAATATCGCAGAAATCCCCACTCTTCTTCGAAAAATCCCCCCAAACCGCCCCAGTTGTCGTAATATTTTTCTGTCTCAGTAACACCTATTTTGTTACAGTTAACGCGTCTTTCTTACGCTTAATTCGTCGCTTTGGATGCAAAGTCTGCCAAGACCAAACAATCCCCAAGCAGCCTGTTTATCGAGTTCGCAGCGAAAAGCGAGCATCAAGTCAGACGCCAGCTTCGCTATCAGGCAGAAAAACAGAGATCATCAAAAAATCATAATCCTGTGCCCTGATATACCCTGAATAATTCGAGTTTCAGGCAACTTGACGTATGACGGGATTAACACTGTATTCACTCTTATCATGTCCAGAAGCGTGATTGTCGCCAAGGCTAAAATGCAACAGCAGTATTAGGAATACCGGATGGAATTAATCAAAGAACTGTTAAACGCACTCTGGCATCAGGATTTCGATATTTTAGCCGACCCGAAACTGGTATGGACCATCTACATATTACTGTTTCTGATTATCTTTCTGGAAAATGGCCTGCTCCCCGCGGCTTTCCTGCCCGGCGATAGCCTGCTCATTTTAGTCGGCGTCCTCGTTGCCAAAGGCACAATGAATTACCCTTTTACGATATTTCTCCTGACGACGGCCGCCAGCCTCGGCTGTTGGGCCAGCTATATTCAAGGGAGGTGGCTTGGCAATACGGGAGTGGTTCAGGGCTGGCTATCACATTTGCCCGCGCACTATCACCAACGCGCCCACCAACTCTTCCACCGTCATGGTTTGTCCGCACTTTTAGTTGGCCGTTTTCTGGCTTTTGTCAGAACGTTACTCCCTACCATCGCAGGCTTGTCTGGCCTGAATAACGCGCGCTTTCAGTTCTTTAACTGGATGAGCGGGTTCCTGTGGGTATTTATTCTGGTTACGCTGGGCTTCGCCTTAGGAAAAACAACGGTCTTCCTGAAATATGAAGACGAGCTGATGTTCTGCCTGATGATGTTGCCGCTGGTGCTGCTGTTTATCGGCCTGTTTGGATCGCTTTTTGTCCTGTGGCGTAAAAAACGTGACGCTAAAGCAGATAACGCTGAAAAAGGGAGCTAACCGTGTCAATCAGCGGGTTATTCTCTAAGCTCTTCTCCAGGAAAGCAGGTCGCATACTGCTATTGCTTGCTCTACCGATGATTGCATTGACGCAGTCCCAGTCACTACGCCGCTCCCAGGACGATGCTATGCTACACATCAAGCCTTATGATGGTGCCGCGTTGCCAGATGGCTTTTACGTGTATCAGCGTCTCAACGAAAAAGGGATTGCGATCAAAAGTATTACACCAGAGCAAGATAGCCTGATCGTCCGTCTGGCCTCGCCAGAACAAAGTGTGGCTGCCAGAGATGTCCTACGTTTGTCTCTACCTAAAGTCACAATTACCGCGCAGCAAGTGACAACCCCGACACCGTTCTGGCAGCAGAAACTGACACAGAAACAATCCAAACTGGGGTAACGAAGATGAAACTATCTCCATCAAAACTATCTCCATCCATTATTGCCTTATCCGTCCTGCTTTCCGGCCATGCACTGGCGAATACCGCCAATCAGGTAGAGACCTGTCAGCAGAAAGCGCAAGAGATTCAGCGCCAAATCGATGAAGCGCGTAAGCATGGCAATCAGAATCGCATCAACGGGTTAGAGAAGGCATTGGACGGCGTGAAAACCCACTGTACGGATGCCGGATTAGCAGAGAAACGTCAGGAAGCGATTGCGGAAAAACGCAAAGACGTCGCTGAACGGCAGCAGGAGCTGAATGAAAGCCGCCAGAAAGGGGATGACGCCGAGAAGATCCTCAAGCGCGAAAGAAAGCTGGCTGAAGCCGAGCAGGAATTGCGCGCCGCAGAACGTGGCACCTCGCAATAGCCCATCACCACAGTGCCCTAAAACACACACGACCACTGTTCATTTTGTATTCAAAAACCAAATCGCTAAAATTTACAGCGAGTTATCAGAATTGTCCGTACCGTTTGGGGCAGCATAAATCTCAGCTTCAGCTATAGTTAACGTTCAGGTTTATAACATGAAGGGTTATTAATATGGCTAAAGATCAAAATTCTGAGTACCTACGCGCCGAATTGAAATCACTGGCGGACACGCTGGAAGAAGTATTAAGCACCTCCAGCGATAAATCTAAAGCGGAACTCGACAAGCTGCGTAATAAGGCAGAAAGCGCGCTGAAAGAAACCCGCAGTCGCCTGAGCGATACCGGTGAGCGCATCGCCTCCCAAACCAAAGAAGCGGTTGAATCTGCGGACGATTATGTACGCCAGAATCCGTGGACCGGTGTCGGCATTGGCGCAGCAGTCGGTGTCGTGCTTGGCGTCCTGCTGTCTCGTCGCTAATTAGCGGATTGCTATGACGGATAAATCACAACAAGGCCCCGCAAGCGGGGTCATGGCTTCTGCTCAGCGCATCATCTCCATTATTGTCAGCATGGTGGAAAGCCGCGTTCGACTGGCCGTCATTGAATTAGAGGAAGAGAAAGCCAATCTAATTCAGTTGCTGATTATGGTCGGCCTGACGCTGCTTTTTGCCGCTTTTGGCATGATGAGCCTGATTGCGCTGATCATCTGGGGCATCGATCCGCAGTATCGTCTTTTTGCGCTGGGGTGTATTACCGCCACATTGCTCGGACTAGCGCTGATAGGCGGCATATGGACACTCGTGAAGGTACGTCGTTCCACCTTGCTCAAAGCGACGCGCAAGGAGCTTGCGACCGACAGATCGCTGCTGGAGGACGAGCCCAAGTGAACGAGCGTCAACAGCGAGACAGAGAAAAAGCCCAGCTACTGCGCCAGATACAGCAGCAGCGACTGGATTTATCAGCAGGTAAAAAACACTGGCTGGATACCACCGCACGTTACGATCGCGGCTGGCAAAGCCTGATGCAGTGGCGTAAATACTGGATCGTGGGCTCCAGCCTCGTGGCGCTCTATGGCGTGCGCCATCCTAGCCGCATGATCCGCTGGGGACGCCGCCTCGTCGGGCTGTGGGGGACATTCAGGCTCGTCCGTAAAACGTTTGAGCCACGTCCGTAATCCTTCCTATCACCTCGGCCATCTGCCTTATCTATACACCACTTTTCATCTGACTTTTACCTAACGCGCTCACGCCATCACAGCGTATTCTTGCCTAACTAACTGAACATCAATTTTTCTGAAATAAAACAACAATTATACTCGCTGGCAGCGCAAATCATCTCTCTATACTATCTGCCCATAACCTGATGGCGGGCCAGGTTTTCAGACCACACCTGCTACAACAAACACAATAGGGCGATATAGCCCACAACAAAATCAATTGGAGAGATGATGAAAAATTTAGAAAGCACTGCACTGCTGGTTGCACGTATCTTAATGCCGACTCTGTTTATCGTTGCAGGTTACGGTAAGCTGGGTGATGCCTATGCGGGCACACAACAATACATGCAGGCGATGGGCGTACCAACCTTCCTGCTGCCGCTGACCATTCTGCTGGAACTGGGTGGTGGCCTCGCGGTGCTGTTCGGTCTGCTGACACGTACCGTCGCGCTGTTCACTGCGGGCTTTACGCTGCTGACTGCACTGATTTTCCACTCTAACTTTGCAGAAGGCATGAACCAACTGATGTTCATGAAAAACCTGACCATCGCTGGCGGCTACCTCCTGCTTGCTGTAACAGGCCCAGGCGCATTCAGTATCGACCGCCTGCTGGGCAAAAAGTGGTAAGACGAGCCTTTTCCGGCCTGTACTACACTTAATAGTCGAATACCGAATGAGGCGGCAAGCATATAAGGCTTGCCGTTGTTTTATCATCACTCACTAACGGGGGGATTTATGGGACAACTGGTTGACGGCGTATGGCACGATACCTGGTATGAAACCCAATCTACCGGCGGCCAT
Source organism: Pectobacterium brasiliense (assembly GCF_013449685.1). Classification (GTDB taxonomy): domain Bacteria; phylum Pseudomonadota; class Gammaproteobacteria; order Enterobacterales; family Enterobacteriaceae; genus Pectobacterium; species Pectobacterium brasiliense_A. The sequence continues at coordinate 35,015 of NZ_JACDSF010000008.1, read as the reverse complement.
TTTAAGCGTTCAGAATCCGCATTCCGCAACTGGGTAACGCCCGATGGCGCACCCGGCCTCACCGGTAAAGGTGGCTTTCCTGCCCAGTCCGGCCGTTATCATCTCTATGTTTCGCTTGCCTGCCCGTGGGCGCACCGCACGCTGCTCATGCGACAGTTGAAAGGGTTAGAAGATCACATCGCCGTTTCGGTGGTTCATCCGCTCATGCTCGATCATGGCTGGACGTTCGGTACCGATTTTGAAGCCGCAACGGGTGACTCACTCTATCAGCACGAATTCCTCTACCAGCTCTACCTGCACGCCATGCCAGACTACAGCGGTCGGGTGACCGTACCTGTCCTGTGGGATACTGAGCAGCACACCATTGTCAGTAACGAATCTGCCGATATCATCCGCATGCTGAATAGCGCTTTTGATGGCGTGGGAGCAACGGCGGGAGATTATTACCCAGAAGCGCTACGTGCTCAGATTGACGAATTGAACGGCTGGATTTACGACAAGGTCAATAACGGTGTGTACAAAGCCGGTTTTGCGACAAGCCAGTCAGCCTATGATGAATCTGCCACCGCCGTTTTCGCTGCGCTCTCCGATCTGGAAAGCATTCTGGCAAAACAGCGCTATCTGACGGGTGAGCAGTTAACCGAAGCCGACCTGCGGCTGTGGACGACGTTGATTCGTTTCGATCCGGTCTATCACACGCATTTTAAATGCGATAAATATCGCCTGAGCGATTATCCCAATCTGTTCAGTTTTCTGCGTGATATTTATCAGATGCCCGGCATCGCCGATACCGTCGATATGGCGCATATTCGTCACCACTACTACCGTAGCCACGGCACGATTAATCCGCATGGCGTGATTTCGCTGGGTCCAGAGCAAGATCTGAACCAGCCCCACGAGCGTGATAAGACGTTTGTCGATTTATACTAGGTTTTGGCCGATTTTCGCTAAGCAGGAGTGAAATAGTGCGGCAAGGTGTGGNNGTGGAGAACACCTTGCCGCAAAAAGCGCGGAATTTAAGGTTGGTTCAATAGTTTCGGAATCTCACGCAGGAACCAAGATTTCGCCTCGCCCATGCTGTCTCGCCGCCACGCCATAATAATCTGGCTTTCCATCTGATGCTCCGGTCCAATCACCAGCAAACGCCCTTCGGCAATATCTTGCGCAATCATCTGATACGGCATGGTCGCGACGCCCAATCCCGCCAACAGCGCACGCCGTTTATCATCCAGCGAACTCACCGTCAGACGTTGTTGTTTATCCAACAACTGCACGGTCAGTACCGGGCGTTCACGCGCGGTATCCGCCATCGCAATCCCACGGTATTTCACTCGGGTTGCATCCGAGAGCGGTTCAGGCTCCTGATGAATCGGATGATCTGGGCTGGCGACATAAACGTTATTCATTGTGTACAGCTTGCGGGTATTCATTTCAGAAGACGCACGAAAATGCATGTCCGGCGCAATCACAATATCGGCGCGCCCTTGCTCAAGACGCTCCCATGCCCCAGCCAGCACTTCCGTCAGAATCGATACCTGCGTATTGGCTTTAAGTGCCAGTTTATCGATTAATGGGAAAAGTCGCTGAGTCGGGATCAGCGCCTCCGTCACAATCGTCAGGTGCGTTTCCCAACCGCGTGACAGCGCCTCTGCGTCCGTCGTGAGCTTATCCGCGGCCTCCAACAGGATACGACCACGTTCCAGCAGCATCCGCCCAACATTCGTGAATTTAGTACGATGTCCAGAACGATCGAACAACACTACATCTAACTCTTCTTCCAGTTTCTGCATGGTATAGCTCAGCGCAGAAGGCACCCTACCCAGTTCGTCTGCTGCAGCGGCAAAGCTGCCACGACGATCGATCGCATCCATCACCCTCAACGCTTCCAGCGTCAGTGCTCGTTCTCTCGCCATCTTCGTACTCATTCAGGAATTTTGAATATACCCACCAGATTAACTAGCTAACAATCCAACGTCCACACAATTACTATCAGTTCAATAAATAATTCTCTGGGGGATAAAAATTATGATCACACGAAGAGCAGCAGGTCAATGCGGCCAGGCCGACTATGGCTGGTTGCAGGCGCGCTATACCTTTTCTTTTGGTCACTATTTTGACCCACAGCTGCTGGGCTACGCGTCTCTGCGCGTGCTCAATCAGGAAGTATTGGCTCCAGGGGCATCATTTCAGCCGCGAACCTATCCACGGGTTGATATTCTGAATATTATTCTTCAGGGCGAAGCGGAATACCGCGACAGCAACGGCTGCCACATTCAGGCCAAAGCCGGAGATGTGCTGCTGCTCGCCACACAGCCGAATGTCAGCTATAGCGAACATAATATCAACGCCAACAAACCGCTGACGCGGCTGCAATTATGGCTGAATGCTTGCCAAACGCGAGAAAACAGCCCGTTGCAGCGCATGGGGCTGAGTTCAGTAAATTATACGCTGCTTGCCTCACCGGAAGGTGAGCACAATAGCCTGCAACTGCGCCAGCAGGTTTGGGTTCATCATGTCGATCTCCAGCAGAATGAGCAAAGCACAATCGCGCTACAGGGAAATCAGGCGTATCTCCAACTGATTCACGGTTCAATGGCGGTAAAAGGCAGCCAGAACAGTGAAACACTGCACTGCGGCGACGGAGCCTTCATTAAGGAAGAAACGGCGTTGACGCTACAGGCAGAGTCGCCTTTGCGGGCGCTGCTCATCGATCTGGTCGTGTAGCGCTTCTGTCCGTTGTTTTTTGCAGAGAGTTGTTTTTACAGGAAGTGGTTTTCGCAGGAAAACGCCGCCAGTTCGGCGTTTTTATTCAGTCGTGGTAAGATATCCGTCTTGTTCCTCAATGCGTCAGGGTGATATGACAATGGATTCAACCCAACAGGACAAACTTCTTGCCCAGGCTGAACAGATTTGTCAGCAGCGCGCTGTGCGTCTCACGCCACAGCGGTTAGAGGTTTTACGCCTTATGGCACAGCAGTCGGGTGCTATCAGCGCTTATGACCTGCTGGATCTGCTGCGCGTTTCCGAACCTCAGGCGAAACCGCCGACTGTCTATCGCGCGCTGGATTTTCTGCTGGAACAAGGCTTCATTCATCGCGTCGAATCAAACAACAGCTACGTGCTGTGTCACCATATCGAAGACCACAGCCATACATCTGCCCTTTTCATCTGCGACCGCTGTGGGCAAGTCACGGAACGTCAAACCGAAGGTGTGGAAGAAACGCTGCGTAGTCTGGCACAGCAGTCGGGATTTACGCTGCGTCATAGCGTAGTGGAAGCGCATGGGTTGTGCGGAAGCTGCCAGGAAGTCGCATTATGCAAACAGACGGACCATTGCGATCACGACCATACCGTTCCGATTAAAAAACGATAGTATCCATTGATGGAATCTCCTTCGTGACAGGACGTTGTATACAAAGAAAACGATAGCCCAAAAGCTATCGTTTTCTTTGAGAAGCACGAACGAATTCAGAAAAAACTCGGGCATCTCCTATTACTGTGGAACGGTTAGCTCCAGTCGCTGTTACGAATCACGCCAACCGCCAAGCCTTCTATCGAAAAGCTTTGCTGACGTAGATCGACAACAATCGGGGCAAACTCTTCATTTTCAGCGAGGAGGTGTACCGTATTGCCCTGCTTTTTCAAGCGCTTCACCGTCACTTCATCGTCAATACGCGCGACGACAATCTGGCCGTTGCGCACATCTTCTGTTTTATGCACAGCCAGTAAATCGCCATCCATAATACCGATATTTTTCATCGACATGCCGCTCACCCGCAGCAAAAAGTCAGCGCTGGGTTTGAACATCGCAGGATCAACCTGATAGCGGCATTCGATATGTTCCTGTGCCAGCAGCGGTTCACCTGCGGCCACGCGACCAACCAGAGGAATACCCGTCTCTTCTTCCATCAATAGACGAATACCACGAGACGCGCCCGAAACAATTTCAATCACACCTTTACGCGCCAGCGCTTTCAGATGTTCTTCAGCCGCATTAGGAGAGCGAAACCCCAGTTGTTGAGCAATTTCCGCACGCGTTGGCGGCATTCCGGTTTGCGCAATATGATCGCGGATCAGGTCATAAACCTGCTGCTGCCTTGCTGTTAATACTTTCATTCCGCCCCCTGGTTGTTTATACAGTCTTGCTGTGAGTATATACAGGTAAGCCACAATTGGAAATGAAGATATCGGCAAAGCCCCTGACTTTTACTCATTTATGCGTGCCGTCAGGCAAAATGTTGCCAGAGGATGCAGCCCCACACGACAGCAGCTAACAAGATGGCAACAAAGACAGCCGCCGAGCCAATATCTTTCGCCCGACCGGATAATTCGTGGTGCTCGAGACCAATGCGATCGACCACGGCTTCAATGGCGCTATTGGCCAGCTCAAACAGCATAATCAGTACCACAGACCCGATCAGTAGCAATTTCTCGACCAGCGTAATCGGTAGTAAACACGCGATAATGACGCCGACAAGGGTCAGTATCGTTTCCTGACGAAATGCCGCCTCATGCTGCCACGCCTGCTTCAGCCCCTTAAAGGAATAACCGGTCGCCTTAATAATCCGGGTCATCCCCGTTGCTTTATTCATTTATCCTCCATTATTACGCAAAATAGTTCGCATTTTAACGCGCTTACGTTGTCTCATCACCACAGATCTCCGGCGCAGTTTCTGGTATCCTTGGGGCGCATTGCTAACAAGAGGCTCCATGTTGTTATGTCAGGTTGGCGTAAAATTTACTATAAATTATTGAATCTCCCACTGAAACTGCTGGTGAAGAGCAAAGTTGTTCCCGCAGATCCGGTGGTCGAGCTGGGGTTAGATCCCTCACGTCCTATACTCTATGTTCTGCCTTATAACTCTCAGGCGGATCTCTTGACGCTACGAGCGAAATGCCTGGCATTGGGGCTACCCGATCCCTCGCAGCCGTTCGAATTCGATGGCGTCGAACTGCCTAGCCACGTCTTTATCAATGACGGGCCGCGCGTCTTCCGCTATTACGTTCCCAAACAGAAATCCGTCAAGCTGTTCCACGACTATCTGGATTTGCATCGTGCCAATCCAGATTTAGACGTACAGATGGTGCCGGTTTCTGTGATGTTTGGACGTTCTCCGGGTCGGGAAGGTCACGCTCAGGCCGCACCACACCTGCGCTTGCTCAACGGTATCGAGAAATTCTTCGCCGTCCTGTGGCTAGGCCGCGACAGCTTTGTCCGCTTCTCCAGCCCGGTATCACTACGCTATATGGCGACCGAGCATGGTACTGACAAAACCATAGCCCACAAACTGGCGCGTGTCGCACGTATGCACTTCTCCCGCCAACGCTTGGCGGCAGTTGGGCCGCGCTTGCCAGTGCGTCAGGAACTGTTTAACAAGTTGCTGGATTCCAAAGCGATCAAGAAAGCCGTAGACGATGAGGCGCGCAGTAAGAAGATTTCTACTGAGAAAGCCCAGCAGAACGCTATTGCGCTGATGGAAGAAATCGCCGCTGACTTCTCCTACGAAGCCGTGCGTCTGTCGGATCGCGTCTTAAGCTGGACGTGGAACCGCCTCTATCAGGGGATTAACGTCCACAACGCCGAACGCGTTCGCCAACTGGCGCAGGATGGTCACGGCATTGTCTACGTGCCCTGCCACCGCAGCCACATGGATTATCTGCTGCTGTCCTACGTCCTGTACCATCAAGGCTTAGTACCGCCGCACATCGCCGCCGGCATCAACCTGAATTTCTGGCCAGCAGGGCCGATCTTCCGCCGTCTTGGCGCGTTCTTTATTCGCCGTACCTTCAAAGGCAACAAACTGTATTCCACGATTTTCCGTGAATATCTGGGTGAGCTGTTTGCCCGCGGTTATTCGGTTGAATACTTCATGGAAGGTGGACGTTCACGCACGGGCCGTCTGTTAGAGCCGAAAACCGGTACGCTGGCGATGACCATTCAGGCCATGCTGAGAGGCGGCACTCGTCCTATCACGCTGGTACCGATTTATGTCGGCTACGAACATGTGATGGAAGTCGGCACCTATGCGAAAGAGCTGCGCGGTGCGGTGAAGGAAAAAGAAGGTTTTATGCAGATGGTGCGCGGTTTGCGCAAACTGCGTAATCTCGGCCAAGGGTACGTGAACTTCGGTGAACCCCTCCCGCTGACAACCTACCTGAATCAGCATGTTCCGCAATGGCGTGACGCGATCGATCCGATTGAAGCACAGCGCCCGAGCTGGCTAACGCCGACTGTGCAGGATATCTCTATGGATATCATGGTGCGCATCAACAATTCTGCGGCAGCAAACGCGATGAACCTGTGCTCTACGGCTTTATTAGCCTCGCGCCAGCGTTCACTGACGCGCGAACAAATGCACGAACAGCTGGATTGCTACCTCCAACTACTGCGCCAGGTGCCTTATCACAAAGATATTACGACACCGAAGAAGACAGCGGATGAACTGCTGGAACACGCGCTAGGCATGAACAAGTTTGAAGTCGAGAAGGATAGTATTGGCGATATCATCATTCTGCCGCGCGAGCAGGCGGTACTGATGACGTACTACCGCAATAACATCCAGCACCTGTTGGTCTTGCCGTCGCTGATCGCCAGCATCGTCATCCACCATCGCCGGATTACGCTTGCCGACGTCGTGCGGCAGATCGCGCTGATCTATCCGCTGCTGCAAGCTGAGCTGTTCCTGCACTATTCCAAAGAGCAGTTGCCGGACGTGCTGGAGACATTGGCTAATGAACTGATTCGACAAGAGCTGCTGTGCAGCCGTGACGGTAAATTAGCCATCAATCCGCCACGTATCCGTACGCTGCAACTGCTGTCAGCAGGCGTGCGTGAAACACTGCAACGCTATACCATCACGCTGTCTTTACTGTGTGCGAACCCTGGGATCAACCGTGGAACGCTGGAGAAAGAAAGCCGGAACATGGCGCAGCGTCTGTCCGTCCTGCACGGTATCAACGCGCCGGAATTCTTTGATAAAGCGGTATTCTCAACGCTGGTCGCGACCTTACGTACAGAAGGATATATCACCGACAGTGTGGAAGCGGCACAAGGCGATATCGTGGCAATCTACAATATCCTCGGCGATCTGATCACCCCAGAAGTGCGGTTGACTATCGAAAGCGCCAGCTCATCCGCTGAAATGGAAGCCGCCAGTCAGGTGGAAGCTAATAGTCAGATAGAAACCAGTAGTCAGCCGGTAGAAAAGGTCGAAGAGACAAAGCAGGATTAACCGGACAGTCACGGGAAAATGGCGGATAACATGCCGCCATCAAGCCGTGAATACATTTGGCATGACAAATAGTTCTGAGTATTCCACCATAAAAAAGCAGCGAGAAATCGCTGCTTTTTTGTCTCTGTCGGTTAGCGCTATAGGCCAAACAGTACGCCAATAAATATCGCCATACCTGCGTATTTATTATTGTGAAAGGCTTTGAAACAGGCATCACGTTCGCGCCCAGCGGTCAGAACTTGCTGGTAAACAAACATTCCCGCAGCCACCAGCAGCGAAATAGTGTATGGCATGCCTAATCCGGTGATGATGCCCAAAGCCAGCAGCAACGCCAGCATACTGAACTGCAGTAACCCAATGATGATATTGTCAAACCGGCCAAATAGGATCGCAGTGGATTTCACGCCGATCTTCAGGTCGTCATCACGATCCACCATCGCATATTGGGTATCGTAGGCGACCGTCCAGCAAATATACGCGACAAACATCATCCAGCAGCTCGCTGGCAGGCTTTCACTCACCGCCGCATAAGCCATCGGGATTGACCAGCCAAACGCCGCGCCCAGCACAAACTGAGGAAGATGGCTGACCCGTTTCATGAACGGGTAGACCCACGCCAGAACCAGCCCCGCAACGGACAGCCAGACCGTCATCTTATTCAGCGTCAGCACCAAGACAAACGCCAACAAAACCAGCACGACAAACAGCACCTTGGCCGCTCGTTCACTCACCTCACCGCTGGGCAATGGGCGAGAAGCAGTACGTTTTACATGGCCGTCAAAATGGCGATCGGCATAATCATTGATGACGCAGCCCGCCGCACGCATCAAGAAAACGCCAGCGACAAAAACAAACAGCGTCCACGGCGCAGGTGCCCCGCCTCCCGCTAGCCACAGCGCCCATAGCGTTGGCCACAGCAGCAACAGAGAACCTATCGGTTTATCAATTCGCATCAAGCGACAATAAGCCAGCCATTTCCCTGCTGTAACACTTCTTTCCAAGGATTTATCTCCTCAAATTACCTGCCAACCTTCATCACCGGCTGAAATAAATCGGTGATTCCGGTAAGAAAAGCTCGGTCAACAGTAACGGATAACCCGAGACACACAGGCGGGAACGCCGCGCCCATAAGCCTTCACTGCATCCGGTATGAATATAGTCACGCGTCAGCGCCTTTTGCCCAAACAGGTAGCGACCTAGCGGCTGATTGCCTATTTTCGTCAGGGCTGAATCCGTGCCGTCGAGCGTCTGTTGCGGAACAATGGTACGGCCGAAAAGCCAGGGACGATCGTCACCATACAGCACCACTTCACGCAGCCAGTAACGTTCACTGTACGGCAACTGTTCGCGTTCTTCGCCCAGTACCTGTGGCGTAATGAATTTCTCACTGCACAGGATGGTCTTCAGTTGGGCACAATATTTTTCAAGTCGCCGCGTCATGGAGCCGGTTTCCATCAGCCAGTCACCAATGTGCTCAGGTAATACCGAAGGAGGCTCAGTAAACCAGGAAATAGAGCGCAGAAGCGTAGACGCATCGTCAGACATTGTCCCTACTCCGAAACAGGGTTGTTTTGAATAAAAAGGTATTCGTAAATAAAGTAACGCCGCATTGTAGCGCAGAATGCTTCCCCCGATAACACGCGATAAACGCATTCATCAACGATACGGCAACATTTCAGCAATGCCGCGCATAAAAAAAGCACCACCCAGTCTCGCGACCAGATAGTGCTCTTTAAAGGACAGAAAGACGAGCTTCTGTAACCTGACTCCTTTCACCAGAAAATGGCTTCCGGCAACAAGGTGTCACATTACATCATGCCGCCCATACCACCCATGCCGCCCATACCACCAGCGCCACCTAAGTCAGGTGCATCGCTTTTCGGCAGGTCGGTAACCATACATTCGGTGGTGATCATCAGACCAGCAACGGAAGCCGCGAACTGCAGCGCAGAACGGGTAACTTTGGTTGGATCCAGGATACCGAAGTCGATCATGTTGCCGTATTCTTCAGTTGCTGCGTTGTAACCGTAGTTACCTTCGCCTGCTTTAACGCTGTTCGCAACCACAGATGGCTCTTCGCCAGCGTTGGAAACGATCTGACGCAGTGGCGCTTCCATCGCGCGCAGCGCAACTTTGATACCCACGTTCTGGTCTTCGTTCTGAGCAGTCAGAGAAGCCAGTTTAGCTGCAACGCGAACCAGCGCAACACCACCACCCGCAACCACGCCTTCTTCTACCGCGGCGCGAGTCGCAGCCAGGGCATCTTCAACGCGTGCTTTCTTCTCTTTCATTTCAACTTCAGTTGCTGCGCCAACTTTGATAACGGCTACGCCGCCAGCCAGTTTAGCCACACGCTCTTGCAGTTTTTCTTTGTCGTAATCAGACGTTGCTTCTTCAACCTGCTGACGGATCTGAGCAACACGGCCCTGGATCGCAGCTTCTTCACCCGTACCATCGATGATGGTAGTGGTGTCTTTGTTGATCACAACGCGTTTTGCCTGACCCAGATCTTCCAGCGTCGCTTTTTCCAGCTCCAGACCGATCTCTTCAGAGATAACGGTACCGCCAGTCAGCGTCGCGATATCTTGCAGCATTGCTTTACGACGGTCGCCAAAGCCAGGCGCTTTCACCGCAGCCACTTTAACGATGCCACGCATGGTGTTAACCACCAGCGTTGCCAGCGCTTCGCCTTCAACATCTTCAGCAACGATAACCAGCGGTTTGCCGGCTTTCGCTACCGCTTCCAGTACTGGCAGCATTTCGCGGATGTTGGAGATTTTTTTATCAGCCAGCAGGATGAACGGGCTTTCCAGTTCTACAGCACCGGTTTCCGGCTTGTTGATGAAGTACGGAGACAGGTAGCCACGGTCGAACTGCATACCTTCAACCACGTCCAGCTCGTCTTGCAGACCGGTACCTTCTTCAACGGTGATCACACCTTCTTTACCGACTTTGTCCATAGCTTCGGCAATCATTTTGCCTACGGTTTCGTCGGAGTTAGCAGAGATGGTACCAACCTGAGCGATAGCTTTAGAGTCAGAGCACGGTACAGACAGTGCTTTCAGCTCTTCAACAGCAGCGATAACGGCTTTATCGATACCGCGCTTCAGATCCATCGGGTTCATGCCCGCTGCAACAGCTTTCAGGCCTTCAGTGATGATAGCCTGCGCCAATACGGTTGCGGTCGTGGTGCCGTCGCCTGCTGCGTCATTCGCTTTAGAGGCAACTTCTTTCACCATCTGTGCGCCCATGTTCTCGAACTTGTCTTCCAGCTCGATTTCACGCGCAACAGATACGCCGTCTTTAGTAATGGTCGGTGCACCGAAGGATTTATCCAACACGACATTACGGCCTTTCGGGCCCAGGGTAACCTTCACTGCATCAGCCAGTACATTTACGCCGCGCAGCATTTTCACGCGAGCGTCATTACCGAATTTTACGTCTTTAGCTGCCATGGTCTATTTCCCTCAAATTCTTTCAGTTCAGATGATTACGCGCAATTACGCTTCAACAATTGCCAGAATGTCGCTTTCAGACATGATCAACACTTCTTCGTTATCAATCTTCTCTGCTTTCACGCCATAGCCATCATTGAAAATAACGATGTCGCCAACTTTCACATCCAGCGGCTTCACTTCGCCATTTTCCAGGATACGTCCGTGACCTACGGCCAGAACTTCACCGCGGGTAGATTTACCAGCAGCGGAACCAGTCAGTACGATACCGCCAGCAGATTTTGACTCAACTTCTTTGCGCTTGACGATCACGCGGTCATGCAATGGACGAATATTCATTGATAGCTCTCCTTTGAGAAAGTCCATATCGGTTTAGGATAAACGCCGACTATGTCTTCATAACAACTATGTTTCATAACGATTATGCTTTTCATAATCGGCCTTGTGGTGTTCTAAGTGGGGGCGTTTCACCGCCCTTCAAGGGAAAAAATTCATTTTTTTTGCGTTAGGCGTCCGCCTGTCGCTGACAGCTGATAAAAAATAAGGATTATCAATATGATAATCCTTATCTGCTTTTCAGTTCGTCTTGACGTTAACGGTTGTCATTATCGTCACGGTGTTCAATATTTGCGCGCCCGCCATCCTTGCGCTGATATTCACCTTCAAAGGTGTTACCGCCGGAAGACGACGCACCGGGGCCCGATCCAGAACCAGAACGCCAGACATGCAAGTGAGGCATCAGCTTGAGCGTCAGCCTTTTCTGCACCGGTGGCAGCAGCAGCAGCAGCCCCAGAAAGTCAGTCAGGAAACCCGGAATCAGGAGCAGGAAGCCCGCCAGCACCAGTGACACGCTTTTTACCATTTCAGCCGCCGGGCTTTCACCTGCTGCCATTTTCTGCTGCATCTGCACCAGCGTCTTCATCCCCTGATTGCGCACCAGCGAGACCCCCACGCAGGACGTGAAGACCACCAGCAGCAGGGTCATGGCGACGCCCAGCACCTCAGCCACCTGAATAAACAGCGATATCTCGATGTAAGCCAAAAGAAAAATAAGTAATAACGGTAACCAGCGCACCCGGTTCTCCTGTGTGTTTTACGCGTACTGTTTTAATAAAAACGTGTGTGAATAATAACGTGTTAAGCCCATCGCGATTGAAAACCCAGCACGCGTTACTGCCCATCGACTTTTACTACCAATGGATTAGGTAAAATGCGCGCTCTGCTCAGCGATCCGGCACATCGTGATTGACTTAAATGGGGATGGCTTTGCGCATTTTCAAGCCGTCGCCTCACGAATAGTGTTCTAAAATAGTGACTCGTGACTACAGTCACAGTTCATTTACCGTAGTGGTAGAGAACGCCAGTATAGTGATCTAAACACCTGTTTTTCGCTTTCATAACGACATATCCTCACGGCAATGGATACTTGGTTGGTCAAACATCCCGAGACTATTGCCGAGATAAGACGGTTTATCCAGGGTCACACTGTTTGCCTGAGAGAGCACGTTTTCTGAGATAACAGTTTCCCACGATAACGCCGCCCGACACACCAGCCCACAGCGTCTAGTTGCATCACTAGTCGCACAACAGGATAGGCACTCTCATGTCAGAAAACATCCGTATTGAAGAAGACCTGTTAGGCACCCGAGAAGTTCCCGCAGACGCGTATTATGGCGTTCATACGCTGCGCGCCGTCGAAAATTTCTATATCAGCAACAATAAAATCAGCGACATTCCCGAGTTCGTACGCGGCATGGTCATGGTGAAGAAAGCTGCGGCGTTGGCGAACAGAGAACTGCAAACTATCCCGAAAAAAATCGCCGACATCATCATCCGTGCCTGCGATGAAGTGCTGAATAACGGAAAATGCATGGATCAGTTTCCGGTCGATGTCTATCAGGGAGGCGCTGGCACGTCGGTCAATATGAATACCAACGAAGTATTAGCCAATATTGGTCTGGAACTGATGGGCCACCAGAAAGGCGAATACCAGTATCTGAACCCCAACGATCATCTGAATAAATGCCAGTCCACGAATGATGCCTACCCCACCGGATTTCGTATCGCGGTCTACGCGTCCGTACTTAAGCTGACCGAGGCGATAGCGAAGTTGAGCGATGGTTTCGAGCGCAAAGCCAAAGAATTTGAAGACGTGCTGAAGATGGGGCGTACTCAGTTGCAGGATGCCGTACCGATGACGCTCGGCCAGGAGTTTCATGCGTTTAACGTGCTGTTGCAGGAAGAAATCAAAAACCTGCTGCGCACGGCGGAGCTGCTGCTTGAAGTCAATCTGGGGGCTACCGCCATCGGTACACGTCTGAATACGCCAGACGGCTACCAGCAACTGGCGGTACAGCGGCTGGCGGAAGTCAGCGGTCTGGCGTGTGTGCCAGCAGAAGATTTGATCGAAGCGACGTCAGACTGCGGCGCCTATGTCATGGTACACAGCTCGCTGAAGCGGCTGGCCGTGAAGCTGTCGAAGATCTGTAATGACCTGCGTCTGCTCTCTTCCGGCCCCCGCGCTGGCCTGAATGAAATCAACCTGCCGGAGCTACAGGCAGGTTCCTCGATCATGCCCGCCAAGGTTAACCCGGTCGTACCGGAAGTCGTCAATCAGGTGTGCTTCAAGGTCATCGGTAACGATACCTGCGTCACGATGGCATCAGAGGCCGGGCAATTACAGTTAAACGTGATGGAGCCGGTTATCGGTCAGGCAATGTTTGAATCAACCCACATTCTGACCAACGCCTGCTACAACCTGCTGGAGAAATGCGTCAACGGCATCACCGCCAATAAGAGCGTGTGCGAGGCCTATGTCTTCAACTCCATCGGGATTGTGACGTACCTGAACCCGTTCATCGGCCACCATAACGGCGATATCGTCGGCAGAATCTGCGCGGAAACGGGGAAAAGCGTGCGTGAAGTTGTCCTGGAGCGCGGCCTGCTGACAGAAGCCGAACTGGATGACATTTTCTCCATCCAGAACCTGATGCATCCGGCGTACAAAGCCAAACGCTATACCGATGAAAACGAGCTTCCCTAACACCGGCATCTAATACCCACAGGCACGTCCGTTCACGAAGAACGCCGTGCCTTTATTTTTTGCTGCATACAGCCATAAGAATAAGTTATGAAATTTTTATTATTAATTAAGGAGCATAGTCATGCTTGGTTTTGAGTTACTGATCGTTCTGCTCGCCATCTATTTGGGGGCACGACTGGGAGGCATCGGCATTGGTTTCGCCGGTGGCCTGGGAGTGCTTGTTCTTACACTGGGGTTTCAGATAAAGCCCGGCGTAATCCCTTTTGATGTCATTGAAATTATCATGGCCGTTATCGCCGCCATCGCCGCAATGCAGGTGGCGGGCGGAATGGATTATCTGGTCAGTCTGGCGGAGAAACTGCTGCGTAAACACCCGAAATACGTCACCTTTCTCGCGCCGCTGGTCACCTACTTCATGACGATTCTGGCCGGAACCGGACACACTGCGTTTTCCACCCTGCCGGTTATCGCTGAAGTTGCCAAAGAGCAGGGGATTCGCCCTTCTCGTCCGCTTTCGATTGCCGTCGTTGCCTCGCAAATCGCCATTACTGCCTCGCCAATCTCTGCGGCGGTGGTGTTTGTCGCGGGTATTCTTGAACCGCACGGCGTCAGCTATCTGCTGCTGTTGGGTATCTGTATTCCGACCACGCTGGCCGCGATCATGCTGACGGCGATTGTGACCAACTTTCTGGGTAAAGAGCTGAAAGATGACCCGATTTATCAGGAGCGTCTGAAAAAAGGTGAAACCACGCTGCGCGGTAATAACCAGCATGAGATCAAACCGGGCGCCAAACTTTCCGTGATGCTATTTCTGATCGGCATCGTCGCTGTCGTGCTGTATGCCACGGCGATCAGCGGCACGGTTGGGCTGATTCAGAATCCGGTTCTGCCACGTAACGAAGCGATTGTGGTCTTTATGCTGACGATCGCCACGCTGATTTGCATCACCTGCAAAATCGACACCGCGCGCATCCTCTCTGCCAGCACGTTTAAGTCCGGCATGAGCGCCTGTATCTGCGTGATGGGCGTGGCCTGGCTGGGCGATACCTTTGTTAAAGCGCACATTTCCGATATTCAGGATACCGCTGGTGCACTGCTGCAAAGCTACCCGTGGATGCTGGCCGTCGTGCTGTTCTTCGCTGCCACGCTGCTTTACTCGCAGGCGGCAACGGCAAAAGCACTGATGCCTGCTGCGCTGCTGCTGGGCGTATCTCCGGTCACGGCCGTCGCGTCTTTTGCTGCCGTTTCCGCGCTGTTCGTTCTGCCAACCTACCCGACGCTGTTAGCCGCCGTGGAGATGGACGACACCGGTTCAACGCGCATCGGCAAGTTTGTGTTTAACCACTCCTTCCTGATTCCGGGCGTGATGGCGATTACGCTGTCGGTGATATTTGGCTTTATCCTCGGCAGCATCCTGATCTAAAAATTGCCTTTCAGGCAGCACTTCGCGGATCGACTTAACTCGTCGATCCGCCGCATTCCCTTCAAACAATAAAGCAAGGTATAGTGTGGCTCTGGTTGTCTGGAATTTGTTCATCTGACACGGAGGATGTGATGTCTGACCGCCCGCTTTGCGATGCTGTCGTCATATTATGTACCGCACCTGACGACGCCTGCGCGCAACGGCTTGCCGACTCGCTGTTGGAAACGCGGCTCGCCGCCTGCGTTACCCTGCTGCCCGGCGCACGTTCGCTCTACTACTGGGAAGGCAAGCTCGAACAGCAATCAGAAGTACAAATGCTGATAAAAAGCGACACCTCACATCAGCAAGCCCTGCTGACTCACCTGAAACAACAACACCCTTACGATACGCCGGAGCTGTTAGTTCTGCCGGTATCCGGGGGCGATAGCGATTATCTGACATGGCTCAACGCATCTTTACGCTGATTTTCCTGTTATGGACGGCTTTCGGCACACCCAATGTGGCCGCCTCTTCTTTCGGTCAGAAACTGTTTGGCAACAGCACGACGTCACGCTTTTTGCCGGTCGATGGCGCTTTCGCTTTTGAGTTTCAGCAGCAGGATAACCAACTCAACCTGCGCTGGGACATCCATCCCGATTACTACCTGTATCGCGCACAGATCAAGATCGAAGGTAACGGTGCCACACTTGGCAAGGTGGAACTGCCACAGGGCGAAGGCCATAACGACGAATTCTTCGGTCAGGTCTTTATCCTGCGGGATCGGCTGGCGCTAACGGTTCCCATTGAACGGGCCGAGAGCGGCGCGACCGTTAAAGTCACCTATCAAGGCTGCGCCGATGCGGGTTTCTGCTATCCGCCGGAAACGCGCGTCGTTCCTCTCAGTCAGGTGCTGGCTAATGCAGGCACAGACACATCGAATACCGCATCAGCCCAGACAGCACTGCCGCAGACCACACCGATGCCGTTCTCGCCGTGGTGGGCGCTGTTGATTGGTATCGGCGTCGCCTTTACCCCTTGCGTCCTGCCGATGTACCCGCTGATTGCCAGCCTAGTGCTGGGCAGAAAAGAACAGCTGACGCCGCGTCGAACGTTACTGCTGTCGATGACCTACGTTCAGGGCATGGCGCTGACCTACACGCTGCTTGGGCTGGTTGTCGCCGCCGCCGGATTGCGCTTTCAGGCCGCGCTCCAGCATCCCTACATTCTGATTGGCCTGTCGGTAATGTTTGCCGCACTGGCGCTGTCCATGTTTGGCCTGTATACGCTCCAGCTCCCGTCATCGGTACAAACCCGACTGACAGAGTGGAGCAACCGTCAGCAAGGCGGCTCCGTTACCGGCGTGTTCTGCATGGGCGCGCTGGCTGGGCTAATTTGTTCCCCCTGCACCACCGCCCCGCTCAGCGCCATCCTGCTTTACATCGCCCAGAGCGGCAACATGCTGGCAGGCGGCGGCACGCTTTACCTCTACGCGCTTGGAATGGGCTTACCGCTCATTCTGGTCACGCTGTTCGGTAACAAACTGCTGCCACGCAGCGGCCCGTGGATGCAGTACGTTAAGGAAGCGTTTGGTTTCATTATTCTGGCACTGCCCGTCTTCCTGCTGGAACGCATTCTGGGCGAGACGTGGGGAATGCGGCTGTGGAGCGCACTGGGTATCGCCTTCTTTGGCTGGGCGCTCATGCTGACGCTGCGCAGCAGCAAGGGTTGGATGCGTGGCGTACAGCTACTGCTGCTGGCAGGGGTGGTGATCAGCGCCAAGCCGCTGCAAGACTGGGTATTTCCTCCGGCTGGCGTGGCGCAAGCTCATACCTCAGCACTGAACTTCGCCCCTGTCGCCAATATTGCCGATCTCAACAGTGCGCTGGCAAAGAGCGCTCAGCCTGTTATGCTCGATCTTTACGCTGACTGGTGCGTTGCCTGCAAAGAGTTCGAGAAATACACGTTCAGCGACCCGGCAGTGCAAAGCCACCTGTCGCGCATCACGCTGCTACAGGCGGACGTCACCGCTAACCGCGAAGAACAAAACGCGCTGCTGAAAAAGCTACAGGTTTTAGGGCTGCCGACCATCGTATTCTTTGACGCTCAGGGGAAAGAGATCCCCGGCTCGCGCGTCACCGGTTTTATGAATGCTGAACAATTTCAGGCACATTTACAGAAGTTCAGCCCATAAACAACACGTTATATGTGCTTCTGGAGGAGACCTAATGCAACGGGAAGATGTTCTTGAACATGCGCTTACTCTGCTGGAGCAGCACGGCTTTGCCATGACGACGCTGGATATGCTGGCGGAGAGACTAGGCGTTCCGGTAGAGGAACTGACTCCATTCTGGCCGGATCGCGAGGCACTGCTGTACGACGGCCTGCGCCACCATAGTCAGCAGGTCGATACCTGGCGGCGTCAGCTTCTCCTGGACGACGAGAAAAGCATCGAGCAAAAGCTGCTGGCACGCTATCAGGTACTGCACGAGTCGGTGAACAAACAGCGTTATCCGGGCTGCTTGTTTATTGCGGCGTGCAGCTTCTTTCCTGATATCAATCACCCTATCCACCAGATTGCGGAACAGCAGAAGCTGGCGTCTTACCAGTACACCCGCGATTTGCTGGAAGAGCTGGAAACCGACGATCCCGAAATGGTGGCACAGCAGATGGAATTGATTCTGGAAGGCTGCCTGAGCAACCTGCTGGTCAAGCATCAGGCCACCAGCATCGCCACCGCTCAGCGGCTGGCAGAAGATGTCTTACGCTTTGCGCTGTGCCGCAAAAACGGCGCGTTGACCTAAGCGAGCATACCTGCCCAGGCGGAAACGAACAGACACAGCGCCATCAGGCGCTGAAAGCGCACCATTGCAACGGTGGTGCGAAACACCCTGTTCACGGCCTTCCCCAGCCCTGCCCAGCACACCAGACAGGCCATCGAGATAATCAAAAACCACAGCGCCATTATCGATATCTCCCGCAACGCATGCTCTCCCGCAGGGGCGAACAAACTCACGACAGCCAATGCCATCATCCACGTTTTTGGGTTAATCACCTGTAACAACGCCGCAGCACGAGCCGTAAAACGGTTGTGCGATTCGCCAGAGAGGTTAGCCGCAGGTGCCCTGAATAACTGCCAGCTCATCCAGCTTAGCCACAGCACACCCGCCCAACTCATCACCTGACGAACCACCGGATACTGACGCAGCATCTCTCCCGCGCCAGCACCGGAAATCAGGACGATAGCGCTTGCTGCCACACAGGCACCGACCACTGCGGGTAGCGTGTTTCTCACGCCATGGCGCTGGCTGTTGGTCAAAATCAGGATATTCGTTGGCCCCGGCGTTATTGAGGCGACAAATGCAAACAGCAGAAACGGCATCAAACTCACAGGTCACTCCTTTTTTTAAGAGCCCTGACTGTGCCGCTATTTTCTGGAAACGTCTGGAAGGTTTGTGCACAACCGACGGTAATGGGCGGGCGAGATCCGATACGCCCGCTGAAACCAACGACCAAGATGGCTTTGATCGGAGAAACCTAAGGTCGCAGCCACGTCGGCAGGCTGATCGCCACATGCCAATAACTGCCGAGCTTTCGCCAAACGAAGCTGGATAAGCCAGGCGTGCGGAGCCAGATGAAATTCACGTTTAAAACAACGTGTCAGCGTGAAGCGATCGGTGCCCGTCTCCCGCGCGAGGTCAGACAGACCGATATTTTCGCCCAAATGCGCATAAAGATAATCGCGTGCGCGATGAGCCACGGCCGTGCTTTGCATCTGCGAGGGTAACCTTTTTCGCCAGTGGCAATGTGCGGTGATCTGCGAGAGCAGGTTATCCATGGTGCTCTGCTGCACAATTTTCATTTCATCGTTGTGAAGCGTGGCAAACGTGTCGCCAATCGAACGAACCAGCTGTGGATCACGCGTGAGTGTTTGCGCAAAATGAAGCGAGTAACTTCCTGGCGTGGAAGCATATAAGCCGTGCAGCGCGTTAGTCAGCCATTTCTCGTCGAGGTAGAACGTCAGATAGGTAAACCCGCCATCTACCGGCGCGTCACCGTCATGGATTTCACCCGGCTCCAGCAAGAAAGCGTCCCCCGGACGACTCCGGTGTCGCTCACGGCGACAGTGAAACTGCTGCGTACCAGAAAGCGTCACCCCTACAAGGTAGCTATCGTGCCAGTGCGGATCGTAGGCGTGCCCCTCAAAATGCGCCTTGATCGTCTCAATTCCCGTATCTGCATGCTGACGTAGCTCAAGCCAGTCGTTCGCCATCTCGCTCCCCTCTTTTCGCTATCAGCATTACCCGTTCATAGGCATCAATTCTGGAAGATTTGTGCAAAATCGACGCCTACCCGATCAGATTGCCGTAAAGTTAAGCAGTTGAACAGCTTTTCCCTAAATAGGGTTGACGATCATACGGGATTAAGGTTTAATGCGCCCCGTTGCCCGGATAGCTCAGTCGGTAGAGCAGAGGATTGAAAATCCTCGTGTCCTTGGTTCGATTCCGAGTCCGGGCACCACTCATTTAAAGAAACCAGCCTAACGGCTGGTTTTTTGCTTTTGGGATTATGGGATGTCCATCGAACGACAAATGAGTAAGGACACATCACAAATCAGGAATAACCCCTTCTTCCTTCAGAACCTTAATCACCCCACGAATCAGATATGAGTTAGAAAACTTCGCCGTATAGGAACGAGCACCTTCTTCCACTGGTTGGAGCAGTCCCCGGTCAATCAATTTACCGAGCTGATAAGTCACCTGCGCTGGTTTCATGCCAGGTAAAGCGGTACGGAGATCACCCGCTTTTATCGTCCCTAGCTCGACAGCGCGTTTAAGAACTTTAGATTCCAACGGGTTTATTAGCCCTCTTTCAGATGAAAAGTCGATCGCCGGATACAGTATTTTCGTACTCAAAAAAGCATGATTTGTCAGTTGATCGACTTTCTTCAACTCAGATGAAATTCCCGAAAGTACATATAAACACCATTCTTCTAATCCCTGCCCAGTTCCTTTATCCGCTAACGACAGCATGGCGTAATAACGCTCGCGATCGTTACAAAATACCGCTGTCGGATTAAGAACCCGGCCACCTGCCTGCACATTAAAACCATACTTGATCAATAACGCATAGGTCAGCAGTCTGACCGTTCTGCCATTACCGTTGCCAAAGGGGTGTATCCAGCCGAAGCGGTGATGCACCAGCGCAATTTTCATCAGATCATATTTTGGTTTATCAGCACGGTTAATAAAGGCGGTCAGTTCTGACATATAGTCAGGAACATGGATATGATCCGGCGGTAAATGGTCAGACTGAGCGATGCTGACGTTATGTTGTCGATAAGCACTGGGCGTTCTGTCGCCTTCCTGTTGCAGCCCGACAACCGCCAGGCTATGTAGCTCGCGGATAAAATATTCCGTTATCTCATCACCATTATTTAGATGCTCGTCGATGAATTCCATCGCGGCTTCAATATTGTTGATTTCTTTGAGCTGATCCGTCGAACCCTGTGTTCCTTCAACTTTGCTTTCCACATAGTCGGCAAGCGTGGTGTGGTTTCCCTCAATCCTCGCAGAACCCAAACTCTCCAGCATGTGGAAAACGGCTTTCAACTGCGCAAACAGAATAGGGTGAACATCCGTTTCCAACCTCAGATGCCGAAGGATCTCCAGTTCCGTCAGCGCATCGACCAAAGGGGAGTCAAAACTGGGGTTCAGGAGCGAGAGTTCAAAGTGATTAAATTGAGCCATGATACGTAGTTATCTCAAATAGAGCATGACGATATCTCAAAATAATATTTAAAATACCAATATAATCAATACATTATAAATAATATCATTTTTTATTATCTCAAAAATCACGAATCTGACATATCAAGTCTACGTTTAAAAGATATTCAACACAGAGAGGTATCGGCTGTTGCCTGCATAGGAGATGAAACCACGTTTTTAGCGCCGTTAACCGCTAAAACACCGATTCATCGCGACAATCATCACAAAAAAAGCGATTTTTATGGGGGCTTTAATGGGGCGCTACTTGCGATAAATATCAACAAAAACAATAATAAAAAGCACGTTAATCGTCGATACAACCCCGATTCCAGCACTACTAACTCAAAAAAACCAGCCTAGCACTGATCCTGCATTTACGCAGAAAATCGCTGCGCCCTCGTCTTAAATCTCAGCTTCTAAAAACGCAATAAAGGCCCTTACCTTTGAATTCAGTGCCGAACGTTCATTGACACAGGCATAAATATTCATCGGTAAAGACTCTACGTGGTTACGAGCAGAACAAAGGCGTGAGTTGACCACTGTCTATCAACGGCTGGGCAACAAAGCTTGCCGGACGGGTAACGCCGCCTCCGTTTACTGCTATTTTTACAATAATATCAATATCATCACTGATAAACTTGGGGTTGAGCTTCACGTTAACAGGTTGCCCATTGACCATAAATGTCCAGGGAAGAAAACGTCCATCTGTGGGATAGCGGAAAACCAGACAGGCGTGGCAGCGCCAGTTGGCGTATCGCCCACAGCAGGCTGTCTTTGCCTGCGCCGGAAGGCCCAATGAGGTAGATGAGTTTCGGCATGATCAGAATACACGCACGCCCTGACGCCACACGCGCATCAGCTTCATCTGCGGTGCGCGCCGTTTGACGAGCAGCAGATCGTAATCATTGCATTCATCCTCTGCGATCATGAATACAGTTTCCAGTATCCTCTGTCTTTCGTATTGTTGATGAGCTATGTGACAGCCAATCGGTTTTTGGCATCCACGAGGTCGTCATCGGATAGTCATTAATAAGCCATCGCCAATAAACCCGCGGGCAATGATGCCCTTAAGAGGAGCGTCATGCATAAAGCCTCATTCACTGCATGCCAGACCATCATGGTCTCAATGAGCGTAGCCCACCATTTCCTCTTCCCTTCCCCATTTACACCGTTTTAAACGATTATTTACATTTATGTAAATAACACTGTCTGAATACCGGTTTGTTGGTATAACTGTAATCATTATCAAGTAGATACAACACAGTAATCCCCGAAATCTTGCCTGCACATGCCGCTTATCACGCGCGATGTTGTCGGCATGATGACTCAACAACAGGCTAAGAATTTACGCTATGACATCAATTTCTGACTCACTCACCGCATTGGTTAAGCGCCGCGCGCAGGTGCGCGACATGTTCGCGACACATCAATTCGATGCGCTTGATACCTTGCTGGAACAAGAACATCAGGTTTGGCTGGACGGCCCTAATCTGCCTTATACCTATCTCTGGCACGTAAATTCGCTCTTTGACCCAGCAGTACCTGATGCCGATATCCTGTCGCATTTACAGTCCTGGGTTGCCGCCTACCCTGAAAGCTATCACGCGCATCATCTCACCGGGCAATATTGGGAGAACGCCGCCGCGCGGATTCGTACCTCAAACGGCGGAGAATATGTCGAAGACGATCGCTGGATGGGCGCGGAACTGGCTCGCGATCTGGGCGTCGCGGCTTACCTTCGCGCCAATGCGCTACATCAGCGACCTGCCCTGACCTTTTCACGTCTGTTTCGTCTGACCTGCTATTTAGGCGAACCACAGTGGCTGGGTGTCCTACTGCAAGGCGGTAAACCGCTGACCTACGCACAGCGTCAGGCGCAGATTGAGCCCGAGCTTTGGGAGGCAGGTCTACAGCACCTGCGTAATGAAGGCGCACCCGCGCTTGTTGAGCTTCCTGTCGCGTTGCCCGCTCCTCTGCCAGCCAGAGAAGAGCACGAATGGGAAGAGCCCATGCACTACTGGCTGCGCGTCACCTTAGCTACTCGTCCTCAAGACTTAGCGATTCGCAAAGAGTGCGTTTACTTCCTGTATCCACGCTGGGGTGGTAGTCATGAAATAATGACTGAATTTATTGATGGGCCACTGTGCGAAGCACTGACAGAGTCAGAACGTAACAGCCTGCGCGTGACGCAGTGTTGGGACTACATTGGCTATGACGTGCTCTTGCCCGATGCCCAGGACACGGAAAATGTGGCGTACTGCCGAAAAACCTTCGACTGGCTGCTGACGCTTGAACTTGATGGGGATGTTCGGGCTAAGGTACTACGCCAATATGCCAGCTTCCTCAGCACGTATGCGCGAACTGAAGAAGATGGCGAGATCCACTGGAATAAGGTCGATATGCAGAAGGCTTATGACCTGATGGTTGAAGCATGGCAGGTTGATCTTCCTGAATCACACCCTGATGAGGGCATGCTCGACACCTTAATCAGCTGTGTGAACTTTGCCGGTATTGAAGATAGCTTTAATTTAATGCCAAAATTTCTGGAACGCTGTCAGGCGTGGGCGGATTCAGCGTATGAGACCGCTATCGCCGCGCTCGCCAGTAAATTTGGCTTCTACGGTATCGCAAAAGGCCAATTTGATAGCGATGCGCTGCTCGCACGTTGCCGCTTCATGAAATCAGATACAAACTTCGGTCAGGCGGCCGCTAACCTGTTCGAATCCGTTTCTGAAGAGGCAGGGGTCTTTCTTTTACACGAAGCCGCGAGCTGGGGGGACGTCTCCTCAATGGCATCACTCGGTGACCTTTATTCGGGCCATCTATCACGCATGCACGGCCGCAACCCTTCACCTTATGAAGATCACGAAAAATCACGCTATTGGAAGGGGGTGTCGGCAGAGAAAGGTCATGTCATTAGCATGTACAACGTGGCCTATAATCTGATCAATGAAAATGACACGCTGACACCGGAACAATATGAGCGTGCCAGCACACTGCTGTTCAGCGTATTGCGTAGCCCTAATCTGGGCAGAACCGTGTGGCAACGCTCGGCAAGAGAGCTCAGTACTCTCTGGTTGTTTAGCAACCTCCCAGAAGATCAGACGCGCTGTGTGGATGTCGTCCTGCCCGAATTATGGGACGACGACGATGATGATAACCGCGACTATGCGGCAGGTTACTACGCATATGCTTTCCGTAACGGGGCGGGCGTGGCTCAGAATAGCTATCTGGCCAAAGTGTGGATCGATCGTGCACTGGAAATCAGCCCCGATAGCCAGTACAACCACGATCGGGCGAACGAAATCTATCAACGCAGCGGCATGCTCGGCGGCGTTCGCGCCAAAATGGGCTTCAACCGCGACAAAGCGAAAATGGATGCGCGTGGACGAGCGATCACATTTGGCGATGATGCTCATCAGGAGCATCAGTAGGCCACGACGGGTTTCCTCTCTTATCGTAAGGAAAATCAAGCACATCGTGTTAGTGGGCAGCATCGCTGTCCCCTGTTATTTTCAGGTGCAACTCTCCACCGAGCCTCAAATCACACAAGCGTTTGCTAAAGCCACAAGCTAAGGCGAGAACGGCGCTCTATTCCTGTTGTCAATTCAGCACATTTTGTACCATTATATTTCCCAAAATAAGCACCGCTAATCAGCGAAAATTCAGAAAGCCCCTTTATCTTTTCTGACGTGGCACACACCTCAACAAATAAGGCAGATCAGTGTGGATGGTTTCAGTAACGTAATATTTCGCCACGCTTTCCCATTGCTGGCACTTTCCTTATTCGCGTTTGCGGCCCATGCGCAAACGAGCGACCCACTTCTGGCAACGCCCTCTCATGACACACCGTCTCTCACGCCGACTGACAATCAGGCTCGCGGCATTCTGATCGCGGTGGAACAGGCCACGCTGTCCAGCGAACTGGCTGGACGAATAGTGGAAATACCGTTTAGAGAAGGGGAATCCTTCAAGAAAGGCGATCTGTTGGTACGGTTTGACTGTTCCATTTACCAAGCTCAATTGGCTGCGGCGTCTGCTGCTACACGCGCCGCAGAAGCGGAACTAAGCCAAAATCAGCAGTTGGAACAGATGAAATCAGTGGGGAGACACGCGGTATCGTTATCCGCAGCTCGCTTTGCACAAGCTCAGGCAGAAAGCCAAGTCTATCAGATTCAGGTTAATCGTTGTCGT
This sequence comes from Pectobacterium brasiliense, assembly GCF_013449685.1. Taxonomy (GTDB): domain Bacteria; phylum Pseudomonadota; class Gammaproteobacteria; order Enterobacterales; family Enterobacteriaceae; genus Pectobacterium; species Pectobacterium brasiliense_A. The sequence goes on along the minus strand of NZ_JACDSF010000008.1, from coordinate 9,921 downwards.
ATCACAGCCCCCTTCGACGGTCAGGTGGTGAAACGCCGTGCGCAGGCATTTGAGAGCGTGGCGCAAGGCGCTCCACTGCTGGACGTGGTGAATAACCGCAATCTAGAGATCAACCTGCTAGTCCCATCACGACTTCTGTCGGTGCTCAAACCCGGATTAGTCTTTACCTTCACGCCGGATGAAACCGGAAAACCGTTACAAGCCAAAGTCGCACGGCTTGGTGCACGCATTGATGAGAGCAGCCAAACCCTAGGACTCACCGGTACGCTAGCCCACACGGACAATACCTTAATGGCAGGTATGAGCGGTACAGCACAATTTTCGGAGGCACAGTGAGCACCACGCCAACCTCTGCCAGTACCGCCGTGTTTGCCCGCTTTCTTGACGTTGAACGACAAGCACGAACCGCAAAGAGCACCGAAGAGCTGGCCTACTGCATCGTCAACGACAGCCAGCCGCTGTTTGGTTTTCGCCATGCCGCACTGATCATCAATGGCCGGGTACGCGCGGTGACTGGTGTCACACAACCCGCACCCCATGCCCCTTTTGTTGCGTTTATCGAACGTGCCTGCACCCAGTTGTCGTCAGTGGATGAGAAAGCGTTAGCTAAATGCGCGGTGATTGAAGCCTCACAGCTTGATGAACAAAGCCGTAAAGATTGGCAGGCACTCTCAGCCCCTGAGGCATTGTGGTCCCCCCTCAACGATCGTCAGGGGAAACCCTTCGGTGGTATTTGGTATGCAAGAGAGCAACCCTGGCAGAGTACCGATCACGTGCTGGCAGAGCAGCTCAGTGGGGCTTTTAGCCATGCCTGGCTGGCACTCGAGCCACAAACGACCCGCTGGCGTCGCCGACAGACTCGGTGGAAAATCGCCGTCCCTGCGCTGCTACTGCTCGCTTGCCTGTTCATTCCAGTGCGCCAATCCGTGTTGGCACCCGCCGAGGTTATTCCGTATCAGGGCCGTGTTGTCGCCGCCCCGTTAGACGGCGTGATCCAATCCTTCACGGTGTTACCGAACCAGAGTGTACGTAAAGGGGAGGTGTTGGTTCGCTTTGACAGTACAACCCTGAAAGCCCAGGCAGATGTAGCCGAACGTGCATTGAACGTCGCCGAAGCGGAGCATCGTGCGAGTTCTCAGCGTGCGTTTCAGGATGCAGACTCCAAAGCCCGACTCGACTTTCTCGCCGCGCAGGTGGCACAAAAACGTGCGGAACGCGATTACGCGAATGCCTTGCTGGGTCGCGCAGAAATCCGCGCTGACCGGGATGGCATTGCGGTATTTGCCGACGCAACGCGCTGGATGGGGAAGCCGGTACGCACCGGCGAACGTTTGATGGAGTTGGCAGACCCCGCTCTCACCGCGTTACGCATTGAGTTGGACGTCGGCGACGCCATCCAGTTGCCGCAAGAGGCGCCTATTACTCTGTTTCTGGACAGCGATCCACTGACGCCGCACGCCGCATTGTTAGAACGTATCGCCTATGAGTCGGAACAGACACCGGCCGGTAATCTGGCCTACCGTCTGGATGCACGTTTCACTGACACACCGCCACGTATCGGCCTACGCGGCACAGCAAAAATTTCCGGCGACTATGTTCCCCTTGCCGTTTATTTGTTCCGTCGCCCGCTGGCAGTGATCCGTCAGGCGATTGGACTATGAATCCGCATCTGCCTCCCCTGCGCGCCGATCTTCAATTGGTAGAATCGGCTCCTGGCATCAACGGCGCCCCGCAGTGGGTGCTGTCCGATCCTATAACCGGACGTTATTTTACCCTGACCCCCTCGGCTATCCGCCTGTTGCGTCATTGGCCATTGCGCCAGCCGCAGCAGATTCTGGCCGCCGCCAACAGTGAGCCCGGCCTGCCGCTGAGAGTGAAAGAGTTGGAGCAACTACTGCAGTTCCTGCGCCAGCACGATTTAATCGCGGCAAGCGATGCGGAACAACGTCAGCGCTATCTGAGCAAAGCTCAGGCGATGCGCACCAGCTTGTGGAAAAGCGTGCTGCACCAGTATCTGTTTTTCCGTATTCCTCTGTGGCGACCCGATCCGGTACTTAACCGCTGTTGGCCGTGGCTACAGCGCTATGGGGCGCCCTTTCTGATTTGGGTATTTCCATTCATCCTGCTGCTGGGTTTATTTTTGGTCAGTCGAGACTGGGTACGTTACACCCATTCGTTCCCACACCTCTTCAGTCTGTCCGGCATGGCCGTGTTTGGTATTTCTCTGGTGTTCGCCAAATTTATCCATGAGCTAGGCCATGCCTTCATGGCGAAACGGGCGGGTTGTCGTGTGCAAAGCATGGGCGTTGCCTTTATCGTGTTATTTCCCCTGTTCTATACCGACACCACCGACGCCTGGAAACTCAAGGATCGTCAGGCACGCTTGCTGATCGGTGCGGGCGGTATTCTGGCCGAACTGATGTTGGCGGTTCTTGCGCTATTGGCCTGGGCATTACTGCCAGATGGACCAGCACGAACGGCCGCGTTTATGCTTTCCAGCGCGACGTGGCTGACCACGTTGATTGTAAACCTTAACCCTTTGATGCGCTTCGATGGCTACTTTTTACTTAGCGATTTCTGGCGCGTAGAAAATCTGCAAGAACGCGCCTATGCGCTCTGCCGCTGGCGGTTGCGGGAAAGTCTGTTTGGCCATGGTCATCCTGCGCCGGAAAACCTCTCTCCCTCCCTGCAACGCAAACTGCTGGTGTGGGGCTATGCCTCCTGGATATGGCGCTTTTTCCTATTCTTTGGCATCGCGCTGGTGGTTTACCACTTTTTTATCAAGGTGATCGGCATTGGTTTAATGCTGGTTGAGATCGTCTGGTTTATCGCGCTACCGATAGCCAAAGAAGCCTATGCCTGGTGGTCAATGCGCAAATCAATACACCCTATCGCTTTTTTGCGCAGCGCCCTGCTGTGCTCAGCCCTCTTGTTTATTCTGCTCTATCCATGGGGCGGCAGTATCCACATTCCTGCAGTATTGGAAGCCGAGAAGGTCAGCACCCTCTACAGCCCGGTACCGGCGCAGGTTAACCAGCTACACGTTACAGATGGTCAGCGGGTGGATGCCGGAGACATTCTGCTGGAACTAACGTCAGTCGATCTGGATTATCGTCTCGATATTGAGCGTCAGCGTATCACCCAGTTACAACAGCAGCGACAGCGTGGAGCAGCACGGCAGGAAACCGCGAGTGAAATTCAGGTCATGGATCGGCAGTTAGCGGAGGCGTTAGCACGCTACCGAGGGTTGGCAGCACAGCGTCAACGCTTAACGATTCGGGCACCGCAAGCGGGTGTGGTACGCGATCTGGCGCGTGACATGACAGCAGGACGCTGGCTAACGGCGGATACGCCATTACTACGTGTGGTGGAACCCATGCAGGGACGGGTAGTTGGCTATATACCCGAAGAATCACTCATGCGTACTCAAGAGGGCATGCAGGGTATTTTCCTTGCCGACGATCCCGCTTTCCCACGTATTGACGTCACGCTTCATAATATTGCCCCCACGGGCAGCGCTTACCTGCAACAAGAAATGCTCGCGTCCGATCGCCACGGCCCGATTGCCGTGCGACGCGACAACGACCACAATCCTCAACCGGTGCAGGCGCAGTACCGCGTTCGTTTCATGGTACAGGAAGAGCCATTCCTGCCGCTGCAACAGCCTCTACGGGGCAGCGTCATTCTGGAAGGAGAAAAGGAATCTATTCTTGGTACGGTGTGGCGTCGGGTAGCGGCATTGGGTATCAGGGAAAGTGGTTTTTAGCGGGTTGGTTATCCTCAATATATACGCCTGTCTTAGCTGGTATCTAGAGCAGGATATGCTCCAGACTCTGTAGAAAAGCATTATACCTTTTCTGATTTCATCAGTTAATAAGATTACCTAACGTTTTCACGTACCTATTGCGTCGAACATACACTACATTTCATTAACAAATAAATTTCTCTCTGGTTTTGTATTACGTTGACAACGGACACATATCGCAAGCAATTTCAGCACATCCCCCTTTAAAAATACAAATAAATATCAATTAAAATCAATAACTTAAAAAAACAAATCTTTTTCTTATTCGCCTATGTAAAAGGATATTGCTAGTTTCACTTTTTATATGTAATTTTGTTTTATTGTTTACATAAAATTACATTTTACTTAGCAAGCGAAGTTAGGCATCACAAGACCAAGCATCAAAATCATCAGATATATTTCACCCAGCGTGGAACTGTCCCCCATTCCAAGGAGAGATGTTTATGAAATGCGTTCAGCGTCTGTTTGCCAAATCTGCGATCGCAACTGTGTTAGCTGTAGGCCTATCGCAATCAGCTACCGCATCTGCATGCAGTACTGAGCCTTACATTGGCTCTATTTGTTATATGGTCACCAGTTATTGCCCAGAGGGCTATCTGCCTGCAAATGGACAAACGGTGACAATCAATCAATATCAGGCGCTTTATGCCTTGATCGGAAATATTTGGGGAGGCTCTCTACAGCAAGGTAACTTTGCGCTCCCCGACATGCGTGGGCGCGTACCGGTAGGGGTTGGACAAGGGCCTGGGTTAGCCAATGTCACTCGTGCACAAGTATTTGGGGCAGAGAATGTCTCATTGACGACAAGTAATGTTGCCCCACACATACACCCGGCTACCATTACCGCTTCAGGAAGCGTTAGCGGTACGGCTTCTATCGCTATTCCTGTGGTGAACGGTGCGGCAACGACTAACGTACCAGACAACACGACATCATTGGCGACAACGTCTCCTTCGTTTGATTTAAGCGCGCTTGGGGGAGCTGATTCACCCGCGAAAATTTATAGTAATGCCGCGCCCACCACGACGTTGAAGCCATTTTCTGCCCCGTTTAGTGCAACTAGCCTAACAGGTATAACCATTTCCCCTAATATTGGCGGCACACCTTTCAGTGTTCGTAACCCCAGTGTAGGGTTAACGGCGTGCATCGCTGCTATAGGCATTTTTCCTGTAAATCCAAACTAATAACCATGCGCTTCCCTGATTTTCAGGGGAGCGCAACATTTGTAAGATTGTGAAAGTAAAAGCGTAATATGTAATCTAATGATGGGCATAGGAGTGGTCTGTTTGTACGCACGATGGCAAGCGTACCGATAGTCTGTATTTAGTGATGACTTCCCGATATTAGCTGTAGAAAAATTATACGTACTAACACCACTCTGGAGTATGTCTTATGCTGTGGCGCCAATTATTCAGTAAGAAAAGTGACAATCCAACTGACCACATTGAGCAGGATTATTCCGCTCCTCTTGGTTGTGTGCTTGAATCCCGCGTCTTATTTGACGGCGCAATAGCCGCAACGGCGACTCAGGCCGAAACCGGTAATTCGAGTGACGCCACAGCCTCTTCTCATCCTACACAGACCGCAAACCATTCTGCTGAGGCCGCATCGGAGAACAACACATCATCCAATCAAAATAGTGCCACGCATGACATCACGACTGACGTCGTTGTACAGGCGGTTGCCGGTGAAATAACACGCAAAGAAGCCGTATTTATTGATACAGCAGTGACGGATTACCAAACCCTGATCGGTAATGTCCCCGCTGGCGTTGACGTGTTTTTATTAGATAGCAGCAAAGATGGCCTGAGCCAACTGGCAACATGGGCTGAAACCCACAAGGGTTACGACGCGATCCATATATTGAGCCACGGTAGTGAAGGGCAGGTTCGCCTTGGCAACCTGACGCTTGATAGTGCTACGGCTGTAGAGCGCTCGGCCGATCTGGCCAAATTTGGTACGGCACTAACACAGGACGGCGATCTGCTGCTCTATGGCTGCGATATCGCCCAGGATACAGGAAAAAGTTTCGTCTCTTTACTCGCACAGTTGACTCAGGCAGACATCGCCGCTTCAGATGATTTGACGGGTGCAACGGCCAAAGGAGGAGACTGGCAGTTGGAAACAACGGTCGGCAAGATAGAGACAACCAATGCAGCACTGGGGGCCATCGCGCAAGAATACAATAGCTTGTTGGCTTCCCCAACGTATGGTACTAACGATTTCTCACAGTTCTCAGGCACGACGCCATTTGTCAACGTCCAACCGGGTCTCCAAACTTATGACGACCCCAACAACGGTTTTACCTACGTTGCTAACAGTACTGGCAGTGTAACAATTCAAACTGTTTCACTTAGCGGTAATCAGGTCCTGAATACGATTGTTACTCCTGGGGGAAATCTTAACTATTTTGGGTTTAAATCGACGGATGGCAGCGAGTTCAAACTATCGAGTATTGATCTTAGAGGGCTAGGTAATTACGCATCAACATTCACCATCACTGGCTATAAAGACGGTAGCGCGGTGGCGGGTACAACCCAAACCATCACCCTCACGACAACATTCCAGACGGTGACGCTCTCCAATGCATTTCAAAATATTGACGAGGTGAGATTAACAACAGCCGCAACCGGTAACGGTACTGTCACGTGGGATAATATCGTCACCGCACCTCTCGCTGCGTCCACCGATAACGTTCCCAGCGTCACCGCCACTGGGGCCAACCCCACCTATACCGAGAACGGCACGGCTGTCGGCCTGTTTACTGGTGTCAGCGTCGATACCCAAGATACCGGCCAGACTTTCACCAGTGCGGCATTCACCGTTAGCAACGTTGCGGGCAGCACCGAATACCTGACCCTTCACGGCATCAATGTCGCGCTCAGCAACGGTAACAGCGTCTCGCTCGGCAGCGGCTTTGGCACCGCCAGTGTCAGCCTGAGCGGCAGTATCGCCACCGTCAGCATCACCGGTGCCACGCTAAGCAACAGCGACATGGGCAGCCTGCTGTCCGGCATGGCCTACGGCAACAGCAGCGACAACCCCGGCAATGCCACACGCACGGTCACGCTGACGCAACTGACCGATTCCGGCACCAGCAACAATACCGTTGCGCCGAATATCAGCAGCGCCATCACCGTGGTGCCGGTGAACGATGCACCGACCGATATTACGCTCTCTGCCACCACCTTTGCGCAATCGCTCGGCAGCAACGGCACTGTTGCCACCCTGACGGCGACCGATGTGGATTCCTCGGTGTTTACCTACAGTCTGGTGAGTGGCAGCGGCAGTACCGATAACGCGCTCTTCACCATTAGCGGCAACACCCTAAAAGCAGTCAACGCCACTGGCATGGCAGCGGGAACCTACTCGGTACGCCTACAGGTATCTGACGGTGCCGCTACCTATGACAAAGTGGTGTCATTGGTGGTGGTAGATGATATCGCCCCCACGTTTGACCAGTCACCCAGCGTCTCCAACGCCACCGTGGGCGGTTTTAACCTCTCCACCAGCATCAATGAAGCGGGCACCATTTATTACGTCATTGTGGCAGACGGCGCGTCGGCACCCAGTGTGAGCCAGGTTATCTCCGGGCAGAATGCCTCAGGCGCGACGGCGATCGGTTCCGGCAGCCAGGTCGTCAGCAGCGCGCCCTATACCACGTCCTTTAGCGTGACGGGGCTGAATGGCGCAACCAGCTACGATGTGTACATAGTGGCAAAAGACAGCGCCAACAACCAGATACTCAGCGCCACTAAGGTCGATGTCACCACCTCGTCCAATTCGGCCCCTGTCTTTAGTAACCTCAACGGTGGCGCAACCTTTACTGAAAAGGGCAGCGCGGTAGTGATAGATAGCAACGTCGCCGTCGTCGATACCGAGCTGGATGCCCTGAGTGGGGGTCTTGGCAACTATAGCGGTGCATCGCTCACTCTGGCGCGTAATGGCGGGGCGAACAGTCAGGATAACTTCGGCAATAGCGGGCTGTTGGGGGTGCTGGCCGCGGGGCAAAGCTTTACCTACAACGGGACGACGGTCGGTAACGTCACCACCAACTCCAGCGGTACACTGGCGCTGACCTTCAATGGCAATGCCACCTCGGCGATAGTCAATGCGGTGTTGCAATCGCTGACCTATGCCAACAGTTCTGACAATCCGCCAGCCAGCGTGACACTTAACTGGGTGTTCAATGATGGTACGATCAACAGCAGTGGCTCCAATCAGGCGATAGTGAGTATTACGCCGGTTAACGACGCACCGACCATCAGCAATATATCGGTCAGTAAAACCTTTAATGAGGATAGTGCCCAGACCTTTAGCGCCTCAGATTTCGGTTTCAGCGATGTGGATAGCGGCGACACGCTGCAAGCCGTGACCATCGTCACCGCACCGACCGCCGGTGAGCTGTTTATTGACGCCAACGGTGATGGTGTCCGCGGCGTTGGCGATACGCTGCTTGTTGATGGTGCGACAGTCAGCGCGGCCAACATCAGCAAATTGACCTTCCTTCCGGCAGAAAATGCTAACGGCACCGGTTATGCCACCTTTACCTGGACGGTCAGCGATGGTACAGCATCGTCCACTGACATAGGGACCATGTCCCTCAATGTAACGGCGGTCAACGACGCACCGGTCATCAGCGACACCAGCATTAGCAAAACCTTCAACGAAGATACTGCCCAGACGTTTACTGCCTCAGACTTTGGTTTCAGTGATGTAGACAGCGGCAATACGCTGCAATCTATCACCCTCATCACCTCGCCGACGGCGGGCGAGCTGTTTATTGATGCCAACGGTGACGGTGTGCGCGGTGTCGGCGATACCTTACTGGGCAATGGATCGGTAGTCAGTGCGGCCGATATCGACAAGCTAACCTTCCGCCCGGAGGCCAATGCCAACGGCGCCGGTTATGCCACCTTTACCTGGACGGTCAGCGACGGCACAGACTCCTCCGCTAATACCGGCACCATGACGCTAAATGTCACCGCTGTTAACGATGCGCCAACGCTGAATAATTCGGCGACGGCGACACTAACCGGCACCAATGAAAATACCACGTCGGCGGCCACGGCAGTGACCTTGCTGCTGAGTCAGGCCGGTTATGGCGATGTGGACAGTGGCGCACAAATCGGCCTTGCGATTACGAGCAGCGTGGGGCGTGGCGGCTGGCAATACTCTACCGACAGTGGTGCCAATTGGTTTAACCTGGGGTCGGTATCGGCGTCTTCGGCGCTGTTACTCAACTCATCAGCGCAACTTCGCTATGTCCCAGACAGCGCCAATGGCGAAACCGCAACCCTGAGTTTCCGGGCGTGGGATCAAACCAGTGGTACGGCGACGGCAGGTAGCAGCAAAGGCCTGGCGGACACTGCGACCACGGGTGGCAGCAGTGCATTCTCCACCAATAGTGCGCAGGCATCGTTGGTGGTAACCAGCGTGAATGATGCGCCTACCGTAGTGAGTGCCATAAGTAGCCAAAGCGCAACTAAAGATGCGGCATTCAGTTTCACGGTGCCCGCAGGTACCTTTGTTGATGTCGATAACGGAGACACACTAACGCTGAATGCCACACAAGCAGATGGCTCAGAGCTGCCAAGCTGGCTGAGCTTTAACCCTGCCACTGGCACTTTCTCCGGTACGCCAGACAATGGCGATATCGGTAGCCTGTCTATCCGCGTCATCGCCACCGACGGTAGCAATACCTCAGCCAGTACCACCTTTGGGCTGACGGTCAACAACAGTAATCTTCCTCCAGTGGTTTCCCTACCGGTGGTTGATCAGACTATTGTACAAGATGGTAGCCTGAACTTCAGCGTGCCGGCAGGCACCTTTACCGATCCGGATGTGGGCGATACCCTGACCCTCAGCGCCACCCTTGCCGACGGCTCACCGCTGCCAAGTTGGATCACCTTTAATCCAGCCACCGGCACCTTCTCTGGCACGCCGGGCAATGCCGATGTCGGTAGCCTGTCTATTCGCGTCACCGCCACCGACGGCAGCAACGCGACGGTGCATACGGATTTCAGCCTGACCGTCACCAACGTCAACGATGCACCGGTGGTGGCGACGCCGATACCCGCACAGAGCGTGGTACAGGATAGCGGCCTGAACTTTAC
>NZ_JACDSF010000079.1:3998-4662 GCF_013449685.1 Pectobacterium brasiliense | reverse complement strand
CAGGGTGGGATCCCACTTTACTTATTGAAATAGAGAACTTATTTCGATTTTACTGATCTGAGCTTTATCTCCACTAACACTCAGTGAAAGACAATGACTATCTTTAATTATATCAATGAAATACCCGACCCACGCTGCGAAACGAATAAAAAGCATGAATTGATGGACGTCATTTTCCTCACCTTTACCGCCGTGCTAAGCGGTGCATCGGGATGGAAAGCCATACAGCAATTCGGTGAGTGCCAACTCCCGTGGCTGAGACAGCATTCTCCTTTTGCTAATGGCATTCCAAAACGTCACTGTATCGCCAATATTATCAAGGCATTAGATAGCCAGTCCCTGATGTCGGCACTGTTAAGCTGGATTAATGAACGTCGCAGCAGTAATGGCAGAAAGCAGATAGCGATTGACGGTAAAACGCTTCGCGGAACGGGCAACGGCTTTTTAGCGCAAGCTCTGCATGTCGTCAGCGCTTATGACATTGGCAATGGTATTGCGTTGTATCAACAACCTACTGAAAGCAAAGGTAAAGAAGGGCCGGTGGCCCGCCAGCTTATTGAATGTCTGTCGCTGGAAAATGCTACCGTTACGCTGGATGCGCTTCATTGTCAGGTGGAGACATTGCGGCTTATCTGTCAGCGTAAAGGCGAGTTTATTGTCGGCA
>NZ_JACDSF010000079.1:0-3689 GCF_013449685.1 Pectobacterium brasiliense | reverse complement strand
CAACAAAGTGGAATCCCGCCCTGACCCTGTACACGAGTTCATCACGTTCCGTTTCCTGAAGATAGATACTTCTTATTTTTCATGACCAAAATTTCCACCATGTTTTTTGCTTTGAACCCCTGATGTATCTTTGGGGGATGAAAATGATTCCAATGTTGTATTAACAGAAGGTGAATTATTTTTTATGTAATCGATTAGTGATATCCATTCTCCCTGTCTCATTGTTTCAATGTGCTCTAAAGAAATACCTATACATGAGAATTTAGTGTTACTTTGGTTCAGTACTTCCTGACACCAAAATAAATAAGCCTCGCCAACAGGAAAACCGTCATCCCAACTTTCTATGAAACCAGCATCTAATACAGTTTCTTTACGACAACGTGAAATCTGACAATCACCGAGATAGGAGAAGTCATTTTTCAACGATATTTCAGCTTTTTGCTGGCTTGAATAGAAGCACATTAGGTAAACCCCCTCGGCTGGCGCGAGTTCTGCGTAGTGGTCTTTTAGAAGCTTATGGGGATAGTCTATCCCATTTCTGTTTTCCCATCTTTTGGCGCGAAAGAAACCATCCTGAATTTTTTTAAGTTTTACAGCGGTATCGATGCGGTAAATGTAATCATCCATACAATAATCTCTTCGCGTAATATAATAAATCCGCTAACTATAGATTAGCGGATTCGTTTTCGTGGCTTTATCAGATAGCAAAATCTTCCAAGCTCTTACCGTTATCAAGTGCTTCCTTGATAGCTTTAGGAGTACGGCCTTGACCTGTCCATAACTTTTCACTGCCGTTTTCATCGACATATTTATATTTGGCAGGGCGAGGCTCACGTTTAGATTTTGCTGACTTGGTTGCAGAAGCAGAACCAAGCAATTCGGATGGATCAATACCATCTTCCAGAAGTTGAGCACGAAGAGCTTCAATTTTGGCCTGACGCTCTGCGTTTTGTTGCTGTGTGCTGGCTTCTTCTTCACGGCGATCTTCTACAATCACAGTGAGTTTTTCCAGCATTTCTTCCAATGTTGCCAGATCGGTTTCACGCGCCTGAGCACGTAGGGTACGAATGTTATTTAATACTTTAAGTGCTTCACTCATAACTTATTATCCTGATGGTGATAAAGAATCTTGGATGGATGTTATTAGGACTTACTATATAAATGCAGTATTGTATATCATTACAGATAAGTAAGTACAGATTAAAAAATATTTATGAGCACTAAAATTTTACCATCTGAAACAATAATATTATAAAATATTACCTGAGTAATTGCGATAATTAATCATATCAAGCTATTTTAATATAAATATTTTATGGGGTTCGCACATTGTTACTCTCTTTTTGTTCGTCTGTAGTTCTTCAATTAAGGTACTACATTCTAATATCTTTTATTATTCATAATAAAGAGATGTTAATTTGTAAGAAATTGATTCACGGTTGTATTGATTTATTTCTTTAACTTGCTAATTGAATAGTAGGTGAAAAATAAAAAAGGACAATGGAAATGAATAAACAATTTCAAAAAGGGTTCTCACTATTAGAACTTGTATTAGTTGTTGGCGTAGGTGCTACGGTAGGTTTTATTAAATTTCAGGATATGAAAACAGAACAAGAGAATGTTCTGGCTTCTGCTGTTGGTCAGCAAATGAAGCAGATGGGTGAAGCCGTGAATGGGTATATCAATATTCGTTACGATAAGCTTTCAACGTTATCGAATGCTGCCGAGAATGGATCAGATCCGGGTCCAAGGATGTGTAGTGATAGTGTATGTGAAATCACATACATGACATTAATTAATGAAGGATTATTACCTTCCAGTTTTACGGGGCTGAATGCACAGAAGTCTGCCTATAAGATAATATTAAAACGTGATGGTATCAGTCCTAACTATGTCATTAATGGATTAATTACTACAACGCTTCCTTGGTCTGAGGGATCAAAAATGCGTTATGACCTATTAGGAAAGGCGATGTTATCTGCTGGCATCGATAGCGGTATGACTAAGAGTGCAACTGTTGCTTCTGGCTATGAGGCTCAATGGTCTGAAAAAGCCTCTGACTTCCGTAATATTACGGCTGAGGGTCTATTAGCTTACCGCACTGGTTTTGATAGTACGATGTATACTGTTTATCTCCGCCGTGATGGAACATTACCTATGACAGGAGACTTAAATATGGGAGGTAAAAACATAGGTAATGCTAAAAACATCACAGCAACTGCTTCAGGCGATTTTGGTGGTGATATATCATCCGGTGGGAATATAATATCAGGAAAGCAGTTGATAGGTCATAATGGTGGTGGCGAGATATTCTATATTGGTGGTGGGGATGCTAATGACTATGAATTCAGATTAGGTTCAGCAAAGCCGTTAACATTATGGAGATCTGGAGGCTTATCAAATGAGCAGCGTCTTCAAGTATGGGGGCGTCAGGATAATAAAGGGGATTTTTTTGTAACCGGTGATAGTAATAGTAGCGGTAATATTACAGCCTCTGGCAATATTTTATCCAATAAAATTGTCTCAGGAAACTATCTAAAATCAGTTAGCGTTAATGTCTCAGGTCAGGTGTGCAATGAAATCGGTCTGATTAGTAGCGATTTAAATGGCAACATACTTTCTTGTGTTAACGGCAAGTGGGCTTCTCCTGCCAGTGATGGTATTCCTATTGGTATTCCTCAACCGTGGCCTTCAACAACAATACCATCGGGTTGGTTAGTCGCTAATGGACAATCCTTTAATAAAAACACCTATCCTAAATTAGCGTTAGTTTATCCTTCCGGTAAGTTACCTGACCTGAGAGGTTTATTTATTAGAGGAGACGATCAAGGCCGTGGATTAGATATTGGTAGAGATTTAGGTAGTTATCAAGATGATGCCCTACAGAAAATAACAGGCTCTTTTCCTGTTGCTAACCGTTATCGTGGACATTTTAATGGTTCATTTAAAACAACTGGAAACTGGAATACGAATTATAAAAATGGTGGTAATGATGATTGGGGAAAACAGGTTCAATTTGATAGTAGTTATACTACAAGGTCTGCTGACGAAACCCGACCTAAAAACATATCATTTATTTATATCATCAAATCAGAGTGAGATGTATATTCTTAATAAAAGATGAGTTGAAATATAATCCATATAATAAATTTTTCGTGTGTCAATGTGTTGAATACATTCTTTATTATATTAAAAATTTATTGAAGTAATTATCAATAATAAATTTCAACATGGATTAAATTTGAAATCAATAAGCTATTAATTGTATTATAAATACAAATCCGAAACAGGTAATATCATAGACACTCTGGCGGGTGGTTGGGGTTTCTACCACCGTGATCTCCGATAAGAGTATAACTATTCTAAATGAAATGCAGGCAGGCGATGTGAAATAAAAATATGCACAGTGTTTTGTATTTTTTAGCAATCAAAAAAATTTCAATGAAAATGGTTATGAATCATGAAAAAGAAGAAATCAAAGAAAAATCCGCTTGAGGAGACGGCAGTGTTAAGTCGAATTGCCAAAAACGCCTCACAGAAAGCGATCAACGAGGCATTCAGGGCTGGAATGGCTGTCCACTCTATTTCAGAGGGGAAGCTGATAAAAACGTATCCTGATGGAAGAAAAGAGTGTGTCAAAAATCTGAATATAGAACCTCTTTCTCCAGGGCGTCCGCATGAGTGATCAA
>NZ_JACDSF010000078.1 GCF_013449685.1 Pectobacterium brasiliense | reverse complement strand
CAGGGCGGGATTCCACTTTGTTGATGAATTAACCAAAGATGACCTCGCTACGAAAATCTCCTGACCATCCGGCACATTGTCGTTTGCCCGCTATGCTATCTTTTTTTCCTTCATGCTGTTTCAGGACACTCAATGCCACTCGATTGAACAGCGCCATATGCGCTGCCCCTTCCGCGTCTTTCAGGTTCATCTCATCTTCTCTGAAAACCACATCCAATACCCAATGCAGTTGATTTTCTATGCACCAATGCTCGCGTATCATTTGTGACGCTACCCGTGCGTCTACC
>NZ_JACDSF010000077.1 GCF_013449685.1 Pectobacterium brasiliense | reverse complement strand
ACATTATGCGAACCAGTAGATAAGGAGGCGGAATCTGGCGTTCTGGCCAGCGTGATTGGGTTTATCCGTTATCGCTGATACGTTATCTTGTCTTCGACCGTCAGCCGCTTAAATCACTGTTTAGTGCGTCACAGATAAAACCCGCTAACGCGCTGCGCTTGTTCAACACCTCACGCCAACAAATTAAAATTTGTCAGCGCTCGCTGTTCCGGTTGCCAGCCGTTCTGTCTTTCCGTCATATTTATACTGTGCTTAATGACTCTACGGGCTCAAATCATGACGACTAAATTTCTACAAACCGAACAAGAATACCTTGCAGCACTCAAGGAAGTCTCGCCGCTGTTTGACCTCGACTCCGCTGAAGACGACCGATTCTTAGAGTTATGCACGGCCATTCAGGATTATGAAAAAAGACATTTCCCTGAATTTAATGTGAACATAATTAAATATACAATCTGCATTCATCAAGCTGAAAATGGCGATCATTCCGGTTTTGTGCCCGATATCACCGGCTGCTATTTTGCTGGTAACTCGCTCGATGCAGCCATTGCAGATGCCTATGCCGCGATCGATATCCATCTCGTTTATCAGGCGGAAAAAGGAAAAGCTATTCCCATGGCTAAAGATATCTCCGAGTACATCAATGATGATGATTGCCGCAATGGCTATCTCACCTGCATTGATATCGACATTACCAAATACACCGCCAACGCCATTTAAATTATCCCATTACCATTCCAGAACGCCGAGCGCTGACAAATTTTAATTTGTTGGCGTAAGGGGTTGAACAAGCGCAGCGCGTTAGTTGTTTTTTCCTCGGCGATTTTTAACTTCATCAAGGTTCGTAGAACCGAGTAAGAATAGCTTTGCTGTTCAGGGTTTCAAAGGGATCTCCCTTTGGCACGCGAATGTTACACAGGGAATTTATTCCCGTGTATACATCGCCCTCGTGCCTGTAGTTTACATAGTTCGTGTGAATATCTAGCAGATAGATAGCACTTAGATAGCAGATAGATAGCACATAGAAAGCACTTAGATAGCCGATGGATAGCAAATATAAAAAGAGGACGGTTCATTTTCAGTGATCCATCCTTCTTTATTGTTACGTTATTTTTTTTGCGGCTTATAGGTGTGATCATAAAGCCAAACGGCTGACTTTGCGTTTTGACAGTTATCAGAAACGTCTGGACGTTGTTCCTTCGTTAGGGGCTTGATTTTCGATTTACAGTTTTTTGCCAGTTCTCTGGCTTCATCTATGTGTTCACGGTAATACTTTTTATCTTTCACTTCTTGAGCATTTACCGCCGCTGTGTATCCCAAAATAGATAAAATTAGCAGCGTAAATATTGATTTATTCACTATGTTATCCTTTATTATCCACCTTTCACGTTATTTTTAAACTTGCTCAGCAAGGCCATTCCGCCCTTTTTAAATCCTCCCGCTACTCCGCCTGACACCTTGTCTCTCATCGATGCAGCAGCTTTTGATAGACCTGTTGCACGAGCCAGTGAATTAGCACCAGGAACAAGACCATTGATGCCGACCCCTCCCGTTAATGAGGAACATAGAACAGCAACTTGTTCTACCATAGCAACACAGATAACGACAACCAAGAGTAGTGTTAACGAATCCATGATGCTAATTGACTCAGGATCAAGTTGTGTATATTTTTCAATTAACACGGCGACAAAACTTAGTGTTATAGCATAGAAAACATTTAACAAAATGTAATTAAGACAATGACCACACCATGTCGTAAACATGCCTCTTGTTGCTGAAAATCCCGAAAAGCAAATAAAAACACTTCCAATAGACAATAAAATACCGGTCATGAATGTAGAAATACAAAGGAATATAGTTGTGTAAGTGACTAAAATTGCACCGCCTGCATAGCCAATTATATAAATCAAATATACAGAAACCAATGGCCCGATGTCCCAACCTAAACTATCCGTTGCATTACGTTGGAATGTTTCCATTGTAGTGATGAGCCTCTCCCACATTGCATCTATGCCTGAGGCCGCACTCGCATTACCTGTAACTATCATTGATATTTCACTGCCAGAGTCCATGATGAAGGGAACAACCCATTGTTGATAATAGGGTGCAGACCACACAAATGCACCAATAAGTGAGAACACTATGATGTTTTTAATAACCTCGCCAATTATAATTTCACGATTGCTATAGAGGATCATCCAAGCAATTACGACACAGTAAAGAAGAAAGGCAGCAATAAAAACAGGCCTGATACTGGTAGCAATTAATGAAAAATTACTTGCAACCGCATCCATGACGAGGCTTTTTGTTTGAGCTACGAAATCACTTACTATACCCATCAGTAACTCCTGTTAATAAGGTGAATAATAATGGCAGTGACAAGTGATATAATAAACCCCAGTTGAATTAAATAGACAATGAGCGTAAATAATCGTCCTTGTTCTGTTTGGTTATTTGACTTGAGTTTTTTATATAGATTGAACATTGGGTTGATGGTCTCTTCTGGTGATGTTTGGGCTAGATATTTGATAAACCAAGAATCTAAGCAATATCGACGAACGAAGTTCCGATATGTTTGTCGCGCCCAGCTTTAACTTAGAGTTGGCTAAATGGTTGTTTATAGTGCTATTTGAGACATTTAAAGAGTATGAGATAGACCTCGTATCTAAGCCGCTAAAATAAAGAATTGCAACCTCCGCTTCCCGACTAGATAGCTCGGGAAATAATTCGTTTATGAGCCCGTAGGGTATAGTGAACCAAGGAGCATTACTTATCTTTGGAATACAATTACTTAAAATGATACTGTCATTATTTTTCATGTTCATTCCGTAAACTCATAAAATAAAACAATAACTTTACTTCTCGGTCATTTTGTCTCTTTTATTCCTATATCACTGGATAAATTATAAGTTACGCCTTCCCTTCCCTCCATTGACCATGGGCGGACATAAATAGGGACTTGAACCATTTTCCCGACAAGGTTATCCGCCTGATTTAATACACCAGAATTAACCAGGAATTGAGAAACGCGGATGATGATTAAATCCTGCTTAATCCCACCAAATCCATCAGGTAACTCTAGCCCTATGCCTATTTCATTATGGTATCCCTGCCCTCCTCGTTTTTGTTGTTGCCTTGTGCCTAGCATTTTTCCACTCACAAACAACCCATAATTAGCCATAATTCACTCACTAGACTGCTTTTAAATAAACTGGTTTTTTATACCAATCAGGGATCACGCATTCATTGACAACAATTTCTCTTACATTCTTCACGATAACAGGGCTAAACTTTGAAATATTGCACTTTTGATTTATATCTATTCCTATCTTTCTTAGCCTCGCTCTATGAACACGAACTTGGTTCTTATTCGTATCAAATGTTCTTCCGTGAAACCACTGGATAGCGTACATTGCTGTAGTATTTGCTGCCTTAGTGGTCTCCACAACGCCACGATTGATTAAGTGTTCGCTGATAGTTTCAAAATCCATAGCAGTCACCGATAGTTTTTTATCTATATCAAGAAAGTCAGAATGTAGTTTATTCAAGGGTGAGTAATCTGATATACCCCAATAATTTAATGCGTGTTTTTGCAAGAAACGAGACTTTAATTTTTGCTCGAACCGAACAATCCCTACTCCCTTACAAAAATCGATTACATTACTTATGTAATCAACCTCAATAGAGTCAGCACCAAATTTATTTTTTATTTTAACAAGGGAGTGTTCTTCAATCTCATGACCTTTATTATACACACTTGGATGTATGAGATTAACGTTCCCTTTCTTAGAATACCAGCCTACGGTTTTTCCATTAGTGTAAAGCATTGGTACACTATTTCTATATGGTTGGGTAGAAATACCAGAAATGTATTCATCTTCATTTCCTTTCCCGACAGATTTATTTGAAGTAATGTGTAATTCTTTGATTATTGCTCCATCTGAAATAATATGTGCACGTTCATTTTCTTTTGCCTGCCCAGGCATTAAACGCGTGCATTTTGTAAAATGAGGCAAACCTAATTCTGTCAAAATTTGGTTATAAACCGCTACACATGCATCTACCGATGGCAGCCCAAACAAGTTATCAAGGCGTCCCCAGCGGGACGGATTACCAGTCACTTTCAGCTGTGAGCCGCGAATATGGATCTTAACGACATCACAAGATGATCCTTGGTGCTGGAAAACTGGTTGAGATAAGGCACCCGCCTCACCTGTCTGGATGTGTATCCGTTGATAGGCTACATCCGATAAAATCGGTAACTGATAGCCAAAATCCTGTTCAATACTCAACCAGTCAAAAAACATAAGCATTCATGTATGCAAGAATATTTGGATATGTTATACACCCAAGAATACATGCATGCAAGGATTCACGAGGGCGAGTATGCAAAGGATTTATAATGGATATACAACGTATGTACGATGTATATACGAGGGATTTCCCACGGTGAGAGAAGGCTAGAACGATGGCTGAAAAAAAGTACACATCCATAAGAGTGCCAGAAGAAAGAAAACTAAAACTAGAGCAGGCTGCTATAGAAGTGAGCTATGCCACCGGGAAAATGGTCAAATGGACTGATCTTGTTTTTTATCTTATGGATGAACATCTTAAAGATGCCGTTAAAGATATGAAGGCATCAACAAAAGGCCAAACCCCCGCTTTCGGAAAGAAGTAAAAATACGGGATTCCGTACTAAAGTTCGGGTGTCACTGAACCCCGAACCGCTTCGCGGCGATTTAGACATTTTAGCCGCTAAAAATTCGATTCCAAACACCAAGTACCAGAAATGGTACAAACGTACAGTATTACCTACACTACATGTTTTAAAATTGTGCAATTTTCAAACGAATTAAAAGTTCGAAGGAATAAACAGAAATAATGAAAATTGGTGGCACAGAAAAATTTCATATTACTAATGGCAACTGAAAAACCGAATAAAAATCAGTTAAATCATTACTCTCACAAGGAAGATTATAATGAATGATATGCAATTTCATTTCGAAGCTATGCTGAACAGTTATAAGGCTTTAGTCGAAAAAAAACACCCAGATCAGCTCTCACACTGGCCTTTGTTGGGTGGAAGAATATATGTAAAGCCAGGAAGTTACAAACAGTGTCAAATCAATATTTTTAAACACCAAGCCGATACATTTCAGATATTTAGAGTTTCTGGCCTTGGAGAGCTACCCCCTAATATCATAGGCTATGACAATATTACCGAATCAAATAAAGAAGAGATAAGACAAAAATTAACTGATAATTTCGATCTAAAAGATAAAGATGGAATTCTATTTTTATCGAGTGAAATAAATTTTCAGGATGAATTGTATCAGTTATTAAAAAGGCATGAAGCAGCAATGAATATAAAGCCAGTAAAAATATTTTTAAGTCATAAAAGCGAAAATAAAGAGTTAGTAAGAGATGTAAAAAGAACATTAGAACTTCTTGGGTTCGAACCTTGGCTTGATGAAGATGCAATGAATGCGGGAGTTAAATTGGAGCGAGCCCTAAGACATGGTTTTACAGACTCATGTGCAGTAGTTTTTTTCATCACACCTGAGTTTAAGGATGAGCATTACCTAGAATCTGAAATTGATTATGCTATTGAAGAAAAGAGAAAGAAAAAGGATGATTTTCAGATAATTACAATCTTATTAGGTAATGAGGATGTGCCAATCTTGTTACGTCCATATGTGTGGAAAAAGCCTACATCAGATCTTGAAATGTTTAGGGAAATCATCAAAGCGCTGCCTTTAAAAGTCAGAAAAATTTACTAAGAGAAATGCTAAATGGTTCGCATAATAACGTTATGCTAAAGAGGCCGCTGCGGGATTCGATTTTCGCAGCGGCCTTTTCAACATAACGCGTATCACATTATGCGAACC
>NZ_JACDSF010000076.1:18633-20538 GCF_013449685.1 Pectobacterium brasiliense | reverse complement strand
AGATCTGCCCGTGCTTGCACTGGGTCGGTGTCCATATAAGCTATTTAGCACGGCGGTAAAGGTGAGGAAAATGACGTCCATCAATTCATGCTTTTTATGCGTTTTGCAGCGTGGGTTGGGTATTTCATTGATATAATTAAAGACAGTCATTGTCTTTCACTGAGTGTTNNTTAGTGGAGATAAAGCTCAGATCAATAAAATCGAAATAAGTTCTCTATTTCAATAAGTAAAGTGGGATCCCGCCATGTCAAGACAATCGGCTTAAAGCACGCAGTTGGGGGAAAGAACGCATAGCTGGTTGAACCATTTTTGCCGAATCCTGAACTATTGGGAGAAAAAAGTCGAAAGCTATGCAACGATACTAAATTTTCCTGTGGCATTTTTTTGGGAATAAAGTCCTGCTAGGATAATATCTAAGTGACGATAGCGTTTGGTTTTTAGATCAGAGTGTTCTTTCTATCATTTGTAATGTAAACCATAAAAATAGTTATTTCGATGGGCGTTACAATAGTGAAAGTGAGATTCGTGATCATTTTTTAGTAAATTAAAAACATCACTGCATTTAATATCGCTTATACACGATAAAGGTAAGTATAACTTATTTGTACTCATTCCAATATTCGAGTTATTCCTGCTTGTGCTGGCGCATAATTTCCGCATTTTTTATAAAATTCAACTGCCTCATCCAACATATTATGGCATTCTAGTATTACTGCGATATTGTGGTTGGCTTTGTAAGAGTTGACACCAGTTTTTCTTCCAGGTGGCATTCTGATGCATTGTTGAAAATTGTCTAATGCTCCCTGGAAATTAGAGTTATTCATTAGTATTAAAGCTTTTAAGAAAATGAAGTCAGTTGATGGATTTTGTTTTTCATATTGTAAAATATCCAAAGATTTTTCATATTGTGCTGTTTTAATTAAGCAATAGCCGTAGCATTCAATCAGGACTTCACTATAATCCTCACGCTCATCTTTTTGTAAAGATAGTGATATTTCAAAATTTTTAATTGCTTGTTCATAATTTTTCCCAAGATAGTAACTTTTTCCTAACTGGTAATGCAGATAAGCATCATCACCAGTTTTATCGATGGCATGTTGAAGTAATGTAATATTGCGAGCGATCTTGTCTTTACTTTCTATGATTTCTTTTGTGTAACCATTATGCATGAACGATAGTGGGGTATCAAAACGTCCATCTGGCGCTTTTCCAGAATTTTTCTTGCAGACCTGCTCATGGATGATACCGAAAAATTCATAATAATTTTTATTGAAAATTCGACTTATACGTTCTTGAATTAAATCTGCTTCTTCCGAATTTTCATCATTAGTCACACTGGCAATTTCTACGGTGCCGACCTGTGTAGGATGTGTGCTAATGAGCTCTGAAAGCAGTGCTACATCAAATTGATTAATCACTTCATCGGCATCAACAACTAAAATCCAATCATATTTGGCAAATTGCAGTGAATAATTTCGTGCGGCGGAAAAATCTGATATCCATTCAAAGTCATAAACTTTATCAGTAAATTTTTTAGCAATATTTTTGGAGTCATCGGTTGAGCCGGTGTCAACGACAACAATGTCATCAAAATATTTTGCTATTGCTTTCAGTGAGTTGCCTAAGTGCAAAGCTTCGTTTTTCACGATCATGCAAACTGATATCATTTATTATGTACCGCATTTTAAAGGCTTGATATTAATCAATACTATATCAATTTATCAGTAATAACAATTTGATGCTTGCTTGCCATCGGCAGTTGAGAAACCAGATGAATGCGTGGCAGTAAGACGTTATATTATTGGCCATAATACTTTCGGTATCATTACTGTTTATATCATTGGCGTTAAACGTTTCACATAACTGTTGAACCCATGAGGGAGTCAGGGCGAGATCTAACTCACT
>NZ_JACDSF010000076.1:0-18589 GCF_013449685.1 Pectobacterium brasiliense | reverse complement strand
AGCAAAGTGGAATCCCGCCCTGATGAGGGAGTAGGCGTTGTTGCGCCAGAATCATTCCTTTCCTGAAGAGGTATGCGTCACAAATTTGCTGTCGAATTTCACCATTTATAGGTGCCATTTGTGTTTCTCTCTGCAGATTCTTTACTCAATTCTGTCATACATAGCATGAATAACCCTCCTTTTTTGACGCTATTCAGGCGATTGGCTACCCTACCTAAAAGCATAATAGTGTCGATAACATTATCATCGTAGGTATTTGTCACTGTGAGCGATTTGTATACCGCCGAAGGCACAATGGATAAAAATTCCCTTTGGAAGCGCTATGTACCACTAGTGCGCCATGAAGCCTTGCGTTTACAGGTTCGTCTCCCCGCGAGTGTTGAGCTTGACGATCTGCTACAGGCTGGCGGTATCGGCTTGCTAAGCGCCGTTGAGCGTTATGATTCGTTACAAGGTACGGCGTTTACCACCTATGCCGTCCAACGAATTCGCGGTTCGATGCTGGATGAATTACGCAGTCGTGATTGGGCTCCACGCAGTGTACGGCGTAATGCGCGGGAAGTGGCACAAGCCATGCAACAGGCTGAACAGCAGCTCGGTCGTACTCCAACGGAGCAGGAAGTTGCGCAGGCCTTGAATATGACGCTTGAGGATTATCGTCAGATATTGCTGGATACGAATAACAGCCAGCTTTTCTCTTACGATGAATGGCGTGAAGAACATGGTGACAGCGCAGAGGCGTTACTGGAAGGCAATGAAGATGCGAACCCGTTGCATCAACTGATGGAAGGCAATTTGCGCCATCGTGTAATGGATGCGATTGAAAGCCTGCCAGAGCGTGAGAAGTTGGTATTGACGCTTTACTATCAGGAAGAGTTGAACCTGAAAGAGATCGGTGCCGTTCTTGAAGTCGGAGAGTCGAGAGTCAGTCAGTTGCATAGCCAGGCGATAAAGCGCCTGCGCGTGAAATTAATGAACGATGTTTAATTGCGCTGCGTAGGAATACTGTTATCAAAATATATCCTCAGTCACTGAAGTAGCAGAACTATGACCCTATTTAAATATTGATGTGTGTCTTGCACCAGTATTTATATGATTCATATCACCTGTTTTTAGCATTCCAGGCTCTCTGGCGTAATGAACGATGCTATCGCTTCACATTGAAGTTATATATTGTCATGGAATGGATTCATGCACCCATCAATTCGGAAGAAACAGCTCCTAAGCCGTTATCTGAAAGACTTCAAACACAGACAAACTAATTGTTCCCAGTGTGATAAATCGCTCGATCGCGTTTCACTGGTATTTCGTCATCAGCTTATCAATAAAAAATCGATAGGTAGCATCGACCGGCTTATCGACGACGATATCTGGTCCAGCCTGCAACAGGAATTAATACCACTTTGCCGCTTTTGTAGCGAAATATTATGCAATACCACTGCTAGCTATTTCGATATTAAAGCTTTCACACAGTATCTGATTGAGCAGACTGAAGTCCGCCATAGCACAATGCGCGAGTATGTCATTCGCTTGCGGCGCCTGGATGAGCTGCTTGCCGCCAATAATTATCCCGCAGAAACTTTTTCCCAGCACCGCGATGGGGTACAGCAGCGCGTATGCGATTACCTTCCCGGTATTGAGCAAAATATTTACCGCAGCGCCTTACGAAAATACGATCAATATCTGGACTGGCAACGGCATTTCTGACGCATATCATGCGTCGTTCTCAGGCTGACATTGCCAAACCATGGGATACTGACTATACGTAAATGTTATGACAGTGTAAAAAACGCTTGCATTGCAGAGGCAAATTATTGCACTGTCATACTACTGAAATCATTCGGCACTAATTTTTAGGCAACGGTTAGCAGTAGTTCTACGATGCGATCAATCATTATTCAGTGGAATAGTCGTTGTCACAGTGAGGAACGCGAATGGTAATATCCTTTTCTGGACTTTGTAGTCGATGCCAGGATTCTACGCCGCTGACTCGCCGATGCGAGGGATTTTCCTCCCACTTATTTTCAACACTGCTCCATTCTCTTGTTACCCAAACTCTCCGTCTATTTTCTTTTTCTATCCATGAGCACTCGACCCGTTTTTCACTCTGTTCGTGGATGAATCATGCGTATTCTTTGTCCGCTATTGGCTTAATAAGGAAGCCTAACCTCGTGAGTGAGTTAAACGTCACGCACTGTAGAGCAGTGCGGTAAGTGAAACAAACTGTAAGGTGCCACTATGGGAAGACAAAAAGCAGTGATCAAAGCTCGTCGTGAAGCCAAACGCGTTATCCGTCGTGAGTCGCGTAGCCATCGTCAGCGTGAGGAAGAATCGGTCACTTCTCTGGTACAGATGGGCGGGATTGAAGCAATCGGAATGGCGCGTGAAAATCGTGATAATTCCGTTATTCAAGCTCGTACTGCTGCCCAGGAACATTACTTGTCTGCGATAGAAAATAAACAGTTGATTTTTGCCACAGGTGAAGCTGGCTGCGGTAAAACGTATCTGAGCGCGGCGAAAGCGGCGGAGGCACTAATCCATAAAGAGGTTGAGCGTATTATTGTTACGCGGCCAGTATTACAGGCCGACGAGGATCTTGGCTTTTTACCCGGAGATATTGCGGAAAAGTTTGCGCCTTATTTTCGTCCGGTTTACGACATACTTTTGCGTCGACTGGGGGCCTCTTTCATGCAGTACTGCTTGCGGCCGGAAATCGCCAAAGTCGAAATCGCGCCTTTTGCGTATATGCGCGGACGCACGTTTGAAAATGCGGTTGTGATTCTGGATGAGGCGCAAAACGTGACAGTGAACCAAATGAAAATGTTCCTGACGCGTTTAGGTGAAAATGTCACGGTTATCGTCAATGGCGATGTCACGCAGTGTGATTTGCCATCTGGGGTTAAATCCGGCCTGCGCGACGCGCTGGAGCGTTTCGTTGAAGATGACATGATTGGCGTGGTCTCTTTCGGTAAAGAAGACTGCGTGCGCTCGGCGCTGTGCCAGCGGACGCTCCATGCCTATGGCTGATAAATCGAAAGTTTAACAATAAAGCCCTGAATCTATACAGATCAGGGCTTTATTTGTCTATAACGTGAGCATTATCCAGGGTAGTTTTCTAACTGTAATGGCCGCGGTGAAATAGTACTGCGTTTCTCCATGCTATTGAGCTTAAAGGTATCAACAGCACTGCGTAATTTTGCTGCTTGTTCACTTAGCGAGTCAGCGGCTGAAGATGCCTGTTCAACCATTGCTGCGTTTTGCTGGGTGACACCCTCCATCTGGTTTACGGCAATATTGATTTGTGCAATACCGCGGCTTTGTTCCTCTGAAGCCAGTGACACCTCATTGATCAGGTCTGACACGTTCTTAATGACGTCTTTAACATCAATAATAGAGTCTCGGACTGCGCTGGCTTGAGAGGAGCCATTTTTAACCGCCAACTGCGCATTATCTATCAGGGTTTTGATTTCTTTTGCTGCGGAAGATGAGCGTTGTGAAAGTGTTCTAACCTCACTGGCGACGACGGCAAAGCCACGGCCGTGTTCACCCGCTCGTGCGGCTTCAACGGCTGCATTCAGTGCTAGGATATTGGTTTGAAAAGCGATGCCTTCTATCAGCGTGGTGATTTCGGCAACCTTGGAGGAGCCGCTGGCGATTTCCTCCATTGCTTGGATCATCCGGGAAACCGCAGCATCACCATGCTCAACCACATCATTGGCTTTTTTACCCAGTTGATTGGCTTGCATCATATTCTCAACATTACTTTCCACCGTTGATGACAGTTCATGCATACTGGCGGCAGTTTGAGCAAGCGAGGAAGCCTGCTCTTCTGTTCGTGAGGAGAGGTCAATATTCGCTGATGCGATCTCGCTTGAGGATATCGCCACATTCTCGCTTGAAGCGCGGACATGGCTCAACACATCAGAAAAACGCGCGATCAATGCGTTGAAGACCTGTGCTGTTTGGCCTATCTCATCATTACGTTGTGCATCAGCTTGTTGAGTTAAATCCAGCGTTTCGCTGATGGTTGTCAATTTTGTTCGTAGATTATTCAGGCTTTGCCGAACATAGTGCAGAATCATGGTAGAGAATGTGCCTGCCAAAACCAATGCACCAATAATGAGTCCAGTGAGCATCCATGCCGTTAAGTTAAAGTTATCACTGTTTGCTAGTTGAAGTTTCTTCGCCAAATCTAAATTATAGCGATATTGATCTTGAAATCCTTGGAATAGTGTTTTTTCTATATTGATAATGTTCCCCTGTTCCAGGGAAGAATTATCAATAGTTGCACCCTCTTGAATGAGTGGAGTAATGACACTGCGGTAACTATTGAAGGCTTCGATATTCTTTTTAGACAGATTCAGATCGTTGTCGTCTGAAATGTCATTTTTCATATAGTCGTTAATGCTTTTTTCTGTTTCATTTAATGCATTGACTATTTCTTGCCTTTTTTCTTTCTTCTTTTGGGGATCAGAAATGAGAATAAACTGCAATAGATACGTTCTGGCATTGCTAATAGCGTCATTGGCGGTGTTCAGCTTGCCTATACTAGGCAACGTATTGGTCATCACGTACTCAAAGCGATCTTTTGATGAACTCAGTGCGTTCAGCCCAAATCCCCCGACACAGATCAACGCCAGAGCGAAGATGCTCATCGCCAGAACCAGTTTTTTTACAATTGTCATGTTAGAGTTCTCCGTCGGTAGGTATGTATTTTTTATATGACATTGGAACGTTGTCTTTTCGCCATTATCAGGCACATAACATTAAGATTACATTAATCATAACCTGAACCTCAGAAGTTGCTTGTTTTATCTGGTTATAATTATCGATCACCATCTAAACATAAAATCATATGTGATGCTGTTTTGATGTTTTTTTATTATAACGGATGCTTGTTGTTAAAATATTTGGTGATGCGCCAAAATTGAGGACGCGCATTAAATGTCTGGCTCGGAAAACACTCTGTTTCTCACGCTCGATTGAATTGCATGAAAAAGTCATCGGGGCGTTCATTGAAAAACAGATGTTCTACTCATTGGATTCACCACCGCAAAAAAACATGAACCATATTATCGGATTCAAAGAAATAGTTGCGATTAATCACAAGTAAAGTAATTATTCATGATATATACCCTAAATAATTCGAGTTGCAGGAAGGCGGCAGGGCGGGATCCCACTTTACTTATTGAAATAGAGAACTTATTTCGATTTTATTGATCTGAGCTTTATCTCCACTAACACTCAGTGAAAGACAATGACTATCTTTAATTATATCAATGAAATACCCGACCCACGCTGTGAAACGAATAAAAAGTATGAATTGATGGACGTCATTTTCCTCACCTTTACCGCCGTGCTAAGCGGCGCATCAGGATGGAAAGCCATACAGCAATTCGGTGAGTGCCAACTCCCGTGGCTGAGACAGTATTCTCCTTTTGCTAATGGCATTCCAAAACGTCACGGTATCGCTAATATTATCAAGGCATTAGACCGCCAGTCCCTGATGTCGGCACTGTNNACGTCGCAGCAGTAATGGCAGAAAACAGATAGCGATTGACGGTAAAACACTTCGCGGAACGGGCAACGGCTTTTTAGCGCAAGCCCTGCATGTCGTCAGCGCTTATGACATTGGCAATGGTATTGCGTTGTATCAACAAAGTGGAATCCCGCTCTGGCTCCCTCTCAGACCAGAAATTTATCATCAAAAACTTAACCCAAAGACGTAGTCTGCGCAGGCATTGTGCTTTACACTGCGCGCTGTAAAAACTGAGCAGATAAACGATTAAGTAGGCGACAATGGCGATGAACGGAACGATCACAACCTGGTTTAAAGATAAAGGTTTTGGATTTATCAAAGATGAAAACGGCGATAACCGTTATTTTCATGTGATTAAGGTCGCCAACCCTGATCTGATTAAGAAAGATGCGGAGGTCACTTTCGAACCCACCACGAATAACAAAGGGTTGTCAGCTTATGCTGTGAAAGTGGTGCCGGAAAGCAAATACATCTATATCGCGGGTGAGCGCCTTAAGCTCACGTCGATCAAGTCTTATCTGGTTTACAGCGAAGAAGTACCCGCCGATACCGGAATTGATAAAGAAAACGTGGTGCTGTCTGTGGGGATACTGATGAATAGTATCAGGCCGAAATCAACCGCTCAGCCGGGTGAAATGCGCTCGCTGAAAAAACTGGCGATCACCACCTTCCAGGGAACGACGTTAATCTTCTCGGAAGATGAGATAGACATCGATGCCACAGCGAAACTGCTCAAGGTCTGACATCATTCAGGCTTATCCTGTGCCGAAATTTCTGCGCCACTTATCAGCAGAATTTCGGCATTGTTTCTGCTAGCCCCCCTCCAAACGCACTCCACACCGCGATCTCGTCCTGCAATCTGGCACTGCTTCAAAAATTATAGGTATAATCCTGTAAATTATTCAACGGGTTTAGGAACGAAGATGACAAAGCTCACCTTACAAGAGCAGATGCTAAAAGCGGGATTAGTGACCAGCAAAAAAATGGCCAAAGTCCAAAGAACGGCGAAGAAATCACGCGTTCAGGCTCGTGAAGCAAGAGAGGCTGTGGAAGAAAATAAAAAAGCACAGCTTGAGCGTGATAAACAGCTAAGCGAACAACAAAAACAAGTTGCTTTATCTAAAGAGTATAAAGCTCAGGTGAAGCAGCTTATTGAAATGAACAGAATCAATATCTCAAAAGGCGATATTGGTTTTAACTTCACAGATAATAATTTAATTAAAAAAATAACTGTGGATAAGCTGACTCAGGCTCAGCTTATTAGCGGTCGCCTCGCCATTGCTCGTTTGGTGGTTGATGGCAGCGCCGAGAGTGAATACGCGATTATCCCTGCGATTGTAGCTGATAAAATTGCGCAGCGAGATGCGAGCAGTATTGTGTTAAATAGTGCGCTGAGTCAGGAAGAGCAAGACGAAGACGATCCGTACGCTGATTTTAAAGTGCCTGATGATTTAATGTGGTAATTAACGTTTTGCCGATGCGTATATAGATGAAAAGCCCTTACGGGCTTTTCATTAAGGCTTATGTATCGCTCAACTCGGACTGAACCCGCTTCAAGCGATCTGCCTCGCGACGTTATTTAGCCAAGAGTTCTTTTCGGACGATTGCCGCGCCGGCACTTAACGCATTGAGTTTGCCTCTTGCGACGCGACGAGATAAAGGGGTCATGCCACAGTTGGTAGACGGATAGAGCTTATCAGCATCCACAAACTGAAGGGCTTTTCGTAACGTATCGGCGACTTCCTCTGGCGTCTCAATGGTATTGGTTGCCACGTCAATGGCACCTACCATCACTTTTTTACCGCGAATGAGTTCAATCAGATCCATTGGAACCCGAGAGTTCTGACATTCCAGTGAAATGATATCGATAGCCGATTTTTGCAGTTTTGGAAAAATTTCTTCATATTGCCGCCACTCGGATCCCAGCGTCTTTTTCCAATCGGTATTGGCTTTGATGCCATAGCCATAGCAAATATGTACCGCAGTTTCACATTTAAGCCCTTCAACGGCTCGTTCTAAAGCGGCAATGCCCCAATCATTCACCTCATCAAAAAACACATTAAAGGCGGGCTCATCAAACTGGATAATGTCGACACCCGCAGCCTCTAACTCTTTGGCTTCTTGATTAAGAATTTTGGCGAATTCCCAGGCGAGTTTTTCGCGACTTTTATAGTGGCCATCATAGAGCGTATCGATCATCGTCATTGGGCCAGGCAGTGCCCATTTAATGGGTTGCGTGGTTTGCTGACGTAAAAATTTGGCATCTTCAACAAAAACGGGCTTCTGGCGAACCACTGCGCCAATGACTGTCGGTACACTCGCGTCATAGCGATTACGAATTTTAACGATCTCACGTTTCTCGAAATCAACACCGCTGAGGTGCTCAATAAACGTCGTGACAAAATGTTGGCGCGTTTGCTCGCCATCACTGACAATATCAATCCCTGCCTGTTGTTGATCCGCCAGACTCAAACGCAGCGCATCTTGTTTGCCCTCAATCAGTTCCTCGCCTTGCAATTTCCAAGGGGACCAAAGTGTCTCAGGCTGTGCCAGCCAAGAAGGTTTCGGTAAGCTGCCAGCCGTGGAGGTGGGTAACAATATTTTCATAATAATCAGTGACCTTGTGTGTTTGGTTAATCAAAGAACGTAATTAGCAGACCATTGCTCAAGAATAGCTTGGTATGGTTTGATGAAGTTTTTCTCAGTAAACTTTCCCTGCTCGATAGCCAACAGGCTACGTTCTTCTCTATCGTAAACAATTTGAGTGAATGAATGATCCTGATGATTCAGGCTGGGCTGATAGCATTGGCCTGCCGGAGAATTGGCATTGTAAATCTCAGGCCGGTAAATCTTTTGAAAAGTCTCCATCGTGGCGATGGTGCTGATCAGCTCAAGATTCGTGTAATCACTCAGTAAGTCACCAGAAAAATAGAAAGCTAAAGGCGCGACGCTATTTGGCGGCATAAAATAGCGAGCCTGCAATCCCATTTTATGGAAGTATTGATCGGTCAATGAATATTCATCTTGCTGGTATTCGACGCCTAACACAGGGTGCTGATTGCCAGTCCGACGGTAGGTGTTTTTACTTGAAACGCTCAGGCAGATAACTGGCGATTTACTAAAACTCTCTTTGTAACAATCTGAATTTACGAAGCATTTAAATAGATTGCCATGCAGGACGCCAAAGCTATCAGGGGTGCTAAATCCGAGGTGATTCTTATTATGATCTGACAGCAAGACGCTAAAATCATAATCTCGCACGTAGGAGGAGAAGTTATTTCCTACAATGCCTTCAATGCGCTCGTTAGTTTTTTTATCAACAATATTGGTTTTCAGTATTTCAATGACGGGGAAGCTGTCGCCATTGCCTTCTATATCAACCTCAACGGAAATGATATCAAGTTCGACAGAATAACGATCGCCTTTGGGGTTATCCCAATGCGCCAGAGAATTAAAACGATTGTCAATCATCGTTAAGGCGTTGCGCAAGTTCTCTTGGCGGTTTTTTCCTCTCGCCAGGTTCGCAAAGTTGGTCGTGATACGCGTGTTTTCGGAGGGGTTATAATTTTCATCGAAACACGTGTTCTTAATCGTAAAGGTAAAATTCTTATTCATCGCGATCTTGCATCCTAATTCTTGCTATAAAACCTGAATTTATTACTTGTTTTTCCAAGATTTTCAGGTCTTACCATTTTGCAGGTTTCATATTGTCTATAGTACTGCACAATTTATGCCAGACTCATCGAGTGAGTAAAAGTGATTTAATTTCAATAGACATGAGCCATCTTCATGACGTGGTGTACGGTGCGAATCGGCGCTGTTGCATAAATCCCTGTAAAACTATATTTAATTTTATAATTCAATGAGTTATTTTTTAGTGGCTGCATAACCTAATGGTAAGGCTAAAACGGAAAAGCTCGTACTGCCTTTCGCTCCTAAGAGGCTAAACTCTCCTCGTTTAGTTCCTTGTCCCTACACGGATGACAGAAAAACGACATAAGAATGGTATTATTCAGGCCAGATGATCAAGCATCAACGGACATAGACCTTAACCCTTGGGGACGACTGATGAACAATGAAATATCGCTTAAATTTTATGACATCACGGATGAGTATGCGACGGAATCTGAAAAGCCGGTGAGCGAGGCGGAACGTGATGCTCTGGCGCACTATTTCCAACTGCTGATCACCCGCTTAATGAATAATGAAGAGATCAGTGAAGAGGCGCAGAAAGAGATGGCCAGTGAAGCTGGGATCGATGAGTTTCGTATTGATGAGATCGCGACGTTCCTGAATCAATGGGGCAATGAATAACGCTTGTTAAGGGCGTTTGGAAACAAGCCACATTGAGGTTGTGATGTTCGCGTCCCGCTTAGGTAACCGTAAGCGGGATTTTTCAATTTGGCTGTGGCAGGGTGGGCGTATTGGATTTATAACGCTACTGGCCTGTCTGTGGCTGTAACTGATAAACCCATGCCGTAACCTGCTGGCCTTCGGCAGTGGTAACCACAGCCTCAACCCGATCGTAGCCCTCTTCAAACTCATCCAGCATTGGCCAGTGCGCCTCGAGATTATCAGATAAAAATAGATAACCGCTGACGCGCGGCCCGTGATCGTTCAATACGAGCCCTGGGAATCCCTCAGCAGCGCCCCAGCCACTCTCATAAAATGTGCCAGCCACATCACCCGGCAGCCAGTCTCCACCGATGTTTTCCAGAATATAGGCATTTTCGTGGCCTGGGCGCAGCGTCCCGTAGACAAACAAGCGTTCCATTTTCCCTCGTCAATCAAAGTAATGAATACCCAGCGGGTGAAGAATAATGCTCACGTTAGGGCTTAACAAAGCGCTTCGCAACAGGATCTGCGCCGCTGATGAGCGGGTGCGGGGCGAATTGTGTTTTCCGTATCTGGAGCCGGAGGCTATCAGCAATCCATTCGATCTGGTGTTTGTCGCGGTGACAACACCGTCATTCAACCTGACGCTATTCGTAGTATATTGAGAGCATTGTTTACTATCAGGCTGAGTACATGTCTTACTCCATCGGTGAATTTTCCCAGCTTTGTGGGATAAATGCGACGACGCTCCGCGCCTGGCAGCGTCGTTACGGCCTGCTCAAACCGATGCGCACAGACGGTGGCCATCGGTTGTACAGCGATGACGATGTCCAGCAGGCGTTAAAAATTCTCGACTGGGTGAAAAAAGGGGTCCCGGTCAGCCAGGTGAAACCGCTACTGGCTCGCCCAGGTACGCGTCGAACAAATAATTGGCTTGCCCTGCAGGAAAGCATGTTGCAGCGGTTGAAAGAGGGAAAAATCGAATCCCTACGCCAGCTGGTTTACGACGCAGGCCGCGAGTATCCGCGTACCGAACTGGTCCGTGAAGTATTGCGCCCGCTGCGCAGCAAAGTCTCCGCCAATATTCCTGCGATGATGACCCTGCGCGAAATCCTCGACGGCATCATCATCTCCTACACGTCGTTTTGCCTTGAAGGGGATAAAAGAGCGCCAGGTGATAACTATCTAATTACCGGCTGGCATCTGAGCGATCCGTGCGAAATTTGGCTCGAAGCGCTCATGCGCACCGGTCAGGGACTTCGCATTGACGTCCTTCCCGTACCGCCAGTCACTTTGGCACCGGAGATTTTCCCGGAGCGAAAATGGCTGCTGGTCACCACCGGTAAACTCACCGCGGCTCGCAAAAAACAGATTGACCTTTGGCAACAGCACGTCGCTTCCTTAGACGTCATTCCTCTGTAATTCCGCTTTTTCATCTCCCAATCCTTCACTTCGCTGCCACCTGCAAAGGGGGCGGACGGGTGGCGATTTCTAAGAATAGAAAACTTCATCTGTAAATCAGATATAAATAATCTATTGAAATTACTATTAAATAAAAAATACTCTCGGTAAAACTTGGACAAATAAAAATAATTGTGTAGATTTTAATTATGCGATTACGCCATGTTGTTCCAAGCCCAGGTGAGACTCATGAACACATTGTCATCCGTCATCAACCGATTTGTGGATTACTACACCGAGCTGGATACCCAGCAGCCATCGGCGCTGGCCGCGATTTATCATCCGGATGCTTCGCTTATCGACCCGTTTGGTGAACATGAGGGGCTGGCTGCGATCCAGCGTTACTTCACCCATCTGCTGGCTAACATTGAGCAGTGCCGCTTTTCCATTGACTCCCCCCTCAGCAGCGGCCATTGTTTTGCCGTAACCTGGACTATGCACTGGGCCCACCCGCGAGTTGCCGGGGGAGAGGCGCTTACCCTACAGGGATGCTCAATCGTGGATATTCAGGACGATCTGATTATTCGCCAGCGCGATTATTACGACGCTGGAGAGATGATCTACGAACACCTGCCGTTACTGGGCTGGGCAGTGCGCGGTGTCAAAAGGAGGGTGCGTTCATGAAAACAGTCCTCATCACGGGTGCAAGCTCTGGCATAGGCGAGGGGCTCACAAAATCCTGGGCCGATGACGGTTACCGCGTCATCGCTTGCGGGCGAGATCCAGAGCGTCTGGAGGCGCTACACCAATACAGCCCAAACATTACGGTTAGGTCGTTCGATATGACCGATCCTGAGGCCTGCCGTCAGGCGCTGTCCAACTGCGCTGCCGATTTGGTCATTCTCTGTGCGGGAACCTGTGAATATCTGGACCATGGCATTGTGGATGCCGCGCTGGTGGAACGGGTGATGACCACCAATGTTCTGGGGCCGGTAAACTGTCTGGCTGCGCTACAGGGGCAGTTGGTTTCGGGAAACCGCGTGGTGCTGGTAAGCTCCATGGCGCACTGGCTTCACTTCCCACGGGCAGAGGCTTATGGTGCATCGAAAGCGGCGCTGACCTGGTTTGCCAATAGCCTGCGTCTGGATTGGGAGCCAAAAGGGATTGCCGTCACGGTCGTCTCGCCGGGCTTTGTTGACACGCCACTGACCCGCCAAAATGATTTTGCCATGCCTGGTCAGGTAAGCGTGGACAGCGCCGTGGAGGCTATCCGTCGTGGTCTGGCTAAAGGGAAAGATCACATCGCGTTCCCGACAGGCTTCAGCCTGATTTTGCGCCTGCTGGCAGGGCTGCCGAATTTTCTTCAACGCGCGTTGCTGCGCAGGATGGTGCGTTCATGAACATTGCTATTATCGGCAGCGGTATTGCCGGGTTGACTTGTGCCTGGCGACTGGCCGGACACCATCAGGTTACACTTTTCGAGGCCGAACCCACGTTAGGTGGGCATACCGCTACGGTTGATGTCACCACTCCACAGGGGACATATGCCATCGATACCGGGTTTATCGTCTATAACGACCGCACCTATCCGCGTTTTATGGGCCTGCTCAGCGAGTTGGGCATCCGTGGGCAAAAAACGCAAATGAGCTTCTCCGTGCATAACCCAGAGAACGGCCTGGAGTATAACGGTCATACTGTCGCTTCGCTGTTTGCCCAGCGCCGGAATCTTGTCAATCCAGAATTCTGGGGGCTGCTTAAATCGATCGTACGTTTTAATCGGTTAGCAAAAGAAGCGTTGGCGGGGGAGGTGGACGAGAGCGCTACGCTACAGACTTTCCTCGATCAGCACCATTTCAGCGGTTTTTTCGCCCGTCATTACATTTTGCCGATGGGGGCCGCTATCTGGTCGTCGTCCCTTCAGGAGATGCGCCGCTTCCCGCTGCCGCTATTTTTGCGTTTCTTTGAGCACCACGGTCTGCTGGATATCGCTCATCGTCCGCAGTGGTACGTGGTGCCCGGCGGTTCGCGGGAGTACATTCGCGCTATGCTGGCACAGCTAGGCGATCGCCTGACCCTCCATCTTAACTCGCCGGTGCAGAAGGTGATGCGCCACGACGGAGGCGTTCAGATCCACCTTGAGGGATCGAGCTACACGTTCGATCAGGTGATTTTCGCCTGCCACTCCGCGCAGGCATTGGCGATGCTTGACGAGCCGACGTCTGCCGAGCGTGAGGTGCTGGGGGATATCGGCTGGCAGCGTAACGAGGTGGTGTTACACAGCGACCCACGCTGGCTGCCGGTGCGCCAGCGCGCCTGGGCCAGCTGGAACTATCGCCTGAGCGAACATGAACAGGATAGCGCCTGTGTCACCTATAACATGAATATCTTACAAGGATTGCCAGAGGGCAGCCCCCTGTTCTGCGTTACCCTGAACCCGGAAACACCGATTGACGAGCGCTATGTCTGGAAGCGCTTTGTCTATGAGCACCCGCTGTTTAACCCCAAAAGCTGGCGCGCACAGGCGCGGCGCGGTGAGATTAACGGTTGTCAGCGGAGCTGGTATTGCGGGGCTTACTGGTACAACGGTTTTCATGAAGATGGCGTACGTAGCGCACTCGATGTGGTGAAGGGGATCGCCGCCGCAGGAGAGGGGAACTGAAATGAACAGTTGTCTGTATCAGGGGATCTTACGCCATCGGCGGCTCCAGCCGAAAGTGCACCATTTTCGCTACAGTATGTTTATGGCCTGGCTCGATCTGGATGAGCTCGACGTGCTGCCGTCGGCAGGCATCCGCCGTAACCGATTTGCCGCTGCCGCTTTCCACGATGCGGACTACCCGCTCGGCACACCGCTCAAAGAGAACGCCCTTGATCGGCTTGAAAGCCTGACCGGCGAGCGACCTGATGGCCGGGTTATGCTTCTGACCCAGTTGCGCTATTTCGGGTTCCACTTTAATCCGGTCAATTTTTACTACTGCTATGACCATAGGGGCATCCTGCGCTGGATACTGGCGGAGGTGCGCAATACCCCGTGGAACGAGCGACATTACTATGCGGTCGATGGTCATGCGGTCGATGGTCAGGAGGCCCGCCCGCTGGAAAAGGCGTTCCACGTCTCCCCCTTTAACCCGATGGACATGGTTTACCACTGGCGTTTCAACAGCCCCGGTAAAACGCTGCATATGCATATCGAAAATCATCAGGAATCCAAAGTATTCGATGCCACGCTGGTGCTGCGCCGCGAACCACTGACGCGCGCAAACCTGACGTCACTTCTGCTGCGTATACCGTTGATGACGCTGAAAACT
Organism: Pectobacterium brasiliense; assembly: GCF_013449685.1. Classification (GTDB taxonomy): domain Bacteria; phylum Pseudomonadota; class Gammaproteobacteria; order Enterobacterales; family Enterobacteriaceae; genus Pectobacterium; species Pectobacterium brasiliense_A. Next base: position 4,006 of record NZ_JACDSF010000076.1, on the reverse strand, counting down.
GTGTTCGCTATTTATTGGCAGGCGCTGCGGCTATGGCTTAAGCGTGTGCCGCTGTACAACCATCCCGTCAGCAGGAGTGAACGCTCATGACCGATCCCGTTTTTGCGCTTGAACCCGACATCCCGCGCAACGCTCGTATCGCGCGCTGGCTGCTCTTTCGTTTACTAAGTGGTATCCGCGAGGGTGCGATCACGGTACGTGATGGGGCGCAGACTTTCCATTTTGGCGATGCTGCCGCCACACTGCGCGCCGACGTGCAGATCCTTGCCCCAAGCGTGTACTGGCGTTTGCTGACTGGCGGTAGCCTCGGCGCTGCTGAAGCCTGGATAGACGGCGAGTGGGAGACGAACCAGCTCACCCCGCTGTTGCAGGTTCTTGCGCTCAACAGCAAGGTGCTAGAGCAGATGGAAAACGGCTTTCGTCTGCTGGGCAGGCCCGTTGAGCGGCTTCGCCACTGGACACGGCGCAACCATCGGCAGCAGGCGCGACAAAACATCGCGGCCCATTACGACCTGGGCAATGAGTTCTACGCCCATTTTCTCGATGAGGAAATGCTCTACTCCAGTGCGCTGTTCACCGCCGACGAGCAGGATCTTACCCTGGCCCAGCGGGCAAAGATGGCCCGCCTGTGTGAACAACTGACGCTGACGGCCAGCGATCACTTGCTGGAAATCGGCACCGGTTGGGGGGCGATGGCGGAGTTCGCCGCTCGTCATTACGGCTGCCGCGTTACCACTACCACGCTGTCGCAAGAGCAGTACGACTGGGCGAAAGCGCGGATTGCCCGCGCGGGGTTGCAGGATCGGGTGCAGGTCCTGCTGTGTGACTACCGCGATCTGACCGGCGAGTTCGATAAGCTGGTGTCGGTCGAGATGATAGAAGCGGTAGGGCAACGCTACCTGCCAGACTTCTTCCGCACCTGTCAGGCACGTTTGCGCCCGGGAGGAAAAATGGTGATTCAGGCCATCACCATTCAGGATCAGCGCTACCGCGACTACAGCAAAAGCGTCGATTTTATTCAGCGCTACATCTTCCCCGGCGGTTTTTTACCAAGCATTACGGTGATGAGTGAGCTGATGACGCGACACACCGATTTTGTCGTCCGCAATCTGTTCGACATGGGGCCTGACTACGCTCGCACGCTGGCACAGTGGCGGCAGCGGTTTGTACACGCCTGGCAGGATATTGAAAAGCTCGGTTTTGATGACCGGTTTCGTCGCATGTGGCTCTACTACTTTGGCTACTGCGAAGCCGGATTTAATGCACGTACTATCAGTGCGGTGCAACTGACTGCGGAGCGCGTATGAAGCGCTATGTGCAGGTCTTTCTGATGGCAATAGCGTTCGATCTCTACTGGACGCTGGTGGTGTTGTTTCGTGAGCGTGGCCTGTTTTTGTGGCTTGCTCTCGCGATACTGGCCTGCCTGATGCTGTCGCCTGCACACCGTCTTTACGCCCTCCTGCTCGCCGTAGCGGGGAGCGGTCTTGATGCGTTCTGGGTGTGGACGGGGCTGATCGACTTTGACGGCGACGTGCTACTGCCGCTGTGGATGGTGGCGCTGTGGTTGATGTTCGCTACCGTCTGGACTGAGCTGACTCGCACGACCACGCTGCCGGTGTGGCTACTGACGCTGATGGCGACTTTTGGCGGGCCAGTGGCGTACATCATCGGTGAACGTCTGGGCGCGATGACCTTCCTGAAGCCTGACATTATCGTCGCCAGTTGGATGGCGTCGGGCTGGCTGATTCTGATGCTGTTTTTCCACATGTTGATGGGGAAGCGACAATGAGAACCGCGTTATTGATGTTGCTGTGGCTGACGGCCATCATGCCCGTCGCCCATTCCGCCGACTGGTTAAGCTGGCGCAAAGTGGGGGATGCAACCCTAACTTGGGGGCCGTTCACCGTCTATACCTCCCAGTTGCTCACGCCGGACGGCGGGTATAACGGTCCGGAACAGGATCAGGTGTTGATTATTACTTATAAACGCAATATCGACCGCGATGAACTGGTTGAGGCCACTCGCGATCAGTGGCAGGCGCAGGGCGTTCTGGCGCGTGAACCGCAGAGTCAATCCTGGCTGCGCATGCTGCATTCCCTCTGGCCCGACGTCACACCGGGGGCGCAACTGGCCTTTGTGTTTAACGGTAAGCAAGGGCAATTCTGGTACCGCGCCTCGGCATCACAAAAAAGTTTTGTCCCGCTCGGTCCGAGCCAGTCTGCAACCTTCAGTACATGTTTTCTGGCCATCTGGCTCGATCCTCGCACGCAATATCCCGAACTGCGTCAGCAATTGATCGGAGGTAAAAAATGAAACGTATTCTGACACTGTGCCTGATGCTGGTAATGCTGACAGGCTGCAGCACAGAGGTTACTGACTACCGACACCAACAGCCGTCGCTAGATATCTTCCAGTATTTTCAGGGGAAAACCGAAGCGTGGGGCATGGTGCAGGATCGCAGCGGTAAACAACTACGTCGCTTCCACGTCGACATCACCGGTAACGTCATCGGCGACACACTGACGCTTAACGAACATTTCGTCTATGACGATGGTGAGCAACAGCAGCGTGTGTGGCATATCCGGCGCATCGCTGCCGATCGCTACGAGGGCACTGCGGGCGATATTGAAGGTGTGGCGACAGGTCAGGCTGCGGGCAATGCCTTTAACTGGCGTTACAGTATGAACGTTAAAGCTAACGGCCGTACCTGGCTGTTACACTTTGACGACTGGATGTACCTACAGGATGGCACGCATCTTTTTAATAAAACAGAGATGAAGAAATTTGGGATCACCGTCGGAACGGTCACGCTTTTCTTCACCCGAAATACGCAGTAAAGAGGGGAGAGCCATGACTATTCAACCCGTCATTGGGATCAGCGGATGTTTAACCGGCTCGGCCGTACGGTTTGACGGCGGGCATAAACGCATGAACTTTGTCATGGATGAACTGGCGCAGTGGGTGACCTTCAAACCCGTCTGCCCGGAGATGTCCATCGGCCTGCCCGTGCCCCGTCCGGCTCTGCGTCTGGTACAGACGGCCGAAGGCGACATTCGCATGCGCTTCAGTCATGCCCCACACGACGATGTAACGGAGAAAATGGCCGACTTCGCCGAGACTTACCTCTCACATTTGGGGCAACTGTCGGGCTTTATCGTTTGTGCCAAATCGCCGAGCTGCGGTATGGAACGCGTGCGGCTGTATGACGAAAAAGGCAATCGCGGGCGTAAAGAGGGAGTGGGTCTTTTTACCGCGTCATTACTGGAGAAATACCCGTGGTTACCGGTTGAAGAAGATGGTCGCCTGCACGATCCGGTGCTGCGTGAGAACTTTGTCGAGCGTGTTTTCGCCCTGCATGAGCTGAACACTCTGCGTGCCAACGGCCTCACGCGGCGTGCGCTGCTGGACTTCCACAGCCGCTATAAACTTCAACTGCTGGCACACCACCAGGCGGGCTACCGTGAGATCGGGCCGTTTGTCGCGTCGCTGCATGAATGGGAAAACCTGGATGATTTCTTTGTGGCCTATCGCGAAAAACTGATGACAATCCTGAAGAAACCCGCTTCGCGGAAAAATCACACCAACGTGCTAATGCATATTCAGGGTTATTTCCGTAATCAGTTGACTCTCCGCCAGCGTGGTGAACTGCGTGAGGTGATCCTGCACTATCGCGATGGACTGTTGCCCATCCTCGCCCCACTTACGCTGCTGAAGCACTATCTGGCCGAATACCCTGACCGCTATCTGCTAACTCAAAATTACTTTGACCCTTATTCGCAGAGTTTGGGTCTTCGCCTCCCGGTTCACTGAGGGAGAAAGAGGGAAAGGGCATGATAAATGGGGCAAAGGTTACTTAAAGAGCTTGATAAGCCGGCAATCATTAACCCAGAAACAGGCATGCTTCTCTGGTCGGGTAAACATCGCCGTTTCATTGTCAGATAGGTGCTGACATCCTATCGCATAAAAGGTTAAGTGATTTCACAAAGACCCTGTAAATCATTCTGTG
>NZ_JACDSF010000075.1 GCF_013449685.1 Pectobacterium brasiliense | reverse complement strand
TTTTTTGTACAATCAGGAACATGATTTCACCATAAAAAGTGCTTCAATTTGGCTCGTTACGATTTTCCCGATGATGCATGGGCACTGATTTCTCCTATGCTGCCGCCTGAAAGAGGCTCTTCCCGAGGCGGGCGTCCTTACTTTGCTCACAGGCATGTCATGAATGGCATATTTTGGGTACTTTGCTCCGGCGCGCCGTGGCGGGATTTACCAGAGCGTTATGGTCAATGGAAAACCATTTACAACCGCTTTAACCGGTGGTCTAAAGCCGGAGTAATGAACAGTATTTTCAATAAATTACTCCAACTCTTGGATGAAAAAGCACTGATTGACTGGGATGTTATCGCGCTGGATGGCAGTAACGTTCGCGCCCTGAAAGCGGCGGCCGGTGCGAAAAAAAACATCCCGATGAACACGAGGACCATGGGCTGGGTCGCTCTCGCGGCGGCTTTGGCACCAAAATCCATCTGGCGACAGATGGCACAGGATTACCGCTGAGTTTTTGCCTGAGCGGTGGACAAGCCCACGAAAGCCGATATGCGGAAACCTTGCTTAACCGAGTCGGGGTTATCCGAAAAAGCGGGAACCTGAAATCACGTCCGAAAGCAGTACTGGCGGATAAGGGTTACTCCAGTAGACGTATTCGCATTTATTTGAAAATAAAAGGAATAAAAGCGGTTATTCCGTTTAAATCAAATGAGAAAGCCAGTCAGGACGGACGTCGGCCTCTCAATACGAGTCTGTACAAAAAACGCAATGTCGTGGAGCGTTGCTTTGCGATA
>NZ_JACDSF010000074.1 GCF_013449685.1 Pectobacterium brasiliense | reverse complement strand
TCAACCAATTAGAGTCATTACCAGAAGCTGCAAGGGAAAAATGCATGGTTTGAATGATAAGCAAGGGTTATATCAATGACAGTAGATGTTGATGCACTGATTAGATTAGACATCTCGGTGAGAAATATTTTGATATTATTGCTGCAGGTTTAATTTCTTATAAAAAAACACCTAAAGGCTCTTCAGGCTCTTCAGTGCTTAGTTTGGATATACCGAAAGAAGGGGTTTTTCTTGCATTTGAACGAAATAATAAAACTCTCATAGAGATTACTCTTATGATTCAGAATAAAGCCATTGCAGGTTGGGCATTCCTGAATGATCTTCCTGCGCCGTTACTGAAGCAGAGCAAGATGTCTCGTGAGTGGGTGCGTGAAGTATTTTGTAATCCAATACGTAGTACACCACCGCAAGTCATAATGAATGAGTCGTTTGGATGGGTTGACTTGTTTTCATCAGGGGGGAGACATATTCCAACCAGTATCAAGATAGATTACGATGAAGATAATATAGTTACCGAGGTCGCATTTATTCCAACATCTACGCTGCGGTGGTAGTTAGGCTCTACCTGCACTTTTAAAGCCCATGTTATCTATAATGATTTTGGTGATAAGTTGAGATGATCGAGGCAAAACACAATCTGTGTTTATTCAGTGTGCAACCCTATAATAAACAGGGTTGCAGGTTGATTCGTGCATCAGATCTCAAAATCTTCCAGCTTTTTGCCACTCTCAATCGCAGCAGCAATCGCTTTAGGTGTACGTCCCTGACCTGTCCATAATTTCTCATTGCCGTTTTCATCGACATATTTATATTTGGCAGGGCGAGGCTCACGTTTCGCTTTACCTGATTTGGTCGCAGATACAGAGCCAAGCAGTTCAGCCGGATCGATACCATCCTCTAATAATTTAGCGCGTAAGGCTTCAATTTTGGCCTGACGTTCAGCATTTTGTTGCTGTGCGCTGGCCTCTTCTTCACGACGATCTTCAACAATAGTCGTTAACTTCTCCAGCATTTCTTCCAATGTTGCCAGATCGGTTTCACGTGCCTGAGCGCGCAGGGTGCGAATGTTGTTTAATACTTTTAGAGCTTCACTCATAATTGATTGTCCGGATAGTTATTCATCGGGGTGATCATAAGTCTTACGTTTTTATTTAGCAACATTAAAATAATGAGATAACATCCCAGACACTTGTTAACATAAAATAAATTGATTATCTCCTGAGTATACATTAAGAAATTTCAGGAAGATGTATGATATTCAAGAGAGCAAGATGGCTATGTTTATTTCTAACCAGCAGGTTTACATCACAAGTACTATTAGCCGATAGCCTTTTTAAGGCTCCGGTAGTGAGTATCTATTCATTGGGGTATAGCACAATGAATAGTGGTGCTAATGTTTTAACACTGACCTTAAGTAAGGTGCCAGATAAATCCTGTGCGACATTAGCGACTCAATTAGCAGGTAAATATTTTGAACTATTGGTCAACAATCCAAGGCGAGATCGTGAACGTATTATAACCAAATTCAGAACACGTTGACCTGTGCCCCTCTGTTAGAATAGTTGTCACCCCATCTAAAACACTAATGATAGGATGGGAACAGACCGTGAAGCGTATTTCACCCGAACGTAAATCAGCCGCATTGGCGAAATTACTGCCGCCCTACAACATGGCCGTCACCGTAGTTGCACAGAGGGAAGGGATAGCCGAGCTACCCTGTATAACTGGCGTAATCAGGCGAAAGCAGAGGGTAAACCGGTACCTGGTGCAGACAAAACCACTGACCCATGGTCGATTGCTGGTAAAAACGAAATCGAACCCGCTTTACCCGTATTTTTAACAGCAAAAGGGTATGGCTTCGAGTGTTTTTTGGTGAACGAGGGTGAACCTAAAGAAGGGGATAACCAATTGATAAAAAGCAAAAAAGCAGACGTCAATGAACGTCTGCTTTCTTTAAATTGGCTCCTCTGACTGGGATCGCCTTTGCCAGTAACTGGCTAATAAGTAAGCTAAACCTGAAATCCCCTTCTGTCAAGACCACCAGAATGACCACCATTTGATATGGGCTGCATAAACTAGCTAGAGCTACTTTGCGGTAGGAGGTGGTCTTTAATGAGATGTTTGTAGTGGCATAGTTAATTTGGCCACCTGAACAGAGGTGATACTCTTGCCTCAACATAAACAGGTGACACCATGCACAAGAAAACAAAACGGACATTCTCTCCCGAGTTCAAACTGGAATGCGCTCTGCTCGTTGTCGATAAAGGGTATTCCTACCGTCAGGCCTGCGAAGCGATGAACATCGGCTCCTCAACTCTTGAATCCTGGGTTCGTCAGCTCAGAAATGAGCGTCAGGGCGGCTACGTCTTCCGCCGCATCAATCACCCCGGAGCAGCAGCGTATTCGTGAGCTGGAAAAGCAGGTTCGCCGCCTGGAGGAACAGAACACGATATTAAAAAAGGCTACAGCACTCTTAATGTCCGACTCGCTGAACAGTTCACGATAGTTGCCAGACTCACTGACAGCCATACTGTTGTCAGCCTTTGCAGGGCTTTTGGCCTGCATCGCAGCAGTTACCGGTACTGGTGTCAACGACGCGATACGATTAGCCCGCAGCAGATAACATTGCACAGTGAAATGCGCCGACTCTGGAAACTGAGTCGGGGATCCGCGGGTGTGCGCACTCTGGCTGAGATGCTGACCCACAACGGTATCCCGATAAGCCGCTATCGTGCCGGACGTCTGATGAAACACCTGAATCTGAGCAGTTGCCAGCCCGGAAAACATCAATACAAGAATGCCTGCCAGCCGCATACGTTTTTACCGAATCTGCTGGAGCGTCAGTTCGCGGTACCAGACCCAGATCGGGTATGGTGCGGAGATATTACATATATCTGGGCGGGAAATCGCTGGTGCTACCTGGCGATCGTCATGGATCTTTTTGCCCGCAGAGTTATTGGCTGGAGTCTGTCAGCAAATGCCGATACGGCACTGGTAAGCGGTGCGCTGCGAATGGCATATGAGACGCGAGGCCAGCCGCAGAATGTGATGTTCCATAGCGATCAGGGAAGCCAGTACACAGGTATTAAATATCAACAGCTTATCTGGCGATACAGGATGAAAAAAAGCGTCAGTCGGCGGGGGAACTGTTGGGATAATAGCCCAATGGAACGCTTCTTCCGCAGCCTGAAAACGGAGTGGGTACCGGCAAATGGATACGCGGATCAGGGCGAGGCCGCAGAGAAAATCAGGTGTTATATCCAGCGCTATTACAACAGTGTCAGACCACATCATTACAATGGCGGTCTGACGCCTGAAGAATCAGAGAACAGATACCGCTCTTACCATAAAACCGTGGACAGAATTACTTGACCACTACAGCCCGCATCGCAGAGGAAGGTGGCGATGGGTTCGCTGTAGGCTCCCGTTGCCTCAAGGCAGATATGGCATTCCCTGTAAGGCTCAAGCCAGTTAAGCAGCTCGCTGAAGCCTTTTGAGGTGTTTGAAAAGACTTTGGTTTTATACTTTTTATCGCCGGTGATGGCGGCAATATCGAATTTTTTGAGGCGACATCAATGCCAACATGCGTGAGGGTTGTCATGTTTATTCTCCGGGAAAAACATCAGTAAACCGCCGTGACCTTCCTTATAAATGCGTGCTCGTGGCACAAGATACCGTTCAGTCTTAAAGGCGGGGAAAATAAGATGTGGGGGATTAATCTACGAGGCAGGCTTGATGCCCAAGGGGTTGAACCATCTCACCCACATCTTCCCGATGATCTGTCGGGGATCATTACGCGATATTGAGTAACGATCAAGATATAAGGGGTCGATCATCTTTTCCGATCGACCCGTGCTGATGGTGTGCACAATGGGTCAGGTCGGCTTTGCTGGCTGACCGGAAAAAATGGTCAGCCACTACGAGTGAGTACCTGCAAAATCCTGTAGGGGTCGATCATCTTTTCCGATCGACCCGTCTCTCACTTCTGCGGATATCCCCTGAACGCGTCCTGCGCTTCCCATTTCTTTGCATGTGCGGCAATCGCCGTGAACGCATCTGCCTTTACCACGTCCGGTATCATCAGCTGAATAAAACTCCACACCACGGCGCTGGTGATCTCCACCTGATCCGGCTTTTCCTGCGCGGTGGTGCGGGTGTTAAGCGCGGTTTGCCACGCATGTCAAGCCGCCAGTAACTGCCCGGTCACGCGATCGGTCCACGGCTGATGCTGCTTCTCCGCCGGGCGCAGGTTGTGCTCATAAACGTGCTGCACGGCTTTTTCACTGGCGGCCAGAATCACGCCCAGCAGGGCTAAATCAGTCGCCAGCGCGGCCGGATCTGTAGGAAGTAACTTATGCTGTGCATCAGCCTGCGCCTCGAAATAGCTGAGGATCAGCGACGAGTCCATCAGTTGCGTGCCATCATCCAAAATCAACGTCGGTGCTTTCACCACCGGATTAAGCTGTGCAAACGCGTCAAAGGTGCTGGTTTTCAAACGCTACGCCGTAATACGCCAGTGAAACAGCCACACGCCGTACATACGGCGAATCAAGCATACCGATCAGCTTCATTTCCATTCCTTATTGTCAGGTTAAAAATCGCGTAATTCATCGAACAGATTCATTAGTGGGTCTTTATCGAACGGCTCTGATGCACCTGCGGTTTGTTGTTCAATGCGGGATAACAGACCATAGAGCACCTCACCAATCTCTTCACGCTCTATCGTTTCAATGATATTGCTGCGGCGATCGATGGCATCAAACGCCTCGGTGTAACTGCGCACCATCGCCTCTGCGGTGGCAACAACGCTGGCCGCCTCGCTGGAGGCATCAATAGCGCGCAGCGAAGTCAGCATTTCTTTATACAGCGTGGCGGCCTTTTTCGCGTTGGCCGCACTGATGTGTTCCCGTCCATCCCAGTCCCGGAACGGATTATTCAGGTTTTCTGCCAGCCATTCCGGTTTACGCGTCTGTTTGATCGCCAGATCCACACCCGACAGCGCAGCTTTCTTCCAGGTTTTTTTAATGGTACTCGCCGCGTCAGCAGGCAGGCTGTTCATCCACACCAGTGACAGATGCGGTAACTGCGGCGGCGCAGGAAACTCATCCGGGCTGAAACCAAACAGATCAACGGTGGTGAACATCTGCAAACCCGCGAGGCGTGACAGGCTGGCCATATTGCTCACCATGCCCGGCTTACCGCACAGGCGCAGGGTGGTTAACGTCGTGTAACGATCGGCAATTACCGCGATATCGACGTCTGCCACCTCGGTTACCGTTGCGTAATAATGTGCAAAGCCGGGCATATCGGTAACGGGGGTAGACCAGGGTTGTGCGAGTGAAGCGTCAGACATATAAACCTCCAGATATTAGGAAGTGATCGTTTTCTTAATGGGTAAAATTTTTAATCGAGCAGCGTCAGTGCGGTTGCGATCAGCCTGTCACGAGCGGGGAGTTCATCAATTTTTCCTGCCACGCGCATCCCCAGCACCAGGCACAGCAATACGCCGCTTAGCGCTTCGGCATCATGTTGTGGATTCACCGAACGGTCCTGCTGACCCTGTTCAACCAGCTGCTGAAGAGAGCGCTGATTACTCTGAAGCGCGCTGGTGACCAGCCCGGCAAGTTCGTTATCGAGCTGCTGTAATTCCACGGCGCTGCCGACCAACAGGCAACCGCGTCGCCCTTCAATATCGCTGGCAGACTCAAGGTAGAAGCGCAGCAGTTCTGCAATCCTGCTTCTGCCATCGGGCTGCTGCGCCAGCCGCTGGCGTAGCGCTTGATTACGCAGGGAGGTATAGCGCACAAACACTTGCAGAAACAGGCCGCATTTGTCGTGAAAGGCTTTATAGATGCTTCCGGCGGTAAGCTGCATTGCCTCGCTCAGATCGCTGATCGAGGCGCTGTGATATCCTTTTTCACGGAATACCACCATGGCGAGATCCAGCGCGGTATCGGGATCAAACTGCCGGGGGCGCCCACGCTCACGGACTCTCTGCGGCTGTTGAGACATTTTTTCACCATTTAGGAAATGATCAATTCCTAAATGGTGCCATAGATGCGGGTGAATGAAAAGAGGCGAGGGGAAAGCGAAAATACCGCTGGAGCACGTTTAAATGTGCTTATTTTGCAAGGGGAAAAAAGTGTGTGTCCACTATTGCTTTTAGTATGATTCAGTTTTCCCATCTGCTTGCCGATAAGTCAGAGAGCGTTATTTTTACGGAGACATGAAAGGATGCAATACGTTGACAGGAGCCAAGTGCTTCCCCCATCAGGTTTAGTCACTGACAGTCATGTAAAAGAAAACCTTTATGAAATTGAAGCATTTTTGGCGCTGGATCCTCAACGGCGAGCCCAAACCCGCCCACCGCGTCTGGCCAGCGTAGATAAAGTTGCCGGACTTAAGGATGCGGTCTATAAACTTTTTGACGGACGATGCGCTTTCTGCGAGTGCCAGGGTCATTCATTAAGCATTCAACGTTTTCGCCCTGGCAGCAACGCAACCCCAATGGAAAAAAAAGCTGAGGCGCCGCTTTATTACCTCTGGTTTGCCTGGGCGTGGCAAAATTTTTATCTTGCTTGCCACCGTTGTAATGCATTAATGAGCCGAAATTTCCATGTAACAGGCAAGCGTATGCCCGTGCCTTCCTTGCATGAATATCAGGACTACCGGCGCAGTAATAGTAGTCTGTGGCCGCAGTGGCCGCCAAAGGAAGAAAGCCAGCTGTTAGATCCCTGCCAGACAAAATCCTTTATCTCACATATTGAGGTCAGACCTCAGGGAGACTTTAATTACTTAAGTCAAAAGGGAATGACAACGATCAATATTCTACAACTTAACAATGATGACTTGGTAATTAAACGTGCACAGCGTTACAAAGGATATATAAGTAAGTTATCCAAAGCTATTAAGATCCGTTCTGATAATTTGCTTTTCAGCGTGCTCGATTTCAATAGACTGGAATATGGTGGCAGTTGGTATCTGCTGTTAAGGCGGATAGCTGAGCATATCGATGGTGAGAAAGGTCACGCGTTGACAGCAGGGAAAATGAATCATTTTTTCATGCTTATGTTTGAGGATCCAGATAAAGGTAGAGATCAACTTTATCAGGCAATTAAAGAAATTTTTCTGCTTCCTGTAAACAAGTGGACTGAGACGCGACCGTCTTTACCGCAAGGTGATTTACATCGCATACAGTTTAATAATTTCAAGTCGCTGGAGACGCTTGAACTTACATTGCCCGCGCTGCCTGAGCGGGAAGAAGGAAAAAAGCCAGAGGCACGCGCTCTTCTGCTGCTGGGTGAAAATGCGGCCGGAAAAAGCACCATTCTGGAAGGCATTGCGCTGGCGTTGATTTCAGAGGAAAGCCGCAACAAGTTAAATTTGCGAATGCAGGATTTTATTTTGTCCCCTGGATTACTTGCCGGTGATCCTAAGCGGGCACCGAAAATGGCAGAAGTTGTGCTTACCCAGGATAATGATGTCTCGCTGACACTGACCTTAAAAAAAGGGGGGAGTCATTTTACGCAACTGAACGGACAGTTTTCTGTCGGGCCCGTCTTTGCTTATGGTGCCTTTCGTCAATACGGGAAAGGAAAACGGTTATACACAGCCGATAAAACCGTGCGTAATCTCTTTGATGGCAGCCTGATTGGGAACCCGCAAAGCTGGCTTTTGAGCCTGAGTCAGGTGAATTTTGACCGTGTCGTGGCGGCACTCAGGGAGGTATTATCGATTGAAGGAGAGTTTGATGTCATCCAGCGTTCTCCTGAAAGAAAAGAGTGTTCTCTTATAACTGCCATTGATGGCGTTGAAACTCGTACGCCGTTGAATGTGGCGTCTTCCGGCTTTCGTACCGTGCTGGCAATGGTCTGCGATATTATGCAGGGTTTAATGAATGAGCGTGTCGCCCTGACATTTGAGGATTTTGAGAATGCACGGGGAGTGGTGTTAATTGATGAAGTCGAAACGCATTTACACCCGCGCTGGAAAATGCAAATTATGGGCGGCCTGCGTCGTGCGCTTCCGGGGATGACGTTTATCGTCACCACCCATGAGCCGCTGTGTTTGCGCGGGATGTATAATGGTGAGGTGAGGGTGATGCAACGCACCTTGCATCACGATATCCACTCAGCATCAGGCGCTCTGCAGCGGGTCGAAACATTGAGCGACTTGCCAGACATCACGACATTACGCGTCGATCAACTCCTTACCTCTGACTTCTTCCAGCTCGATTCCACCGATGAACCCAGGCTCGATCGTCTTATCGCTCAGGTTGCCGATCTGCTGGCAAAACGTCAACAAGGCCTCGAACTGACAGACGAAGAAACAGAAATGATCGGAACCTTCGAACGTGACATTGCCAGTGCCATGCCTGTTGGGACGTCTGAGGCACATCGTTTGGTGCAGGAGGCCGTTGGGGAGTATTTACAGGAGCGGCGTCAGGTTTCAGCCGCAAAAGCTCAGGCATTACAGGATGACACCCGGTCACGTATTTTGAACATTCTGCGTGAGGTGGTGCAATGAGGCACGTTCCCCGTGGGACCGGACAACCGCCATCATCACTATCGGCGCTGAACGCGGAGGGAAAAAGTGAGTTACAACGCGTGCGGGAATATTATGCCGGGCCAAAACAGGAAAAGAGCTTTAAATTTGAGGCCTATTCTTCGGACGATGTAAAATGGCGTTTAAACACGCTGTTTCATTTTAAGTGCGCGTATTGTGAAACATTCTTCTCGGCTTCATCACCCGTCGATGTTGAACACTATCGGCCCAAAAGCAAAGTGAGCGAAGATGCGACGCATCCAGGATACTGGTGGCTGGCGATGGACTGGGAGAACCTGTTACCCAGCTGCATTGACTGTAATCGTAAAAGGCGACAGCACATTGTTACCCCGTCCAGCAGTCTTATCTCGCTGCTGGAGCATAGCCAGAAACCCGGCACGTCTGGTGGGAAAAAAGACAGTTTTCCTCTGGCCGCTGCAGGGATACGTATGCGGCCTGAAAGCAGAGACCACCAGGCAGAGCAGGCTTTATTGCTTAATCCCTGTGAGCACCAGCCGCGGGAATTTTTGCATTTTGTCAGCGTCGGGGCGCCTTCTCTCAGCCTGGTTGTGCCGACAGGAGAGGGAGGAAGCCTGCAGGGTGCAACCTCTATCCATGTATACGGACTTAACCGTCTCGGTTTGGTGCAGGACCGCACACGTTACTTACGCCGGCTCGAATTTTTGGGTGACATGCTGATATCGCTGGGTGAGCTGATAGATAACGTGAACGCAATGACGTTAGAGGACGAACAAAAGGACGCCATTATACGTCCTTTACGATTATTACTGGATAAAACCGGTAAAGAAATGGCGAGTATGGCCAGAGCCGATCAACCCTATTCCGTGATGGCTGAGACCTGGATCGCTCAATTTTATCGTCAGATAGAAAATCAGGGCGTGTGAAAGAATATCAACGTTGCCAGGAGATATCGCACAGGATCCCAGACCTGCCACGCCATCAGGAATAGGATCGACTTTCCACGCCCCGGCAGCACCGCGTTACGTGATAATATCGACGTCGAACTGCTTTTGCCTTGAGGATCCCGCTATGACCCCCTTTTATCAACTGAGCGCTACCCGTCTTGACGGTCAGCCTGTCTCTCTGGCGACTACGCGGGTAAGGTGGTGCTGGTGGTGAATACCGCCAGCCAGTGTGGTTTCACACCCCAATACGGCGGCCTGGAAGCGCTCTACCAGAAATACGCCGCCCGGGGTTTGGTGGTGCTGGGTTTCCCCTGCAACCAGTTCGGTAAACAGGAACCCGGCGGCGCTGACGACATCGCGCAGACCTGCCACATTCACTACGGTGTGAGCTTCCCGATGTTCGGGAAAGTCGAGGTCAATGGCGCCCCAGCGCACCCGGTGTTTCGCTATCTGAAAAATGAACTGCCCGGCGTGCTGGGTGGGCGGATCAAGTGGAACTTTACTAAATTCCTGATCGGGCGCGACGGTAAACCGCTCAGGCGTTTTGCGCCGTTCACCACCCCGGAGAAGATGGAAGCCGCAATCCTTGCTGCACTGGACGGGCAATGGTCATCAGCAGCATGAGCCGTCAGTTGTTTGTTTCTCTGGATGGGCCGAAGGGCGCCGGTAAAACCACACTGCTGGAAGCCATCACCAAAGTGCTCAGGGCACAGGCGCAGCATGTGTTCGGTGTGTTCACGCTCGCCTTCAACGCACTCGTGGGGTTGGCACGACATGAACGGCTGAAAGCCCTCTTTGCGAAGCTCAGCCAGCACGGCGACTGTGGGGATAGACTTTAAGCTGCGTTCAATAAGGAGACAGCCCTGACCCGGTAGGGATTGATGCCGGAACGAGGCAATTTAAGAACAAACCGCCCCCGGTTAGCAGGATCGTCTCGTCCGGCAGGAAAGCATGCTAACACTTACATGAAGTTCCTGTCAGTGCCGGTCCCAGACTCAACACCACTAATTTACTTTTCACCACTGCAAAGCAAGGAGCGCTACACCCGTCTATGCAGTGTCAGTTTTTTCTCCGTGTGACTTCCGTTCTCGTATCAGCTTCCGGTTAATCGTTTCCCAACACAACCCGTCCCGCAAGGGTAAATGGCACGCATTCTGCGCCCTTGCTGGCCGGAACGATGCCGGGAAAGCGAACCGTCAGGCGATACGAAGACGAAAAATCACACCACTGACGGAGAAAAAACATGACCATTTCCCTGCATACCCAGACTAGCGCCCCTAACACCGCAGCGGCGACCAGCGTATCCCCGCTGGAGCAGTCAGGCTCCTCAAAAACGAAATTTTCTAAAGCCAAAACCGATATTTATCAGACTGTCACCAACAAGATCATTGCAGCGCTTGAAGCCGGTGTAAAACCGTGGTTTTGCCCGTGGAAACGAGTGCCGGGCATATCTGGGTTGCCTTCCAACTTCGCAACCGGTATCGCGTATAGCGGAATGAATATCATGCAGTTGTGGTGCAGTGCATCAGAACGGGGCTTTTGCGATTCACGCTGGATGACCTACAAACAAGCGCAGGCAGTAGGTGGACAGGTTCGCAAAGGTGAGCACGGCACGACAGCCATTTTTTATTCAACCTTAGAGAAGGAAAACGAAGACGGCGAAATCGACCAGATCCCGATGCTGAAAACCTTCAATGTATTCAATGTTGAGCAAATTGATGGTCTTCCACTGACAACTGAAACCATCAGCCCGGAAGCAACCTTTGACCCATTACCACAGGGTGAAAATCTGTTTAGGAAGAGCGGCGCAAACATCATCGAGAAAGGACAAAACGCCTTTTTCAGCCCATCAACCGATGAAGTCTGGTTACCGGAGCGTCATCTGTTTTCCGATGTGGCTAACTTCTATGCCACTGGCCTACATGAGCTGGTTCACTGGAGTGGTGGTAAAAAAAGGCTTGGCCGCGAAATGAAAGGAAGATTTGGCAGTGAGGATTATGCCTTTGAGGAGTTGATCGCCGAGTTGGGAAGCGCGTTCCTGATGGCGGATCTTGGGATTGTCGGAGAGGTCCAGCACGAAAGCTATATTGCTTCCTGGCTGAAAGCACTGAAGAACGACAAACGATATATTTTCAAAGCCGTTAGTGCGGCATCAAAAGCGCATCGTTATTTGATGGATAAAGCTTGAGGGCAGGGTAAGAAGCCGTAAAGGAATGCGGCTTTGACCATATATTTCTGTGGGCAGAGTCGTGGTGGTGTTAAAGGTATAACCTCCCTGCGAATTATTCGTGGCACTGTGTGTCAGGAAAAATTCGCAGGCTGCGGGGGCGGGCGGCAAAGAGCCCGCTCATCGCTTTAGATGTATTGGCTGAGACTTGATCTGGCCGTGAGAACACGATTCAGCATGACAGTCGGCAACGAGCGAGAAGCGGAAGTATCCTGCATGTACAGCTGCGTTTAACCTCTTTGGTAAAAGAGAGTTCGACATTTACTGGCAATCGCATTAAAACTGGCGTTCCACCAGTTTCAATGCTGATAGTAGAAATGCGAGCCGTATTCGAAACGCGTTAACTATAAGGCATAAAAGCTTTTCGAATGTCTTAAACTTAATGTTGAGGCCTTTCCTAATTTAGCAGGATCACCCAATAAGGTTCTTAGCTAATTTACACTGGGTGTAGTAAGACTCAGTATGGAACCATTTCATTCCTTGTACTGGGCCATTAGCATGCATCCCGCTTCCAGTACTCAGAACGAAGAAATTACGGCGAATCAATTCGACTGCTTCATTATAATATTCATGGAAACTGTTTCCTTCCTCGTTGCTGACTCTGAGAATCAAATATCCCTCATCGTCAGATATCTCTTCATAAAGTGAAATAAAAGAATTGATTGTTGCATCACTTATCTGGGAGAAAGCTTGCACTGCAGCAATTAAATACTGCTCATCATTCCAATGATTCCTATAAATAAGTGCCAGAGCAACAAGGCCAATCTTTGAATGTGTCTGGCGAACAGCCTCTAAAATTGCATAAAAGCAATTTGAATACGTCTCGTCCTCAGCAATCTTATCAAGCAGGTCTTTGTTGATGTCTGCGTCTGAAATAAACTTTTCAAAGCGCTTTTGTAGTTGTTTATCGTAGAAATGTTGAACAAATTTAGCGACCAGACCAATGCCCGGAATACCAACATCGTTAGCCAATGCAGCTACGTCACTTCCTGTCTGAACAATTTCCTTGCCCCATTCAAACTTGTCTTTTTTCATGATAAACATCTCCTTAGATTTATCTGCTCTGGATAATTTAGGTCGTTCACCGACCCGTTTATTTGAATCTGATTCTCATTCGTTTACCTCAACGTATAGATGTTTGCTGGTATAACTCCCATCGTCTGCGCAATTCTGCTAAATCCAGTTGCAATGTAGGATGAAGCTGGGTGCCATGCAAGTGTGCTAACTCAGGTAGTGCAGGGGATGCAGGGGATGCATGCAAGATCAATATCAGTCGAAAAAGCCCAAGAGTTCAGGCTGGATTCCATTGGGGTGCCTACAAAATTCAGCTCTACCCAATTAGATCCGATTATAGCACGCAGCGGACCTGGTAACTGAGCTTAAGGTCCGCTCTGAGCGAGGTATAGTCATTCGCACCCTGAGAATTACACTTTGAAGTGATTCAGGGTATGCGCTTACTGGTTACGAATATTGAGCGAGAATCATGCGATGATCGCCGCTTTTCTTTCGAGCCAGTAGGTGCTCCACGTTCGCTAACGAATACTCAGGGCATGCAGATAAACTGCTGGCTATATTTCTTTCGAAGAGCGTGGAATGCATACCAATCCCCGGTAAGAGGAGTTGGTTATGACTGCGATAGATCAGTTTGCTGCTCATGTTGGTCTGGACTGGGCGGATAAAAAACACGATGTCTGTGTTCAGTTTAAAAACGGTGAACGCGTATTCGATGTGATTGAACATACAGCAGAAGCGCTTGATGCCTGGCTTACTGAGTTACACCAGAAAGTAAAAGGCAGAATCGCCATAGCTCTCGAGCTGAAGAAGGGCCCCGTGGTATATGCTCTTCAAAAATATCCCTTTATCACCGTCTTCCCCGTCCACGCTTTGTCCCTGGCTCGTTACCGGCGAGCCTTCTCGCCCAGCGGCGCTAAAGATGACCCGCAGGATGCAGAGCTGGCATTTGAGTTAATGCTGCGTTATCCCCAAAAGATAAAAGCTATTGAACCCGACAATGCGGATATTCGCTTACTTCAGCAACTGGTTGAGCAACGTCGTCAGTTGGTTGAAGATAAACGACGCTTTGTGAACCGGAGAATCAACACGCTTAAACAGTATTATCCTCAGCCACTGGAGTGGTTCTCACATCGGGGTAGCTTACTGTTGTGTGAACTGATTATCCGGTGGCCCAGTCTGCAACAACTGAAACGAGCCAGGCGCGACACGATCCGAAATTTTCTGAATGCCAGAGGTGACCGCGCAATGGCCCTTACCGAGCAACGTGTTGCGAGTATTGATAATGCGATCCCATTGACGACAGACCCGAGTGTTATAGAGGCTAATGCTTTGATGGCAACCGCACTGGCGACACAAATTAAAGTCGTGAGTGAAATCATCAAAACCTATGACGAACGAATCGAAGCGCTGTTTGACATATTGCCAGATGCGGGGCTTTTCAAATCACTTCCGGGCATGGGGCCGTGTATGGGCCCACGGATGCTTGCTGCACTTGGTGATAACCGTGACCGGTTTAACAGCGCTGAAGAAATTCAAAACTACGCAGGTATTGCACCGGTGACAGAACGAAGTGGCCAGAAATTCTGGGTTCACTGGCGATGGCAGTGTGCCAAGTTCGTCAGGCAGACCTTTGTTGAATGGGCTGCCAAGACGATTAACTCATCATACTGGGCCAAATTGTATTATCAGGGGCAGCGAGAAAAGGGAACATCTCATCAATCCGCCATCCGGGCTCTGGCATTCAAATGGATAAGGATCATTTACCGCTGCTGGAAGACCAGAACCCAGTACGATGAAGCGAAGTATTTGATGGCTCTCGAAGCGCGACACTCGCCCTTACTGAAGCCATAAAAAGCTTGTCGAATGTCTCAGGGCGTGAAGCGGACATTACTAACATCATCCTGTGTGTTTCAATGTGGAGCAGCAATACTGCCAAAAAGTGTGGTTGTTCTCATCATACAAACCTGATAATGATGGTTGTTTCAGAATGTTCAAAAACTACAACCTTCTACTTGATTGTTAAAGCCTACTCACAACATGAAGAACTCACAGTCGATAAGTTTGTATACATAGAAGATGCTTTCAAGATCATCTATGGGTATGGCCGGGTTAATGGCAAGTTGTGTGAAACTCGTAGTTTGATGTTTTATTATTTAGATAACCGGCCAACAACTCTTTAAACGATCTCAATAAAGAAAAGTTGTAGGTTATATTAGCAAGAACGGAAGCATCTGCTTAATAGGACAAGGTGTGGCACAATTATTAATTAGGAGGTCCCAATGAAATTAACGATGCCTTTGGTTGATTATAGTGAA
This sequence comes from Pectobacterium brasiliense, assembly GCF_013449685.1. Classification (GTDB taxonomy): domain Bacteria; phylum Pseudomonadota; class Gammaproteobacteria; order Enterobacterales; family Enterobacteriaceae; genus Pectobacterium; species Pectobacterium brasiliense_A. The sequence continues at coordinate 21,963 of NZ_JACDSF010000074.1, read as the reverse complement.
GGTTTTAGCAGGACAAATGATATATTTAATCGAAAACCTCTAAGTGAAAAACTTGAAAATATTATAAGGAAATCAGAAGATGAAAGCCTTGTCATCGCTCTGGACGATAATTGGGGGAGTGGGAAAACTACATTCTTAAAAATGTGGGAAGGGGAGATAATTAAGAATGATGAATTCAAAGTGGTTTACTTCGACGCATTTCAAAACGATTTCCAGAGTGACCCCTTTGTTGCCCTATCAGCTAAGTTATATGCCTTAGTTGAAGATAACGATCTAAAAGAAAGATATCTTGAAGCAACAAAAAAAGTTGGCGGTGTAGTACTCAAAGCTGCCGCAAAAATTGGAATTGGAGCCCTTACTTTAGGCTTGGTTAAAGGTTCGGACATTGAAGATATTAGCGAGAGTGTCTCAGATGCAATTTCAAATCCGATAGAAACCTATATTGAAGAAAAACTTAAAGGAGCTGAGCAAGAAGAGAAAACTATTGAACATTTCAAAACAGTACTCTCTGAAATTGCGGAGGATAAAAAATTAATTTTCATTATTGATGAACTTGATAGGGCGAGACCTAATTACTCCCTTGAGCTACTTGAACGTGTAAAGCATATATTTAACAGTAAGAACATATTCTTCATTCTTGCAACGAATAAGAAGCAACACTTAAGTATAATAAAGAAAACTTACGGTGATATTGACGTAAATACATACCTAAATAAGTTCATCCATTTCTGGTTTAACTTGCCTACTTATAATCGACAGTCGCAAAATAATCACGTTATTGACATCTACGCAGATAAAATCCAGGCAGCATTAGATAATGAAAATAACGAACAGAAAATGGCATTTGACTGTCTTAAAACACTTATCAAAGGAAATGGGTGTTCACTGCGTGATTATGAAAGATGCTATGCCCTACAAATACTTGTTCTTGCAGCAGCACCTGAAAGATTAAGATGGGAGAATCAAATTGGAGTTGCAATACTTGTATTTCTCAAGGTTAAAGATGAAGTTAATTATAGACGCGTTAGAGATCATGAGATCAAGTCAAGAAGTGAACTAATGGGGATTCTGAAGCTACCAGATACCCATAAGTTAAAACCTATTAATCCATTCTTTGTCGCAATTAATACAGAATACATGTCGGAAGAAGAGTTCAATAACATTCCTGAATCGGAGAGCAGAACAGTTTTCAATGACACATTTGGTGACCAGTTGAAGGTGATAACAGGCAGTATTGAGTTTATCGAAAACTTGCTGGTTGAATAATTAAAAAGCCAGAATAATTTTTCATTCTGGCTTTTATTATTCCTAACTTAAAACCACGTCCTATGGACGTGGTCATCGACTTGGTTATGGCTCCGCCTGTAAAAACCTACCCATGTCAGAATCCTTTCTGTTGTCCCCACAACTGATAAGGAAATTAAACATGAGTAGGTTTCAGAGAGCTTCCCACGTGCTATGGCATTGTCAATATCATATCGTCTGGACGCCTAAATGCCGTTTCAGGATCCTGAAAGGAAATGTAGGAAAAGAAGTGTATCGACAAATTTGTATTTTAAGCGAGCAGCTTAAAATACAAATAGTTGAGCTAAATGTGCAGGTAGATCATGTTCACCTGCTAGTGAGGATCCCGCCCATGGTATCAGTCTCAAACGTAATGGGACATCTCAAAGGTAGAACCGCAATCAGATTGTTTAATAAATTCCCTTATCTCAGGAAGCACAAGCTTTGGGGAAACCACTTCTGGGCTAAAGGATATTGTGTAGACACCGTAGGTGTGAATGCAGAAATGATCCGTAAGTACGTAAAGTACCAGGAAAAACATGAACATGACGATAATCAACTGTCGTTACAGGAAGTGTGAAGAGAGGGCTCTAAGAGTCCGAACTTAGAGCGCCCCTATGGGGCGAAATCAAAGCCGCCTTCTATGAAGGCGGATTTTTACTTTTTTCTTAAATCCTGTATCTCACCTTTATCAATCATAGTAACTTCAGCTCTCCTTCAAACACCTTGTGTAGGTTAAAGACTGCTGGCTGATGGAATATAACAGCGAGCGACCTCATTAATCCCTGAATCATCTGACGTCGGAAGAATACCGGTCGATGGCTGAAAACGGAAATATCAAGAATTGTCTAAAATTAAAACAGGGAGACTTACATGATCTCCACGGCTGGTTAGCCTTATATGGCTTTTTGCAACTTTTGCTATTGGCACAAAAATGCCTGTCACGCTGTTACTGTACATAAGACATCGACAGACAGCTTTGAGCGAGGAGCGGACGTCAAAATGATAGCGGCTGGCACATTCTGCTAAATTAAACAAAACAACCCTATCCAGCATGACTGCGACCTCCATTGTCATCAGCGTAAAACGGTAATTGTAGTTGATCCATATCCGACTAAACAAAATCCACGGAAAACGGTGTATAGGACGCGAGTGCGCCATATGGCTATAGGCAAGCCTGTTCAAAAATCAGGCTTAAAGTACAATAAAGTCGGATCTCCAAACTCACCCCTGTAACTCAAAATAAGGATGTAGTAAGTGGAACATAAAAAAAAAAATGACGAGGCCGTGTTGGCGGTGATGGACGACATCATCAATACGTTTGATGAGTATGTCGTCTGTTTTTCGTTCGCGACTGAGGGCATCGCGCAACAGGGGGAAGAACTAGCAAAACACTCCTTTGAAAAGGGGCACCGTATCTGGATCGGGTCGGATGTAGCAAAAAATCCAAAGATGCACGCAAGAATAGACACGGTGGAGTGTATTGAGAAATGCAAGAAAGATGGCTATTTCTCTAACGAGTTAGCAAAATCCTTGCTAAGTATCATGTACTCTCTGTGGGATGAGGTTTATCGCCACCGACTCGCTAAAGTTACTGGCTTAGATGCTCAGTATATTGAATGCCCTTTAATGGGGGACTTACGCAAAATTCGGCACTGCATAATCCATAACAAGTCTATTGTGCCGGACAACGGGATTCGATTTGAAGCGCTAGAATGGTTGCTCCCACCAGGAGAGAAATTGGTGGTGACCTACAAGATGTTCCTGGAACTTAATGATGGCATACGAGGGGACAAAATGAGAATCCAGGGCTGGAGAATTCCACCACTGTTACAGGAAGTTATGCCACAAATGTCGGAAAAAGAACGAAAAGATTTTCATGCGTTCTTCAAGAAACCGGAAAACCGAAAGAATAATGTCGAATGGTCAGGTTTGGAAAAGTTTTTAGGCCGAATTAAATACTATCAGAGCAAAAACGATAGTAGCCCCAAAGCCTGAATGTGGCACATAGCAAAAAAGCACGTGACGCTGAAGGTCTGCCTTGAGCGAGGAGCGGAAGTTGGACTTTCCAACCTTACAAGGTAATCTAGTTTGCAAAGTTAGCGACCTCGCGCAGCCGCACTAATAAGAAGAACAGGAACGGTACAAATGAACTGGATTGGTTCTCGGTGGTGGAAATTCGACTTCCATAATCACACTCCGGCATCGGACGATTATGGAAAAGGCCCTAATCAGGCACAGTATATGCAGATCACTCATAAGGATTGGCTGCTCAACTACATGCGACAAGGCATCGATTGTGTTGCTGTAACGGACCATAATTCAGGCGCCTGGATTGATCCGCTCAAGCACGCACTCAAGGAACTGGCATCTGAGAGTCACGAGGATTATCGACCACTCTACTTATTCCCAGGCGTTGAGCTTACTGTTCAGGGGAATATCCATATTCTGGCCATTTTCGGAGAAGACAAGACAACCTCTGATATCGACTCACTGCTTGGTGCGGTCAGGTATCGCGCCACCAAAGGAAAGAGCGACGGCTGCTCTGAATGCTCGGCAGTTGAGGTGATCGACGAAATTGCTAGGTCAGGAGGGCTTGCAATACCTGCTCATGTAGATCAGGCTAGCGGACTTTTTACGGTCTGTACGGGCAACACACTAGAGCAGGTGCTTGACAACAAATGTGTTTTTGCTATGGAAGTAACGGACCTTGCTAAACCAAAACCGCAGCTCTACATTGGCAAGAATTTGAATTGGGCAGAGGTTATTGGAACCGATTCCCATCATCCGTCCGGTACCGGAAATCAACGCTACCCAGGTAGCCATTTCACTTGGGTAAAAATGTCGGAGCCATCTTATGACGGATTACGGCTGGCGCTCATTGATGGGGTTCTTTCACTGAAGCGGTCGGACAACTTCACTGGTGACCCCAATATCCATGGACAACTCGCCATCGAAAGTATCGTGGTTGATGATGCGAAGTACTTAGGGCGAGGGCAATCTTTATCTTGTCAATTGAACCCCTGGCTCAACACTATCATTGGTGGACGAGGCACTGGGAAATCGACTTCGTTGGAATTCCTGCGGATTGCTCTTAAACGGAAGGGAGAAATCCCCAAGAGCCTTGAGAAGGAATTTACCAAATATAGTCAAACTTCGAAAGACCGCCAAGATGAAGGGCTGTTAAAAGATTCCACGAAAATTACTGTAGGCTTTCGAAAAGACGGTGGCCGTTTTCGAATCACCTGGTCTAATACCGACGACATATACGACATCGAGGAAGAGACCGCTCCCGGAGTCTGGTGTGCTTCCGAGGGAGACATAGCACAACGATTTCCTGTCAGGATTTACAGCCAGAAACAGATATTCGAATTGGCAAAGCATCCCCAAGCACTCTTACAGGTTGTCGATGATGCTCCGGTGGTCAATCATCGTGATTGGCAGCTTAAGTTGGACGAATTGGTTTCCAAATATCTCTCGCTTCGCGCCCAGGAGCGTGAAGTTCAGGCCGGGCTTCAGGAGGAGTCGGTAACTAAAGGTCAGCTTGAAGACGTCAAACGCAAACTCGATGTTTTTGAAAAGGCGGGCCACGCGGATGTCCTTAAGGCTTACCAACTCAGACAGAACCAAAGTAAGGCTATGGACTCCTGGGTAACAACTTGGGAGGGTTCCGCCGAACAGGTCCGAGATATTTCTAGAAGCCTACTGCCAGCAGAATTGGATTTACAATATTTCGACATTGGAAATACGGATGACAAAGAACTCTTCGATACTGTCAAGGGCATCCGTGCGACGTTTGAGAAGCTTCAGATAGATATGAACTCGATCGCGCAGCGGATTGATGATGTGAAGAACTCATGGAATCAAGCGCGGTCAGACTTGGGAATATCGAAAAGAATTACAGCGGCGAGCCAGGAATACACCGGCCTCCTCGGTCAACTCAGCGCAGCAGATGCAGGTGATCCATCTGCATATGGTGTTCTGGTTAAGCAGCGACAAGATTTCGAAGATAAGCTCAAGGGATTCGACAAAAAAAGAGAAGCTCTTACGCAGCATCAGAAAAGCGCGGAAGAATACCTGGTCAAGCTCCATGAGCATCGAGCATTGATAACCAAGCTTCGTGAGGACTTTCTCAAGGATACCCTAGTCGGCAATTCATATGTACAGATCAGTGTCATTCCGTTTGGAAACAAGCTTACGGTTGAGGAAGAATTCCGTAACCTGATCGGCCGCAGTAGTGGCGGATTTGACCGCGACATTGGGGTTGTTGACGGGGATGAGGGCTTGCTGGCTTATTTAACGCAAGACCAATCCAAAACTATGGATGATAAAATTGAGAAATTAAAATCATCGCTACTTGCAATCCATGAAAACGATACTATAGCGGTGGATTCCTGCAAAGATCGACGTTTTGTATCCCACATTCAGGGGCTAACTCCGGAACAGATAGATCGAATTCAATGCTGGTTTCCAGGTGATTCTCTGGATATCAGATATAGCCTTAAGAACGGCGAGAGTTTCAAACCCGTAGAGCAAGGATCTCCGGGTCAAAAAACGGCGGCTCTCCTTGCATTTATCCTTTCATATGGCAATGAGCCTCTTGTACTTGATCAGCCTGAGGATGATCTTGATAACCACTTGATCTATGATCTGATCGTGACGCAATTGCGTGAGATCAAACAAAAACGACAGGTTTTAGTGGTCACGCACAACGCTAACATCGTCGTGAATGGTGACGCGGAAAACGTCATTGCCCTTGATATTCGGTCTGGTCAAACCAGAATTGTGACGCAAGGGGGTCTTCAAGAACCTTCCATACGCGATGAGATATGCCGAGTGATGGAAGGTGGCAGAGAAGCCTTTACCCAAAGATACAAACGAATCAATGCAGTAATCACATAGAACGGAGTTGCACTCGAACGGCAATTGCACAGCGCAATTGCCGCCAATGCTTGGTCGTTAACGTCTGCGCCTAGCACAGGGCTGCTGTTGCAGTCCTGACAACCCTAGACTTCAATCGATTCAGAGATCTCTAACGCATCATCGCCTTCAATGCCCAGATAACGGACTGTGCTTTCCAGTTTCTTATGGCCTGACAGAAGTTGGATCACCCGGAGATTCTTAGTTTTCTTGTAGATCAGGTAAGGTTTTGTTCTTCTCATGGAATGTGTGCTGTAAATCGAATCTTCAAGACCAAGTTTTGCTACCCACTCATTAAAAATTCGGTTGTATTGCCGGGTTGATATGTGCTGGTTAGTACCGACCCGAGATCTGAACAAGAAGTCTTTACTGTGTAAATTGCCAAGCTTTATCAATGCAGTAACAGCTTCTCTTGTCCCTTTGGTTATCTCAAATTGGACAGGGCTGCCTGTTTTCTGTTGTAGCACCGTAGCTCTGCTTGAAACAGAGCTACCATATGCAACATCAGATACTTTGATTTTTACCAGATCACAGCCTCGTAGCTTACTGTTCAAGGCCATATTGAACAGAGCCAAATTGCGCGTTTTACCTTCCAGTTCAAGCCTGATTCGAATCCCCCAGATATGAGATATCTGAAGTGGTCTTTTTTGGCCGATGATACGGTCTTTGTTCCACGGTAACGTGTTCATACTCAAATCTCCTGCAATGTGGGAAATTTGAGTATGGTTGTCCCTGATGAGTTAGGAGCTGACGGTATCCGCCACATTCAGCTCTTAAAAATATTGATAATTAATAGATAAGAGCAATTTTATTGGATGTAAGCGATCAGTGAGTGCCGTATTGACGGCTATTTATTGGTGAGATCCACGTTCCATGGCAGCAGTTCGGCCACTTTGTTGCTGGGCCACTCCGGCAGTACGCTCAGGATATGGCGAAGGTAAGCCTCCGGATCGATGCCATTGAGCCTGCACGTACCGATCAGTCCGTACAGCAGTGCACCACGCTCACCTCCGTGATCGCTTCCGAAGAAGATATAATTTTTTTTGCCAAGACAGACGGCTCGTAGCGCGCGTTCTGCGGCATTGTTATCAGCTTCAGCAAGACCGTCATCGCAGTAGTAGCACAGGGCATCCCACTGGTTCAGGGTATAAGCGAACGCCTCGCCCAACCGGGATTTTTTCGACAGAGTGGCGCTTTTCTCCACCAACCAGTCATGCAGCGATGTCAGCAATGGCTTACTTCGGAACCGCCTGGCTGCCAGCCGCTGAGATGCCGTGAGACCGCGTATTTCTTCTTCTATCGCGTACAGCTCCGATACGTTTCAGGGCTTCCTCTGCTGTCGCTGTTTGCGTGCTTATATAGACGTCATGGATTTTTCTGCGAGCATGGGCCCAGCATGCGGCTTCTGTCAGCGGCCCTCCTTCACGTTCCGGACTGAACAACCGATCATAACCTGCGAAGGCGTCCGCCTGCAGCACACCATGATAGTGGCGAAGATGCTGCTGAGGATGTTTCCCCTGCCTGTCTGGCGAGAAGGCGAACCACGCCGCTGGCGGGTCAGACGAGCCAGCGCTCCGGTCATCGCGAACATACGTCCAGATCCGCCCGGTTTTCGTCTTCTTTCTGCCCGGTGCCAGCACCGGAACAGGGGTGTCATCAGTGTGCAGTTTGCGGCAGTCCATCACGTATTGGTAAAGGGCTTCATCCAGCGGGGCCATTAACCGGCAGCAGGCATCCACCCAGTTGGAGAGCAGCGCACGACTCAGGTCCACACCCTGACGCGCCAGGATTTCAGTCTGGCGATACAGTGGAGTATGTTCACAGTACTTGCTCGTTAATACGCGGGCCAGCAGACCCGGTCCGGCGATACCCCGGTCGATGGGACGTGATGGCGCAGGGGCTTCAACGATACAGTCGCATCTGACGCAGGCCTTTTTCACTCTGACCGTGCGGATCACTTTCAGTGCGCTGGAGACCAGTTCCAGTTGCTCCGCGCTGACTTCGCTGAGGTACTCCATACCGTTGCCGCATTCCGGACAGCAGGTTTCTGCTGGCTCCAGCCGGTGTATCTCGCGGGGAAGGTGTTCCGGTAACGGACGACGATGGCGCAACTGGCGGGGTACCTGTGGATCGTCATCCCGTCCGTTGTAGCGATCGCTTTGCTGCTCCTGCTGTTTCAGCAGGGCTTCGGCTTCTTCAACCTGTTGGCGAAGTTTTTCTGAGCGGGTACCGAACAGCATTCGCCGCAGTTTTTCTATCTGTGCCCGCAGATGCTCTATTTCACGCTCTTCGTTTTCTATTTTCTCTTCTGCGCGGGCCAGCGCCGAACGCAGGAACGACTCAGTCTCAGCAACGAGACTGAGCTGGCTGTCTTTCTGGCGGAGCGCGTCTTCCAGCGCGGCGATACGGGCGAGATAATCCTGACTCATGACGCCATTTATAATGCGGTTATACGTTTTTTACAACATTGTCAGAGAGTTAAGGCGAGCTGTTTTGGGCTGACGCCAGTCCAGCTTATCGAGGAGCATGGCGAGCTGTGAGCGGGTGATGGCGATTTTACCATCGCGTACAGCAGGCCAGATGAACTGGCCTTCTTCCAGACGTTTGGTAAACAGGCACAGGCCATCCGCATCGGCCCAGAGGATTTTTACGGTATCCCCCTTGCGGCCACGGAAGATAAACAGATGGCCGGAGAACGGGTTCTCATCAAGAGCATGCTGTACCAGCTCGCCCAGGCCATTGAACGATTTACGCATGTCTGTGACGCCGGCAACCAGCCAGATGCGGGTGCCTGACGGGAGGGATATCATTGTGTCCTCCCGGTCAACTCGCGGATCAGCACGGTCAGCAACTCTGATGACGGGTTTTCCAGCGTCATTTTGCCGTGGCGGAACTCAACATGACAGGAAGTCGCGCTGGCGTGAGCGGATGAGAACGTACACAGAGTGTCATTCTCTGCAGCGGGTAACGGGTCGTTGATAACGTCGACGGACAACAGCGTCGGAGAAGCCGGAAGAGATTGTGGTACCGCCTGCCCCACGATAGTAGCAGGCATTCGACGAGAGATTCGCCCCTCTCTCTGCCAGAGGCGTAGCCACTTAAAAATGAGATTATTATCAACGCCATGCTCCCTCGCCAGTTGTGCGACGTTGGCATCTGGTCGTGAGGCCAGTTCAACCATCCGAAGTTTGAAGTCATTGGAATAGACGGTACGCGATTCAGTCCGCCAGTTGGCAGCATTTTCCATGAACAGAGCTCCTTCTAAATTAGACGGAGCTCTAAGCTAGCGATCCCGGAACCAGAATCACAGGCGGCAGTGGCTTTACGCTTACTGGCATACAGTGGAATGAATATCATGTTGTTGTGGATCAGTGCGTCAGAGCAGGGATTCAATGATTCGCGGTGGATGACCTACAAACAGGCAAAAGCGGAAGGCGGTCAGGTACGTAAGGGAGAACACGGCAGTACCGCCATTTTCTATACCACACTGGAAAAGGAAAATGACGACGGAGAAACTGACTATATCCCGATGCTGAAGACGTTCACCGTGTTTAATGTTGAGCAAATTGATGGGTTGCCTCTGAGTGACAAAGCAGTTTTCCCGGCAGAGGCCTTTGAGCCGATACCGCAGGCGGAAGCGCTTTTCCGTAACAGTGGTGCGACCATCATTGAGAAGGGACAGAACGCCTTTTTCACACCATCAACCGACGAAATCCATTTACCGGACCGTCGTCTTTTTAGCGATGCCGCCAATTTCTACGCTACGGGCCTGCATGAGCTAATTCACTGGAGCGGGGGAAAAAGTCGCCTGAATCGTGAAATGAAAGGGAAGTTTGGCAGTGAGGGGTATGCGTTTGAAGAGTTGATCGCCGAGTTGGGAAGCGCGTTCCTGACGGCAGATTTGGGGATTACTGGAGAGGTTCAGCATGAAAGCTATATCGCTTCCTGGCTGAAAGAACTGAAGAACGACAAACGCTATATTTTCAAGGCCGCTAGTGCAGCATCGAAAGCGCATCGTTATTTAATGGATAAGCTTTGAGTGGGAATGCACTGCAAAGGAATGGGCTTTGCGTGTACGGGGCTTTTAAAACTTTAACGCTGTAGGAACATGAGTGAGGCGGAGCGCAGGCAGGGCGAGCACCGAACAGTCATGTTCCTGCAGTGGAATTAAGACAACCCCGAGGAGGGATTGATGTGTAATTACTCCATGTCGTTAACTGCATTAGCTCATATCGCCGTTTGGCTTTCTCGTACAGCAAACAACCATATATGGCAGTCAGTTAAGAGCGATCAACGGACATTGCTAACAGCATTCTGTGTGAATTATCAGGGAGCAGGTCACGGAAACAACCAATGTCTGCTATTGGCCAAGCGGACCATCCTTACCTCAGTGAAATCCTGGTTATTTAACCCAGTCTTCCAGCATCAGGCCCGGCACCCGCTCAAACTCCCTTACTGCGCAGACAGTCAGACAACATAAATGGTTTATCGCGATGTGGCTCCGGCATAGATAAAGCATACAGCGGAGCTAGAGAAAATCAGTCTTGCAGGTGCATCTCCTTCAGATTCGTTTCAAAGTAATCAACATAAATTCGCTCATTTTTTGGCTTCATTATCAGCTGAATACCGTTAGGAACGGGTGGGCATGAGGCTCGGTAGGAGAAAATTTCATCCTGGATATTCCGGAGGGTATAACCCAGTTGCTCTTCTTCCGCCCTTCCGGACACCCTGATGCCGGATAATTCCTTCTCAACGTACTTTTTCAGCTTCTTGCTTCTTTTCATACTGCTGCGATTATCCAGAAATTGAAGCAAAAAATAGCGGATAATCGGCAAAGTGAACACCACATAGAACAGGATCTCATTCAGCCCAGATTTCATGGCGATGCCGTAAACAAGCATCGCGACAGGCGAGACAATGAAAGCCGAAAGATAAAACACGTGCAGCACCTCCCTGAGCGATTTGTCCCAGCCGAGGTTTTTTCCGTGGCACAGGAGCGCCATTACGGCCTGCGGCGCGTCATACACCTTACTGACGTACCAACCCTCTTCGCCAAATCGCTTTCGTGCTTTTTCCGGACTGTCTCTGAAATATGCAGCTGCCCGGATGATCTCATCACGTGAGATCTCCTCCACCTTCAGTTCATTGCGCCGGATGCCAAGTACCCGGCAGTCGTACATTTCCTGGATTGAGGCTGCCTTCCTGCGCAGTGCCGAGATGTGTCCGCTGATGGCAATGTTAAAGGTAAGCACCAGGAGTCCATACAACCCCAACAGCGAAGACAGCAGATCTGAATCGACAAATCCCCGGCTCCGGTTGCATACGGTAAAGAGCGAAAGCAGGAGTGGCACGATGATGCTGAAGAGAAAATTCAGCCTGTTCCAGTTTTTTACCCTGTCGTAGATACGGGCCTGCGCATACAGTAAATCCAGGTTTTCTCTGGTCGACTGGTTCGTATAAATGGCATTCATGGTTCACCCGTAAACAGGAAAGGACGGCCCGAACACATCGCGCCATTTATTGATGGATTTTCCATACTCTTTATTATCTTCAAACCATCTCGCCTCCGATGCCTTCTGCGCATCGAGATAACATCTGTCCGATATCGCCTTACGAGCCTCGGCTGAAAGAAAGTTGATATCTCCCTGTATGCCTTTGGGATCGTTGACGGAGAACTGCACGAACAGACCAAGATGGCGGAGAAGCGCTTCCAGCTCCATATCGACAAACGATGAGCAGGATGTCCTGCCGGCGTAATAGTCCAGAATCAGCGTCTCCAGCAGGTAGGAACTCATGGAAGGCATCGTCGGTCGCCGCTGCCAGTACTTGACTGCTCTAATGACATTGAGCACATTGCCGTCATTCTGGACATTGATAGTTATGACTCTGTCCCTGTCTTTGCGGGGGGCGGTAAACTTCCAGTGACCGTTGCCGTCGGGGATCAGGTAGTAAGTCCTTCCAAAGACATCTTCGCTGGTGATAAAGCAGGGTACGATATCAAAATTCCAGTCCTTGCTAACCAGTTTCAGCGTGACGGCTTCCTGGTTACGTCTGATATCAGCCTGAGCGTACTGGGCAATGTCCTGCAGGCGGTTTTTAAAGGCATTCAGAATCCTGACGGAGCAGATAGTGTCAGCTCCCGAATGCCGATACCCATGCAGGCGCGACCCCTCGCCGGAAGAGGTCAGGGAGATCCGGTCACTCAGAACGTTATAGGTGGCACTCTGCGCGGATAAGCCGAACATCAGATCGATATCGTCTAGAGGACGGATTTTGGTTCTTCTGGCAAAAGATCCAAAGGCAATATGGATCGCTGGATAACTCACCGGAAATTTATCGTCTTTCTCAAAATCATTCATCTTACCGATAAGCCAGTCGCGACTTGCACGCGCGTCATCTGTATCTGCCTTTTTGAGATTCACGGTATCTTTCATAAATTCGTTAAAGGCAGCTATTACTGTGGTCGCCATGTTCAGTCCTTTAATTTTTTTAATGCAAAAGGCACAGGGCTCTGTCGTACATCAGAACACTCCAGTTCCCCGGAAGATTCGTTACAGTTTATTCTCAGTACAGCAAGTTCACTACTGCTGGTTATTATTGGTTTGCGCTAGGCTGTCACTTATAAATTCACAATTCTTATTTTTAAATTAATGTTGTTCAGACTTGCAATCTCGGATGAGTTATTTGCTATTTTAGCTTTTAACTTATTGATTCTAATCATATCTTCATGGCTAATATAAACAGATTCATATTGTTTATCTTTTGATTTGTTCACTATAGCTTGAATAACAGACAGATCATCCATTACATCTCTCAGGAATTTAATCATGCTTTGATCTTTGAAGTCAGATATCGATTTTGAACGTTGCTTACGTTGGATTGTTCCTTTTGTTATTACTTCATTAATTTCTTTTAAGCCGGTAAGCATGTCAGATAGGTTGCCTTCCTGGTCCATCTGATGTTTAATTGCATTGCGATTGATAATGTTGAGTATAATTTCAAGTGAATCTTTATCACTCCAAGGGTGTAATGAAGTATAATCCTGATGACGTCGAATGGCATCAAGCATATCCTGAATCATATCTTCATCTGCTTTATCGCAAAGTTCATTTATAAAAAAACCGGGGTCAATTATTTTACAATAATTTGGAATCGTGTGTTTTGATACTTTACAAAAGCCAAAAATATATAAAACAGAGTATTTGTCTTTTAGGCTCGCTCCTAATTCATTCTTTTTTTCAAAGGCCGTGATAGTTTTATCTATTTTTGCCGGGCTTGCATTCGTAGTAACCTGAACTGCTATCATTTTTTGGTTATCAGCTAAATCAATGGCGGGGAAATTAACTTTAATCTGATTCATGTTTTCCAGTTCCCCCAGTTGCAATGCACGAAACATAAAGATGGTCAATGACTCAATCATTCTTTCCATGTCGTGAAAACCAGCCTTTTTGCGTTGCTCGATATAAAGCTGAAGCAGTGCAATATCACTCTGTAAGTTTCTAATAAGCGGATCAATCATAGCTAATAATCCTTTTTAATTCATTAGTTGTGGTCAGTTTTTTGGACTGTTAGTTTAATTTTATATATTTATATAAATAAGCTATACAATATCACCAAGGTTTCATAAAACCCAATGCTTTCATGCAAACCCACTAATTTTGCTGAATGCTTTCTATGGTTAGCAACGTCCGCTGCTGGCACACAGCAGACAAACACGTGACCCTGAAGGTCTGCTGAGAGCGAGGAGCGGAAGTTCGCAACTCCAACAACTACATGACGAACCTTTAGGTGTCGTAATCAACGGAGTATACGTCATCGTCACTTTAACTGCTTCAATGGATAAGAGTTAGTGGTACTGGAACCGTCACTGTAGAGCTCGGTTATAATTATTTTTTTACCATCAATAGCATATTTGACCGTACTGTCTGCAGGATCATCCCGCCAGCGACCGGTGCTGTCAGGATTGTCAGATGCCCACATAACTTGATCACCTATAAGCTTGCACTTGATTGCCCAACGGGTGCCATCGTTCTGTCGGATATAATGTACGTAGGCAATACCTGATTCGGCTTTATCCAACTGCATGAGCTTATGGTCACGGCCAAACATCGCAGCAGAAGCTGCCTTGCAAACCTGACCTAGGGTGGCTTCAGAAGCATGTACCGGCGCAACAAACACCAACGGAACAAGAAGTAAGAGTTTCTTCAAATGGATCAATCCATTTTGTTTATTTTCAGGAACAACGCTAACTGTATATTTCGGCAATCAAAAGCGTTTCTTGACACTTATTTAGCGTTGTGATGATAGGACTGACTAACTTAGTCTCCCTAGCGTAATCTCAAACTCTGCCTGACTGTCAGCTTGGTTTCTGTTGTGCATCCTCAGCGTGGTAAGCAAACAAAATATCGGGCATGAGGCCAGTTTTCTCTATGGTGGTCAGCACGGACTGAGTAGATGCTTCAGCGATAACCTTCATTGCCTCATCACGGATTTCAACATACGCAGGGTTATCTCGGGGCACGAATGGTTCAAGGAGGTAGCCAATCGCTTTACCGTTAACAGAGAGGCTGAATGTGCCAGCAACACGATCCACATTCCAGATATAAATGAGAGGACCAGGCCCAATATCCTCACAATCATCCTCGTTAAGGATCCCTGGAAGATAGACGGGCATAGACAGCTTTTCATCACTCAGCGTCAGCGCAATAAACTGTTTTGCCGTGATTGAGGAATCTTGCCTGGGCTCAGTTTCAGCTCTTTTCTTTCTAAAGAATCCGAACATGCCTTTTCCTTGTTAGTGGTGAATCAGAAAGATAATTATCAATCCTACAGTGCTAAATGATCAGGTCAATGGAATGGCCCATTCCCATACCTGGACACAGAAGAAGTTCATGCCCGGCAAGGTCCATAGTGAGCGAAAAGCGCACGTAGATTGCTAATCAAAAGACTTGTTATAAATATCCACACTAAAATATGCCTATAAATATAAATCATAGAAGAAAGCCACTGTAATTAAATACCAGGACTTTTTTTACTCTTACGATTGTGTTTTTTTGAGAGCAAATGCATTACTGCCGGCCTTGCCCAAGACTCAAATTCATTAAAAGAATCAAACTCTAACCCATCAATATATTTTGATGATGATGTTGCAATTAATGATATAGTCCCATCGTATGTTTCTTCTGAAGATCTTTCTGAACTGAATAGCCATTTCAAATAAATAAGGAATTCTTCAAGACTCAGTCCCACTGCTGATTTAGAGATTTCAGTTGCAAGATCTTCCCCCTGCAACACCGTTGGTTCCTTAGGCTCATCTAATAAATTCGATTTTACAAGAATGCTCTTTCTACAAACGCTATCTTGATAAATAGTATACCTTGTTTCTAATCTCTTGTTCTCGCTTACGCCCCACATGATGAAATGACAATTCCGATGAGAGTTAGTCATTCTTTCATTTTCTAAAAGCTTGTGACACAGGCCATAAACTCGATCTTTATCTTGCTCACTCTTGATTGCTTTTTCGTAAGATTTAAATTCAATTAATAGAAAGTTATCTAAAACACTGAATATTGCATCCGCATTAGCCTTGTTATCCTGCCCAGCCAATTCAAAAGTTACATCCGTCAATTCATTCTCTTCGCATGCTCGTTTGAACTGATTTGTGAAACGAGTGGTAACAGATGGTTCCCTTCCGAGTCCTCGCATATTTATATTCCTTAATTATGGTAAGTATTATGGCTGTTATAAGAGAAGTATGTAACATTAAAATACAGATGCAGATATCATACATTTACATAATATTTTTGTTACAACTTTTTTTGCAAACGTTCATGTACTCAGTCCGCTCCTGGCACGAAACGGACATCCTCCTGGAGCTGGGGGTCTGCTAAGAGCGAGGAGCGAACCTTGAAAGTTTTGTGCACGCTTACATCACGATGAATCAACCGACTGGTAGAATATCAGCTGTTATAAGTTTCGCAAGACGTTCAAATTTGAATACTGAAACCGTAAACTTTATCTCATCATTGTTGCTAACCCGATGGCCTTAGTATGAAAGATATCAACGTACACGAGCTGGACAGTACGATAGCAATTTATTTTGGCCAAGATTATGATCTTACGGTACCGGTGAAAGCGTGGAAACCCGGGTTTGTTCTGAAGTGCCGCGATGCGGTGAATGGCGTAAGCTTCAGTCGATTCGCAACCGGGGAGTTTCAGTGCTAGAACTAAGAGCTATGCAGGCGCAATCTCAAACGCCTGTTCCGCTTTTTCACTGCACTGGCTGCGCGGAAACTTAGGTTCTGCCTGCTCGGCTGTATTCTGCCGGCGCAACTCTATGAGCCCCTGTCTCGGAGGGCCGTCTGGGATCCGGAGTATATGCAGGCAACACCGGTGTCCGGACGTAAGGTTGTCTGGCTGCAACAGTATCTGGAAGCTTACTGAGCGTCACCTTACCCGACCTATACCCCGTAATGAAGGCAGATAAACACACGCCTGAAGCTTGTACAGTAAGTATCCGGAACGGTGAGGCTGTCCGGAGCGCTGGAGAACACTTGGGCGCGATATAGTGCGGGTGGCGAAGGAGTGATAAGTCAGAAATGAACAGAACCCGTCAGACATTGTGTGGCAGATGATCACTTGCCGCTCAGCTGCCGTTTAGCGGTGTGATTGCGGTTAACGGAATACTTATTTATCCTAGATAACGATGTCAGATACACAGGACATTTCAAGGAAAAAAGGGCGAAGATATGCAGCGCATTCGGGCTGTTCTTTCAGGTGCGGAACCTTATTTTCCTTTCCCGTTAAAGATTTTTCAATGCGGACCACGCACGCAGGCGTAGTTCTTGTTTTTTATACACAGGTATAACAAAAAATATGTATTTAGTTGACCATGAGAAATTAGAGGTGGGGGATATCATTCTCACCGGTGGTAAATCATTCGTAGGGACGCTGGTCAAAATTTCCACTTTCAGCCGGTTTTCACATGCCATGCTGTGGATTAACGACACGCTCATTCATTCTGATAGCGGGGGCGTATACTCAAAAAATCCGCAACGAATTCTTTTTGATAAAAGGTCGCAGGTTAAAGTGCTAAGGCTCAGGAAAAGATTAAAACAACGTCAAATAACCGCTATTAATAGTCATGCCAGATCGTTAGTTTTATCAGTGTACTCAACGGTTGAAGCTGCGGCCGTGGTCATTCCATTCAGACTCCCTTTAAGTGAGCGTCAATTCTGTTCACGGTTGGTAGCGCAGTGCTATTACAAAGCCGGGATAAGTCTGGTTAAGGACAAAAATTATTGCTCGCCAGCCAACTTTGATAACCCGAAGCTGTTTGATGAGGTGCCAGAAGCCGTTCGTGAGGCTACTCAGGAGGACATCGATTTCACCAAAAAAAGAGATGTAAATTTAGAGACTCAGGTTGATACCATCAGAATGATCACCGAGATACGAAAGATGTATGGTAAAAAAATTCAGACTCTCAAACACGTAAAAGATTTAGTGTTGGAAAGGCCGGAAACAGATGCGGTTATTACGGGAATTGCCCTCAGGAGTGGATATTTTGACCACGCAGAAGTTGATATGGAAGTTAATTCATGGCGTTATAATGAATATGAATTCCGTGAGTATGCTCGTAAGTATGGCATTCCCGTGCTGGATCTGGCTGCTGAGATTAGAAATGTCGGTAGTTCTACTGCATCCGTACATAAAAAAGAACTCGAGAACTACAAAGAACTCTTAGAGAAAACAGGGGCTGATTTTTATCACCATCATGTCATTCTTTATAAAAAAATCATCAACACGGATAATATCAGGAAGGATTTGGCTAAAAATATTGCCCGGAGCATCTACGGATTTGTACCTGCCGCT
Organism: Pectobacterium brasiliense; assembly: GCF_013449685.1. Classification (GTDB taxonomy): domain Bacteria; phylum Pseudomonadota; class Gammaproteobacteria; order Enterobacterales; family Enterobacteriaceae; genus Pectobacterium; species Pectobacterium brasiliense_A. Next base: position 3,888 of record NZ_JACDSF010000074.1, on the reverse strand, counting down.
TTCGTCTAATTTATTACTTCTTTGCCGGGTATTAGGGGCTGCTTGGAAAACGGGAAACATCCTACATTAAGCTTGTTTTTTATGCAGGTGTGACAGGCAGATTTGAGCACAAGCAGTTTGAAAACTCATAGTTCCAAGTAGCCAAACAATATATCAACCAATCTGACTGGGTTATCTTCAGTGACAAAATCGTCTAGGGCATCAGGGATGCAATGCTATCTGATGCCTGCCATGTCCTTGAATATGATTAGCCATGTTGGTATCCGCAGTGTTCATTTGCATGTTTATAATTTTATTGGGAAAGTAAGTTCGTTGCATGGGTTGATAAAGAATGGTTGATCATATGTAATCATCGCTAAGGCCAAAAAGTGATCAGGAGTTTTCACACAGCCTGAGCGATCAACGGAAGTTGACATTTACCTCAAACTCAAAAGATCACGACTGGAGTTGTAGTGATTCAACTAACTGTTTCTTTGATAGGGTCTATGAGAAATCCTAGTTAATAACGATAGCGTTACAATGTTTACAGATGAATTTATAACACCCTGATCAACTCCGGGTACATACCCAGTAATAAACCTCTCCCAGTCTTTCCGGTTCTGGTCATATCTCTCCATCCAGATGTGGATTGTACTCTCACCTGCAACACTTATATCTTGAGCAGAAGCATCTCCATGAAATTCACATGCATCATTACAATGCGTTGCCCACTCCTGGTCTTGCCAAGTAAAGAAATCAGGTGTGCGGTAACAAATCTCTTTTGATACGTTATCATCAAAAAATTCAGGATCTATCTAAATAAAAAACCGACTAAGGCGGACTCTACAGTATCGCCATTTTTAATACATTGAGCACACAGCATGGCATCATTAGTACCAGAGGAATATCGGGGGCCAATATATTTTAACTTCTTGACTTCTCCGCAACAGTTATAAGTAAATACCCCCGCCAGTAAATGCTGTCGTTAAGTAATAATGGCTCATATATTTAAATGTAGACATACTCAACCCTTATGTTATTAACAAGATAATTAAACACTGGCCCCTAAGAAGTAACATAAATTAAGGGTTATGACCTACAAACATCAAAGCACCTTTGAAATGCACCTCTTACCCCTCCCAGTTGCTCCACACAAACTGTTGTTAGATACTTCCGCACCTGGCACACAGCAGTCATTACTCTCATCTGTGACGCTCCTTTTAAACTGCCCCGAAGGACGGATCGTTTTGACTAAATGCACTATCCATTATCCTCCGCCATTCACTAAGAGCATATGTTACGGGCTTAGTGACTGTTAGGCCGAAAATCAGCGTGAGGTAATACATAAGCGGTTACCAAACGTATTGAAAAGCCTGCCAGGATGCAAAAGATGCTGTTCCGGCAGGCTATCAAAAAGGTTTTAAAACAGAACGCTGCACTGTAGTTGAAAGTAATTAATGCAGTATAGACGTCTATCGTTGGTGTTATTTCTTACAATGAGTTTCCCATTCCTTGACGGCGAATGTGTCCATCATGCCTGAAATGTAGTCAACCACAGCCCGCGCTTTTTTGGTTTTTAACTCATTCGGCTCTGTTTCAGATAACGAAGACTTGAGCTCAGGTGACAAAAACTTATAGTTGTCACTGGCATTATAAAACGCATATAAATCACTGATGATCTTATTTCCTTCAAACTCGTAAGTCAGTATGTTCCTTTTGCGCATGATGACCCTGAAGAGCAGCTTTTTGAGACCTTCAGCAAGTTCCTGTAAAGTTTTGTACCCAAGCTCATCATAACCATTTTTACTTTTAACGACGCCAATATCCATGACCAAGCGGTTAACAATATTGGACGTCAGCTCTTTTCGAAAAATTATGGCAAATTCTTCTGATGACTTCAGTAATGTTGCCTCAGATGCAGTTTTCTTGGACGTACTGACAATCTCATTGAAGTGCTTAAGAGCAACGTTGTAGTCTGGTGATTTGAGAAATTCATACTCAATATCTTCGATAGTAACCATGTTCCTGCTCAACGCATCTTCCAGGTCATGCGCTGCATAGGCGATTTCATCGGCGAGATCCATAATCTGCGCATCAATGGTTTTTTCACCCGCCTTCATGTCTAGTTGCTTATCTTTCAGCAACTGCGTATAGAAGGCATAGTCATCATCATAAATGAATTTATCTGAAGTGGATTTTGTATTTGGATACTTGATGACAGACAATAAGCTGCGGTAGGTGAGGTCTAAGCCTGCACAGCGGGCATATTTTTTCTCGAGTTTTCTCAAGATACGAAGCGCTTGGGCATTTCCTTCATATCCGCCGATTTCAGCAGATAAGTTGTTAAGCTTTTTTTCCCCTGAGTGCCCGAATGGAGGGTTCCCAATATCATGGGCCAGTGCTGCCAGCTCAACAACCACGGGGAATTGCAATTTAAGATCTGATGCAATACTGCGTGCTATCTGTGCGACTTCAAGGCTGTGGGTTAAGCGGTTTCGGTTAAATTTCTCAGGATCTACTTCAAAAAGCTGCATTTTCCCCTGAAGCCGTCGGAATGAGGATGAGTAAAGAATTCGTGCATAGTCTCGCTGGTAATCATCTCTGTTTCGGGCTTCAGAGCTGACATCAGTATGCTCACGGCTATGTCCCAGCGCATCAATCAGTTTTTGCTCTTGCTTCTTCGCAAAAGCTATTGTTTCGTCATCGTACATATTACATCCTTGCTGTATTTGAAAAATCTCAACAGATAATTTCCCCTCTCTGTTCGAAAAGGGTGGCGGGTGAAGTTGAAATGCATAATGAGTGTTTTACATAATTCTTTATATTTTTTTCAACTGCGTTTTGTGCTCTTTTTTGTATGCGGTCTGCCAAAAGCCCTGCAATTAGCCCTAAGAATCATTTTTTATCGCCATTTTTTGCGTATACGATTGCCTGATTCATCGGTGTATAACGGGATTTGAGAGATTTTCTATTGTTCTGGTGAGCTGCCCTAATTTTGAAAATATGTTGAGTTAACGATTTCCGCTTTTGGCACAGAGCTGCCTGCCAGATTAGGTTTTGCCCTGTGTCGTAGTTGTGCCAGGCCAAGTCTGAGCTAATACAAATCATCAGTATCTCTCTGAAGCATCTGAAGGCGCTGTTCTAGGCTATCCAGTCTTTCTTCGAGGTCATGACTCTGCTGCTCAATATCTTCCAGCGTTTCTGACAGAACGTCACGCAGTAGCACAAAATTTGCGTGCAGGGCATACACAAAATCGTTGCCGCGAACCAGTAATGCTTCGCGCGGTATGTCCTGTAATGCCGAATGCGTCATCCATGTCACCAGCGCTTTTGCGCTCATTTCGGTCAGTACGTCCGAAAGTCGGTCAGTTTCTCTGTTCATTCTGGAGTCCTGTCTATTCTGATGGTGGGGGAGTATTTCGAGGGGTATTATTTCAGGCAGTTGCACTGCTGGTTGGGTGGGTGGGGCAGTAAGTGATAGAGAAGAACTATATGCCGTGGTCTACATCGAGCCGTTGCAGCTCGTCGAGCGTGTAGATGCGGAAGACATTCCGGTGGCGGGTTTCCAGCGGGATGTGCTGGTGGTTAACGATGACGTGCCTGATGCTGTCAAAGAGCCGTTCAAGGCCGCGCTTTTTCTGCGGATCCGGCACAATATAAAAAACGTAAATCCAGTCTTTACGGGTTCGGGCAAGCAAATGACTGGCGATGATCGACTGATAACGGGCTCTGGTTTTCAGACGACGCTCGGTCTCAATGGCGATCACGGTGCCGCCGGGGAGGGTAATCAGACCGTCCGGTCGGTGACTGACCTGGTAACGACTGAGGAAGGTTGTGCGATCGCCATTTATCCACCCGGATGCGCCTTTTTGCTCAAGGATGATCCGGGCTGCCTGATTATCAAGGTGA
>NZ_JACDSF010000073.1:22000-25704 GCF_013449685.1 Pectobacterium brasiliense | reverse complement strand
AAAATATGCAGGATATCCGCGACTGGCCAGCGTGGTTCTCGTCCAGACTTGAGGCTTTTTAATCCTTCAACACCATGTAAAGTAAACCAATTTATCCATCTCCCGACGGATGAGCGAGCGGCACAGAGCAGTCTGGCGACGTCGGAAACGGTCATTCCCCGATGCAGCATCAGTATGGCGATGAGTCGTCTGGAATAGTTTTTATCACGTGTTTGTTGGGCTTCTTTACGCATTAGTCGTCGTTCTTCATCAGGGATTGCTGCTATGATCGGCATCGCTCAGTCCGGTTGGTGATTTGTTTGGTTTGGCGATTGATCAGATCGCATAACTCGGACTGAGTTCCCTTCGAGTGATCTACTATTTGGCGAAGCTATTTAGTAGATAGTTTTCGTTTGAGAATTCAGCATGTACTTTTTTAATGGAGCTTCCAACCATATATATTTTCATGAATTTGTTGGCGGCAGTAAATTTAGGGCTGTAGTCTTTATCTATATAACGAAATAATTTCGTTGTTCTTGGTTTATCAAAAAAACCTCTGGAAGCAAGCCTGGTTGGATTTTCTATTAACACTGGCATTCTTAAAGCTGCAAAGCCAGAGAGTGATACATCTCCTACACTATAGAATAAATCACCAGATTTATCATCATATCCCAATAGAGATGCTAACCCTCTGTATACTTTTCTGGTTAAACCAGGGTAATACTTCCCATCATTGATAATAGGAGATACTGCTTCGTAGACATTATTTCCGCCATGAGCCATTAACAGTAGACCAAATGATTTAAAATGTTTTACATTAAGATCTTTTCCCAATTGATTTAATCGATATCCTGCAAATGCCTGAAAGCCACCCGCAACAACACCAGATGCGATTTTTGTGTATTTTAAAACACCCTGGTCTTCAAATATATCTGTAATGATATATTTTACATAATCACCTGTTCGTAGTTTTTGGTAGTCTCTTTCTGTTTCTTCACGCTCGGTTACCAATTCATGAAGGATATGATTTTTATCAAAAAAACTAATTGTTGATGACCTGAGTTTCATCTCTGTTTCATTGATGAAATCCTCAATTTCACGAATATAACGCATTCTTAATGTTTTATCTTGAATAAAAAAAGAGGAAGCCAACAGAGCAACCCTCCTCAGGCGGTTGCTTTCCTCTAAAAAGTGAAATTGATGTGCCGAATCGATACTCATCTTAATATTCCACATCTTTCCATAAGATATAAGAGCTTGTCCGTGCAACTACATGTTCCCATTCAATCGATGCGAACTTGAATGAAATATTTTCCTGAGGCTGTAATTCGTTGTGTGTTAATGAATTTGGGGCGAAAAAACGAATATCATTGATAACCGCATCTCTTAGCACCATTTTAAAATAGAGTTCATTACCACCTGATTGAGAAGTCCTGTAAAAAAAGAACTCACAGGTTAGTTTTTCATTACCATTCAATGCCTGTGCCAGAAGCGGGGTGGCTTTATCTATTGGCTTCCTGATTTCGACAGGGGAGAGTGAAACGTTATCTTGCCTTGTTATCTGGTTCATTAACTCATAAACAAAAATTTCATCTTCATGGGAAGCCTGATATTTGTTGCCGATGGAGTCTGCACTTGAACAGCCCGCAGAGATAAGTCCTTGTTTGATGCCGGTGAGTTTCAGATAGATCAAATTTGCCATTATTTATTCCTTAATATTATCCATAATCCTGCCCCATAAATCCTTTTTCCTTATGGGAGAGATAATTTCTGCATTTTTTAGTCAATGAGTCAATAGCCGTTATCGTGCAACGTGTATGATTTTAAATAGTTATTTGGATTATAATTATTGTGGTAATTATTTAAATGGAATTCTCTTCTGGTAGAATAGAACGATATCCCTTCACCACCTATAAACGTAAGCCTTAAATTGGACACAAAATCCACTGGGGGTATCTTTGGGGGTATCACAAAAGATGAAACAGGTAATTTATATTATTAATCATATGAATAGGGTGTAGGTGTTGTTCCTATTATCCCTATTTTAACGTCTCCCTAAGTCTACTCAAACACCCTTTAAACCCTTATAATACGCGGTTTGACGGCCCTTATTGTATCTGCTCGTCTACTCACGTTCACTGAAATCTACGGTGAGTTGGGGGCATCGGTGGGGGCATGTCGTGTTCGGTCTAGATTTTTGCGTAAACTACATTCTTCTTTTGTGCCATTGCGTTCTAAAATTGCGTCAATTTTGCTCGCGTGCTCCGTGAGATGATCAGCGGATAAATGCGCATATCCCCGAACCATTTCGATGCTTTCCCTGCCTCCCATTTCTTGTAACACCGATATTGGCACTCCTCACCTGCACTAGCCAGCTTGCCTATGTATGTCTCAGGTCATGGAATCTAAAATCGTCTACCCAAGTGCGAAATAGCGAGGTAGATAGCAGGAACGACAAAACCGGCTCCAGCTAGTTTTTTACGTCAATGCCGAGCTTATTTATCAGACATAACCGCTCGCCTTATACATGGCAGTCAGATTTTTTCTCAGTGCTTTCCTTTCCTGCTTGTCGCTGGGAAGCGGCGTATCCTCAACGCTGAATCCTTCAAGGCGCATGGTGTCTCGATAGTTTTTTAGTTTCATCCGATTGTAGTAGTCACGCTTTTCTTCCAGCGTCACCATGCGTGAGGGGCGAGTGTTGTTTGGCAATGTTGGTCCTGACTAAAACCCCAAACATAATATGGATACTCTCGCAGTCGCGGGAACCGTTTGGGCAAGAACGAGGTGCGCAGCACGATGTGTCCGCAGGTCATCCGTATCGATGAACTTCTCTCTGCATTCTGCTTTGAGCGCGTCGTATCTGTTCTCTCATTTCGTCTTTTCATCGGACACAGAGAATCACGTTCAGCCTGGAATCGTTTTCTACCAAATAACTGCCATTTTTTAACCTAAAAATGACGTCAAAAAGATCATTTCACTGCCTGTTGCGATGGTTTTTGTTAGTAAATAACGCAAAAACACCATGTTAAGTCATTGGTTCTTTTTTATTCCTTTTTATAGCATAAAAAACCATTAATTTTCATTAAAAATCCAATGCCTGCTAAACTATCTAATATTTATTTCTTAACAGAGAAATAGTTTATTAAGGTAATGGAGGTATTTGTTCTGTCAAAAGTAAAAAATAGAGGTAAATATTTATACTAAATTAAAATTAATGAAATTCTTGTTATTGATGATTTTTGTTAGTATATTAATTATTTCGTTTCTAACGAAATTAAAAGGCATGAAATATATGCCTTTTCCGTTAATTGAAAATCAGCGATATATTATTTTCTATTGTGTTTATTTTTACTTAAGATTGATTTAATTTATTGTTTTTAATGTGTTTTATTTTTTAGTGGTTCGATTTAGTTGCTCTGCTATATAAGCATTGACCGTGTGTTTGTGTTGTGTGTATGATCTAAATTCAAAATATAAATGTATTTTATTTCTTCTTGGTGTGATTCTTTTTACGCCGATATAAACCGTAATATTACGGTTTTATTATGTTTTTAAATTCGGTTTTTAATTTATTTTATCTCGCTGGTCGAAAAACAAATACGCTATACCCTAAATAATTCGAGTTTCAGGACAAACGTTAACGTTTGAACAACGCAAAGCGTTGGCCCGCTAGGGCAAGGCTTATTTATAAGCCTTGTAATGCGGCAAGAGAAGGAATCCCGATG
>NZ_JACDSF010000073.1:0-21995 GCF_013449685.1 Pectobacterium brasiliense | reverse complement strand
GCAACTTGAAGTATGACGGGGATATTTGTTTGCCGAATTGCTGCCGTTCTTATGGATTATGGCGGGCTTTTGGTAGGAATCGACTTTACTTCTCCGGGCCCGAGTGCCCTTACGTTGGTATAGACACATGGCAAAAGGAACTGATGGTGCATCTGTCGCACCAAAGGAACGTATTAATATCAAATATGTTCCGGCCACTGGTGGTCAGCAGGCGGAAATAGAATTGCCGTTGACGCTGATGATCGTGGGAAATATGAAAGGGCGCACAGAGGAAACGCCGATCGAAGAACGTCAGACCGTATCGATCGATAAGAACAACTTTACCTCAGTGATGAAAGAAGCAAATCTGGAATTGAATTTCAGTGTGCCAAACCGCCTTGAAGAAGAAAGCCAGGACGACCTGCCAGTGAAACTGAGCATCGGCGGTCTGAATGATTTCTCCCCTGACCGCATTGCCCAACAGGTGCCTGAATTACGTAAGCTGCTTGATTTACGTGAAGCGCTGGTGGCGCTGAAAGGCCCCCTCGGAAATATTCCCTCATTCCGTAATCGTTTGCAGGATCTGTTGTCCAGCGAAGAAGCCAGAGAGCAGCTTTTGAAAGAGCTCGATCTGGTCAAACCCGCCGAATAATTGATGTTCATACACTAAATAATTCGAGTTGCNNGTAAGTGATTCGGGTGAGTGAACGCAGCCAACGCACATGCAGCTTGAAGTATGACGAGTATATTGACGAAATAGGGAAACGAATATGTCAATAGTTGAAGAACAGGTTCAGGTAGGAGCCGCCAGTGCTTCTGGATCGCTGCTTGATGACATCATGGCTCAAGCGCGTATCAGCCCGGTTGATGAAGGCTACAGCGTGGCTAAACAGGGTATTGCCGCGCTGGTCGCTAACATTCTTGATAGCGGTAATGCAGCAGAACCCGTGAACAAAGCGCTGGTCGATAGCATGATCGTCGAACTGGACAAAAAGCTCAGCAAGCAGATTGACGTTATTCTGCATGCGAAAGAATTACAGGAACTGGAATCTTCCTGGCGTTCGATGAAACTGCTGGTTGATCGCACCGATTTCCGTGAAAACATCAAATTACTGGTGTTGCATGCGACGAAAGAAGAGCTGTTGGAAGATTTCGAATTCGCTCCTGAAATCTCACAGTCTGGCTTCTATAAGCACGTGTATTCCAGCGGCTACGGCCAGTTTGGTGGTCAGCCTATCGGTGGCGTAATCGGTGACTATGCGCTGACGCAAAGTTCACCAGATATCAAGCTGATGCAGTATGTCAGCGCCGTGGGGGCGATGGCGCATGCGCCGTTCATCTCGTCCGTTGCACCGACCTTCTTTGGCGTGGATCGCTTCACCGATCTGCCTTCCATCAAAGATCTGAAATCCGTTTTCGAAGGCCCGGCCTACACGAAATGGCGTTTACTGCGTGAATCTGAAGATGCTCGTTATCTGGGGCTGACGGCACCGCGCTTCCTGGCTCGCCTGCCTTATGACCCAGTAGAGAACCCGATTAAGGGCTTCAACTACAAGGAAGATATCAGTACCAATCACGAACACTATCTGTGGGGCAACACCGCCTATCTGATGGGAACGGCGTTGACGGACAGCTTCGCGAAATACCGCTGGTGTCCGAACATCATTGGCCCGCAGAGCGGCGGTGCGATTACCGACCTTCCTGTGCATGTGTATGAAGCCATGGGCCAACTTCAGGCCAAGATCCCGACTGAAGTCCTGATCACCGATCGTCGCGAATATGAAATGGCCGAAGAAGGCTTTATCACGCTGACGATGCGTAAAGACAGCGACAACGCGGCCTTCTTCTCGGCTAACTCGGTGCAGAAGCCGAAGGTGTTCCCAAACACCAAAGAAGGTAAAGAAGCGGAAACCAACTACAAGCTGGGTACGCAACTGCCGTACATGTTCATCATCAACCGTCTGGCGCACTACATCAAAGTGCTACAGCGTGAACAGATTGGCTCATGGAAAGAGCGTCAGGATCTTGAGCGTGAGTTGAATACCTGGATTAAACAGTACATCGCCGATCAGGAAAACCCACCGGCAGATGTTCGTAGCCGTCGTCCTCTGCGTGCCGCACAAATCAAAGTGCTGGATGTAGAAGGAGAACCAGGTTGGTATCAGGTCACCATGTCTGTGCGCCCGCACTTCAAGTACATGGGGGCGAACTTTGAGCTGTCGCTGGTAGGACGTTTGGATAAGGAATAAGACTTATGCCGTCTCTTTCTGCCTGGGAAAGGGGAAACGCGGCAAGTCTGTTTGATCGTATCCGTGGGGAGGAGCGTCGCTCCTCCCCTGAAACGGAAGTTGAAGCACTGATCGAGTCCGTTAAGCGTCAATTGGACAATGTGCTCAACACCCGGCCCGGAAATTGCCGCAGCGCACCTGAGCTTGGCGTGATTGATTTTAATGACGCGACGCAGGGTGGGGCGGACATTCGAGGGAAAATCCGGGAGGCGATCCGACAGTGTATCTGTCGCTTTGAACCGCGAATTGTTCATGTGGATGTCGACACATCGGACTATTTATCGAATCCGATGGAGATGTCGTTTCAGGTTACCGCCCGGGTCAGATTGGAAGATCTGGAGCAGGTTGCCTCTTTCAATATCCATATGGATAGCCACCGCCACTACAGAATGATCTGATTATGTCACTGGAACATTTTTTCAGGGATGAGCTGACCTACTTGCGCCTGCAAGGGCGTGAATTCGCCAAGGCGCACCCTGAGCTTACCCGATTTTTGTCAGAACAAACCACGGATCCAGACGTCGAGCGTCTGCTGGAAGGGTTCGCCTTTTTGACAGGGAGCCTGCGGGCGAAGATCGAGGATGAATTTCCGGAACTGACACACGGTCTGCTGGGCATGCTGTGGCCTAATTACCTGCGCCCCGTACCGAGTATGACGATTATGCAGTTTTCGGTACTCCCCGGCGCGATTGCCCAGCCCGCGTTTGTTGAACGCGGCTGTGAGCTTGATAGTCTGCCGATTGATGATGTGGTGTGCCATTTTCAGACCTGCCACGACGCCTGGATTTATCCAGCGGATATCCGTGAGATCAAGGTACAGAGCGGCAACGATCTTTCCACCATCACGCTGGATATTGGGCTGCATGGCCCGCTATCGTTAAGCGATCTACAACTCGACAAGCTGCGCTTTTATCTGGGCGGTGATACCTATACGGCCTACGAACTCTATTTCTGGATTGCCAGCCAACTGTCGCACATTGAGCTGGAAGTCGATGGTCAGCGCTTCCGTCAGGAAGCCAGCGTGCTGAAGACGGTCGGCTTTGAGCGGGAAGATGCGCTATTGCCATACCCCGGCAATGTCTATTCCGGCTACCGTATCCTGCAGGAATACTTTTGTTTTCCTGAAAGTTTTCTCTTTTTCCAACTCGCGGACGCGGTATGGCCGGAGCTCCCGCTGACGGTAACGGAATTCCGTCTGCATTTTTGCTTTGACCGCCCGCTGCCGGCGGAGCTTAAGATCCGTCCTGATTCGTTCATGCTCAACTGCGTGCCGGCAATCAATCTCTTCCAGCATGATAGCGAGCCGATCAACCTCAGCGGACGCCAGACGGATTACCCGCTGAAAGCCAGCTACCGCAACGCCGATAGTTTTGAAATCTTCTCTGTGGATAAGGTTGAAGGCTGGGTTGAAGGGAATTCAGGCCGTGCTCGGGGAATTCCACGCACCTATCAGCCGTTTGAGAGCTTTCAGCACCAAATCGAACGTGCCAAAGGACGGCTCGCGCTCTATTACCGTATTCGGGTAAGAGAAGCGGTCAATGGCAACGGGTTTGATCACATGCTCTCTTTTGTGCGTGGTGATGAGCAGGAAGTGATTGATTTGGATGAATCCATCTCGGTAACGCTGACCTGTACCAACCGATCGCGTGCGGCGAAATTGCCTGTTGGGTCGATCTGCGTGCCAACCGGCAATTCGCCGTCTTTCGCGACGTTTCGTAATCTGGTACGGCCGACGCGACCGCTGCGGCCTGCCATGGATGGCAGCCTGCATTGGACGCTGATCTCCAACCTGTCTCTGAACTATGTGTCGCTGCTGCGGCGCGATGCGCTGGTGCAAATCCTGCGTACTTATGATTTCCCGGCGCTGCACGACAAGCAGGCGGAACAGGCCTCGCGTAAGCGTCTGGCAGGGATCGAATCTATCGAAACCACGCCTATCGATCGTCTGGTACAGGGGATGCCGGTTCGCGGCTTGAAATCCATCCTGTCAGTACGGCAATCCGCGTTTTCCAGTGAAGGAGAACTCTATCTGTTTAGTACGGTGCTGGCGCACTTCTTCTCGCTATACGCCAGCGTCAACGCTTTCCACCTGTTGGAAGTGGTCAACATCGATAACAAGGAGCGCTACCGATGGCCGGTACAGATAGGTCAACACTCAATGATGTGACGTTCCGTCAGGATGTCTCACGCTTTAATTTTTTCCAGTTGGTGGAGTTACTTAACCAGCTGGAAGGCGTGGATCTGGAACAAGAGCTGGATTTCCGCCCTGAACAGGAACGCCTGCGCTTTCGCTCTACGGCCTCCATCGGTTTTCACCCGAGCGATATTTTGCAGGTGGGACGTGATGAAGATGGCCGTCAGGAGCTGGAAGTCGCGTTTCTTGGCCTGCACGGCAGTCAGTCACCGATGCCCGGTTATTACCTCGAAGAGCTGGCCTGGGAATACGCGCAGGGCGAACAGAAGCTGGGCGTGTTTCTCGACTTCTTTCATCACCGCTTACTCACGCTGCTGCACCGCGCATGGCGCAAATACCGCTATCACGTCCGCTTTCAAAATGAGGGTGAGGATGGATTCTCCCGCCTGATGTTTGCGCTGGTGGGGTTAGGGAATGACGCCGTACGCGACAGCCTGCCGGTTAACCGCGCCAAGATGCTTTCCTACGCCGGGGTGCTTGCCAGCCCCAGCCGCTCCCCGGAAGTGGTCGCGGGTTTGGTTATTCACTGTTTTGACCTGGATGACGTGGCTGTCCTGGCCTGGCAGCACCGTCGCGTGCCCATTCACGAAGGGCAGCAGAACCGCCTGGGCAAAGGAAACATGATGTTGGGCGGTGATTTTGTTATCGGCGACAAAGTGAATGACTGCGCCGGCAAGTTTTTGCTCAAGGTCGGCAATCTCAGCTTTAGCCGCTTTCTCAGCTTCTTGCCCAACGGCGAGCATTTTCAGCCGCTGGTGCGTTTTGTCTCTTTCATTCTTCGCGATCAGTTGGCCTGGGATCTGCGTCTGGGTTTTGCCGAAGGCGAAGCCAAGGGCTTAAGTCTGGGCAGTGAGCAAAGCAGCCGGTTGGGATGGAGCAGCTTTCTCGGGCAGCCGCCCGCGGATCCCTATGTGACGATTTGTGTGCAGGAGTAAATGTGAACGTAACCCATCCACTCACGTTGGTTGTGCTCAACAGTGAGCAGCTCGATATCAATTCTCAGGTGCAGCACCAGTTCGATCACCGTGGTGGCACGCTGGGCGCGTCGGAAAAAGACCAGTGGCAACTGCGGGATCGGCTGGGCTCCGTCGTGCCGGAGCACGCCCGTATCGACATGACCGACGGCTATTTCAGCCTGTGCGATCTGAGCGGTCAGTCTTTTATTAACGGATCGCTGTCGCCGATTGGGCGCGATCGCAAAGTCATTTTGTCGCACGGCGATGAGCTAGTTATCGGGCCTTTCCGGTTGGGCGTTTATATCGGCGATCCCACCACGGAACAGGATATCGATCAGGTATTAGGGCAGGGCACGGTCGATGTGCTGGGTGACTGGTTAACGGAAGATAAAAAAAAGCGCTCAACGGATCTGGTCGATCCCACGGTGGTGCTGAATGACCCGCTGTGGGCACTACAGAAAGAGCAGAGCCAGCCACTCTTGCCATCAGACAGTGAGACGGCCGGCGCATCGCTCACGACCTCTCTTTCTTCTTTTTCTTCTGCTGAGGACACCATGGATCAGAAATTTGTGGAATTACCGACCATCAACACACCGTACGCGGGAGAAGGGCTGGAGGGCTACAGCGATGGCACCTCACTGGCACCGCTGATGCGCGGGCTGGGGCTGTCGCTTCAGCCGGGTGATGATGCACGACTGCGCGAAATGCTGGAAGAAATGGGGAAAAGCCTGCGCGCGATGGTGGAAGGCCTGCTGGCATTGCAGACGGAACAGGCGGCCATGGCGGACACGCATTTACGCCCGATTGAAGATAACCCGCTGCGTCTGGGACTAGGCTATGCGGATACGCTGTCGGTACTGTTTGCCGAAGGAAAAAGCCCGGTTCACCTGTCTGCGCCCGCTGCCGTGGAAGAGGTGTTGAACAATGTGCGGGTGCATCACATCGCGAACCAGCAAGCGATTGCCGTAGCGTTGGAAAATATTCTTCAGGCCTTCTCGCCAGCCGCGCTGCTCAGCCGCTTTGAGCACTATCGTCGCAGCGGCGAACCACTGGCGGCCGATGACGGCTGGGCGTGGCAGATGTATCAACACTACTACCGTGAATTAACGTCGCCGCGCCAGCAGGGCTTCCAGAAACTGTTCCATCAGGTGTATGCGCAAGCGTATGACCGTTCCGTGCGTCAACAGCAGGAGCAAAAATAATGCTGCGGGCTCTGTGCTTATGTTCCCTGATGTTCCTACTGTCGGGGTGTTCCACGCTGGGCAAGATGGCGCAGGTGGCGGCGAATCCCGACATTCAGGTAGGCAGTAATAATCATCAGCCTTCTACCGTGGGATTTAGCCTGCTGGCGGAACCGGACGTTAACCCGAATGACAGCGGTGAAGCCGCGCCTATCGAATTCCAACTGGTGCTGTTGGCGGAGGATTCGCGTCTGTTAGCCACCGATTACGACCAAATCACGACGGATATCGAAAAGGCATTAGCCAAGAATTACATCAATCATCAGGACTACACGTTGTTACCGGGGCAGTTCAAGTATCTGCCGCCCGAAGCGCTGGATGAAAAAGTGCACTACCTCGGCGTGGTGGCGCGCTATGCGGATTCGGAAAGCGCAGAGTGGCGCAAAGTCATCAAGCTAAAGAATACCGGGCAGACGTATCAGATCCTCGTGCACCTGCGCAGGGATGAAGTCGAAATCAAAAAAGACCAAGAAGAAGAATAACTATGTCGAGTCGCAATCGCATTATCTGGCGGGAAGGTCTGTTCATTAAACCGCAGCATTTTCAACAACAGCAAAGACACACCGATTACGCACTGCACGCGCGTCTCAGCGCCCTCAGTGACTATTTCTATGGCTTGCAGTCGCTGGCGATTAATGAGGAATACCTCAATTTTGGCCGCATCGCGCTGGTTAACGCCAGCGGGGTGATGCCTGACGGCACCGTGTTCAATATTCCGGGTGATGACGCTCTGCCGCTGCCGTTGGAGATTACCGACGTCGCGCTGGCAAACCAGAAAGTGTATCTGGCGTTGCCGCTGGCGGTGAATGGCGTTAGTGAAGTCGGCCAACCGGGACAGGGGATCGCCAGCCGCCTGCAATCGCATCGGCATGACGTGCGCGATCTGCACAGCGACGGCGGCGACATCGTTTCTCTGGAGGTCGGTAAAGTCAGCCTGCGCCTGATGCTCGATCGTGACGATCGCAGCGCCTATGCCTCGCTGGCGATTGCCAACATTCTGGATAAGCGCCCTGACGGCGGCTTGATTCTGGATCCTAACTTTATGCCGTGCAGCATCAGCGTCACCGCGATCCCCACCTTAAAACGTTTTTTGGGGGAATCCGCCGGTTTAGTGGCAGAACGCGCACGCAGTCTGGCGCAGCGCATTGCCGCCCCGGGGCAGCAGGGCGTCGCGGACGTGGCTGAATTTATGATGCTGCAATTGCTTAACCGCGCACAGCCCAAACTGTCGCATCTGGCGCGTCTTGGCACGTTGCACCCCGAACGCCTGCACGAAACGCTGGTTGAACTGTGCGGCGAGCTGATGACGTTTACCGATGAGTCGCGTCTGCCGCCAGAATTCCCCGCCTATCGTCACGAACACCAGCAGGCCAGCTTTGAGCCGCTGATGATGTCGTTGCGTCAGGCGCTGAGCACCGTGCTGTCGCCGCGCGCCGTCTCCATCCAACTGAAGAAACAGCCGTATGGCGTGATGGTGGCGATGGTTGGCGATGCGGAATTGATGGCCAGCGCCGAGTTTGTCCTGGCGGTGCGTGCGCGTATGCCGCAGGAGCATCTGCGTAAACAGCTGCTGCAACAAACGAAGATCGCCTCCAGCGAGAAGATCCGCGAACTGATCAGCCTGCAATTGCCGGGTATCCCGCTGCTGCCGCTGCCGGTTGCGCCGCGTCAGCTGCCTTATCACGCGGGCTACAGCTATTTCCAACTGGATAGACAAAGCCCCGCCTGGCAGGTGCTGGTATCTGGCAACACGCTGGCGTTCCACATTGCTGGCGAATTCCCGGAACTGGATATGCAGCTTTGGGCTATCCGTGGGCAGTAGTAAGGAGAGGAAAAGATGAGCATCGAAGTGATTAAAAACGATCAACTGGGCGATCTTCTTTTTGACCATGCCCGACAAATGGATATGGACTCTGACTACTGGTTCCGCCTGCGTGGACAAAGCATTAATCCGATGGTGGATGCGGTCACGCCGCTGCTGGGCATGGTAGAGCGGGTGCGCCAGCTCTCTGCCTATGAGGGCGTGGAAGATCTGTATCAGCGCGTGGTATCTGAAATTCAGGCTATCGAGCAGGAATTACACTCTCATGGCTACGAAAACGGCGTGATCTTGTCGTTCCGCTACATCCTCTGCACTTTCATTGATGAAGCCGTGATGGGACGGGAGTGGGGCGGCCAAAGCATGTGGTCGGCCCATTCTCTGCTGACCCGTTTTCACAATGAGACCTGGGGAGGCGAAAAGGTGTTTGTCCTGCTGGAGAAGCTGCTGGACGACCCTACCCGCTATCGCGACATTCTGGAGTTTATCTACCTCTGCCTCTGTCTGGGTTTTGAAGGGCGCTATCGGGTGATGACGCAGGGGCGTGAAGAACTGAACCGCGTCGTGAACAAGCTACATGACACCCTGCGTCCTGAACCCGCGAATTCGCCGACGGTCTTCCATCTGAATCTAGGGCAGCAAGCCTCGCGCTACCAACTGCGCAGACAGGTGTCATTACGCACGCTATTTGTCGGCGTGTGTGTGGTCTTGGTGGCCGCCTTCGGCCTGTACCGCTATCAGCTAACTCATCAAACCCAGGACGTACTGCGTCAGCTGGGAGAATTATTACAATAACAGGAGCTACACCGTGATTCGAATTGAACTGCCGACACTGGTTGAACGACTCAACCCCGTGTGCCGTCATATGCTGGAAGAAGCGGCGGCACTCTGTATTCAACATCAGGGTGCGGAAATCCGTATTGAACACCTGTTGCTGAAAATGCTGGAAACGCCACTGTGCGATGTACGCCAGATCCTCAAGCGTGCGGGCGTGGATGCGGATGAGCTGTCTTCGCTGCTGTTGCCTTCCTCCATGGATAAAGAGTTTGATGCGGGCTATCCCTCATTCTCCCCACTGCTGGTGGAGTGGTTACAGGATAGCTGGCTGCTGGCCTCAGCTGAATTCCAACATTCACGCCTGCGCAGCGGTATCTTGCTGCTGGTCCTGCTGCTGACGCCCAATCGCTATGTGGCAGGCGCGGTATCCCGCCCGCTGGCGCAGATTAACCGTGAGCTTTTACGCCAGCAGTTTGATGAGTGGGTGAAGGATTCGGTGGAAACGGAGGTCGCGGTGCAGTCCGCCACGGCCGAACAGGCTGCTGCGGCGAACACGCAGCTCTCTCGCTATACCCAAAACGTGACGGAATCCGCCCGGCAGGGGCAACTGGATCCGGTGCTGTGCCGCGACCATGAAATCGATCTGATGATCGACATTCTCTCCCGCCGTCGTAAAAACAACCCGATTGTGGTCGGGGAAGCGGGCGTCGGTAAAAGTGCGCTGATCGAAGGGCTGGCGCTGCGTATCGTGGCCGGTGCCGTGCCGGAAAGACTGCGGGATGTGGAGCTGCTCACGCTCGATCTGGGGGCGATGCAGGCCGGTGCCTCGGTGAAAGGCGAATTTGAGAAACGCTTCAAAGGCGTGATGCAGGAAGTGAAAGATTCACCGCGCCCTATCATTCTGTTTATCGATGAAGCGCATACGCTCATCGGGGCGGGCAATCAGGCGGGCGGGCTGGACGTTTCCAACCTGCTCAAGCCTGCACTGGCACGCGGTGAACTGCGCACCATCGCGGCCACGACCTGGAGCGAATACAAAAAATACGTCGAGAAGGACGCGGCGCTTTCCCGCCGTTTCCAGCTCGTCAAAGTCGGTGAACCGAATGCGGAAGAAGCCACGGTTATCCTGCGTGGGCTGCGCGGTATCTATGAAAAAGCGCACGGCGTTCTGATTGATGAAGATGCGCTTCAGGCGGCGGCACAGCTGTCGGCCCGCTATATCTCCGGTCGCCAACTGCCCGATAAGGCCATTGACGTGCTGGATACGGCCAGCGCGCGCGTGGCGATTAACCTGACGACGCCACCGCGTGCGGTCAGCCAGCTACAAACCCGCCTGCATCAGCAGGAGATGGAAATCACTCAGCTTGAGCGTCAGGCGCGTATTGGTCTGGGCAATACCGAAGAACGGCTAGCTGAACTGCGTGATGCCCGCGAAACCGGTGCGGTACAGCTGGCACAGCTGGAAGCCGACTGGCAGCAGCAAAAAACACAGGTTCAGCGCGTGATTGAACTGCGTACGGCGCTGCTGGATGAAGAGCAGTCTGTCGATTTTGATGCGGTGTCAGCCGCGGCGGAACTGGCGGCCTGCGAACAGGCGCTGGAAGCGCTGCAACAGTCCTCGGTACTGGTCTCTCCTCACGTTGATAAAACGCAGATTGCGGCCGTTATTGCCGAGTGGACGGGCGTGCCGCTGAACCGCATTTCACAGAGTGAAATGGATGTCGTCACCCGCCTGCCTGAATTCCTGGGGGATTTAATTAAAGGACAGCAGCTAGCGATTGCTCAATTGCATAAACACCTGCTGACGGCGCGTGCGGATCTTCGTCGTCCGGGGCGTCCGCTGGGGGCTTTCCTGCTGGTCGGGCCGAGCGGCGTGGGTAAAACGGAAACCGTGCTCCAGATTGCCGATCTGATGTTTGGTGGACGCAACTATCTGACCACCATCAATATGTCGGAATATCAGGAAAAACATACGGTTTCACGCCTGATCGGTTCACCACCGGGCTATGTCGGGTTTGGTGAAGGCGGTGTGTTAACCGAAGCCATCCGCCAGAAGCCGTATTCCGTGGTGCTGCTGGATGAAGTGGAGAAGGCGCACCCAGACGTCCTGAACCTGTTCTATCAGGCGTTTGATAAAGGTGAACTCGCCGATGGCGAAGGCCGGGTGATCGACTGCCGCAACGTGGTGTTCTTCCTGACGTCCAACCTCGGGTTCCAGACGATTGTGAACTACGCCGAGCAGTCAGATGTGTTGCTGGATGCGCTTTACCCTGAGCTGGCAGCGTTCTTCAAACCCGCACTTTTGGCGCGTATGGAAGTCATCCCTTATCTGCCGCTGGCGCATGACACCATGGTTGAGATCGTACAAGGCAAACTGTCGCGTCTGGTGTCTCTGCTGCAACAGCGCTTTGGAGCGGAAGTCATTATTGAGAACGAGGTGCCGGAAGAGATTCTGCGGTTGGCGAATCGCAGCGAAAACGGCGCGCGTATGCTCGAATCGGTGATTGATGGCGCCTTGCTGCCACCGGTTTCGCTACAGCTGCTGCAACGTATGTCTGCGGGTGAGCCTGTCGGCCGTATTCATTTCCGCGTCGAAGCCGGCCAGTTCCAGACTGAGGTTGAGGGCTGAGTATGCAACATGCCCTCGAACTGGCGCTTGCACTCACCCGACAGCATGACGAGGCTGGTCTGTGCGACTGGCTGCTGGAGACGATGCAGGCCGCCTGGCAGCCTCAAGGGATGCTACTGGGTATGGTGGATGTCAGCGGCAGGCAACTGACCTGCCAGGGGCGAGTGCATGAAACGCCGGTGGCGCTGAATCTGGGCGTGGATGACTTTAGCCACCCGCTGGCTTATGCGCTGCATAAGAATCAGGCGCGAACCTGGGATTCTCTCTATGGCGGTGCCCGCATTGAGCACCGTGAATTTCGGCAGATGCTGGTTTCTGTCGGGACGAACTGCGGGCTGCATGCGCTACCGCTGCTGTCGGAGAGCGGTAAACCGCTGGCGGTGCTGGCGCTGTTGGATACGCCGACGCGCCTGCAAACGCTGCATCAGCACGGCGAGTGCGAGAGGCTGGCGCAGGTGTTTTGCCGTCAGCTTATGCTGCTGCGTGAGCTGGCGCATACGCGGCGGGAGCAGGTCGCGCTGAGAGATTCACTTCGCCAGATTAAGGATGAAGGGCAAAGCCGTCGCGAGCAGGAAAAGCGGGTGGAAACGACGCTGGTGGGGCAGTCCACCGTGATTAAAGCGCTGCACCAACAGATTTATCAGGCAGCAAAACACCGTCTTGCGGTGCTGATTCAGGGTGAAACCGGGTCAGGAAAAGATGTGGTGGCGCGTCTGCTGCATCAATGTTCCGAGCGTGCCGACAAACCTTTTATTGCCATCAACTGCGCTGCAATCCCGGAAAACCTGATTGAAAGCGAGCTATTTGGCTATCAGAAAGGCGCGTTCTCCGGCGCACAAAGCAACAAGATTGGTCTGGTCGAGCAGGCTAACGGCGGAACCCTGTTTCTGGATGAAGTCGGCGATATGCCGCAGTCCATGCAGGCCAAGCTGTTAAGGGTGCTGGAAACGCATAGCTTCCGTCCCCTCGGTGCGGAGAAAGAGGTGCACTCCGATTTCCGCCTGATTGCTGCGACCCATCAGCCGCTGGAGCAGCAGGTGTCTGACGGCGTATTTCGGCAGGATCTCTATCATCGCCTTTGCCAGTGCCTGTTGCAGGTCGCCCCGCTACGCGAGCGGCCGGACGATATTCGTCTGCTGTGCGAGCACTTCATCGGTCAATTTGCAGATAAACAGCAAAAGCACGTTGGGCCATTGAACCGCGCTTTCCTGCGCCAACTGGTGGCGTATGACTTTCCCGGCAATGTGCGCGAACTGCGCAATCTGCTGGAAGTCGCCTGTGCGCATACGCCGGACGGTGAGGCGCTGTCGCTGGCATCGCTGCCGCCGGAACTGCGCGAGCGGCTGACCAGCAACACGGCTGAAGAACAGGATCGCTATCAGCACATCCACGATTTGCGTATTGCCACACAGCGCTATGAAGCGGCTGTCATTGAGGCACGTCTACGCCAGTTTCAGGGCAACCGCCTGCTGGTGGCGGATAGCCTCAATATCCCTAAACGCACTCTCGACCACAAATGCCAGAAGCTGGAGGTAAATTGATGTTTCTGACGATGGCACCCCTATTGTTGGCAACCGCTGCGACGCCCGATCCTGCCTGGCAGTCGTTATGGAAACAGTGCCGCAATGAGACGACTTCAGAACTCCGACTGGCCTGTTATGACGCGCTGGGACGGGAAGCGGAACGCAGCGGCATGCTGTCCCCGCAGCGTGATAACGCCGCGACGGGCGGAATGTTTCAACTGGGACGTGAAGCCGACAGCGGCGATATGACGCTCACGCGCGTGCTGGCTGATGGCAATACGCTGGTGATCAGCTGCGCCAGCAATATTACGCACTTGCGTTTAACGCTTAGCGAACCCTGGGCAGGTGAGTCCGTCACATCCCAGCTAGATGGCGTGACGGTGTCCGACAGCTGGTTTATCCGCAATCGCGGTCTGCTGTTGGAGTCGGGACGCGGCCTGCCCGCGATTGATGCGTTAAAGCGCTGGATTGGGCATCGCGAACTGGTGCTTAACGGTGCAGACGGTCACGCGCTGCGTATCGAACTCGCCGGGCTGGGCGACGCATTAGCGCCACTGCGTCAGCAGTGTCACTGGTAAAGGAGGCGTTCATGCATGCACATCCCTGGTGTAAACGCCTGCAAACCTCGTTGCCGGATGAGATGTTGCGCGCGGCGGTATTGCCGGACGATCCGCTCTGGGAAAAGGTTGAGACGGAACTGGTCAAGCTGGGGTCGCTGGCGCATAACCAGGTCGATCTTAACGTGGTGGCGGGTTACTGCCTGACCTTGCTGGAAAGCAAAACCAAAGACATGCGGGTACTGGTGCAGCTATTGCGCTGCTTGCAGCACCCTGCCAAAGCGACACCGTTTTCTACGGCCCTGATGCTGCTGGACAGCTGGCTGGAAAGTTACTGGGGGCCCGCGTGGCCTGCCAGTCCGGTTCAGAAACAGAAGCTGATGATCCAGATTGTTCGGCGTTTTGAGAGCGCGCTGCCCCGTATTGCAGAAAGTGCATCCAGCGCAGAGCTGGAGCAATTACAGCAGTTAACGGAGCAGGTGGCGACCCGTTGGGGCGAACTGGCCAGCGACAAAGCGGCGCTGATGGATGAACTGGTGCAAGGCGTTAAGCGCGCCAGACAGCGACAGCAGGCGCAGGAACAGGCGAATCAGACGGCAAAACCGACTCCGGCAGCCAGCAGTAGTGGAGGCGCGGGCGGGAGTGAAACCAGCGCCAGCGCGGCCTCGACGCCCGTCAGTTCGGTGGAAATTAATTCATCCGATGAACGCGGCTGGCGGCAAACGCAGCTGAACGTCGCAGCGCTGCTGGTTGAACGTCATCCCGATTCACCGATGGGCTACCGTCTGCGCCGCCACGCTATCTGGTCTGGCATTGCCACACCGCCGATGTCGTCCAAAGGGAATAAAACCCAACTGGCACCCGTCTCGTCAGATCGCGTGGATGAATACCAAAGTGCGCTGGCTCAGGCCGATTTGGCGCTGTGGGAACGCATAGAACAAAGTCTGGTGCTGGCACCTTACTGGTTTGATGGCCACATGCTGTCCGCTTCGGTGGCGTCACGGCTGGGGCATACCGCCGTCGCGACGGCGATTGCCGAGGAGCTTTCGACGTTTATTCAGCGCTTGCCGGAGCTGCGTGAACTGGCGTTCAGCGATGGCGCCCCCTTTTTGACTGGGAAGTGTAGCCAGTGGTTGCAGTCCAGCCAGCCCGTTCGCGGCGGCGGGGCGCGACAGGACGATCTGGCAACGGAGGCAGCGGCCTGCCGGGACGAGAAAGGGATTGGGGCGGCGATGCAGTTACTGGATGAACGTATGCGCCGTCTGAAAGAACCACGCGACCGCTTTTATGCCGAGTTGGTGCTGGCGGATTTACTCGCCGAAGAAGGGATGAAATCACTGGCAGCACAGCACTATCAGCACATGTGGCAGGAAAGCCAACAATTGGGCCTGATGCAATGGGAACCGGGACTGGTCAGCCGCGTGGAGCGGTTGGCGGCATCCCGCAAAAAATAAGACATTCGGAGTGAATGGTCACTTATGTTTAAAACAATCATAACCTTTCTACGCAAGCAGTTACCTAAACTGAAACCCTCCTGGTTACTTTTGGGCGTGCTGCTGTGGGTCGTCGTGTTGATTCTGGCCTGGTGGCTGGGGCCGCGTTTGACGGTGGGCGAGTCGCGTCCGTTGCAGGGAATCTGGAGCCGCGTGGTGTTCACGCTGGTTTGGCTGTGGCTGGCGTTTTCCTACAGCGCCTGGCTGGTCTGGCGTCGCGTACAGCAGATGCGGGCGGAGCGTCATGAACAGCAGGTGATTGAACAGGATCCCTTGCAGGTGTTTGTCGACAGCCAGCAGACGTTTCTCGATCGCTGGCTGGAGGCGTTCCAGACCCAGTTGGGTAAACGCGCGCTGTACGCGATGCCTTGGTATCTGACGATTGGTCTGGCTGGCAGCGGGAAAAGTAGCCTGATCCATCGCGCTAATCCGGCAAACAAAATGAATCCGAAGCTGGATGCGGAGCTGAGAGACGTGGCGGCAGGCCAGCAGGTGAGTAGCTGGGTCGGCGAATCCGCGGTGATTTGGGACCCAAGCGGACAGCTACTTGCCCAGCCTGAGCTGGAAGGGGATTCGCTCGGACAGCGTCATGCTCGACTGTGGCAGCACCTGTTGCAGTGGCTCAGTGAAAACCGCCGCCGCCAGCCGCTCAACGGTCTGGTGCTCACGCTGGATATTTCCTGGCTGGCACAGGCTGGCGTCGCCGATCGCAAAGCTTACGCGCAGGTGATGCGCGCCCGCTTGCAGGAGATTTCCGTCAACATCAATACACGCTTACCGGTGTATATCGCGTTGACCCGGCTGGATATGCTGAGTGGCTTCGATAAGGTCTATCGTCAGTTGAACCGCGAGGCGCGTCAGGCCGTATTAGGGGTGACGTTTACGCCGCAGGCGAGCAACAGCAAAGGCTGGTTAGAAGAGCTGGAGCGCTTCTGGGACGAGTGGGTCACGCATCTGAATGACAACCTGCCGGACATGCTGCTGACGCAATCCGACAGAAGCGTGCGCAATTCGCTGTTCTCGTTCGTTCGCCAACTGGCTGGGGTGAAAGACTACGTGATGGACGTGCTGACGGAAACGTTAGCGACGGGCGAGGATCGCGCGTTCCTGATCCGCGGCGTCTACGTCAGTTCTGTCTACCAACAAGGGGTGCCGTTCGATGCCTTTGCGCAATCGGCTTCCCGCCGCTATCAACTGCCAGAGCCGATTAACCCTGCGCTGCGCGGTGAATCCAATACGTTCTTTGTGCAGCGTCTCTTCCCTGACGTCATTTTCCCAGAGGCCAGTCTGGCGGGGGAAAACCGGCTGCATAGCCTCTATCGCCGACGTCGGCTGAGTATCGGCGTGGGCTGCATGCTGCTCGCCAGTCTGGCGCTGATTGGCAGCTGGCACCATTTCTATCGGGTCAATGAAGAGGCGGGACGTAACGTCCTGACGAAAGCGCAGGCGTTCATTGGCACCAATGAGCTGGAAGGCCAGCAGGGTTACGGCTATCAGCAGTTGCCGCGTCTGAATTTGATTCGCGATGCGACCTTATCCTTTGGTAATTACCATGAGCGCACGCCGCTGCTGGCCGATCTTGGCCTGTATCAGGGCGACAAGATTGGGCCTCATGTTGAAGGCACCTATCTGCAAATGCTGAATCAGCGCTTTCTCCCGGCGGTGATGCAAGGGCTGCTGGAAGATCTGAATCAGGCACCGGCCAATAGCGAGCAAAAGCTGACCATTCTGCGCGTGATGCGGATGCTGGATGATGCGTCAGGGCGCAATAAAGCGCTGGTCGAACAGTTTATGGCGCAGCGCTGGCAGAAGGCATTTCCCGGACAGGGCAATGTGCAGGAACAGCTGATGCAGCATCTGGATTACGCCCTTGAGCACACCGACTGGCACAAGGCGCGTGAGCAGAAAGACGCGGTAGCGATCAGCACGTTCGCGCCATTTAATGGACCGATTACGCTGGCCCAGCAGGAACTGAGCAAGCTGCCGATGTATCAGCGCGTTTACCAGAGTCTGGTGATGAAGGCGACGCAGGTGCTGCCGCCGGATTTAGCGATTCGTGACGAAGTCGGGCCGACCTTTGACCCGGTGTTTTCTCTGCGTAATGACAAAGCGGGAAGCGTGCCTCGGCTGCTGACGTATCCCGGCTTTAGCGATTATTACCTCAAGCAGGACAAAGCCCTGTTAGAGCTGACGGCGCTGGACGCCTGGGTGCTGGGACAGCGCGAGCGTGCGCAGTTCAGCGAGGCCGATCGACGGGAAATTCTGCGTCAGGTGAATGACCGCTACATTACGGATTACATCAACCAGTGGCAGAAAGTGCTGGCGAACATTGATGTGCAGACGCTCGATACGCCGGAGCAGGCGCTCGACATTCTCACGGATATTACTGGCAACGATCAGCCTTTCCAGCGCGTGCTGACTACGGTGAGTGACAACACCCGTATCCGTAAGCTATCCGATGATGATAACGACACGGCGCAGAGTATTAACACGCGTACTGGTCGTCCGTTTATGACCATCAATGCGGCGCTGAGTGGACGCGGTGAGCAGGGGCCGCTGGTGCAAGAGGTCAATCAGAAGCTGACGGATCTCTATCACTATCTCGATCAGATCGTTAACGCGACCGATCCGGGACAGGCGGCGTTGAAAGCGGTGCAGGCGCGGCAGGGGAATAAATTTGCCGATCCGGTATTCGCCTTACAGCAATACGCCCGCAGCCTTCCCGCGCCGCTGGATCGCTGGGTAGGACAATTAGCCGGAGAGAGCGCGAGTCTGGTAACCGGGCTGGCGATGTCATCGCTGAATCAGGAATGGCTGGATAAGGTCGTGACGCCATTCAATGAGAAGCTGGCGGATCGTTACCCCTTCGATCCGTCATCGAACAAGGATGTGCCGCTATCGGAAATGGAAATGTTCTTCATGACTGGCGGGACACTGGATAGCTTCTATCAAACCAACCTCAAGGCGATGATGGAGAGCGGCATGCTGGAAGAAGGCATGGCATCCCCTCTGCAGGCAGAGCTAGTGAAACAGCTTGAACGCGCTACCCGCATCCGCCAGACCCTGTTTAATGCACAGGGCAGCCTGGAAGTGCATTTCGTCCTGGAACCGCTGGAACTGACGGCGAACAAGCGCCGCAGCGTGCTGAATCTGGACGGACAGCTGCTGGAATACAGCCACGGACGTCGCCAGAAAACGCCGCTGGTGTGGCCAAACAGTATGCGCGACGGGGCTGAGAGCAAGCTGACGCTGGTGCCGGACGATCGTGAGCGTTCGCCGCGTAGCCTGAGCTTTAGCGGGCCGTGGGCGATGTTCCGCTTAATCAATAGCGATCAACTGACTCAGGTGAATGAGAACACCTTTGACGTGCGCTTCTCGCTGGAAAACGGCGCGATGACCTATCGCGTGTATACCGATGCCAGCCATAACCCGTTTGCCGGTGGTCTGTTCAGCCAGTTCACGCTGCCTGACTCGCTTTATTAATTTAACTCTCGGGAGCCTGTTGCTCAGGCTCCCTATTGCTGGATGATGTGATATGCAAGATGCACAACAGGCCCTGAAAGTTGGCCGCGATCCACGGATGCTGCCGGAGTTTGACGCACTTCGGGCGGAAATTAACAAGTTGAGTCACGCGTCTCGCCCTGATGTGGATTGGATGCTGGTGCACGATATGGCCACCACCATCTTTGAAAAGCAGGGCGTGGATCTCCAGACCGCGATCTACTTTACGCTGGCACGTTCACGGCTGGCGGGATTGACGGGTTTCACGGAAAGCTGTGAATTTCTGGCGAATTTGATCGTGACGCAGTGGGATAACTTCTGGCCGCCGGTACATCAGGAACGGGCGCGTATCGAGATGCTGGACTGGTTTATTGCTCGCATCAGCGAAGTGGTGCGGCAGTACGCCATCAGCCATGAACACAAGCGGCTGGTTTACCGTTGCGAACGCGCGCTGCAATTGATGAGTGAAAAGCTGCACAACTCGGGGCTGAGCCGCATTCCTCGTGTCGAGAATCTGCTGCATTTCGTCGAAGGCTATACCCATTTGTTTGATGAAACCGAGATTGTCATTGTGTCGGACGATCAGGAACTGAAAAAGCAGGATATGCAGATTCCACCCATGGTGTTCTTTCATTCAGACATGGAGCCGGGTGCGACGGTGCAAAGCAGTGGTTCATCAGGCTCGGGTCAGGCTGCTCTGCCTGCGGGCAGTATTCTCATTGGACGGGAGAAAGGGCAAATGAAACCGACGGTATTGAAGATTGAGGCGCATAAAAAGCAGAAGCCCGCGTGGTTTTGGTTTGTCTCCGGGCTGCTGACCTGTGCGCTGCCTGTCGCGGCCATTACAGGCTGGCAGTATTGGCAGGAACAGAAAGCTGATGCGCTGGCGCTATTGCAACAGCCGGCGTATGCGTTGCCTGCCGCCCCCGATCATAATGACATTCGCCGGGTGCGTATTGCGCTGGGCGAGCAGAAATTGCAAGGCATGGAAGGTGAGCTGATTAACCGCTATCAGGCACAGCTGGAGCAGGTAAAAAATGCGTCGCCGTTCTATCTGTATGAATACGGCAACGGCTTGAAAAACGTGATGCAGCAGCTCTATCCCGACTCGCTGGCGGTGAAAGAGATGGAACGCCAGTGGCAGATTGCGCTTGAGCGTCAGCAGGGCGATGAACCAAAAACACGCGGGTACGAACAGGCCCGTGCCAGAGTCAACGACACGTTACAGCAACTGCTGGAACTGGAGCGGCAGCGCCGGACTGTGACGATTTCCTACCTGAAATCAAAGCTCTACGATATGCAAAAAGACCTGATATCGGACGTTCCCTTTGGGATACGGCTGCGGGAGCTTGAGGCGCGTAAAACCAGGAGCCAGTCGCTGACGCCAGCGGAGCTACGCGCGATGGAAGACGAACTGCGCGCCTTCAACGTTCGCTTGTACCGTTTGCAGCAGGGTAATTCTGCCAGCTGATTATCGCGAAGGGAAAAACGCTGAGCACATGATGAAATACAAAAAATTAGTGATAGTCCTGTCGGCCTGTTGGCTGGCGTCATGTCAGGCGCCGGTCACGTCGCTGTCTGAAACGGAACTCGCAGCGTTGGCGAACCGGGGAAACGGTGAGGCGCAATATCAGCTGGCAAAAACGCTAGCCGCGCGATCGCAGTACACCGAGGCGATGCAGTGGATGCAGAAGGCATCTGGCCTGTCTGAACTTCCCGCTAATGCGGAAATGCGTGCGGCCGCCGCACTTCAGGTTGGCGACTGGTATCAGGCCGGGCTGGGGGCGCCCAAGAACAGCCCGTCAGCCCGCCAGTGGTGGACAACGTCCTCACGTCTGGGAAATGGCGAAGCGGGGCATCGGCTCGGTATGGACTGTCAGGTTCAGCATCAGGGAAAGCTGGTGGCGGCCTGCCTGAACGCATTTGAATCCTCTGCGGCAAATGGTTATCCCCCCGCGCAACTGATTGTTGCCCAGTGGCACGCGACGCATGCGGGGGGCGAAAAAGAGGCCGTGTCGTGGCTGCTGAAAGCCGCTGAACTCGGCAATCGGGATGCGCAGTATCAGTTGGCGCAGCGCTACGAGCAGGGTAACGGTGTGGTTATCCGGCGCGATCTGGCTGAGCGCTGGTATTTCCGTGCGGCGACGCTGGGTCAGGCACAGGCGCAGCTTTGGATGGCGCGGCACGAAGACGGCGAAAATGCGCTGAACTGGTATCAAAAGTCCGCGTCATCAGGTGATGCCGAAGCACAGCTTTGGCTGGGCAAGGCATACCGCGAAGGTAAGCGCTTACCTTGGGATGAGCAAAAAGCGCGTTATTGGCTGGAGCGTGCTGCGTCTGGCGGATCGGGCGAGGCCGATTATTTGCTTAGCCAGAGCCAGACAACCCATGAAAAGCGTGAACAGTATCTGGTTCAGGCTTCTTCCGCAGGCTATATCCAGGCACAGCGCGAACTGGGTGAGCGGTTATTTAAAGCGAACGAATTCGCACGTGCGCGTGAAGAATATGCCAAGGCGGCATCAGCAGGAGACACGGAATCCCGTTTGGCCTATGGCGAGATGCTACGGCTCGGACAAGGCGGTAAAGAGGATTATGTCGAGGCGATGAAGCAGTACCGTCTGGCGGCGAATGACGGTAACCGCATGGCGCAGTACCGTATGGGGATGATGCGTCAGGATGGGCTGGGTGCCTCCCGCAATCGTATTCATGCTTACGCCTGGTACGCGATGGCAGCGACGGAGGGAATGAGCGAAGCCATTCATGCGCGTAACGATCTGGAAGCGACGATGCAGCCGGATGAAATCAAAGCCGGACAGCGGTTGGCGATGCACTGGTCATCGGGGAAAACAGAGTAATCCGTGGTGGTTGTTCGTTAGTGCTCACTTGCGGATAAGCAACCGCTGAGAGTAAATCGTTAAAGCAGAGCCGACAGCGCGTTGCGATCCGACTGGAGCGGTGTCGCATAAATAAGTCGTGGCAATAAACAGACGGGTGTTGCGTGATAGCAACACCCGTTTTTTGTTTTTATGACTCTTTTC
>NZ_JACDSF010000072.1 GCF_013449685.1 Pectobacterium brasiliense | reverse complement strand
GCCGGGATTTGAAATTCCAGAGATGGATGATGTCAGTATTCTTGCGACACCGATGCCGGACGAGAAGGATTTTCGTGATTACATTCTGGTGTTCCCTGAGAATGCGTTTCCACCGATTTATGTTTATTTATCAGAAAGTAAGATATCTTATACACACGGATACAAGCATTATCCGCCGAAGGGATTATCTTGGGGGGAAGTGATTAAAACCACAAAAAGTGGGCCAGCTAAATTTAAGCCTAATGTAGATATTCCCTCTATAGATCATGAGGTTTGGGAAAATGGTATGTCGACGTCAAACGGACAAAACTGGAAGATTATGCATTTTGACGAAGTAAAAGGGGCATATAAAGGAAAAGAAACTTCATGGGTTGTGACAAAGGAGTCACAAGGAACGATTCATTCTCACCCCATTGGCGAACAAGAAGCAAGAAGGTTAATGAAATGAAAAGTGAAATAGTTATTTTGGGCGATGTATACATGATTAATCATCTGGATAGTGTTTTTGATGAATTATCTGGTATTGATTTTAATAAAGCAGTTTCAGAGGAAATTAATAAATTAGATGAGGATTTATTGATGTTATCATGCTCGAACGGAAATGTTCTAGATATAGGCTGGTATCCTGCATTTGAAGATGATGGGAACTTTAAAATATGCATAATAAAAAATGGAAACTGGGATAACCCGTTATATGAGGAGAGTGTACATTGGGATAAAAATTTTTTAAGGAACAAGATAAAAGAATTAATAAATAAATTAGATGGCTAAAGTATGATTTTTAATCCTGAAAAAGATTGTAAAAATGACTGTGAATGTTGAAGCATTATTTAATCGAATAGGAAAAACTTACCAAGAGATCTTTGATGAAGGATTGATCCCTTATAAAAAAACGCCTAAAGGCACTTCAGGCTCTCCAGTACTTAGTTTGGATATGCCAAAAGAAGGGATTTTTCTTGCATTTGAGCGAAATGAAAAAACTCTCATAGAGATTACTCTTATGATTCAGAATAAAACTGTTGCAGGTTGGGTCATTCCCGAATGATCTTCCTGCTCCATTACTGAAGCAGAGCAAGATGTCTCGTGAGTGGGTACATGAGGTATTTGGTAATCCAATACGTAGTACACCACCGCAAGTCATAATGAATGAGTCGTTTGGATGGGTTGACTTGTTTTCATCAGGGGTGAGACATATTCAAACCAGTATCCAGATAAATTACGATGAAGATAATATAGTTACCGAAGTCGCATTTATTCCAACATCTACGCTTCGGTGGTAGTTAGGCTCTTGATGTTCATCATTGTGTTCCGCTATCTCAAGGAGGGGAGGATACGGTTGAAAATGCAATTGCTACTTGTCCAAATTGCCATTTTGACTGAAATCATCATTTAATGGCTCAAGAATATCCCTGTCCATACCCAAAAATTCACCCATGCGTGAAATTTGGTATATATCTCCCCATACTTCACGCAGTATTAGGGGAGATAAATTATTAACTGCTATGACTGATTGGAAAACTCAAACTGCCTCACCATCCCGTTGCTGTTAGCATCCAGAAAATCAGCCCACCATTGCAGCATTAGGCGACGTTGCTCAAGATGTTTAGCCTTATTGGTATAGGCAGCGCGAACGTTGTTCTTTTCCATGTGGCTCATCTGAAGTTCAACCACATCTTCAGGCCAGATACCCGATTCAATTAGGGCACTACACGCCAGCGTTCGGAAACCATGACCACACAAATCGGTTTTGGTGTCATAACCCATTTTGCGCAGTGCTTTGTTGATGGTGTTTTCGCTCATAGGTTTCATCGCATCATAACAACCCGTCAGGATAAAACCCTCATCACCGTTAACGTCATAGGTGAGGTCTTTTAGTTCTTCTAAAATGTTCAGTTGCTGCTGCACCACAAAGGCTATGTCGAGAGCTACAGGCGAAAAGGGAAAGAAGCTCACCTTTTTCTACAAAACGCTCCTAATGTCTCCTGTGGGGAATTGTAGTCAATCATCCTATGCAAAGAGCAGAGCATTCGCCAGACAGTGGCGCTGTCGAAGTCTAATAGAATGAAGAAGGTGATAGC
>NZ_JACDSF010000071.1:3211-5158 GCF_013449685.1 Pectobacterium brasiliense | reverse complement strand
AGTTCAGACCTCATTGCCGCCGCTAACCACAAGCAACTAAACGAGGTAGTTACTATGGCTAAGGCACATTCTAAGTCAGGCGTCACCGTTAATAAAGCAACCAAAACAGAGCGTTACTATACCGTGGGATATGCTTCGCATAATGGCAGACCCAACCCGCCCTAGGCCATCAACCTTAAAGGCCGCTGGCTGGAAGAGTGTGGCTTTATCACCGGGATGCCCGTTACCGTCACGGTGGAGCGGGGCAGGATTATTATTGAGACGCAGATTAATCTGTAGCGGCTGACTAACCGCTAAAAATAATAAAGCCGGAAGGATAATGTGATCACTTCCGGCATTTTTATTAATCTTTCAACTTCTTCTTAAATTTATTAAGCGAACGATCGAACCTTGATATTAAATTAGTCCAATCTTGATAAGTGACACCTTCAACATAATAATCACCTAGCCACTTAGGGTGACAACGCAATAATAAATTATAGATGACTGTTTTCTTCTCAATGGGATCATTGGTTTCATTAAAGATCTTTTTTAAAAGACCGTCGATTTCCAACGCTTCTTTTTGATGAGAAGATAAAATAAGATGGTCACATATCTTATTACCTATTTCTTTTATATTCATGATATTAAATTCGTCATTCATGAAAGAACCACTTCCAGCAATAACCAGCCAGCCTCACCATTTTAATAATCAGAACGTAACATTAAAAAACCGAAAAGATCGTAAGATCTCTTTCGGCTATTTTTACATATCAATAAACCACTAATTTACCATTAGGCCACACACCATCCCAACCACAGGGTATATGACCTGATTCATAGATGTGAATCAAAGAATCAAAAAATAGCGGTTTTTTAATTTTATCTTTATATGCATCTTCAATTAAGTAGCTAACAACATCCCATTCAATACATTGCAAAAGTAGGACATTGTCAAAACCATTCAAATGAGGTATTTGTTTTAACAACTTACCTTTCAAAAAAGACTTAGCTTCTTGCGCTAAGTCGTTCCAATATTGAAAAATAACAGTGTGTTTAACTGCAAGATATCCTGATATTTCATTGGACTCTTCCAGAGTAACATTTTCCCAATCAGGGCTACTCAAAGAAAAATTAGCATCATTCAAAGAGGCAGCAACTTTGACATTAGGAATAAGGCATTGGTTGCCAACATTAGCAAACCAATCTATTTTAAGCAGTCTATCAACAGCATCATTAGATATCTTCATGGTTTAACCTGATTAATTCTTCCGGGGATCCTAGGTACCTTCATACCGCCAAGAGCACCATGCTGAACTCTATTTTGTATACTATACCTTACTGCCTGATTTACCTCATTTGCAGGTAACCCAGCAGCCTCCAAAGATCTTTTCAATGCTTGAGTATATTTCGTATTAGTAGGTCGCTGGCCATTAAGTTCCCCACCCCGCCTATATTGATCCCAGAATTTCTCCATTGAGCTATGGGCTTCATAGTGAGGCGTTCCCGGCTCTGTAAACGCATTACCTTCCAGCTTAATAGCCGCACCTTTCTCTCTTGGAATAACATCTCTATATGCTGCGTCTTGGTTTAAATGGTGGGACTGTCCAGGGCTGGGATCCTTTTTCAGCGTCCCATGAGGCCCCATTGCTGCTGGCCCTTTTTTATCCAGTCCCAGAGGATCACAGAACTCTAGAGGATTGGAAACATACGCCTGAGGTCTATTTCCCCCAAGTAAACCTATCGGGTCATAGGGACAACTCCGGTGCAGTCGTACTTTTTATCGCACTTAACCTATTGAAGCAACGGCCTTTTTAAGTCGCGTTTTTTGCCAGCTTAACAACGTTTTAACCCGAACACCCCGACGCGCACTTTTGCCCGCAGACACGCTACCGCCACGCTGTGACTTCCCTGTCTGCATAAGCCACATCATAGCAGCGGCGTCAGCCGCTGCCATTAGTCGTTTCC
>NZ_JACDSF010000071.1:1039-3101 GCF_013449685.1 Pectobacterium brasiliense | reverse complement strand
CGTGACGAAGGAGCGGCTTCTGCTGTGGGGTTGACCTTGATGTTGACATTGCTTGAAGGCTGACACCGGCGTTTCCGCCGCCAGGGAGGGCGGCCACACCGTGAGAGCCAGGGAAGGAACACCGGGGCCGACAGCAGAGGGCGCAGCCCTGTGCGCCACACCGCACCACAGAGCCGAACCCCGGCGGCCAGCCGCACACCGTGGCCGAAGTAGCCGCAACGCGCCCATTACTCAACCGGCGCCGACATAATGTGTGTTACGCGTGGGTTGCGTTCAGCAACTTGCGCGTAATGCCACATTATGTTGAATGACGTTCGGCCAGCAACGATGCTTGCAGGGCGTGATGACGGTGAGCGCTGGCCGGGCGGCATTTACCGCCGGGGCGATGAGGCCGAACACGGCAAGAGGTGCGCCACGGACGGCGCGCCTGTTGCCCTGCACCGTACCAGCGACCTTGAAGGGAGAGATCTACTTTTTCGGGCTATCCGGCTGCACAGTAGCGTCCGGCTTAGGCTCACCCGGTTTGCGTTTTTTCCTGCGTCGCGTTTTCGGCTTCCGCTCTGCCGGATGCGTCTTCTCATGCACCGCTTTCAGATGCCCGATAGCCACACGGGTGTATATCTGCGTTGTCTCCAGCTTTTCATGGCCGAGTATCGCCTGGATGTGTCGCGTGTCCGCGCCGTTCTCCAGCATCTGTGTTGCCATCGAGTGCCGGAACACATGACACGCTCCCGCTTTTTTCAGGTGCGCGTCATCCCGTATCGCCCTGCCTGCCAGTATCGTCAGCGTTGACCGCGCCAGTTTTTTTCCCCATATCGTGACGAACAGATAACCGCTGTCGTGTTTTGTCGTCAGCCTTGGCCGCACCGCGTCCAGATAGCGCTGCACCCAGACCAGCGCCCGCAGCCCCACTGGCACCACCCGGTCTTTGTTCCCCTTGCCCTGTCTGACGATCAGAACCCCGCGCCCCACGTCCACATCGTTCAGCATCAGCCCGGACAACTCTGACCGCCTCAGTCCCGTGCTCCACAGCATTTCCAGCACGGCGCGGTTACGCAGTCCGGTTAATGTCTCGGTGTTCTGCGCGTCCATCACCGCCTCAGTTTCTTCCTCGCTCAGTATCTGCGCCGGTAATCGCTTCTCCGCTTTCGGCAGTGTTATCTGTTCGGCGGGGTTGTACAGGATATGGTACCGTTGCAGCAGCCAGCGGAACAGCATACGGATGGCCGTCAGGCGGTTAAGTTGCCCGCCCTGTGCCAGCGGTTTGCCGTCCGCTTTGCGGTAGCCGTGCAGATGCCGCTGATAGGCTTCCAGCACTGCCAGACTTACCTGTGCTGCCTGCATCAGTCCCCGCTCTTCACACCACGTCACGAACGGGCGCAGCCGTTCGCCGTATCCTTCCACCGTGCGCGGGCTGTGGTTCGTCACGCTCAGGTGTTCGAGATAAGCCGTGGTGTACTGGCGCAGCGTCTGAGACAGGCCGCTAAGGTAAAGGGCTTCCGGGCTGGGTGGTTTGGGCTTGGCCATGGCGGCGCGTCCTGCGAAGTGAGAAGAAGGGAACTACGATGCGATGCGCTTAGCTGGCTTTGCCGGAACCATGCTTTTACCGTTAACCCGACTTGCGACAGATGAACCCTTATCGGCTGCGGCTTGGCGCGGTTTTACTGACCCAGACTTAGCCCCGACTTGGGGCAGACTTGACCCCGACTTGCCATTACCAGACCCAGACTTGCGCAAGTCGTACCCGTCTTTTTCACTGACTTCCGGCTCGATTAACCCGCACAGGTGCGCCCCTTCCGGCACTGTGCCATCCCACAGCAGTTCGTACTGCAACAGATGCCCGCGACTGCCGCCATGAACCAGCAGGTATTCCATTTCAGCCAGTCTCAGGCAGTGCAGCTTAAGCTGACTGTCACTCCACTGTGTCGCGTTGCGGATATCCCGCCGAGTGAAGCGCACCTCGCCCGGTTTTTTGTTCTGCGCATGCGCTAACTGATTCACCATCCCCTGTATCAGCAGCAACAGCTTGCGTGTCTGCGGCGGCATTTCATCCAGCGTCCGG
>NZ_JACDSF010000071.1:0-997 GCF_013449685.1 Pectobacterium brasiliense | reverse complement strand
GTTCTCCATCAGCAACCCTTCCAGCGTCTGCTTGTGCCGCTGCAAGGCGTGGATAGCTTCGGTCTGTTCGCGGGATTCGTTGACGGTAAGTACCAGACAGCGGTTTAACAGCTCTTCATCCACATCGATGGCCGTCGTCGTTAACATC
Source organism: Pectobacterium brasiliense (assembly GCF_013449685.1). Taxonomy (GTDB): domain Bacteria; phylum Pseudomonadota; class Gammaproteobacteria; order Enterobacterales; family Enterobacteriaceae; genus Pectobacterium; species Pectobacterium brasiliense_A. Next base: position 849 of record NZ_JACDSF010000071.1, on the reverse strand, counting down.
AGCATCACCGGGCCTTTCACCGTGTACTGCTTCGTCACCAGATTGCCTGTGGCATCATCCTTGCCGGTACTGGCGATGGTCAGTTCCCCGTCACTCTGCAACAGCTTCAGCGCATAGGCGGCTTGCCGTACCCCTTCCTCTTCCGCTATCGCCAGTATCTTGTGCTGTAAGTTCGTTTCACCCAGATAGAACAGGCTTTGTCCGGTCATCGCCGAGTATTGCAGGCGCTCTTCCGGTGGTATCAGGTTCAGCACCGCATCCATCAGTGAGGATTTTCCCGCCGCGCTTGATGACTGGATAAGCACGGCCAGCGGCTTATCCAGCTTGCGCGATACTGCCGCCAGATAACCCGCCACCAAGTTGGTCGATTCCCCCACCACGCCACAGGCCGCAAGATCATCCGTCAGCCTGCCGATAAGATTCGGGTCTTGCAGCAACGCCAGCGCCGCATCCCGCTGTTCATCGGTAATATCCTGCGTGGTTTCACCGTGGGTTTCCGGCTGGCTCAGATGCGCTTCCAGTGCCAGCAGCACACGGCCTAAGCAGCGTTTGATGTCGCTTTCCGCTAACCCCAGTTCAGAGGCGGCCAGCCGCGCATAACCTGCCCGCGAACGCGCACTCATCATGTCCACGCTGTCGGCGAACACCACGCCGCTGGCCGTGTCGATAACCTGTGCGTTCACCTTCATCGCGCCGCTGCCGATCTTCACCGATGCCATGCCCCGGATGCGCCAGTGCTGGCCGGACAGGGCTATCTCAAGCTCACCGTTCGACAGGGCTTCAACCACAACCCCGGCGGCTAACGAGGAGACAGGTTGAGACGGTTTTTCAGGCTGTGGCGCAGCTTTC
>NZ_JACDSF010000070.1:244-7874 GCF_013449685.1 Pectobacterium brasiliense | reverse complement strand
TTTTCTGGGCTGCACCATCGTCACTGGGCTTTGATGGATGAGCGGCACCGGGCGTTATGGGTTGTGTGCCTTTAGGTAGCGCTATCGTTTCCTTATCCTGCGGCGTGTCTTTATCTTTACTTTTTACTTCATCAGGTTTTTGTTGTGGCTTTTTATCGCTGCTGGATTCACTTTTTGGCTGTGGTTTAGTGTTTGGCGATGTTTCCGATGACGTGGAATGGTGCTGCTCAGAGGGCGTATGTGGACGTTGAGAAGCATGTGGGGCGCTCGTAGAATGTTTCCCGCCCTGAGAGGCCATACCGACTCTATTCTTACCGCCTTTTCCTGGCATAGCAGAAAATATACCTATTGATGACATCATTCCGGCCTCAGCCATCGTCAAGCCACCAGGCTTTTCTGCCCGTTGATTAAATTCAGTGATTTCCTCTTCGGTACGATAGTCACCCGATCCCCCCTTTTGCACCGTCATGGCAGATAACTCACAGCTCCCTTTAGGCCGTGCACTGCCAATAACCTGCGTCATGATTTGAGGGATAAATTCAGCAAATTCAGCCTCAATTAATCCCGTCACAACGGTAAACATTGAGATTAATTTTTCGAGGACGTTCACCATGGCTCGAAAGCTGTCAGCCATCAGCACAACGATCCAACTGCGCTCACCAGAAACACCTTTCACCAGCAGATCCAGCGCTGCTTTCATGGTTTCCAGTATTTTTTTCCCTTTATCAGCATAAATTCTGATATCAGAACGTATACCCATCAACCAGTTGACTATATTACCGTTACTCAAACTGCGAATAATTTGAGTAGCTTCCTCAATATGCTGCTGTTTGTTGCCTTTCGCGCCTTTCAGTTTCCGTAAAGCTTGCGTAATGGCATTCCCACTGACTTTTAGCGCATCCCCCGCACCAGGAACAAACCCAATGACGCACAGCACCCCGTCAATCTGATGCATGGTGTCGTTCAATAACTCGGCATCTTCATAACTATCCCAGCACCACTTCCCTAGAAAATAGACATCTATTACCTGTCCGACTACGGGAATGCAGCCCAAAATGACTTCACAGAACAGCAGAACGGCGTTATCAATACTGGATGCCTTACTCGCTACCTCCGCCGCCTGTTGATGCTGAATCCGGCGGATTTCCCTTTGGAGCTCGCTATCACTTCTATAGAGTTGCCTTTCCAATTCCCAGAAGCGTTTCAACGCCGGTTTATATTGATCCGGTATCGTACTTAACGGCATTCTCACTGACTGCTGGACAGATCCATACTCCACCAGCCCTTGCGCTCTCAAAATGACGAACAGGGAAAAGTATTCTCCAGCAAAACTCGCGTAAGCAGGGTTCGACATCAAAACAGGGTTATTTTGCACCGTTTCTTTAGGGTCGAACGTATCGCTGCCTTCCCCCAAAATCAGTTCATATGTTCTACATCCCATGTCATGGATGAAAAACAGGCCATTTTCGTCAGTTTTACCTCGTATCTCGTGATTATTGCTATCGGTTAATTGAAAAGGGGCGTTCGGTATTGGGTCGCCTGAATCGTAATGGTAATAAACAAGTATTTCGCAGCCACAGGTTGTACATCCCCCTGAAATTTTATTATCCGTGGTGAAATTACGCTTCGCGGCATCCCCGCTGGCAGCTAACGCGCTGCTTTTATCCTGACTCATGAAATGACGTCCTTTTTATTTTATGCTTCGTCCAGGTGGTCAATGGCTGCCTGATACAGGCGATCCATACGACTTTGCGTGCCAATATATTCAGGCTGTACCAGAATGTTTTTTGCCCAGGGCTGCTGCATGAATTCCGGCGAAAGTTCTGTCGCCAGTGCCAGCCAGCGTACGATATCGCGGTCGTTGTTAAAGCCGCTGTTCCTCGCCTGTTCCGCCTGCTGATGGGTAAACGCCTGTAGTTCATCATCAGGCGCGTTTTGCCAGTCAACATGGTAAGCACGCAGATGTTCCATATAGCGCGCCAGATTGTGTTGCCCGTAAGGCACCATGATGGCTTGCCATTGTTCGTCACTCAGTTGGCGAGGCAGGATGTCAGGAATAGAGTGTGGTTCGCGGGCGGTGAGATTTAAGGCACGTATCGCGCCGTCAGGGGAAATATCGCAGAAACGGGATATCGGGCCATAGAGTGCACAGGCTTCCTGTGCGGAACTGGCGGATAACAGCTGATTCATCACCTGCCAGTCACCGACGCGCAGGATGACATTCTCCCCAGAAGGTGAAGTCACCAGGCTCCACTGTCGCAGATGTTTCGTCACCTCAAGTAGCTGATCGAGCGGTGAATATGCCCGCATAAACCATTCCATCTGTAGCCCCATTCCCCAGCCTGGCTGAGTGATGATGTGTTCTTTCACCTGCGACCAGTTAGCGGCGTGAAGCGGGATGCAATAGGGCGCTACCGAGGCATGCACGCGCCCTGCCTCCCCCCAGTACAAACGTGTCTGTTCCAGGCTGCCCCCCCAGCGTTCGGCCAGCCACGGCACAGCATCGTTCATCGACGATTCGGCGATAACAAAACAGCCGCCCTGAGCGATACGCGTTTGCCAGACGGCGTCATCTTCCGGCAGCAGTTCAAGGAAAGGTTGCGATACACTCACAGCGTGACCTCCGTTATGTCAGGCAGTTCGCCCCGCATCCAACCAGGGCGATGGTAATTAAGCTGCACACTATCAATACGTTCAGGTTCGGATTTAAAAATCCGAATACTGTCCGCGATCGAATAACGTTCAGTTAGATGAATAAAGATCGGGTGCAAATAGAATTCACTGCCGAGCACCCAGCGATGAGCAGACCAGGCTTCACATTCCGCTTCGCTGGCTTTCGGGTAATAGTTCTCAGCTAATGCAATGCCGCTAATAAAGCGAGCTTTTACTATTTCAATATCCAGAGGAAAAAAACATTGTGCACTGACAAAAAGAAATAGTTCATTAGCCAGTCGGTGCAGGCGATTATCATTAGCGAGAAGGTAATATTGATAGTGCGTTAACGTAATGTGGTACGTTTGATTAATGTCGTTCTGTTTTTCTTTATTAACATCCTGCTGTGCGAATAGCTGATACTCCCCACGTTCACTATTCACGATGGGCAAATACAGGCTATTCAGCGGGCCGAGAAAATCAGTTTGTGCCGCAAAGTCCAAGGTAGGCCACCAGACCGATAAAACGTCTGGCGCATAGCTACGAAATAGCGCTCGAGTGCCATCAGGCCAGAGACAAAAAATACGCTGCTGCCAAAAATCAGCCACCTGCTGCAATGTCAGGTCGCCATGCATGAGCATCACGCCACCATGCCGCTCCGGCTGTGTCTCAGCCAGCCAATGCAGCAGTGTTTCTCCTGGTTTGCCTTCTTCTATTTTCACCACAATAGGCGCCCACATCTGCCAGTTTTCGGCATCCTTGCCAAATTGCAGCTGTTGCCATATATCCGCCGCAGCAGGTTGAAAAGCCTGCCAATATTCCAGTAATTGGGGATAATTCAACGGCGAGATAATAGCGAACAACGGCGCATTAAACTGGCTGATTTCAAACAGGGTAGAACCGTTTGCCATCATCGTTATTTGCCTGTGAATAAATGAGATAGTTTTTAATACGATGAGCGTATACTCTAAATAATTCGAGTTGCGTGAATAAGAGCAGCCAACGCACAAGCAGCTTGAAGTATGACGAGTATATATTGATAATCGCAGCAACGACCCAATAATCACGTAGATTATCGGGTCGAGACATGCCGTTTATTTTTATGACGCAAAAATAAATAATAAAACGGAGAATAAAAATAAAACTATACTGGCAGTCCTTTTTTCCAACGCTCCCGAACTTCAGCAGGTGACAGCGGTGGGAATTTAACACCCCGCTCCAGCAACAGCTGCTTTACCTTTAGTGCCCAAGGGTAGTGAGGAGATTTAGGCGACATAATGGATAGGCTGTCATCCACGGTAAAAGCGAGATTACTGCCTGTATCATCATAAATATTACTATCTGCGCCGTGTTCTATCAGCCAATAGACGATTTCATATTTATTCAGATAAGCAGCATAGTGAGCGCTGTTTACTTTGGAACCATCAACGAGGTTCAAATCGGCGCCCCGCTCTACGAGTAATTTGATATCGGCCCAGCGTTCCTCACCAATAGCACTATATATTGCTGGCTGGCCACGACGCCCAATGGCATTCGGATCGCCCCCCGCATCCAGAATAATACGCAGCCAGTCTGGATCTTTGGCTCCCGCCACGGAATTAACTGCGCTGTCGCCAAATCCGTCTTTATAGTTTGGATCGACACCCAGTTTAAGTGCCAGCGTGACGGCCTTTTTATCCTTCGTCTCATAAATCAGCCACAGCAGCGGCGTCACACCTTCTTTTCCATGAATATTCAGGTTAACGCCCTGCGACAGCTGATGACGAGCGGCTGATTCGTCACCTTTTTGAATACTTTCCAGTACCGCCACCACAGGGGGCTCAAAAAGTTCACTCGCCCGCATACTGTGTCCTCCCGCCTGACAAGCGGTTAACAGTGGCAAACTAGCCAGCAGCCAATACCACCACCTCAAAGAGGTTCTCCTTTTTCCCAACGCTCCCGAACTTCAGTAGGTGACAGCGGTGGGAATTTAACGCCCCGCTCCAGTAACAGCTGTTTTACCTTCAGCGCCCAAGGATAGTGGGGAGATTTAGGGGACATAATGGATAAGCTGTCGTGCACACGCCACGCCAGGCTACTACCGGTTGAAGAATAGGTATCAAAACTTGCGCCCTGCTCAATCAACCAATAAACAATTTCGTATTCATTTACATAAGCAGCATAAAGCGCACTATTTCTTTTATTTTGATCTTCTAAATTCAGATCAGCCCCTTTTTCAACGAGTAGCTTAATATCAGCCCACCGTTGCTCATTAATGGCGCTAAATATTGCAGGCTGACCACGCCGACCAATGGCATTCGGATCTCCACCTGCATCCAGAATAATGCGCAGCCAGTCCGGATCTTTGGCTCCCGCCACAGAATTAACTGCGCTGTCGCCAAATCCGTCTTTATAGTTTGGATCGACACCCAGTTTAAGTGCCAGCGTGACGGCCTTTTTATCCTTCGTCTCATAAATCAGCCACAGCAGCGGCGTGACGCCTTCTTTTCCCTGAATATTCAAGTTAACGCCCTGCGACAGTTGATGACGAGCGGCTGATTCGTCACCTTTTTGAATGCTTTCCAGCACCGCCACCACAGGCGGTTCAAAAAGTTCACTCGCCCGCATACTGTGTCCTCCTGCCTGACAAGCGGTTAATAATCCCAGAATAACGACGCCTACCCATTTTATACGTGCCAACCATTGCATTATATTCCCCTGAATGTATTGGTTATCTTCCCGATATCTTCCTTTTTCTGGCTTTCAATACCCGCAATCACCTGATCCATACCATGACGCGCAATCGGTGAACCACCAACAGCGGGAAGCGCCATCATATCACCGCTGGCTTTCGGCAGCCCCCCTCCCAGTAGCTTTGCAACACCGATAACACCACCAATCGCCGCGCCGGCGGTTCCGCCAATCAATGCGCCCGCACCGGATAGCAAGCCTGGAATCAAAGCCTTACCGTAAGTTTGCACCATGGTTAATATCTCGCCATCGACCGCTTGTGTTTTAATCAATGACGCCGTTTCTGCCAATGTCGCACCACCACCTCGCAAGGCCGTATTCTCATGTAATCCTGCGGCATTGAACGTATAGCCGGGAAGTTTTGTCGCACTGACAGCAGCAGAGGCTAACCCGCCCCCCAGAGAATGACCAACAATAACAGGTGGAGGATTTGGTATCAGATCTTTGACTTGAGTCGCAAGATCCATTGCTTGTTTGTACTGCGCAGCTTCAAATCCCATACCCTGAGTGGCGTTAGTCAACCAATCTTTCACTCCCGTCACCGCATTATTGGTGCCCCGGTAGGTCAACATGGTTTCGCCATTAATCGCTGATTTAAACAGTGCAGAACCAAACCCTGTTTTCTTATCCATGAAGTCATTGTCCGTCAAACCCGGAAGTTTTTGGACATCCATTAGTTCCAACCCAACCGGTGCTTTCGGCAGTTTATCGAGCACACCTCGCCGGAATTCATCGACCGAATAAACGTACTGGGCCGCTTCGGCGCGTAAGATGCTGTCGTTGTTAAACGCCAGTCGCTTTGCCGCATCGGCTAATCCCGGCAGCGTTGCCGCCTCGGTCGCCAATTTGGCGCGCGCCAAATAGCGATCTTTACGCTGGGCGACGGAGAGCAGGTCATCAAGAATGGGCAGCTCGGCGACCGAAGCCCACTCCATCAGCGTCGGCAACAGCATTGGCGTCAATGCCAGCAGAGGGGCGCGGCTTTTTGCCGATTGCTCAGCGCACGGCTTCACCGGGGACTGATAGGGCGAATCGCCAATGATTACGTTCCCACTGCCAGCGGCAACCGAACCGCCGCAGCCGATCGCATCACCAATACGCGCCGCCAGCTTTCCATTGATGATAACCGTACCGGAGCCCGCGGATATCGCACGATTGTGCACGCCGTGGGGCACATTCGGGCAGGGGCAAGCGTGGAGTAAAACCGCATCGCTTTTACGGGCGGCTGGTTTGCCATTGATAATGACATCACCGCTGCCTTCAATAATCGGGGTGGCGGGAAAACAGCCGTGCCCCGCGCAACTGTCACCTAAACGTGCAGCACCTGGCATAGTTCCTCCTTAACGTCTGTCTGGCGCATCGGGCAGCGTAGGCTTCGTCGGATCTTCTGGCGTAATGGATACTGGCGCAGTCCCTACACCAGCCGCACCGCCATCGTTGATTTTCACAATCGTCCCGGAAATCGTGACACCCGCGCTATCAATCTTGATAAAGCCGCCAGGCCCTTTGATGGTCAGAGCCTGTCCCGCTTCCAGCACGATATCCGCGGCTTTCAGGTAGCTGTCCGTATTCACCAGAACGCGCTGGTGCGCGCCGATCAGCGTCTCCTCAGAACCGGACATCGTGGTCTGACGGCTCCCTTCGATACGGGTAATCTCTCCCCCGCCGATGAAACGTTTGAACGACGCACCAATTTTCTGAATAAAACTCCGGCCAATTTCCTGATGATGATCCTGACCAATGTTTTCAAAATCATCCTTGCCTATCGTTCGATGGCGGTGACGCGTGACCCGTTGGAACTGATCCTGATCCACGCTGAGGTGCTGATCGCGCCCGACGCTCTGCCGGTGGATGTTGTTAATAACACCATCCATATCTTTTTGAGCGTGGTAATAAATTTGCTCACGCGTCGCCTCATCCTCAAAACGCAGTTCGTTGAAACCACTGCCTTTATGCGTATCGGTACGAAGCGTGGTACGCGTTTTATGTGCTGGTAAAACGTACGGCGTCGGATTGGTGGCGTGGAAAGTACGCCCGGTGACAATCGGCTGGTCCGGATCGCCTTCAAGGAAGCTGACGATCACTTCATGGCCGATACGTGGGATGGCAATCATGCCGTACTGGCCGCCCGCCCAGCCCTGACTGACGCGCACCCAGCAGGAGCTCTGGTCGTTACTCGTGCCGTAGCGATCCCACGGGAATTGCAGTTTTACCCGACCATACTGGTCGCAGTAGATTTCTTCCCCCG
>NZ_JACDSF010000070.1:0-158 GCF_013449685.1 Pectobacterium brasiliense | reverse complement strand
TCTTCCAGCGCCTGCGGCTGCTGCCCGACGTGCGTCACGCTCACCGTCTGCCATACCGCATTCAGCGTCGCATTCGGGTGCTCCGTCAGCGTGAAGGTGTTGCCCGGCATCAGCCCCGCGCAGTTGGATTCCCCTTCGCTCGTCACCGCCCCTGAGCG
>NZ_JACDSF010000007.1:1897-5218 GCF_013449685.1 Pectobacterium brasiliense | reverse complement strand
CCTGGCAGTTCCCTACTCTCACATGGGGAAGCCCCACACTACCATCGGCGCTACGGCGTTTCACTTCTGAGTTCGGCATGGGGTCAGGTGGGACCACCGCGCTATCGCCGCCAGGCAAATTCTGTTTCATTCCAGCCGTCGTACTTCAGTCGCTTTCGCTTCTTATCCGCACAACCACCAGAACCAATCTCTGAACAAGCTGACTATCAAAATCTATGAGTCTTTCATCACAAAACACCTTCGGTGTTGTAAGGTTAAGCCTCTCGGGTCATTAGTACTGGTTAGCTCAACGTATCGCTACGCTTACACACCCAGCCTATCTACGTCGTCGTCTTCAACGGCCCTTCAGGGACATCAAGTGTCCAGGGAAGACTCATCTCGAGGCAAGTTTCCCGCTTAGATGCTTTCAGCGGTTATCTCTTCCGCACTTAGCTACCGGGCAATGCAATTGGCATCACAACCCGTACACCAGTGGTGCGTTCACTCCGGTCCTCTCGTACTAGGAGCAACCCCTCTCAATCTTCCAACGCCCACGGCAGATAGGGACCGAACTGTCTCACGACGTTCTAAACCCAGCTCGCGTACCACTTTAAATGGCGAACAGCCATACCCTTGGGACCTACTTCAGCCCCAGGATGTGATGAGCCGACATCGAGGTGCCAAACACCGCCGTCGATATGAACTCTTGGGCGGTATCAGCCTGTTATCCCCGGAGTACCTTTTATCCGTTGAGCGATGGCCCTTCCATTCAGAACCACCGGATCACTAAGACCTGCTTTCGCACCTGCTCGAGCTGTCACTCTCGCAGTCAAGCTAGCTTATGCCTTTGCACTAACCTCCTGATGTCCGACCAGGATTAGCTAACCTTCGTGCTCCTCCGTTACGCTTTGGGAGGAGACCGCCCCAGTCAAACTACCCACCAGACACTGTCCGCAACCCGGATTACGGGCCCACGTTAGAACATCAAACATTAAAGGGTGGTATTTCAAGGTTGGCTCCACGCAGACTGGCGTCCACGCTTCAAAGCCTCCCACCTATCCTACACATCAAGGCTCAAGGTTCAGTGTCAAGCTATAGTAAAGGTTCACGGGGTCTTTCCGTCTTGCCGCGGGTACACTGCATCTTCACAGCGAGTTCAATTTCACTGAGTCTCGGGTGGAGACAGCCTGGCCATCATTACGCCATTCGTGCAGGTCGGAACTTACCCGACAAGGAATTTCGCTACCTTAGGACCGTTATAGTTACGGCCGCCGTTTACCGGGGCTTCGATCAAGAGCTTCGCCTTGCGGCTGACCCCATCAATTAACCTTCCGGCACCGGGCAGGCGTCACACCGTATACGTCCACTTTCGTGTTTGCACAGTGCTGTGTTTTTATTAAACAGTTGCAGCCAGCTGGTATCTTCGACTGATTTCAGCTCCGTGAGCACGTCACTTCACTTACCATCAGCGTGCCTTCTCCCGAAGTTACGGCACCATTTTGCCTAGTTCCTTCACCCGAGTTCTCTCAAGCGCCTGAGTATTCTCTACCTGACCACCTGTGTCGGTTTGGGGTACGATTTGATGTTACCTGGAGCTTAGAGGCTTTTCCTGGAAGCGTAGCATCGGTTACTTCATCACCGTAGTGACTCGTCATCACGCCTCAGTGTTAACAATGACCCGGATTTACCAAAGTCATCCACCTTCACGCTTAAACCGGGACAACCGTCGCCCGGATAACCTAGCTTTCTCCGTCCCCCCTTCGCAGTAACACCGAGTACAGGAATATTAACCTGTTTCCCATCGACTACGCTTTTCAGCCTCGCCTTAGGGGTCGACTCACCCTGCCCCGATTAACGTTGGACAGGAACCCTTGGTCTTCCGGCGTGCGGGTTTTTCACCCGCATTATCGTTACTTATGTCAGCATTCGCACTTCTGATACCTCCAGCAGCCCTCACAGGCCACCTTCGCAGGCTTACAGAACGCTCCCCTACCCAACAACACCTAAGTGTCGCTGCCGCAGCTTCGGTGCATGGTTTAGCCCCGTTACATCTTCCGCGCAGGCCGACTCGACCAGTGAGCTATTACGCTTTCTTTAAATGATGGCTGCTTCTAAGCCAACATCCTGGCTGTCTATGCCTTCCCACATCGTTTCCCACTTAACCATGACTTTGGGACCTTAGCTGGCGGTCTGGGTTGTTTCCCTCTTCACGACGAACGTTAGCACCCGCCGTGTGTCTCCCGTGATAACATTCTTCGGTATTCGTAGTTTGCATCGGGTTGGTAAGTCGGGATGACCCCCTAGCCGAAACAGTGCTCTACCCCCGAAGATGAGTTCACGAGGCGCTACCTAAATAGCTTTCGGGGAGAACCAGCTATCTCCCGGTTTGATTGGCCTTTCACCCCCAGCCACAAGTCATCCGCTAATTTTTCAACATTAGTCGGTTCGGTCCTCCAGTTAGTGTTACCCAACCTTCAACCTGCCCATGGCTAGATCACCGGGTTTCGGGTCTATACCCTGCAACTTAACGCCCAGTTAAGACTCGGTTTCCCTACGGCTCCCCTATTCGGTTAACCTTGCTACAGAATATAAGTCGCTGACCCATTATACAAAAGGTACGCAGTCACCTAACAAGTAGGCTCCCACTGCTTGTACGTACACGGTTTCAGGTTCTATTTCACTCCCCTCGCCGGGGTTCTTTTCGCCTTTCCCTCACGGTACTGGTTCACTATCGGTCAGTCAGGAGTATTTAGCCTTGGAGGATGGTCCCCCCATATTCAGACAGGATGTCACGTGTCCCGCCCTACTCATCGAACTCACAATCTGTGCATTTTTGTGTACGGGACTATCACCCTTTACTGTGCGACTTTCCAGACGCTTCCACTAACACACAAACTGATTCAGGTTCTGGGCTCCTCCCCGTTCGCTCGCCGCTACTGGGGGAATCTCGGTTGATTTCTTTTCCTCGGGGTACTGAGATGTTTCAGTTCCCCCGGTTCGCCTCATGACACTATGTATTCATGTCATGATAGTGTGTCGAAACACACTGGGTTTCCCCATTCGGGTATCGTCGGGTATAACGCTTCATATCAGCTTACCGACGCTTATCGCAGATTAGCACGCCCTTCATCGCCTCTGACTGCCTAGGCATCCACCGTGTACGCTTAGTCGCTTAACCTCACAACCCGAAGGTGTCTTTAGTAAACCAAAGTCACTATCCGCGCTGCGATTATTTGAGAGACTCATTGACAGACTGATTCATCACGACACACCCGAAGGCCGTCATGCATGTTCAGCTGTCATGTTTCAATTTTCAGCTTGTTCCAGATTGTTAAAGAGCAA
>NZ_JACDSF010000007.1:0-1762 GCF_013449685.1 Pectobacterium brasiliense | reverse complement strand
TATTTTCATCAGACAATCTGTGTGAGCACTTCACGCAACACACATCTTCTTGGTAAGGAGGTGATCCAACCGCAGGTTCCCCTACGGTTACCTTGTTACGACTTCACCCCAGTCATGAATCACAAAGTGGTAAGCGCCCTCCCGAAGGTTAAGCTACCTACTTCTTTTGCAACCCACTCCCATGGTGTGACGGGCGGTGTGTACAAGGCCCGGGAACGTATTCACCGTAGCATTCTGATCTACGATTACTAGCGATTCCGACTTCATGGAGTCGAGTTGCAGACTCCAATCCGGACTACGACGTACTTTATGAGGTCCGCTTGCTCTCGCGAGGTCGCTTCTCTTTGTATACGCCATTGTAGCACGTGTGTAGCCCTACTCGTAAGGGCCATGATGACTTGACGTCATCCCCACCTTCCTCCGGTTTATCACCGGCAGTCTCCTTTGAGTTCCCGACCGAATCGCTGGCAACAAAGGATAAGGGTTGCGCTCGTTGCGGGACTTAACCCAACATTTCACAACACGAGCTGACGACAGCCATGCAGCACCTGTCTCAGAGTTCCCGAAGGCACCAAAGCATCTCTGCTAAGTTCTCTGGATGTCAAGAGTAGGTAAGGTTCTTCGCGTTGCATCGAATTAAACCACATGCTCCACCGCTTGTGCGGGCCCCCGTCAATTCATTTGAGTTTTAACCTTGCGGCCGTACTCCCCAGGCGGTCGATTTAACGCGTTAGCTCCGGAAGCCACGCCTCAAGGGCACAACCTCCAAATCGACATCGTTTACAGCGTGGACTACCAGGGTATCTAATCCTGTTTGCTCCCCACGCTTTCGCACCTGAGCGTCAGTCTTTGTCCAGGGGGCCGCCTTCGCCACCGGTATTCCTCCAGATCTCTACGCATTTCACCGCTACACCTGGAATTCTACCCCCCTCTACAAGACTCTAGCCTGTCAGTTTTGAATGCAGTTCCCAGGTTAAGCCCGGGGATTTCACATCCAACTTAACAGACCGCCTGCGTGCGCTTTACGCCCAGTCATTCCGATTAACGCTTGCACCCTCCGTATTACCGCGGCTGCTGGCACGGAGTTAGCCGGTGCTTCTTCTGCGGGTAACGTCAATCGATAAGGTTATTAACCTCACCGCCTTCCTCCCCGCTGAAAGTGCTTTACAACCCGAAGGCCTTCTTCACACACGCGGCATGGCTGCATCAGGCTTGCGCCCATTGTGCAATATTCCCCACTGCTGCCTCCCGTAGGAGTCTGGACCGTGTCTCAGTTCCAGTGTGGCTGGTCATCCTCTCAGACCAGCTAGGGATCGTCGCCTAGGTGAGCCATTACCTCACCTACTAGCTAATCCCATCTGGGCACATCTGATGGCGAGAGGCCCGAAGGTCCCCCTCTTTGCTCTTGCGAGGTTATGCGGTATTAGCTACCGTTTCCAGTAGTTATCCCCCTCCATCAGGCAGTTTCCCAGACATTACTCACCCGTCCGCCGCTCGTCACCCAAAGAGCAAGCTCTTCTGTGCTACCGCTCGACTTGCATGTGTTAGGCCTGCCGCCAGCGTTCAATCTGAGCCATGATCAAACTCTTCAATTTAAGATTTGTTTGATTTGCTGAACTCGTCAGCGATGCTCAAAGAATTAGTAACTGTTTATTCGTAATGAATTTACTGTTGTTCACTCTTCAAGACTTTTTATATCGTTAAGATACGGTCTTGTGAGTGCCCACACAGATTGTCTGATTAAATTGTTAAAGAGCAGTGC
>NZ_JACDSF010000069.1 GCF_013449685.1 Pectobacterium brasiliense | reverse complement strand
TTCCTCACGCGCAACGCGACATTCCAGATCATCCCAATCCACCATTACAACTTCCTCGTCCGATAAATGTTTATTACATCCTGCATATCAAGGTGACAACGATAGGCCCAACGTATCATCGGCTTGTTATCGGGCAAAAACAGGACACAGAGATCATTCTGGCCTTTTTCACGTTTAGGCATCGGCAGAGTGATCGTATGTTTTTCAGGACGAAGCCCCTGTTCTTCTTGTTGCTTTAGAGTAGCACTCAGTAGCCATTTAATATTGACCGAATCTCCGTCTATCCGATAGGGGCCTGCGTTTTTCCCCCCCGCATTCCGCCCGTCAAATGCATCGGTATTTCCCCCCATATTTCCGTTGACATAGGCATAACTAATCGGTCGATCCATTACTGACATAACCACTAATGACGCCCCGCCATGCCGTTCCTGAATCAGGAACGTCCAGACCAGCCAAAGCACCAGCAGAATGCTTGCCGTCCACCGCCCCCAGCGTGGCAAGATCTGCCATATCGCCGTTATCAGCCCCGATATCACTCTTGTTAAACCGCTTGCCACGCTCATGGTCGTCCCTTTTGTTCTTCCAACGCTTGCTGACCACCTTCCAAATAGGCTAATGCCCACAACCGTCTTTGAGACTCTGTCGCACCAGCCTGCTCGGCTTTCGCCAATGCCTTGCGGACCATGCTCATCCTTTCACAGGGCGGGAAATATCTGATGCTATCCCCCTCTTGCCACAGAGCGAGCAGACGATGCTCGTCAGGCGAACCTTGCAACGCTTGATATAACTCAGGCGTCAATTTCACCAGAACAGGTTCAGTGGGAGGGATCGATAGGCTCAGGTCGTGCCAACTGCCGTCGCATTCTCGTA
>NZ_JACDSF010000068.1 GCF_013449685.1 Pectobacterium brasiliense | reverse complement strand
GGATACGACGCGGAAGGAAGATGAGCGTCTGGAAGCACTGTTTACCGACGTCAGCGAAGACCAGGGTGTTGATGCACTTATGAACAGCCATCCAAATTACTGGTTTCCGGAATGAATCGGGTGAAAAGTCAAGGAGAATACTATGGCGAATATTAGAGAGCGAAGTAATAGTCCGGAAATTGAGGCAGATCGCAAAAAAATCGCTGATATGGAATCTCAATATAACGAACTTATTGTAGACGGAGGTTTAGCTGCAGCAGGTGCCGCACCTCCGCCTTTTGGCACAGCAGCAGATGTGGTTTCGCTGGGGCGTTCTCTTTTTAAAGGTGACTGGGGCGGTGCAGCATTGGATGCATTAGGATTTATTCCGATCCTCGGTGACGGTGCAAAAGCAGGGAAAATAGCGGCTAAAGTTGAAAAGGTAACCGAGGCTTTATCGAAGGCCAAAGCGGCGCTAAATACGAAAGTATTTGCAACAACGCGCGAAAATGCAAAAAAGTACTGGAAAGAGCTGATAGCAAAGAGAAAACAGGAAAAACTGGATAAAGAAATAGGTAAATGTAAAACGGAAGAATGCAAAAAACTGGCGCGTGAAAAATTTGAAAATGATAAATCCATGGATGTTGGTCGATTACCTTCGTCCGAAAAAGGTAAATGGGTAGATAAGGATGGTAACCCCTGTCCACCAGGTACAGGGTTTTATAAACCTGACGAACAAAAGAACCCCAGCTTATATGCAGCGCTTAAAGATCATGGCAAGCATGAGCAAGGTATTCCATTCAAGGATGGTCATCCCGATTTTTCCGATTTCCCTCCCTTAAAAGATGTTAAGCCAATAGGTGATGGAGGAAAACCCTATCAGGTCGAAATTGATATGAGGGGTAAGCTGGCGAAGGATTTGGGAGAAGATGATGATTTCACTAAGTCCTACGATGCCTTTGAGAAAAAATATGGTAGAGAGGTAACTCCAGATGAGGATCGCTTTGGAGTATGGCACCATGAGCCAGATGGTGTAACAATGTCATTTGTTGATAAGCGGGTGCATCATGCTTACAGAGTGAAAGAAACGGGAGAGTCTAATTCGGGAACTGCCCATTCGGGCGGTAATTCAATGTGGGGCGATACGGATTTTTAATTATGGAAATAGTTGAAAAAGATTTTTCGGGTTGGAGAATGAGTGCTTCAAGCTTCGACTTAGATAAGGTAAAGGGAGCAATAAACGTTATCGAAAATGTGTTAATGGTTAGGTTGCCTATTGAATTTAATAGTTATTTAAAATCAACAAATGATGAAGCCATTGCACCTATTAGAAAAAAAGAATATTGCCTTGCTAAGTATGATTACGGGGCTAGACCTATACGTGTATCTGTTTTATTTCCATCAGAACAAGTAGTTGAGTACACGAAACTGTCCCAGGAATCCATTTATGATGAAAGGCACTTGTTACCTAATGGCCTGATAGTTATCGGCTCAAACTATGATGGTGATTCTGATTCCTGTATCGTCTACGACGTTAGACCTAACTCACCAACATACTTACATGTTTTTAACTGGCGATATTATGTTGACAATTTAGTTGTGGGGGAAGGTTTGGGGCTGTTGGCTCACTCATTGAAGGAGTTTCTTAATACGCCAACAGCGGCAAATGAGTTGTAATCTGTATTCAATAGGCCACGAATACAGATAAATAGCGTCACTCGGGGACTGTAAATTGAGGGACATTCAATGTGGCGTAGCGGAGATTTTCAAATGACTATTGAAAAATCTGATCTTGATAACTGGGATATGGATGAACCCGATTTTACTCCAGATGTGAATAGAGTAAATGCATCTATAGCGTTTATTCAAAACGAGTTGGGGGTAGTGCTTTCTAACGAAATGCAAGAGCTGATGTTTTTAACAAATGATAAGCCTATTGGTCCGGTAGATGATATTGATAGTGTTTTGGCAAAATACAACGATGGAAGCAGAATTATCGGCATAGATATTATTTACAGTAGTAATTCCATTTTAGAATATACAAGGCTATCTCAGGAGTCTATTTACGAATCCCGTTCATTATTGCCCAATGGATTAATAGTTATTGGTTCTAGTTATGATGGAGCATCAGACTCCAGTATTATTTATGACATTAGGAATAGTTCACCAACCTATCAACACATTTTTAATTGGCGATATTATGTCGATAATCTGGTTGTAGGTGAAGGGTTAGGGCTTATTGCTCGTTCATTGAAAGAATTCTTAAGTATGCCAACATCGGAAGATGAGTTGTAATTTATACTCATGGCTCATCAATACAGGATGTTAAGGTTGGTCAGAATATGTATTCTGAACATAAGGC
>NZ_JACDSF010000067.1 GCF_013449685.1 Pectobacterium brasiliense | reverse complement strand
CAACTATGCTGACACTGAGGGCATCAAGTACGCTGGTATTCAGCAGGTGACCGACGCGTGCCATAAACACGGCGGCTTCTACCTTGGCAGCATCGGCGGCCCGGCAGCGATTCTGGCGCAGAACAGCATCAAGAGCCTGACCTGCGTCGAATACCCTGAACTGGGAATGGAGGCCATCTGGAAAATCGAAGTCGAAGATTTCCCAGCCTTTATTCTGGTCGATGATAAAGGCAACGATTTCTTCCAGGTGATTCAGAGCGCCAAGTGCGTGAAGTGCGGTTAAGGAAGCCCTACGGCGGTTAGAAGTTAGGCGATATTTCGTGTGCGATAACAATCGGTATTTTCATGCAGATTCTCTGCACGCACCCGACAAGGAGCAGCCAATCGCCGCTGCTCCTTGACCTCAGGCTTTTTGGCGGAACGGGGTCGCTACGCGATACCTTCACCGCCAGAGGCTTTTTAACGGACCACCAGTGACGCGATGACTCGTCTCATAAATGAGACTCGCCCTTCGGGCCAGCACATGTGCTGTTCAAAAACGTCTCTGACGTTTTTGTCCGACGCGGCACTGGTTTTCGCCGCATCCATGCGGCTCATCCTGAAAGCCTCTTTCGGTTCAGCCCCTTTTACGCCACTAAAAATCAGCGATCTTTTTTATCTAAAAGTGATAGCTGCCGAATTAAAAAACATCTTTTTTAATTTTTAGCCGCTTCGCCAGACGGTGCAGGTTGCCGCTGTCCATTTCCAGTTCTCTGGCGCAGGATGACCAGTTGCCCTCATGGCGTGCCAGCGTTTGTTGGATGATCCGGCGCTGATAGTCGTCCGTTGCCTCCCGCAGGCCGCCACTGATGAAATAGGCTGGCTCTATCTCGATAGCATTCGACGATCCCGTGGCGGAATGAGCAGGTTGAGCGGGAAGTTCAAGATTGAAATGCTCAGGGCCTAACAGCACCTCGCCCGATTCCTGCCCTGCTCTTGCCAGCACGGTGGCACGGTAAATAGCGTGTTCCAGCTCGCGCACATTCCCCGGCCAGTCGTACTGCTCCAGTAGCGCGCCCGCATCTGCCGTCAACGCCAGTCGCGCCAGCCCCAGTTGCACGCGGCTGCGCTCGCAGAAGAATCCCGCCAGCAGCGCCACATCCTGACTGCGCTCACGCAGCGGTGGTACAGACAGCGGGAACACGCTCAGACGGTGGAACAAGTCAGCACGGAAAGCCCCATCCAGCACCGCCTGCCGCAGATCGCGGTTGGTCGCCGCCAGCACGCGCACGTTCACTTTCAGGCTGCTGTCATCACCCACCCGTTGGAGATCGCCATACTGCAAAACGCGCAGCAGCTTCGCCTGTAGCGTCAGCGACAGTTCGCCAATCTCATCCAGAAACAGCGTGCCGTTATCCGCCATCTCAAACTTGCCGGTGCGATGGTGGATCGCACCGGTAAACGCCCCCTTCACATGACCAAACAGCTCGCTCTCCGCGACCGACTCCGGCAGCGCAGCACAGTTCAGGTACACCAGAGGATGACTTGCCCGGCTGGAACCACGATGAATCGCTCGCGCCACCAATTCTTTGCCGACGCCGGTTTCTCCCATAATCAGCACGTTCAGATCGGAGCCCGCGACAATATCGACCTCTTTCTTCAACCGCTGCATCGGTTCCGACAGTCCAACCATTTCCTCGACGCTTTCCGCCGCCGGACTTTCAGCCCGCACCGGCGCGGGCAACTGCCGCTCAAGGCGCTCCATCAGCAGCGCGTTACTCAGCGCTGCCGCCGCCATCGCCCCCACCAGCCGCAGTTCCTCATCGCTAAAATGGTCGAACTGGAAAGGGTCCATACCATCCACGGTCAGTGCCCCGATCAGGTTCTGATTGGCAAACAGCGGCAGGCCGACGCAGGCATGCACCTTAAGATCCTCCTGACTGGGGATCAGGCCGTCATAGGGATCGGGAAGCTGGCTATCAGCCGGAAAGCGCACCACGTCACCCGCGCGGGCAATCGCCTCCAGACGCGGATGATCGGACAGGCGAAAGCGTCGCCCCAGTACATCCGGTGCCAGACCGTCGATCGCCAGCGGGCGGAACAGCTGATTCTCGTAACGCAACAGCGCCGAGGCATCACAGCGCAACAGTTGGCGCAGGCTGTTGATTAAGCGCTGGAAACGATCCTGATTCGATAGCCCCATTTGCAGTTCGATAGCGATACGGGCAAGGGCGTTAATAGAGAGCGTCATGGTGTGTCCTAATGACAGAACCTGTGTCATTAAGACAATAGATAAAGTATGTCATTTTGACAATTATTATTTATTAAAACTTTATAAATCAATATATTAAAAATTGGCACACTTCCTGCAATCTCTACAGCATATTCCCGACTATGACTATTGAGGTTTCAGAACATGACGATTCACGTTAAGAACAATATCCACTGGGTTGGACAACGCGACTGGGAAGTCCGTGATTTTCACGGCACCGAATACAAGACGCTGCAAGGCAGCAGCTACAACAGCTACCTGATCCGCGAAGAAAAAACCGTGCTGATCGATACCGTCGATCACAAATTCAGCCGTGAGTTTGTGCAAAACCTGATGGCGGAAGTGGATCTGAATACGATTGACTACATCGTGATCAACCACGCCGAGGAGGATCACGCCGGCGCGCTGAGCGAGCTGATGGCGCGTATTCCCAACACGCCGATTTACTGCACTCACAACGCGATCGATTCCATTACCGGTCACCATCACCACCCTGAGTGGAATTTCCACACGGTCAAAACCGGCGACACACTGGATATCGGCAACGGTAAGCAGTTGATCTTTATCGAAACGCCGATGCTGCACTGGCCGGACAGTATGATGACCTACATGACCGAGGACGCCGTGCTGTTCAGTAACGATGCGTTCGGCCAGCACTACTGCGATGAGCACCTGTTCAATGACGAAGTCGATCAGACTGAACTGTTCGAGCAGTGTCAACGCTATTTCGCCAATATTCTGACGCCGTTCAGCCGCCTGGTGACCGCCAAGATCCACGAAGTGCTGGGCTTTAACCTGCCGCTGTCGATGGTTGCGACCTCACACGGCGTGGTATGGCGTGACGATCCTGCCCAGATCATTCACCTGTATCTGAAGTGGGCAGACAGCTATCAGGAAGATCGCATCACGCTGTTTTACGACACCATGTCCAATAACACTCGCATGATGGCCGACGCCATTGCGCAAGGTATCAACGATGTCGATCCCGGCGTCGCGGTAAAAATTTACAACGTCGCCCGTCACGACAAGAACGAGATCCTGACACAGGTCTTCCGCTCGAAAGGCGTGCTAGTCGGTTCATCCACCATGAATAATGTGATGATGCCGAAGGTCGCCGCCATGCTGGAAGAGATCACCGGTCTGCGTTTCCAAAACAAGAAAGCCTCGGCGTTCGGCAGCTACGGCTGGAACGGCGGCGCGGTAGACCGCGTTCAAACCCGTCTGATGGACGCTGGTTTCGAAACCACGCTGGCGCTGAAAACCAAGTGGCGTCCTGATGGTTCCGCGCTGGAAATTTGTCGCGAACACGGTCGCGAAATCGCGCGTCAGTGGGCATTGCATCCGCTGGATAATACGCCTGCCCGTCGCGTCATCTCGCCCGTAAAACAGACCGCTGCGGCACCGCAAACCGCCCCGCAGAATGTGAGCGCTCCTACCGAGAGCGCCTGCGGATGCAATGAAGTCGCTGCGCCACAGACAACCGCACAGCCAACGGCACAGTCAGAAAACGGCTGTATGCAGTGCAGCGTCTGCCAGTGGATCTACGATCCGGCACTCGGCGAACCGATGCAGGATGTCACACCGGGCACCATGTGGTCGGACGTACCAGACAGCTTCCTCTGCCCAGAATGCGGGCTGGGCAAAGACGTTTTCAATCCGATTCGCTAAGGAGAGGATGATGAAAGATATTGTGATTATTGGCGCGGGCTTTGCCGCCCGCCAGCTCATCCGGCAGCTACGCAAGCTGGATGCGCACTGCCCTATCCGCCTGATTACTGCCGACAGCGGCGATGAGTACAACAAGCCGGATCTGAGTCATGTGATGAGTCTGCAACAGCACGCCGACGATCTGACCAAGATGTCGGCAACCGCGTTTGCTGAAGAAAACCGCATTGCGCTGCTGGCCAATACGCGCGTCACCGCCATTGACCGCCATGCGCAACAGGTCATCTGCGGCGCGGATCGCTATGACTACCACAAGCTTGTGTTCGCAACCGGTGCCAGCGCGATAGTGCCGCCGATTCCGGGACGCGAACATATGCTGACGCTCAATAGTCAGCAGGAATATCGCACCCACGAAAGTCGGCTCTGGCAGGCTGAACGCATACTGGTGCTCGGTGCCGGGCTCATCGGTACCGAACTGGCGATGGATCTGGGTCGCGCCGGAAAACGGGTCACGCTGGTTGACTGTGCCAGCAGCATTCTGCCCGCGTTGATGCCGCCCGAAGTCAGCGCGCGCCTGCAATTCACGCTGACGCAGCAGGGCGTTTCTCTGCAGTTGAACACAACCCTGCAACAGTTGGAGAAAACCGAAACCGGCGTACAGGCCACATTTACCGATGGTCGATCTGTAGAAGTAGATGAGGTTCTCTCCGCTATCGGTTTGCAGGCCAACACACAGTTGGCGAAAACGGCGGGGTTAATGGTGCAGAAAGGTATCCAGACCAATGCGCAGTTACAGACTACCGATCCACTGATTTATGCACTGGGCGACTGCGCGGAGATTGGCAGTAAGCTCCTGCCTTTCCTGCAACCGATTCAGCTCAGCGCGATTACGCTGGCGAAAAACCTGCTGGGTGCCAGTGAGGCGCTGACACTGCCGCCAATGCTGGTTAAAATCAAGACGCCGCTGTTTCCCTTACAGATGGCAGGCGATACCACTGGCAGTGATTTGCACTGGCAGCAGGAATGGAACGAACAGGGGATGGTGGCAAAAGCGCTGGATAGTCAGCAGGTGCTACGCGCCTTTGTGGTCGGTGGTGAGCGAATGAAAGAGGCATTTCCACTGCTGCGACAGCTTTCCACAGTGAGTTAAACCACGGACTGAGACAGCAAAATAAATAATGCATTTAAAATACATATTTCTGGTCAACCTGCGTGCGGATTAATAGAATACGGCCATGCCTTTTAGAATTTACAGACCGAGGTAACGATGCAAGATCTCATTTGTTATAAGAAGATGCCGCAGTGGAACAGCCAGACGCTGCCTGCCGCGTTTCAGGAAAAGCACAACACGCAGGAAGGCACCTGGGCAAAACTGACCGTGTTGAAAGGGGAAATGACCTTCTCCATGCTGACCGAAGACGGCGAAACGCTGGAGACGTTCCAGTTCTCCGAACAGAACCAGCCGCCGTTTGTTGAACCACAGGCGTGGCACCGCATCGTCTCGTTCTCTGACGATCTCGAATGTCAGCTCAGCTTTTTCTGCTCCGCGGAAGATTTATATCATAAAAAATACGGTCTGACGCGTACCCATTCCGAAGTGATCAACGCCATGCAGCACATCAAACCGGGTAAAACGCTGGATTTAGGCTGCGGTGGTGGGCGTAATTCGCTGTACCTGAACCTGCGCGGGTTTGACGTCACGGCCTGTGATAAGCACGAGCAAAGCATTGATTCGCTGAATAACATCATCAAGAGCGAAGCGCTGGAAAACATCCGAGCGGGCGTTTACAACATCAATCTGGCGGAAATCAAAGAGCAGTACGATTTTATCCTGTCGACCGTCGTGCTGATGTTTCTGGAACGCGATCGCATTCCGCACATCATCAGCAATATGCAGGACAACACCGTTAACGGCGGCTATAACCTGATTATCGCCGCGATGTCGACAGAAGATTGTCCGTGCCCACTGCCTTTCTCGTTTACCTTTAAAGAAAACGAGCTGAAGAACTATTACGCCGATTGGGAGATCCTCAAATACAACGAGGATATGGGTGAGCTACACAAGACCGATGCGCAGGGTAACCGCATCAAGCTGCGCTTCGCAACGCTGCTGGCAAGAAAGCCGTAAGCACCGGTTAGCCGTTAAAAAACCTAACGCCATAAAATACAAAAGGGCCGATTACTCGGCCCTTCTTATTTCTATACACTGCGTGAATCAGCTAGCTTTGCGCGCTGCCGCGATGCGGTAAGCCACCAGATCTTCAATCGTCAGTACTGGCATATCGTGCTGTTTGGCAAATGTGATCACTTCCGGCGCGTGCGCCATTGAACCATCATCATTCGTCAGTTCACACAGAACACCAGACGGCTTCAGGCCTGCCAGCGTCATCAGGTCAACCGTCGCTTCAGTGTGACCACCGCGCGTTAACACGCCACCCGGCTGGGCACGCAGCGGAAATACGTGACCAGGGCGATTCAGATCGCTCGGCTTGGCGTTATCCGCAATCGCGGCACGAATGGTGGTTAAGCGGTCGGCAGCCGAAACGCCAGTCGTCACGCCTTCGGCGGCTTCGATCGTCACGGTGAATGCCGTTTGATAATGGCTGGAGTTCTTCTCCACCATCATCGGCAATTCCAACTGCTGGCGACGCTCTTCCGTCAGGCACAGGCACACAATGCCACTACCGTGACGAATCGTCAGCGCCATTTGTTCAACGGTCATATTTTCAGCGGAAAAGATCATGTCACCTTCATTTTCACGATCTTCATCATCCAACACCAGCACGCCGCGGCCATGACGCAATGCATCAAGTGCGCGTTCTACGCGTTCGGTAGGATTGCCAAATTCAGAAAGTAATGTCTGATTCATGGTAAAAAACCTCAATGTTATTATGGATTACCAGAATCAGGGCGAGCTTGAGGAGTAACCACTACTACTGGTTGCATAGTAATAGTTAACAAAAATAACGCGAGCGGGCATATAGCCCGACAGATACCGTTACTCTCTCCCATCCGGACTTTAACCGTCGGCCCCGGAATTACACCGGATCTGCTGACCCCACGCTGCGAAACCGATAATTAATATCGGAAAAAACAGCGAGAGCGCTCGCGGGCTTCCAGTGCGCAGAGACTGCGTTCACTGGTTTACCGCCGGTGGGGAATTACACCCCGCCCTGAGAATAAGCGGGTTTACTATAACGCTAATACCTCGATAGGGCAATTGATCCACAACAGGAAATAGGGCAAAACGTCTGCTGGATTACAGTAAAATTATTCTGAATTACAGTAAAACCATGCTGAATATGTGCAAAGCCGATGTCAGATTTTATTTATACCCATTACACTTGCTATAGTAATAACTTACATAACCTAATCAGGAAAGCGACATGATTGACCCAAAGAAGATTGAGCAAATCGCCCGTCAAGTGCATGAATCTATGCCAAAAGGTATCCGGGAATTGGGTGATGATGTGGAGAAAAAAATTCGTCAGGTCTTGCAGGCACAGCTGACCCGATTGGATTTGGTGAACCGTGAAGAGTTCGATATTCAGACGCAGGTTCTGCTCCGCACGCGCGAGAAGATTGCTCGCCTGGAACAGCGTATGACCGAGCTGGAAGCGAAACTGTCTACGGAAGAAAAGCCCGCCGCAGCGCCAGAAAACGACCAATCGTCATAACACTCGTTTCATCACAACAGCTCGTCATCATCGCGATACAACGCCCTAATCAGGGCGTTGCTCGATTCCCTACTCTGCGCCAGCGACAGTCACGGGACCCTGTACACGACTCTGTGTAAATGCCTTTCTCAGAAATGACCGTCTAGGCGGTACTAAACTCGACAATAAAGCGGCTCATCGGCAGCCGCCAGTTTTGTATCGGCATCGTCCATTTTTTTGATGCCGACTGGATCGCTAGCCACACCACTTTCCTCGCAGAGTCATCTGTTGGGTACACCTTTCGTTTCTTGATGGCATGCAGGATCACGCGGTTTAGCGACTCAATAGCATTCGTCGTGTAGATCGCTTTACGAATGTCCGGTGGGTAAGCGAATAACGTGGACAAATTATCCCAGTTCGCCTGCCAGTTCCTGCCTGCCATTCGACAACCTGTTCCATGACCACTACATGGCCTAATCTGTTGCTCTTACCCGCTTCGGTGTTGTTGGGCGTAATATTATCTTTGATCACCGGAGCATTTAATAAATACCTATAAATAACATGACGTAATTATTTTAATTTTTAATTATTTCGTTTAAATAAAAATTCATATAGTGATAACTATATAATTATTAACTATATTATATAGAATCAATGAGATATGTATGTTTTACCCCCCCACAAAGCAAGTAATGTTTTTTTACAAAATAAATCATGATTTTTAACATTGCATACTGCAAATTAAGCCGTATTATCACGTTTTCAATTCGTACATTTCAATGGAATCTATGGTTACGGTTATCTAGTAACTGTAGGAAATACATGGAGAGTTTTATGAACGATTTGCTACGTTTCACTTCTCGTATAAATATTTCCGCCCCTACTATTTCAGATGTAAGTTATCTTTTTAAATTGCATTGTGCTCACATATATTCAATTCCATTTGAAAATATGAGCATGAAAGAAAATGCATCCAAGGGAATTAGTTATTTAACTATAGCCGAATCCATCTTAGGAAATAGAAGAGGAGGGATTTGTTTTGAATTTTCTGTTTTGCTTAAACCTTTTCTAGAACATGTTGGATTTATATATAGGTGCCGATTGGCCAGATTGTTAACACCGATATTTACCCCTGCAACCCACCAGATATTCGTTATTTCAATAGAGGAGAAAGATTGGATCTTCGACATTGGTTATGGGGCTAAAGGCCCAAGGGCCCCTTTACTTTTAGCTGATGGGTATGAGCACCAACATTCTTTTCTTTCTTCTCGTGTAAGTAAATGTCACAAGCATGGATGGATCGTCTCAGTGAAAGAAAATAGTAAACCGGATGCATTGTGGGAAGATATTTATGCTTTTCATGATATTGAAACAACGATTGAAGATGTTGATATGGCGTATTTCTATACTTTGTATTCACCAAATAGTCTCCTCAACATGAACAATGTGGCAAGTATGCCAACGAAAAATGGGCGTATAAGTATACGCAACAACATTTTCACTGAGGTCGATGGGTTGTCTTCTTCTTCAAACGAAATAGCAAACCGAGAAGAACTATCGTTACTTCTTTCATCTCGATTTGGGATCAATATCGAACCTGAAAAATTACCCCATATGTGAGGAATGAATGGAAACTACTTATCTGATTGTCCCTGGCTATACTAACTCTGGTCCTGAACATTGGCAGTCTTACATGGAAAGGAAGTATACGAATGTTATCCGTGTCATACAGGATGATTGGAATAATCCTTGTCGCCAGACATGGGTAGAGCGTCTGGATCAGGCAATAAAGAATACTACAGGTGACATCGTGCTAATCGGGCATAGTTGTGGCGCTGTTAGCGTAGCCCAATGGGCAGAATCTTACGCCAGTGAGAAGGTCATCTATGCAGTTATGGTTGCGCTTGCTGACGTTGACGCTCAGGATGCTCTGGAGGATATTCGTCAGCAAAGGCCGCTACCTACCAAGAACCTTTCTATAACTTCCCTTCTGATTTGTAGCGATAACGACGAGCATCTTTCATTGCAACGAGCTCATGAGCTGGCCTCCGCATGGGGAAGTGAAATAAAAGTAATTCCTGGTGCTGGACATATTCATACAGCTGCAGGATACGGTGAATGGCTGACTGGGGAAAAACTAATTGAGGAGTTTACAGGTAGGAAATTAATCAGAAAGGGAGAAAAAGAATAAAAATGTTAAAAGAAATAGAGAGGTTTAGTCCTGCGGTTAGGAATTTCCTGATTGCGACTTTTTTAATGGGGCTAAGTAATGGCATGTTTGATGCTGTTTATAATTTCTATCTGGAAATTCGTGGGATTGATAAATCAGATACAGGGCATATTTACGCCATTGCAATGATAATGATGGCCGCAGCAGTAGTGCCTTTGATTTATCTGAGTAAGAAAGTTTCTCAGAAAAGTCTTCTTATCTATTCTTCCTTCATTTATGCATTCCCTTTCATTTTACTCCCCTTCTTGACAACAATAACTGCGAGTGCACTAACGTTAGGGTTGATCTTATCTGGCATGATTGCGTTGCTATCGCTCGGAAATTCATTGGTAGGATCAAATGTTGAAGCAAGTAGCCGTACTGCGCTATTTAGCTGTTTCTTCATTTCCTATCTGGGGGCAGCTATGGTGGGATCAGTTATAGTTAGCCTAATAACTTATTATTCTCGTGCGGCTAATCTAGTAAACTATCAGTTTATTCTAGTGGCATCTTTTTTTTCTGCCATATTGATGATTTATTTCCGATTGAGATCTTTAGATGGAATTGTTGAACCAGACAAAGAGGGAATAAAAATTTCAAGGGGTAGGGAAACTGAATGGTTTAATTTTTTTGTGCTATTTGTTGCCTCTTCCTTGCTTGGCGGCTCTATTACTTTGATATTTCGATTCATTAATATTGTATTCAATCTTGCGTATTCAATGAATGTCAGTGAAATCTCTCTTATAATGGGGGGGGACAAAGTCATTAGTATTGTTGGAGCAATTTTTGCGCCTTTGTTGGTTAAACGATTTTCCCTTAAACCAACTGTCATTATCGCTGGAGTGCTAACATTCATATGCATCTATGCTCAGTCTCTCCATATGTCAGTTGCGGTTTTTATCGCTTTGTATTTTATCAGGCTTTTACTTAATTATTGTCTGATGCCACTTCTTGATACGCTTGCTATTACGGGGTTCGCGAAAGAGAGAACACTATTATCGACAAGTATACGCCAACTTTCTTTCTATCTCGGGAGTGCTTTATCGGCAGTCATTTATGGAAAAATTCTTGATAGTGGCCATTGGGAAAATGCTCTTGTAATTTCAGCTGTACTTGCACTCACTGGTTCCATTTTTATGACCATGATTCGAGTTAAAAATAGTAATTAACAGTTACATGAGCTGAGGCATAATTTATGAATACTAATGTAGTGATCCCTGATAGTGAGAACGTTGCTATAATGTTGAAAAAGCTTTCCTTATTATGGAAAAGTAGGGCAGCGGTCAATAACAGACATTCAGAATATTCAGACCTTGAGTTTGATGTATTAAAAAAAGACTTTAGTGAGTCACTTCTACCATTTCGTTTGCATGAAGCATGGAAGGAGGCACCTGATGAGCTAAAAAATAGATGCCTCTCGTATGCATGGGGTATCTATAACCTGAAGACAATATACATTGAATGCGACATCGTAACGCCAGCATGTGAGGATATAATTAAGTCTCCCCCTGTAAACGCCCCTAACCGAGCAGAGTTACAAGATGTTATGTCTGAAGCTCTTTTGGATGAAGCGCTTCACACACGTATGTCAATTATGGCCTGCAATTATATCTATGATAGGAGACGTATTGCTCCATTAAACCACACAAGTTTCAATCTGATTAGCTGGCGTCAGCAACTCTTGGCTGGTTGTGGAGCAGAGTGGCAGAGGCGGCTTAGCCGATTTGCCATAGCTTGTGCAAGTGAAACGTTGATAACTGACTATCTTAAAGTCATGGCGGAAGATTTCAGTATTCAAAAAATCTGTCACGAAGTAACGAGAATTCATGCAGAAGATGAATGGAGTCATGCTAGCGTATTTAGCTATGTTGCTTATGATATTGTGAGAGACCTCAGCCGTAGTGAAAGGAAATATCTGCGGGAGACCATGTTGAAGACTGCTGATTTATTCGCAGATAACGAACTTGGTGCATGGGAAAATGTGTTCAATATGGTTGAATTCCCGTATGCCAGAGAAATTATTGCTGAAACAGACAGCTGCAATGAGATAAATATCTACCTTGACTCAGCAGAAACTGTCATATCTAGAATTGGCTTGTAATATTATTTATGGATAATCCCTGATGAAGCTTATTTGCTCCGAATCCTATTCACTTACAGCTAATACTAGACTATTTCGCCTTAACCTTGTCGAGAACACCTCCGGAATTGATGCTGCTCTCAGCCCTGGTAAATATTTGGTTTTCAAGCTTTCGGATATAGATAATTTATCTCAATATCGATGCTATACACTGGTCTCAGTCAGCAATGAACAATACTACGATATTATAGTCGAGAATAAAGGGGCTGCCAGTTTTTCATCTAGGATAACGGAGCTCTGTTTGATTGGAAATGAAATAGAAGTTGTCGGTGTTGGTGGAGATATCACTTTCGATACCATTAAAAATAGCAATCATTTGCTAATGATTGCGGGGGGAATAGGAATCACACTTCCTCTATCACTGATTAGGGAATATTATAGATATTATGGAGAAAAACACACAGGACATACGGTAACACTCGTATTGAGTTTTAACGAACTAATCGCTATCCCTTACTTAAATGAACTTATTGATCTATACAGGCGCTGTAGTTGGTTCAACTTGCATATTCATGTCACACGCAGCCCGTTATACAGGGTTGACGAACTTATTCGCTATGGAAGAATAGATCTACGGAAAATTAATTTTTCCTATGAACCCGATAAAGTTGTTATTTGCGGGAGTATTCAATTTGCTGCTGTCATGGGAGAATCAATACGGCTGATTTTTCCTATGGCAAAGGTCGAAACAGAATCATTTACTTCCTCAACGGCCTTAGAATTAGAAGAGGAAAAAACGGAAGAACAATCAGACATGATTATATCCGGCAGAAATCTGTCCCGACAGGTGAGAGTAAATAAAAAAAAGACTGTACTGGAGAACCTGATTTTACATCAAGTTCCCATTAGAAGTATGTGTAGATCGGGGATATGTGGAAGTTGTAAATTCCGGCTGAATAGTGGAGAGGTTAAAAGCGAACCCGATTTCTGTCTTTCCGTAACAGAAAGAGATAACGGTATTCGTCTTGCATGCTGTTCTTATCCATCGAGCGATATCGCTAGTATAGAAATTATTTGAAAGTATTTTTTAAATAAGGATGCATCAGTGAAGAATAAATATGTTCTGGTAGTTGACCCTTTTTCAAGTGGCGCAGTGTTCGCGAATAGAATTAAAGCACTCTATGGATATGATACTATTGCTCTGATAACAAATAGTCATCTTCCCGAAGCTGTTATGGCAACCTTCAAGAAGGAAGATTATGCACAGGTTTTTTATTATAAATCACTAAGTGTTACTGTGGCTGAAATTGAGAGTTATTTAACACAAGCGCCTGACTTTATCATCTGTGGCTCTGAACCTGGTGTATCTGTATTTGATTTGCTGTGTGATCAATGGAACCGTATGCCTAATATACTGTCACTTTCAGCCGCGCGTCGTGATAAATATCTGATGCAGAAACAGATAAAATTGGAAGGCATCAGATATATTCCGCATTTTAAATCGGGGGATTTTAACTGCATATTACAGTGGTGCATTGATAATCCTTTCACTGAGTATGTGGTTAAACCCATTCGCTCATTCGGAACAGAAGGTGTTTTCTTTTGTAAAGGCGTTGATGAAATAAAAAAGGCCTATGATAGCTTAATCGGTACTTTAGACTACTCCGGTAACCGCAATAGTGAACTGCTCATAGAACAGAAAATCGAAGGGATCGAGTATGTTGTTGACGCAGTAAGCAATGAGGGGGAGCATTTCATCGTAAATATATTCAGATATATAAAAGAACAGGTAGATGGAGTGCCTATTTATCGGCAAATGATTACTGAACCGGTAACTGAACATTCGTCTCTCGTTAACTATGTCAAAAAGGTCCTGACCTCACTCGGGATTGTTAACGGTAGCTCCCACAATGAAGTCATCATGTCCTCAGATGGCCCCGTATTGGTTGAGTCAGGAGCAAGAATGCATGGTGGGCTTGGGCCCCGTCTCGTGAATGAATGTAATTCACATTCCCTCATTGATCTTGGTTTGATGGCTCGTATTTCTTCTTCTGATTTTAGAGAGAAAACCATGAATACTCCGACATTGAAGAAGTATGCAGTTGAATATTTTCTCAGTTCATCCGCTTCAGGAATGGTAAAGGATGTGCATATAGAGGAGATGTGTTCACCATTATCAAGTTACGGATTTACTGCATGTAAAGTTAAGTCTGGCGACCATATAGAGAAAACTACCGATCTTGTCACATCTTATGGCCGTGTTGTGTTGTTCAATACTGATTTGGCAATTCTTGAACAAGATGCAGCGGCTATAGTTGAAATGGAGAGAAATAGTAGACTAATCACCCTCGAAAGCTAAATAGCAGATTATGTGGGTACCCGATAGCCACATCCCAAGCGAAATAGGGAGGAAATATTCCTCCTTTTCTAACCAATGGTGTAGCGGCACACTAATTTTCATCACCTCATAAAGCCCCTGTACACGACTCAGTGGAAATGCTTACGCGGCAGGAACAGCCACAGCACAACCAGCATGATTAACGCATACAGCGATTTCCAGCCAATCATCAGCAACAACGCACAGCAGAGTATTCCGCCTATTGCCGCCATCACGCGCGCCCGACCTTTCAGCAGACGCCATCCTGCTAGCATACACAGCAGATAAATCAGCACAAAGATGCCGTTCGCGTACACAATCAGCATATCCAGCGGCAACCTAAGCCAGTAAATTAACAGGCAGCACACCAGACAGCAGGCCACCACAACCGACAGCGCATTCACCGGCGCTTGCCCTGAGGACAGCTTCGCCAGAGCACTTCCTTTCGATGCCTGCGACCAGACTAAACGTGCAAAGCCCTGCGTATAGATATTCACGCTGGCAAAGCAGGCCAGATACCCGACAAAGCAGGCAATCCACAGCGCGTGTTCGCCAAACAGCTGCACAACGATGCTCGGCAGTGAGGCCGTTGCGGCAATTCCCTCTCCGTAAGCCTTAAAATGCAGCACGGCTACCGTACATCCCCAATACACCGCGCCAGCGACCAGCATGCCGATGAGTAAAGCCCGTGGGAAATCCCGCTCCGGCACCCGAAACTCCGTCGACATGTGGGCAAAGGCTTCAAGGCCGACGAAGCACCAGAACATCACAGCCAGCGCACCGAAAGTGTTAGACCACGACAGTTCACTCACCGACGGCCAGGGAATGTGTGCAGGCGTGATATCGCCCTGCCACCAGATCGCGGCAACCAGCCCCACCACCAGCATCGCAATGACGATCTGAATATTGGCGCTGGATCCCGCACTGCGCAGGCCAAGCAGCCAGATACCACCCAGCGTCAGAAGCTGTACGCAGAGTAGCCCCAGATCGCTCCAGCCAAATGCCGCCTGCCAGAATCCGGCGGCAATCTGCAAAGCAGCAGGCAGCCCCAGAGGAATAACGGACAGGAATAGCCAGCCGGTTACACGCGCCATGCGCGGCCCAAAAGCGAGGTTAACAAAGTGCGCAGCCCCGCCCGCATTCGGGAAATGTTGACCTAGCGCGGCAAAGCCAATGGCGATAGGAAAAACAAGCAGGATCAAGATCGGCCACGCCCATAGGCTGTCTTGCTGTGCCAACTGTGCAACCAGTGCGGGCACTGCAAACACCCCAGTTCCCAGCAAAGAAGTAGACAGCAACCCCACGCCCTGAATCAGCCCAAGCTCTTGTTTTAATCCTTTTGCTTCACTCACTACGTTTCACCTTTTGTTGCTTTTTTACACCACACCGCTGCCGGATCTAAAAATAAAAAAAGCCTCCACTAACGGAGGCTTCTCTCACCCACAGAATTCACAAGCTTTATACTATCAGGCGTTAGCTTTCAGCACATCACGAATGCGTGCTTTGTAGGATTCAACCTTCTGCGGCGTCATCATACGACGCTCGTCATCCTGCACCACACCGCCAACATCGTCAGCAATACGCTGTGCAGACTGTAACATCAGTTTAAAATTTTGGCTGGCATCGCCATAAGACGGCACCATCATGAAAATGGACACGCCGGGCGTCGAGAATTCGGACATCGCATCGACATTAAACGAACCAGGCTTAACCATGTTCGCCAGACTGAACAACACTGGGCCTGCGCCAGCGGGGTTCACATGGCGATGAAAAATGTTCATTTCACCAAACTGGAAACCGGCCTGAAGCAGGCTTTGTAACAGCAGTTGACCACCGATCCCTCCCCCATGATGGGCCACCACATGCAGAACCAAAACCGCTTCTTTTGCCGCCGCAGGTTCAACTGGCTCAGCAGGTTGCTGAGGTTGTGCAAGCACCGGCTGAACTTTTTCATGCAGCGAATGTGCGGCAGGCTGCTGTGGCGCAGATGCTGACGCGTCATACGCAAACGGCTCACGCAGAGCACCAATGCTCGGTTCGGGAATAGCGGTTTCTCTAGGGGCGACAACCTGCGGGTTAGCATCACCACGTACCTGCGCACGCAGAGAACCCACTGGCATCGCTTCATCCAGTAGGGGATCGTAAGAAGAGGCGGGAGACAAATGCTCGAACGGCGATTTCGCCACTGAACGAGCGTCTTCACGTTCACTGTTGTTATTAAATGAAGGATTATCAAATGATGCGTTATCAAGTGAAGCGTTGCCAAATGAAGGCTCACTCTGCAGCGGACGAGCCCCCTTCACGCGAACGTCGCCAACACCTTCATCCACATCGTCAAGCGGTGTTTCATCACGCGCTTTCTTTACACGTTTAGCTGGGCGGTCACGAAAAAGGGACGAGCGTTCTTTACGGCTAGTCCACAAGCCGTGCAGTAAAAGCGCTATTATAGCGATCGCGCCAACAACGATTAATATCAGACGCAAGTCCTGCATCATTGCTATCCCAATTGTTCCAAAAAAACATTGCCACTACGGCAAATACCTATACTACTAACTCTATTTGCCTGAGTACACAAGTGCAAGCCTGCACGGTACTTTATGACAATAAAGATAGATACAACGCACTTTTTTGCTGTTTTTTCATCCAAATGCGGGCTGGTCAGCATAAGATCATCCCGATATGATGTCTCAACAAACAAATGACTGAGTCTATAGGCACTATGTCTTCAGAAAAACCATTGTCTTCAGAAAAACCATTGTCTTCAGAAAAACCATCGTCTTCAGAAAAACCATCATCTTCTGAAAAATCGTCTTACGGTAATACCACAGGCCAGGT
Organism: Pectobacterium brasiliense; assembly: GCF_013449685.1. GTDB lineage: Bacteria > Pseudomonadota > Gammaproteobacteria > Enterobacterales > Enterobacteriaceae > Pectobacterium > Pectobacterium brasiliense_A. Next base: position 27,152 of record NZ_JACDSF010000067.1, on the reverse strand, counting down.
TCGCGGCGGCATACACTATTTTCTAGCTGGATGGCGCCTGCTCTCACTGCCAGGCATCCGACGTTTCGTTATTCTGCCCTTACTGATGAACATCGCACTGATGGGTGGGGCTTTCTGGTGGCTTTTTACCCAGTTGAATGACTGGATTCCGCAGATCATGAGCCACATTCCGAGCTGGCTGCAATGGCTCAGCTACCTCATTTGGCCACTTGCCGTGCTCTCCATTTTGCTGATATTCAGCTACCTATTTAGCACAATCACCAGTTTTATCGCCGCACCGTTTAACGGCTTGTTAGCCGAGCAGTTAGAAGCAAAACTCACCGGCCAAACGTTGCCGGACAGCGGCATACTCGGCATTGCTAAAGACGTCCCACGCATCATGAAGCGTGAAGTCCAAAAGCTGGGGTATTACCTGCCACGCGCCATTGTGCTATTGCTTCTCTATTTCATTCCCGGCATTGGGCAAACTGTCGCTCCGGTACTGTGGTTCCTGTTCAGCGCGTGGATGCTGGCGATTCAATATTGCGATTATCCTTTTGATAACCACAAAGTGGGATTTACCACGATGCGTCAGGCATTACGTCGCCATAAAGTCGCCAATATGCAGTTTGGCGCGTTGGTCAGCCTGTTTACGCTAGTGCCTTTTTTGAATCTGGTCATCATGCCCGTCGCGGTATGTGGTGCAACGCAGCTGTGGGTGGATCGTTATCGCGATCTGTCAGCAACCCTGCCGAAAAAATCGCCATAACAAGACAGCAAGCTCTGGCTGATAACGGCCAGTGTTTTCTATTGTAATGAAAAGATATTTCTTAAGAACATAACGATATAGCAATTCTTTACTTCACTGAAAAGTGTGAACGGGTATTCTCTCTACGTTCGCAAAAATTTCATACAGTTATAAGGACAGGCTATGAGCAAGATCTACGAAGACAATTCTTTCACAATCGGCCATACGCCGCTGGTTCGCCTGAACCGTATCGGCAACGGACGCATTCTGGCTAAAGTGGAATCCCGCAACCCCAGCTTCAGCGTAAAATGCCGTATCGGCTCCAACCTGATTTGGGATGCAGAAAAGCGTGGCGTTCTAAAACCAGGCATTGAGTTGGTTGAACCTACCAGCGGAAACACAGGGATTGCCCTGGCCTATGTCGCCGCCGCTCGCGGTTACAAACTCACGCTCACCATGCCGGAAACCATGAGCATCGAGCGCCGCAAGCTGCTGAAAGCGCTGGGGGCTAATCTGGTGCTGACCGAAGGCGCGAAAGGCATGAAAGGTGCCATCGCCAAAGCCGAAGAGATTGTAGCCAGCGATCCGCAGCGTTATCTGCTGCTACAGCAGTTCAGCAACCCCGCTAACCCAGAAATTCACGAGAAAACCACCGGCCCTGAAATTTGGGAAGATACCGATGGTCAGGTTGATGTCTTTATCTCTGGCGTTGGTACAGGCGGTACGCTGACGGGTGTCAGCCGCTACATCAAGAACACCAAAGGCAAGGCCATCATCAGCGTGGCGGTTGAACCTACCGATTCACCGGTGATCACTCAGGCGCTAGCAGGCGAAGAACTAAAGCCAGGCCCGCACAAGATTCAGGGCATCGGCGCGGGTTTCATTCCAGGTAACCTGGACCTGAAACTGATTGACCGTGTAGAGAAAGTGACGAACGAAGAAGCGATCGGCACCGCGCGCCGTTTGATGGAAGAAGAAGGCATTCTGGCGGGTATTTCTTCCGGTGCAGCCGTTGCTGCCGCGCTGAACTTGCTCAAAGAAAAAGAATTTGAAGATAAAACTATCGTCGTTATTCTGCCTTCTTCCGGCGAACGCTACCTCAGCACAGCACTCTTTGCCGACCTGTTTACCGAGCAGGAACTGCAACAATAGCCCCTCGGTCACACTCGAACAACAAGTGACCAATGTGTTAAAAAAGCACCTATTTAGGTGCTTTTTTGTGGCACAGTTCAAACTTTCCACCACATATGGATTGCTTTTCTACATCAGGTTTAGTATTTAACCGAACAATTATTTTGATGCGTGAAATTAATATCCGGCAAGTACCACGCCTCATCACATTATGTTTTTCCTGCGCATGACCGCTTTTTTCCTGCGCACGATAGCCCACATCGCCGTTTTGCGACTGAGGTTAAGATAATGGGTGACGGAATCTGCGGTATTTGATGGTATTTTATTCAGGAAATACGTTTGACGGTTTTCTTGTCGCATCGTGGCCTGCCCCTGTAACATAAATCAGGAGCTAACCAAACAGGCTAAAGTTCAGTGAATCAACTAAACTTTAGTTCCACAACATTAATCTAATCCATAAGTTGGGGAAAAAGCATGTTCCAGCAAGAAGTGACTATCACCGCACCGAATGGCCTGCACACCCGTCCTGCTGCTCAGTTCGTCAAAGAAGCTAAAGGCTTCACCTCTGAAATCACAGTGACGTCTAACGGCAAGAGCGCTAGCGCTAAGAGCCTGTTCAAATTACAAACACTCGGCTTAACACAAGGAACTGTGGTTACTATCGCTGCGGAAGGCGAAGACGAACAAAAAGCGGTTGAACACCTGGTTAAGCTGATGGCTGAGCTCGAGTAAACGACGAGTTTTTTAGTGAACACCAGAATCGAGTAAGGTAGGGTTATGATTTCAGGCATATTAGTATCACCGGGTATTGCTTTTGGTAAGGCACTGTTACTGAAAGAAGATGAAATTCTCATCAACCGGAAAAAAATCTCTGCAGATCAGGTGGAGCAGGAAATTGAACGTTTTCTGACTGGCCGTTCCAAAGCATCCGTACAGTTGGAAGCTATCAAGAAGAAAGCAGGCGAGACGCTGGGCGCAGAGAAAGAAGCCATCTTCGAAGGCCACATCATGTTGCTGGAAGATGAAGAGTTCGAGCAGGAAATCATAGCCCTGATTAAAGATGAGCATGCTTCCGCCGACGCAGCTGCATTTTCCGTCATCGAAAACCAGGCTAAAGCACTGGAAGAACTTGATGATGAATATCTGAAAGAACGCGCCGCAGACATGCGTGATATCGGGAAGCGTTTGCTCAGAAACATTCTCAATATGCCCATCGTCGATCTGGGCGATATTCAGGATGAAGTCATTCTGGTTGCAACGGACCTGACACCGTCAGAAACCGCGCAACTTAATCTGGACAAAGTGCTGGGCTTCATCACCGACCTCGGTGGCCGCACGTCCCACACGTCCATTATGGCTCGTTCGCTGGAACTGCCTGCGATCGTTGGCACGACCAACGTGACCCAGCAGGTTAAAAACGGCGACTATCTGATTCTGGATGCCGTAAACAACCAGATCTATCAGAATCCGACCGCAGAAAAAATCGAAGAATTAAAAGCCGTTCAGCAGCAATATCACGCTGAAAAGTATGAGCTGGCTAAGCTGAAAGATCTGCCAGCCATCACGCTGGACGGTCATCAGGTTGAAGTCTGTGCCAACATCGGTACCGTGCGTGATGTCGCGGGTGCTGAGCGTAACGGCGCAGAAGGTGTCGGCCTGTATCGTACCGAATTCCTGTTCATGGATCGTGACTCGCTACCTACCGAAGAAGAGCAGTTCCAGGCGTATAAGGCGGTTGCCGAAGCCGTTGGTGCTCAGGCCGTTATCGTCCGTACCATGGATATCGGTGGCGACAAAGATCTGCCATACATGAACCTGCCAAAGGAAGAGAACCCGTTCCTTGGCTGGCGCGCTATCCGTATCTGTCTGGATCGTAAAGAAATCCTGCATGCCCAGTTGCGTGCCATCCTGCGCGCATCAAAATTTGGCAAGCTGCGTATCATGTTCCCGATGATTATTTCCGTGGAAGAAGTGCGTGAGCTGAAAGCCGAACTGGAGATGCTGAAAGCACAGCTGAGAGAAGAAGGTAAAGCCTTCGACGAAAGCATTGAAGTCGGCGTGATGGTTGAAACACCTGCCGCCGCCGCTATCGCGCCACATTTAGCCAAAGAAGTCGACTTCTTTAGTATTGGGACAAATGACTTAACCCAGTATACTCTGGCAGTTGATCGCGGTAATGAGCTGATTTCTCATCTCTATAACCCGATGTCCCCTGCTGTCCTGACCCTGATCAAACAGGTTATTGACGCGTCTCATGCCGAAGGCAAGTGGACAGGGATGTGTGGTGAGCTCGCCGGTGACGAACGTGCTACACTACTGTTATTGGGAATGGGGCTGGACGAATTCAGCATGAGTGCGATCTCTATCCCGAGCATCAAGAAAATCATCCGTAATGCGAATTACGAAGATGCGAAGGCGCTGGCGGAACAAGCACTCGCTCAACCGACAGCACAAGAGTTAAGCAATCTGGTGAGCCGCTTTATTAAAGAAAAAACGCTCTGCTGATTCTGCTTTACCTAATAGGTTTCAAGGTGGCAATCAGCACCCCGACAGGCGATAAATTCGCAGTCGGGGTAGCGAAGAAAACCAATGCCACACCAACTTGAAAGATTAGGGTATATGCTGGCCCAATATTAATGCTTAGGAGAGAATCATGGGTTTGTTCGATAAATTGAAGTCTCTGGTTTCTGACGACAAAAAAGACACTGGCAGCATCGAAATCATTGCCCCGCTGTCCGGTGAAATCGTCAATATTGAAGACGTTCCTGATGTCGTATTTGCAGAGAAAATCGTCGGTGACGGCATTGCCATCAAGCCAACTGGCAACAAGATTGTCGCACCGGTAGACGGCACCATCGGTAAAATTTTTGAAACCAACCATGCGTTTTCCATCGAGTCTGACAGCGGCATTGAGCTGTTTGTGCACTTTGGTATTGATACCGTTGAATTGAAAGGCGAAGGCTTCAAGCGCATCGCTGAAGAAGGCCAGCGCGTGAAGAAAGGCGATCTCGTTATCGAGTTTGACCTGGCTCTGCTGGAAGAAAAAGCGAAGTCTACTCTGACACCAGTGGTTATTTCCAACATGGATGAAATCAAGGAATTGACCAAACTGAGTGGTACGGTTGTTGTCGGTGAAACGCCGGTTATCCGTATCAAAAAGTAAGCCGCCTTCTACGGATGGTTTACTACGTTTGCACGAAACGGCACCCGGATGGTGCCGTTTTCGTTTCAGGCTTTCCAGCGCGGTACGCACAGACGAATCACTAAACCGCACTGTTCACCATTCTCCGCCTCAATATGCCCGCCGTGCGCCAGTACGACTTTACGGGTAATTGCCAGCCCCAGCCCATAGCCTTTGCCAGACAGCGGCGAATCAACCCGAATGAAAGGATCGAAGATGCTGGAGAGTTTACTTTTCTCCACGCCAGGCCCCTGATCGGCGACCTGAATCGTCCACTCATGTTCATTGCCAATGAGCGACACAGAAACCTGCTGCGTGGGAGCAGAAAAACGTAGCGCGTTGCGCATCACATTATCGACCGCCCTGCGCATCAGTTCCGCATTGCCTTTAACCGTGTAATCTTCGTCCTCATCGGCCGACAGCAGGATTTCAACACCAGTGACCTGCGCTTCGTAGCGCGCATCGTTGACCACGGCCGTCACCAGCCCCAGCAAATCGAAATAGGCTTCCTCAATACCAGAATGCTCCGTGCGCGATAGCGTCAGCAGCTCGCCAATCATCTTATCCATCAGCAAAGCTTCACGCTCAATACGCTGCAAGGAACTCTCTATATTGTCAGGATTCTGTCTTATCAACCCGATAGCGAGCTGCAAACGCGCCAGCGGGGAACGCAGCTCATGCGAAACATCATGCAGCAACTGTTCACGCGCGCTAGCCAGACTGTCCAGTCGTTCAACCATCGAATCGAAATCACGCGCGACATCGCTGATTTCATCATGACGTTTATGCATCACCGGCAGCAGACGCACGTTCAGATCACCCTGCGCAACCTGATCAAACCCCGCACGAATCTGACTTAGCGGACGAGCCAGGCTCCATGCCAGCACCGAGCTGAACAACAGGCCACCAAGCCCCGCAATGATGATAAACGGCACCGGCACATTGAGAAATTCGACTGGCCGAGGGGGGCGAAATTCGCTGCGCAGCAGCTCGGCGTCATAGCGAATCTGATACCACTTTCCGGCAGGGCCGCTGACCTGCTTGATTATAGGCGTGGCACGCGGCATGCCACGTTTATCCGGCGCAAAAGCCTCATCGAGCAACGCGTTCTGCGGGGCGGAAACCAACTCCTGATCGGACAGCGGCAGCGGCGATTCCGTGACGGAAATGTATTGCTGCTCTTGCTGAGGCAGTAGCGACATCACATCATTCAGTTCACCCAAGCCGCCATGTTGCAGCGCCGCCGCCACCATCTCCGTTTGCATCGTCGCAATGCGCGACACCACGATTTCTTCCAACGGCTTATGTCGCTCGCCGTTAAAAGAAAAAGCCAGCCACAGCAGTTGAGACATGACGAGGAACGTCAGCCAGAACCCGAGCAGTATCTTCCAGAAAAGTCGTCCACGAATCATCATCAGCGAATCCGGTATCCCACGCTGCGCACGGTTTCAATCGTCATGGTGTTGCTCGGCAAGGTACCGAGCTTTTGACGAATATTGCTGATGTGCACGTCCACGCTGCGGTCATACGCTTCACGGCGACGCCCCAGGCATTTTTCGGACAGCTCATCCTTTGACACCACCCGCTCCGGGGAACGCAACAGCAGCTCCAGTAAATTAAACTCAGACGCCGTCAGATCAAACGGCTTCCCACGCCATTCGCTGATACGCGTGGCAGGGTTCAACACCAGATCGCCGCTGGCGGCCAGGCTCTCGTCGCGCTTTGTGCTCGGCTGATCGTCATAGCGACGTAGTACCGCCCGCAGTCTTGCCACCAGCTCACGCGGGTAACAAGGTTTAGGCATATAGTCATCCGCGCCCATTTCCAGACCGATAACTCTGTCGATGTTGTCGCCTCTTGCCGTCAGCATAATGACAGGCAACTGCTGGGTTTTTCTGATCTCGCGCAGCACGTCAATCCCGCTCATATCGGGCAGCATGACATCCAGAATCATCGCGGTGTAATCCCCCGATATCGCGCCATCGACGCCCTCTTTGCCCGTCAGCACCCGCGAGGTTGAAAACCCTTCCGCATTCAGATACTCACAGAGCATATCGCCCAGCTCTACGTCGTCATCGACCAGTAAAATATTCATATCCTGTCCTCATTAATCGGGTATACCCAACGTATTCGAGTTGCGGGAAGGAAACGCACAAGCAGCTTGAAGTATGATGGGTATAGATGCTGTATTCTCAGGCCTGGCGTGAATATTCGCAGCCAGATTTACTTAATCCTTACCATTTCTTTCAGCAAAGATTACCGCTACCTTTACGGACTCGGGGTAAATTACTCACCTGCGTTATTTATTCCCGTTGATACCCTAAATAATTCGAGTTTCAGGCAGGCGGCAAGCGAGGGAATCCCGATGAGCTTACTCAGGTAAGTGATTCGGGTGACTAAGCGCAGCCAACGCACATGCAACTTGAAGTATGACGGGTACAGATGCATCCATTAAGGACGACTCCCCCTGATGCAATCACGATTTTTTACACGACGCCGTACGACGATCGCGCTTGGCCTTATCGCTGCTGCTGTAGTTCTTCATCTGTTTTTCAACAAGCCATCGCCAACGCCCAATGCGCTTACCACCGCCGCCGAGATTGCGGATCTCGAACAGACCGTGCTCGCTGACGGTAAAATTGAGGCACAGAAGCAGGTCAGCGTCGGTGCACAAGCCTCGGGGCAAATCAAAGCGCTGCACGTCGAACTGGGTGATAAGGTGAAAAAGGGGCAATTGATCGCCGAGATTGATGACCTCACTCAGCAGGACACGCTAAAAAACGGTGAGGCCGCGTTAAAAAACATTCAGGCACAGCGAGCGGCCAAACTGGCGGAATTGCGTAATAACGAATTAAGCTGGCAGCGTCAGCAAATGTTGATGAAACGTGGGGTTGGGGCACAGGCCGACTACGACAGCGCAAAAGCGACGCTGGATGCTACCAGAGCCAATATCGACGCGCTGGATGCCCAAATCATTCAGGCACAGATTACCGTCAACACCGCCAAGGTTAATCTGGGATACACCCAAATTCGTTCACCGATGGACGGTACCGTGGTGGCCATTCCGGTTGAAGCGGGGCAAACGGTCAACGCGATTCAGACGACACCGACCATCGCCAAAGTCGCCAATCTGGACACCATGACCATCAAGGTGAAAATCTCAGAGGCCGATGTCGTCAAGGTGAAAACCGGCATGCCCGTGTGGTTCAGTATTCTGGGCGAGCCGAATAACCGTTACGAAGCCACGCTGAGCTCAATTGAACCAGCGCCAGACTCCATCAACACGGACTCGACCACAACATCATCCAGTTCAAGCAGCAGTTCCAGTTCATCATCCAGTACCGCAATCTATTACAACGGCCTGTTCGATGTGAAAAACCCTGATGGCGTCTTGCGCATTTCCATGACGGCGCAGGTGTATATTCTGCTGTCTTCAGTGAAAAACGCCATTGTCGTTCCCGCGACGGCGTTAACCTCGCGTGACGGCATGTGGTACGTGCAGGTCGTGAATGCGAACAAGAAGGTTGAATCGCGTCTGGTGACGCTTGGCCTCAACGATAACGTGCGCACCCAGATTCGTTCGGGGCTCAGCGTGGGGGAACAGGTCGTTGTCAGCCCATCGTCCGGCGATGTCGCGTCTACGCATCCTGGCCCACCGATGGGGATGTAACGTATGTCCACATCCTTACTTAAGCTGACCGGTATTACCCGCCGCTTTTCCAACGGCGAACAGGACGTCACCGTCCTCAAAGACATCAACCTGACCATCAATCAGGGAGAGATGGTGGCGATCGTCGGGGCGTCCGGGTCGGGAAAATCCACGCTGATGAATATTCTCGGCTGTCTGGATAAACCGTCCGCCGGTGATTATCAGGTGGCAGGACGCGCCGCTGGCGAGCTGGACAACGACCAGCTTGCGGAACTACGTCGCGAGCATTTCGGCTTTATTTTCCAGCGCTATCACCTGCTCGGCGACCTCAGCGCATTGGGGAACGTTGAAGTTCCAGCCATTTATGCCGGAAAAAGTCGGCTGGCGCGCCGTCAACGGGCGGCGGAACTGCTCACTCGGCTAGGACTGGAAAGTCGCCTCCACTATCGGCCCAGCCAGCTTTCCGGCGGCCAGCAGCAGCGTGTGAGTATCGCACGGGCGCTGATGAACGGCGGCGGCATCATTCTGGCGGATGAGCCAACCGGTGCGCTGGACACCCACAGCGGCAACGAGGTTCTGAGCATACTTCGCGATCTGCACAGGCAGGGCAATACCGTCGTGATCGTCACCCACGATATGACAATTGCCGAACATGCTCAGCGCATCATCGAACTGCGCGATGGCGAAGTGATTGCCGACCGACAAACGCGCCCCGAAGAAGCCGCCGTGCCGTCAACGGAAGCCGCCAGCTCTCCGGCGACGTCCGCTCTGAATCAGTTCAAAGATCGCTTTATCGACGCGTTTAAAATGGCGCTGCTGGCGATGAACGCCCAGCGGATGCGTACCTTTCTGACCATGCTCGGCATCATCATCGGTATTGCGTCTGTCGTCTCGGTCGTCGCGCTGGGAAAAGGCTCACAGGAACAGGTGCTGGCCGACATCAATTCGATGGGCACCAGTACGCTGGAAATTTTCCCCGGCAAAGACTTCGGCGACATGGATGCCAGCGCCATCCAGACGCTGCGAGCCAGTGATATCCAGCCGCTGACGCAGCAGCCCTACGTGCATAGCGTCACGCCTTCTATCTCAACCAGTGTAACGATGCGCTACGGCAACATTGCCGTTTCCGCCAGCATTTCCGGGGTTGGCGAGCAGTTCTTCACCGTGCGTGGCTACACCCTGCAACGCGGCGTGCTTTTCCCACGCAGCAGTGTCGATGAACTGAAGCAGGATGCCGTGATTGACAAAAATACGCTTAACAAGCTCTTTCCCCACGGCGAAGATCCCATTGGACAAGTGATTTTGCTAGGCTCGCTGCCCGTGCGGATTATCGGCGTCGTCAGTAAGAATCAGGGAGGCTTCGGCAGCGATGAGAACCTGAATGTCTGGGTGCCGTACACCACGGTGATGAAGCGCATGGTCGGACAATCCTACCTGAAAAGCATCACGGTGCGGGTGAAAGACAATATGGATATGAACGTCGCGGAGAAAAGCATCACCGCCCTGCTGACGCAGCGGCACGGTACGAAAGATTTCTTTATCATGAACACTGACAGCATCCGTCAGATGATCGAGAAAACCACCACCACGCTCACGCTGCTGGTATCGATGATTGCCCTGATCTCGCTGCTTGTCGGCGGGATCGGCGTGATGAACACCATGCTGGTTTCCGTCACCGAGCGAACCCGAGAGATCGGCGTCCGTATGGCGGTTGGCGCACGCACCAGCGATATCATGCAGCAGTTTTTGATCGAAGCGGTGCTGGTTTGCCTGTTCGGCGGCATCATCGGCGTGGGGCTGTCGCTGGCTATCGGCGTGCTATTCGCCCAGTTCAGCAGCAATTTCGCGATGATCTATTCCAGTTCATCGATTATTGCCGCGTTCCTGTGCTCCAGCCTGATCGGCATTATCTTCGGCTTTTTCCCCGCCCGACGTGCCGCACGGATGGAACCGATTCACGCACTGGAGCGGGAATAGTCGTCAGTCAAATACCCCGGTGGACAGATACCGATCGCCGCGATCGCAGGCGATTGCCACAATCACGCTGCCGGGGTTTTCTGCCGCAAGCCGCAGTGCGCCAGCCACCGCGCCACCGGAACTGACGCCGCAGAAGATACCTTCCTGACGCGCCAGTTGGCGTAACGTATTCTCGGCATCCACCTGCGTCATATCCAGAATGCGATCGACCAGATCGGCACGAAAAATCCCTGGCATGTAGTCCGGCGTCCAGCGGCGAATACCGGGAATGTGGCTGCCTTCCGCAGGCTGTAATCCCACCGTGCAAATCGCTGGGTTCTGCTGCTTAAGATAGCGGCTGACGCCAGAAATCGTGCCGGTCGTTCCCATGCTGGAGATAAAGTGAGTCACCTTACCTGCCGTCTGCTGCCAAATCTCCGGGCCAGTCGTCAGAAAATGCGCCAGCGAATTGTCTGGGTTATTGAACTGATCGAGCGTTTTCCCCTCTCCCGCCAACACCATCTGTTTTGCGCGATCCCGCGCCCCTTCCATCCCCAGCTTGCGATTGACCAAAACCAGCTCCGCGCCATACGCACGCATCGCGGTCTGGCGTTCATAGCTCATGTTGTCCGGCATCAACAAACGCAGACGATAGCCTTTTACCGCCGCAATCATCGCCAGCGCAATGCCGGTGTTCCCGCTGGTCGCCTCGATGAGCCGGTCACCGGGAGATATGTCACCGCGATTCTCTGCCTGCTGGATCATGGAATATGCGGCCCGATCTTTTACCGATCCGGCGGGGTTATTTCCTTCCAGCTTCAGCCAGATTTCACTGTTTAACCCCTGCGTCAGGCGCTGTAATTTCACTAGCGGGGTATTGCCAATACACTGCTCAAGCGTTGTCACAAGTTGAGTCCTAAAAAGCCTCGCGCATGCGGCGCGAGTGATAGAAAAGAGTAAAGTTAGCGTTTATTCATTTGCCGCTTCACACGCCACTGCAAGGCGCTTTTGATGAACAACGTCAGTATCGCCATCACGGTTAACAGCGCCGCCGCGGTAAACGCCCCCACGCTGTTATAATCCTGATGCAGCAATTCGACCTGTAGCGGCAGCGTGTAGGTTTCACCACGAATCGAGCCTGAAACCACGGACACGGCGCCAAACTCACCAATCGCTCGGGCATTCGTCAGCACCACGCCATACAGCAGCGCCCAGCGAATATTCGGTAGCGTCACCCGATAGAACACTTGCCAGCCTGACGCACCAAGCAATACCGCCGCTTCTTCTTCCTTACTGCCCTGACTCATCATCACCGGAACCAGCTCCCTGACCATGAACGGACAGGTCACAAATATCGTCACCAGCACAATGCCCGGCCAGGCAAACATCAGCTGTATCCCCTGCTCATCCAGCCAGCCGCCAACCGGGCCGTTGGTGCTGTAAAAGAGCAGATACAGCAAACCCGCTACCACCGGAGAAACAGCAAAAGGGATATCGATCAGCGTGAGCAGCAGTTGCCGCCCCGGAAACTGAAAGCGCGTGACCAGCCACGCCAGCAGCGTACCAAACACCAGATTCACCGGTACGACAATCGCAACCACCAGCAGCGTGAGGCCAATGGCATGCAGCATGTCAGGGTCGCTCAGATTACGCCAGACGCCCCCCAGCCCATGCGATAGCGCAGCGGCAAAAATTGACACTAAAGGGATGACCAGCATGATGAGCGATAATATCACGCCCAGTGCAATCAACGCGGTTCTCGCCCAGTTACGTTCCTGCCGAAGCGGATGAGGTTGATGCCGTGACGTCACAGTCGGTATCTCTGCCATTACACGCTCCGGGTCCGTTGACCAAAACGGCGTTGCAGCACGTTAACGCCAAACAGGATCAATAAGGATGCTGCTAACACGACGGAGGCAATCGCACTGGCGGCAGGGAAATCAAACTCCTGCAGGCGGATAAAGATCATCAGCGAAACGACTTCCGTCTGCCAGGCAATGTTACCCGCAATAAAGATCACCGCGCCAAACTCGCCCAGACTGCGGGCAAACGACAGCGCGGTGCCCGTTAATAGCGCCGGGGTTAACTCCGGTAAAATAACGTAGCGAAAACACTGCCAGCGATTCGCGCCCAGCGTTTGTGCCGCCTCTTCGTATTCAGGCCCCAGATCTTCCAACACCGGTTGGACGGTACGCACGACAAAAGGAATGCTGGTGAACGCCATCGCAACCGTAATGCCCAGCCAGGTATAGGATACCTTGATGCCGAATTCGGCCAGCCATGCGCCGTACCAGCCGGTCGTTGAAAACAGCGCAGCCAGCGTCAGCCCCGCCACCGCAGTCGGGAGCGCAAAGGGTAAATCCATCAATCCATCCAGCAAGGCTCGGCCGGGAAAGCGATAACGCGTCAGGATCCACGCCATTAACAGGCCGAATCCCGCATTAAATACCGTCGCCAGCCCCGCAGCCAGGAGCGTTACCTTGTAGGCCGCTACCACCTGCGGGTTAGATATCACCGCCCAGTACTGCGCCAAACTCATTTCTGAGAGCTGCATCACCAGCGCACTTAAGGGCAGTAAAAGAATCAGACAGACGAACAGCAGGCTGCTGCCCAGACTCAGCGCGAATCCCGGCAGCACCCGTTTACCTGAACCAGAAAAGAAGTTACCAGACCTCAAAGACATTACTGACGACCAGCCGCCAACAGTTTGTCCAGTTCACCACCGGTGTCGAAGTGGGTTTTCATCACCTGTGACCACGATCCAAACTGATCCTCTACCCGAAATAAGGTGGTCTCTGGGAAACGAGATTTTAGCGTTTGCGCCAGTTCAGGGTTATTCACACGGTAGTAAAAATCGGTGATCACTTTCTGTGCTTCCGGGCTATACAGATAATTCAGATAGGCTTTTGCCGCCTGCTCGGTGCCGTTCTTCTCGACATTCTTATCGATCCACGCCACAGGGAATTCTGCCAGTATGTTGACCTTCGGGACGATCACTTCGTAGTTCTCAGCACCGTACTGATTACGGATGTTATTCACCTCAGATTCAAAGCTGATCAGCACATCGCCTAACTGGCGTTCCACAAACGTGGTGGTTGCGCCACGGCCGCCGGTATCAAAGACTTCGACGTTCGCCAGAAAACGCGTTATCCACGCGCGCGTTTTGGCCTCGTCGCCACCGTTGGCTTTGCTGGTCGCGCCCCAGGCCGCAAGGTAGGTATAACGGGCATTGCCGGAGGTTTTCGGATTCGGGAAAATCAATTTAACGTCATCACGCACCAGATCGTTCCAGTCGTGAATGCCTTTTGGGTTACCTTTGCGAACCAGGAAGGCCATGGTGGAGTAAAACGGAGAGCTATGATTCGGTAAACGCGTCTGCCAATCTGCGGGAATCAACTGACCGCGGTCGTGCAGGATCTGAACGTCCGTCACCTGATTGTAGGTCACAACGTCGGCCTTCAGGCCTTGCAGAATAGCCAGCGCCTGCTTAGATGAACCGGCATGCGACTGTTTGATCGTCAGCGGATCGTTAGGGTGTTGCGACAGCCACTGTTTTTCAAAGCCAGGATTGAGCGCTACAAAGAGCTCGCGCGACACATCATAAGAGCTGTTCAGCAGCTCGGTAGCAGAGACCGCGCTCTGCCCGCCCAGCAGCAATGACAGCGCCAGAGAACCTTTCACCAGCGAGCCTTTCACCTGTACTTGATTCATCTTATGTCCTGTCAGAGTTAGAGCCTATTCGGTAGGCTTTGTTGTCGGAGCCGTTACATAGCCGTTTTTTGAATCGAATGCGCTTGTCAGCGTAAATCAGTGTAGGGGGAAGTGACGGTTAACATATAACCTTTATATATATCATTTCGGGATTTTTAAGCGCTAAAGTACATAACCACAAAACGAGCGATATGAGAGGAAAAAGCAGGAGGGAAAAGGAAAATGCGGCCAGATAGCCCGATAAAGGAAAGTGGAAAAAGGGAAAACTCACAGAACGGATGCCTGCACAGATGCAGGCATCAGGAAAACGCGTCAGATCTTACAGCGATAAAAGCTGATCCAGAGAAGGTGCAAAGAAGTAGCTGCCGCTGACGGCACGCGTAAAGCGCAGCATGTCGTCACGTTTACCGTCACGATCGCCGAACATGCTCAGCAACTGCTGCTCAATGTTATGCAAACGTGCGCAGTAAGCGACAAAGTAGAGTCCATTTTTCCCGCTCGCGGTGCCATAAGGCAGGCTCTGGCGCAGAATTTTCAGCCCCTTGCCGTCTTCCTTTAAATCTACGCGGCTAAGATGCGAGGTCACAGGGCGCTCATCGGAAGACAGTTCTTCGTTATCCTGCTTGGTACGCCCGATCATCTGTTCCTGCTGTTCCACGCTAAAACGCTGTAGCTGCTTCAGATTGTGTTCCCAACGCTGGGTAAACACGTAGCTGCCGCCCGCATCCGGCTGGCCCTCAGGGATAATCGCCACAGCGTGACGGGCATCGCCCTGCGGGTTTTCCGTGCCGTCGACAAAGCCGCTTAAATCGCGATCTTCCACCCAACGGAAACCGTGCGTCTCTTCTTCGATACGGATCGCGCTGCCAAACGCGGCCAGCGCCGCCTGTGCCAGCGTGAAATTAACATCATGACGGAGTGATTGGATGTGAATCAGTAGATCGCGCTGCGTGGCTGGAGCAAGCCCGTTACCCAACGGTGTGAACGGTTTCAGCTCCGCTGCGCCGTGGTTGCAATCCAGATCGCGCCAAACGTCGTTGCCAAATGCCAGCACCGCGCCCAATCCCGCATCAGGATACTGCTGCTGTAACGCTTGCAACGTCTGACAGAATTTTTTGCATCCCTGCCGGATAGCATCAAATTCTCCCTGAATCATCGCTTCCATAAAAATGGCAAAACGGCGGTGTTCCAATAAAATACCGCTTTGAATTGGTGTCATTTCTGCTTCCTCAAGCGTCAGTTTTTTCTTTGTTGTTATGGTTTACTACGATAGTTATGGCGCATACGACCGCCGAAAAAATATCAGGCGGCGCCGCTATCATACCGGAAGCCGCCTGACTTTTACCTTGCGTAAACGCAAGTTAGTTTCGCGCCTGCGCGTGCCACACGATTTTGCTCACTTTCCAGGTTTTCAGGATATCATCGGGCGGCATCAAGCCTTCCGGGCCGCTCCACTCGCCGGAATAGACGTAGCTGATATGCGTACTCTGCGGCGCGGCACATTCCACGCTCTGCGCATCATCACCTTGCCCTAACTGGCAGGATTCAAACGCTTTACTGTAGGTAGTGCTAAAAGCATCCCCTATTTTCACACCACCTGCGCTGCCAATCGCCGGATCCATGACCTCAACTTTGCGCACGCTGCCCTTCGGCTGGCCGCTGACGATCATTTTCACCTCTTTGCCATCCAGCGCCTGATAAAACGCGACCAGTTGACCGTTGGACGTTCCCATTCCGCTACGCAGTTGATAACTGCCATCCAGCGCGCTCTGTAGCGCCCCTTCGGACAGTGGCGTACCGGCATTGATGCCACCGACACCCGCATCGGTAACGTCCAACGAGCTGCCGAACCAGTTAAACGGCGACAGGCTGGACCAGGAGAAATTGGAAAGTGTGCTGCATCCGGTCAGAAACAGCGGTAAACCCAGCACCAGCGATAACCCCAGCGGGCGAAAATTCATGGCATGTACTCCTCAAGATTGAACGGCTTTCGTCATCAGCCCCCTTAGTAAGATGGGGGTTGGAGTCTGCGAGCGACGAAAAGTGCCGTAAAGACGGGATAATCCTGCGAAGGATTATAGGTGGCATGTGAAAAGAAACCTACCAGAACCGCAGACCTCCCGAGAACCGGAAGGCCTGCGAACAACATCAACTGCGCTGTGAGGCAAAATCCGTTAAGTCATAACGGTGCGTGAACAAATCGTCCAGCTCCGTCTGGTGCGTAATCGCCACCACGGTACACGCGGGCAACACCAGCTTGACCAGCGCCAAAAGCTGTCTGGCGGCGTCATGATCCAGATTGCTGGTCGCTTCATCCAGATAGAGCGTATCGGGTTTAGCAATCAGCGCGCGGGCAAAGGCGACACGCTGCCGCTCCCCGCCGGAGAACACCCGATCCCAGTTCAGTTGCTCATCCAGACGATCGCGCCACGCGCCCAGCCCAACGCTATCGAGCGTCTGACGCAGCATCTCACTGTCGGCCAGCGGCGGATGCGGATAGCAGAGGATCTCTGCCAGCGTACCCTGCCCCAAATAGCTTTGCTGCGGTAACAGCAAGCTGCGACCTTCCAGCGATTGCCAGCGGCCATCGTAATACGGCCACAGACCATTTAGCGTACGCAGCAGCGTGGATTTCCCCAGCCCGCTGCGGCCAGAAAACTTACTCCAGCTACCCGCTTCACAGCGCAGATCCACCTTTTGCAGCAGCGGAGAGCCCTGCGGCGTGGTGAAAGAAAGCTGATCAATACGTAAATCCTGCCCTACCGGCGCATCGACCTGTTCAGACTGATGACGTTTGATTTCGTCCTTGAACTGGCTGAGACGCGCCATACTGGCAGAAAGAATCACGAATTCTTTGTACTTATGGATAAACCAGCTCAGCGCACCGTGCAACTGCGCAAACGCCCCGCGAATCTGCATCAGCCCGCCCAGCGTTACCGTTTTACTCAGGAAAGCAGGCAGAGCGGCAAAGACCGGCACAATCTGGCTTACACGCATATAGCCTGTGGTGAAGAAGCCCAGATTACGCTCGGCATTCATAAAACGCCCCCAGTTCGACACGATGGCGGAGAAATGCCGCTGAAGATGGCTTTTCTCCTGCGCTTCACCGCCGTACAGCGCGATTTGCTCGGCGTTATCATGCTTACGTAGCAGCGCCGCACGGAAATCGGCCTCTGCCTTTTGCTTCTCATAATTAATATTATGCAGACGCTTCCCGACCACATGCGTAATCAGGCTGCCGAGCAGCGTATACAGAATAGCGATCCACACCAGATAACCTTCGATTACCCACTCTTTGCCAAACAGCGTAAAGCGCTGAACGCCCGATAATCCCCACAGAATGACGACGAAAGAGAACAAACGCGCGGTCACGATCAAAAATTCGATGACCAGACTAACGGCTTTATCGACAAACAGGTTGATATCTTCGGCAATACGCTGGTCTGGGTTATCAATCTTGCCCGCCACCGACATGCGATAAAATGCCCGCTTCGCCAGCCAGCTATCTACCAGCTCGGCGGTTAACGCGGTACGCCAGCGGATAATTAGCAGTTTGGTAAACCACTCCTGATACACGATCGACCCGATATAGAGCAGGATGTAAACGCCGTATTCTTTCATCAGAGACAGCAACAAATTGCTGTCGAATGCGCCTAACGCATCATAAAACGTCTTACTCCACTCGTTTAACAACACATTAAGATAGACGATCATCCCGCCCATCGAAATGGCTACAAGCAGTAGGAGCCATGCCTGCCAGCTGCGTTTACCGCCCCAGAAGGGGCGGCAGAGATCGACAAATTGAGCGACAACCTTCCTCACTCTTTCACCTCTTGCGGCAAGGTGATGTAAAGCACGCGGTTATCCGGGTTATACAGCTTCGCCGACATCGCCCGTACGTCTTCCAGCGTGATGCTATCCGCCAGTTTGGCTACGCTAGTCAGATAACGCGGGTCGTTATAGTGGCGGTAGCTCAGGAGCAGGCGGCGCTCTATCGTCATGAGATCGCTCTGACGCCCTTTTTCTGCACGAATGAACTGTGCTTTCTGATCGTCTACATCCTGCTGAGTGATATTTTTCGGCAGTTCAGCAAAGGCTTTCTCGGCCAATGTCCATAGCTCCTGCGCACGTTCAGGTGCGCTGGTGAAGCTCACTTCTGTCTCAATACGCTGTCTTTTATCTTCCAGTTCACTGTCGACACGCATGCGGTAAATGCCTAACGCATCATCACGCAGGCTGGTTTTGAGATATTTATTCGCCAGATTACGGGCAACGCTCACCTGCACCGCGGTCTGTGGTGTCCACGCATGCGGTGTGAAGCTCCAGGCGCGGATATCGGCACGCGGTTCAATACTGATAGCCGATGTCGCTTCACGTTTACCCGGCAGAGCCAGATGTGATTTCACGTCACCAGTAGACTGACGCGGGATCGTCGCTAAATAGCGTTCAACCTGCGGCAAAATCTGTGCAGCGGGCATATCTGCCACCAGATAGTAGGTAACGGGTGCAAACACCGCTTTATGCCACTGTGAAAGCAGCGCCGGCGCTGAAATTTGCTTCAGCTCTGCAATTTCAGGCTGCTGCCAGGCTGGCTCACCAAAACGCAGTTTGGTAATGTCACTCGCCTGTGTTCCTGAAACCGATTGATCGTCAATGGCTTTTTGACGCGCCAGCCCCATCATACTCTCTTTCATCACGTCAGGATCGATACCCGGAGCCACATTCAGCTCACGATATAACGCTAGCAGATTTGCCAACTGACCCGTTGGCGCATTCCCGCTTACCGTCAATTGATCCGCTTCCTGATTGATGCCCAGCGACAGCGTTTTTTCCTTTTTCCAGTTATTAAGCGCTTCACCGCTCCATGTTGCCGGCCCGCTTTGGTTGACTAATTGGCTTGCCAACAGTACCTGCCACGGATTGGTCGACGTCGATAAATATCCCGCGTCGCTCACGGCTGTGAAGTAGACTTTTTTACCCGCCTCTGGCGCACGCAGCCATACTACGCGGTCACCATTACTCAACTGCCACTGCTCGACCTTCTGCGCGGCGAAGGTCTTCACCGCCGTACGTTTCCCACTTTGCGTTACGGCAGGCAATTCAGGGATGACTTTCTCTTTTTCTACTTGCAGCGGTGCCAGCGTCGCTGCTGCCCACTGTGCCTGCAACTTACGAATCGCATCCGGTTTAGGCAAGGTGAAAGGCGTCGCGCCCGGCACGCTAAACTGAACCAACGTATCAGGTGACGCTAACCAACGTTGCCAATGGCGGTTCACATCTTCCGCCGTGATGGTATCCAGCGCTTCCAGTGCATCTTTACCGCGCTGCTGACTGCCGACATAAGGGCGATCCTGCTGCCAAACAATAGTCAACTGCTGAACCCAATCGGAGAACTCGCGTGTTTCAGGGGTAGTACTCATCCGCTGCGCGACTTCACGAATGTCGGATGTGATCTCCGTGATGTCCTGTTCGTTTAACGGATAACGTTTGAAACGCTCAATTTCTTTCAGTACAGCGGAAATAGCAGCGTCATGACCCCCTGGCATCACATTGGCGAAAAAGCCTAGTGCAGCCGTCGTTTTACCGATATCCGATTTACGCACCACCAGACTACTGGCGTCTTGCGGCAGTTCCGCTTGTTGTCGACGAACCTGACGTGTTACCGCAGACAGTGTGATTTGCGTCAGTAAACGATGACGGTAATCGGATTGGCCGAATGTATCTTTGTCATTGAAACGGTAGACAAATGACACCTGGCTGCTGCCACTCTGGCTGTCCTGCAAACGCGCCACGTTGAGTCTCGGTTTCAGTAACGGCTCGTAGTAATCACGGGCTGGCACAGCAACATTCGGCAACGGTGCAAAATAGCGTTGAATTTCGCGTTCTGCATCCGCAGGCGTGATATCACCAATGATCATCAAACGCATATTCGACGGGTGATACCAGCGTTGGTAGAAATCCTGTAGTACGCTGGCTGGCGTGTCGTTAATCGACGCTTCCGTGCCAATCGTTGGGCGGGAAGGATAACGAGAGTCATGGCGAATCGCCTGTACGCGCTGCTGGTTCATGCGTTCCGCTACGCCCAGTTTGCCACGCCACTCTTCCAGAATGATTTTGCGCTCATCATCGAGATCGTTTTGCAGCAGCTTGGCATGGCCCGTCATCTGGCTCAGCGCCTGCAAGGTCGTCCCCAGATCGCGATTCCCTTTCGGCGGGCTCATCATATACATGGTGCGCTCGTAGTTGGTCACCGCGTTATAGCTCTGCCCACGAACCCATCCCTGCTTGTACAGTTCGGTACTGACACCTTGAGGAAACGCCTCGCTGGCGCGGAATACCATATGCTCCACGATATGCGCCACACCAGATTCGTTGTCCTTCTCATCAATCGAACCGACATCCACAATCAGGCGAATATCGACCCGTGACTTCTGCCCTTCCAGCGGCACGAGGGTATAGCGAAGTCCATTCGCCAATGTCCCTTCTTTAATGACCGGCAACGGGCTTTTTATTTCTTCAGCCTGGCTCACAACACTTCCAGCTAACAGGAAAATAACGCCCGCTAGCCAGTACATGATTTTATTTTTCATCACTGACCTTTATTATTTTTTATCGCTTACCATGAATACGTCACATCAAGCCAAAACTGACGACCCAATCCATAATTAGATTCATTCTTATTGGCTTTATTCAGGACATTAAGTACATCTACGCCCACTTTTAGATTCTGCTTACCTAATGGCTGGGTATAAGTCACACGCCAATCCAACAGCATATTGTTGCCATACTGCTCTTCTTCATAAACATCGGTAGCACCAACATATCCGGAACAACGGTCATCATCTGGACAGTTAATAGTTTCAGTTCGCGTCATCGCCTTATAGCCACCCACATAGCTCAAGCGTTGCGTCCAATCCAAACGCCAGTTGGGTATTTCTGTATTCAGTTCAAGAAATGCCGTCCAAGGGCGATTGAAATTATCTGCCGGTTTATCAATAGCGCGGATCATTTTTCCGTTGTAGAGAATATAGCCATCGATATCCGACTCAGTGTCATAGTCTTTATTTGAAGAAGTACTTTTCTGAATATTCCCCCCCGCAGTCCAGCTGAATACCGCGGAGTTCCATTCAATTGGAGAAACGGGTTTTACCACCAGGCTAAACGTGTCTGATTCGGATTTACCGTTATTAGTGAGTTCATAAGTTTTTGTGGTTTTATTTTGCTCAGCAGAAAATTGATCTTTTGCTTCACGATGAACCCATTTCAGCGCCCAAACCGTATCATAAATACGTTGCTGCACACCGAGATTCAATTCATCACTATAGGGGGTATTTAATGAAGTGTATCGGTAATTAGTTTGGTTAAGTTCCTTAGCAAAAACCCAATCATCGGGAGTTGTATTCGTTGATTTCTCGGTACATCCTCCTCTGTTAGTTAGAGTATTAGCTCGACATTCTGTATAAGGTTGTTTACGCGCTTCACGCAGCTTATAGGCCAGCACATTGCCAGCATAGTAACGGTTCACACCGCCGAAAACCTCAGTGGAACGATCGCCCCAAACGTCATAACTGGTACTGAAGCGTGGTGAGACATTCATGTTTTTCATGTAGTCGTCATAATCAACGCGAACACCGGGTACCATCGTTAAACGGGAAGCAGTCAGCGTATCCTGTAAATAAGCCGCGTAAGTGCTAGCAGCGACACTCACATCAGACGCTTCATAAACCGATCTTTGGCTGAGGTACTGTTCACCGTTGATACAAGCTGAATCACCGCTTTTACATACTATCGCTGCGCTTTTGACTGCCACTGAATAACTGTAAGATGTGTCTCTACGTTGGTAGCGCGCTTTGGAGAAATCGGTATCAAAGCCAAAATCAAACTGGTGCTGTACACCCAATGCAGAAAAAGGATTTAACTGCCAATCCTGTTTAAAGTTAATGCCAGATTGCTCGGTTCTTATCGTGCCATACCCACCCTGCTGAGCAGCAACGCCAGAGAAGCTCGATACCCAATCAATACTGTCTGTTTTAGCCCAAGCATAAAAGTTATCTCCTTTATTCTTTATGGTGTTTTCATTCTGCTTCCATATTAACTGTGTTGCGACTTTCCCCCATTTATTCTGATTATCCCACTTCAGGTTGGCATTATATCCACCACCTTCGGCAGTAAAATCCCCACCCTTTATATTGGAACGCACATAGCTTGCACTATGAGGTGAATGCATGAGTGATAAGCTAAATTGATTTCGTTCATTAGCATCCCACGCACCACGTAACATATACGTTTCGGATTCGCGCGACTGATCTTCCCATTTTTGCAAAATCGTATGCCAGAACGGAATGTCAGATTCCTTACGGCTATATACAAACATCAGCGCCGCATTATCATTAAGGGGCTGGCTCACATTCAGATTATAAAAATTTTTGGTAAATTTAGGCTGCCTTTTAAGCGTGGTAGCGGTACTAAACGAGGCTTCATCTTTTTTCTCCAGATGATATTTCGTCCATGACGACCGCGTTGTGCGGTAAGAGATAGAACCGGATGGCTCGGTAAACGAGGGCTTTTTAAGTTTTGCATCAATTACCCCACCAGTGAACTGCCCATACTTAGCCGACACATTACTGTCGTAAACCGACAAACTTTCAATCAGGCTACTGTCTATCCAGAAAGATTCAGGGTGGCCAGATGGGAAATCATTAGCCGCATTCCCATTGGCTGTAGACCCCACCTCACCGACATTCACACCGGGGTTCAGGCGATCGTTGTTCGACATCCCATCGATCATGAAGTTGTTGTTATAGAATTTCTCACCGTGAAACGAGACAACATCTGGGGCCAGCTCTCCCGGCGTCTCACTATTGCGTGAAGTTTCAGAGAATTGCACGTTTGGATTGGTGCGCAGCAATTCAGTAATATTTCCATTAGCTGTCGGCTTTTTTGCGATTTCCTCAGCTACCAATTGCTGGCTACCGATCTCCATCGGCCCCGGCGTAATCTGCGCTTTTACCATGATCACATCGCCGCGCCCTTCATTTCCTACACGGCTATTCTCTGCCCCCGTAGTTATGCTCTGCACATCATCCGCCGCAGGCACGCTAGCCATTGGGCGAATGATAAAAGCTTTACCGGTTTCTGTAGGCTCTGCATAAAGGTTATTGCTATTCAATAACCGTCCCAAAGCCTGTTCCACCGTGTAGTTTCCTTCCAGAGCAGGAGCTTGCTTCCCTGCAACCAGTTGGCTATCAACACCAAAATTGACACCCGTCTGCCGTGCCAACTGTGTTAATGATTTTTCCAATGACTGTGCAGGAAGGAGTATTGATTGTGCTGGTGCCGTTGCGCCAAACGCTGAACCGCCTCCGCTTAACGCCAGCGTTAGCATCGCAATCGGCCAAATCGTGTTACGCATCCCCAAAAAATTACGCATGAATTTATCCTGAATTATTTTATGTTTTCAGGAGAGAAGACGTTGTTCAGCAAAAATCGGGCAGAAGAAAATAAAAATAATTATCATTTACATTTAAATTAGTCTCTTGCCATTGATTATTAAAGATTTTTATTTTCACTAATCCAGACAATGTAACCGAAAGACTGCCGGACGGAGATAGGAAGGGAATGTTTCAGTAACTCTAGCGCCTGCTGACTGTCATTCAATGGCAGAACACCAGTAAAGTGCAGGCTGTCGAGTTCCTGACGCTGACGCGGATCCAGATAAATCAGCCCAGAGTAATGACGGGAAAGTTCATCAACAACCTGAATGAACGGGGCATTTTCAAAAATCAATTGGTTGTGAATCCAACCCGCTTCCGTTGATGCCCCCACTGGCCGGGTAATATGGAGCCGATCGAGTCCAACCTGCTGACCAGCACCAAGGTCGAGGCGGATATCCGAGTTCTCATTTGCAGTAACACGTACACGAGATTCGTCAACGCTCACCAGCGTATCCTCTCCTGTATCACGTACGCTATAGCGAGTACCCAGTGCCTGAGCCGCTGCCTGTGCACTGTCAATCACAAACGGTCTGCTACGCGGATCTTTGGCAACATGCGCGTAAACTTCACCACGTAGCAACGTGATTGTTCGTTTTTGTGATGTGAAGGAAATATTCACAGCCGAATTGCTGTTCAGCATCAATTCGCTGCCGTCATCCAGAACAATGCGCCGAACTTCACCAGCAACAGTGCGCTGATCGGCCAACCAATAAGCATAAGGCAGTTGGCTTAGTAACCAACCACCTGCGATGAAAATCGCCAGAGCAGCATAACGGGATGAGCGTGATTTTCGGGATGTCGCCGCTGGCGTGATGGCTGCACTTGCCCATAATTGCTGCATCTGATGATAAACCACAGAATGGCGAGCATCGCTCAGGCACCACTGCTGCCACTCTTTGTGCAGTAATATCGCGTCGTCGCTATCCTGCTCGACCTCCGAGAAGCGTAGTACCCATTCAGCGGCTTGCTGCTGAATCTGCTCAAAGTCAGCGTTATGCTTCATCATGTTCCTGGAAAAAGATCCGGCTATGGAAATGCACCATCGCTTTCGCCAGATATTGCTTTACGCTACTTTCGCTCACGTGCAGCGCCTCAGCAATCGTCCGATAATCGTGTCCTTCCACACGCGCCATAATAAACGCACGTTGTACCTTTTCATCTAACTCATGGGTCAGAATATGTAGCGCTGTCGCCACAAGTTGACTTATCGCAACACGATATTCCGCAGAATGCTCTTCTTCCCCATCAACTAGTACTGCTAATGCAGATAACGCATCTTGTTCCAGCTTACGCTTACGGAACTGATCGATCATGACGTGATTCGCCGTCACCATCAGATACGCCTTAGGCTGTCGGATAGCGGCAGGGTCGGCAAGCGTCAGGAGTTTTAGGAAGGTGTCATGGGTAAGATCATCGGCCTGATGAATGCAGCCTATTTTTTTACAAAGCCATCCCCGCAGCCATCCTTGGTGGGTCTGGTAAAAATCACTCCAGAAAGAAATTAGCTGCGTCATAATGGTTTCAACAGGCAAAAAGCAGATGATATTAGTCTAATTGATACTCATTATCATCTAAGCCAGTGGCACAATGCAACACTTTTTAAGCGGTATGAGGCTGTCACGCAATTAAGGACTTTATTGTATCCTTACGACCATCGCCAGCCAGCTTCCATCACTGATGGTGAACTACCCAAAGTCAGCCAATGTACAATTTAAATTACGGTCTCTAAACATTCGATTGGTTTAATAAATGTCAACTTTCTAATAAAAAACCGGAACTACTTACCCAGCTAGTTCCGATTTCATACCGGTGTTAATACATCGCCCCCTGTCCTATCAGCACACTCAGTTATACTGACCGTTATTTAAAAAACATTCCATTACCGCCATAGCCAAAAATCATTTTCAAAGAAACGCATCACCTCTCGCATTTCCTCGTCTAAATAAGCCTGCATAGCAAGATCATGCTGAATTAATGCCGCTTCCCTCTGTCTTCTTGTTTTATAATCATCACCAAAATCATTAAGCTCCTTTAAGAATAAATCCCATTCATTACGAGTAATATACCCCCAAGACTTTGGCGTTTTTACTTTTAGATTCCCATATTGAAATTCCAAATCTACTATCGCCGTCCTTGTGTTTGTCGGTAACTCATTAAACTTCAAACCGACTGATTCAGCGTCAAAACGCTTTCCTACATCTCTTATTGCTTTTTGTGTGTAAATAGAGGTTAAGAAGTCAGCATCATTTTCACTCAAAGTTAATGGTGAGTTCCTTAATTTTTCAGCAGCAACATTCCCTTTAATTCTGGTATAAGGTGACAATATATCCACAAGATCTTGCGGTACACCATCACGTAGCAATTCATTTTTATCTCTTTGTCCTAAATCCACACCTCCACCGATAGTAACCCCTGAGTTTTCATCTGTTTTCCCCTTGTCATTTTTAGGAACATATCCTTTTGTTTTAAACCCTTCAGACTCTAATAAAAAATCAATATTAATACGCAACCGGTCTGAAAGAATCTGTCGGCGCGCTTTTACTCTATCACCATACATTTCTTCAACACCCGTTCTAATAACACAGTTTTTAAGAGGGTAAGCTACGCAGGTTAATAAAAAAATATCCTGATCTTCTGCTTCTAAGAAATTGCCATCACTCTGATCAACATCGCCATTAATTAATAATGCTACACAACTCGAACATGAGCCTGCACGGCATGAGTATGGTAAATTCCCCCCTGCTTCCTCTAAGGCATCTAATATATACACATCATCAGGGCAATCAATTGTAATCTTAGTAGTTAAATCACTTACCTTGTATATCGCCATTTTCACTCTCCTTTTCCAAGATATATTTCATCGTGCACAAAAACACTTTTCCCGTTTACATCCAGGCCGCCGCTTTTTTATCTCTTCAGGTTTTATTTTTTCTTCAGTTTCGTTTCCCTCATGAAAATTAACTTCCAATTTATTTTCACTTTTAACACTTTCATCTTTTTTCATTCATTGGCCTCATTTAGAAAAAAATTTAACCTGCCACCATGACCACATCAATTCATGATGCACACCGTAAATTACGGGAGTATAATGCAGGATCCGTATCATTTTTTATTTTAAAGGAGTTTAATAACGAGGTTCGCTCTGTGGAATAAATATAAAATTGGAATGACTACGATCAGTAAATCTACCATTACGATAGATAGGGTTTCCCCCATCAAATGAAGAATTAAGTAGTTCAATCACAATAAAAAAGACATTAAGTGGTAGTGGTACCCACGCAGGGCGTCCGCATGAGTGATCAA
>NZ_JACDSF010000066.1 GCF_013449685.1 Pectobacterium brasiliense | reverse complement strand
GGTTCAAGATACAAGGGATGTATTCACAGCGTCTTTACGATCTATCCGTTGCTACCGCTCGACGCGCTTTGTCAGCCCCCCACCTTGTTAGGCGGGGGGGCTTGAAGCCCTTATTTTTTCTTCAGGAAGTCGCCAAGTACCAGATTGCCTTTGGCATCACGCGTAAACGTCTCAGGGATGGCTACTGACACGAAATTATTTACGGTGATTTCCTTACCTTGCGCGTTAACCGAACGGTCGCCTTTGATGAAGTAGTTGGTGTTATCGATATTGCCGACAACCGCATCATCATATTTACCCGCTTTAGTTTTCAGCGAAACGTTGTTCTTGAACACACCTTGTTTTTCCGGACCAGAGTAAGGGCTTGGGCGGAAAATGAAGTTAAAGCGTTCGTTATCTAACGCGATGTTGTTTTCAACGATCAAGGCGCCAGGGTTGAAGTTGTCAGTGAAACCATCAAGTTTGTTGCCTACAGCAATGCTGTTTTTAACCTGATGTGCCACTGGTTGGCCTTCACCACCCATTTTGAAGCCGTTGCTGGTGTTGTTCATGGCAATTGAATCCTCGATCACCACAACGCCGTTTGCGCCGTCTTCGATTTTGTTAAACAGATCGAAGCCGTCATCGACGTTATTGTGCGAGAACGCGCCGCGAATCACGTTGCCTTCACCCACACGCATTTTCACCGCGAAACCGTCGGCGTTAATTTTGCCTGAGTCCTGATTGCTGTGAGATTCTGAATTCAGGATCAGGTTGTGGCTGGCCCACAGCGGTCTACCCACATCGGCCGTCGAAGTCACCTGAATACCGGTATCGTCAGCGTGGTGCGCCAGAACGCGTTCGATGGTGTTGTAGCTCCCCTCAATACGGAACGGTTTCTCGGTGATTTCAATCCCTTTAACATGCCAATGGCTCGCTTTCAGCTGTAGGCCATGAATCACGGCTTTATTACCGACAGCAAACAGGTTCTTGACGGTTTTTT
Source organism: Pectobacterium brasiliense (assembly GCF_013449685.1). Taxonomy (GTDB): domain Bacteria; phylum Pseudomonadota; class Gammaproteobacteria; order Enterobacterales; family Enterobacteriaceae; genus Pectobacterium; species Pectobacterium brasiliense_A. Next base: position 88,703 of record NZ_JACDSF010000066.1, on the reverse strand, counting down.
GCTGGCCGCTGGCGCTGACAGGAATTTCAGTTGCGCTGTAATCACCATCGTTGAGCCAGATTGTGCCACCAACTGGCAGAGCGGCGACGGCGCTGGCTAAATCGATCGGTGCATTTTTGCTGCCGTCATTGCTGGCTGAACCTTGTGGAGAAACATACAGATTTTTAGCGTCTGCATAGGCCACTCTTTCAACCTTGAATGTGCTCTCTTTTACTGCTTTATCATCGCCTTCCGCAGGCTGGTAGGCAATCTTGAACTCAGCGCCATTACCGGCAATTTTCGCTGGCAGAGATAAGGTTTCTCCCGCTTTTACCTGCTTTGCTTCACCCAGAGGTTGACCGTTTTGCGACACCGCGATCGTGCCGGCGTAGTTAGCTCTGGCCTGAACCACATAGTGTTCGCTGGTGGTTTTAGGCGATGACATCACCTGGAGCAACGGATCATAATCCTTGGCTTTAAACTCCGGTGACGCTTTGGTTTGCGCTGGCGTGGTAGTCAACTGTGCATTGCTGACGGTGATTTTGGCGTTACGGGAAGCAAAGAAACCAACGTAGTAGTGGTCTTTATCCAGCTTGGTGACGACGTCCGCGCCTTTGACTTCTTTTGATACCCAGTTATCCGTGCCTTTCGGCGCATAAGAGGTAATAAAGCCATCATTGGTACGTTCCAGTTTCAGACGGAACGTCGGCGTTTGCTCCAGATTCACATTTTCCTGGTAGCTGGTCTTGGTAATTTTCGCACCGGCATTGCCCCACGGCTGTGTGACGCCATTACGTAAAATAGCCTGTAATTTGATTTCGGTATGAGACTTCTTATCCTGCGTCATGATGGCGTTCATCACCATGTTGGATGCCGCAGGGAACTCCTCATACCCTTCTTTCAGCGGTTCCTGACGCGGTACGCCGATAATATCGCGCACCAGAATCCCTGCCCCTTCCTGAGCCGCCGGCTTGGCGCCGTTTTCTGGCCCAAACTGTTCCACGGTAATGTCAGACTGAAGCGTAAAATTCACATTGGCAGGCAGTTGCGTATAGAAGAACGTCAGCCCGTCATGGGTGTTGGCAATCTTTCCGCCACGACTCTCAATCGTGATGGGGGCGGACAAATCAGCGTTATCCCCCGGGGTTAGTTTCTTGCCGTTAATGGTGACATCGTTAACGCCAATTTTTTCCGGCAGGACATTGGATGAAAAGTTTACGTCTGTTGACTGACCAAAGGCGATACCGTGCCAGACTGGCGTTGATTCTGTCGCGGCGTGTGTGCTGAAGCTGAAAAGTAATGCATTCGTCAACGCGACGGCTGCGAGGCGTGAAGAACGGTGTTTCCGTAATGAATCACATTTTTGTGAAGAACAACGTTTCATTGTGTCTCCTTCGTTATTGAATTATTCGCCTACGTATATTGCTATAAATGAAACGCTGTTTCTTTTGTATGTGTCACAAATGGAAATACTTAAAAACAAAGTCTGTTTTTTATAAAATCCCGTGCCATTTTGTTGTTGAGGCTCTCATGCTTTCCTCATGAGTATTCATGGCTTTGCGAGCGACTTTCAGAAAAAACTCACCAAAAATTATCTGCGTTATGCCGGAATTTCGGTAAACTCTGGTTATTCATGCCGTAATCGGCTGGCCATTTTATTCTTGCGGGGCAGTGGCTTCGTATTGTCAGGATGCTTATGTCAAATAGTGCGATGAGTGTAGTTATTCTCGCTGCGGGTAAAGGAACCCGTATGTATTCCGACCTTCCCAAGGTGCTGCATAAACTGGCGGGTAAGCCGATGGTTCAGCACGTTATTGACGCTGCCATGACGACAGGCGCACAGCACGTTCATCTGGTCTATGGCCACGGCGGCGATTTGCTAAAACGTGAATTGGCCGATCCGGCGTTGAACTGGGTATTGCAGGCGGAACAACTGGGAACCGGGCATGCGATGCAGCAAGCTGCGCCCCATTTTTCTGATGATGAAGATATCCTGATGTTGTACGGCGATGTGCCGCTGATTTCATCGCAAACGCTGGGGCGTTTACGTGAGGCTAAGCCGCAGGGCGGTATCGGCCTGTTGACGGTGAAGCTGGACGATCCAACGGGCTATGGGCGAATTGTGCGTGAAAACGGTGCCGTAGTCGGGATCGTCGAGCACAAAGATGCCAGCGAAGAACAGCGCCAGATTAACGAGATCAATACCGGCATTCTGATTGCGAACGGCAAAGATCTGAAGCGTTGGTTAAGCCAGTTGAATAACAACAACGCACAGGGCGAGTTTTACATCACCGATATTATTGCGATGGCAGCGGAAGAAGGTCAGCGTGTTGAAGCGGTCCATCCCGAGCGACTGAGTGAGGTTGAAGGCGTCAATAACCGTCTGCAACTGTCGGCGCTGGAGCGCGTTTATCAGCGTGAACAGGCGGATAAGCTGCTGCTGGCCGGTGTGATGCTGCTAGACCCAGCACGATTTGATCTGCGTGGCGAGCTGGCTCATGGTCGCGATGTGGTGATTGATGTCAATGTTGTCGTGGAAGGCAATGTTAAGCTAGGCAACCGAGTGAAAATCGGTGCTGGCTGCGTGATCAAAAACTGCATCATTGGCGATGACTGTGAGATCAGCCCTTATTCCGTGTTGGAAGATGCCGTACTGGAAGCAGAGTGTACCATTGGCCCGTTTGCCCGCCTGCGTCCAGGCTCGGAACTGGCTGAGGGCGCGCATGTCGGCAACTTTGTCGAACTGAAAAAAGCGCGTTTAGGTAAAGGATCAAAAGCGGGTCACCTTAGCTATTTGGGTGATGCGGATATCGGTTCCGGTGTTAATATTGGTGCGGGAACGATCACCTGTAATTATGACGGTGCAAATAAACACAAAACGATTATTGGTGACGATGTATTTGTCGGCTCGGATAGTCAACTGGTGGCGCCCGTTAGCGTAGCCAGCGGTGCGACAATCGGCGCGGGAACGACCGTCACGCACGATGTGGCGGAGAATGAGCTGGTGGTCGGTCGCGTGAAACAGCGGCATATTTCCGGTTGGCAACGTCCGGTGAAAAAGAAATAGTCGTTGAGTAATATACCTCCGCTTATGGCGGAGGTTGTTTTGTCCTGTGTTTTAGTCTCCCAGAGCACAGAACAAAACATAATAATCCCCAACTCTCTACAAGGCTCGGGGAACCCGGAAAAACCGGAACAATCAGGTCTAAGACATCCCTGGTGACACAATATGTCACCTTTATAGGAATACCATCGATGTGTGGAATTGTAGGCGCAGTTGCGCAACGTGATGTTGCTGAAATTTTGTTGGAAGGTTTACGCCGTCTTGAGTACCGCGGCTATGACTCTGCGGGCCTGGCGGTTGTTGACAGCGAAGGACATGTCGCCCGTTTACGCCGTCTGGGGAAAGTGCAGGTGCTGTCTCAGGCAGCCGAAGAACATGAACTGCATGGCGGTACCGGCATCGCCCATACCCGTTGGGCAACGCACGGCGAACCTTCTGAAGAGAACGCACACCCGCATGTTTCTGAACATATCACTATCGTTCATAACGGCATTATCGAAAACCACGAGCCGCTGCGTGAACTGCTGATCGGTCGCGGCTATCGCTTTGTCTCCGAAACCGATACGGAAGTGGTTGCCCATCTGGTTCATTTTGAACAGCAACAGAATGGCGGAACGCTGGTTGACGTGGTTAAGCGCGTGATCCCACAGTTGCGCGGTGCTTATGGCATGGTGGTGTTGGATAACCGCGACCCAAGCGTACTGGTTGCTGCACGTTCTGGTAGTCCGCTGGTGATTGGCCGTGGTGTCGGTGAAAACTTCATCGCCTCCGATCAGCTGGCGCTGCTGCCAGTGACTCGCCGTTTCATGTTCCTGGAAGAAGGCGACATAGCGGAAATCACCCGTCGTGATGTGCGCGTGTTTGATAAATCCGGCCAGCTTGCCGCACGCGAAGAAATTGAATCAAAAGTAAATTACGATGCTGGTGATAAAGGCGCGTATCGCCACTACATGCAGAAAGAGATCTACGAACAGCCAATGGCGATCAAGAACACCCTTGAAGGGCGTTTCAGCCACGGCGAGATCAATCTGTCTGAGTTAGGCCCGAAAGCGGATGAGCTGCTGGCGAAGGTTGAACACGTTCAGATCATTGCCTGCGGTACATCCTACAACTCCGGTATGGTTTCTCGTTACTGGTTTGAATCACTGGCCGGTATTCCGTGCGACGTGGAGATTGCTTCCGAATTCCGCTATCGCAAGCCTGCCGTGCGTAAGAACAGCCTGATGATTACCCTGTCTCAATCCGGTGAAACAGCGGATACGCTGGCAGCACTGCGTTTGTCCAAAGAACTGGGCTATCTGGGATCGCTGGCTATCTGTAACGTTGCTGGTTCCTCGCTGGTGCGTGAATCCGATCTGGCGCTGATGACCAAAGCAGGCGTAGAGATTGGCGTGGCCTCGACTAAAGCCTTCACCACTCAGCTTACCGTTCTGCTGATGTTGGTGGCGCGTGTTGGCCGCCTGCGCGGTATGGATGCGCAGATTGAGCATGACATCGTTCATGGTTTGCAGGCGCTGCCAGCGCGTATTGAGCAGATGCTGTCTCAGGACAAGCTCATCGAATCTCTGGCAGAAGGTTTCTCTGACAAGCACCATGCGCTGTTCCTCGGCCGTGGCGATCAGTATCCGATCGCGATGGAAGGCGCGCTGAAGCTGAAAGAGATCTCTTACATCCACGCGGAAGCCTATGCAGCAGGTGAGCTGAAGCATGGCCCGCTGGCGCTGATTGATGCGGATATGCCGGTTGTTGTGGTGGCACCGAACAACGAACTGTTGGAAAAATTGAAATCCAATATCGAAGAAGTGCGGGCTCGCGGCGGCGAACTGTATGTCTTCGCTGATGAAGATGCCGGTTTCACTAGCAGCGAAAATATGAAGATTATTCCACTGCCGCATATCGAAGAAGTGATTGCGCCAATCTTCTATACGGTGCCGTTGCAGCTGCTGTCTTATCACGTCGCGCTGATTAAAGGCACCGATGTCGATCAGCCACGTAACCTGGCGAAATCCGTTACGGTAGAGTAATTTTTAAAATGAAGGTAAATAGCCATAGTGTTATTTACCTTCATTAGGTGGTTTATACCGCAAGAAATTCATGACACCGTAGTGACGGGAACATTAATCAATCTCCGTTCTACGTTGAAGATATGCAGGAAGGCGGTGTGTATTCCGTTGATGTCTCGCGAGTAAACGACTGGGCGATTTATTATCAGGGTGATAGCTATAAGCCTGATACGATGTACAAATTACTTAGCCATAGCCAGACTCACTGACCGATCTACCCGTCATACTTCAAGCTGCATGTGCGTTGGCTTCTCTTACTCACCCCAGTCACTTACTTGTGTAAGCTTCTGGGGATTCGCGCGGTTGCCGCCTTCCTGCCACTCGAATTATTTAGGGTATATACTCCACCAGTCAGAACGCCTGTTCTGGCTGGTGATGCCTGAGTTTTCCTGCACCCCGTGTCATTGTCATAAAACTGTCATATTTCGTACATTTTACTGTCACCAAATTGTCCTATTTTTCCTCCTGCGAACTACATTCTGATTTGATAACTCTGATAGATAACGACGTTACGTCGACACGTTTGAGTATCCCACAGGAGGGATTATGAAACTGATGCGTACCACTCTTGCCAGTGTTGTTGCGGCAACCTTTTCTCTGACGGCATTTTCTGCTTTAGCTGCTGCTAACCTCACCGGTGCCGGTGCGACATTCCCTGCGCCTGTTTATGCCAAATGGGCTGACTCCTATCAAAAAGAAACCGGTAATAAAGTTAACTATCAAGGCATCGGTTCTTCTGGTGGTGTAAAACAGATTATCGCTAAAACAGTCGATTTCGGTGCTTCTGACGCCCCTTTGGCTGATGACAAATTAGCACAGGATGGTTTATTCCAGTTCCCAACCGTTATCGGTGGTGTGGTGCTGGCCGTGAACATTCCTGGTGTCAAATCTGGCGAATTGACGCTGGATGGTAAAACGCTGGGTGATATCTACCTAGGCAACATCAAAAAATGGAACGACCCAGCAATCACTAAACTGAACCCGAATGCCAAACTGCCGGATCAGGACATTGCTGTGGTTCGTCGTGCTGACGGTTCTGGTACGTCTTTCGTATTCACTAGCTACCTGGCAAAAGTGAACCCAGAGTGGAAAGAGAAGATTGGTGCAGGTTCTACCGTGAACTGGCCGACCGGCCTGGGCGGTAAAGGTAATGATGGTATCGCGGCCTTCGTACAGCGTCTGCCTGGTTCTATCGGTTACGTAGAATACGCGTATGCGAAGCAGAACAACCTGACTTACACCAAACTGATTTCTGCCGATGGCAAATCGGTTAGCCCGACTGGCGCAAGCTTCAGCAACGCAGCCAAAGAGATCGACTGGAGCAAGTCTTTCGCTCAGGATCTGACTAACCAGAAAGGCGCTGACGCATGGCCGATCACCTCAACCACGTTCATCCTGGTTCACACCAAACAGGAAAAACCTGAGCAGGGCGCTGAAGTGTTGAAATTCTTCGACTGGGCGTTCAAGAAAGGCGGTGAGCAAGCCGAAGCGCTGGATTACGCCACGCTGCCAAAAGAAGTGGTTGAGCAAATCCGTGCAGCTTGGAAAACTCAGGTAAAAGACAGCAGCGGCAAAGCACTGTACTAATTAGTGTATCGACACGTCGTGTTGATAACCAGAGCATGATGAGGTTGTCAGGTTCTGGGAAATACGTAGTGGAATAACAAGTCGTATCGGGGCGGAGAGGTGATAGCAACCTCTCTGCCTTCAACAGTTTATCAAATGTAGTTAAAACGAGAAGAGAGACGTATGGCGGAGTACAAGCCAACTATCAAAGCCCCGGGAAAGTATGGCGATATCCTCTTCAGCACGCTGGTAAAACTGGCGGCGCTGGTCACGCTACTGCTATTGGGTGGCATCATTGTTTCCCTGATGGTGGCGTCCTGGCCCAGCATCGAGAAGTTCGGTTTTGCCTTCTTGTGGACGAAAGAGTGGGACGCGCCCGCAGAACAGTTTGGTGCACTGGTTCCGATTTACGGTACTGTCGTGACCTCACTGATTGCATTGATTATTGCAATCCCGATTAGCTTTGGGATTGCGCTATTTCTAACCGAATTGGCACCAACCTGGTTGAAGCGTCCGCTTGGCGTGGCGATTGAATTGCTGGCGGCCATTCCGAGTATCGTTTACGGCATGTGGGGGCTGTTTATTTTTGCTCCCCTGTTTGCCAAATACTTCCAACAACCGATAGGCAACGTCCTGTCCGGTATTCCTATTGTTGGCTCGCTGTTCTCCGGCCCAGCATTCGGGATTGGTATTCTGGCGGCTGGCGTCATTCTGGCCATCATGATTATCCCGTACATTGCGGCGGTGATGCGTGATGTGTTTGAGCAAACGCCGGTGATGATGAAAGAGTCTGCCTACGGTATTGGCTGTACAACGTGGGAAGTCATCTGGCGCATTGTGCTGCCTTATACCAAAAACGGCGTGATCGGCGGGGTGATGTTGGGACTGGGGCGTGCCCTGGGGGAAACCATGGCGGTGACCTTTATCATCGGTAACACCTACCAGCTCGACAGCGCGTCGTTGTATATGCCAGGCAATAGTATTACCTCTGCGCTGGCGAACGAATTCGCCGAAGCCGAATCCGGCCTGCACACGGCGGCGCTGATGGAGTTAGGGCTGATTCTGTTTGTGATTACCTTTATTGTTCTGGCATGTTCAAAGCTGATGGTTATGCGTCTGGCTAAAAATGAGGGGACGCGCTAATGGCTATATTAGGCATAGAGCAAGACGCTGCACTGGAGCGTTCGCGGCGTAAAATGCAGGCCTGGCGCCGCCAGAAAAATCGCATTGCGCTGTTTTTATCCATGTCCACGATGGTGTTTGGCCTGTTCTGGCTGGTCTGGATCCTGTTTTCGACCGTGACCCGAGGCGTGGATGGCATGTCTCTGGCGCTGTTTACCGAAATGACGCCGCCGCCGAATACAGCGGGTGGCGGGTTGGCGAATGCTATCGTCGGGAGTGGATTGCTGATCCTGTGGGCGACGCTGCTGGGGACGCCGCTGGGGATTATGGCGGGTATCTATCTGGCGGAATACGGTCGTAAATCCTGGATCGCCGAAGTGATTCGTTTCATCAACGACATTTTGCTGTCAGCACCGTCGATTGTGGTGGGGCTGTTTGTCTACACGCTGGTGGTGGCAAAAATGCAGCACTTCTCCGGCTGGGCAGGCGTAATTGCGCTGGCGTTGTTGCAGGTGCCGATTGTGATTCGTACCACCGAGAACATGCTTAAACTGGTACCGGATAGCCTGCGCGAAGCGGCTTATGCACTGGGTACGCCGAAATGGAAAATGATTTCTGCGATTACGCTGAAGGCATCGGTATCGGGCATTATCACTGGGGTATTGCTGGCCATCGCACGTATCGCTGGGGAAACCGCACCGTTGCTGTTTACGTCTCTGTCGAATCAGTTCTGGAGCACGGATATGATGCATCCGATTGCTAACCTGCCGGTCACCATATTTAAGTTTGCCATGAGCCCGTTTGTGGAGTGGCAACAGTTGGCCTGGGCGGGTGTATTGCTGATTACGATGTGTGTGCTGCTGTTGAATATTCTGGCGCGCGTTATTTTCTCTGCTAAGAAGCACTAATTCGCTAAGAAAGCGTCGTTTTCTGAGAAACATTAAATAAATTCAAGGTGCTGCCAGGCAGCGCCAGGAAAAAGAGAGAAGTCTTGATGAGTATGGCTACTGAGACATCCAACAAAATCCAGGTACGCGATCTGAATTTCTATTACGGAAAATTCCACGCGTTGAAAAACATTACGCTGGATATTGCCGCGAATCAGGTTACTGCGTTTATCGGCCCGTCCGGCTGTGGTAAATCCACGCTGCTGCGTACGCTGAACAAAATGTATCAGCTCTACCCTGAGCAGCGCGCCGAAGGCGACATCCTGCTGGATGGCAACAACATTCTGACGGATAAGCAAGATATCGCGCTGCTGCGCGCCAAAGTCGGCATGGTGTTCCAGAAACCGACGCCGTTCCCGATGTCCATTTACGATAACATCGCATTTGGTGTGCGCCTGTTTGAAAAGCTGTCTCGTGCCGATATGGATGAGCGTGTCCAGTGGGCGCTGACCAAAGCTGCGCTGTGGCAAGAGACGAAAGATAAATTACACCAGAGCGGCTATAGCCTGTCCGGTGGTCAACAGCAGCGTTTGTGTATTGCGCGCGGTATCGCGATTCGCCCGGATGTCCTGCTGCTGGATGAACCGTGCTCTGCGCTTGACCCGATTTCTACTGGCCGCATTGAAGAACTGATCTCCGAGCTGAAAAAAGACTACACCGTGGTCATCGTGACGCACAACATGCAGCAGGCAGCGCGTTGTTCAGATCATACGGCGTTCATGTATTTGGGTGAGCTGATTGAGTTCAGCGATACTGATACCCTGTTTACTGCCCCAAGGCAGAAACAGACTGAAGATTACATCACCGGCCGTTACGGTTGATTAGGGAAGCATCATGGATAATCTGAATCTGAACAAACACATTTCCGGTCAGTTTAACGCCGAACTGGAACACATTCGCACGCAGGTCCTGACCATGGGCGGGCTGGTGGAGCAACAACTGAGTGACGCGATTACCGCGATGCATAATCAGGACGCGAATCTGGCTCAGCAGGTGATTGAAGGCGACGCCAAAGTTAACATGATGGAAGTGGCGATTGATGAAGCCTGCGTGCGCATTATTGCGAAGCGCCAGCCTACCGCCAGCGATCTGCGTCTGGTGATGGCGATCATCAAAACCATCTCCGAGCTGGAACGTATCGGTGACGTGGCGGATAAAATCTGTCGCACCGCGCTGGAGAAATTCTCTCATCAGCATCAGCCGTTGCTGGTGAGTCTGGAGTCATTAGGGCGCCACACCGTGCAGATGCTGCATGACGTGCTGGATGCGTTTGCCCGCATGGATCTGGACGAAGCGATTCGTATTTATCGCGAAGACAAAAAAGTGGATAAAGAGTACGAAGGGATTGTGCGTCAACTGATGACCCACATGATGGAAGATCCTCGCACTATCCCAAGCGTACTGACCGCACTGTTCTGCGCCCGTTCTATCGAGCGTATCGGTGACCGTTGCCAGAACATCTGCGAATTTATCTTCTACTTCGTCAAAGGTCAGGATTTCCGTCACCTGGGTGGCGATGCGCTGGAAAAGCTGCTGGCGCAGAAAGATAAGAAAGAAGAAGAGTAAGCCAGTTTTTGTGCTTATCGTGATAACGCCCTGCTTGCAGGGCGTTATTTTTTATCAGGATAGTGAATCAAATCGTGGAAGCGCGCCGTGGTATCGGCAGGGTTGTGGTAGCGGTGTTCTCTGTCGGCGGCAAAGCGTAGAGCATCTCCGGCGGACAGCAAATGCGTCTGTCCATCAACGGTCATCTCCAACTGTCCCTCCAGCACAATAATATGCTCGATCACCCCGTTATCATGCGCCGATGAGGTGCTGCTGGCACCCGCCGCCAGCTCAATAACCAACATATCAAAACGCAGTTTTTCGTCGAAGGGGAAGAGGGGTACCACGTGCATTCCCGCCTCATCCTCCCTGAATGCCGATCCCGCACCTGAGCGATAGGTCACGTCTTCATCTACGAGCGTCGGTTCAATAAAGGTAGAGAACGCCACATTCATGCCGGTCGCAATTTTCCACAGCGTGGCGACCGTCGGGCTGGATTCACCGCGCTCGATCTGGCCGAGCATTGCTTTGCTTACGCCCGTCTCTTCTGCCGCCCGTGTGAGGCTCCAGCCTTTCTCTTGTCTTAACGTTTTCAATGTATTGCCAATACGGCGGGTTAGCTCATCAGACATCAATATTGGCTCCTGCTTGTGCGTTATAGCGCACGCTGTTATGTTAACGCTTTCTGTGCGTTATAGCGCACGACAAGAGTGAAGGTATACCATGCCTGCGTCATTTGCGCTAAAAGATGTCACCTTTTCGACCCTCATCGCCGGTTTTGTTGCGGTGCTGGTGGGCTACACCAGTTCAGCCGCCATCATTTTTCAGGCAGCGGAAGCGGCGGGTGCCAGTGCAGTGCAGATTGGCGGTTGGTTAAGCATGTTGGGGATTGCCCAAGGGCTGGCGTCGATTAGCCTGTCGCTATACTACCGTGCGCCGATACTGGCGGCCTGGTCAACGCCGGGGGCGGCGCTGTTGGTCACCAGCCTGCCGGGTACGTCGCTCAATGAGGCGATCGGCGTGTTCCTGTTTGCCTCCGCGCTTATCTTTATCTGTGGGATCACGGGTCTTTTTGCCCGTCTGATGAATGTGATTCCGCAGGCTATTTCTGCCGCAATGCTGGCGGGGATTTTGCTGCGCTTTGGCGCGGATGCCTTTCTTTCCCTGCAACAGGATTTCTGGCTGGCTTTTGCGATGTGCGTAACCTATTTGCTCAGCCGTCGGCTGCTGCCGCGCTTTGCCATTGTGCTGACGCTGCTTGCTGGCCTGCTGCTGGCCCTATTTCGTGGGCAAATTGCGGTTTCTGATTCGCCGCTGGTGTTCGCTGTACCGGAATTCATTACACCGCATTTTTCGTGGGCATCTTTGCTGGGCGTTGGCATTCCGTTTTTTATTGTCACGATGGCATCGCAGAACGCACCGGGCGTTGCCACGCTGAAAGCGGCAGGCTATCAGGTTCCTATCTCACCGCTGATTACCGTTACGGCATTAATCGCGCTGATTTTGACGCCGTTCGGTGGTTTTTCCGTGTGTATCGCCGCGATTACCGCCGCGATCTGTATGGGGTCGGATGTGCACCCCGATCCGAAGAAACGCTACCTTGCCGCCGTCGCGGCGGGTGGCTTTTATCTGCTGGCGGGCGTTTTTGGCGGCTCTATCGGGCAGCTTTTCACGGCGCTACCGCAGCCGCTGATTCACGCTATCGCCGGTTTGGCGCTGCTCAGCACGATTTCAGGCAGCCTGTATCGTGCGCTGCTGGAGGAAAAGCAGCGCGATGCCGCGGTCGTTACTTTCCTGATCACCGCCTCTGGGCTGACGCTGTGGGGAATCGGTGCGGCATTTTGGGGGCTAATTGGGGGGATGATGACCTGGTTTATTCTGTCAGTATACGCTGATAAGGCGCGTTGAATCGTCAGGATAATCTGCCAGAATTGCGAAGTAACATAAGGTTATATTATAGCTATTTATGTTATTTCCCGCGTTTTCGCCCTGCTGATAGCCTGCTGTTAATACAGCAATATTAAGGGGCAGGGAATGAAAAAGCAGATTTTGACAGTGACTTTATTGGCCGGATTGGCTTCCATTTCTGGTGCTGCACAGGCCGATAAACTGGATGATATTCAGAAGGCGGGCGTGGTGAAAATTGCTGTCTTCGACAGCAACCCGCCGTTTGGCTATGTCGATCCGCAGAGCAAAAAGCTGGTGGGTTATGACGTAGATATCGCCGAGGCGATTGGTAAGGCGCTGGGCGTGAAGGTTGAACTGCGCGCGACGAACCCGGCTAACCGCATTCCGTTGTTAAGTTCGCAGAAAGTCGATCTGATTGCCGCGAATTTCACCATTACGGATGAGCGTGCCAAGCAGGTTAACTTTAGTATCCCTTACTTCGCTACTGGGCAAAAATTCATCGCCCGTAAAGGCGTGCTGAAAACGCCGGAAGACATCAAAACGCTGCGTATTGGCGCGGATAAAGGCACCGTGCAGGAAATTACCCTGCGTGAGCATTATCCGACGGCCAAAGTGATTTCCTACGACGATACGCCGCTGGCCTTTGCCGCGCTGCGTAACGGCAACGTTCAGGCCATCACGCAGGACGATGCCAAGCTGGTCGGCCTGCTGGCTAACGTGCCCGATGCACAGAAGGCTGAGTTTGAAATCTCTCCGTTCAGCATTACCAAAGAGTATCAGGGTGTTGGGATTCCGAAGGGCGAAGAGCGTCTGACGGCGAAAATTAACGACACGCTGATTAATCTGGAAAAACAGGGTGAAGCGAAGACGATTTACGATCGCTGGTTTGGGCCGAGCACGAAGTCATCCCAGCCGCGCGGCGATTTCACCTTTGCCCCGTTGGATCAACAACCTAAATCCTGATAGCTGACGCCTGGTGCTACGATCCCAGCCCTCTGCAATACAATGCAGAGGGCATTTCTATTTGTACTTCGTAATAATGACAAAGAGAGATAAAACGCATGGATACGGCGCTGCAATCGCTTGAATCGTGGCTGTTGGCTCCTCAATACCTCATCTGGCTGTGGCACGGTTTCCTGATCACGCTGGGTATTTCCCTGAGTACGATCGTTCTGTCTACCGTGTTGGGCTTTCTGTTGGCGGCGGCCAGAGACAGTCAGATTCGGCTGCTGAGCGGCGTTGTGGTGGCCTATAGTTCGCTATTTCGTAATACGCCGCTGTTGGTGCAGCTGTTTTTCTGGTATTTCGGGGCTGGGCAGCTTTTTCCCTCAGCGATGATGCAATGGCTGAACACCCCGCATGCTATTTCGCTGCTGGGCATGACGTTAGCGTGGCCTTCTTTTGAGTTTTTAGCCGGATTAGCAGGGCTGACGCTCTATTCCAGCGCGTTTATTGCGGAGGAAATCCGCTCCGGTGTTCGCGGTGTAGCACGTGGGCAGAAGTACGCGGCGCATGCTCTGGGGTTAACCGGCTGGCAATCCATGCGTTATGTGGTATTGCCGCAGGCGCTAAAAATCGCCCTGCCGCCTTTGCTGGGGCAGTACATGAATATCGTTAAGAACTCGTCGTTGACGATGGCGATTGGCGTTGCTGAATTGTCCTACGCATCGCGTCAGGTGGAGACGGAAACCTTGCGCACGTTTCAGGCATTTGGTGTAGCAACGGTGTTGTACATCGTGATTATTGCGGTGATGGAAGGCTGGGGCATGTGGCGTCAGCAGCGTAGTCTGGCGGAGAGACACTGAGATGGATTTTACCGTTATCACTGATAACCTCGGCTATTTGATGTGGGGCACGTTCCCGGATGGCCCGCTGGGCGGCGCGGCGCTGACGCTGGTGATGAGCCTGCTGGCGGGCGTCGCGTCTGCTGTTCTGGGGACGATTTTGGGCGTGGCGCTGGCGATGTCCTGGGGCGTGTGGAGCGCGCTGCTGGCGATGGTGTTGGGGTTCTTCCGGGCGATTCCCGTCATCATGCTGATTTTCTGGACCTACTTCCTGCTGCCGATCGTTTTTGGCGTCGATATCCCTGAAATTACGACCGTGGTGTGTGCGCTGGCGCTGATCGCCTCGGCGTATCTCGCGCATGGCGTGAAGGCGGGCATTGTCGCTATTGGGCGCGGTCAGTGGCAGGCCGGACTCTCATTGGGCTTAAGCCGCTGGCAGGTGTTGTGGCAGATTGTCCTGCCGCAGGCGCTGCGGATGATGGTGCCCTCCTTCATTAATCAGTGGATTTCCCTGATTAAAGACACCTCACTGGCCTACATTGTCGGCGTCGGCGAACTGACGTTTCTCGCTACGCAGGTCAATAACCGCAGCATGGTTTACCCGATGGAGGTTTTTCTGTTTGTCGCGTTGGTCTACTTCGTGTTTTGCCTGTCGCTGGAGCTGCTGGCGAACGGGGTTAATGCCCGTTTTAGCCAGCAGGAAAAGCAGCCGAAGCGTCGTCTGCTATGGTGGCGGAATAAACCAGCCTGAGGGGCGGCTTCTACGCGGTGATATTCCAGCCTTTTTCGCGCCAGATTTGCGGCAGTTCGTGCATATCGTCGAACATCGTGACCAGCGGGTGATGGATTGGCTGGTTGTGGGGATCGGCGCAGTAATAAAACACCGGAATGCCCGCAGCGATGCCAGCCTGTACGCCAGCGGCGGAATCTTCAACCAGAATGCAGTGCTCAATGGGAAGCTGTAACCGCTCGGCGGCGTGATACAGCACTGCTGGATCGGGCTTCCATTTTTTCAGATCGTAGCCGCTGTAGAGATGGTCGCCAAACAGATCGAGCATATGCGTCAGGCCGAGCGAATGCTGCATCTTGCTGACCGGACCATTGGATACCACGGCCATCGGGACAGTAATCGACTGCACTAACTCACGTGCACCCTCGATAGGTTGCAGGAATTCATCGAACAGACGTTTCACCTCTTGCCGGAAATGACGCTCCGCATCGTCTACCGACACGGTTAAGCCATGCTGCTGGCTGATGCGGGCAATAATCTCGTACAGCTTCACGCCCTTGTAGGTTTTTATCACCTCCTCCAGCGATAAGTTCACCCCATACGGGATGAAGATATTCACATAAGCCTGGCAACACAGCACTTCGCTATCAACCAGCGTGCCATCACAGTCGAAGAAGACGCATTCAATACGGGGCATGACCAATCCTTATCGATGAAATAAAAGATGAAGCCTTTACTTTAACCAATTGACCCAATATTGCGACCTATAAAGCCATTTTCACTGCTATCTTGCGTAAAATTGGGGGGATTTAACCGAGAGAAAACGATGACGTTAATAGGTTCTTCTTATTCGATGAAAAAAAACGTGGGATCAACGTAAAAAAGCCGCGTTTTGTTATAGGATACCCGACGACAGTTATTCCCTTCTTTGGATTGTTACTCATGAATAAATCACAACCCGGTCTTGCTACCGAGCAAGGCCTGCTGGAGCGCGTGTTTAAACTTAAACAACACGGCACGACAGCACGTACGGAAACAATTGCCGGTTTCACGACGTTTTTGACGATGGTTTACATCGTTTTTGTTAACCCGCAGATTCTGGGTGTGGCGGGGATGGATACCAAAGCGGTCTTTGTGACCACCTGTCTGATTGCGGCATTCGGCAGCATTTTGATGGGGCTGCTGGCTAACCTGCCTGTGGCGCTGGCACCTGCAATGGGGCTGAATGCGTTTTTCGCTTTTGTCGTCGTCGGTGCGATGGGTCTGCCATGGCAGGTTGCGATGGGTGCTATTTTCTGGGGCGCAATCGGTTTCCTGCTGCTGACTATCTTCCAGATTCGCTATTGGATGATCGCCAATATCCCGCTTAGCCTGCGTTTGGGTATCGCCAGCGGTATCGGGTTGTTCATTGCCATGATGGGCCTGAAAAACGCCGGTATTATCGTTCCTAACCCTGAAACACTGGTGACGATTGGTAATCTGACGTCACACAGCGTGCTGTTGGGCGCTCTGGGCTTTTTCATTATTGTGGCGCTGGCTTCACGTAATATTCATGCTGCGGTACTGATTTCTATCGTCGTGACTACCTCAATTGGCCTGCTGCTGGGCGATGTGACGTATTCTGGTGTGTTCTCCATGCCACCGAGCGTCATGTCGGTGGTGGGTCAGGTTGATCTGGCCGGGGCGCTGAACCTCGGGATGTCCGGCATTATCTTCTCCTTCATGCTGGTTAACCTGTTTGACTCCTCCGGTACGCTGATTGGCGTGACAGATAAAGCTGGTTTGGTTGATGCGCGCGGTAAATTCCCACGCATGAAGCAGGCGCTGTATGTCGATAGCGTTAGCTCTGTGGCCGGTTCATTTATCGGGACATCCTCCGTTACCGCATATATTGAAAGTTCTTCTGGCGTGTCCGTTGGCGGACGTACCGGCCTGACGGCCGTGGTGGTGGGGCTGCTGTTCCTGCTGGTCATCTTCCTGTCACCGCTGGCGGGTATGGTGCCGGCCTATGCGGCTGCTGGCGCACTGATTTACGTGGGCGTATTGATGACGTCCAGTCTGGCGCGCGTAAAGTGGGATGACTTGACGGAAGCCGTTCCGGCCTTTATTACCGCAGTGATGATGCCGTTCAGCTTCTCTATTACTGAAGGGATCGCGCTGGGCTTCATTTCTTACTGCGTGATGAAGCTGGCGACGGGCCGCTGGCGTGAAATCAGCCCTTGCGTGGTCGTGGTTGCGCTGCTATTCCTGCTGAAAATCGTGTTTATCGACGGGCATTAATCTGTTCGTGGCTCCGGGGCTTTCCCGGAGCCTCAGCCTGCGACAAGGCGGCTGGCTACTGTGAAGCGGTAGAGGTGGCTTTTTCTATCGTATGGCTGGTTAATTTCATATAGCGTACAGATTGGCGCTGCTGCTGTAGAACTTCCCCCGTCTTTCTCATGCCCGTTGCCGACGTGTATTTCCACATGATCAATCGGTTAAGCGTGGGGACATGAGCGCAGGCCCAGGCAAGGTAATCATCAACATCGCTCATCACTTCTACGGCGGGGGTGCAGGTTGAACGCAGCCTGCCAGAGGCGGGGTGGAGTTTCAGATTAGTAGGAGGGTGGCCGTTCACGCCAGGGATCTTCATCAATGACTGGCGGATGGTGCATAGCTGCGTTGCTGCTTCCAGCGGATCGCGCTGCGCGTCGATCCACGCCTGTTCTGCCTGTGTCTGCGCCTGCATTTGTGGGATGACCTGATTTGTTGGCCTGACATGAACGATTTCGATATCCATACCGACGCTGCCTTCTTCGCTCAGGAGGATGGCGATAGTATTGCCTGCATAGCCGATGCTGAAATTGGGCATATTGGGATCGGCAAAGTAAGGGCGTCCTTCAGGGGACACGAGTAGCGTGGGCAACAGCGGATAGCCGAAAAAATAGAACATCATTTCAGCCAGCAGCACTCGACTTTTCAGATAACGCTCGCGGCGTTTGGCTGAGAAACCTTGTGTTGATGAGATGAGCCTATCGGGCAGTCTTTGTAAGTCAGGAAGCGCTTCCGTGCTTGTCCACCTGACAAAATGGCAGGTCATTGTTCACTCCGTGATCGTGATAAAAGATGGGAATCTATCAGGCATTACCAATGCATATTATCAGACTAATATGTGATCTAAAGAAAAATCGATGGATAAATCGGCGATAATTATTAATTAGGCACACCGAATTTTCTGCACCGTATGTTTTGTGGCGATCCTTCCCTGTTCGCCACCTGCCAGTCTGTTTTAATGGCTCGGCCACCCCAGTGCGGAACGCCGCTGTTTTTCCAGCGTCTGCTTGCGCAACTCATCCTCTGTTACTAATCGCAGCGCCGATGTCGGACACACGCTGACGCAGGAAGGGCTCTGGGCGACATCCACGCATAAATCACATTTGTGAACCTCGCTTTGCGTGAGGTGCGCTTCCTCTTCGTTATTCGACGCTTTTGTCACCACATTGATAGCCCCGAAAGGACAGGCGACGACGCAGCTTTTGCAGCCGATGCAGCGGGACTGAATAACCTGGATGCTATCCCGATCGCGCACCAGCGCGTCATTCGGGCATACGCTGGCACAGGGGGCGTTCTCACACTGACGGCAAAGAACGGGAACGCTGACGCTGGCGCTTTTAACGACCTTCAGGCGGGGAAAGAAGTGAGAAGGCCGCAGTTGTGCGCTTTGCCCCCCGCTATGGGCTACCGCGCAGGCGATCTCACAGGTCCGGCAGCCGATACATTTTTCTGCTTCGGCGATAACAAATTGATTCATGAGCGGAGCTCCTCGCGGGTTGCGTTCATTTCAGGGCGCTGCGGGTGTGCGGGAATAGCTCCCGTGATGGCGGTCAGCCCCATCGTCGCAATCATGCCCAATGCGGCTTTGCGCCCGTCGGCAATCGCGGTAACGACCAGATCGGCACCGCGTACGGCATCGCCACCGGCAAAAATACGCGGGTGGTTGGTCTGGCAAGGTATCTGACTATCAAGCGGGGCGGTGATGTATCCCCAGTTATCCAGACCGATGTCGGCGTCTTCCAGCCACGGCATGCTGTGTGACTGAAAGCCAAATGCGGTTATCACGGCTTCCGCGGGCTGCACGAATTCTGAATCAGGAATAGGGCGCGGGCGACGGCGGCCGCTGGCGTCAGGCTCGCCCAGTTCGGTGCGAACCAGACTAATGCCGCATACTTCGCCCTGTTCATTGAGGCAGATTTTTTGTGGCTGAACGTTAAACAGGAATTCCACGCCTTCTTCGCGGGAGTTTTTCACCTCTTTTTTCGAGCCGGGCATATTGGCTTCATCACGACGATACGCGCAGGTGACGGATACTGCACCCTGCCGAACGGACGTGCGCAGGCAGTCCATCGCGGTATCCCCACCGCCGAGCACCACGACGCGTTTGCCCGCCATCGAGATATAAGGCTCATCTTCTAATTCAGGTAGCCCCATGACGTGTTTGGTATTGGCGATCAGGAAAGGCAGCGCATCGAAGACGCCGGGAGACTCTTCATTATCAATGTTGGCCTTCATGGAGCGGTAGGTGCCTACGCCGAGGAAAACGGTGTCATAGTCGTCCAGCAACTGAGCCAGAGAAATATCTTTCCCCACTTCGGTATTCAGTTGGAATTCGATGCCCATGGCGCTGAACACTTCACGCCGATGAACCAGAACGTCTTTATCCAGCTTGAATGACGGAATCCCGAACGTGAGCAAGCCACCAATTTCTGGGTGACGATCGAACACCACGGCCTGCACACCGTTGCGGGCTAGCACATCGGCACAGGCTAGCCCAGCAGGACCAGCACCGACGATCGCCGCGCGTTTGCCACTGGGAACAACATGCGTCATATCGGGCGACCAGCCCATTTTTATCGCGGTATCGGTAATGTAACGCTCAACGTTACCGATGGTAATCGCACCATACTCCTTGCCCAGCGTACAGGCTCCTTCACATAACCGATCCTGCGGGCACACTCGGCCACAGATTTCCGGCAGGCTGCTGGTTTGGTGCGACAGTTCTACGGCTTCAAGAATGCGTCCCTGTTTGGCCAGACTCAGCAGCTCGGGAATATTGTTATGCAGCGGGCAGGTCCACTCGCAGATCGCGCGTTTGCCGCAAGAAAGGCAGCGGTCAGCCTGATCTTCCGTCTGCTGCACGGAGAAGCCATGATAGATTTCATCAAACGTGGAGGTTCTCTGGGTCAGCGGCTTTTTCTCGGCATCTCGGCGCGGCCAGTTTTTTCTTTTGCTGAGCGGATGGGTTGTCAGCGTTTTCAGCACGGGCGTTTCACGTTGCCAGTGAGCAGAGGAACGCAGCGCCATTGCCTGCTGTTTCTCCTGACGGCGGGCCGCTAATGTTTGCTCGCTGACGAGCTGTAAGGCCTGCGTTGGACAGGCTTCTACGCACGCTTGCCCTTCTGGACGATCGGCGCAGAGATCGCATTTGTGGGCGATGGCGCTGTTGTCTACAGGGCTTGTCACCATGGACATCGCGCCGAACGGACAAGCCAGTACACAGCTTTTGCAGCCGATGCACTTTTCCTGAACGAGCTGAATGCTATTGTCTTTTCTGATCAAGGCCTGTGTTGGACACACGCTGGCGCAGGGGGCATCTTCACAATGACGGCAAGTCACGGCAGCCCGCAGTGTTGGCGTATTGAATGCTTTTATTCTGGGCTGAAACACCGCTGCACTATCTGGATAGCGCTCGTCATTGTGTGAAATGACACAGGCGATTTCGCATGCATGGCACCCCATACAGTCTTGAGTACTGGCAATAACAAATCGGTTCATTACCTTTTCCCACTCTGGATCCCTCGATCGTGGCCTTTATCCTAATAGTTGGATAACCCCCTGACCTTGATATAGAGCAGGTAAAAAGTCGGTTAATGTTAAATCTCACATGGGTTACTAATAAAATTATTGAATCGTTTCAGTAGGTTGTAATGTTATGCGGAAGTAATGGTCTGGTTGCATATAACCTTGCTTTTTATCTGGTTTACAGTAGTTTATCTCGGGTAAAAATTCTGATTTTCATGATTTTTGTTAATTTCCCCATGAAATAACTCGTTACTTTTCCTTACGCCCCTCATAATGTTGGACGCTATTTGCACGCAGCAAAACACTGTTGCATCAAACAATGTTGCAGCTAAATAACGCGTTTACGGCATTTTCATTATGAATCAATAACAGAGCGTTGCTCCGGTTAATGGATTGTCACTAAGGGATAGTGTTATGAATAAAAAAGTCGTTCTGTGTTCTGTATTCATGTCAGCTGTGTTATTGAGCGGATGTGCCACAGAGTCTTCCCGTACCGTAGAAGCCCAAAAAGTGACTTCTTACAGTACGCCTTATCAGGGCGTTCGTAGCCCGATTTCCGTCGGAAAATTTGAAAACCGCTCTAACTACATGAACGGTATTTTTTCTGATGGTGTTGACCGCTTAGGTAATCAATCTAAGACCATTCTTGTTAGCCATCTTCAGCAGAGTGGCCGCTTTAACGTGTTGGATCGCACCAATATGGAAGAGCTGAAAGCAGAAGCGGGTATTAAAGGGCAAACGCAGACGCTGAAAGGCGCTACCTATGTTGTTACCGGCGATGTGACCGAGTTTGGTCGCAAAGAAGTGGGTGACCATCAGCTGTGGGGCATACTGGGTCGCGGTAAAACACAGGTTGCTTACGCAAAAACTACGTTGAACATCGTGAACGTGCAAACGTCTGAAGTGGTGTATTCCGTACAGGGTGCGGGCGAGTACACCTTGTCCAACCGTGAAATTATCGGTTTTGGCGGCACAGCCAGCTATGACTCGACGCTGAACGGCAAAGTGCTGGATTTGGCGATTCGTGAGGCCGTTAATAATCTGGTTGCGGGAATTGAAAGCGGTGCCTGGCGCCCAGCGAACTAATGGAATAGGAATATAACCATGTTATCTCATAAGAAAATTGTCCTGCTACTGGCAGCGACAGTATTAGCAGGCTGTGCGTCCCAGCCAAAAACCATTTACAGCTGGGATAAATACCAGCCGGCTCTTTATGATTATTATCAACAGGATAAAGTCGGTCCAGAGCAGCAGATTCTTGCTTTGAACGAATCGATCGAAAAAGCGAAAGCCGCCAATAAACCTGTCCCGCCGGGACTCTACGCTCAACTTGGGTTGCTGTACGCCAACACTGGCCGTGATAGCGACGCTCGCCAACAGTTTGAAACTGAAAAAGCGAAATTCCCTGAATCAGCACCTTTTATGGACTTCCTGTTGAGTAAAAATAAAGGGAGCATTAAATGAATCGTTTCTTAGGATTATGTGGTCTGGTTTTTGCGCTGGTACTGACCGGCTGTGCTAAACCCGTGCCTTATGACTACACGGCATTTAAGCAGAGCAAGCCTAAGTCCATTCTGGTATTGCCGCCGGTTAACCATTCCCCGGATGTGAAAGCGAGCTATAGCCTGCTTTCTCAGGTCACGTACCCGCTGGCGGAGTCGGGTTATTACGTCTTGCCTGTCGCTGTAGTGGACGAAACGTTCAAACAGAATGGTCTGTCGACCGCGGCGGATATTCATGCGCTGAGTACGGCGAAGCTGCATCAAATCTTTGGTGCTGATGCTGCGCTGTATTTGGACGTAAAAGAGTACGGCACGTCATACATCGTGATTAATAGCGAAACCCGCGTTTCTGCGGATGCGCGTCTGGTGGATCTGCGTACCGGAAAACTGTTGTGGAGCGGAAGTGCAACGGCGTCCAGCAACGAACAGCAGTCAAATTCTAACGGCGGCATCATCGGGGTTCTGGTGCAGGCTGCGGTGAATCAAATCGCGGACACGATCTCCGACAAAGGCCACGATGTTGCTGGCGTGACCAGCGCGCGCTTGCTGGCCGCGGGTCATTCACGCGGTATGCTGTACGGCCCTCGCTCACTGCAATACGGTAAAGAAACCTACTAAGTTTCTTGGTAGTACACCGTTACCTTGCTTGCAGTAGGTCGTTATAGTGTAAGACGTCGCTACATCATCAACGCCGTTCGTGATTGAACGGCGTTTTTTATTGTCTGAACCGATGAGTTGGCGGTGCTATACATCAGCGGCCTGATGATGATGCTGTTTATTATGGCGGGTTGTCCAGACGAAGGCCGCGGTCAGCAGCAGGCAACCCGCATATAGATATTAACGATCCACCGCTTTTCCGATGCAGTAGCGTGCAGGTCGTGGGTCAGTGTCGGGAATGTGGTGTACAGGACCGTCATGTCGATAACAATCAGGAACAGGGCGCTGGAAACAAGGTCCAGGATCAGCCATTTCTTTGGGGATTGCATAACAGGATCTCTACCGTCGGTTTTCGTTTTCATCTAAATATTCGTCATACTTCAAGTTGCATGTATAGAATCAACTAAAGCGGGGGCACTATCGCCATCGTTCCAGAAGAGAACAAGAACCGTGATTCAGGAAGAACGCAGTTAACCTGACGGTTGTTTATCTGACCGTGGTTCACTCGATTGTTGTTCGCCTGGCTGCTGCGTCGCCATAATCTTGTCCAGATTCCCTTCGACCCATATCGCCAGCTCTTTTACCCGCACACCAACCTCTTTACCTAATGGGGTGAGGCTATACTCAACATGTGGCGGGACAACCGGATAGGCCGTTCGCAGGACAAAACCATCACTTTCCAACCATTGCAGAGTCTGCGCCAGCATGCGCTCGCTCACGCCGCCAATCCGTCGACGCAATTGACTGAAGCGATGCGTATCATCAAGTAATGCGATCAGAATCAGTACGCCCCAGCGGCTGGTGACGTGGTTAAGTATCTGGCGAGACGGGCATTTCTCGGCAAAGACATTGCCGGTTGGCAGAATGGGGGGCAATAAATCGATGGGTGTTTTGGGTTGACTCACTATACTTACCTTTATGTATGTACTTACTTAAAGTTAGTTTTGACGATATTATGCCAGCCAGTTCTTGTTAACAAAAGACGGTTAACAAAAGATGGTTAATAAAAGACAGTCAATAAAAGGAGATCAAGATGATTGCTATTACTGGTGCATCCGGCCAACTGGGCCGTTTGGTTATCGCACAACTGTTAGAGAAGGTTCCTGCGAGCGACATCGTGGCGCTGGTGCGTGATGTGAATAAAGTTGCCGATCTGTCTGCAAAAGGCGTGCAGGTGAAAGCCGCGGATTACAATCAGCCAGAAGCGCTGGCTTCCGCGCTGCAAGGTGTGGATAAGGTGCTGCTGATCTCTTCAAGCGAAGTGGGTCAGCGTGCGGTACAACACCGCAATGTCATTGATGCGGCGGTGAAAGCCGGTGTGAAACTGGTGGCGTACACCAGCCTGCTGCACGCGGATAAGTCCCCTCTGGCGCTGGCGGAAGAACACCGTCAAACGGAGACGTTGCTGAAGGATTCTGGTTTACCGCACGTCCTGCTGCGCAACGGCTGGTATACCGAAAACTACGCGGCCAGCATCCCTGCGGCGCTGGAACACGGTGTGTTTATCGGTAGCGCGGGCGAAGGCAAAATTACGTCTGCAACCCGTGAAGACTTTGCTGCCGCTGCGGTCGCAGTGCTGATGCAGGAAGGGCAGGCCGGTAAGGTTTACGAACTGGCTGGTGATGAGCCTTACACGCTGGCAGAGTTAGCGGCGGAAGTCAGCAAACAGTCTGGCAAAAATATCGGTTATCAAAATCTGTCCGAAGCGGAGTTTGCCGCTGCGTTGGTTTCAGTCGGCCTACCTGAGGGTTTCGCGCAGATTATTGCGGATTCGGACACTGGTGCATCCAAAGGTGGTCTGTTTGATGACGGTAAGCAACTGAGCCGCCTGATCGGTCGCCCAACCACGCCGCTGTCAGCTGTCGTGAAAGCGACGTTGAAATAACACTTAAAAAGTAACGCTTAAAAATCGGCTCAGAGATCATTCTGGGCCGCCATCGCTGTGAGTGGGCCTTTTGGTGCAGTGAAAGAGCAATCAAGCGGTTTATATGCGCAAACGCTTTTATCACGCTGGCGTACTTGCAATACCTCAGCGAACAGCGTTGGAAAGATGCGAAAAGTGGTACCTATGCGAGCGAAATTACTATCCCGACATTGGTCGTCACCGGTGAACAGGCTCATTCGCGCTATTTTGCTGAAGATGCCTACAAATTAGTCTGCAGCAAGCGTAAAGATCTGGTAGTGATACCGGGCGCCAATCATGTGGACCTGTACGACAATCAGGCAGGTAAAATACCGTTTGATAAGTTTGAGCAATTTTTCAAAACAAGCCTGCGGTAAATACCATCGAGGGTGAGAAAGCGTTAGCGCCAACAATCTCACCCCGCTATACACCGTGTTTCCCTACAGTTCTGT
Source organism: Pectobacterium brasiliense (assembly GCF_013449685.1). Classification (GTDB taxonomy): domain Bacteria; phylum Pseudomonadota; class Gammaproteobacteria; order Enterobacterales; family Enterobacteriaceae; genus Pectobacterium; species Pectobacterium brasiliense_A. The sequence goes on along the minus strand of NZ_JACDSF010000066.1, from coordinate 63,643 downwards.
TTGCTGCTTACACGCTTTAGCGGGTAAATACAAAATTAACGGCTGTAGCGTGTCATTCTTGTTTTACCGGCTAAAGCGTGTAATATTTATTCTACCGCCTATAACCGGTAGGACAAGATGATGAAGATCACCAACAGCAAGCAGCTTAGCAGCTATCTGAAAGATGTTCGTATCACGCAGAAGCTTTCACAAGGGAAAGTGGCCAGTAAAGTGGGTATTCGCCAGGATACGGTATCCAGTTTCGAGCAACATCCTGATTCCACTAAGCTGGAAACCTTCTTTAAAATCCTGTCGGCATTGAATTTAGAACTTACTGTTACGCTCAGGAATGTGGACACCACCAATAACGAAGCCTCTGTTGCATCATCCTGGAAGGAAGAATGGTAATGGCTGCGCTCGATGTTTACATGAATGGCTATCGGGTGGGGATTCTGACCAAAACGGGCAGTGGGGCACATCATTTTTCCTATGATGCGAACTGGCTCGGATTGCCGGGGAGTCGCCCCATTTCGCTTTCTATGCCGCTACGTCATCAGCCCTATCAAGGCGATGAAGTTTATAACTTTTTCGACAATCTGTTGCCGGATAACCCGGATATCAGAAGACGAATTGTCGCCAGGCATCATACGGATTCCACCCAACCGTTTGATCTGCTGGCTAAAGTGGGGCAAGACAGTGTCGGTGCGTTGCAATTAGTGCCGCAGGGTACACCTGTGCACGATATAAAAAAGATCGAATACAAAACCTTATCCGAGCAGCAGCTTGAAAACATACTGACCGGATATCTGTCCGATGCCCCGCTGGGTATGATTGATACTGAAGACGATTTTCGTATCTCTATCGCAGGTGCACAGGAAAAGACGGCGCTGCTTTATCTGGATGATCGCTGGTGCCTGCCTCTCAATGCCACACCAACTACCCACATCATCAAGCTACCGATTGGTAAAATCGAGAGTCACTCTTACTCAATTGATATGTCTGACAGCGTTGAAAATGAGTATCTGTGTTTGCTCATTTTCAAGGCATTTGGGTTGCCAGTGCCGCACTGTTTTATGATCAACGCTGGCAAGATAAAGGCGTTGGCGGTGGAGCGTTTTGATCGTAAATACGCCTCGGATGTCAGTTGGATTATGCGGCTACCACAAGAGGATTTTTGTCAGGTATTAAACGTTCCTTCCGCACTGAAATATGAAAATCATGGTGGACCGGGTATTTCCGCCATTATGTCGTTTCTATTGGGTTCGGTTGATCCAGAAAGAGATCGTTATTGCTTTATGCAGGCTCAGGTACTGTTTTGGCTATTAGCTGCAACGGATGGTCATGCGAAAAACTTTTCCCTGTTTATTGAATCTGAGGGGCGATATCGACTCACGCCTTTCTATGACATTCTCTCTATGTATCCGGCGATGGGCGGACGGGGAATTGACCGCAGAGAGGCCAAACTGGCGATGGGATTAACTGGCTCAAGAGGCAAGAAATATGCGATTGAGCAGATCTTTCCCCGACATTTTTTCCAGACGGCGAAGGTCGTTGGGTTTGCCAGAGAATCGATGGAAAACATTCTGGCGGAGTTTGCCCACACCGTTGATACCGTCATGACGACTGTTGGAAGTCAACTGCCTGTGGATTTTCCTACTCATATCAGTGAGGCAATTCTGGCCGGGTTGCAGGCCAGATCGAGACGGCTCATGAGCGGATGGGAGTAATTTCCCCGACGAATAATATCGGGGATAGAGAACAATACAGAAGCTGGAATTTTGTTTTATCTGTTTTATCTGTTTGATTAGTGATGGTATTTATTGGTGGGCCTTTGTGTGATGGGCACGTTTATGGACACAAAAAGCATGATGGATAACATATTGAATTTTATTGTTTTTATATTTATATAAGAGTTTTTAGTGAGTAAACAGCCGCGTCAAATAGTGACCATCGGCTTGTCGAGAGAGACGAACTAGCCTCCTTCCCGGCATTTGATGATCAGGCTCAGGTCGTCCGCATCTGCTCAGAGGATTTTGACGGTACTGCGAAGGGGCGATAGGGGCCGCGCAGTCGATTGGCGATTTCTTATCAGCTTGACTGCATATTTATTCATGCAGTTCGAGCTAATGGCCTTCCTGTCTCTACGTTTGGTAATTTTCATGATTCCTGACTCCATAAACCATCTTCATCCTGCCGTTTAGCTTCATATTCATAAGATTTCGCAAGCTTTTCGATCATTACAGAAAGATTGGGCTTCGAATCCTTCCAATTATTCGCGAAGCGTCTGAATTTTTCAGCGACTTGTCGCTCTTGCGTCCCGCCGTCATATGGCATGCGGGTAGTGACACCTCGGGAATTATGAACCCCCGTATAGAAACCCCGCCTAATATCTTCGCAATCATCCTGATCCAATAAATCGGCAATAATTGAGTCTGGCCAAAATTCCAAATTTTTATTCAAAGGCCAGTCAGAAAGCCAGGCACCTATCGTCAGGTCAGTGACAGCTTCTCGATCTTTCTCTTTTGCCAACTCTCGAACTCTGTTGATCCATGAGAAAAATAACTCACTATTTATTTCTCCATTTTGACCCATACCAGGAACGCCGTGTGCTTCGTGAAGTAGCGTGCTGGCTGTTCGAGCTGCTGTTTGTAGATGCTCTGGTAGAGATTCGCGTGCTGTATTATGAGGTTTGTAGGCGAGGCAGATGAGCTCCATAAAAGAATCGGGGTTATCCAATATTTCAGCCATCAAATATGGTGCACCGTATTCGTCTCTTTTAAGTAGTGGATAGTAAATGAACTCTAGGCTTACCATTTCTGAAGGATTGTATCCTGCGTCAGCAAGCGTCTTGAATACACGAGAGATATTCCACGAGCGTGGAAACTTAGCATTTTCTTCCTGTCCAGCAGCTATACCTTTTAGTATCAAGATTAGTAATTCACTAGGTAAGTCACCAGAGCGATCTCCCATAGCATCCATGGCTGTTTGCGGTCTTCCAGCAGCCAATAATTTTTCGATGCAAAAAAGCAAATGCTCTTTATTCGACTGGAAATAAGGCGGTTGAACATTCAACCAGAAATGGTCGATAAGCGTTTGATATTTATTTTCAATAAGTTGCCACAAGTTTATTCCTTGCGGAGCATTTACCATGAAGCCAGCCATCTTTTCCGAAGAGGCGGATTTTTGTTCGAGTTGAGGTAAGCATATATTGAGGAAATCAAGGAGTTCTGCTTGAGGTAGTGCATGAAGTACACCGCTGGTCAGTGAGTCATATAATGACGGACCTCGCGATGTATCCAGATACCATTGACACAGCCATCGCGCCATATCGTCACGTTCAAACGGCTCCTCAATAAGCTCCCAACCAACAAGCCGTGGATCTCCACAATGTTTGGCCAGTCTATCAATGCCAGGCCAGCTCAGAGCTTGATATATTTCCCGGAGGGTCGAAGCACGCAACGCTTTTCTGGCCTTGTCTGCTTCTTCGTAGTCTTCCTCGCGCCCGTCAGGGAGCTCTATCCATCCATTGGCGAAAATCCATGAATGTCGGATGACTAGATCATCAGCAGCCAGAGTGTCGAATAATGGTCTCAACACATCAGTTGAATATCGATCGTGCTTATCACCATCTTGGTTAAAAGAGTTTTCCCAGTTCAGAAATTTTCTGACGGCATTGCGAACGATTTCTCGCTCTTCATTGGGCAAGGCTTTTGCACTACTGACTAGTTCGATGGTCTTGTCCCGGAAACGAATATCCAGCTCATTAATCTTGGGCACCAGATCAGCGATGTGACGGGCATTGTTCTGAGCTTTCTCTATCAGCAAATCTGCGATAGGCAGTACGAATTGTAGGATATCTGCGTAGGTAATAGCATCACCTGTACCAGCGTCGTCGTCGCGCCAGTGAGGTTTTGCATTGGGTGAAGCCACATCATGCGGTCTTGGCAGTAAGGCCAGCAAAAGATTCCATGCTACGTCGGGATGCCGATCGACTACATGTCTGATTGCACGGAGCCTCAGTTCGACTGACGCAGCGGTTTGCGGGTACCAGGGGCGGAAGAGGGAAATCAGGGTATTGAAAGGGGTGTTGCCCCAATTTCCCTTCACTTCCACCCCAGACAGCTCTGCAAGGATGCTTGTAATCCGACCGAGCCGAGCGGGATACCATGCCAGCAACTCTAACGCCCAAAGGAGGTTGGCATGCCAGCAGCGTCCAGATATCTCTGACGATTGTGTTTCCGTTATCAACCGCACTACCGGTTTACTAGGCTTTCGCAAACTGCTTTGTACTGCGTTAAGGAATTCATCTGGAGCTGCTTCGGCAAATGACCGAAGAAAGGAAGAAACGGAAAGCCAGCGTTCTCCATCGGCATCTTCCAGGAGTTGAGTAACAAAATGCCGCACAGAATTGCCAATAGCAACATGATTGAAGTTGTCAGAAAAATAACCAAGTTTGGCAATAGACTCCGCCATGGCTTCCAGCACAACACCGGATTGCTCGCGAACCTTACCATAGATGGAAGCCATCCAGCGTTTGTCTTCTTCCAGTTCTAGCACCGGATCGGGCTGTTCAAATGCTGCTCTGGCGACCTGAAAAAATCTTGCCAGAATGGCGTCCGTCAATCTGGGTGCCATCAGATGTAACAGCTCCATTGGTGCCTTGGCTTTCCAGAGAGAACCAATCCTTACGACAGGCGCGTCATCAAGCGTGGCTAGTCTCAACAACTCGTTTTCAATGTCCTCATAGGGTCTGTTGGCAATTTGCTCAACGCAAGCCTTGTCTCCTTCGGAGGCACTATCCCAGGCTCCCACCAGAGTCAGTAGCAGCAAACTCGTGGCATCGGCATCCTCGACCCAATCTGGTTTCTTGGTGACTGGGTTTTGCGCATGCCATCGGCGAAAAACGGTCCATGACCTTCCCAAGGAGCGGGTATATCGGGTGGCATCAGTGGCGGCTATTCCAAGCTCACAAAGGGATTTTTCAAATTCATCAGGTCTTGGGCGTCTAAGCTCTACCATCCTTTGGTCTATCGCTTGCCCCCCAATGCCCATGAGATTGAAGGCTTGGTCTCCGAAGGCCATAGGCACAAGCAGACTCATTCCTTCGCGGGGGGCGCGTCGCTTGCTAAGACGGTTGTCGGTGATGACTACTAACTCAATGCCGGGGTTGGCATCTACAAACTGCCAGCCTTGTTCCGAAGTCACGCAGGCTGCGCGAGAACAATGGCCTTCTTCAATCAATAATGCACAAACGAAAGCAACCGCTTCGGACTGACTGTCGGCCATAACAGCAATCAATGACTCATGCTGTTCAATACTGTTTTGCAGAGTGAGCTTTGATTTCTCTCGACCACGAAACAGCGCAGGCGCTGTGATGGCGGGGTGAGACTGATTGTTCCAATGCTCCCAGTAGTTTTCCACGGTTTCTATACCATGACCGGCAATACCGAGTTGCATGCCCAGCCATAAGCTTGTCGCGGAGGAGGTTTCCAGCCACGCTTCCAGATCGTCGGCATCCCAGACCTGCACGTCTGCCCAAACACTGCGGCTTCTGGCCTGCTCCCGCCATGCATTTTTTCCCTGCCAGCGGCGGGGAGTCACAAAAACAAACGTGGCTTGCGTTGTCTGATCCGCCGATATCTGTTTCAGGCGCTTCTCAAAATCACTGTTGGCTTTGGATGCCGGGTCTTTTGATGTACCCAACTCCCAGTAGCTGATGCCATCTGGAACCCAAGGGTTTCCTTGCGTTACATCGACGATGCCATCCCAGCCGGGTGCGTTGACGGAGTCGCCACCTGGCATGGTAATCGCCGTGATGCGGGACGTAGCCGAGAGCAGTCGCCTCACAAGGATAGGGAGCATTCCCTGTGCTTCGCGCTTGTCTGACCATTGGATGAGATGGGTTGCGGTGACGCGCATGGTGGAAGCCTCCTTTGGAATCAAATGTTAAGACATTGCTGCTGGGCGATTCTTAGTGGTAGCCAGCTTAGCTACTGCAATGACGTCATCGTTAGCATCACCAGAGATTTGAGCGCTAGTAGTGTCGAAACCTTGTTCTTTCTTACTTCCTACGTGTGACGAAGATAAGATTCGACAGCATTTCGACATAGAACCAGCTAGCGTCACTGATGATGTATGAGGCGTTCCTAAGTGTCTGTGAGATACATAAACTTGAGCAGGGATAATTACGACAGTGCCATCGAATTCGTCGTCAAACAAAAAATCCCTTTATTTCAGTAGGTCTTGGCTGTCAATGAAAATCCACAGACATCGAATCACTTCCCAATACAAAAACTCGAAAAGATACGGCCTAGCAGGTCGTCAGAGGTGAACTCGCCAGTGATTTCACTCAGGGACTGCTGCGCCAGCCGCAGTTCTTCTGCCAGCAATTCGCCCGCGTAGGCGCTCACCAGCTGTTCTTTCCCCTGAATCAGATGCTGTGCAGCCAGTTCCAGTGCTTGCAGGTGGCGACGTCGAGCCAGAAAACCGCCTTCCGTGTTGCTGGTGAATCCCATGCTTTGCTTGAGATGGTCGCGAAGCGTATCGATGCCTTCACCTGTACGGGCGGACAGTCGGATAAGTGAGTGAGTATTCACCTCTTCGATACCAAGCATTTCGCCAGTCACGTCGGCTTTGTTGCGTACCACGGTAATCGGCAGCGTTTTTGGCAGGCGTGCCATAAATTCCGGCCAGATTTGCTCAGGCTCAGTCGCCTGCGTGGTGGTGCCGTCTACCATGAACAGCACGCGATCGGCCTGTTCGATTTCCTGCCAGGCGCGCTCAATACCAATGCGTTCGACTTCATCGCTGGCATCGCGTAACCCGGCGGTGTCGATGACATGTAGCGGCATGCCGTCGATATGGATGTGTTCACGTAGTACGTCGCGTGTCGTTCCGGCGATATCCGTCACAATGGCGGCTTCGCGACCGGCTAACGCATTGAGTAAGCTGGATTTACCGGCATTAGGACGACCTGCAATTACGACCTTCATCCCTTCACGCAGCAGACTCCCCTGATGCGCTTCGGCTCTGACGGCATCCAGATCGGCCATCACACCATTTAACTGTGCTTCAATTTTGCCATCGGAGAGAAAGTCGATCTCTTCATCTGGGAAGTCGATGGCAGCTTCGACGTAGATTCGCAGGTGAGTGAGTGCTTCCACTAACTGATTTATACGGGTGGAAAATACGCCTTGCAGAGAGTTCAGCGCTGAGCGGGCGGCCTGTTCTGAACTGGCGTCAATCAGATCGGCGATGGCTTCCGCCTGCGCGAGATCGAGTTTGTCATTCAGGAAGGCGCGTTCAGAGAATTCGCCAGGGCGTGCAATGCGCACGGTAGATAGCGTCAGGATACGTTGCAGGAGCAAATCAAGAATAACTGGGCCACCGTGACCCTGAAGCTCCAATACGTCTTCACCGGTAAAGGAGTTCGGGCCGGGAAACCAGAGTGCGATACCCTGATCGAGCGTGGTGCCGTTGGCATCACGGAACGGCAGATAATCGGCGTGGCGTGGCTTGGGAAGTTTACCCAGAACGGCATGCGCCACGTCTGCGGCCGCCTGTCCTGAAATGCGTAAAATACCCACGCCTCCGCGTCCCGGTGGAGTGGCTTGGGCGACGATGGTGTCGGTATTACTCATGATGTTCTCTCTGCATTGATGCCTGTCTGGCAGGCTATTTTACGTATCGTTGGCTGATAAAACAGCCATTAAAAAAATAAGGCGGTCAATGACCGCCTTACGCTTTCTATCGGTTAGCCATCAACCGGATTATTTTTTCTCGCGGCTATGTAAGCCACGTTTTTCCAGACCGCGGTAGATCAACTGCTGCTGGAGAATGGTAACCAGGTTGCTGACGATGTAGTACATAACCAGACCTGACGGGAACCACAGGAAGAAGACCGTAAAGATGACCGGCATGTAGGTCATGATCTTCTGCTGCATTGGGTCGGTCACGGTGGTTGGTGACATCTTCTGGATGAAGAACATCGTCACGCCCATCAGGATCGGCAGAATGTAGTACGGGTCTTGTGCAGACAGGTCATGAATCCACAGCGCGAACGGCGCGTGACGCAGTTCAACGGAGCCCATCAGCATGTAATACAGCGCCAAGAAGATTGGCATCTGAATCAGCAGTGGGAAGCAGCCGCCCAGCGGGTTCACTTTCTCTGATTTGTACAGCGCCATCATTTCCTGACTCATGCGCTGTTTGTCATCACCAATACGCTCACGCATAGCCTGCAGCTTAGGCTGCAGCAAGCGCATTTTCGCCATAGAGGTGTATTGCGCTTTCGTCAGCGGGTACATGATACCGCGCACGATAAAGGTAATGGCAATGATGGAGAAGCCCCAGTTGCCGATAAAGCTGTGCAGGAATTTCAGCAGCTTAAACAGCGGCTGAGAAATAAACCACAGCCAGCCGTAATCGACAGTCAGATCCAGATGCGGTGCGACAGCAGCCATCTTGTCCTGAATTTCTGGGCCGACCCACAGAGTGGTCTTCAGATCCTGCTGGCTACCTGCGGCAACTACAACCGGAGCGGATTTGAAACCAATAGCGGCCTGACCGTTCCCCAGCTTGCTGGTATAGAAGGTGTTAGCGCCTGCCGTAGTTGGGATCCACGCGGTTGCGAAGTACTGTTGCAGAATCGCTACCCAGCCACCATTGGTGGTGATGTTCAGGTTTTCGTCCATGTCGCTGAAGCTGTACTTTTTGTACTTGTCTTCACTGGAAGAGAACGCCGCGCCACGATAAGTGTGCAGTGCAAAGTTGCTGCTGCCGGTATCGCGGTGCTTAGGTAATTCGATAGATTGCTTTAACTGACCGAACAACGTAAGTTCCAGAGGCTGAGCGCTGGTGTTGTTGACGCTATAGTCAACGTTCAGTGCATAGTCGCCACGTTTCAGAACGAACGTTTTGGTGTAGGTTACGCCGTCAGCCGCAGTGTATGTCATCGGGATACGCAGTTCGCTCTGACCATCCGCCAGCTCGAAGCTATCTTGCGTGGTGGTAAACAGCGGACGTGGGCCGTTAGCCGGGTTGTCTGGGCCGTTTTTGCCAGTCAAACCGCTCTGAGCCTGATAGACAAACTCGGATGTGGTTTCCAGCAGGTGGAAAGGTTTATCTGAACCCAATGTGTCCGGGTAAGCCAGCAGATGCGCTTGCTCGATGTCACCGCCACGCGTGTTGATTGTCAGCGACAGCACATCGGTTTTCACCGTGATCAGTTTGCCTTGACCGCTGGCGGGTACGCCCTGGTTGGTAGCATCACCGGTCACTGCGTTCGTCGCCTGCTGTATGGTCTGCGTGGTTGCTGGCGGATTTTTATCCGTCTCCCAAGCCTGCCAAAGCATAAAGGTTACGAATAGCAGAGCGATGAGAAGAAGATTGCGTTGCGAATCCATCGTTAATGTTCTCTGTTATTGTCGGTTTTTGGCGGTACGGGATCATCACCACCAGGGTTCAAAGGATGGCATTTTAATACGCGTTTAAGCGTCAACCAACAGCCTTTTATCATGCCGAACCTGCGTATTGCTTCAATACCGTATTGCGAGCACGTTGGCCGGAACCGACAATGCGGTCCGAGCAACGGGCTGATAACGAGTTGATAACCGCGTATCAACCCGATCAGGAGTCGGGAGCCAAACGACAATGCCGACGCCATAGTTTTTCCAATGCTTCCGTCAAAGTACGGTTATCCAGTTCAGACACCCCTTTTTTCACGAGTACCACAAAGTCCATTGAAGGCAATGAATGTTGGTGCAGGCGAAAGCTTTCGCGCGTCAGGCGTTTAATCCGATTGCGTTCATGAGCACGTTTTACATGCTTTTTGGCGACGGTAAGACCGATGCGGGGATGCCCCAGCGAGTTCAGGCGGCCGAGAATGGTGATGTGCGGCGTGCCAGCCCGTTGCGGTTGCTGGAAGACGAAAGTGAAATGACTGGGAGTTAACAAACGTAACTCCCTGGGAAATGCTAGCTTAACCACTCGGTGGGTTAGCTTTTATTACTTAGAAACAGACAGACGAGTACGGCCTTTCGCACGACGGCGGGCCAGAACTTGACGACCATTTTTGGTGGCCATACGAGCACGGAAACCATGGCTACGGTTACGCTTCAATACGGACGGTTGGAAAGTGCGTTTCATGGCGATTTCTACCTAAACTTGGAAAATTATAACTTCACAGTAAACGCGTTTGGCTGTTCGGCGTGAAAAAATGACCGACGCCTCAATCGCATATCACAGCTATATAACGGAAAGAGGCAGGATTGTAATAATTGTACAGTCCTGAGTCAATTAACATCACACTTAACACGCCAGCCATTCCGATTATTTTTGGAATTTCTGCCTGCCAGAGCACAGAAAAGGCGTAGACGCGCGGGCAGGGAATTATACGGACTCTGCTGCAAAGCGCAAGGATCCTCCAACGATCTGTCCGACAAGATCATGATCGATGTCACCGCAACGATCTTGCCTCCGAAGGTATGCTTGGGGTGCGCTTCATCGCAGGCGGATAAAATGTGTGCTAGCCGCTCCTCTGCCGTGTTGTGGGGTGTTGCGATAAGAATAGCCTGTGGATAAAAAGGATCGAAACTGTGCAGAAGGGGAAGATCTCTTCGGCAGATTAGGTTATGATCCGCGGTTCCGTTAGCGATCCTTTTGACGGGATCGTCGGAGTAAACCGCCGCGCTACGCGGTGTGTCTGCTGTCTGTATTGTGAATGAAACAATCGTGGATGACGCAGGCGCCAAAAAATCATGAGTCACATAAATAACGTCTTATTCTTTTCTTTTTGATCGTTCTTGTTCGAGTGGAGTCCGCCGTGTCACTTTCGCTTTGGCAGCAGTGTCTTGCCCGTTTGCAGGATGAGTTACCTGCCACAGAATTCAGTATGTGGATACGCCCGTTGCAGGCGGAGTTGAGTGATAACACTCTGGCGCTCTATGCCCCCAATCGCTTTGTGCTGGATTGGGTTCGTGATAAATATTTAAATAATATCAATGTCCTGCTGAATGATTTCTGCGGGATGGATGCCCCTTTACTGCGTTTCGAGGTGGGGAGCAAACCGTTGGTTCAGGCAGTAAGCCAGCCGGCGCAGCCGCACCACAATCCTGTCAGCGTTGCGCGGCAACAGCCGGTGCGTTCAGCTCCGGTACGACCAAGTTGGGATAACTCGCCGGTACAGGCAGAGCATACCTACCGTTCGAATGTGAACCCCAAGCATACGTTTGATAACTTCGTTGAGGGTAAATCGAACCAATTGGCCCGCGCAGCGGCACGTCAGGTGGCTGATAACCCCGGTGGTGCCTATAACCCGCTGTTTCTGTATGGCGGCACCGGCTTAGGTAAAACGCACTTATTGCATGCGGTGGGGAATGGCATCATTGCCCGCAAACCCAATGCGAAAGTGGTTTACATGCACTCCGAGCGTTTCGTGCAGGATATGGTTAAAGCGTTGCAGAACAATGCGATTGAGGAATTCAAACGCTACTACCGTTCTGTTGATGCGCTGCTGATCGATGATATCCAATTCTTTGCTAATAAAGAACGTTCGCAAGAAGAGTTCTTTCATACCTTTAATGCGTTGCTGGAAGGCAACCAGCAAATCATCCTGACGTCTGACCGCTATCCGAAAGAGATCAATGGCGTGGAAGATCGCCTGAAATCCCGCTTTGGTTGGGGGTTAACCGTTGCGATTGAACCGCCAGAGCTGGAAACCCGCGTGGCGATTCTGATGAAGAAAGCGGATGAAAATGACATCCGTCTGCCTGGTGAAGTGGCGTTCTTTATTGCCAAACGCCTGCGTTCTAATGTGCGCGAGCTGGAAGGCGCACTGAACCGCGTTATCGCGAATGCCAATTTTACCGGCCGCTCGATCACCATTGATTTTGTGCGTGAGGCGCTGCGCGATCTGCTGGCGTTGCAGGAAAAACTGGTTACTATCGACAATATTCAAAAGACCGTGGCGGAATACTATAAAATCAAGGTAGCCGACCTGCTGTCTAAACGTCGTTCCCGCTCGGTGGCGCGTCCGCGCCAGATGGCGATGGCGTTGGCGAAAGAACTGACGAATCACAGCCTGCCGGAAATCGGCGATGCCTTTGGCGGGCGTGACCATACGACGGTGTTGCATGCCTGCCGTAAGATTGAGCAGTTGCGTGAAGAAAGCCACGACATCAAAGAAGATTTTTCCAATTTAATCAGAACTCTATCGTCATAACACTATGAAATTTATTGTTGAACGCGAACGTCTGTTAAAGCCATTACAACAGGTCAGCAGCCCGCTGGGTGGCCGGCCGACTTTACCGATTCTGGGCAACCTGCTGATTCAGGTGACGGAAGGCGCGCTGTCGCTGACCGGTACCGATCTGGAAATGGAAATGGTGGCGAAGGTTGCGCTGACGCAGCCGCATGAACCGGGCGCCACGACCGTCCCTGCTCGCAAACTGTTTGATATTTGTCGGGGTCTGCCAGAAGGCGCGGAAATCACGATTATGCTGGATGGCGATCGCATGCTGGTGCGCTCTGGCCGCAGCCGTTTCTCGCTGTCCACGCTGCCTGCAGCGGATTTCCCTAATCTGGATGACTGGCAGAGTGAGGTTGAATTCTCGCTGCCGCAGGCGACGATGAAGCGTTTGATCGAAGCGACACAGTTTTCGATGGCGCATCAGGACGTTCGTTACTACCTCAATGGTATGCTGTTTGAAACCGAAGGCGAAGAGCTGCGCACGGTCGCAACCGATGGTCACCGTTTGGCGGTTTGCTCCATGCCGGTTGGGCAATCTTTACCGTCACATTCGGTGATCGTGCCGCGTAAAGGCGTGATGGAGTTGGTGCGTCTGCTGGATGGCGGTGATACCCCGCTGCAACTGCAAATCGGCAGCAACAATATTCGCGCGCATGTCGGCGACTTCATTTTCACGTCGAAGCTGGTCGATGGTCGTTTCCCAGATTATCGCCGCGTATTGCCGAAGAACCCGGATAAAACGCTGGAAGCCAGCTGCGATCTGCTCAAGCAGGCCTTCTCCCGTGCAGCGATTTTATCGAATGAAAAATTCCGCGGTGTGCGTCTGCATCTGATTCAGAATCAGCTCAAAATTACGGCTAACAACCCAGAGCAGGAAGAAGCGGAAGAGATTCTGGATGTACAGTACGACGGCACCGAGATGGAAATTGGCTTTAACGTGAGCTACGTGCTGGATGTGCTGAACGCGCTGAAGTGCGAAGGGGTGCGTTTACTGCTGACCGATTCCGTTTCCAGCGTGCAAATCGAAGATAGCGCCAGCCGGGCGGCGGCCTATGTCGTCATGCCAATGCGGTTGTAGAATTATCGGGCAAGGTTGCTTGCCCTTTCATCATTAAGATAACTGCAACATGGCTCTTACTCGTCTTCTCATCAAAGATTTCCGTAACATCGAGGCGGCCGATCTGGCGCTGGTTCCCGGCTTTAATTTTTTAGTGGGTGCCAATGGCAGCGGTAAAACCAGCGTGCTGGAAGCGATTTATACGCTAGGGCACGGGCGGGCGTTTCGTAGCATTCAGGCAGGGCGCGTGATTCGTCACGATCAGCCAGAATTTGTACTGCATGGTCGTATTGATGGTACGGAAACGGAGCGATCCGTTGGGTTAAGCAAAAACCGTCAGGGCGACAGCAAGGTACGGATTGACGGCAGCGACGGCCATAAAGTCGCGGAACTGGCGCAATTGCTACCGATACAGCTGATTACCCCGGAAGGATTTACCCTGCTCAACGGCGGCCCGAAATTTCGTCGTGCCTTTCTCGACTGGGGCTGTTTCCATAATGAGCCCGGCTTTTTTGCGGTCTGGAGCAACATGAAGCGTTTGTTGCGCCAGCGTAATGCGGCGCTGCGTCAAGTGAGTCACTATGGGCAGCTTAGAGCCTGGGATCAGGAACTGGTGCCGCTGGCGGAACGTATCAGCGAATGGCGTGCGCAATACGCTGAGGCGATTGCCAATGATATCGCCACGACCTGTACGCAATTTTTGCCTGAATTTTCTCTCAGTTTCTCTTTCCAGCGCGGCTGGGATAAAGAAAGTGAGTATGCAGAACTGCTGGAACGGCAGTTCGAACGCGACCGTATGTTAGGTTATACGGCGCTGGGGCCGCATAAAGCCGACTTCCGCATCCGCGCCAGCGGCGTGGCCGTCGAGGACATGCTGTCCCGTGGTCAGCTCAAGCTGCTGATGTGTGCGCTGAGGCTGGCTCAGGGTGAATTTCTCACCCGTCAGAACGGACTGCGCTGTCTGTATCTGATCGATGATTTTGCTTCCGAACTGGATAGTACCCGCCGCCGTTTGCTAGCCGAACGGTTAAAAGCCACCCATGCACAGGTTTTTGTTAGCGCCGTCAGCGCTGAACAGATAGAGGACATGGTTGGTGAAAAGGGCAAGATGTTCCGCGTAGAACAGGGTAAAATAACGGTTCAATCACAGGACTAAAATGAGCGAGAAACGTTGATGTCGAATTCTTATGACTCCTCAAGTATCAAGGTATTGAAAGGGCTGGATGCGGTACGTAAACGCCCAGGTATGTATATCGGCGATACGGACGACGGTACCGGCCTGCATCACATGGTATTCGAGGTTGTGGACAACGCTATCGACGAGGCACTCGCTGGCTATTGTAAAGACATTATCATCACCATCCATGCTGATAATTCGGTATCGGTGCAGGATGATGGCCGTGGTATTCCGACCGGCATTCACGAAGAAGAAGGTATCTCCGCGGCTGAAGTCATCATGACCGTGCTGCACGCAGGAGGTAAGTTCGATGATAACTCGTATAAAGTTTCTGGCGGCCTGCACGGCGTAGGCGTTTCCGTGGTTAACGCCCTGTCGGAAAAACTGAAACTGGTTATCCACCGCGACGGGAAACTTCACGAGCAGACCTATAAACACGGCGTGGCACAGGCACCGCTGGCTGTTACGGGTGAAACCAACAGGACGGGTACGACGGTGCGCTTCTGGCCGAGCCATGAGACGTTCACCAACGTGGTGGAATTCGAATATGAGATTCTGGCTAAGCGTCTGCGCGAGCTGTCGTTCCTGAACTCTGGTGTCTCCATCCGCTTGATCGACGAGCGTGAGAAAGATAAAGCCGATCATTACCATTATGACGGCGGCATCAAGGCGTTTGTTGATTACCTGAACCGTAACAAGACGCCAATTCACCCGAATGTGTTTTATTTCTCGACGGTGAAAGATGACATCGGCGTGGAAGTGGCATTGCAGTGGAACGACGGTTTCCAGGAAAACATTTACTGCTTTACCAACAACATTCCACAGCGCGACGGGGGTACGCACCTGGCCGGTTTCCGTGCTGCCATGACCCGCACGCTGAATACCTACATGGATAAAGAAGGCTACAGTAAGAAATCCAAAATCAGCGCGACCGGTGATGATGCCCGTGAAGGGCTGATTGCCGTCGTTTCCGTGAAAGTGCCTGATCCGAAGTTCTCCTCGCAGACCAAAGACAAGTTGGTTTCTTCTGAAGTGAAAACCGCTGTCGAATCGCTGGTGAACGAAAAGCTGGTGGATTATCTGATGGAAAATCCGTCAGACGCCAAAATCGTGGTCGGTAAAATTATTGATGCCGCACGTGCCCGTGAAGCGGCGCGTAAAGCGCGTGACATGACGCGCCGTAAAGGTGCGCTCGATCTGGCTGGCCTGCCGGGCAAACTGGCTGACTGTCAGGAACGTGACCCCGCGCTGTCTGAACTGTACCTGGTGGAAGGGGACTCAGCGGGCGGCTCTGCCAAGCAGGGGCGTAACCGTAAGAACCAGGCGATTCTGCCGCTGAAGGGTAAAATCCTGAACGTTGAGAAAGCCCGTTTTGACAAGATGCTTTCCTCACAGGAAGTCGCGACGCTGATCACCGCGCTGGGCTGCGGCATTGGCCGTGACGAATATAACCCGGATAAACTGCGCTATCACAGCATCATCATCATGACTGATGCTGACGTCGATGGTTCGCACATCCGTACTCTGTTGTTGACCTTCTTCTATCGTCAACTGCCTGAAATCGTTGAGCGTGGTCACGTATATATTGCGCAGCCGCCGCTGTACAAGGTGAAAAAAGGCAAGCAAGAACAGTACATCAAAGATGATGAAGCGATGGATCAGTACCAGATCGCACTGGCGCTAGACGGCGCGACGCTGCACACCAATGCACAGGCTCCTGCGCTGGCGGGTGAACCGCTGGAGAAACTGGTTTCTGAACATTACGCCGTACAGAAGATGATTGGCCGTATGGAGCGTCGCTTCCCGCGTGCGTTCTTGAACCGCTTGATCTATCAACCAACGTTGGCTGAAGCCGATTTAGGCGAGCGTGAAAAAGTACAGGCGTGGGCGGAATCGCTGGTTAGCAGCCTGAACGAAAACGAGATTCACGGCAGCACATATAGCTTTGTCATTCATCATGATGAAGAGCGCAGCGTATTTGAACCGGCGCTGCGCGTGCGTACGCACGGTGTGGATACCGATTATCCGCTGGGCGCAGGCTTCGTTGCGGGTAGCGAATACCGCAAGTTGAATCAGCTGGGTGAAAAACTGCGCGGCCTGATTGAAGAAGATGCGTACATCGAACGTGGCGAACGTCGTCAGCCCGTTGCCAGCTTTGAACAGGCGCTGGAGTGGTTGGTGAAAGAATCCCGCCGTGGTCTGACCATACAGCGTTATAAAGGTCTGGGTGAAATGAACCCAGATCAGCTGTGGGAAACCACGATGGATCCGACCAGCCGCCGCATGCTGCGTGTAACAGTGAAAGATGCCATTGCTGCCGATGAGCTGTTCACGACCCTGATGGGTGATGCGGTTGAACCGCGTCGTGCGTTTATCGAAGAGAACGCCTTGAAGGCAATGAATATCGATATCTGATTTAGATAGATTCTGACCGCTCGATCGGTTTATCAGCAACCTGAGCCAGTTCCCTACGGAGCTGGCTTTTTTATATCTTTTTATCAGGCTAGCGCACGTCGTTTAGCGCTGCGCATTTCCTGTAGCAGGGTGATGAAAGACGTGATCAGCATAAAGATAACGGCAGACCAGAAAATGGCGTGAGGATGGCCGTGATCCAGCAGCCAGCCGAACAGAACCGGTCCTGCGGCACCGCCAATGTTGAAACCGGTGGAGACAATCCCAAATACTCGTCCTTCCGCGCCCGGCGGAGAGGCGGCGCGCACCAGCATATCCCGAGAAGGGGCGATCATGCCGGAGAGGAAACCAGCGGCGGCCAACAACGGCACGAGCACAACGGTGGATAAAGAATACATGGCAACGATACTGACCAGCACGGCGGTGACGGCTAACGCCGCCGTCGCCACCAGCCCGTGGCGTTTAGTTTTATCTGCCAATGATCCGCCAGCCAATACGCCAAAGGCGCTGGCGAACAGGAATGCGGTCAGCGCCACGTTAGCCTGTGACAGCGACAAATCGTAGCCCGTGACTAACGCCGTCACCGAGAAGTTCTGGATTGAACCCGTACTTAAATTCAGCAGCAGGAACAGAATGAGCAGCGCCAGAATCGGCAGCGTGAAAACGGGTGCGCGCGATTTGCTCGGCTGGGTGCCTGTTGCTGCCGCAGGTTTCACTCGGATGGGCTCATCGCGATCGGTCAGAAGCAGCGGTATCGTCAGCAAGCCGAGAACGCCGGAAACGATGAATGCGCTACTGATGCCGGAAAAGGCGGCAACGGACAGCAAAATACCGGGCGCAATGGCCGTGCCCAGAAAGCCGGAAAACGTATGCACCGAGAACGCGCGGCCCATGCGTTTCTCATCAATCCCGCGCGACAGCAAGGCGTAATCCGCCGGATGGTAAACTGCGTTCGCTATCCCAGCGAGTCCCATCGCGGCGACCAGCCAAACGTAGCTGCCTGAAAAACCGAGCGAGAGAAAACAGAGGCTTCCGAGCGTGATCCCGGCGGTTAACGTACGGCGTGCGCCGATACGGTCCACCATAAAACCAATCGGTGTCTGCACGCAGGCGGAGACAATGTTGAATACGCTGAGCGCAAAACCGAGCTCGACAAAGCTAATATCACGCTGGGCTGACAGCAGCGGAATGAGCGCGGGCAGCACCATCATATGGAAGTGACTCACCAGATGCGCTGATGAGATTTGCGCTAGTAGCGGTAGTTTTATGAATTTCATGTTGTTTTTGCAGCTTACAGGTCTGTAGATTTTATTATCGTGAGAGCTGGCGCAGGAACAGGGCGTCACTCCCTGGCAAATGGATCATAAGGTTAGCCTATTACTTATATCATCTATGGCGAATATTGATACCCGCCTTTTCGGCAGAATAGGGAGAGAATGGCATTGACGAGTAAATCGTATTTGGGGGGTATTTGGTCAGATTCGTTCGAGGATTGCTGTCCACGCTGGGAATAACGCACAGGCCGTTTCCGGCCCGTGCGGGTGAGTTGGTGAAGGAAGAAATGGTGATTACGAGAGCTTAAATACCAGCACCGTTTGCGCGAGCTGTCTGGCCTGTTCTTCCAGTGACGCTGCCGCCGCCGTGGCTTCCTGCACCAGCGCGGCGTTCTGTTGGGTGACACCATCCATCTCGTGAACGGCCTGTGTCACCTGACTGATCCCGCGCGATTGTTCATCCGACGCTGAGACGATCTCATCCATGATGTCTTTTACCGACGTGACGGCACTCAGCATTTCTTGCATGGTCTCACCGGCGTTCTGCACCAGCGTGACACCACTGTCGACGCGGCTGGCGGATTCTGTAATCAGCGCGGTGATATCTTTTACGGCACTGGCGCTGCGCTGCGCGAGATTACGTACCTCGTTGGCAACAACGGCAAAACCGCGCCCTTGTTCGCCCGCTCTGGCCGCTTCCACCGCCGCGTTGAGTGCCAGAATATTGGTCTGGAACGCGATGCCGTTGATGATACTGGTAATGTCGGCAATTTTCTTCGAACTGTCGTCGATCTCATTCATTATATGAACAACCTGACCGACAATCTTGTCGCCTTTCTGGGCAATGTGGGCCGCGTTCTGCGCCAGAGTTGTGGCGTTATGGGCGTTATCCGCATTCTGTTTCACCGTCGCCGTAATCTGTTCCATGCTGGCGGCGGTTTCTTCCAACGCCGCTGCCTGCTGCTCGGTGCGCGAAGCAAGATCGATGTTGCCTGCCGCAATTTCCGTCGCACCGTGGCTGACGGATTCGCTGGTGCTAATTAGCTGCTCGGCGATATCTCTCAACTGTGCCTGCATGGTGTGCATTGCGTAAAAAATACTGCCGTCGTCCTTTGGCTGCACGGGGATAATTTGCGTTAAATCCCCTTGTGCCACGGATAGCGCGATCTGCGCGGCCTGAGCGGGTTCCCCGCCGATAGGACGGGCAACCTTGTGGTTAAAGATGATGCCCAGTACGCCGGAAACGACCACGATACTCAGCACCATAAGCAGTAGCGCCATGTTGCGCTGCTGCACCGTTTCCGCCATCACCACATTAACGGGAGCAGACAGGCCGAGCATCCAAGGCGTACCGGTATCGCCGATTTTTACTGGCACATACACGTTAAACGCCGGCGTGTTCAGCACGGCACTGTTACGTTCGATCTGATAAGGCTGACCGGTGGTGGCATGTTCAAGCAGCGTTGGGTCATTTTCAATTTTTTTGGTCACCCGAGCGTTGTCGGGATGAGAAATATAGGCACCCGTGTGGGACAGCAGCTGTGCATAGCCTGAGCCTTTATAGGGTTTGATGTCATTAGCGAGCCGTTGCAGTGTATCCAGCGAAAAGTCTGCGGTGACGGAGCCGTAAAATTTGTTGTTGATGATAATAGGCACGGCAATGGAGGTCAGCAGGACATCGACGCCGTTGTAGGGGTAGCTATACGGTTCCAGAATCACTTCTTTCTGGAGCTTTTTCGGTAGCAGATAGTAGTCGCCGCTGCCGGGCGTTTCATAATCCACCAGATTATGCAGAGCAACGTTGCCTGCGGTATCGCGATCGACATAGCGGACGAAGCGGCCTTGCGGGTCCTGATCGGGTTGACTGGCGAACTCCCGATCTTTGCCGTCAAACGCATCGGGTTCCCACGCCAGCGACATCGAAAGGAAGTCGGGATGACTCTTCAGCGCATTCTTCAGCAGTGTCTCCGCAGTTTTTCGATCGGCGTTACCTGCTTCTTGCAGGCTGACCACGCTCTGCACCAAATTACGTGCCGCATGGAGTGCGACATCCAGTTTTTGCTGAATCAGGTAGCTGTTGGTATACGCCGTTTGCTCAAGATACTGCTGTGCGATGGTCTTTTGCTGCTGGCCAGATTGCCAAATCAGCAGGCCGATGGTGAGAATAAAACCGAGTGCGATGGTGGTGACGCCCGCCAGGAGCATCAGCATCCGTGTGCTGAGTTTTCTTCTTAACGCGGTTGGCGAGGAATGAATGGGTAGATTGCTGTGATTAACCGGTAACAGTGTTGTAGACATATGCGTAATATCCTCGAGGATATAAGCGCCTGTAGGCACCTTGTTTCATAAAAGAATCAATCGATTGTCTTCCTTTCTGTTTTGGCGTCATTCCCTTGCGCGACTCGTCATTATTTGTGATGTAAGTCACAAATAAATTATCGGCGAGAAACACTATGTCTTTAGATTATTCACGAAAATGTCACAAATCAGGTGGTACTTAAATCAAGATAGCAGTGAGGCAGGACGCCTCACTGCGTGAGCGAGGATTAGGCGGCAGGGCCTTTGTTGACGGAATCGCGGATAATCAATTCGCCTTTGAAGGCTGGCGTAGGCGCGATGGTTTCACCTTCCAGTCGGCACAGCAGTTTCTCAAGGGTATAGCTGATCATCTCGGCGACGGGCACATGCACGGTAGTGAGGGGCGGGTAGAACCATGATGCCATCGGTAAATCATCGAACCCCAGTAGCGAGACATCCTGCGGAATCGCGAGGCCGTGTTCGCGTAGCGCTTTGGCCGCGCCAATCGCCATATCGTCATTGCTGGCGACGAGCGCACTGAAGGTGGCAGACCGCTGAAGCAGGATTTGTGCCGCCGTATAGCCGCTGTCATGGGTCCAGTCACCTGGTGCAACCAGCCCGTCATTATAGGGAATCCCGTTTTCCTCCAGCGCCTGCCGGTAGCCCGCCAGTCGGCTTGTACCCGTGGGGGAGTTCGCCGATCCACAGACAAAGGCGATATCACGGTGGCCCTGTGCTATCAGGTAATTGACGGCATCATGGCAGTGCTGCTGGTGATTGGCGCAGATGCCATTATCGCCGTGCTGATGCAGTGTGCGGTTCACCACCATGATCGGCTGATCGTGCTGTTCGATAATCTCTTCCAGTTCATTCGTAGAGAGAAAACGCGGATAGATAATGACGGCATCGCAGCGTAAATCGAGCAGGAACTGGATCGCTTCGCGCTCTTCTTCCGCGCTGTGCTTGCCATCTGCCATGATGAGCTGCCGCCCGTATTTCTCCGTCATGGTTGCCGTTTGGAACAGCAATTCGCTGAAATAGGGGCCGCTGTACAGCGTGTTGGTCACAACCAAACCAATAATTTGCGATTTGCTCGTGGCGAGCTGGCGCGCCAGCAGGTTGGGCCGGTAGCCAATCTCTTCAATCGCCTGGAATACCCGATCCCGCGTGGTTTTACTGACGTAGTTATTCCCTGTCAGCACGCGTGATACGGTGGCTTTGGATACACCGGCTTTTTTCGCTACATCGAGCATGGTTACCATCGTACTTTCTCGTTCTCCTGTACTGCCTGATGTCGTCATTATAGGGAAAAATCCTCCTTTTTTATCACCAATAACAAGTGTAGGGATAAAAATATTCCCCGATTGCGCTATTTATGATCGCCTTCAAAAAATAGTAAAAACAATATGAAACCGGTTGCATATTATTTTGTGTCTTGCTTGAATAATAAAAAAACGGACGGTGAGGTGCAGTATGAATAAGATTTTACTCTGTTGCGCAGCAGGAATGTCTACCAGCATGCTGGTACAGCGGATGGAAAAGGTCGCCGAGAAAAATGCGATCGCTGTTGAGATAAAAGCCGTGGGTTTTGAAGAGTTTAATGAGCTAATTGATGAATATGATTGCTGCCTTCTGGGGCCGCAGATTAAGTATAAATTTCCTGAATTCAAGGCGATAGCTGACGAGAAAGCGAAGCCGATCGCGGTCATTAATATGGTCGATTACGGCATGATGAATGGGGAAAAAGTCCTTAACGATGCCCTGGCGATGATCGCGTAATATAACGGGAGGAATAATGAGTAAATTAAGCGAGTCATTATTCAGCGTTATCGAAAACCGTATTAGCCCCATTGCGGCTAAACTTTCCAGCCAGCGCCATGTTGTAGCAATTAAAGATGGCTTCATTGCCTCGATGCCGTTTTTAATTGTTGGCTCTTTTATGATGTTATTCGCTCATCCACCTTTTAGCCCGAATAGTGAATGGGCTTTTGCGCAGTGGTGGCTGGGGATGGTGGAACGCCACGGCGAACAAATCATGATGCCCTATAACATGACGATGGGCATTATGGCGGTGTATATCACCAGCGCCATCGCTTATAACCTGGCACAGAGCTATAAAATGAACGGCTTTATGGCGGCCAGTCTGGCGCTGATGTCGTTTATGGTCGTTGCGGCGCCGCAAATCGACAAAAGCCTGCCGGTCGGGTCGCTGGGCGGCGAGGGAATTTTCACCGCGATTATCGTGGCGATCTATTCGACGGAACTGATGCACTTTTTGCAGAAGCACAATATTGGTATCCGCCTGCCTGAACAGGTACCGCCGAAAATCCGCCAGTCTTTCGATCTGCTGATCCCGATTCTTGCTATCTTCCTGACGCTTTTCCCGCTTAGCCTGTTTATGCAGAGCCAGTTCGGCATGTTGTTACCGCAGGCGATTATGGCCGTCTTCGCGCCGATTATCTCGGCATCCGACTCGCTCCCCGCCATCCTGATCGCGGTGCTGCTCTGCCATCTGCTGTGGTTTGCTGGGATTCACGGGGCGGTTATCGTCGGCGGCATTTTGCAGGCGTTCTGGCTGACTAACTTAGGGATCAATCAGGAAGCGTTTAACACGGGCGCACCGATCACCAAAATTTTTATTGAGCCCTTCTGGCAGTTCTTCATTACGGTGGGCGGCTCGGGAGCGACCATGGGGCTGGTCTTTCTCTACTTGCGTAGCCGTTCTGCTCACCTGCGCTCCATCGGCAAGTTGGCCGTGGTGCCAAGCATGTTCAACATCAACGAACCGGTGATTTTTGGTTCACCTATCGTGATGAACCCGCTGTTGTTCATCCCATTTATTACCGCGCCGCTGGTGAACGCCATCCTTGCTTATATCGCATTAAAAACCGATTTGGTACACCGCGTCATTTCTCTTGCACCCTGGACAACGCCGGGCCCGATTGGCGCAGCCTGGTCTACGGGGTGGGACTGGCGTGCGGTGGTGCTGGTGGGGGTACTGATTGTCGTTTCGTCCTTAATCTATTACCCCTTCTTCAAAATGTATGAACGTCAGCTGGTCGCACAAGAAGTGGGGACGGCAGAGGAGGCAGTGAGTGATGCGCGATGAAACCATTCTTGATGAAACGACAGTAATGGAACTGATTATCTATGCGGGAGAGGCACGTTCCAGCTCGATGGAAGCGCTGATCGCCGCCAGAAAATACGACTGGGACAGGGCTGAGGAACTGCTGAACACGGCTTCTGTGGCGGCGCGTAAAGCCCATCAAATCCAGACTGCCCTGATTGGTGCCGATGAGGGCAGCGGAAAAATCCCGGTCAACCTGATTCTGGTTCACGCGCAAGATCACCTGATGAACGCGATGCTATGCCGTGAGCTGGTGGAGGAGCTGATTCAACTGCATCGGGAAATCTCCACCCTGAAACAATCTATCCATTAAACCGATTGTAAATGAACAACATGTAAATCTGAACTAACGAAAAGGAAACAAGATGTCTGCTGAACAATTACCGAAAGACTTTCTGTGGGGCGGCGCGGTAGCGGCGCATCAAGTTGAAGGTGGTTGGGATCAAGGCGGCAAAGGCGTCAGCATCTGCGATGTCCTGTCCGGCGGTGCTCACGGCGTTGACCGTGTGATTACCGATGGCGTACAGCCTGGTGTCAGTTATCCAAACCATCAGGCGGTGGAGTTTTATTCCCACTATAAGCAGGATGTTGCCCTGTTCGCCGAAATGGGCTTCAAATGCTTCCGCACCTCGATTGCCTGGACGCGTATTTTCCCCAATGGCGATGAGCTGGAGCCGAATGAAGCCGGTCTGCAATTCTATGACGACCTGTTTGATGAGCTGTTGAAATACAACATCGAGCCAGTGATTACGCTGTCTCACTTCGAGATGCCACATCATCTGGTTAAGCAATACGGCGGCTGGCTGAACCGTAAAGTGGTGGATTTCTTTGTCCGCTACAGCGAAGTGGTTATGAAGCGTTATCAGTCTAAAGTGAAATACTGGATGACCTTCAATGAGATCAATAACCAGCGTAACTGGCAGTATCCGCTGTTTGGCTACTGCTGTTCCGGCGTGATTTTTACCGATCACGACAAGCCAGAGCAGGCGATGTACCAAACGCTGCACCACCAGTTTGTCGCCAGTGCGAAAGTGGTGAAGCTGGGTCATGAAATTAACCCGAATTTCAAAATTGGCTGCATGCTGGCGCTGGTGCCGATCTATCCGTGGTCATGCCATCCAGATGACGTGATGTTTGCCCAGGAAGCGATGCGCGAACGCCACCTGTTCGGTGATGTGCAACTGCGTGGTTACTACCCGTCTTACATCCTGAAAGAGTGGGCGCGCAAAGGCTATCAGATTGATATGCAGCCGGAAGACGAACAGACGCTGCGCGAAGGTTGCACGGACTATCTGGGCTTCAGCTACTACATGAGCAGCGCGGTGCAGTTGGCGGCAAAAGGCCAGAAAAAGGAAGATGCGATTACGGGCTTTGACGGCGGCGTGAAGAACCCGCATGTGAAGGCATCGGAGTGGGGCTGGCAGATCGACCCGGTTGGCCTGCGCTATACGCTGAACAGCTTCTACGAGCGTTATCAGAAACCGATGTTCATCGTCGAAAACGGCTTTGGCGCGGTAGACAAGGTGGAAACCGACGGCAGCATTAGCGACGATTACCGCATCGAATACCTCAAGGCGCATATCGATCAGATGAAGAAAGCGGTTGTGGAAGACGGCGTGGAACTCATGGGCTATACCCCGTGGGGCTGCATCGACTGCGTGTCGTTCACCACGGGCCAGTACAACAAACGCTACGGTTTCATCCACGTGGATAAACACGATGATGGCACTGGCACGTTCAAGCGCTCGAAGAAAAAGAGCTTCGACTGGTATAAGAAGGTGATCGCCAGCAACGGCACTGAATTATAACGGCGATTACAGGAAAACGTTGGTCACAGAGCCGAGATTACGGATAAAGTCCGGGGAGCGTAGAGCGTAAAGGCACTGTAAATATCCCTGTGCGTTGGCTTACGCACATCGATACTCCCCTTAACCCGCTTCTTAATACTCAGATCCCCAGTTCATTGGGGATTTGTACTGTTGCCAGCTATCACCCTGGCATCACATCGAACCCACCATGTGAGTACAGGCGAAATTAGCCCTCTGAGATATCTACACGGTTAGGTAGTATGTTATTTTAATAACAATAATTACCATTATAATCAATTGGTTTTCTTATTTTTAGCCCTTTCCTTGTGCTATTGATTCCCTGCTCACCTTGCTATCCTTTACATGCACTGTCTTTCTCACAAGGAATATCGTTAAGGATGTCACATGGAGCGTTTTCATCATTTTGTCTACCTTCCCAGCCTTGCACCCCACCGACCGTCTACGGCATGAGCACATCACGGTTAACTTAATGCCAGCGCCCTGACCAACCGATGTTTTCCGCATTTTTATCAGCACGGCATTTTAGCCAACATGGATTGTGGTGTGAGCAGACTCAGACCCCAATCCGGGACATTTCATTTTTCATCAGAGTTGACAGGAGTTAACTAATGGCAGCCGATCCCTACTGTATCCCCTGCGAACATTACGATTGCTGGATAGAGATTGATGTTCGTGATGAACACAACCGTTCGTTTAAAGGGCTAAAAGCGACCCTCACCGACGATACCGGCAAGTCCGAAACGATCACCCTCAAAGAAGGGCCTGTCATCGTACAGGGTTTTGCGGTGGGCCCCATCACCGTGAAGCTGGAGACGCAGCCCTGGCTCAAGGCGGCGCAATCACGTGAAGTATTGAAGGACGGGCAAAGTGCCGTCCCTGCCTATGTGGCAGAAAAGGCAGGATACGATGACACGCCACGTGAACATATTAAGGCGACCACCGGTGACCTGTGCCTGACCGCACCTGAGCAACCCTTGCCAGAGGCACATCAGGAAGGCAAAGCCGGCAGCGTCCGTTTCTTTACCAACCATTCCTACGTTATCGAAGTCAAAGGCTACCAGATCAACGTGCTGCGCATCGGCGTGTTCTTCGATGGCACGGGGAATAACACCTATAACGCCGAGTCTGGCCTTAAAAAGGTAGAACAATGGCTGGCTGAAACCTGCGCCGATCCGGCACAGCGGGAGAAAGAGTTGCGTGGCTGCCAGATGGGGCGGCTTCCGGTGAGTGACAGTGCGGCGAACGATATTACTAATGTGGGCAAGCTATTTAACCAATACGATCTGACGGCTGGCCCGCTGGTCGCCCATAGCTATATCAGCGGCATTGGTACGCGCGATCCGGTTGCAGGGAAGGAGGGCACGGAATACCAAACGGACGATATGCTGACAAAAGGGCTGGATCTGGATTTTGGTGGCGAAAATACCTCCACCGTTGGCAAGGTGAATCAGGCCTGCGAACAGGGCATTGTTACCGCTGTCATGCGGGATTTAGAAAATACATTACCTAACATCGACTACATCCACCGTATTGTCTTCGATGTGTTTGGCTTTAGCCGTGGGGCGGCGGCGGCACGCCATTTTGTCAATGTCATCGACCAGAAAGCCGATCATCCGCTGGTGCAGGCGATCGCCAATACACCCACAATCCGGCTGAAAGCGGGGTTTGACTGGGCCAGTCGGGACGATGTGCGTATCACCTTTGTCGGGATTTTTGATACGGTGGCTTCATCGTATCATCCCAGTCTCAACATCCGCTTGCAGGATGACTGCGCCGAGCGGGTGGTACATTTAACCGCACTGGATGAAGTTCGCAAGCACTTCCCCTTAACACGCATCACGCCCACGGCGATTGGTACCAGCATCCCCGCGCACTTTACCGAGCTGGCCCTGCCGGGCGCACACTCAGATATCGGCGGCGGGTATTACAGCCGCTGGAGCCTGCGTAACCCAAACAGTGACCCGGCGCTAACCGAGTGCCTTGAACTGGAGCGCTTTATGAGCGAAGAAGCAACGACTACGCCGGATATGGAAAGTCGCGCCTACCGTCAGGCGAAAGCCTATGCCGAGGAAAAGATCGCGCAGGGCTGGGTGGATCGGCTTCACCCGCATTTACCGCGTGCGGCCACGCCACCCGTGGGGGCAATCAGTTTGATCCCCTATTTGTTTATCCGCAAGCGCGGTAAGGATGATTCATGGCCGAAAAAGGCCGTGTATGTGGAGGTGGTGATGAACCGCGTGGTAGAAGGGGAATACTCGCGTATCCCGTTACATATGATGGTGGAGGCCGGGCGGGCTGCTGGGGTGCCGTTTAAGGTGTGGCGTGCAGAAGATAAGATGCTTCAACTTGAACCGCTCTCGGTCAAGCAACCCTCGGTCAATCTGACTAAATTGGATGAACTCTGGTCGTTGGCAGCAATCGAACAGGGCGTGATAAAGAACCTGAGTCAGCAACTTTCTGCGGAGGTTTATCGGGCGCTGCGTCGTGACTATGTGCACCGCAGCGCCAGCAATCAGGGCATATCCAGTCCGGCGGGAACTCACAAACAGGAAACCACCGTCAGCAAGGAACGGCGGCATATCATCGGCAATCAGGAGGCATGATGTTCAGGTATTTGATTATGGTTGTGGGGCTATGCATTTCGCTGACCGCTTGCTCAAGTCCACATGTCAGAACTCCGGTTAACTGGAGTTATGGTACGGGCAGCAATATTGATATCACTAACAATACGCGAACGGAATTTTATCGTGGTGGAAAACTTATTTACGCCGATCGTGAGGCGGGCGGTGGAGCGGGTGGGCTGCTGAGTGATCGGATCACAGACAAACGTTACTATTGGGCAGGAGGGGGCGGGTTACCTACCGAGGGTGTTCCCGTCCCTGATAAGGCTTCGATAGAGATGGTTTCTTTCTATGATCGTAAGCGGTACCGTATTACGGTGAGTTTACCCACAGACCTAGCCCAGCAAATGCAACAGCGTTATCAGGTTGGCGAACGCACTGACCAACGTAGCTGGCTCTATTTTGGTCTGGCCCCCGGCGGTTATTATGAGGTGCTATTGAAAGCCGATAGGCTACTTGTCAAACCAGACCTCTTGCTTGCCCGTGGCATTGCCGAAGAGGTCACCGATGATTGGTATGATAAAAAGGTACCTGTAGCAAGACAATACGGCATTGATGATTTCGACAAAGAGTACGGCGAGCTGTTTAAACAGCACCCTGTCCCATTAGGTATGGACTGGGCACCGATCATGGATGCCTACCGCGCCAACCAGCCTAAAACAGACCAACAGCCTGTGAGGTAATGTGCTCTGGTGGTGTAGATGGGCTCCGGCAGTTCCGTAAGCTGACGAAAACCAAAGGAGCCTTCTCGAACGAAAATAACCTGCTAAAACAGCTTTATCTGTGGCTGATGGATGTGCAGGAGAAGTGGACAATGCTGCTTCAGGACTGTAATTCGACATTGTCGCAGTTAGCCATTTACTTTGGTGGGCGAGTGAATAACGTGATTGTGTTGTAATGATTTTACCGTGACACAGAATTCTGAACGCTCCCTGTAAGCGGCGTTCAAAAACGTTTCTGATGTTTTTTCCCCTGGCGCGGACGCTTTACTCTTCTATCCCATGACCACCGTTTTCGCTCGATAAGTAGATTTGTTAATGATCTAAGCCGTGCTTAACTGCACGGCTTTTTACGTTGCATGTCATACGCCTGTCACCCTGCTGTATTTCACTAACGACTTCATCGCTGAATCGCGTTAGCATGAAAACAGATAACTTGATGCTGGAAAAACTATGTCTGTAAAACTGATCGCGATTGATATGGACGGGACGTTGCTGACGCCCCAAAATCAAATTTCACCTGCGGTAAAAGCCGCGATTACCGCTGCCAGAGAGAAAGGCGTGCAAGTTGTGCTGGCTACCGGTCGCCCCTACATCGGCGTGGAACGCTACCTGATGGAGTTGGATTTGCAGCAGGAAGGCTGTTACTGCATCACCAATAACGGTGCGCTGGTACAGCGTACGGTCAATGGCGACTGTGTGGCGCAAACGGCGCTGAGCTTCGATGATTATCTCTATTTCGAAGCACTGGCCTGCAAACTGGGCGTCCATTTCCACGCGCTGGACTTCAATTTCGTCTATACCGCCAATAAAGACATCAGCCCTTACACCATCCACGAATCTCACCTGACCGGGATGCCATTGAAGTATCGTGCGGTAGAGGAAATGGATCGCAGCCTGACGTTCCCGAAAGTGATGATGATTGATGAGCCTGAGATCTTGGATCGCGCCATCAGCCAGTTGCCACCGGAAGCCTTTGAACGCTATACCATCATGAAGAGCGCCGAATACTATCTGGAAATTCTGGATAAGCGCGTTAACAAAGGTGAAGGCGTGAAGATGCTGGCGGAGCACCTCGGCATTCCACGCGAAAGCGTCATGACGCTGGGCGACCAGCAGAACGATCTGGCGATGATTCGCTATGCGGGTATTGGCGTCGCGATGGGCAATGCCATCGACGAAGTGAAAGAAGCCAGCCAGTTCGTCACCAAAACCAACATGGAAGACGGCGTCGCTTATGCGATTGAGAAATTTGTGCTGAATGCCTGATTAGAAATATATAACGCCGAATAGCCATCAATGATGGCTATTTTTACTTAAAATAATAACTCCGCTTTTTATTTTTATAAATCCACTCCCCAGCAGTCATTATTCAATAAATACATTAATAAAAATAACGGCTTTGGCTGGAAATTATTTTAATTCCAGACTGCTCGCTATTTTTTCTTTCATAACCTGAGTGATGTGATTCACCACCTGGCTGCGGGGAATTTGCGGGGGATAAACCGCGCAATACGCCATTTTTATATCAGGATTGAAAGGCTTAACGATAACCGGCGAAGGGCTGTTCAGGGCGGTAATAAAGTCCACCACGCCGATGCCAACGTTTCTTGATGCCAGCACGCAGCAGTTAGCCATTGAGGTTTCGATGGGGTTATGCAGATAGATCTGCTCTTTTCTGGAGGAGATATCAAGCTGCGCCCGCAGTGGTGTGGTTCTTCCCGGCAGAATAGCGCGCGTACTGGCCAGGTCGGCAAGCGTAATTTCATCCGCCGTGGCAAGAGGGTGATCCACCGCTAACACCGCGACAGCACTGGCGTCCGCCAGTGGTTCAGCTTCCAGCCCTTTGATGCCCGGCTGGCCAAAAATAAAGCCGACGTCATACTGATTTTCAGAAATGGCGCTCGTAATATGGCTACTGCTTTCTATGTCTAAAAACAGGGAAAGATCGGGGTATTTCTTGAGTAAGGTAGGGAGAACCTGATCTGAACAAAGAAACGAGAGCGCCTGAACGGCGGCGATGCGCAGCACGCTGCCCTTGGCATGGCGAATTTCATCCGCAATCATCCCGATGTGATCCAACCCCAGATAAAGACGCTCGACTTCGCGATACAGCTTCATCGCCTCCGCGCGTGGAACCAGGCCGCGCCCGTCCCTATCGAACAGCTTAAGGTTCAGTGCGTCTTCAAAGTCCTTAATGAGTCGGCTGACCGCGGGCTGGGTGATGTACATCATGTTTGCGGCAGCGGTGATGCCTCCAGTGAGGATGACTTTATGAAAGGCTTCAACCTGGCGGGGATTGATACGCATGCTCGTCACCTTAAAACATAACATTTAGTTATCAATTTAACACAAAATGCAATTTTTCATTATCCAATCTCGCGCATAGACTGACAATCATAAGATTTAATACACTTCACTAGTAATCAATCATGGAATAGAGGGTTAGTGAATGAAGAAATCAACGCTGGCGTTATTGTTTACCGTTTTATTTTCATCTTCACCTTTGGTTTATAGCGCGGACCTGAATATCGGTTTGGCTTCCTCCACCACATCAATGGATCCACAGTTTTATGTGAGTGGGGCGAATAGCGCAATGGCGCGCAATATTTTTGACGGTTTGGTTGTACAGGATGAAAAACAGCAGATTGCATCTGCCCTGGCAACCAGTTGGAAAGTGATTGACGACAAGACGTGGGAATTTGCATTGCGTCCTGGCGTTAAGTTTCACGACGGCAGTGATTTTACGGCTAAAGATGTGATTGCCAGCATCAAGCGTGTTGCGCTGGCATCGAAAAACAGCCCTAGCTCTTATGCACCTTACGTCAGCGACATTGCTGAGGTAATAGAAGTAAATCCACTAACGGTGCGGATTAAGACAAAAGAGGCTTCGCCGCTGCTGCTGAATAATTTAAGTCGAGTTTCCATTTTGCCTGCTCGACTTGAGAACGTCCCAACGGAAACGTTGAATTCAGGAAAAGATGTGATTGGTACAGGGCCATTCAAATTTGTTTCCTGGGTGCCGGACGACCGGGTAGTCCTTGTTCGAAATGACGATTACTGGGGAGGAAAAGCAGAGTGGGACAACGTTACTGTCCGTGTATTTAAAAACAGTAGTGCACGTGTAGCAGCCGTATTATCCGGTGATGTGGACATGATTGAAAACGTTCCAACAGCCGATAGCAGTAATATTGAAAAAAATCCGCAGTTAAAAACGATTTCAACACCAGGGAATCGTGTTATTTACCTTCACATGGACCAGCAGCGAGAGGAATCACCGTTCGCCAAAGGTCCTGATGGTAAAAACCCATTACTAAAAAAAGAAGTACGCCAGGCGATGTCTTTAGCTATTAATCGCCAGGCAATCGTTGACCGTGTGATGGAGGGGCAGGCTGTTGTTGCCTCTCAGCTTGTACCGAAGGGGTACCTAGGCTATTCCGCTTCCATTCCTGCGCCGGTTTATAATCCGGATAAAGCCAAACAGGAACTGGCGGCGGCGGGTTACCCCGACGGCTTCACGCTGACCTTCCACGCGTCGAACGATCGTTATCCTAATGATTCTAAAATTGCTCAGGCCATTGGCCAAATGTTCACACGGGCTGGTATCAAAACCGAGGTGGTTACGATGCCCGGCAGTGTGTACTTCTCACGTGCGTCCCGTCTCGAATTCAGTTTGATTATGGGCGGGGCCGCGATTGAAACCGGGGAAGCTTCTGGCGTATTGGGGCCATTGTTAGAAACCTTTGGCCCCAATGCAGGACAGGGTAATCGTGGTCGCTATTCCAATCCTGTCTTTGATAAAACGCTGAACGAAGCACGTGTCACGCTGGATGAAACCAAACGTGGTGCGCTGCTGGCTGAGGCGATGAACATTGGCATGAACGATCTGGGTGTGATTCCGGTGATGTTCCTGTCCAACACCTGGGCGATGAAAAAGCAGTATACCTACGTGGGCCGTTCCGATGCCTACACGCTGCCGTACTTCGTCCGTTCTGCGAAATAGTCACCTGTCATTTATGATTCAAATAAGGGGTGAGTATTCACCCCTTATCTATCCGTAACAAGGAGAGCGGAGTGAATACATTTAGCGGTGTTTTTCCCTATCTGGTGTCACCCGATTCTCTTTAACACCTAATAGCTTTGTTATTTTTCACGCTATATAGAGGTGTGGGGTTTTCTGCACCTTGATGTTCGGCAGTACCTATTAAAAAGAGAAAAGGAATCATCGAAGGATGAGCGCTTTACCTATTATTATTGATTGTGATCCGGGGATAGATGACGCGATTGCGTTATTAAGTGCATTTGTGGCACCAGAGTTGGATATTCGCGGTATCTGCACGGTGTGCGGTAACCAGTCGCTGGACAAGACGGTGCATAATGCGCTGCAAATTGTTGAACTGGGTCAGCGTACGGATATCCCCGTTTTCGCCGGCTGCCATCGGCCGCTGTTGCGTGACCCTATTCATGGCCAGTTTCACGGCGAAAGCGGACTGGGTCAGACGGTGCTGCCTGCGCCACAAAAACAGGCCGACGCGAAACATGCGGTGAATTTTATCATTGAGCAGTGTCGTCAGGCGATCGCTGACGGCACGCCGATCACGCTCTGTACGTTAGGGCCGTTAACCAACGTGGCGATGGCGCTGCGTATGGCACCCGAGATTGCCGACGGAATTGCTCGCATCGTGATGATGGGCGGCGCGTACCGCGAAGCGGGCAACCGCAGCCTGACGTCTGAATTCAATATGATTGCCGATCCGCAGGCCGCCAAGGTGGTGTTTGATTCGCCGATTGCTATCGTCGCGCTACCGCTGGATGTCACGCATCAGGTGATTTTAACGCCGGAATTAGTGGCGCGTTTCATTGCGTTATCTGGACGCATCTCCGCGCCGTTGGGTGAAATGATGGCGTTTTGGGATCGCAATGATATCCGTCGCTACGGCTCACGCGGCGGCCCGCTGCACGATCCGCTGGTCATCGCCTGGGTGCTGGCGCCGCACTGCTTCACGACGGAAAAAGCCAGCGTTTACATTGAGCAGGAAAGCGAGCTGTGCATGGGGCAGACCGTTGCCGACTGGTACGGAAAAACCGATCGTCAGCCGAATGTCGATGTGGTTACGGGGGTGGATGCTAAACAGGTTGTCGAGCTGTTTGCCGACCTATTGAGCCGCTACAGAGAAGGTGTCTGACATGGTTCGAGAACGCATTATTATTGATACCGATCCCGGCGTCGACGATGCGATAGCCATCTGGCTGGCACTGGCGTCGCCCGAGCTGGACGTGCTTGGGATTACCGTGGTGGCAGGCAATGTGCCGCTTGCCGCCACGCTGCCGAACGCCTGCAATGTGGTAGGGGTGACGGGCAGAACCGATGTGCCGATTTTTGCGGGTGCTTCGCGCCCGCTCATCCGCGATCAGGTTTTCGGTAAATACGCGCACATCGGCAAGTTTTCCTCTGACTGGGTGCCAGAAAGCGCGCTGTCGCCGGAAGAGGAACACGCCGTTGATTTTCTGGTGCGGATGACGCGTCAGGCGGCGGCCGATAATAACCCGATCACCATTTGTTCACTTGGCCCGCTGACGAATCTGGCGTTGGCGCTGTGCTTCCATCCTGATGTCGCTCGCGGCATCAAACAGATTGTGTCCATGAGCTGCGCCTTTACCGCGATGGGGAATCGCGTGCCGTGGGCGGATTTTAACGTTTATGCCGATCCCCATGCGGCGGAAATCGTTTTTTCTTCCGGTGTTCCCATTGTCATCATGCCGCTGGATGTAACCTTTCAGGCGCTGATTCAGACAGAACAGGTTGATGCCATCGCACGTAGCGGCGGTGCGCCGGGTAAGGCGATGGCCGCGCTGCTGCGCATGTTTGACCGTAGCGAAGTCGAGCGTTTTGGTCGTGAAGGTGGACCGATTCATGATGCAACCGTCATTGCGTGGCTGTTGAAGCCCGAGCTGTTCAAGTCAAAACACGTTCGCGTCGGGGTGGAAATTTCCGGTAAGAACATGGGTTACGTGTTTGCCGATTTTTATAACAAGCTGGGTGAGCCAGCGAATGCGCTGGTCATGCGGGAAATCGACGAACAAGGATTCCTCGGGCTGATTGCCGATCGCCTGCGCCGCTATGGCTCTGAAGCAATAAATGATGTTGAAGCAATCAATGGATCTGAGGAGCGCTGATGGTCGCCTACCTGCTGAGCCGAATCGGACAAACGCTGCTGACGCTGGCTGTGATGTCGGTGCTGGTGTTTGTGGGGGTTTATCTGGTCGGTAATCCGGTCGATATGCTGTTGAGTGCGACGGCCACGCCAGCGGAACGGCTGGCGGTGATTCAGTCCTTTGGTCTGGATAAACCCGTCTGGGAACAGTACGGGCTGTTTGTCTGGAATGCCTTGCAGGGCGACATGGGCAACTCGTTTATCTTCAACCAACCCGCGCTGACGCTCATTTTTCAGCGCATGCCCGCCACGCTCGAACTGGCGATGGTGGCGTTCGTGATGGCGCTGGTTGTCGGTATTCCGCTGGGGATATACGCTGGCCTGAAGCCGGACAGCGCGGTGTCCAAATCCATCATGACTTTCTCTATCCTCGGCTTTAGCCTACCCACGTTCTGGATTGGGCTGGTGATGATTATGCTGTTCAGCGTGAAGCTGGGCTGGCTGCCGTCCTCTGGCCGGGGCGATACGCATGAGTTATTCGGTATTCCATTCAGCTTTCTGACCCGCGATGGTCTCGAACATCTTCTCTTGCCTGCGTTTAACCTCGCGTTGTTTAAAATCTCGCTGGTTATCCGCCTGATGCGCGCGGGGGTGATGGAGTGTCTGCAACAGGACTATGTACAGTTTGCTCGTGCGAAAGGGCTGTCAGAAACCCGCATCGTGCTGGTGCATGTGCTGCGCAACACGCTGATTCCACTGATTACCGTGCTGGGGCTGGAGCTGGGATCGCTGATTGCATTCGCCGTCGTCACGGAAACCATTTATGCCTGGCCGGGCATGGGCAAGCTGATTATCGACTCGATCGCCGTGCTCGACCGCCCTGTCATCCTGGCTTATCTGATGATTACCGTCGTGATGTTCAGCGTGATTAACCTGCTGGTCGATTTGCTGTATGTGCTGGTCGATCCGCGTGTGCGGCTGGGAGGAGACAAGGGATGACGGGAAATACGATACACCAGCCCGCTGCCGTGCAAAAAAACGCTCATCCGGTGATGCGCGTGATGATGGCGCTGATTAACGATAGGCTGGCGCTGTGCGGGCTGATCATGCTGGCAATTTTTGTGCTGCTGGCGCTGTTTGCCCCGCTGCTGTCGCCGCAGAATCCCTACGATCTGATGCAGCTCGACATCATGGATGGCCGACTCGCGCCGGGTGCGCAGAGCATGGCGGGCATGACGTATTGGCTGGGGACGGACGATCAAGGGCGCGACCTGTTCAGCGCCATTCTGTATGGCACCCGCATCAGCCTGATAGTGGGTTTCTCCAGTGCGGTGCTTGCGTTGCTGATTGGTGCCTCGTTGGGGCTGATTAGCGCCTACGTCGGTGGAAAAACGGATGCCACGATCATGCGTATCGTCGATATCCAGCTCAGCTTCCCGCCGATCCTGATTGCACTGATCCTACTGGCGGTGCTGGGGCAAGGGGTCGACAAGATCATCATGGCGCTGGTGGTAACGCAGTGGGCTTACTACGCACGCACGATTCGCGGTTCGGCGCTGGTGGAACGTCGCCGCAGCTACGTGGACGCGGCGCGCAGCATGGCACTGTCCAACCGCCGCATCCTGTTTCGCCATATTTTACCGAACTGTCTGGCACCGCTGATCGTGGTAGCGACGATGCGCATCGCCTACGCCATCATGCTGGAAGCCACGCTCTCGTTTTTGGGGATCGGGCTGCCAGTGACGGAACCGTCGCTGGGGCTGCTGATCTCAAACGGTTTTGAATACCTGATGTCGGGCGACTACTGGATCAGCTTCTTTCCGGGGCTGACGCTGCTGCTGCTGATTGTGGCGATCAATCTGGTCGGGGATGCGCTGCGCGACATCCTCAATCCGCGGAATTAATCTGTGGGAACGCCCATAGGAATAAGGGGTAACGCACACATGACAGCGCCGATTATGTCCGTTTCGCATTTGACCACTGCCTTTCAGGTGAACGGGGAGTGGATGAACGTGGTGCGGGATTTGTCCTTCACGATTGGCGAGAAAGAAACGGTCGCCGTGGTGGGGGAATCCGGTTCAGGGAAAAGCGTGATGGCGAAATCCATCATGCGCTTGCTGCCACCCGGCCAAAGCCGGGTTGAGGGTCAGATTCATTTCGGCGACACCGAGCTGCTGTCGCTCCCTAATAAAGCGATGCAGGACGTGCGCGGGAACCGCATCGGCATGATTTTCCAGGAGCCGATGACCAGCCTGAATCCGGTCTTGCCGATTGGCTACCAGATTACGGAAGTGCTGCGACGCCATCGCGGCATGGGGAAAGCCGAAGCGCGTGCCGAGGCGGTGCGCCTGCTGGAAAAAGTCCGTATTCCGGCGGCTAAATCACGGCTGAACGAATATCCGCAGAGCTTCTCCGGCGGGATGCGCCAGCGCGTGGTAATTGCGATTGCGCTGGCCTGCCACCCGAAGCTGCTGATTGCCGATGAACCGACGACGGCACTGGACGTTACGATTCAGGCACAAATCCTGACGCTGATAAAAACTCTTCAGGAAGAAGAAGGGATGTCAGTGCTGTTTATTACCCACGACATGGGCGTGGTGGCGGAAGTGTCCGACCGCACGCTGGTGATGTATCAGGGTGAAATGGTGGAAAACGCCGTCACGCGGGAGATCTTTCATCATCCGCAACAGCCCTATACTCGTATGCTGCTATCCGCGGTGCCCAAACTCGGTTCGATGTCCGGCAGCGCATGGCCACAGCGTTTTCCGCTGATCGATCTCAAAACGGGCGAACGCCAGCCGGTGCCGGAGGCGGTGAATACCGTGTCGGGTGAGGAGCCGGTGCTGACGGTAAAAAATCTGGTCACTCGATTTGATATCCGATCAGGATTTTTCCGTCGGCTGTCTGGGCGAGTTCATGCGGTGGAAAATGTCTCGTTCGATCTCTGGCCGGGCGAAACGCTCGCGCTGGTTGGCGAGTCGGGCTGCGGTAAATCCACCACCGGACGGTCGATTATTCGCCTCAACGACGCCGTTAGCGGCGACATTCAACTGCTGGGAAAAAATATCCTGACGGCGGATAAGCGTGAGCTGACCGAGTCGCGGCGGCAGATTCAAATGGTGTTTCAGGATCCATATGAAAGCCTGAATCCGCGTATGCGGATAGGGGAAGCTATCGCCGAGCCGATGCTGCTGCACGGTCTGGCGACCCGACAGAATGTGAATGCGCGAGTGAGCGAACTGCTGGAACAGGTGGGATTATCCGGCGATATGGCTTCGCGTTTCCCGCATCAGTTCTCCGGCGGGCAGCGGCAACGAGTGTGTATTGCGCGTGCGCTGGCGCTGGAGCCGAAAGTGATTATTGCCGATGAATCGGTGTCGGCGCTGGATGTGTCCGTCAAGGCGCAGGTGATCAACCTGATGCTGGATCTCCAGCAGAAGCTGGGGCTGTCATTCCTGTTTATCTCGCACGATATGGCCGTTGTCGAGCGTATCAGCCACCGCGTGGCGGTGATGTATCTCGGCGAAATTGTGGAGATCGGGCCACGTTCGGCGATCTTCGACAATCCGCAGCATGATTACACCCAGCGTCTGATTGCTGCGGTGCCCGTGCCTGACCCAGATACTCGTCCGGTGCGTAATATCACCAATGATGAACTGCGCAGTCCGGTACGTGCACCTGATTTCCACCCTCCCGCACGCCGCTATAAGCAAGTCGGAGAGGGGCATTTTGTTCTGGAGTGAACGAATCGCGTTTACTGAAAATCCAGAACGACTGAATTACAAAGTAAGCGCGATACGCTTACCATCAGGCAAGGTCACATCTAGCGTAAGCTTGCCGCCTAGAGCAGTGACATAGCGTTTCAGCGTTGACAGTTTTGGGTCATTTTCGACCTTCTCCATCTTAACAATAGATGGCTGCTTGACGCCCAGTGCTAACGCAAGCTGAGTCTGCGACATGTTCAGCTCTTCGCGTAATTTCGCTAAAGTGATTTCCTGACGGATCTCAGCCGTGCGCGCTTCAATGCGGGCGCGGCTCTCCGGTGAACGTTTAGCCATCATTTCTTTAAGCGTCGCCATCTTCTTTTACCTCCGGTGATATCAGATGCGATGCAAACTCAGCGTCTGCGATCTTAATCATACGTTCGTAGAACAACTTTTCATCTTCGCCTTTCTTATCTCCTGCACATAAAACAATCGCTTTACGTGTCCGGTCAAAGGCGAAGAATGTTCGGAATGGGTGGCCGCTAACCTGAACTCGAAGCTCCTTCATGTTTTTGTATTTTGAGCCTTTAATCTGATCAACCTGTGGTCGCCCTAGCTGTGGGCCATCCTCTTCGAGTATAGAGAGGTGTGCCAAAATTTCTTCCTGTACCGTTTCAGTTTGCTCATCAAACCACGTATCGAATAGTGCCCGTGTGACTATTTCCCATGCCAATCTGTAAACCTCCATGTCCTACACGCCGTAAATACATTATAACCTACAGGCTATATTAGCAAGCAATCCTTGTTAGGAATAATGGAGCCGCCTTCCACCTTCGCTCAACTCAATTCCTCTGGATGTTGAAATCTGGTAACACGCGATGTTGCCAAATTGTATTTATTGTCCGTTTTGTGATCCAGATTGTAGTACAACATATAATAATGGTACTACAATAAAACCAAGAAAAGAGGGAAGGGTACGGTTATTGTGCAACAGTTCGACGACGTCAGGCGGCATGGCGGGTAAAGTAAGTGCAGTGATATCAATCCGTTTTGTCTCGTTGAGGTGATGATGAATAAGCAAGAATTAAGCAAAACCGACCGCATCATTCTGGATATTGGCCAACAGATCGTTGGCGGGAAATACGCGCCGGGCACGCCGTTACCCGCAGAAGCTGAGCTGTGTGAAGAATTTCAGACCTCGCGCAACATCATTCGTGAAGTGTTCAGAGCGTTGATGGCGAAAAGGCTAGTGGAAGTGAAACGGTATCGCGGCGCGTTTGTGGCCGCGCGTAACCAGTGGAATTACCTGGATACCGACGTTCTGCAATGGGTTCTGGCCAGCGATTACGACCCGCGGCTGATCAGCGCGATGAGCGAAGTACGTAATCTGGTGGAGCCGACGATTGCCCGCTGGGCTGCCGAACGGGCGACCTCAAGCGAGCTGGCGGTGATTGAAGCGGCGCTGAACGACATGATTTCTAACCATCAGAATCGCGACGCATTTAATGAAGCGGATATTCGCTTCCATGAGGCGGTATTGGCGGCGGTGCATAACCCGGTGCTCCAGCAGTTGAGCGTCGCGATCAGTTCCTTGCAGCGTGCGGTGTTTGAGCGCACCTATATGCCGGACGAAGACAACATGCCACGGACATTGCGTGAGCATCAGGATCTCTACGATGCCATTCGGCATCAGGATATTGAAGCAGCAGAGCGGGCGGCGTTGACCATGATCGCCAGCTCGACCAAACGGTTAAAGGACATTACATGAGTGAAAGCTATATCGCCATTGACTGGGGCTCGACCAACCTGCGGGCGTGGCTGTATCTGGACGGCGTCTGTATCGACAGCGTGAAGTCTGAAGCGGGCGTCACGCGTTTGAACGGTCAGACACCGCAGCAGGTTTTTCAGCAGATCGTTGCGCCGTGGCAGCAGCACAACGTGCCTGTCGTGATGGCGGGCATGATTGGCAGCAATGCGGGCTGGCTTTCCGTGCCGTATCTGTCATGCCCGACTCGCCTGACGGATGTCTCTCATCGCCTGACGCGCGTGGAAGAAGCCCAGCCGCTGGCCGCCTGGATCGTGCCGGGGTTGAGTATTGCGCAGGACGATAACTGCAATGTGATTCGCGGTGAAGAAACCCAACTGATTGGCGCATATAGCGAATGTCCTTCCTCTCTTTATGTAATGCCGGGAACCCACTCGAAATGGGTGCGAACCGATGACAGCAACGTGCTGGATTTCCGCACGGTGATGACCGGTGAACTGCATCACCTGCTGATGACACAGTCGCTCATTGGCGTGGGGCTGACTGAGCAGCAGCCGTCCTCTGCCGCTTTCCAGCAAGGGCTGGAACTGGGCTTTGCCGACGACAATATCATCCGCTGCCTGTTTGAAACCCGCGCGGCGCATGTGCTGGGGCGTCTGGAGAAAAGTGCCGTGAGCGACTGGTTATCCGGGCTGCTGATTGGCAACGAAGTCTCACAAATGCAGCGCCATTATCAGATGGCAGTCGGAGACAGCATCACACTCATCGGCTCTCCTGCGCTGACCGCGCGCTACGAAAAAGCATTACAACAAGCTGGATTGCGCTGGCAGCCGCTGGATGGCGATCGGGCTTTTCAGGCAGGAATAAGGAGCATTGTTAATGAGCTGGAATACTAATCTTCCCTTGATTGCGATTCTGCGCGGTATCACGCCGGACGAGGTGCTGGAACAC
Organism: Pectobacterium brasiliense; assembly: GCF_013449685.1. Taxonomy (GTDB): domain Bacteria; phylum Pseudomonadota; class Gammaproteobacteria; order Enterobacterales; family Enterobacteriaceae; genus Pectobacterium; species Pectobacterium brasiliense_A. The sequence continues at coordinate 22,328 of NZ_JACDSF010000066.1, read as the reverse complement.
GTCGCGGCGCTGCTGGATGCCGGATTCGATGCGGTAGAGATCCCGCTGAATTCGCCGAACCCGTATGAAAGTATTCAACTGGCGGTAGAGCATTTTGGCGATCGTGCCCTGATTGGCGCAGGCACAGTACTAAAAGCCGACTATGTCGATAAATTACAGGAAATTGGCAGCAAGTTAGTCGTTACGCCTAACATTTCTCCCGAGGTGATTCGTCGGGCGGTGGGCTACGGCATGATGGTGTGCCCTGGCTGTGCTACTGCGACGGAGGCCTTCACGGCGCTGGATGCAGGCGCGCAATCGCTGAAAATTTTCCCGTCGTCCGCGTTTGGACCTGACTACATCAAGGCACTGAAAGCGGTATTGCCAAAAGACGTTCCCGTCTTTGCTGTCGGTGGCGTCACACCCGAAAACCTGAAGGATTACCTTAGTGCGGGCTGCATCGGTGCCGGGTTAGGCAGCGATCTGTATCGAGCCGGTCAGTCGGTTGACGTCACCGCGCAAAAAGCACATGCATTTGTTAACGCCTATAAGGACGCTGTTCAATGAAAATTACCAAAATCACCACGTACCGGCTGCCGCCACGCTGGATGTTCCTGAAGATTGAAACCGATGAAGGCATTGTCGGCTGGGGCGAGCCGGTTATCGAAGGCCGTGCACGCACCGTTGAAGCTGCCGTTCACGAGCTGTCTGACTATCTGATCGGGCAAGACCCGGCGCGCATCAACGATATCTGGCAGGTGCTTTACCGCGCGGGCTTCTACCGCGGCGGCCCGATCCTGATGAGCGCCATCGCGGGTATCGATCAGGCATTGTGGGACATCAAAGGCAAAGCGCTGGGTGTACCGGTCTATCAGTTACTGGGCGGGCTGGTGCGCGATAAGATCAAAGCGTACAGCTGGGTGGGCGGCGATCGTCCTTCCGAAGTGATCGCAGGCATCAAGAAGCTGACCGACATTGGCTTCGATACCTTCAAGCTGAACGGCTGTGAAGAGATGGGCATCATTGATAACTCACGCAAAGTGGATGCGGCGGTGGCCGTGGTCGCGGAAATTCGCGAAGCCTTTGGCAACAGCATCGAGTTCGGTCTGGATTTCCACGGTCGTGTGGATGCGCCGATGGCGAAAATCCTGATCAAAGAGCTGGAGCCGTACCGTCCGCTGTTTATTGAAGAACCTGTGCTGGCTGAACAGGCGGAATACTATCCTCGTCTGGCGGCGCAAACCCACCTGCCGATTGCGGCGGGCGAGCGGATGTTCTCACGCTTTGATTTCAAACGCGTGCTGGCAGACGGCGGACTGGCCATTATTCAGCCTGACCTGTCTCACGCAGGCGGTATTACCGAGTGCTTTAAAATTGCCGCCATGGCGGAAGCCTATGATGTCGCGCTGGCACCGCACTGTCCATTAGGCCCAATTGCACTGGCTTCCTGTTTACATCTCGACTTTGTGGCACGTAATGCCGTATTCCAGGAGCAAAGTATGGGCATCCATTATAATAAAGGTGCCGAGCTGTTGGATTATGTTATCAATAAAGAAGACTTCGCGATGACCGATGGCCATTTCTATCCGCTGAATAAGCCTGGCCTCGGTGTGGAAATTAATGAAGAGCTGGTTATTGAACGTAGTAAAAATGCGCCAGACTGGCGTAACCCAGTGTGGCGTTATCCTGACGGTGCCGTTGCCGAGTGGTAATATATTGCCATAAGAAACGTACCCTATGTAACAGAGATAAGATCTATGCCGTATAAATTAAGAAAAAGATCGACGATCCGAGATGAAATAAAACAAACGCATGTACCTTATGGCGTATTGGCAATTTGGAGCCTTGGTCAAGCTGGGTTTGTTTTAAAAAATAGTCACAATAATATATTGGTGATCGATCCTTATTTAACGCGTTCTATCGAGGTTAATCATCCTGGGACTGAGTTTGTCCGAGCATTTGACCCCGTTATCGATCCAGAAGATATTTCGTGTGCAGATGCGGTACTGATTACCCATCATCATGATGACCACATGGACCTATCAACACTGGAAGGTATCGCTGCGGTACGAAGGGATATGTCATTTTATATTCCCTCCGTCGATGCGGATGCGTTAATACGTAGTAATGCCAACATTCAGGGAAATATTTATCCAGCGCTTACCGGCATCGAGTTTAGTATTGGTAGTTACCGTATTAAACCTATTCCTTCGGCGCATAGTAACTATGAAAAAAACGAGCAGGGACACGATCGTTATTTAGGGTACCTTATCACCACAGATAATTTGTCGTTCTATCATTGCGGAGATTCACTGTTAACCCCAGAGCTGGAGGAGGAAGTAACGTCGCTGGAGCCTGATATCATTGCACTACCAATTAATGGCGGTGATTATAGCCGGGGAAAAAGAGGCATCATCCCTAATATGAATTTTAGGGATGCAGCGGATCTTTATAACCAATCTAAGGCTGATATGATGCTGCCTTTTCATTTCGATATGTTTGAATGTAATACGGATAACCCGAGCTATTTTGTGGATTATATGCTATCAGCGTATCCAGGGAATAAATTCCACTTAATGGTACCAGGGGAGCGTTTTATTTACATGAAATAGGCGGTGTCATGAGTAATTCAAAATCATTTTTGTCCGATGATGTTCCGGTAGCTACACTCATTAGACGGGAGTTATTTTTTATGATAATTTCCGGTTTGATGGTAAGTGTATTAATTGCATGGGCGACAGTGGGTCTATTTGACGCTGATTTTTTAGTACGATTTTTTATTGCGAGTGCAGGTATTCTCTCATTAAATTTATTTGCCTATATAGTTAAAAAATTACGGCAATTAAAATAATAACGTCAGGGGGTTATATGTCTGGTTTAAAATTTCCAAAGGGTGCCCGTGCCAGCTGGATTATGCTTTTCCTTACCTGGCTTTTATGGGTGATGAATGCGAATGATCGAGAAATTATGTTTCGCGTTCAACCCTCTATAATTAATGAGTTTAATCTAACCGGGGTGGAATGGGGATATATTGTCAGCTTATTTTTCTTAGCCTATGCATTAGTTGCTCTACCCGCAGGGATTATCGCTGATAAGATAGGGCGAGGCTGGAAAAGAAAGAAAAGCCAAGTATGGTATATGGTATTTTTTACCACTTTCTCCATTTTAATTGGCATTAAAGCGACTTGTTTGAACTTGTGGCAGTTTATTTTATGGCGCGTATTGGGTATGGGGGCTGCCGGTGGTGCTGAGGTTACCAATATTGCTCAGTGTTCCGAATATTGGCCTAAGGAACATCGTGGTTTTGCCCTTGGATTACACCATACTGGGTATCCCGTAGGGGCATTGTTGGGCGGTTTGGCAGCAAGTTGGATCTTGGCGACTTTCGGCAGTGAAAACTGGCGTCTGGTGTTTCTGCTGACACCAATCATTGGTTATGTGCTTGCCGTTATGTTATGGATGTTCGCCACGCCTAAAAGCTATCAGGAAGTGAACGATTATGCCCATGCACATGGGTTAACCGCGCCGTCAGATGAGCCGGAAGAGGTGTTAACCTTCAGAGAGCAACTAGCTGAAACTAAAAGTGTGTTGGCGAATCGCAACATTTTGCTGACCGTCATTGGTGCTGGCTTAATCAATTTTTCGCAGACGGTGGGGCTGTGGTTCCTGGCACCTTATGTTGTATTTACCATGAACCAGCAAGATACCTTTGGCGCGATTATTGGTGTTGTACCTTATATCACGGGTTGGTTTGGTCAACTATTCTTCGGCTATATTTCTGACCATATTGGCCGCAGAAAAACGCTGATCTTCTTGTCTGCTTGGTATGCTATCTGCGTGTTCTCACTGATCTTTATTTCTGGCATCAGTATGCTGTGGGTGGTGTTGCTAATGTGGGGATTGGGGCTGAATGCGGTGTTTCCAGTTTATTATGCGATGATGGCAGACCATGCGCCTAAAGCATCAGGTTCTGCAATGGGCCTGCTTCTGATGCTGACGTTCTTGGGTACGCTCCCAGCTTCCCCATTGGCCGGCTGGTTGATTGATCACTTTGGTGGTTGGGGTAACGCTCAAGGCTACTTGGTTGGGTTTGTTGTTGGTTCAGTCGCTGCTTTACTCGCTGCAATTCTGCAATATTTCACGCGGGATAGCGTTAGCACGGAAGCACATCATTAGTCCCTGATATGTTAGGTCGCTATAAAAGATAAGATTGTCATACTATAGTTTAATAAAAAACGGACTTTCCTCTTTGTTGAGGAAAGTCCGTTTAATTTTTTGATTGTTTATCAGCAGCCATTATTTGTAGATAACGGCGACGCCGTGCAGTTGGTTGTCACCGGTGGCAGACGTGATAGTGAAGGCGCTGGCACCGGCTTTTTCTGCTTTCTGAGCCAGCTGTGCTTGCAGTGAATCCAGGCTGTGCGCGGTAGCACTAACGACCCCCACTTTTTCCAGGTTCTGAGCCTGTTGTGAAGACACCTGATCGGCAGCGAAAGTACCGAAAGACAGGGCGGACAGTACGGCAGCAGTGGCGAAGAGTTTTGCGTTTTTCATGTGATGTATCCTATTCAATGTTGTTTGGAGTGAAAGGTCATTGCCTTTCGATGAAGAGGATATTACGCCGAGGCAGGTAGAAGGGAAAACGGAGCGTTTTGAGAATATCTATCAATATTTTTGATGTTAAATCTGGCGATAAGATGCACAGTCTCGATCGCCAGAATGAAGGCTATATTGCCGCCTGCTGAGGCAACGGTGGTGAGGAGGGTGCCAGCACGCGCTCCAGCACGCGGGCTTCCAGTTCCGCCAGTTTTACCGATCCGCGACGCCGTGGTCGGGGCAAATCAACGGTGATGTCCAGCCCTACGCGGCCTTCTTCGATCAGAATAACCCGGTCGGCCAGCGCAATAGCTTCGGAGACATCGTGCGTCACCAGCAGTACGGTGAACCCGTGCTGGAGCCAGATATTTTCGATCAGGCTTTGCATCTCGATACGGGTCAAGGCATCCAGCGCCCCCAGCGGTTCATCCAACAGCAGCAAACGTGGATGGTGAATGAGCGCGCGTGCCAGCGCGACGCGCTGTTTCTGACCACCGGACAGTGCGGCTGGCCAGTCATTCGCGCGATCTGCCAGCCCGACGGAGGCCAGCGCTTCCTGCGCTTTTTCACGCCAGTTGCCGCGCAGCCCCAGCCCGACATTATCGATCACCTTTTTCCACGGCAGCAGCCGCGCTTCCTGAAACATCAGTCGTGTGTCGTCTTTTGCGCTGCTGAGCGGCGCGGTGCCAGTCAGCAGTTCGCCGCTGCTGGCCGTTTCCAAACCCGCGAGCAGGCGCAGCAGGGTGCTTTTACCGCAGCCGCTGCGACCGACAATGGCAACAAATTGCCCGGACGGAATGCGCAGTTGCACATCATTCAGTACGGTGCGGTGGCCGTAGTGCTTGGTGATAGCATTCAGCGCCAGCGGCGTCCCCTTGGTGAGCGGCGACGGTGAATGCGCGTGCGTTGCAGAATCGGTAAAAGCGGTCATGATGCGTCCCCTGATGAGGTTTGATAAGCCGGATTCCAGCGCAGCCACATGCGCTCCAGCCCCTGAGCGCTGACATCGGCCAGCTTGCCGAGCAGGGCGTAAAGAATGATGGCGACCACCACCACGTCCGTTTGCAGGAACTCACGGGCGTTCATGGCGAGGTAGCCGATGCCGGAGTTGGCAGAGATAGTTTCCGCGACGATGAGCGTCAGCCACATAAAGCCCAGCGCAAAACGAATGCCGACCATGATGGACGGCAGCGCGCCGGGCAGCACCACCTGAGAAAACAGGCTCAGGCCTGATAGCCCGTAGCTGCGCGCCATTTCCAGCAGGCCGCGATCGATGTTTTTAATGCCGTGATAAGTGTTGAGATAAACTGGGAACAGCGTGCCCAGCGCCACCAGAAAGATCTTGGCCGCTTCATCAATACCGAACCATAGAATGACCAGCGGAATCAGCGCCAGATGTGGAACGTTGCGGATCATCTGCACGGAACTGTCCAGCAGACGCTCGCCCCAGCGCGACAGCCCGGTGATAAAGCCAAGCACCAATCCGATGCTGCCGCCGATAGCAAACCCGATCAGGGCGCGCCAACCGCTGATCGCCAGATGCTGCCACAGTTCGCCGCTAGAGATGAGCGACCAGCCTGCGGTAATCACCGAACTGGGCGCAGGCAGAATCCGGTTGGATAGCCAACCGAACTCGACGGATACCTGCCACGCAACCAGCAGCGTTACGGGGAGCAGGAAAGGTGCAAAGCGCTGTGCCAGTGAAGAGAACGTTCTTGCCATGATCGATTCCTCAGCTTTGCGAGACTTTACGCGGCACATAGCGGTTAGCAATCAACTCTCCCGCAGTGTTCACCGTATGCAGCGGCGTAGGTTGCTGCGCCAGATCGAGGTGCGGGAACAGCAGCTCACCCACGCGATACGCCTCTTCCAGATGTGGATAGCCGGACAGAATAAAGGTATCAATGCCAAGATCGGCGTATTCCTGAATGCGCTCGGCCACCGTCGGGCCATCGCCAACCAGCGCCGTGCCCGCACCGCCGCGTACCAGACCAATGCCTGCCCACAGATTCGGGCTGATCTCCAGTTTGTCCTTTTTGCCGCCGTGCAGGGCGGCCATGCGCTGCTGGCCGACGGAATCGAAACGCGCCAGCGCCGCCTGTGCATCGGCGATGGTTTTTTCATCCAGATGGGAAATCAGCCGATCGGCGGCCTGCCAGGCTTCCTCGGTGGTTTCCCGCACGATGACGTGCAGGCGAATACCGAAGCGAACCTCACGCCCCTGCGCCGCCGCTTTGGCGCGGACTTCCGCCAGCTTTTCTTTAACCTGCTCAGGCGGTTCGCCCCACGTCAGGTAGAGATCGACCTGTTCTGCCGCCAGATTCTGTGCCGCCTCGGAAGAACCGCCAAAATAGAGCGGTGGACGCGGCTGCTGCACGGGCGGGTAAAGCAGTTTGGCGTCTTTGACCTGAATGTGTTTCCCAGCGAAATCAACGGTTTCACCTTCCAGCAGCCTGCGCCAGATGTGGGTAAATTCCGCCGAGGCTTCGTAGCGCTCTTCGTGGCTGAGGAACAGCCCTTCGGCGGCTAGCTCTTCCGGGTCGCCGCCGGTCACCAGATTGAACAGCGCGCGTCCGTTAGACAGCCTGTCCAGCGTGGCGGCCTGACGGGCGGCGATGGTAGGGGAAATCACGCCGGGGCGTAGGGCGACGAGAAACTTCAGCCGCTGCGTCACCGGAATGAGCGATGCCGCAACCAGCCAGGAATCCTCGCAGGAGCGGCCTGTCGGCAGCAGCACGCCGCCAAATCCTTGCCGCTCGGCGGCTTGCGCCACCTGTTGCAGATAGCTGTGGTCAACATGACGTGCGCCCTCGGTGCTACCAAGATAGCGACCGTCTCCGTGGGTGGGCAGAAACCAGAATACGTTAAGACTCATGGTGTGAACTCCTTGAACAGTCTTGTTTGGGGTAAACAAAAGGGGGTGTGACAGGCAAATTAGTTCGCCTGAGGACGCCAGACGCGCTCTGCGATATTGACCTTCACCGGTACCAGACGATTTTCATAAAACAGGTCGGCCGTGGATTGCTGGGCCTTGATCGTGGCGGCATCCAGCGGTTCGACGGTAGTCGGTGGACGGTGGTCGAGCGCCGTTTCAATCACTTTTTCCGGCAGCCCTACCGCGTTTGCCAGCAGCGTGACGCTTTGCGCCCTATCGCTGATCGTTAAAGCATCCGCTTTGGTCAGCACGTCCAGAACCTGACGAATAAAGGTGCCGTGCGCCTCGGCGTAAGGGCGGCCAGCCAGATAGAAGGAGCCGGTTTTCTCCAGCCCGCTGCTGTCGACCAACACGCGAACGCCGCCTTCCAGCAGTGCGGCGGAATAGTAGGGATCCCAGATTGCCCATGCATCGACATTGCCTTGCTGGAAGGCCGCGCGGGCGTCAGCCGGAGTCAGGTAGATCGGTTTGATATCGGTGAATTTCAGCCCGTCACGTTGCAGCGCCCTCAGTAGCGTGTTGTGCGCGCTGGAGCCTTTCTGGAAGGCGACTTTGCGGCCTTTTAAGTCAGCAACGGTCTTCACTGGGCTGTCTTCCCGCACCAGAATCACTTCTGCCTGAGGCTTAGGCGGTTCCACGCCGACATACAGCAGGTCAGCGCCAGCGGCCTGCGCAAAAATAGGGGGGATATCACCGGTGCCGCCCAGATCGATGCTGCCCACATTGAGCGCTTCCAGCATCTGCGGGCCGGCGGGGAATTCAACCCAGCTGATTTTGGTGTTGGGGAACTGTTTTTCCAGCAGTTGGTGTGATTTTGCCAGTACCAGACTGACCGAACCTTTCTGATAGCCGACGCGCAGCTGCGTTGGCACGTTGTCCTGTGCATCGGCGGCGGATACGAGCAGCAGGGCGCTGGCGGCCAGAATAGCGGGGAGCCGGCGTAGCCGCGCTGTCAGGTTACTCCACAATGGCGCGTTTTCTCCACGTCCTTCCGTGACCGATTTTTTCATCATCAATGACATGCTTATGACCCCTCACTTATAACTAAAAATTAAAATACAGCGAGAAAATGCAACATCAGGTGATAAACATAGCAGGGGGAGGACGGGCTTTTTAAATCTCAATTTGTCGTTTTTATAGTCAAAAGTAGAAAATGCCTGAAATCAGCACACTTAGCGTAATAAGCGCGGCAATAGTGGGTTTTACCCGTCCTTCACGTCTGAAACACGTTTTCCATGACCTGCCTCACATTGTTTCCCGCAATGTCTATTATTTCGTGAACCTATTCTCATATATTGTTTTTTTTCATGGAAAACGGTTTCCGTTGTGTTTCCATGATGGTGTTTCCATGATGGTGTTTCCAATGGACGTGTTTATTCACGATGCTTTTATTGATGACGTTTTTTTATTCGTAACGCTTTTTATTCATAACGTATGACGACGGGGTACTGAAAATGAAAAGGATCATGCTTTGTTGTTCCGCTGGGATGTCTACCAGCCTTTTGATGAGAAAGATGAAGGAGGCGGCCAGCGCACGTAGTCTGGACGTCGAGATTGCCGCCTACGCCGCTCATGAATTTGATGAGCAGGTCGGGAAATATGACGTTGTGCTGCTGGGGCCACAGGTGAAATATATGCTGGCGTCCTTTCAGGAGAAAGCCGAGGGGAAAGGCGTGCCCGTGGCAGCGATAGATATGATGGATTACGGTATGCAGCGCGGTGACAACGTGCTGGATTTTGCCTTTTCACTGATCGAAAAATCAGGACAACCGCTATGAGTGGCCTCTATCAGTCGATGGTGAATATCATCGAGCAAAAAATTACCCCGCTGGCAGGTGTGGTGGGACAACAGCGCCACATCATCGCGATTCGTGATGGGTTTATCGCCGCGCTGCCTTTCATGATCATCGGTTCATTTATGCTGGTGTTCATCTTCCCGCCGTTTGCACCGGATACTACGCTGGGATTTGCCCGCGCGTGGCTCGATTTCTCCGTTGCCTACCGTGAACAACTGATGCTGCCGTACTACCTCAGTATGGGGGTCATGACCTTCTTTATCTCGGTGGGGATTGGGGCCAGCCTTGGCAAGCACTACAAGCTGGATCCGATTATGACCGGTCTGCTGGCGCTGATGGCATTCTTGCTGGTGGCTGCGCCTTATCAGGATAAGCAAATTTCCACCCAGTACTTCTCTGGGGAAGGGATTTTTACCGCGATTCTGACCGCGATTTATGCGGGTGAAGTGTATGCCTGGCTGAAGAAACGCAACATTACGATTCGCCTGCCAAAAGAGGTGCCGACCGGCGTGGCGCGTTCGTTTGAAATTCTTATTCCCGTGCTGGTCATCGTCGCGACGCTGCATCCGTTTAACCTATTCATCCAGTCTGCGACCGGCATGATTATCCCGGAAGCCATCATGCACCTGCTGGCACCGCTGATTTCGGCGTCGGATTCGCTGCCTGCGATTCTGATTTCGGTATTTATTTGCCAGATTCTGTGGTTTGCCGGGATTCACGGCGCGCTGATCGTCACCGGGATTATGAACCCGTTCTGGATGACCAATCTGGCGCTTAACCAGGCTGCGCTTTCGGCCGGTGCGCCGCTGCCGCATATTTATTTGCAGGGATTCTGGGATCACTATCTGCTGATCGGCGGGGTCGGTTCCACGTTGCCGCTGGCCTTTTTGTTACTGCGTAGCCGCGCGATTCACCTGCGCACCATTGGCCGCATGGGCGTCGTGCCGAGCTTCTTCAACATCAACGAACCGATTCTGTTTGGCGCACCGATCATCATGAATCCGCTGCTGTTCCTGCCGTTTATTTTCGTGCCGATGGTTAATGCCGTCATTGCCTATACGGCGACGAAGCTCGGCTGGATTGCGCAGGTCGTTTCCCTGACGCCGTGGACGACGCCTGCACCGATTGGGGCATCATGGGCGGCGAACTGGGCGTTCAGCCCGGTGATCATGTGTCTGCTCTGCATGGTGATGTCGGCCGCGATGTATTACCCGTTCCTGAAAGTCTATGAGCGCACGCTGCTTAAACAGGAGCAGGAGAAACAACAGCAGGCCACGGGCGAAGCCAGCGCCAGCGCATAAACACGAGTGAAGCAGAGAGGAACGTATGCACGATCATCTTCAGAACGATTTTCGCTTTCCCGCGAATTTTTGGTGGGGTAGCGCCAGTTCGGCACCGCAAACGGAAGGCGAAAGCCTCAACTATGGTAAAAGCGCCACCGTGTGGGACGAATGGTTTGCCACGCAGCCCGGTCGTTTTCACCAGCAGGTTGGGCCGGCAGAGACTTCCACGTTTTATCAGCACTGGCGTGAAGATATCGCGCTGCTGAAGACGCTGAATCACAACACGTTCCGAACGTCGATCTCGTGGGCGCGGCTGATTCCCGATGGCGTCGGTGAACCGAATCCGCAGGCAGTCGCGTTTTATAATCAGGTCATTGACGAAATGCTGGCGCAGGGCATCACGCCGTTTATCAACCTGTTCCATTTTGATATGCCGATGGTGATGCAGCGGCTGGGCGGCTGGGAAAATCGGGCGGTGGTCGTGGCCTATGCGGGCTATGCGGCGACCTGCTTCCGCCTGTTTGGCGACAGGGTAAAACACTGGTTTACGTTTAATGAGCCGGTGGTGCCAGTGGAAGGCGGGTATCTGTATGATTTCCACTACCCGAACGTGGTGGATTTCAAGCGTGCTGCGACGGTGGCATACCACACGATGCTGGCGCATTCGCTGGCGGTCAGGGCGTATCGCGAGCAGTCTCAGGGCGGGGAAATTGGCATTATCCTCAACCTGACGCCCTCCTACCCGCGTTCTCAGCATCCGGCCGATGTTAAAGCCGCCAACATCGCCGATCTGATGTTTAACCGCAGCTTCCTCGATCCCGCATTGAGGGGCGAATACCCGCAGGAACTGGTCGATCTGCTGCATCGATACGGCCAACTGCCGCATTGCCAGCCTGACGATCGTGCGTTGCTGGCCGATGGGATTGTCGATCTGCTGGGGATTAACTATTACCAGCCGCGCCGTATTCAGTGTCGCGACAGTCTGGTTAACCCTGATAGTCCGTTTATGCCCGAGTGGTTCTTCTCCAGCTATGAAATGCCAGGGCGAAAAATGAATCCCTATCGTGGCTGGGAAATTTACGAACCGGGCATCTATGACATTCTGACCAATCTACGAGTGAATTACGCTAATCCGCGCTGCTTTATTTCGGAAAACGGCATGGGTGTCGAGAACGAACAGCGTTTCGACGCTAACGGCCAGATTCAGGATGATTACCGCATCGATTTTGTCCGTGAACACCTGAAGTATGTACACAAAGGGATCGCCGAAGGCAGCAACTGCCTCGGCTACCATATGTGGACGTTTATCGATAACTGGTCGTGGTCGAATGCCTACAAAAATCGCTATGGCTTTGTGCAGCTGGATTTGGCGACGCAAAAACGCACGGTGAAGAAAAGCGGAGAATGGTTTGCGGCGACAGCGGCTGAGAATGGTTTTCAAGGTTCAACGTTGTAAGTCTATCCACGTCGGTGTGGCACTCTGCCACACCACATTCACCGCCCTTCTTGCTTTCCCACGAACCCCTTTCGCATAAATAAAAAAACCGGCTTGCCCTGATGAGGAGGCAAGCCGGAAAGAGGGTAATACGTGATGCTTACAGGATGGCTAACTGGGATAAAAACTCAGGGTAAACAACGATTAGTTGAAGATTACCGCAGAGCCACGCAGCTGATCGTTACCGGTCGCAGACGTGATGGTATAAGCTTTAGCGCCTGCTTTTTCTGCTTTCGCCGCGAGCTGAGCCTGTAGTGAGCTGAGGTCTTGAGCGGTAGCGGTAACGACGCCCGCTTTTTCCAGATTTTGGGCCTGTGCAGGAGATACGTATTCAGCAGCAGAAGCACCGAAAGTCATAGTAGCGAGAACAACAGCAGCGGCGATGGTTTTTACGTTTTTCATGGTGTCTTATCCTTTTCTGATTTGATAGGTGAAAGGGGGCTGCCCTTTCGATATGAAGAATGTTACGCCGATGCTAATAAATTAAAAAACGGATGTTATTGAGGTAGTCTTTCTATTTTTTTGAATGACATTTATCGATGCTGTTTGTTTTTTTTAAATTAAAAACAATAAGTTATACATAAAACTGAAATTTATTTACAAAAAATTGACTGATATTGAATAAGTGGGGTGATGTCTTGTCTGTTGAGGTTAAACTAACGTTTAATGCTGCTGGTCATCAACTTACCAATATTAATTGCTGGTCATGTGATGGGGATTGGCTGGTTTATGACATAAGACCCTATGGATCTTCATTCACAGGGCTGACCATTGAGCGCATACACCTGAAAAGCCGGGAAACCGAGGTGATTTATCGGGCGACTGCGGGGGCGCACGTGGGCGTGGTGACCTGTAGCCCGCAGGAACCGCTGCGCTATGTCTTTATCCACGGGCCAGAAAACCCAGATGGCGAGTGGCAGTATGATTTTCACCATCGGCGTGGAACGATAGTGGCGGATCGCCAGCGTGATGAGGCCATCACGCTCGATGCTTTCTCCATTACGCCGCCTTATCAGGCCGGTGCGCTGCGCGGCGGTACGCATGTCCATGTCTTCAGCCCGGATGCCAGCCGCCTGAGCTTTACCTATAACGACCATGTGCTGCATGAGCGCGATCCGGCATTGAACTTGCGCAACGTGGGCGTGGCTGTGCCGCTACAGGTCGTCACCGTTGAAAAACACCATCCGCGTGAATATGACGGTAGCCACTATTGTGTGTTGGTTAGCAGAACGACGCCGCAGCCGCAGCCCGGCAGCGATGAGATCAATCGCGCCTATGAAGAAGGTTGGGTAGGAACGGCGGGCTATATCAGACAGGATGGTTCGCGGCAGCGCTGGGCGCTGGCGTTTATCGGCGATACACGTGCGGCGGACGGGGCAACGGTGCCGGAGATTTTTATCGTCGACTTGCCGGATGCGCTGGAAGAGTACGCCAAAGTGGGTGATGCGCCACTGGCGGGGACGGCAATCTCAATGCCTGCGCCGCCAGCGGGCGTGCAGCAGCGGCGTTTAACGTTTACGCACTCGCGTCGTTATCCTGGTCTGGTGAACCAGCCGCGCCACTGGCTGCGAGCCTCGCCCGACGGCCGTGAGATTGCTTTCCTGATGCGGGATGAGGCTGGTGTGGTGCAACTGTGGACGCTTTCCCCGAACGGCGGTGAGCCAAGGCAGGTAACGCGCACGGAACACGGCGTACAGTCAGCCTTTAACTGGCACCCGGATGGACGTTCTCTGGCGTTTGTGTGTGACAACAGCATCATGCTGTGTGAGGCGAAAAGCGGTGAGCTTGTTCGACTAACGGCGCGGACGGACAGCGCACCGAGTGCGGATGCCGTGGTCTTTTCCCCTGACGGGAAACACATTGCGTATATGCGGGAGATTGACGGCTTTAATCAGTTATTTGTTGTGGCGACGGCATAACCTGCATGCGCTGATTCAAGGTGAATGAAGGGCTATCAAAGCTGATTATTAGGCATGGTGTTGTTATTAGGCATAGTGTTGTTATTAGGCATAGTGGCAAGCTGTGAGCTGGCGGTTTGGTTTTGTTCTTCGCTGTGTGAAATGCGTTCGCGCGTCGACAGTTTGTTCTTATCGCTGCCTGCACGATAGTAGTCGTAGGGCAGCAACAGGGTGTCGGCTACTGCCGAGAACGGCAAGTCGATAGCGACCAGCGGCATCATCGCCCAACTGGTGTCGTCGTCGCGCAGCATATCCACACCGGCGCGCGTGCCGGAATAGTATCCCTGATCGCCTCCGGTATGCGTCATCACGCTGGAGCAACCGCTGGTTGCCACCGCGCCGCTGCCGGTGATGATGAAAGAGAACAACGCACTTTTCAGTAAGGTCATATTATCTGTCCATTAAGAACCTGCTGCCAGAGTGGGTTCCAGAGCCTGCCTATCTTGAGTGTATGTGATAACGCTTACAGCGTAAGTGAATATTGCATGAAACCCAGCGATTTTTCCTTTTTGCCTCTTGAAAGTCTGAGGGGGGTCACCATATTGATAATAAGCTGGAGGAAAACGATACGCCGTCAGGGTATCCGTCCCAGCTGTAAGCCTGTCCCCTAGGGAAGGTAAAAAATAAATCCTCGCTGCATGTTTAGGAGGCTGTTTTATGCGTAACCCCGATTTTTCCCCACTGTACCGTTCCGCTATTGGTTTTGATCGCCTGTTTAATCTCTTAGAAACCGGGCAGACCCAGAGTAACGGCGGCTACCCTCCCTACAACGTCGAACTGGTTGACGAGAACCAATACCGCATTGCGATTGCCGTAGCGGGCTTCGCGGAGCAGGAACTGGACATCACCGCGCACGACAACGTATTGATTGTAAAAGGTGCCCACGCCGGTGAACAGGTTGCTCGTAACTACCTGTATCAGGGGATTGCCGAGCGCAACTTCGAGCGTAAATTCCAGCTGGCCGAACATATTCAGGTAAAAGGCGCCAATCTGGAAAACGGGCTGCTGTACGTCGATCTCGAACGTATCGTGCCGGAAGCGATGAAGCCGCGTCGGATTGAAATCAAGTAAACCAACATCACGTTATTTGCACGAATCGCGCATTGCCTGAAACGGCAGTGCGGTGAATGAACGCTTCGTCTGCCGAATGGGGACGACGCCAGCTATAGAATAGAACTGTGGCTGGCATAGGGTATGCCCGTATGGGCACCATTAATCTCGCTTCTTAGAAGGAGTCATATTATGCGTAACTACGATTTATCACCTTTACTGCGTCAGTGGATCGGTTTTGACAAATTAGCCAGCTCAATGCAGGGCGGTCAGGAACCGATTGATTTTCCTCCGTATAATATCGAGAAGAAAGACGACAACCACTATCGCATCACGCTCGCGCTGGCAGGGTTCCGGCAGAGCGATCTGGATATCGAAGTAGAAGGCCCGCGCCTGACCGTGAAAGGCAGCCCGGCACCGTCCCAGAAAGCCGTGGAATATCTGCATCAGGGGCTGGTGTTTAAGCCTTTCACGCTAAGCTTCACGCTGGCCGAGCATCTGCATGTGTCCGATGCTCATTTTGAAAATGGCCTGCTGCATATCGATCTGGTACGTGACGTGCCGGAAGCCTTGCAGCCTCAGCGTATCGCCATCAATAGTGACCGTCCGGCATTGAACCAGCAGCCTGCTGAAGATGCCTCATAACGCGATATCCGCATTATTTGTTTGATGATTTCCCGCGCTCGTATTATTACGGGCGCGGTTTTGTGTTGCCCGCCACGTTTCCTTTTCCAGCACTCTGCCAGAATCAAAATATACTCATTATAGAGTATAGCGTCAGTGGCATTTCCCAATAAAAACGTCCGCAAAGGATACGGGTATGAGTGATATCGCACTTACCGTGAGTATGCTGGCGCTGGTTGCGGTTCTGGGGTTATGGATCGGCAACTGGCGGATTTATGGCGTCGGTTTAGGGATTGGCGGGGTCCTGTTCGGTGGGATCATCGTCGGGCATGTTGCCCATCAGTACCAGATTCAACTGAATGATGACATGTTGCACGTCATTCAGGAGTTCGGGCTGATCTTGTTTGTCTATACCATTGGCATTCAGGTCGGGCCGGGTTTCTTTTCCTCTCTGCGGGTATCTGGCCTGCGCCTCAATGCGTTTGCGCTGCTGACGGTGTTCCTCGGCTGCGTGGTGACCGTCCTGCTGCACAAACTGCTTAATATTCCTTTGCCCATTATCCTCGGTATTTTCTCCGGTGCGGTGACCAACACGCCGTCGCTGGGTGCGGGTCAGCAGATTCTGACCGATCTCGGGTCGAGTTCCGCATTGGTGAACCAGATGGGGACGGGCTACGCAATGGCCTATCCGCTGGGGATCTGCGGCATTTTGCTGGTGATGTGGCTGATGCGCGTTCTGTTCCGTGTCGCGGTGGAGAACGAGGCAAAGCAGTTTGAAGTCAGCAACGGTCTGCATCATGAGCAACTGCACACCATGAATGTGTCGGTGACGAATAGCAATCTGCAAGGGTTGGCGATTCAGGCTGTGCCGATTCTGAACCGCGACACCATCGTCTGCTCCCGCCTGAAACGCGGTGATGAACTGATGGTGCCGTCGCCGCAGACGCTTATCCAACTGGGCGATTATCTGCATCTGGTTGGGGCGAAAAACGATCTGGAGCAGGCGCGTCTGGTTATCGGCAATGAAGTGGAGGCATCGCTCTCAACGCGTGGCACGGATCTGCACGTTGAGCGCGTGGTGGTGACGAATGAGAAGGTGTTGGGACGCAAGATTCGCGAGCTCAATCTGAAGCAAAACTACGATGTCGTGATTTCGCGCCTGAACCGTGCGGGCGTCGAGCTGGTTGCCAGCAATCAGGCTAGCCTGCAATTTGGCGACATTCTGAATCTGGTCGGGCGAAAAGCGGCGATCGATGCCGTCGCGGATATCGTGGGAAACGCGCAGCAAAAACTCCAGCAGGTACAGATGCTGCCCGTCTTTATCGGAATTGGGCTGGGCGTATTGCTGGGCTCGGTACCGCTGATGATTCCCGGCTTTCCCGTCGCGCTGCGGCTTGGGCTGGCGGGGGGGCCGCTGGTGGTAGCGCTAGTGCTGGGGCGCATCGGCAGTATCGGTAAACTTCACTGGTTTATGCCGCCCAGCGCGAACCTAGCGCTGCGTGAACTCGGCATTGTGCTGTTCTTATCGGTAGTGGGGCTAAAATCTGGCGGCGACTTCGTCGAGACGTTATTGAACGGCGACGGAGTGTGGTGGATTGGCTATGGCGCGCTGATTACCATTGTGCCGCTGCTGCTTGTCGGCATATTGGCGCGAACGTTGGGTAAGATGAACTACCTGACGCTGTGCGGCATGCTGGCGGGCTCCATGACCGATCCACCTGCGCTGGCGTTTGCCAATGGTCTACACTCGACCAGCGGTGCGGCGGCGCTGTCTTATGCGACGGTTTACCCGTTGGCGATGTTTCTGCGCATTATGTCGCCGCAGCTGTTAGCCGTACTTTTTCTTACCCTCTAAATGTTATCAGTTGGATAAAAAATAATATTTTCTCGCCGAATAATGGGGATTTATTTTTTTATTTTTTAATAGAAGAATACCTGAGTGAATAAATAAGGAATGGATAACTGACTGTCTGGAAAAGAATTATATTACCACTGTTAGATATAAGGTTTTTTTATCATTGCGTTGTCGTTAACTTCGTTAATTTTATGTTCTTTAAATGTCAATTATTATTGAATTTTAAAGGTTTTTATCAGGAAATTAAAACCACGATGGTTTCTTAAATAAATTAATGAACCGCTTTAGTAACTAAAGTTACGCTATTTTGTAGGCGCATTATAATACTATCTCTTCATTAATCACTTGATTTGATAAGACGAGAGAAGCACCCTGAACCCTTGTTTTCTCGTCTTTTTTTTCCGCAGATGATTCCTGTTGCGTTGTTTTCAGCAGGGTGACGAAGGAAGAATAACGAAATACCCACTCCTCCGCACGGGACATCCGTCGTGAATATCTCCTGAATAATTTGAGTGTGACTCGAAGTATGACGGGGAATACAGAATCCGTTTTAATGAAGAGTGGTGTTCTTATGTCTGCGAATAACAGCAGGTTGATAAAGCTTCTAGTTATCCTTTGTATTGCCGGTGGCTTATGGTTATTGCCGGTTCCTGATGGGGTAAAACCCGATGCCTGGCATCTGATGGCGATTTTCATTGCCACCGTTGTCGGTCTGATTCTCTCTCCTTACCCGCTTGGCGCGATGGCGATGTTCAGCCTGACCTCGGTCGCCATATTAGGGTTATTACCCATTAAAGATGTGCTGACGGGCTTTAGCGATCCCACTATTTGGATGATCGCCTGCGCCTTCTTTATTTCTCGCGGCTTTATCAAAACCGGCTTTGGCCGACGCATTGGTCTGCTGTTCATCAGCAAGCTGGGGAATAGCTCACTCGGTCTGGCGTATGGTCTGGTGTTCACCGACCTGATGTTCGCTCCGGCCATGCCTTCCACGTCTGCACGCTGCGGCGGGATCATCACTCCGCTGTTCCGGTCCATTGCCGAAGCCTATGACTCCACGCCGGAAAAAGGCACGCAGCGTCGCATTGGTGCGTTTCTGGTGCAGTCCATTTTCCAGTGTAACGCCGTGACTTCCGCGATGTTCATGACCTCCATGGCGGGTAACCCGATGGTGGCGAAGCTGGCTTCTCAGTTTGGTATTCACATCAGTTGGACGGATTGGGCGTTGGCGACACTGCTGCCGGGCTTCCTGTCTTTGGCGCTGATTCCTTACCTGATCTACCGTTTCTATCCGCCTGAACTGAAGAAAACCTCAGAAATGCGTGCGATCGCCGTCGAAAGACTGCGTGAAATGGGCAAAATGACCCGCGACGAGTGGGTGGTGCTGGGCGTGTTCCTGGGTCTGGTGATCTTCTGGGTACTGGGTTCCACGCTGAATATCGATGCAACCCTGACCGCGCTGGCGGGCCTGAGCGTGCTGTTGCTCAGCCGTGCGCTGACCTGGGACGATGTGGTCAGTGAGAAAGAAGCCTGGCACACCGTGGTGTGGTTTGCCGTACTGATGACGCTGGCGGGTCAGCTCAACAAGATGGGGCTGATTGCCTGGCTGGGCGGATTGGCCGGTAATGCCGTGAGTGGGATGCACTGGCTGCCGATGCTGGGTCTGCTGCTGCTGGTGTACTACTACAGCCACTACCTGATGGCGAGTGCGATTGCCCACATCAGCGCCATGTATGCGATTTTTGTCTCTATCGCGCTGGCAGCCGGTGCGCCGCCGATGCTGACCGTACTGGTATTCGGTATCTTCAGTAACCTGTTTATGTCCACAACCCACTACTCCAGTGGCCCAGCACCAATTTTGTTCGGCACTGGCTACGTGCCGCTAGGAACCTGGTGGAAGATCGGTTTCCTGGTCAGTCTGGTCATCATCCCTATCTGGTTGGGTGTTGGCGGAATGTGGTGGAAACTGCTCGGTTTCTGGTAAAAACGCAGATACCCACAGGCTTTCGATGCGAAACATTCCTGACACAAAAAATGTACCGCAACGTTAAGCCTGATTTCCTTTCTTCACGCCTACGCCCTGTCCTTGTGACGGGGCGTAGGCATCACGGCACGCGAAACGCGACGAAACAGTATAAGATAACGGTGTGATGATGGTGGTTTCGGAGAGTGACATGGGCAAGAAAAAGGCACCGCTAAAGCTGGGAACATCGGTGTTTCTGATGGTGTCGGTTGTGCTTGGTGCGGTGTTGCTGGTGGTCTATTCCTTGCTGTTTTTTCGCATTAATCAGCTTTCAGAAGATCATCTGCGAGAAAAAGCCTTTGCCATTGCCCGCACTTTTGCCGCCTCTCCCGTGGTGATTGATGAACTTAAAGGGATTGGTCGGCCTGAGGAAGTGCAGATCGCGGCGGAGACGATCCGACTGCGTAATCAACTGCTCTTCGTCACCGTCACGGACATGGATACGGTGCGCCATAGCCACCCTGAACCGGAAAGAATTGGTGAACATTTTGCCGGTCGGGATATCTACCCAGCGCTGTTGGGTATGGAAAATACCGCCATCAACCGGGGGACGCTCGATCCCGCGCTGCGGGTCTTTACACCGGTTTTCGACAGCAACCATAAGCAGGTTGGCGTCGTCGCGCTGGGAATTGCCTTAACCAGCGTGCAGAAGGTGATCAGCGATAACCGCTGGATGATTCCCTGGACGCTATTGGCGGGGGCGCTGGTCGGCTGGCTGGGCACGCTGATTCTGGTGAAGGTGCTCAAGCGCATTATGCTGGGATTCGAGCCGTTTGAGATCTCAAACCTGTTTGAACAGCGTAACGCGATGCTCAAACATATCAAAGAAGGCGTTATCGCGGTCGATCAGCATGGCCGGATTACGGTCATCAATGATGAGGCGCGACGGCTTTTCCGGCAGAATAAGCCGCAGGGCAGTGAAACGCCGGCTCCGAAGCCAGCCGAACGCGTCAGCGACCAGTGGCTTGAGCATTTGCACCTGAAACAAGTGCTGGAGAGCGGTACGCCGCGGCGTGATGAAGAGATTAACTTTAACGGCCACCTGCTGCTGACTAACACCGTTCCGGTTTTTGTGAAGGGCGACATTATCGGCGCGATTGCGACATTCCGTGATAAAACGGAGATCAGCCAACTGCTACAACGGTTGAGTGGGATGTCCTACTATGCGGATGCGCTGCGTGCGCAGTCGCACGAGTTTATGAACAAGCTGCACGTTATCTTGGGGATGCTGCACTTAAAGTATTACTCGCAGCTAGAAGACTATATCCTGAAGACCGCCAATAATTATCAGGCGGAAATTGGCTCGATTATTCGTAAAGTGAAATCGCCAGTGATTGCTGGGTTTCTGTTGGGTAAAATCAACCGCGCACGCGATCTCGGCATTACGCTCTCCATCAGCGAGGAGAGTCTGCTGCCGGATACTGATGATGTCGATGCCACAAATGAATTGATTACCGTATTGGGTAATCTGATTGAGAATGCGATGGACGCGATTGATCGGCAGGAAAACTGTGAAATCAGCGTGAGCTTTCATCATCAGAGCGGGCGCCTTCACTGTACCGTGGGGGATGACGGCCCCGGCATTTCACCGGAGAGTCAGGCGCGCATTTATGAACAGGGATTCTCTACCAAAGGCAGCGGGCGCGGTATCGGCCTGTACCTGACCAAGCAGAGTCTGGAGAAGATTGGCGGCACTATCGAGTTTGAATCAGAACCTGAGGTGTACACCCAGTTTTTCGTTACTATTCCTTATCAAGCAAGGCTGTTTGACCATGATTAATGTACTGATTGTTGATGACGATGCCATGGTTGCAGAGCTTAACAAATCTTATCTGAACCAGGTTTCTGGATTTAGCTGCTATGCGACGGTTCCCACGTTGCAACAGGCGCGAAACCTGCTGATGCAACCTGACTCGGAAATCGATTTGGTACTGCTGGATATTTACATGCAGCAGGATAATGGACTGGATCTGCTGCCGACTATCCGTGAATTCAGCGAAAAGACGGACGTCATCATCATCTCGTCTGCCAGCGATGTGTACACCATCAAGAAAGCGCTGCATTACGGTGTGGTGGACTATCTGATTAAGCCTTTCCAGTTCTCGCGTTTCGAACAGGCGTTGACCGCCTATCGTGAAGAGGCGAACTTGTTCAAACACCGCGATTTTGTTGGGCAGTCGGATATTGATAACCTGATTCGTCGTACCAGCGGTAGCACGGTTAGCGAACGTAAGAAATTACCGAAAGGGCTGACCAGCCTGACGTTACGTACCGTCTGCGAGTGGATTGAAGGCAATCAGGGTATTGAGTTCTCTACCGAAATGCTGGCGAATGCGATTGGTATCTCCCGCGTCTCCTGCCGTAAGTATCTGATCTATCTGTCTGATACTGGCATCCTGACCACCAATATCCTGTACGGCTCTACCGGCCGACCGGTTTATCTGTATCGCCTGCTGCCAGAAAAACAGGACTCGCTGCGCCAATACTGTGAATTGTGAATAAAAGGCTGTGAATAAAAAGCGGTAAGTAAATCGCGCTGAATAAGGTAAACAGAGACAAGGCGGGAGCAATCCCGCCTTGTGCTATCACAATTCAGTGACGATGAAACCAAATGGAGTTGGTTAAGTGGAACACGATAAATTTATGCAGTACGGCCGTGGGTTAGGGTTATGGCGGAATCCACGGGAAAATATTAAGCCTGACCCAATAAATTACTTCAGGGATGACCCGATTT
>NZ_JACDSF010000065.1 GCF_013449685.1 Pectobacterium brasiliense | reverse complement strand
GTACAACTGTCTCTGGGTAGAGCACCGTGACAAGGGACGGCTTGAGCTGAATTTTGTTATCCCGAACATCGAATTGCAGAGTGGAAAACGGCTGCAACCCTACTTTGACCGCGCTGATCGTCCCAGAGTGAATGCGTGGCAGACGCTGACCAATGACCGCCTCGGATTACGCGATCCGAATGACCCCCTTAACCGCCGCCCGATGACGCAGGCCAGCGACTTACCCCGCGACAAACAGCAAGCCGCAGAGAAAATCACTACTGGCCTGATGAACCTGATGCAGCAGGGCGAGATCCGCAGTCGGCAGGATGTGGTTAAGCAGCTGGAGAGTTACGGCCTGAGTGTGGCGCGGGAAACCAAAAACAGTATCAGCATTGCCGATCCGGACGGCGGAAAAAATATCCGGTTGAAAGGAATGATTTATGAGCGAGATTTTAAATTTGGCGAAGGGCTTCGAGGAGAAATCGAAGCAGCAGGCGCAGGATACCGAGCAGAGCGTGAAGCGCGAGTTCGAGAGGCTGGAAACGTCTATCAGCGAGGACTTGAAATCAAGCTCGCAGAGCATCAGCAACGCTATCCGCGAACAGAACGACCAACTGACGGGCATAGTCAGATATTCCCTCCTGAGCGCACTGGGCTGGATATTCCTGTTCGCTGCGCTGCTGATAGTGATACTGGGCGGGATAATCTGGTATCAGGGAACGGTCATCACTTCCCGTCTGAACGAAATGGACAGCTACAGCCAGCAACTGGAGAGCCTGAAAGCCCAGAGCGGCGCAGGGGTGGCGATTTACAAGGACGACAAGCAGAAGAACACCTATCTGGTGGTACTGCCGAAGAAAGCGCATGGCACCGAAACCTACACATCGACAGCCGGAAACACCGTGATGAAGTACACCGCGAAATAACCCCGTCAGACACCACAGAAACATCACAGCACGTTTTTATCACTGAGGACAGGCAAAACCATGACCGAGATGGAAAGGCAGCTTCTGAGCGCCTTAGAAAGCTTACAAACAAGCTACGAACAACAGCAGCAGGCGTGGCAGGACAGTTACAGCAGCTTGCAACGCATGTTCGAGACTACCTCACAGGCACTGGAGCGCAACGACAGGGTATGTCTGAACTTGAGCAATCAGGTGAACGCCTTGCACGAACAGGTCGAACGCTTGAGCAGCGATCTGAGCCGATTAACACGCTCGTAAAGCAGCAGGAACGGCAGTTACAGCAGGAGAAGCAAGCAACCCGCTATCGAGGTCAGTCCATGTAACGTCTGATGGCACAGAAAGCGGCTTTCCAGAGCGCGCTCATTGGTGTACACTGTACATCAAAATATACAGGAGACAGCCGTGAGTCACGCGATTGAGTTTATCGAGACAACGATGTTTACCCGTCAGATAAAGCAAATCGCCACGGATGATGAACTCAAAGAACTCCAGAAAGAGCTTATCGAGTCACCGGACAAAGGTGACCTCATCCAAAAAACGGGCGGTCTGCGAAAGATCAGGATGGCGACGGGGAATCAGGGAAAGAGCGGCAGTGCGCGGGTGATTTACTTCCTTGCCACCGCCGAGGTGATTTATCTGGTGATGGCCTACCCTAAAAGCACCAAAGACAGCATAACAGACGCAGAGAAAGCAGAACTGAAGAAGCTGACCCAACGACTGAAAGACGAGGTGTAACATGAGTTTTTTTGACGAGCTGAAAGCCTCTCTGGAAGAGGCCATTGAAATCAAAAACGGAACCAAAGCCCCTGCTCGCGTGACCCGCTACGAGCTGGCAGACGTCAGGGCTATCAGGGAAAACCTGAATATTACTCAGAGTGAAATGGCGAAAGTGCTGGGAACCAGCCTCGATACCATTAAAAGCTGGGAAACCGGACGCCGTAACCCGACTGGACTGGCAGCAAAAGTGCTGGCCACCATTCAGGCTAACCCAAAGTTTTTTGATGAACTGGCGGCGCATTAAGCTGATGTGACAGAAGAAATTCGACAGGCGAGGCCGTTCGCGTGTAACTTTAACGGCAGCAGAAAAAACAAAGCCCCGGAAATCATGCTCTACTTTGGCGAGCGGACATGATAACCAGGGCCAGGTACGAAACCTAAGAAGGATATTAGCACATGAACCGTGCCAGACAACAGCCCGCCATAAGCGCAGGGCACATTGCGTAACGCAGCACTCGAACTTTTCAACGACCGCTTACCGCATAAACCGTACTTCTCGGATGATTTGCACTTTGGTGTCCGCATCGCAGGGAAAGAACGCGCCATTCTGGCTAAATATATCCAGTTCAATCAGCCTCACGCCATGTTCTGGCTGGGATTTGACGTTGATCGCATCGGTGCAGCCATTGACTGGAGTGACCGCAACGCCCCCTCGCCCACGCTGACCATCACTAACCCAGAAAACGGGCACGCGCACCTGCTTTACGCGCTGGAAACCTCGATACGTACCGCGCCAGACGGAAAAATGAAGCCATTACGCTACGCAGCTGCTGTAGAGAACGCGCTACGTAAAAAATTGGATGCAGATATTGGTTATTCAGGGCTGATTTGTCAGAACCCCAATCATGAACACTGGCAGGTTAACGCGTGGCAGACTGAGTTGTATACGCTGGATTGGCTTGCAGATTCTCTCGATTTAACTTCGGCCAATGACAAAGAAATCATCACTGACTATGGCCTCGGGCGTAATTGTCAGTTGTTTGAACAAACTCGCAAGTGGGCTTACAGAGCTATTAGACAGGGCTGGCCTGCATATGAACAGTGGCTACAAGCTTGTTTTGAACGCGCTAAAGCGTATAACTTTCAATTATTAATTCCACTCGATGAAAAAGAAGTTTTTGGAATAGCGAAAAGTATTTGTAAATGGACAATTTTGAAATTCAATAAGCAAGATTTTTCACTTATACAATCTAAAAGGGGAAAGGTTGGTGGTAAAAAATCATCGGGAGGAGGCAGACCATCACTTGGGAAGCCTTGGATCGATTTAGGTATTAGCCGAGCTACATTTTTTAGAAAAAGAAAAATTGATAATCAAGATTCAGGCGGATTACATCCTGAATCTTGATTATTGGATCACCAGAATTTAAGTTTCGATAGTATTTTTTTACCAGCGGCAACGACAGTTGCTGCTACTACTTCAACGACAACATCTTTTACGCTATCCCAAGCTTCTCCAGTCCACTCTTTAACGGTATCCCAAACTCCCTTTTCTGCGCTTTCTGCCATTTTTTCTGTTTTTATTTCTTCTCCCGCTTCGCGATAGAGAGCGTACTTTTTTTCCTTTGGGAGGATATCTATTATTGTTTCCATTGCTTCTGAGATATTAAACTTTCTTTTAACTGACGTTGGTATAATACGTGATGTAGGAACAGAGAAAGCGTTACTTACCTCGATAATCTTTTGATTTACACTAGCTAACTGCTCTTTTGTTGGAATGTTTTGTTTTTTATCCCAGAGAAGCTCACCGTCATCATCTTCCGTTGGTTCTATTTTATCTATTTGGTTGATGAAAAATACGACAGGACATTTTTCTATATTAGGTAATAAAATGTCGTTATATACCTTTTGAGAAATTGCGTAAGCTCTTTCGTCAGATTTTATTACCCATACAACCAAGTCTAATTTTGCAACATTCTCTTTATAGAGGTCATAATATTCCTTATCTCTTTCCAGAGTTTCACCAACGCCAGGGAAGTCAACTATTGTGAGCCCCCCTTCATTACCATCTTCTGATGGTATATGAATCTCTTGAATGTCTCTTGTGCAAGCGGCTACATTACTGACTGGTGCGACATCACGACCAAATAACGAATTACATAATGATGATTTACCAACACCAGTAGAACCAAAAATACCAACTCGCGGGGTATATCCTTTTACTTCTTTTATTTTTTTTGCAATTGCCTGTCTAATTTTTTCTTTACTACCACTATTCAAAGTTGACTTATCCATATGTTCCATTCAATAAACCTTTTTTCAAACATAGTTGTATGCAGTTTTGCATTAACTAAAAAAAACATTCTATAAGTGGTCTTTCATTCAAGCCAATAAATATTATCCAGCCCCATTTATCACATAGTGAGACTAAACAAGCCTTATCAGATAACAGCCTTCTTTCAGGAGGGCTTTGTTTTGTCTAAAACCTAAAGACCAGCTACAATCTAAACGTACTTAAGCCAGTACACACGGAGTCCCCTCTAATGAGGTGCCACCGTGACTGGTTCAGGGGGCTCGCCGCCCCCCGAAACCCCCGGCATCCACTGCGAAAAATTCTCACAGTGGTGCGAATTTTTTCTCAGCGGAGCCTATGGAAAAGCGAACGAAAGAGATCAAAATCCGCATGACCGAGACTGAGCATCAGCGTCTGCTTGAACGGTGTGACCGTATTCATCTCGCAGAGTGGTTGCGTCAGGTTGGTCTGGGAGAACAGACATCACGTAAACGGCCTGTTCCTGAGGTTGCGCCTGAATTGCTTCGGCAAGTGAGTGGAATGGGCAATAACCTGAATCAGATCGCTCGCCGACTGAATCAGTCCGACTCCCTGACGCCTTCTGAGCGTGTTTCACTGCTTTCCATCCTGAATAGTCTCGACCGTCAGCTAGGTGAATTACTGGAGCAGCACCGTGATTGTTAAAATCCATTCCCGTGGCGCAGGTTCTGGCAGTGGTCCGGTTGATTACCTGCTGGGAAAAGACCGTCAGCGAGAGCAAGCCACCGTATTACGGGGTGATCCTGACCGTGTATGCGAACTGATAGACAGCTGCGACTTTGCCCGTTCGTATACCTCCGGTGTGTTGTCTTTTCAGGAGCCGGATATCGCCGACTCTGAGAAATCCCGCCTGATGGACGAGTGGGAACAGACCCTCATGACCGGATTAGACCGTGACCA
>NZ_JACDSF010000064.1 GCF_013449685.1 Pectobacterium brasiliense | reverse complement strand
GTCGATGGAGGCGCATTATAGGGACTTCTCGACCTGCCGCAATAGGTATTTTAAAGAAAAATGACTGTTTGCTGCATTCCACAGCAAAACCCCGCCTTATACCTATTTTTGCACAAACTTATCCACAGAAAGCATTCTACTCAAAAATTGACGAGCATCGCGCAAACGTTTTCGCTACAATTCATCCCGTTCAAAATCGTCGTGTTTCTGCGAACGCTAACTGAATATTTCTCTTTATTCCGCAATTATTGCTCTGACAAAGACGATATTCACATACCGTTCTTTACTGACTACCCAAATCCAGGGGATAACATCATCATGCAACAACGCCGTCCAATTCGCCGCGCTCTGCTCAGCGTTTCTGACAAAGCAGGTATTGTCGAATTTGCTCAAGCTCTGTCCCACCGTGGCGTCGAGCTCCTTTCAACTGGTGGAACCGCCCGTTTACTGGCCGATGCTGGCTTAGCGGTGACTGAAGTCTCTGACTACACCGGCTTCCCGGAAATGATGGATGGGCGTGTAAAGACCCTACACCCGAAAGTACACGGCGGCATCCTGGGACGACGCGATCAAGATGATGCAATCATGGCGCAGCACGACATCAAACCGATTGATATCGTGGTTGTGAATCTGTATCCGTTTGCCCAGACCGTCGCTCGTGAGAACTGCACATTAGAAGATGCGGTTGAGAATATCGATATCGGTGGGCCGACGATGGTTCGCTCCGCCGCCAAGAACCATAAAGATGTGGCTATCGTGGTCAAGAGCAGCGACTACAGCGCCATCATTAATGAAATCGACGCCAACGAAGGTTCGCTGACCTACGAAACCCGTTTCGATTTAGCCATTAAAGCCTTCGAGCACACTGCCGCTTACGACAGTATGATTGCCAACTACTTTGGTGCACTGGTTCCGCCTTACCACGGTGAAACCGATAAACCATCAGGCAACTTCCCGCGCACGTTAAACCTGAACTACATCAAAAAGCAGGACATGCGCTATGGCGAGAACAGCCATCAGCAAGCTGCCTTCTATATAGAAGAGAATATTCACGAGGCCTCTGTCGCCACCTCGACACAGTTACAAGGCAAAGCGCTGTCTTATAACAACATTGCCGACACCGATGCGGCGCTGGAATGTGTGAAAGAATTTGCCGAGCCGGCCTGCGTTATCGTTAAGCATGCGAATCCGTGCGGCGTAGCAATTGGCGACTCAATTCTTGATGCTTATGAGCGCGCCTATAAAACCGACCCAACATCGGCATTCGGCGGTATTATCGCTTTCAACCGCGAGTTGGATGAAGAGACGGCGCAGGCCATCATTAGCCGCCAGTTTGTCGAAGTGATTATTGCCCCATCTGCCAGTGATGCCGCATTGAAGGTAACCGCAGCCAAACAAAACGTACGTGTCTTGACCAGCGGCAGTTGGCAACAACGCGTTCCTGGGCTGGACTTCAAACGCGTCAACGGAGGTTTGCTGGTACAGGACCGCGATCTGGGCATGGTCGATGCCTCGCAATTGCGTGTCGTCACTGAGCGCCAGCCGAGCGAGCAGGAATTACGTGACGCCCTTTTCTGCTGGAAAGTGGCTAAGTTCGTTAAATCCAATGCGATTGTGTACGCACGCGACAACATGACCATCGGGATAGGTGCCGGCCAGATGAGCCGCGTTTACTCAGCGAAAATCGCCGGTATCAAAGCAAGCGATGAAGGTCTGGAAGTAAAAGGTTCCGCTATGGCGTCTGATGCGTTCTTCCCATTCCGTGATGGTATTGATGCCGCTGCGGCCGTTGGCATTACCTGCGTGATCCAACCGGGCGGGTCGATTCGTGATGATGAAGTCATTGCTGCCGCCAACGAACACGGCATTGCGATGATCTTTACCGACATGCGCCATTTCCGCCATTAATTCTGGAGCTGACCGAAATGAACATTTTAGTAATTGGTAATGGCGGACGCGAGCACGCGCTAGCCTGGAAAGCCTCGCAGTCACCGCTGGCGAAACGTGTTTATGTTGCTCCAGGAAATGCGGGGACCGCGCTTGAACCAGCGCTGACCAACGTCGATATCGCCGCCACTGATATTCCAGCGTTAGTCGCTTTTGCGCAGGAAAACCACATCGATTTGACCATCGTTGGCCCGGAAACACCGCTAGTTATCGGTGTTGTGGATGCATTTCAGAGCGCGGGGCTAAAAATCTTTGGCCCAACGCAGGGCGCTGCACAGTTAGAAGGCTCTAAAGCCTTTACTAAAGATTTTCTGGCACGCCACAATATCCCATCAGCGGAATACCAGAACTTCACCGAAGTTGAACCCGCGCTGGCCTATGTACGCAGCAAAGGCGCACCGATCGTCATCAAGGCCGACGGACTAGCCGCTGGTAAAGGCGTGATTGTCGCCATGACGTTGCAGGAAGCAGAAAACGCTATTCAGGATATGCTGGCGGGGAATGCATTCGGCGATGCCGGACACCGTATCGTGGTGGAAGAGTTCCTTGATGGCGAAGAAGCCAGCTTCATCGTTATGGTAGATGGCAAGAATGTCTTGCCGATGGCAACTAGTCAGGACCATAAGCGTGTTGGGGATAAAGATACGGGCCCGAATACCGGTGGTATGGGCGCTTATTCGCCAGCTCCGGTCGTGACCGATGAAATCCACCAGCGCGTGATGGATCAGGTCATTTGGCCGACCGTCAACGGCATGGCCGCAGAGGGAAATACCTACGTCGGTTTCCTATATGCCGGCCTGATGATTTCTGCCGATGGTCAGCCAAAAGTGATCGAATTCAACTGCCGCTTTGGCGATCCAGAAACACAGCCAATTATGCTGCGTCTGCGTTCCGATCTGGTGGAGCTATGTCTGGCAGCCTGCGACGGCACGCTGGATCAGAAAGATTCCGTCTGGGATGAACGTCCGTCTCTGGGTGTGGTATTGGCTGCAGGCGGCTATCCGGCTGACTACAATACAGGCGATGTGATTTCCGGTTTACCGCAGCAGGACGCCGAAGATGGCAAAGTTTTCCATGCTGGCACCAAGTTAAACGGTATTGATGTCGTCACCAACGGTGGCCGTGTACTGTGCGTCACTGCATTGGGCAATACCGTGGCTGAAGCGCAACAACGTGCTTATGAAATAGCGGCGGGTATTCAGTGGCAAGGGGTCTTCTGTCGAAAAGACATCGGCTACCGTGCTATTGAGCGCGAGCAAGCCTGATAAACGATTGTCTGATAATACTGAAGCCCGGAGAAATCCGGGTTTTTTTATAGCTAATGGCTACTTAGGTTCCCACTGGCAGACGTCATCCTCCACCACCAGCAATAACTGCGTCCCTTCTGGCGCTTCCAGCCACGCGACGTTTAGCGGGCGCGTTGCATGCGCTTTTTGCTGCGCGATCCATTCACGCGAGTCATTGTCAAAATCAGGGCGAACCACCGTACCGTCACAAGACTGCACCTGCCCTTCCCGCCATTTCCCCTGCTTTAGCCTCACCTTGCCTACACGCAATACATCGCTCAATTCCAGCATGCGCTTCGCATCAAACTGGTAGAGCGCGATTTCATCATCAGAAACCGATTCACGTCTTTCGGCAAGCTGCCGCTGCATAAAGCTGACGGTTCCATCTTCTGCAAAGCGCAAACGCATATCTTCTTGTTGCGCCCCAAGCTGGTTACGCTGTATCTCGCGTAGCTTATCCTGCTGGAACGTATAGCGCGTCACCACCAGAGCATTGCCTTGAAGCGGGTTGTATACGGTAGTCAGCGCCGTCGTATTCTGCGCATCATCCTTACGCCACAAACGCACAACACCACGATCGGCAACGTAGCCGCTGGCGAAAACGTCCGGCGGCGCGGTGCGGCTACTACAAGCTACCACGGCTATAAGCACGAGGCCTGCGCCACACAAACGTCGTAAAAGCAAAAGGGGCGAAAGCGCCCCTCTGCTTAAACTTTTAACCGGCATGGGCTTATTTAACAGCGTCTTTCAGAGCCTTGCCAGAAACAAATGCTGGCACATTGGCAGCAGCGATTTTGATTTCTTTACCGGTTTGTGGGTTGCGGCCAGTGCGCTCATTACGATGGTTCACTTTAAACGTACCAAAACCAACTAATTGTACTGCATCACCTTCTTTCAGAGACTCGGTAATTGCCGCCAAAGTTGATTCCAGAGCTGCTTTAGCCTGTGCTTTTGACAGATCAGCTTTGTCCGCAATTACATCAATCAGTTGAGTCTTATTCATAAGTTATCCTTACAGTGTGTTTATCGCTTGCTAAGCATCGAGTGCGACGGATATGCCCTTTCCCGTTTCAGGGTGTAACAGCACTCTCCTGCATACACGCACCGACAGCCACTTTTTTTACGCCCCCCAAAT
Source organism: Pectobacterium brasiliense (assembly GCF_013449685.1). GTDB lineage: Bacteria > Pseudomonadota > Gammaproteobacteria > Enterobacterales > Enterobacteriaceae > Pectobacterium > Pectobacterium brasiliense_A. The sequence goes on along the minus strand of NZ_JACDSF010000064.1, from coordinate 26,223 downwards.
GTAGACCAGACAGGGTGCGAATGTGAAGCCTTAAGACAGGCCATTTCAGGCCTTAAATCACGTTTTATCGCGTTATTGATGCAAATTTATCCCGATGTTACTACTGCCAGCCTCGCGCAGATCGGAACGGAGCCCTTTGATCAGCTCAATATCGCGTTCTTCGCAGGCCGCCAACAGGCGAAAAATCTCCCATTGGATGTCCCATTCTTCTTCAATTGCAGGCAAAACCTTGAGCTCATCGTCGGTCATTTCTTTGCCTGCGTGCGTCATTTCCAGCATGGCAACCGTGCGGATAGACGTTTCGCTAATCGCTATCGCATGTTCCAGCGTTTCACCGCTTAGACGTGAATGAATCAGCTCACCCAGTGCGATACAGGCATCAATAGCTGGGTAAACGCCGTAAAGATCGTAATCTTCTGCAGCGGGAACCGCTTCTTCCAGCTTTTCCAACTGGCTATCGAAATTAACCTTCGCATCTTTGACAACCAGTGTTTCCCATACCAGATCGAGAATGCGACGGTAAACCATCGCGTCGCCGAATTCTGTTTGACGACAAAACTCGTGATAATTTGGATACATACGTTCACAAAGACATGCCATGAAAGTGACATGTTGCCAGCTCGCCAGCTTTTCTAGACGTAAATGAATGGGGTTACGTAACATTTTTATGCTCATTAACGGCGACGGACGGCAGTGTACCTGAAATCACAATAACGCCCTATGCCTGAATTCCTAAAGTTTTACGACAATACGTTAGCGGTTTGCTGCCGTTGCCAACGCACAAATGCGGGACGATTTGATGCAACAGCATCAGCCCAACGAGTCGGTTCCGGTAAACGGTAGCCGCGCATACAAGATTGTACCCAGTGCAATGCACTATCCTGACTAACTCGATGCCCCGTCGCCACAAACAATGGATTACAGCGTGCTTTGCTACGCCATACCCAACCAATCTGCTCGCCTTTATCCAGTTAAGGCTGCTGGCTACCAACGCTCTCCGCCAATGGCTCAAATCGGCCACAAAGTCGACTTTTCGCCACGCCAATCGTCGGAACATCAACTAGCAGACCAAAATGGCTGGCAACGCCGAGACGACGCGGGTGGGAAATCCCATGCCCGTCGACAAACAGCAGGTCCGGTTTCTGTTCAAGCAACGCCCACGCGGCGAGTAGCCCAGGGCATTCACGAAACGAAAGAAAACCGAGGATATAAGGCATTGTCGTGCTGATACGCGCAATCTTGTATTCTATCAGTTCCAACGAAGGATAGCGCATTACCGCAATCGCAGCGCGGGTTACTGAGCCTTCTTGCTCAAAGCCAACATCCGCACCCGCGATAAACGTGGGCTGCTCAAAAGGTAAATCGTCGTGCCGAATCACATCAGAAGCGCGGGCCAACTGTTCAGCCCGCAGCCGTTGTGTATCAATCACATCACCTCCTGTGAATCATGCGTGATAAGGGCGAGACAACCGATGGACGGCCTCAACAAACACGCCCGCATGCTCCGGTGGCACATCCTGATGAATGCCATGACCCAGATTGAAAACATGGCCATTGCCTTGTCCAAATCCGGCCAGGATCGATGCCACCTCCTGCTCGATCCGTGCCGGATCGGCATACAACATCGACGGATCCATATTTCCCTGTAGCGCCACTTTATCGCCTACGCGACGGCGTGCGTCGGCGATATCACTCGTCCAGTCCAGCCCCAGCGCGTCGCAGCCTGTTTCCGCCATTGCTTCCAGCCACTGGCCTCCACCTTTGGTGAAAAGCGTCACTGGCACACGGCGGCCTTCGCTCTCACGCTGCAATCCGTCAACGATCTTATGCATGTAATGCAGGGAGAATTCTTTGTAGTCACGCCCGCTCAGCGCGCCGCCCCAGGTATCGAATACCATCACCGCCTGCGCACCCGCACGAATCTGCGCGTTGAGATAGAGAATGACGCTATCAGCTAGCTTATCCAGCAACAGGTGTAGCGTTTTAGGCTCGGCGAACATCATTTTCTTGATGACGGTAAACGCTTTGCTGCTACCACCTTCAACCATATAGGTCGCCAGCGTCCACGGGCTGCCCGAGAAACCAATCAGCGGCACTTCCCCGGCGAGATTTTTACGGATCGTCCGCACCGCGTTCATCACATAACCGAGTTCCTGCTCTGGATCGGGAACCGGTAGGTTAACCACATCGGCATGAGACGCGATCGGAGACTGAAAGCGCGGACCTTCCCCTGCTTCAAAATAAAGTCCTAAGCCCATGGCATCAGGGATAGTAAGAATATCGGAGAACAGGATCGCCGCATCCAGCGCATAGCGCCGTAAAGGTTGTAACGTGACTTCACAAGCCAGCTCTGCGTTTTTACACAGCGACATAAAATCACCCGCTTGCGCGCGCGTTGCCTTATATTCCGGCAGATAACGCCCCGCCTGACGCATCATCCACACTGGGGTGACATCAACAGGTTGGCGTAATAACGCCCGCAAATAGCGATCGTTTTTCAGATCAGTCATGTTCTTTTCCTTTCAACCTCACGGCGGTTCTACACCGGATAGATGTGATGAAACGGATGCGTTATAAGGCGAACGCTTTATGAAGCGAATACGCTATGACGCAGGTGCACGGTGTACGCGAGCCATTCATGACGTCAATACTACCACGTCAGCTTTCGTTCTCGTGATAAGTGCGGCACAGTACCACCGTATCTTCGATAAGCCGACGCGCCACGGTGCCGGGCGGAGGCAACTGCGGGAGTTGGTCATAGCGGAACCAGCCCGCGTCACGCAGCTCTTTCGGGTCATGCTTGATTTCACCGCCCGCATACTCGGCCATAAACGCCATCATCAGTGAATGAGGAAATGGCCAAGGCTGCGAACTCACATAGCGCAGGTTTTTTATCTGAATTTGGCTCTCTTCCATCACCTCACGCACGACCGTCTGCTCCAGCGTTTCGCCCACTTCGACAAACCCGGCCAGCACGGTGTACATGTTTCCGCGATGCCGATTGTGTTGTGCCAGCAAAATTTCCTCGCCACGACGAATCGCGACGATGATGCAAGGCGCGATCTGCGGATAATAGCGCTCTTTGCAGTGGTGACATAAACACGCCAGCTCCGTTTTACTCCGCACCATTTCATGGCCGCAATAACCGCAAAAATGATGAGAGCGGTAGAATTCAGCCAGCTGTACGCCTCGCCCCGCCAGTTGGAATAAGCCTACGTCCTGATCGAGCAACTGGCGAACCGATGCCATATCGGAATCCCGCCCCTGACAGACCAGCCAGACAGGCAGTCCTTGCCATTCACCGATTTGACGAGCCGTTTTCCCCTGCAACGACCACGCGGTAGCAGTTCCGCGCGGCAATTCTCCCTGAGGGAGCCAGATTTGTACCGCGTCGCTAACCACCCACCAGCCGGTTTCGTCACCTTTTAGCGTCTGTTCCATATCTTTTTATTGCTCCACTGCCACTTCACTGGCATTTTACATTCAGAGTGATTACATAAGTTTTATAACTGGGATTTCAGTTATTTCTTACCGTTCACGGAGTCAACAATGCTAAACCAGCTACAAAGTCTAACTGAATACGTTGGTGGCAATAATGCGTTAATCGACCAATGGCTACAAGCGCGTAAGCAGCTTCTGGTGGCTTACTATCATTTGGTTGGCATCAAGCCGAATAAGGAAATGCTTTCTCTTCTGGATGAAGAGGCATTGGATAATTTTTGCCAGAATCTGGTGGACTATCTTTCTACCGGCCACTTTCATTTATACGAAAAAATGCTGCATGAAGCGGCAACGCACAGCGAAAAAGTATTAGCGCTTTCCACCCAGCTCGCCCTCGCCCTGCAAAATAACACGCAGCAAATTATGGCGTTTTACGATAGCCATCTGGCGGCAGCCATCGACCATGATAACTGCCTCGAATTCCAGAAGGCACTTTCCCACGTCGGAGAAGCGCTGGAAGAACGTTTTACGTTAGAAGACAGAATGATTCAGCAGATTTACGACAAATAGCCGCCATTTGACGTTATTTCAGGACATCATCACACATTGTAAAAGCAAAAGCGGCACGCTTTGACATCCGCGTTTTGCCGACATACAGTGTAGGGGTTTTATTGGCCCGTTTAAGAGACGGGCATATCTTGTCGGAGTGCCTAGCGTGCTCGTGTTTTGTTTTACGAAATCAATCGTTATGACGAAACTTACGAGCGCACAGGCTGAGACCGTTAATTCGGGATCCGCGGAACCTGATCGGGTTAATACCTGCGAAGGGAACAAGAGTAATGCACCTCTATTGAGCCCAAGGCTGCGTATTCCTACATACCTGCTCTGACGCCCAATATCATTATTACTCCCTCCGGCTCCAGACAAGCAATTTTCCCTTTACGTCTTACAGGAACTTGCTATGTCTACAGAACCTTTGTCTATAAAAACAGTGTCGTCAAAATCGGGTCGCCGTGAACAGCGTGCCGCCGCCCAGCAGTTTATTGAAACCTTACAGGGAACCGCATTTCCCAATTCCAAACGCATTTACCTTGCAGGTTCACGCGACGACATCCACGTGCCAATGCGAGAAATTCAGCTTAGCCCGACGTTACTCGGCGGCAGTAAAGACAATCCCCAATACGAACCCAATGAACCAATCCCAGTTTACGATACGTCAGGGCCTTATGGCGATCCAGCTGCGCAACCCGATGTCCGCGTTGGGCTAGCGAAGCTGCGCGCCGGCTGGATTGCAGAACGCCACGACACCGAGTCGCTATCCGGCGTCAGTTCTGATTTCACCCAACAGCGGTTGGCGGATGCCGGTCTGGATCATCTACGTTTCGAACATTTGCCACGACCTTTACGTGCCAAAGCAGGCAAACGCGTCACCCAGCTCCACTATGCACGACAGGGCGTGATTACCCCCGAAATGGAATTTATCGCCATTCGCGAAAATATGGGGCGCGAACGCATTCGCACTGGCGTGTTGCGCCAGCAGCATCCGGGCCAGAGTTTTGGCGCCCTTCTGCCGGAGAACATCACACCGGAATTTGTCCGTCAGGAAGTGGCCGCCGGGCGCGCCATTATTCCTTCCAACATCAACCACCCGGAATCAGAGCCGATGATCATCGGACGCAATTTTCTGGTGAAGGTTAACGCCAATATCGGTAACTCGGCTGTGACGTCCTCCATCGAAGAAGAGGTGGAAAAGCTGGTCTGGTCTACCCGCTGGGGCGCGGATACGGTGATGGATCTCTCAACCGGCCGCTATATTCATGAAACCCGCGAGTGGATTCTGCGCAACAGCCCCGTGCCAATCGGGACGGTACCGATTTATCAGGCGCTGGAAAAAGTGAACGGCGTGGCGGAAAACCTGAACTGGGAAATGTTCCGCGATACGCTGCTGGAGCAGGCGGAACAGGGCGTAGACTATTTCACCATCCACGCTGGCGTGTTGTTACGCTACGTGCCGATGACCGCCAAACGCCTGACTGGTATCGTCTCACGCGGGGGTTCCATTATGGCGAAGTGGTGCCTGTCGCATCACAAAGAGAGTTTCCTGTACGAACACTTCCGCGAAATCTGTGAAATCTGCGCCGCTTATGACGTCGCGCTGTCGCTGGGTGACGGCTTACGTCCTGGCTCCATTCAGGACGCCAACGACGAAGCCCAGTTTGCCGAGCTGCATACGCTGGGCGAGCTGACCAAAATCGCCTGGGAATACGACGTGCAGGTGATGATCGAAGGCCCCGGGCACGTTCCGATGCAGATGATCCGCCGCAACATGACCGAAGAGCTGGAGCACTGCCACGAAGCACCGTTCTATACGCTCGGCCCGCTAACTACCGATATCGCCCCGGGTTACGATCATTTCACCTCCGGCATTGGTGCCGCCATGATCGGCTGGTTCGGCTGCGCGATGCTCTGCTACGTGACGCCGAAGGAACATCTTGGCTTGCCGAACAAAGAAGACGTCAAACAGGGACTGATTACCTACAAGATCGCCGCCCACGCCGCCGATTTGGCGAAAGGCCATCCCGGCGCGCAGATCCGTGATAACGCTATGTCGAAAGCGCGTTTCGAATTCCGTTGGGAAGACCAGTTTAATCTGGCGCTCGATCCCCAAACAGCACGCGCCTACCACGATGAAACGCTGCCGCAAGAATCCGGTAAAATCGCCCACTTCTGTTCCATGTGCGGCCCCAAATTCTGCTCGATGAAAATCTCACAGGAAGTACGCGATTACGCCGCAAAACAGGAAGCGGAAGCCAAACCGATTGAAGTGGGTATGGAACAGATGTCGCAAGAATTCCGCTCACGCGGCAGCGAGCTTTATCACAGCGCCACCAGCCTGCAAACCGAGGTAAGCAGCAAATGACGGATTCGACGCCTTTTGCCCCAACGGCGCAGCAACTGGGGCTGTATCCCGTCGTCGATAGCGTGGAATGGATCGAACGACTACTCGGCGTCGGGGTGAAAACGATCCAACTGAGAATCAAAGATCGGTCAGATGAACAAGCCGAAACCGAGGTGATCCAAGCGATCGCCTTGGGTCGCCGCTATCAGGCGCAACTTTTCATCAATGACTACTGGAGATTGGCCGTCAAACATCAGGCATACGGCGTACATCTGGGGCAGGAAGATCTGGACACCGCCGATCTGGCCGCGATTAAACAAGCTGGCCTGCGGTTAGGCGTCTCCACGCACGACGATCGTGAGCTGGCGCGCGCGGTGGCGATCAACCCGTCCTACATCGCGCTGGGGCATATTTTCCCAACCCAAACCAAAGATATGCCATCAGCGCCGCAGGGGCTGGCCGAACTGGCGCGCCACATCGCCGATCTGCAAAGCCGTTTTCCCACCGTGGCGATTGGCGGCATCAGCACCGACAGAGTCCCTGCGGTGCTGAAAACGGGTGTCGGCAGCATTGCCGTCGTCAGCGCTATTACGCAGGCACAGGACTGGAGGCAGGCAACCGCGACGCTGCTCAAGTTGATTGAAGGACGGGAGGCATGACATGGTAACGAATCCCAATCCAACGTCTGCTGGACTGAGCGATAGCGAGTTCATGCGCTACAGCCGTCAGTTGATGCTGGAAGATATTGGCCCAGACGGTCAGGAGAAGCTCAAAGCCGCCCGCGTTCTGCTGGTGGGCCTAGGTGGGCTGGGTGCTCCCGCCTCGCTCTATCTGGCGGCCGCAGGGGTCGGCACGCTGCTGCTTGCCGACGATGACGCACTGCATATCAGCAACCTACAACGCCAGATTCTGTATCGCACCAGCGATACCGACAAGCCCAAAGCCGTGCTGGCCCAGCGCCAGCTACAGGCGTTAAACCCGAACGCAGAAGCGATTGCGATTACCGAGAGGCTCAGCGATGGCGCATTACACCGCGATGTTAGCCGCGTCGATCTAGTGCTGGATTGCAGCGACAACATGGTCACTCGCCACGCGGTTAACGCCGCCTGCTTTCGCGCAGGCAAGCCACTCATCAGCGGAAGCGCCGTCGGTTTCAGCGGGCAGCTCGCGGTCTTCACGCCGCCTTATCACTCTGGCTGCTACGCCTGCCTGTACCCTGATACGACCGAACCACAACGCAACTGCCGTACCGCAGGCGTGCTGGGTCCAGTGGTCGGCGTGATTGGCACACTTCAGGCGCTGGAAGCAATAAAGCTGCTGGCCGGTATGCCGTCTGCGCTGGATGGCAAGCTGAGAATGTTCAATGGCAAACAGCAGAGCTGGAACACGCTCCAGCTCACACGTGCACCCCATTGCCCGGTATGCGGGGGAGCAGCATGAGAATCACGCTGAATGATGAGCCCTTTGAATTCCCAGAGCCCATCACGGTTGAGGCGCTGCTAAGCCAGATAAACCGGCTCCAGCCCGGCACGGCGCTGGCCATCAATCAAACCATTATCCCGCACGCCACCTGGTCACAGCATCAGGTTCAGGACGGTGATGATATTTTGCTTTTTCAGGCAATCGCGGGAGGATGACATGCTGCACATTGCCGATACGACATTAACTTCACGGCTGCTGACTGGCACCGGAAAATTCGCCACGCCAGAACTGATGCTGGCGGCACTCGAGGCTTCCGGTTCGCAGTTGGTTACCATGGCGATGAAACGCGTTGACCTGAACGGCGGCAATGACGCCATTCTCGCTCCGTTACGCCAGCTCGGCATTAAGCTGCTGCCGAATACCTCAGGTGCCAAAACGGCCGATGAGGCCATTTTTGCGGCCCGACTGGCGCGTGAAGCGCTGGGCACTCGCTGGCTGAAACTGGAAATTCATCCTGATGTGAAATATCTGCTGCCCGATCCCATCGAAACCCTGAAGGCCGCCGAACAGCTGGTAAAAGAAGGATTCACGGTACTGCCTTACTGCGGAGCCGACCCGGTACTGTGCAAACGGCTGGAAGAAGTCGGCTGCGCGGCGGTGATGCCTCTCGGTGCACCGATTGGCTCCAATCAGGGGCTACAAACGCGTGATTTTCTCCGCATCATCATCGAACAGGCACGCGTTCCGGTGATTGTCGATGCGGGCATTGGCGCACCCAGCCAGGCGGCCGATGCGCTGGAAATGGGAGCCGATGCCGTGCTGGTCAACACGGCCATCGCCGTTGCTCGCGATCCCGTCGCGATGGCGCGCGCCTTCCGGCTGGCAGTCGAGGCAGGTGGCCTTGCTCGTCAGGCCGGTCTGGGAAGTAAGCAGTTTGTCGCCAGTGCCACCAGCCCGCTCACCGGTTTTCTTCATCGGCAAACAGAAGGGACAAAGTGATGAACGTCGATTTCCAAACCGTCTGGGAACAGCTCGACTGGGATGACCTGACGCTGCGCATCAACGGTAAAACCGCACAGGATGTTGAACGGGCGCTCACTGCGCCACACTTGACGCGTGACGATTTTATGGCGCTCCTTTCACCTGCCGCCAGCACCTATCTGGAACCGCTGGCGCAACGGGCGCAACAGCTTACCCGCCAGCGTTTCGGCAATACGGTAAGCTTCTATGTCCCGCTGTACCTGTCCAACCTGTGCTCCAACGACTGTACCTACTGCGGCTTTTCGATGAGTAACCACATCAAGCGAAAAACGCTGGATGAAGCAGAGATCCTGCGTGAATGCGCCGCTATCAAGGAACTGGGGTTTGAACACCTGTTGCTCGTGACTGGCGAACACCAGCGTAAAGTAGGCATGGATTATTTTCGTCGCGTTTTTCCACTGATCCGACCGCTCTTCAGTTCGCTGATGATTGAAGTTCAGCCCTTGTCGCAGGACGAGTACGCCGAATTAAAAGCACTGGGTCTGGATGGCGTGATGGTCTATCAGGAAACCTATCATCCGGCGACCTACCAGTTGCACCATCTAAAAGGACAAAAGCAGGATTTCCACTGGCGACTCGCCACGCCGGATCGACTGGGTCGTGCGGGGATCGACAAGATCGGGTTGGGGTCTTTAATCGGCCTGTCCAATAGCTGGCGCACCGACTGCTACATGGTGGCGGAACACCTGCTGCACCTGCAACAACGCTACTGGCAGAGCCGGTACTCTATTTCGTTCCCGCGCCTGCGTCCCTGCGCAGGCGGCATTGAACCGGCATCGATTATGGATGAAGCGCAGCTCATGCAGGTGATTTGCGCATTCCGCTTGCTGGCGCCGGATATTGAATTGTCGCTGTCCACGCGCGAATCACCGTTCTTTCGCGATCATGCCATTCCTATCGCGATTAACAACGTCAGCGCCTTTTCCAAAACCCAGCCGGGTGGCTATGCCGATGACCATCCTGAACTGGAACAGTTTTCTCCCCACGATTCACGGCGTCCTGAAGACGTAGCGCAGGCCATCGTGCGTGCAGGTCTCCAGCCCGTATGGAAAGACTGGGACGGTTATTTGGGCAGATAGTTACTCAGCAGATAAGTCACTGGGCGGATCTTCAGCGATCGGTATGAGTGATACCTATGATTTGGGATGCGACTCGCAAGACAAAATGAGAATTACACGGAAGACAATATTCTCAGGATAGCGCCGCGCAACATGACATTCGGCCTATCGCCATGATCCGTGACGAAGAATACAGTAGCGTCGTTGGCAGGCCTGAGCATTACGGAGCTTGCTGGCCGGAGCCGTTTGCCACTCATCGGTTCTGCACATCAACCCGCCGATACGGGGCTTATCCTTACCCGTATCGGCCCTTCCCTAACACTCTCAGGGGCGCTCTAGTCAGGAGGTGTATGCATCATCTTCGCAACCTCATTACCCACGATACGCAGCCCTTCCCTCATCTCTTCCGTGAAGCGATTGGCATAGTTGAGTCGAATACAATTGCGGTATTTCCCTGAGGCAGAGAAGAGCGACCCTGCGGCGATCTGTATGCCTGATTTTCTGACCTCACGGGTAAGTTTGAGCGAATCAAAATATTCGGGCAGTTCAATCCACATCAGGAACCCTCCCTGCGGACGACTGACGCAAATATTGGACGGAAAATACTCACGCACCCAGCAGGTGAACGTACTCAGATTCGCTTTGTACTGGGCGCGCATACGGCGCAGATGGGGCTGATAGTGTCCCTGACGAATAAACTCCGCCACAGCTAGCTGCGGTTGCACCACCGTTGATCCCGTACTGATGTATTTTGTATGGATGACCCGTTCCAGATAGCGCCCTGGGGCAATCCAGCCAACGCGTAAACCGGGCGCTAGGCTCTTTGAAAACGAGCTACACAGCAGCACGCGTCCATCCTCATCAAACGACTTTATTGCACGAGGACGCGGATATTCATAGGCCAGCTCACCGTAGGCATCATCTTCAATAATCGCGATATCAAAATGCTGCGCCAACGTCACCAGCGATTTCTTGCGGGCGTCTGGCATGATGAAGCCAAGCGGGTTATTACAGCTCGGTACCAGCAGGACGGCTTTGATCGGCCATTGATCCAGCGCCAGCCTCAGCGCCTCGAGGCTGATCCCCGTGACTGAGTCAGTTGGGATCTCGATCGCTTTGATATCCAGCCCACGAAGGATCTGCATCGTGCCCGGAAAAGCCGGTGACTCAACGGCTACGATATCACCAGGCTGACAAACGGCGCGAACGGCAACAAAGAGAGCCTCCTGACATCCGGTCGTGACCACAATATNNATATCATCTCGAGTGAGCTGGCAGCCGCAGTCGACGGTAAGGCGGGCAATCTGGTCGAGCAGCTCTGGCATACCATAAATACTGTCATATTGTAAGACACGGGAATCCTGATATTGGCAGAGGCGGGCCATCTCTTTCCACAGGGGTTTGATGGTCGGCTGGCTCACATCCGGCATTCCGCTACCAAACTTCAGTATGTTCGTTTCCAGACGCACGTTCACCAGCTCCAGTACCGATTCCCATTGCGTGATCTCAACCGGACGCTGAGCAGGACGCGTTAGCGCGGGTACAGGCGGCGTGGCCTTACGCGGCGTGACAAAATATCCCGAACGCGGCTGCGGCATAATCAACTGCCGGGTTTCCAGCAGATGGTAGGCCTGCTGTACGGTACTGATACTTACACCATGCTCTGTACTCAGCGCCCGTACCGAAGGCAGGCGCTCTCCACTTTGGTACAACCCTTGTTCGATCCGCTGTTCTAACAGCCCGGCAAGGTGTTGATAACGCGTCATCAGTATCGTCCCCTATTAAGATATCCAACCGCAACCGGTACAGATTCAAATAAAAATCACCATTCAGATGCAATATCACACAATCTGTATGCTAAAAAAATGGATTTTTTGCATCTGTATTGAAAATACCTTTCGCCTCATCATAGCGATCATTCACTGGCGAGGGGGAAAATATGGAATTTCATGAGAATCGATCACAAAAGCCGTTCCGCGAGTCACCGTTCTGGCTAATGCTGACTTTGCCGTACCGTTTGTGGAAAGCCTGGCGGGCAAGGGCACAAACTCTGAAGATACTAAAAAATATGAGTGATGACGGGCTTAAGGATATCGGGCTAAAGCGAAGCGATCTTGATCGGTTCAGATAACGCCACAGCAAAAACAGTAGACTAAAAAACAGTAAAAAATGTGCCGATACAGACTCTGCATCTGTATCGGCTCACGAGATGGGTGAAGTAAAGAGGTTAGTGAGATAAGGCGTCTGCTGATGTTGCCTTCATCCGCATTCCGACAATCGCTGAAAGTAAGCAGCCAATGGCAAGGTAAGCCGCCACCGCATGCCATGAACCATCCATAAATTGCACCAACAGAACGGCGATAAAAGGTGTAAAACCACCGCCAACCACGCTGGCAACCTGATAACCCACACCCGCCCCGCTATAGCGGTACGCCGTACCAAATAGTTCGGTAAACATTGGCTGCTGTACGCTAACAATCATATCGTGAGCAATATTCGCCAACATGATGGCAAAGAACAGAATCAGCAGTGTGTTGTGGCTTTCCAGCGCCATAAAGAATGGCACAGCACTCGCCGCCCCAATTAGTGCACCAGTAACGTAGATCCGGCGGCGGCCAAAGCTATCTGCCAGATAAGCAAAGAAAGGAATAGATACGCAGCTGATCGCCCCCACCAGCAGCCCGATATTCAGGAAGATATCCCGCGATAGTCCAAGATGAGTCGTGGAATAATTGAGGGCAAACGCGGTAACGATATACATCGTCAGCAGTTCACCGAGCCGTAGCGCAATAATCAGCAGAAAGGCCTTCGGGTGCTGGCGCAGAGCTTCCATGATAGGGAACGAACGCAGTTTACTGGCTCTTTCTCCCAGCGTTTTATTCGCCTCAAATTCCTGAGACTCATCCATCCCGTTACGCACCCACCAGGCGATAGCCACCAGAATCAGGCTGAATAAGAACGGCAGACGCCAGCCCCAGGTGGTAAATTCTTCATTGGTCGTCAAATTGCTCACCACCGATACCGACCCAGTAGCTAACAACAATCCGACCCCAAAGCCAACCTGTACGCCGCTGCTGTAAAAGGCTTTCTTCTTCTTCGGCGCATTCTCTACCGCCAACAGCGCCGCACCGCCCCATTCACCCCCCACCGCAAAGCCCTGAATTGCCCGCAACGTAACCAGCAGCACTGGTGCCCACCAGCCAATCGAATCAAACGACGGCAGCAGACCAATCAGCGCAGTAGAAATGCCCATCATCCAGACCGTGATCATCAACATTCGTTTACGGCCTAGCTTATCGCCGAAGTGGCCAAACACCATGCCACCTAGCGGTCGAAACAGGAAACCAACACCGAACGTACCAAATGCCGCCAGCGTCCCCATTGTCGGGCTGATCTGTGGGAAAAATTCGGTATTAAATACAAGAGCGGCAACAATTCCGTACAGTAGAAAATCGTACCAGTCGACAACGGCCCCCACAAAACTGCCCCATGCTGCACGTTTTGCTCGATGTTGAGAATGGCTTACTGACTGTGTTTGTAAGGTTTTATCAGAAGAAAGTGAGTTATCTTGCTGAGCTAATGAGCCGCCAGGCTGTGAGAGTGTTGGCGTAGTTGAGGTGTCCATGTTGGTTCCGTTCTATTTACTTTACACTACTGTACAACAAAAAATTTCAGGAAGAAATTTTTAACGTCGCTTGCGACGGCCTTTAGGTAGCGCACAGGGATGTGCGCTATAAAAAATTTCAGGATGATATAAAACGCCGGGAGCGTTTTATAACAACGTATCGCGTTGGCCCACAGGGTGGAAGGCAGGACGCCTCCATCAATTTTTAACGTCGCTTGCGACGGCCTTCAGGTAGCGCACAGGGATGTGCGCAATAAAAAACCCCAGCCATGATAGCTGGGGTTTTTGTTATTTACCGCATGATAATGCAGCGTAAAGAGACTTACTCGTCGTCGCTGCTACCAAAGCCTGCGTTCAACAGTTCAGCCAAGTTAGCAGAAGCTTCATCGGCACTCACTTGAGGCACGACAGGCGCTTCACCCGCCTGACGGCGGCGCATACGATCCTGATGGTACGCATAACCCGTACCCGCTGGGATCAGACGACCTACGATAACGTTCTCTTTCAGGCCACGCAGTTCATCACGTTTACCCGCAACAGCGGCTTCGGTCAGTACCCGCGTGGTTTCCTGGAACGATGCCGCAGAAATGAAGGACTCGGTCGCCAGAGAGGCTTTGGTGATACCCAGCAGATCGCGGCTGTACGTTGCCGTAATCTTGCCATCCGCTTCCAACTGGCGGTTAGCAATCTTGATGCGAGAGAACTCTGCCTGTTCGCCTTCCAGGAACTCGGTGCCACCTGCGCTAACGATGGTGCCTTTACGCAACATCTGACGAACGATAACTTCGATGTGTTTATCGTTAATCTTAACGCCTTGCAGACGGTAAACTTCCTGAACTTCGTTGGTGATATAACGCGTTACTGCATGTACGCCACGCAGACGCAGAATATCGTGCGGAGATTCTGGACCGTCGGAAACAACGTCACCACGTTCTACCACTTCACCTTCGAACACGTTGAGCTGACGCCATTTCGGAATCATCTCTTCGTAAGCATCGCTGCCATCTAACGGAGAAATTACCAGACGGCGTTTACCTTTGGTTTCTTTACCGAAGGAAATGATACCGCTGATCTCTGCCAGAATAGCCGGCTCTTTCGGACGACGGGCTTCGAACAGGTCGGCTACGCGTGGCAGACCACCGGTAATATCCTTGGTACCGCTGGATTCCTGAGGAAGACGCGCCAATGTATCACCGGCACCAATCTGCACTCCATCTTCCAACTGAACAATTGTTTTACCCGGCAGGAAGTATTGGGCAGGCATATCGGTACCTGGGATCAATACATCTTCACCTTTGCCATCGACGATTTTCAGTGCCGGACGCAGATCTTTACCGCTACCGGTACGCTCTGCGCTATCCAGAACCACGATGGAAGACAAACCTGTCAGTTCGTCGGTCTGGCGTGTAATGGTCTGACCGTCAATCATATCAGCAAAACGGATGAAACCGCTTACCTCGGTCACCACTGGCATGGTATGCGGGTCCCAGTTTGCTACGGTTTCGCCACCAGTAACGTCTGAGCCATCACCTTTCGCCATCACCGCACCATAAGGCACTTTATAGCTTTCTTTCGTACGTCCGAATTCGTCGATCAGCTTCAGTTCGGTATTACGTGAAGTAATAACCAGTTTACCGTTGCTGTTCATAACGAACTTCGCGTTGTTCAGTTTCAGGCTACCTTTGTTTTTCACCTGAATGCTGGACTCAGCTGCCGCACGCGATGCCGCACCACCGATGTGGAACGTACGCATGGTTAACTGTGTACCTGGTTCACCGATGGACTGTGCCGCGATAACCCCGATGGCCTCACCTTTGTTGATGATATGACCACGAGCCAGATCGCGACCGTAGCAGTTGGCGCACACGCCAAAGTCGGTTTCGCAGCTTACGACTGAACGTACTTTAACGGCGTCAACGGAGTTCTCTTCCAACATGTCACACCACTGCTCATTCAGCAGCGTGTTACGTGGAACCAGAATGTCCGCTGTGCCCGGTTTGATCACGTCTTCAGCCGTTACACGACCCAGTACGCGCTCACGCAGTGGCTCTTTAACATCACCACCCTCGATAACCGGCGTCATCATGATACCTTCGTGGGTACCACAATCGTCTTCGGTCACAACCAGATCCTGCGCAACGTCAACCAGACGACGCGTCAGATAACCGGAGTTCGCTGTTTTCAGTGCGGTATCCGCCAGACCTTTACGCGCACCGTGCGTCGAGATGAAGTACTGGAGTACGTTCAAACCTTCACGGAAGTTTGCAGTAATTGGCGTCTCGATGATCGAACCATCTGGTTTCGCCATCAGACCACGCATCCCCGCCAACTGACGAATCTGTGCCGCAGAACCACGCGCACCGGAGTCGGCCATCATAAAGATGCTGTTGAAAGACACCTGCTGCTCAACCACGCCATCACGGTTAACCACATCCTCAACGGACAGGTTTTCCATCATCGCTTTCGCAACACGTTCGTTCGCAGCAGCCCAGATATCGATCACTTTGTTATAGCGTTCGCCCGCGGTAACCAGACCAGACTGGAACTGCTCCTGAATCTCGGCAACTTCGGTTTCTGCTTCTTCGATAATCTCGGCTTTTTTCTCCGGGATAACCATGTCATCGATACCTACGGAAGCACCAGAGCGCGCCGCGTAAGCAAAACCGGTGTACATAGTCTGGTCAGCGAAGATAACTGTCGGTTTCAGACCCAAAATGCGGTAACAGGTGTTCAGCATTTTGGAGATCGCTTTCTTGCCCAGAGGCTGGTTAACGATCGAGTACGGCAGACCTTTCGGTACGATCATCCACAGGATGGCGCGACCGATCGTCGTATCAATAATCGACGTCTGATGCGTAACATCGCCGTCGATGCTCTTGATCTCTTCCGTGATACGCACTTTAACGCGCGCATGCAGAGAGGCCAGACCAGCGCGGTAAACGCGTTCAGCTTCTTTCGGACCCGTGAGCACCATGCCTTCGCCTTTGGCGTTAACACAGTCACGCGTCATGTAGTACAGACCCAATACCACGTCCTGAGAAGGAACGATGATTGGCTCACCATTCGCAGGGGACAGGATGTTGTTGGTCGACATCATTAACGCACGCGCTTCCAACTGGGCTTCCAGCGTCAACGGTACGTGTACAGCCATTTGGTCACCGTCGAAGTCGGCGTTATAGGCCGCACAAACCAGCGGGTGCAGTTGGATGGCTTTACCTTCGATCAGTACCGGTTCAAATGCCTGAATACCCAAACGGTGCAGCGTTGGTGCACGGTTCAGCAGTACCGGGTGTTCGCGGATGACTTCGTCTAGGATATCCCATACGACGGCTTCTTCACGCTCAACCATTTTCTTGGCTGCTTTAATGGTGGTAGCAAGACCACGCAGTTCCAGCTTGCCGTAGATGAACGGTTTGAACAGTTCCAGTGCCATTTTCTTCGGCAGACCACACTGGTGCAGACGCAGGTATGGGCCAACGGTGATTACAGAACGACCGGAGTAGTCAACACGCTTACCGAGCAGGTTCTGACGGAAACGACCCTGTTTACCTTTGATCATGTCGGCCAAAGATTTCAGAGGACGTTTGTTAGAACCGGTGATCGCACGACCGCGACGGCCGTTATCCAGCAGGGCATCAACCGCTTCCTGCAACATACGTTTTTCGTTACGTACGATGATGTCCGGCGCAGCCAGATCCAGCAGACGTTTCAAACGGTTGTTACGGTTGATCACGCGACGGTACAGATCGTTCAGGTCGGAAGTCGCAAAACGACCACCATCCAGCGGAACCAACGGACGCAGATCTGGCGGCAGTACTGGCAGAACGGTCAGGATCATCCACTCTGGCTTGTTACCAGACTGCACGAACGCTTCCAACAGCTTAATGCGCTTGGTCAGCTTTTTACGTTTGGTTTCCGAGTTGGTTTCGGTCAGCTCTTCACGCAGCTGCTCGCATTCCTGCTCCAGATCCATATTCTTCAGCAGAGCCTGGATCGCTTCGGCGCCCATTTTCGCGTCGAATTCATCACCAAACTCTTCCAGCGCATCCAGATACTGCTCTTCAGTCAGGATCTGACGGCGCTCGAGGTTGGTCATGCCGCCTTCAACCACGACATAAGATTCAAAATAAAGCACGCGTTCGATATCACGCAGCGGCATATCCAGCAGCAAACCGATACGAGAAGGCAGTGACTTCAGGAACCAGATGTGCGCAGTCGGAGAAGCCAGCTCGATGTGGCCCATACGCTCACGGCGTACCTTAGTTTGGGTCACTTCAACGCCGCACTTCTCACAAATAACACCGCGGTGTTTCAGGCGCTTGTACTTACCGCACAAGCACTCATAATCTTTTACTGGCCCAAAGATACGGGCGCAGAAAAGGCCGTCACGCTCAGGTTTGAACGTACGGTAGTTGATGGTTTCTGGCTTTTTAACTTCACCAAAAGACCACGAACGGATCATGTCTGGCGAGGCCAGAGCAATTTTGATCGCATCAAACTCTTCGGTTTTAGTTTGCGCTTTCAGAAACTTTAATAAGTCTTTCACGGATTGGCTCCTGTCGGAGTTAGACCTGATAGACACCTGAACCATGCTGTTAAAAACACAGTTCAGATGTCCCTATGACGAATGCCAGCAATACAACGGGCTGGAATTACTTTTCTTCCAGCTCGATGTTGATACCCAGCGAGCGGATTTCTTTCAACAATACGTTGAAGGATTCCGGCATGCCTGGTTCCATCTGATGATTGCCATCCACGATGTTTTTATACATCTTGGTACGGCCGTTCACGTCATCAGACTTAACGGTCAACATTTCTTGCAGGGTATAAGCTGCACCATAAGCTTCCAGCGCCCACACTTCCATCTCACCGAAGCGTTGACCACCGAACTGTGCCTTACCACCCAGCGGCTGCTGAGTAACCAGGCTATAAGAACCGGTGGAACGGGCATGCATCTTATCGTCGACCAAGTGGTTCAGTTTCAGCATGTACATGTAGCCCACTGTAACCTGACGCTCAAATTGCTCACCGGTACGTCCATCGTACAGGGTAATCTGACCGGAGGTAGGGATACCGCCCATCTGTAACAGTTCCTTGATTTCTTTCTCTTTTGCACCGTCGAATACCGGCGTTGCAATTGGCATACCTTTCTTCAGGTTTTCAGCCAGACGCATCACTTCTTCGTCTGAGAAAGTGCTCAGGTCGACTTTTTGACGCACATCGTCGCCCAGGTCATAGGCTCTCTGGATGAACTCACGCAGTTTAGTCACTTCTTCGTGCTGCTTGAGCATGGCGTTGATTTTCTCGCCGATACCTTTTGCAGCCATACCCAGGTGGGTTTCCAGAATCTGACCAATGTTCATACGTGAAGGTACGCCCAGCGGGTTCAGTACGATATCGACCGGCGTACCGTTCTCATCGTAAGGCATATCTTCGATCGGGTTGATCTTGGAGATAACACCTTTGTTCCCGTGACGACCTGCCATTTTGTCACCCGGTTGGATCTGACGTTTAACGGCCAGATAAACCTTAACGATTTTCAGCACGCCCGGTGCCAGATCATCGCCCTGAGTGATTTTACGGCGCTTAGCTTCGAGTTTTTTCTCAAACTCATGCTTCAGCTCATCATACTGTTCTGCCAGCTGTTCCAACTGATTCTGTTTATCTTCATCAGTCAGACCCAGTTCCAACCAGCGCTCGCGCGGCAGTTTGTCCAGTTTGTCGGCTTCTACGCCGCCGGAAACCAGCACAGCGTGGATACGTGCAAACAGGCCCGCTTCCAGAATCTGCAATTCTTCAGTCAGGTCTTTCTTCGCCTGCTTCAGCTGCATTTCTTCGATTTCCAACGCACGTTTGTCTTTTTCCACGCCATCGCGAGTAAAGACCTGTACGTCGATAATCGTACCGGAAACACCGTTTGGTACACGCAGAGAAGAGTCTTTAACGTCAGACGCTTTCTCACCGAAGATCGCACGTAGCAGTTTCTCTTCTGGCGTCAGTTGGGTTTCACCTTTCGGCGTTACCTTACCAACCAGAATGTCACCGCCGGTCACTTCAGCACCGATGTAAACAATGCCGGACTCATCCAGTTTGGAAAGTGCTGCTTCGCCCACGTTCGGGATGTCCGCAGTAATTTCTTCAGGCCCCAACTTGGTGTCACGAGACACACAGGCCAGTTCCTGAATGTGGATGGTCGTAAAGCGATCTTCCTGAACCACACGCTCGGAAACGAGGATGGAGTCTTCGAAGTTGTAACCATTCCATGGCATGAATGCCACGCGCATGTTCTGACCCAGCGCCAGTTCACCCAGATCGGTGGACGGGCCATCTGCCAGAACGTCACCACGTTCTACCGGCTCACCCAGAGACACACACGGCATCTGGCTGATACAGGTATTCTGGTTAGAACGGGTATATTTGGTCAGGTTATAGATGTCGATCCCGGCTTCGCCCGGATACATTTCATCGTCATTAACGCGGATTACAATACGGGATGCATCCACGTACTGTACTGTACCACCACGTTTGGCTACGGCAGTTACACCGGAGTCAACCGCAACAGCGCGTTCCATACCGGTACCAACCAGCGGCTTATCAGCGCGCAGAGTCGGAACGGCCTGACGTTGCATGTTCGCACCCATCAGGGCGCGGTTGGCGTCATCGTGTTCCAGGAACGGAATCAGGGACGCACCGACGGAAACCACCTGCTGTGTGGAAACGTCCATGTATTCAACCTGATCGCGGCTGAACAAGCTGGACTCGCCTTTGTTACGGCAGGTAACTAGTTCGTCGATGAAGCGGCCTTCTTCGTCCAAATTGGTGTTCGCCTGTGCGATAACGAAGTTACCTTCTTCAATCGCAGACAGGTAATGGATCTCATCCGTCACCACGTTGTCACGCACGCGACGATACGGGGTTTCAAGGAAACCGTATTCGTTCGTTTGCGCATAAACGGACAGGGAGTTGATCAGACCGATGTTCGGACCTTCCGGCGTTTCGATAGGACAAACGCGACCATAGTGAGTCGGGTGTACGTCACGAACTTCAAAGCCAGCACGTTCACGCGTCAGACCGCCTGGGCCCAATGCAGAGATACGACGTTTGTGCGTAATCTCGGACAGCGGGTTGTTCTGGTCCATAAACTGTGACAGTTGACTTGAACCGAAGAACTCTTTAACGGCAGCCGAAATCGGCTTGGCGTTGATCATGTCCTGTGGCATCAGCGTATCGAGGTCGCCCAGAGACAGACGCTCTTTTACAGCACGTTCTACACGCACCAGACCAACGCGGAATTGGTTTTCTGCCATTTCGCCGACGGAACGGATACGACGGTTGCCGAGGTGGTCGATATCATCCACTTCGCCTTTACCGTTACGGATATCAATGAGCTTCTTCATCACTTCGATGATGTCATCTTTGCTCAGGATACCGGAACCTTCGATCTCATCACGTAGCAGAGAACGGTTGAACTTCATACGACCAACCGCAGACAGATCGTAGCGGTCTTCAGAGAAGAACAGGTTCTCAAACAGCGTTTCTGCTGCTTCACGCGTTGGTGGCTCACCAGGACGCATCATGCGATAGATTTCAACCAGCGCACTCAGACGATCGTTTGACGGATCGACGCGCACGGTTTCAGACATGTATGCACCATGATCAAGATCGTTGGTGAACAGTGTCTCAATACGTTTGTGACCAGACTGGCTCAGTTTGGCCAGCAGATCCAGCGACAGCTCCATGTTGGCTGCGCCGATCAGTTCACCAGTGCTCTCGTCGATATAATCTTTGGACAGTACTTTGCCAGCGATATATTCAACAGGCACTTCAATGCGCTCAATGCCGTCTTTCTCTAACTGACGGATATGACGCGCAGTGATGCGGCGACCTTTTTCGATATAAACTTTACCGTTCGCTTCAATATCAAACGATGCGGTTTCACCACGCAGGCGCTCAGGAACCAGATCCATCTGCAACTTATTGCCATTGATTTCATAGACAATTTTATCGAAGAAAAGATCGAGAATCTGTTCGGTGGAGTAACCCAGCGCGCGCAGGATAATGGTCGCAGGCAATTTGCGACGACGGTCGATACGGACAAACAGGTTATCCTTCGGATCAAACTCGAAATCCAGCCAGGAACCACGGTAAGGAATAATACGTGCGTTATACAGCACCTTACCTGAAGAGTGGGTTTTACCTTTGTCGCTATCGAAGAACACACCTGGACTACGGTGTAACTGAGACACGATTACACGCTCAGTACCGTTGATCACGAAGGTACCGTTATCGGTCATGAGCGGAATTTCGCCCATGTAAACTTCTTGTTCTTTGATGTCTTTAACGGTGCCTTCAGGCGCTTCGCGCTCGTAGATCACCAGACGCAGTTTTACGCGTAGCGGCGCAGAGAACGTCACACCACGGATCTGACATTCTTTAACGTCAAATACTGGCTCGCCCAAGCGATAGCTAACGTATTGCAGCTCTGAATTACCGCTATAGCTTTTTATAGGGAAAACAGAACGGAATGCAGCTTCCAAACCGTACTGACCTTCCGGGTCTTGCTCGATAAACTTCTGGAACGAGTCAAGTTGGATAGAAAGGAGATAAGGTATGTCCAAAACCTGTGGACGTTTACCAAAATCCTTACGAATGCGTTTTTTCTCGGTATAGGAGTAAACCATAGGGTTCCTCAGCTAGCTGACAAGTCGAACCACTCTGTCTGCCCTAACAAGGACAGTTCATGCAACACTATTTATGTTGGTCGGAAAATAGAGAACTTTCCGTAATACGTCTTTCTATTACTCTTAAACCATTTCGTTGCTCTTGCTGAGGCATGGAGCCCATGCAGGAAAGCAGTATATTAAGTCGTCAATAGAAAAAAATATTGGGAGAAATCAATGGCTAAACAGTGTGAAATCCCATTGATACCCTACAGCGCAAAAAGGCTGGTGACTAAAAAGTCACCAGCCATCAGCCTAATAAATCAGGCTGCAACCTGAAAGGTTGGCTTATTTAACTTCAACTTCTGCGCCAGCTTCTTCCAGTGATTTTTTCAGTGCTTCAGCGTCATCTTTGCTCACGCCTTCTTTCATCACTGCAGGTGCAGATTCAACCAGATCTTTGGCTTCTTTCAGGCCCAGACCAGTTGCGCCGCGAACAGCTTTGATTACAGCAACTTTGTTAGCGCCGATAGCTTTCAGCACAACGTCGAACTCAGTTTTTTCTTCAGCAACTTCAGCTGGGCCAGCAGCAACAGCTACAGCAGCAGCAGCAGAAACACCGAATTTTTCTTCCATAGCAGAAACCAGCTCAACAACATCCATTACAGACATAGCTGCTACTGCTTCCAGAATTTGATCTTTAGTGATAGACATAACAATTGTTCCTAAGAATCAGAAATAGTTTATACGTTAGCAAGTACGTTAGAAAAGAAAGTGCTATTACGCAGCTTCTTTTGCATCGCGAACAGCAGCCAGAGTGCGGACCAGTTTGCCGGCAGCGGCTTCTTTCATGGTCGACATCAGACGTGCCAGTGCTTCTTCGTAAGTCGGCAGCGTTGCCAGACGGTCAATTTGAGCCGCCGGGATCAGCTCGCCTTCAAAGGCTGCAGCTTTGACCTCAAACTTTGCATTCGCTTTCGCGAACTCTTTGAACAGACGAGCAGCAGCGCCCGGGTGTTCCAGAGAATATGCAATCAGGGTCGGACCAACAAACGTGTCTTTCAGGCATTCAAATTGAGTGCCTTCAACGACGCGGCGCAGCAGGGTGTTACGAACAACACGCATGTAAACGCCAGCTTCACGCGCTGCTTTACGCAGTTCGGTCATTTTATCAACGGTAACGCCACGGGAATCCGCAACAACCGCAGACAGCGCACCTTTGGCTACTTCGCTGACTTCAGCAACAATCGCTTGTTTGTCTTGAAGATTTAATGCCATTAGCTTTTGCTCCTGGATTTAGCCGGAGAAACTCTCCGGAACTCACTTCACTTATCGCCAAAATTAGAGATAAGCGTTGAAACACGGTGAGCAGAATCCAGTAAAAAATTATTCTTTATAAATAAAGAAAAACGTTATTTAGGCTCTGTCACCGTCTACGCAGGAGAATTAAGTTTCTTGCGAAACACCTGCGGTCTTGGACGGAGGCCTGGATAGGCCAGGCTCCAACCGAAAAATTTTTGCGTCATTCCACTTGAGGAACAACGGGCGTAAAATTATAGGTAAATCTCACACCCGAGTAAAGCGGAACAAAAGCTATTAGTTAGCAGCAGCGTTCAGACCGCTCTGGTCGATGGCAACGCCAGCGCCCATAGTGGTAGACAAGCTAACTTTCTTGATGTACACGCCTTTCGCCTGAGATGGTTTTGCTTTTTTCAGCGCAATCAACAAAGACTCTAGGTTTTCTTTCAATTTGTTAGAATCGAAATCAACCTTACCGATAGTGGTATGGATGATGCCGTTCTTGTCGTTACGGTAACGAACCTGACCCGCTTTAGCATTGTTAACAGCTTCAGCAACGTTAGGAGTTACAGTACCCACTTTCGGGTTTGGCATAAGGCCACGTGGACCAAGAACCTGACCCAATTGGCCAACAACGCGCATTGCATCTGGAGATGCAATAACAACGTCAAAGCCCATTTCGCCTTTCTTGATCTGATCAGCCAGATCTTCCATGCCCACGAATTCAGCGCCAGCTGCTTTAGCTGCTTCAGCGTTTGCACCTTGGGTGAAGACAGCTACGCGAACAGAACGACCGGTGCCGTGAGGCAGAACGGTTGCGCCGCGAACGTTTTGGTCAGATTTACGTGCATCGATGCCGAGGTTAACAGCTACGTCTACACTTTCTACAAACTTAGCAGTGGCCAGCTCTTTGAGCAGAGCAACAGCTTCGTTGATGTCATACTGTTTAGTTACATCAACTTTGTCACGGATCACGCGCATGCGCTTGGTCAGCTTAGCCATTTATTAATCCTCCACTACCAGGCCCATGGAACGAGCGGTACCTGCGATAGAGCGCGCCATGGCGTCTACATCAGAACCAGTCATGTCCGCAGCTTTAGTTTCTGCGATTTCACGAACCTGAGCGCTCGTTACTTTACCTACTTTGTCTTTGTTCGGCTTGCCAGAACCAGACTTGATACCAGCCGCTTTCTTCAGCAGAACAGCTGCTGGAGGCGTTTTGGTAACGAAGGTGAAAGAACGGTCAGAATAAACGGTAATAACAACCGGAGTCGGCAGACCCTTCTCAAGGCTTTCTGTTTTAGCATTGAACGCCTTACAGAATTCCATGATGTTAACACCTTGCTGACCCAGAGCCGGACCTACCGGTGGGCTCGGATTAGCCATACCAGCTGCAACTTGCAGCTTGACGTAGGCTTGTACTTTCTTGGCCATTTAACTTTCCTCGATTGGGTAATAGCGCCTAGTGAAAGGCTCCCCGTGGTTTGTATTACGTTTCAATCGCCATTGAGGCCACTGAAAAACAAAAGGCGCGAAATTATAGGTTAATTTCGCGCCATAGGCAAGTTGCTATTTTCAGCAAATCTTATCAGGCAATTAGCCTTTTTCGACCTGAGCAAAGTCTAGTTCAACAGGCGTCGCACGACCAAATATAGAAACAGACACCTTCAGGCGGCTCTTCTCATAGTCTACTTCTTCAACAACACCGTTAAAGTCGGCAAATGGACCATCGTTAACACGAACCATTTCACCCGGTTCAAACAGCGTTTTCGGACGAGGCTTGTCGCCAACCTGCTGGAGACGATTCATAATCGCATCCACTTCCTTGTCACTGATTGGAGCAGGACGGTCAGATGTGCCGCCAATGAACCCCATAACACGAGGTACGCTGCGTACAAGATGCCAGCTAGCATCTTCCATCACCATCTGTACTAAAACATAACCAGGGAAAAACTTGCGTTCGCTCTTGCGACGCTGGCCACCACGGATCTCAACGACTTCCTCAGTAGGAACCATGACTTCGCCAAACAGCTCTTCCATATTATGGAGTTTGATATGCTCACGCAGGGATTGTGCTACGCGACCTTCAAAACCAGAAAACGCCTGAACGACGTACCAACGTTTTTTTGGAGCTTCAGACATCTTAGAACCTCAGGCCAGTGATAAACGATACCAGACGGACCAGAATACCATCCAGCCCCCACAAAATCAGTGACATCACGGCAGTCACCGCGGCAACGATTAACGTGGTGTGTAACGTTTCCTGACGAGTCGGCCAAATTACTTTGCGCACTTCGGTACGCGCTTCGCGAGCAAACGCTACGGTTGCTTTGCCTTTCGTGGTCAGCAGTGCCACACCACCGGCTGCGGCGATCAGGATAACAACGGCCAATGCACGCAGAGGAAGACTAAATTCGCGGTAATAATAATTGCCAACAATCGCAACAACCAGCAAGGCACCTACTACTAGCCACTTAATCACTTCCAGGCCACGCCCACTATCCTGAGCTTCGGTATTCGCACTCATAAACCAACCTGTCACAATGATTCAGACAAATAACTTTGCCCCGCAACCACGGGGCAACCAAACCGAAAGATGTTCTGTAAAACGAATAATTCGGTATTTACGCCGTATCTACAGAGCCTATCTCACCAATGATTATATCTCACAATCGCTGATGAGATAGGTTCTACCATGACAGCGTAGAAAAAGGGCATCAAATGATGCCCTTTTATCGCGTGTCGCGTCAAATGTTATCAGCGATTAAGCGATAACTT
>NZ_JACDSF010000063.1 GCF_013449685.1 Pectobacterium brasiliense | reverse complement strand
CACCACAACCGCGTGTCGCTGTTGCCGTGTCAGTGGAGGCGCATTATAGGGACTTCTCGGCGGCTGACAAGTGCTAAATGCAAAAAAAATATCGTTTGTCTACTATTTACCCACAAGGCTATCAAAGTGGCAGTTTTTCCAGCGAATAGAAGCCATAACGCTGTAATATTGGCCACAGCGTGGCGACTTTAGGCGTAATCGCCAGGCAGTAAACCAGATTCTTATCTGTCGAAAGTGGCGGATTATCCAGATTAGCAATCAACCATGCTGTTCTTCTGGCAATAGCGGCACCAGAATCGACAAGACGTGTACCATCTGGCAAGGCCATTTTCAGTTCTTCTGCCAATAATGGAAAATGCGTACACCCAAGCACAACCGTATCTGGCGGTTCCGGTAAACGCAGCCAAGGGCGCAGAATTCTTTGCAATTCGGAAATGGAGATCGTCTCCCCCTGCAATTTCGCTTCTGCTAACTCGACCAGTTCTGACGATCCCAATGACAAAATCTGGCAATCCGTCGCAAAACGGGCAATCAGTTCGTGTGTATACGGACGTTGAACCGTTGCGCGCGTCGCCAATAGGCCGACAACGCCGTTGCGCGTCAGCTTAGCCGCAGGCTTCACCGCAGGGACAACGCCCACGACAGGGAAAGTAAAGCGCTCACGCAGGGCAGGAAGGGAAATCGTACTCGCCGTATTGCAGGCGATCACAACCAATGCGAGCTGATGGCGTAGTTGAACTGCGTTAACAATCTCAACCACGCGCTCGATAATAAACTGCTGTGATTTCTCACCATACGGAAACGCTTCGTTATCGAATGCGTATATATAGTGAAGATCCGGCAAGAGCTGCCGGATTTCATCATAAACAGACAGCCCGCCTACGCCAGAATCGAAGACCAGAACCGTAGGACGGGATGGCAGGTTAGAAGGTATAGCTTCCTGTGAGATAGTATTCTCGCCCTGCCGTGCGGTAGCCATATGCCGTCTCATAATCTTTATCAAACAGGTTGGCGATTCTACCACGAACTGTCAGATGAGAGGTGATCGGATATGAGGCTGCGAGATCCCAAAGGCTATATCCTCCAAGCTTCACAGGTTTAGGTTGGAAAGTAATAGGATCAAAATCCGAATCGGAACGAGCACCTTGGTAAAGCCACGTCAACGACACATTGACATTATTTTCCAATGTTGTAGCAAGTTCATACTTCGCTTTCTTATGGGCACGGCGAACCAAACCTTTGTCTGTAGTTTTATCTTTAGCATCTAAGTACTCTAAAGTGACTTGATGCGACAACCACCATGTATCATAGGTCGCAGTAAACTCGGCCCCCGTCATGACCGCTTTACCGATATTATCGTAGGTACTCTGACCCAGGGGGAGCGACCGAGGGTTAATGAGGTTATCCACTTCATTACGATAGCCGGACACCCTCCAGTTCACCGGGCCACTTAAGCCTTCTACACCAAGTTCCCACTGCTTACTTTCTTCAGGCGATAAATTGGGATTCCCCTGCGAATATGCCGTGTCATATATCTTGTCAAATGTTGGTGCTTTAAATGCTGTACCGTAAGAACCTACAAGTCGATAACCATCAATAAACTCCCATGCTGCACCAGTTTGCCACGTACCATGCCGACCATATTGTTGATTATCATCACCACGTACAGCGCCCTCTAACGTAACAGATCCTAGTTGCTGCTGGGTCGTCAAGTAGACACCCGAATTATCACGACTATGAGCCTGGGTATAGGCTGCTCCTCCCCCCGGTTGTGCTCGTTCATTGCGCCAGTCAGCTCCGACACTTACGCTACCATTTCCTACATTGAAGACATTGCCCCATTGCAGGTTACGTTGCTCAATCTGCGTAACTGTTCCGTTATATTTTCCGGTAGCATCGTTAAAATTAAGGTCATCATAGGTTTGGTAGCTAGCTATTAATTGACTGGAATATATCCCTTCGTTGAATTTCAACCCCGCATCATAATTTCGAGTATTCAAATAGCGCTTATCACTGCTACCGCTAAAAACGGCGTCATAATCCGTATTATTGTCATATCCATAAGCACGGAAAAAGCCGGAGGTGCTTTCAGAAAAACGCTGTTCCAACGCTCCCCAGAAAGATTTGCTGCGATAACCATCATTATCTCTGTCAATCGGCAAAGACGAGGAAGGGTAAACATTATATCCATGGGTCGCTTCATAGCTTCCTGCAACGCTAACTACAGTATTGTCACTCACATGGCCGCGTACCGAGCCATCATAGTTCTGATAAGCATGAGAGCCGTAACCAGCATTTAGCACGCCTCCATCCTGAGCATGTTCAGTAATAATATTGATGACGCCACTGATAGCATCAGAACCGTACACAGCAGAACGAGGGCCACGAATATATTCAATACGCTGCACTAACGACATAGGTATCTGACTGAAGTCAACACTGCCAGAGACGCCTGCAGAGGCAAGACGAACACCATCAACCAGCACCAATACATGGCTAGCACTTCCGCCACGAATAAACACCGATCCAAGCTGTCCTCGCCCACCATTCTCAGCAATATCTACTCCCGGTAAACGACGCATCACATCATTGAGCGACTTGGCCTGCCAGCGATCGATATCAGCCCGCGTTACGATACTGTTTGCCGCCAGCACCGACGAAACCGGCTGTGCGAAACGATTTGCTGTGACTACCATATCATCGGCATTTTTTTCCGATGACGAATTTGGAGATGAACTGTTTTCCTGCGCCCAGCCAGAAAATGCCGTGACAGACAGCGCCGTCAGCAGCGAAATTTTTTTAATCATTGTTAAAGCATCCGAGAAATAATAAGGATGCCGCAGGCTCTGTTAATAGCACGCGATATGCAGAACCAATTGCGACGTATTCCGGCAGGTCTTCGGGCTTGGATGCCGTTGTCCCACAAATCGTCAACGACGGTAGGGGATACAACGAAAGCGATGACTTCCCATCCTCAAAAGTTGAAGACAGTGTCTGCATAATAATGCTATCGCCGGGGCATTCCTTACCGCTGCGCGTCAGCTCCAGATTTACACTGGATTCCCTTTTAACTTGTGGTACAAGGCCGGACGCTCATCCTACAATCGCGAATTGTGGAAGTCTAGACTTCTATATCACTACAGGATAATCACGTAACAAAACTGGACTTCCTGGCCGGATTCCCTACAATTCCCGGCCAATAACACCCTTTTAGACGCTGTTGACGAGAAAACCATGACGCCAGAAATCCTGCCCATCGAACAATACGACGACCAGCTTGCAGAGAAAACCGAGCGTCTGCGTGGAATGATGGCACCGTTCAATGCACCGGAGCCTGTCGTCTTCCGTTCTCCCGTCAGTCACTATCGGATGCGCGCCGAATTCCGTATCTGGCACGATGGCGACGAGCTTTATCACATCATGTTTGACCAGCAAACCAAACAGCGTATTCGGGTTGATCGCTTTCCGGCTGCCAGCGAATTAATCAACCGCCTGATGCCGGAGCTGCTTGCCGCCATTCAGCCCGATTCCGTCCTGCGCCGCAAACTGTTCCAGATAGACTACCTGTCCACCCTGAGCGGCGAAGTGATCGTTTCTCTGCTGTATCACCGCGCACTGGATGAGGAATGGCAGGAACATGCCCGCACGCTGCGCGATAGCCTGACCGCACAGGGGTTCCGCCTACAGTTGATTGGTCGCGCGACAAAAACCAAAATCTGTCTCGATCGCGATTATGTCGATGAATGCCTGCCGGTTGCAGGTCGGGATATGATTTACCGACAGGTAGAAAACAGCTTCACGCAGCCGAATGCCGCGATAAATATTCAGATGCTGGAATGGGCGCTGGATGCGACGGCGGGATCGACAGGGGATTTGTTGGAGCTGTATTGCGGCAACGGCAATTTTTCACTCGCGCTGGCAAGAAATTTCGAACGCGTACTGGCGACGGAGATCGCCAAACCCTCCGTCGCGGCGGCACAGTATAATATCGCGGCGAACCAGATAGAGAATGTGCAGATTATCCGCATGGCGGCAGAAGAATTTACGCAGGCTATGCAGGGCGTGCGTCAGTTTAACCGCTTACAGGGTATCGATCTGACGAGCTACCAGTGCGAGACCATTTTTGTTGACCCGCCGCGCAGCGGACTGGATGACGAAACGGTGAAACTGGTGCAGGCGTATCCGCGCATTCTGTATATTTCCTGCAACCCAGAAACACTGAGCAACAACCTGCAAACGCTCTCGGAAACCCACGACATTCGCCGTCTGGCGCTGTTCGATCAATTCCCTTACACCCACCATATGGAGTGTGGCGTGCTGTTGGAAAAGCGTCAGTAACAGCACACAACCTGGCGGGTGACCCCGCCAGCATCCAGCCGCTACAGCGTCTCGTTCTCTTCTGCGGATACGGAATCCGCTTCTTTTCTGCGGCGCAGTTTCAGGCCAATCCAGAAAACCAACACTACGCACAGGATTGAAGGAATAAAGTTCGATCCTATGGCGGGATATTCAACGCGCACAATGGCACTGTAAATCAACAATCCCAGCAGAAAACTGGCCGCCGCCAGCATCGGAATGCCTTCCGGCATGCTGTGGTGCAAATAGCGTTGATGCAGGCAATAAATGGACAATATCAGCGCAATCAGGGGAAAAATCGAGAACGGAACGATACTGCTGAACAGAGCGGCGAATGCGCCATTGGCGGATAAGCCCGCAATTAACGCCAGCACCAGCGTACCTTTTTCTTGGTGAGGTTTTTCTGTCATGGATTCTCCCTTTTCATGTTGTTGGTATAGAGGATTTATGGCACGGTAAAGCTACTATCGTGTTCTTTTCTGTACCAGTAATAAGCACCTTTGGCGATCATCCGCAGTTGCAGTACTAACCGCTCTTCTAGCTGTTTACGCTGTTCCAGGGAAACATCCAGGGCTTCTGCCCCCGCGCTGAAAACAATGGTCACCATCGCTTCCGACTGCGCCTCCGCGAAACTGCGGGGAATATGGTTTTCCACCTCAAGATAATCCGCCAGTTCAGCGATAAAATGCTGAATCTCCCGTGCGACCGCCGCACGGAATGCCGCCGACGTCCCTGAGCGCTCACGCAGCAAGAGCCGGAACGCATTAGGATTATTGCCGATAAATTCCATGAAGGTGGCAACCGACGTCCTGATTACGCTACCGGTTTTGGCAATACGCTGCCGGGCCTGTCGCATTAACTGGCGCAGCATCAGCCCGCTTTCGTCAACCATTGTCAGCCCCAGCTCATCCACGTCACGAAAATGACGATAGAAAGACGTCGGCGCGATACCCGCTTCTCGGGCAACTTCACGCAGACTCAGGCTGGCAAAACTGCGCTCAGCGCTTAACTGACTAAATGCAGCTTCAATTAGGGAACGACGAGTCCGTTCTTTTTGTTGTGCTCTGACACCCATTATGCTGCCCAAATGATCTACTCCCCTTTCCAGAGGGGCACTATAGCAAACTTTATTGTCCGCAGAATGCGACAAAGTTTGCCATATTAAGAATGTGAGAATCTGTTTCCATAGTAAAGGCAGGGATGATTGGGTTCTGCCGCAGTCGATGTTACAATGCGCAATGTTACAGTCGCGTTATTAATTTGTATAAAAACAGGTTTAACCTACCATGACTCTACAACATCAATTCGATTACGATGCCATCGTTATTGGTTCCGGTCCCGGCGGTGAAGGTGCAGCAATGGGATTGGCCAAGCACGGCGCCAAAATTGCGGTGATTGAACGTCACTACAATGTGGGCGGCGGCTGTACCCACTGGGGTACGATTCCTTCTAAAGCCCTCCGCCACGCCGTCAGCCGTATTATCGAGTTCAATCAAAACCCCCTCTACAGTGACAACTCCCGCATTATCCGCTCCTCATTTTCCGACATCCTGCGCCACGCCGACAGCGTCATTGGTCAGCAAACCCGTATGCGACAAGGGTTTTATGAGCGTAACCAGTGCGAGTTGTTTTCCGGTGAAGCCAGCTTCATCGATGCACATACGATTGCCGTTCACTACCCAGACAATACCCATGAAACGCTGACCGCCGCGAATATCATTATCGCGACCGGTTCACGTCCGTATCATCCGGCAGAAGTCGACTTTAACCACCCGCGCATTTACGATAGCGACTCGATTCTGCAACTCGACCACGAGCCTCAGCACGTCATCATTTACGGCGCGGGCGTTATCGGTTGCGAATATGCCTCTATCTTTCGCGGCCTGAGCGTTAAGGTCGATTTAATCAATACCCGCGATAGGCTGCTGGCCTTTCTCGATCAGGAAATGTCGGATGCCCTGTCCTACCATTTCTGGAACAACGGCGTGGTGATTCGCCACAACGAAGAGTTCGAGAGTATTGAAGGGCTGTCTGATGGCGTTATCGTTAATCTGAAGTCAGGCAAAAAGATGAAGGCGGACTGCCTGCTTTATGCCAACGGGCGCACGGGTAACACGGAAACGCTGGGGCTAGAGAATATCGGCCTGAGCACTGACAGCCGCGGGCAGCTCAAGGTCAACAGCATGTATCAGACGGCGCTGGCGCATATTTATGCCATCGGCGATGTCATTGGCTATCCTAGCCTGGCATCGGCAGCGTACGATCAGGGTCGACTCGCTGCACAGGCAATCATCAAAGGCGATGCCAGCGCGCATCTGATCGAAGATATCCCAACCGGTATTTATACCATCCCGGAAATCAGCTCCGTGGGGAAAACCGAGCAAGAGCTCACTGCGATGAAAGTGCCTTATGAAGTTGGTCGGGCACAGTTCAAACATCTGGCACGGGCGCAGATTGTTGGGATGAATGTGGGGAGTTTGAAGATTCTGTTCCATCGCGAAACGAAACAGATTCTGGGTATTCACTGCTTTGGTGAGCGCGCCGCTGAGATTATCCACATCGGGCAGGCCATCATGGAACAGAAAGGTGAAGGCAATACTATCGAATATTTCGTTAATACTACCTTCAACTATCCAACCATGGCAGAAGCGTACCGTGTAGCCGCGCTGAACGGGCTTAACCGCTTATTTTGACAGGTTTTCCATATAGCCCTGCATATGCTCGCGGATGGTATCAGCAAGTTGCTCATAGCGTCCGCGCAGCGGTGAACCGGGGCGATACACCAGCGCGATAGTGCGCTTGGGTTCCGGTTTATAACATGTTAAATAGCAGACGCCGTCGCGCTCGCGCTCACGCGGAACCGACAACGCCGGCAGCAGCGTAATACCGCTTCCAGCTGCGACCATGTTGCGCAGTGTCTCCAGACTGGTCGCCCGGAAATGCGTATCTTCATCCGCCCCCGCCTGAAAACAGAAGCCCATGGCCTGATCGCGCAGGCAGTGGCCGTCTTCCAGCATCAGCAGTTTTTCACCCGCCAGATCGGACATCGCCACACGTTCACGGTTCGCCCAAGGGTGATCCTGATAAATAGCCAGCTTCATCGGCTCGTCGAAGAGGGGGACCTCGATAAAGGCTTCGGACTCTTTCACCATCGCCAGAATGGCGCAGTCCAGTTTGCCGCTGTCCAACTGGGCCAGCAACTGATGGGTTTGCGCTTCATGCAAATACATTTCGAGTTTGGGAAACGTGCGATGCAGCATTGGAATGATTTGCGGCAGCAGATAAGGCCCCACGGTGGGGATCAGGCCGATATGCAGCGGGCCGGACATGGTTTCCCCCTGCTGGCTCGCCATCTCTTTTAATACTTTAACCTCACGTAATACCGTTCGTGCCTGCTCGACCAGCAGCAGCCCCGCTTGCGTAAACAAGACCTTACGACTGGTTCGTTCCAGCAGCATCACGCCGAGTTCATCTTCCAGTTTACGAATCTGTCCACTGAGTGTTGGCTGACTCACATGGCAGGAATCTGCCGCACGCCGAAAGTGACGATGTTCTGCCAGCGCGACAAGATACTCTAAGTCCCGAATATTCATTATTATTCTCCTTATCATGATAGCTAACAGCGATAGATAGAATATCAATGAACGATAATCCCTATCAACATCCAAAATGAATAATATATCCCACCAAAGCGTATCTATTTATTTCTACAGGAATAAAACAATATTTTGACGATTTCGGCACCACTTGGGTAGACCTACCCACTTCCAGCCACGCTATAACAAGCAGACTGATATCTTCAAGCGATTTGGCAGCGACAGCATTTTGTGTGCATCGGGCAACAATACCCTTGCGAACGATGTCTGGAAAGCTGACCAGCGGCAAAGCAATAAAAGCATCAAAACAAGTGAATAGAAAACAGGATTGAATATTCAGAGGGGATAGTTAATCACGTCGCCGCGTGACCATCATACGGTGCTGAGAAGGAGGAATGATTAGTAATAAAAACGGGCGGTAATAGCGAACATTGGAGAGGCGTATTGACCACGACAGTGACGCTCAGCCGTGCCGTGCGAATAGGAATCTCATCCCTGAGACTCTTCCTTTTCAGAGCCGCAGTAAGTGACGTTGAAAGGCATTCCAATCCCGTTATTCTTCGTCACCGCGCTTTGCGGCCTCTTTCTTCCTGAAATATTGCGTGTCGCCTCAGCGTGCCACATCAGGGCGGACGCCCAGTGTATGGCAAATCGCATAGCTCAGCTCCGCGCGGTTCAGCGTATAGAAATGGAAATCTTTTACGCCTTCACGACTGAGAATTTTCACCATATCCATGGCGATAGACGCGCCCACCATTTTGCGGGTTTCTGGATCGTTATCCAGGCCGTCAAACATGCTCGTCATCCAGTTCGGCACACGGACGTTGGTCATCGTGGCAAATTTTTGCAACTGCTTGAAGTTCGACACTGGCAGAATACCCGGCACAATTTCTACATCGATGCCCGTCGCCACGCAGCGGTCACGGAACCGCAGATAACTTTCCACGTCGAAAAAGAACTGCGTGATAGCGCGATTCGCGCCAGCATCAATCTTGTGTTTCAGGTTAATCAGGTCAGCCTGGGCGCTTTTCGCTTCAGGGTGTACTTCAGGATAGGCGGCAACCGAAATATCGAAATCACCGACCTCTTTCAGCAGCGAAACCAGATCCGCCGCATACATGTCCGGTTTGCCACCTTCTGGAGGCAAGTCGCCGCGCAGCGCGACGATATGGCGGATACCGCTCTGCCAGTAATCCTGCGCAATTTCACGCAGTTGCTCACGCGACGCATCGATGCAGGTCAGGTGAGGAGCCGCTTCCAGACCGGTACGTTCTTTAATCGTTTTGATAATGCTGTGAGTACGGTCACGCTCGCCAGAATTCGCCCCGTAGGTCACGGAAACAAACTTGGGTTTCAGACTGCTCAGTCGATCGATTGAGCTCCACAGGGTGTCTTCCATCTCGCTGGTACGCGGCGGGAAAAATTCGAATGACACATTAATGCGCCCCTGTAATTCCGCCAGACTTTGATTCAGCGCTTCCCGCTGGTTTGCGTGAAAAAAGCTCATACCTGCTACCCCGTTGACCGTGACTGTTATTATCATTCGCTACACGTCTATACGTTTAGACGGCTATATAGAAAATGACGTAATCCGCTTAAAGAGTCAACGTTTTTCAGCACGACAAACCGTGATGATTGCTCACGCTAAATGAAAAAAGTTCATAATGGGTTTCTCGCAAAAGCACTGTCTCATAGTCACATTGTTATGGAGACGCGGAGACAGTTTCGTGCGCGATAATGTTGCTATTTTCATGCTACCTCGTAGCACGCGCCCGACACGGGGCGGCTCAAGCGCCGCTCGCCCGTGACCCCAGGCTTTCGGCGGGAATTATGCCGCTACGCGGTGCCTTCGTCGGTATCTGACTTAACGGACCGCTTGCGACACGTTCCCGACGTGGCGCAAGCTCTCGCCGCGTCCTGCGGCTCATCCTAAGCCAGCTATCTCCTCAGCATAATTTTTTACGCCGGATAACAGCAAAACCCACAGAGTTCTGTATTATTTGTGTGCAATCACGATAACCTAGTAAATACGCCATCAGCCACAGGGGAAATCGTGAAAATGTACGGTATGCCCTTCTTTCGTCGTCAGAAAAATGGCGTACTGCGGGGCTTCCAGGCTGACTTCAAATCCCGGAGCGAAACGCAGCGCGGATTGATGGTTGGTACCGCGCACCGTGCTGAACGATATTCCTCGCCAGCTGCCGCTAGCAGGCCGATGCACGTGCCCTGCGGAAATATGCCGCACATTACCGAAGCGGTGACACACCTGATACAGCGCATCTTCTGCCTCAGGGGCTAATCGAACATTATCCAGCGCCGGAAGCCCGATCGACATCGGAGGATGATGCAGGAACAGAAACACATTCTTGCCTTCCGCAGCCTGAAGCTGTTGCTCCAGCCACGCAAGCCGCGCGGAACACAGCGTTCCGGCAACGTCACCAGCCTGCAACGAATCCAGCAGAATGGCGCAATCATCTCCCACGGACGTCACGTTCTGCACAAATCCATGTTCATCCGCCAGCGCTGAGAACTGGGCCAAAAACGTCTCCCGATCGTCGTGATTTCCCATCGTCACACGCCAGGGAAGCTGGAGTTCAGCCAGCGCCGAGGCCAGAAACGCGTAGGATGCCGCACTGCCGTCATCGGACAGATCGCCGGAGATGACCACTAGATCGGCATCGCGATGGTGTGCGTTGATGTCGACAATCGCCGCTTTCAGTTGCTGCTCCGGGTCGCGGCCATGCAAATTGCCGCCTTGTGCGGTCAGATGGAGGTCGGAAAGTTGAATCAGTTTCATATTATCCTCGGTTTTCACTATCCACGCGCTATCGCCTGCCAATACCGTTACGCCGACTGGCGACGGATTAGCGGGGCAGCCACTTTCGCTCGACACGCGGGTTCTTGTACCTGAGACTGGCGTCGATCGAGCAACGCCAACGCCTGTGCCGCCATCATGGCGGGATCCTGACGAAATGTCGTCAACGCATAGGCATCCCACCCTGCGGCCGGAATATCATCAAATCCGATAACCATGAGATCCTGCGGAACGGCGAGTCCACACTGCTTTGCGCGATCGATCACGCCGAACGCCACTAAATCGTTAACGCAGAACACCGCATCCGGCCTGGCGGCTTCGGGAAGTGAAAATAGCCTCTGCCCCACCGCCAACCCGTCGTCATAATCCGTATCACCACCACGCACCACTGCGACGGGCAACCCTAACAAATGCGCCTCTTCACAAAACGCCTGTTCACGTTCGATGATATTAGGCGTTGCCGATGCCGCTCCGACCAGAGCCAGACGCGTTCTGCCCGATGAGGCAAACAGCCGCGCCGCCATACGCGCGGCGGTGTCATTATCAATGTGTACGCTGTCACACGCCGGTTCGTGCCGCCCGATGACAATCAGCGGCTGGCCGTTTAACTGTGCCAGCTCGACAAACTCTTTCGGCGGTGAGCCGGAAAGCACAATCGTCGCTTCCGCACGGTGACCAAACAGAATCGAACGCGCGGCGGCCATCGCTTCCCGCACATGACCGGTATTGATGAGCACAGGAATTGAGCCGCGCTGGATTAACGCCTGCGACAGCTCTGCGACCAAATTGGCACGAAACCAGACCTCGGGGTGCGTCACCACCAGTCCAACCAGACGGCTGCTGTTCGCCAGCAGGCCACGGGCCAGATCGTTAACCTGATAGCCCAACTCCTGCGCCGCCGTCATGACTTTGGCATAGGTGGCAGCCGACACGCTGGCGCCGGGGGTAAAACTGCGGGACACCGCCGAGCGTGATACGCCAGCCCGACGAGCAACATCCTGTGCGCTAACGTAGCCCTGTTTACCTGCCGTCATTTCCCTATCCTTGCCATTACGTCGGCTTTCAAAAAACGTTCCACCACCAGCATGAACAGCACAGAAGGAATCAGCAGCACCAGCGCAGTAATGGAAGCGATCTGATAGTTACCGCCCGCCCCCGCGGTATAGAGCAGCAGCGGCATCATCTGCACATCCGGTGCCCCAACGAAATAGCTGCCAGTAAATTCATCCAGCGATTCGAGGAAAACGAAGATGGCCGATGCCATCAGCCCTGGCATAGCCAGCGGCAGGGTAATATCGACAAAAGCACGCCACGGCCCGGCACCAATTGAACGCGCCGCCTGCTCCATTTCACGCCCAACCGCCGAGAACGCCGCCGAGGCAATCCAGACCGCAAATACCAGCCCGTGAACCGTGTGAACCAGCACAACGCCCAGCAGCGTGCCGTTCAGCCCCCACTGATAAAATAGGCGAGCGATATTGACGTACACCGTCAGATTCGGAAATGCCTGCGGGATCAGGAAAACCAGCAGTATCAATCCACGAGCAGGCAGCGGCAGACGTGCCAGCGCATATCCCGCCGGAATCGCCAGCGACAGCGAGGCCAGCACGGTGAACACCGCCACCAGTACGCTATTCCCCAGCGCTTCCCAGGCCACCCCGCGCGGTGAAAACACCCGCTTCCAGAAGGCAAAGCCCCAGTCATTGGGCAGCAGATAGGGATAGAACCATTTTTCCGCCACTGACCACAGCAGGAGGTTAGCCAAGGGCCCAAAGATCAAGAAGATCAGCGTCCCCAGAATCAGCATTCTCGGGATCCACCACAGTACGTTCTTCATGCCTTCTCCCTCATGTTCAAGCGGAGATAAATCACAGCAAACAGGCCAGTCATCAGCAGGGAAATCACCCCCAACGCATTCGCCACGCCATAATCGCCGTAGGCGTTAATGCGGAAGGCAATATTGGCGGTTAGCATCGTCGGCGACTGGGCATTGATCATCATCGGTACGGACAGCACCGACATCATGGTGACGAAAGAGAGAATAAGTCCAGTGAGCAGCGTTTGCCCAACCTGAGGCACCACAATTTCACACAGAATACGCAAGCTCGACGCGCCTAAGTTACGGGCGGACTCGATCATCGTGCGATCCAGCGATGCCATCGCACCGGCGACCAGCAGCGCCACAAACGGCGTCTGCTTCCAGACGAAGGCAAACACGATGCCGCGCCAGTCCAGCCAGTTGCTGGCGCTGGCCATATCGACAATGCCGAGCGTATCCAGCGCGCCATTCAACCAGCCGTTCTTTGCCAGAAACGTGCGTAAAATTTGCCCGGTCACGATAAACGGGATAAACAGCGGCCAGCGATAGACCCAGCGCAGCAGCGCCACCATGCGCGGGCTTTCCCCCAGCGTCAGGTAGCCGCCGATCATGACGGAAAGCAGGCCAATCAGCAGCGTCGCGAGGCTCACAATCAGTAAGGTAAACAGAATATCGGGCAGATAGAGCGTCAATGCGGTGACAAAATTATCAACGCCTACGCCATTCTGACTGACAAAAGCGCCCCCAACCGACAGCCCCAGCGGCGTGATAAAACAGACAGCTACCACCGCCAGCGCGGGTAGCACAAGCGCGATACCCGCCAGTCGGGAAGAGAATTGGGATACTTGCAACATGAATGTCTCCGCGCTCTGGCTTCATCCCGCCAGAGCGCCTGTGGTACTAAATGTATATACCCTAAATAATTCGAGTTGCATGAAGGCGGCTAACGCACAAGCAGCTTGAAGTATGACGGGTATAATTACTTCGCCATCGCCTGCTCATAGGCATTCAGGATCGCAGTGTGGTAAGGCGCGATAGGGAACGTCTTGCCTTTGCTCGCCAGTTCATCCGGCGTTACGTCCGTGAAAAGACGCTGCCATACTGCGGGCTTCAGCTCGGCCTGAACGTACTTGGCATCGATCCCCGGATACCAGTTAAAGCGTTCCACAATCCCTTCGGCCTGCACTTTGGCGCTGGTTGCCAGTTCAACAAACTGTTTAGCCAGTTCGCGGTTCGGTGCCTGCGCGGGGATGACATAGTGCATCGGCTGCCCTGGCATACCGGGCGCAGGAAGCAGCAATTTGAAATTGTCCGGCAGCTGTCCGCTCGCTTTCCAGGAATAGAACATATCGACCCACACCGGCCCCATCGCGATTTCGCCACGGCTCAGCATGTCGAGCGTGCCAGCGTTGCCCGGCGTCAGCGTCACGTTCTTGTTAAAGGCTTTCAGGCGCTCAAACGCCGGTTGCCATTTCTGTGCTTCCGCTTCGTCAAACGGCCCGTTCATCAGCTTCTGGGCATCACCGCCGTAAGCGTAAATCCAACCCATGACGAAGCTCACGCCCGATGCGCCGCCCTTAATACCGTTGTAGCCGAACATCTTCGGATTCGCGGCAGCCCACTGCTGGATTTCGTCATAGCTTTTAGGTGGATTCGCTACCAGGCTGGGGTTATAGGCCAGCGCCGTCTGGCTGCTGAACATCGGCATGACGTAACCTTTCACGTCTGTGCCCATGGCTTTATCCGCAGCGGCCATGCTGACCAGCTTGCCGCTGGCGATATCATCGCGATATTTCAGCAAGTCGCCCTTTTGCACCATCGGGCCGACAAATTTCTCGTGCACGACCGCCACATCGGTGTCCCAGACTTTGGCTCCGGCGGCCTGCTGTGCATTGAAACGCTCAAGAATCTTCTGCGACCCCGCATCACCCGGTCCGGTGCCGACGGCACGTACTTTTACACCGGGATGCTGCTTCTCAAACAGCGGCCCCAGATATTCATTGACATAGTCGACCATGTTTTGGTCACCCGCCGTCAACACGGTTAATTCCTGTGCCTGTACCGCCGCCAGCGGCGTACTCATCATCAGCGTTGCAGCAAAAATGCGTTTCATCTCATTTGTCTCCAATTTAGGATCAGGCCGTCAGGCCGGGAAGCGGGGAATAACGTGAAGTGGTATCTGGTATCGCCGTCGAAGATGTCGTCTCTTCTGCCAGCGGGAAAAGGAACAGCGCCTCAGCAGGGATCTGCACCGCAACCCGCTGCCCGATGGCATAGGGGTGCGACGCATGAACCTGTATCCGCCAGGTACCGCTGGAAATCGTATGCAGCCAGTATCCGCCGGGGTAGCTCTGTGCCTGCACCGTGCCGTAGCGCATCAACATGCCGGGCTGGATAAGCGGGACGTCTGCCGGATCGTAAAGACAAGCAGCTTCCGCACGAAAACGTGCTTCTATCACTCCAGGCGGTAGTGACGTGTTCGCTGGCACCAGCGAATGACTCTCGGCATCACCGGGAATCATCAGCGTCTCGCCGTCATAACGCGCTTCCAGCACCAGCCGATTTTCCGCGCCCATAAACGCCGCGACAAACGAACTGGCAGGATGGTGATACACCTCTTGTGGGCTACCCGCCTGCATGATGCGACCCTGATTCAAAATCACGATGCGGTCCGCCATCACCATCGCTTCTTCGCGATCGTGCGTCACGTGGATCGCGGTCAATCCCAGCCGTTGTTGCAGCGCACGGATCTCATCACGTAGCTGTAAGCGAATACGGGCATCCAGATTGGAGAGTGGTTCATCCAGCAGCAGAATATCGGGCCTCACCGCCAGTGCACGCCCCAAGGCAACCCGCTGGCGCTGTCCACCGGACAGTTCCGCAGGCTTACGGGCGCTCAGGCCCGTCAAACCGAGCATGGTTTCCAGTTCCGCCACACGGCTGGCAATCTCCGCACGCGGGACGCGGCGTAAACGCAGTCCGTAGGCAATATGCTGTGCCACCGTCATATGCGGCCACAGCGCGTAGCTCTGAAACACCAGCGCCATTCCGCGTTTCTCTGGCGGCGCTTGCGTCATATCCTGCCCGTTAACGCGAATCGCCCCCGCTCGCGGTGACGAGAACCCAGCGACCGTACGCAGTAATGTCGTCTTGCCGCACCCTGACGAACCGAGCAATGCCACGAATTCGCCCTGTGCAATCTCCAGATGGATATCGTTCAATACGGCGGTCGTGCCGTATCCAACGTGTAGGTGGTCGATGACAATATGCGGTGATGCCGCAGAGGAAGTTGTTTTTTGCACAGCTGTGCATTCCACGATAATCAAACAATGCGCTGATTGTGCGGTGACATCGTGTCAGTGGCGTGTTGTCACCGTGACATTTCAATGACACGACTGACGAGAAAGATAGCGGTGGAAATTTCTTAGCGAGAAGGGAAACGAGGGAATGGGTCTCTTGAGTATTGGCCATCTCCCCATACGCGGAGACGGCCAACGGTATATCGCGCTGACAACAGGTTCTACAACAACTGTGCCAAACGGTTTAGGTCAGACTGAAGCGCACCCGCGGTGACATCGCGCCCCGCGCCCGGCCCACGGATAACCAGCGGGTTATCCCGATACCAGCGGCTTTCAATCGCAAACACGTTATCACCCGGAAACAGCGAGGCCAGCGGATGATCGGGACGGACGGCTTCAACGCCCACCCGCGCTTTACCATTGCTGTCAAAGCGTGCAACGTGACGCAGAACCAGACCCATTTCCTGTGCGGCTTCCAGACGACGCAGCATCTGCTCGTTCAGCGAATCGCCATTCTCGAAGAAGTAATCGACAGAACCCTGCTCACAGCCCGGCGGCACCAGCGACTCAACCCGAACCTGACTAGGCTCGATGTCATAGCCCGCTTCACGCGCCAGAATCACCAGTTTACGCATGACGTCCTGACCAGAAAGATCAACACGCGGATCCGGCTCGGTCAGCCCCTGCTGGCAAGCCTGATCGACCAGTTCGGTGAACGGTACGGTGCCGTCAAACTGCAAGAACAGCCAGGAAAGCGTGCCGGAGAAAATCCCGCTAATCGCCAGAATACTGTCGCCGCTTTCCCGCAGATCGCGTACCGCAAAGTTGACCGGCAACCCTGCGCCGACGGTCGCGTTATACAACCAGTGACGATCCGTTTTCGCGAACGCGTCGCGGATCTGGCGATAGTTATTGCCGCCTGATGCACCCGCCAGTTTGTTAGCGCTGATGACATGGAAACCGTAGCTGGCGAAATCCAGATACAGATCGGCGACCGATTCACTGGCGGTGACGTCCAGCACCACCAAATCATCGAAGGGGTGCGCACGCATCCACAGGAACAGATCTTCACCATCCCGCTCTTGCGCTTCACTTTCGAAGAAAGCCAACGCACGGCTGGCATCCAGTCCGTCATAGTTCAACAGGCTGCGCGTACTGTCCACCACACCAGCCAGTACAAACTCAAAACCGGTACGTGCAGACAAATTGCTCTGCTCACGCGCAAACAGCTCCAGCCAGCGTGAACCAATATTTCCTTTGCCAAACAGCACCAGACCGATGCGCTTCTCTGCCCGGAACAGCGAATGGTGCAGCCCGCGAATCAGATGCTCTGTCGGGCCGACACGCAGCACCGCCACCAGGCTGATGCCATCATCGGCTTGGCGGACAAATTCAATCGGCTGATCTTTCAACTGCTGATAGAAGCGGTGGCTGTGCAGCGGATTTTTACCCACGCCTGCACCGACCATCGCGACCATCGCCAGCCCATCACGCTGATTGAGTTCAACAGGTAACGCGGCCTGTGCCAGCAGTTGCAGCGCGCTATCCACCACTTCGGAGGTGTAGCACAGTTGCAGCAGGTTACGATCCTGATGAACGCCGATCGCCAGCGGTTTCAGTTGCGCACGATTCAGAAGCTGTTCGACTTCTTTTTGCAGCAGCACGAAATCGTGTTCAGAAGGAACCTGAACTTCAATCAGGCACACGTCATCATGGCTGGTGACAATTTTGGCACCCGTCCCCGAGGCCAGTACGCGTTCGATGCGCGTCGACCCTTGTTCAGGCTGATAGCTGCAACGCAGTTGCAGGTCGATATCGCTGCCGGAAACGGGCTGTAAGGTACGCGTATGTAATACCGGTGCCGCCAGACGTGCCAGTTCACTGGCTTCATCTAGCCGCAGCAGTGGCAACAGGCAGGCATCTTTGACTTTACGCGGGTCGGCGCTATACACCCCAGCGACGTCGCTCCAGATGGTCACGCGTTCAACGCCCGCCAACGCACCAATTTGTGTGGCGGAATAGTCACTGCCGTTGCGCCCCAGCAGCACCGTTTCGCCTGCATCATTACGGCAGATAAAACCCGTTACCACTAAACGCTGACCTGCGTGCTGCGTCAGATATTGCTGCAACAGCGGCCAGGAACGGCCTTCATCCACCTGTGGCTGCGCGGCACGTTCTGCACAGAGAAAATCACGCGCATCCAGCCATGCGGCATTCATATCCCGATGATTTAACACGGCAGACATCAGGCGAGCTGACCAGATTTCACCGTGCCCAACCACTTCGGCGTAGACGGCATCCGTCAGCTTGCCATCCAGCAGCGCAGCCAAACGCTCCAGATCGCGAATAAACTGAGCGGTCAGCGTCTCTGCCTCTTGCGCAGGCAGAAGCCCGGCAATCAGTTCACTATGGTAGCGGCGTAATGCCTGCTGAACCTGATGCGCCGACAGACGGTCGCTCTGGCTCAGTTTCAACCAGCTAATCAGCTGGTTTGTGGTACTGCCTGCGGCA
Source organism: Pectobacterium brasiliense (assembly GCF_013449685.1). Taxonomy (GTDB): domain Bacteria; phylum Pseudomonadota; class Gammaproteobacteria; order Enterobacterales; family Enterobacteriaceae; genus Pectobacterium; species Pectobacterium brasiliense_A. The sequence goes on along the minus strand of NZ_JACDSF010000063.1, from coordinate 56,505 downwards.
GATACCACCATCAAATCACCGGGGTGGCTATACTCCGCCATAATACCGGCTACGCGTAGGTAACACTTCACATCAGCCAGACTGCTACCGCCAAACTTATGCAGCTGTCGGCCCGTTACCGATGGCGCTACTCCTAATGCACTCATTCTTACCTCTTGGCAGCGGCTTGAAACGCACGATCCAGATCGGCAACCAGATCATCGCCGTCTTCAATGCCGGTGGAAATACGCAGTAATGTTTCAGAGATACCCGCCGCCGCACGCGCTTCTGGCGCCATGCCGGCATGCGTCATTGTTGCCGCATGAGAGATGAGACTTTCAACTCCGCCCAGCGATTCCGCCAGTGTGAAGAGCTCCAGCGATGCCAGAAAACGGCGCAGTGTGTCTTCATCTCCATCCAGCTCAAAACTTAGCATAGCGCCAAAGCCGGATTGTTGACGGCGGGCAATATCATGACCGGGATTGTTCGGCAGTGAAGGATGGTACAGCGCCTTCACCAACGGCTGCGTCTGTAAGAATTCAACCACTTGTTGCGCATTACGCTGCGCGGCCGCCATACGTGGCGATAAGGTACGCAGGCCGCGTAGCAGCAGATAACTGTCAAACGCCGCACCTGTGACGCCGATGTTGTTCGCCCACCAGGCCAGTTCAGTAATGGTATCGGCATCTTTGGCGATCACTGCGCCCGCCACTACGTCAGAGTGACCATTCAGGTACTTGGTACAGGAATGCACCACCAGATCGGCACCCAGTTCCAGCGGCTTCTGCAACGCTGGGCTCAGGAAGGTGTTATCCACTACGCTAACCGCACCCGCTTCGCGCGCGGCCTGACAAATCGCGGCAATATCCACGACGCGCAGCAGTGGATTGCTTGGACTTTCCACCAGCACCAGCTTCGGCTTTTCTGCCAACGCCGCGTTGAGCGCATCGGTATCACTTTGATCGACAAATTTGACGCGAAATGCGCCGCGCTTGCTCAGGCTGTCAAACAGACGATAGCTGCCGCCATAGCAATCATGCGGCGCCACCAGCAGATCGCCGGGACGCAGAAACACCGTGCAAACCAGCATAATCGCCGACATTCCGCTGCTCGTCATTACCGCACCCGCACCGCCTTCCAGTTCGGCAAGCGCGCGCTGCACAACATCACGCGTGGGGTTACCGCGACGCGAATAGTCGTGTGCCCGTGGCTGGTTGAATCCGGTAAAGTTATACGTGCTGGAAAGGTGAATGGGTGGGACGACGCAGCCATACTGCTCATCATTATTTAACCCGCTGCGGACTGCGATCGTTGCCTGTTTACGCGTCATCGGCTCATTTCCTGGCTGGAGGCTGAAAAGATAGGAACTAAAGAGTAAACGCAGTTTTAATAGACGTCAACACATCTAGACATCTAAACTTCTTTGCGTATAGATTGAGCGTAAGCATAATAACCGCTAGAATTGTGGCATTTCATGACAGATGCTGTCTTCATTAGATTAATTTTTAAGGTATCCCATGGCTGAGTGGAACGGCGAGTATGTCAGCCCTTACGCTGAACACGGTAAAAAAAGCGAGCAAGTCAAGAAGATAACAGTATCTATCCCATTGAAAGTACTAAAGATACTGACTGACGAACGCACGCGTCGTCAGGTGAACAACCTGCGCCATGCCACCAACAGCGAGCTGCTGTGCGAGGCGTTTCTGCACGCCTTCACAGGCCAACCGTTACCGAATGACGAAGATCTGCGTAAAGAACGCAGCGATGAAATTCCTGAAGCCGCGAAAATCATCATGCGTGAAATGGGTATCGACCCGGATACGTGGGAATACTGATTGCGTTTGCGCTGTCGGCTTTCTGGCTAACCCCGCCTTCTCCGGCGGGGTTTTGCTATGCAGAGCATCCCGCTCAACACATCACTCTTCATTAACCTCTAAAGCCTCTCCCCTCTACCGCTCGCACGTCTTCCGCATGCTTCGTCTTCCACTCATGTTGTGAATCGGGATTGCCTTTTATTTGATATGTTATATCATAACATTTTTAATCTATAACGGTGATATGCGTGCATCATGACAGAGCTTCTCTCCAGTAAACCCGTGCTGCTGCGCGTTCGCCACGTCGCTGTTAGTCACGCTGACTGCCGTGCAACTGCGATTGGCTCAGCCGACAGTTACTGGCACCACAGGAATTGCCCATCGGGATTATTACCGCGGGATTAGGCGGCATCTTCGTGCTGGGGATGCTGGTAAAACGTCAGCAGGGACACTGAGCCACCAGAAACAACAAAGGCACCTGTCGGTGCCTTTGCAGAAAGTTACTGTGCCAATGAGGCCAGTAAAACTTATTTTTTAGCGCCTGGAACGGAGAAACGCTTGTTGAAGCGGTCAACACGGCCACCAGTTGCAACATCACGTTGTTTGCCAGTGTAGAACGGGTGGCATTCGCCACAAACGTCCAGGTTCAGGTCACGACCCACAGTAGAATGGGTTTTGATCACGTTACCGCAAGAGCAAGTTACAGTAACTGCAGAATAATTCGGGTGAATACCTTTTTTCATGGGAAACCTCTGTTAAGGCCGTGTCGCTATCCAGCCCTGTTCCGCCAGACACCACACGAAAGTTGTATGAGTAAGTTCATTATGCAAATGGCACAATGGCGGCGGATCATACAGAATCCGCTACCCTGATGCAATCGCATCCACACATTATCCCTCGCAGCATGTACACTAGCGCCTTGCCTTATTTTCACCCCGCGTCGCACATGATACAAACCGCTCGGTTATGTCATTGATCGCCACGCAAATCACGTCGACTATCACGGAGAGGTTATGTCTGTCGCTCAGGTCGCATTGCCCGTGCCGCTGGCACGTACATTCGATTATTTGCTACCCGCAGGAGGCGTGACTCCGCAGGTCGGCGCACGCGTCAGCGTCTCCTTTGGTAACCGTAAAGCGATCGGCATTATTACCGCGCTGAGCGACACCAGTGAACTTCCGCTTGAGCAATTAAAACCCGTGCATGACGTGCTGGACGAGCAACCGCTGTTCCCACCCAGCCTGTGGCGCATTTTGCTGTGGGCCGTTGAGTATTATCACTATCCGATTGGCGAAGTGCTGTTCCACGCGCTGCCGATCCTACTGCGTCAGGGGAAACCCGCACACCGCGCTCCGCTCTGGCAGTGGTTTGCCACCGAACAGGGTCGGGCGACCCCGCTCAGTACACTCAAACGTGCCGCAAAACAGCAGCAGGCGCTGGCGGCCCTACTTCAGTCGCCGCTTTACCGCCATCAGGTGAGCGAAATTGGGCTGACGGAGATAGCATTGCAGGCGCTGCGTAGCAAAGGGCTATGCGAATTACAGGCCACAGAGCAAACGCTTCACGACTGGCGTCAAAGTTTTAGTTTGGCAACCGACCGACTGCGTTTGAATACCGAACAGGCCACTGCCGTCGGCGCGATCCGCAGCGAAGATAACCATTTTGCCGCCTGGCTGCTCGCGGGTATCACCGGCTCGGGCAAAACGGAAGTCTATCTCAGCGTGCTGGAAAATGTGCTGGCACAGGGCAAACAGGCGCTGGTGTTAGTGCCGGAAATTGGCCTGACGCCGCAAACTATCGCCCGCTTCCGCGAACGGTTTAACGCCCCGGTGGATGTGCTGCACTCGGCACTCAACGACAGCGAACGCCTTGCCGTCTGGCTACGTGCCCGCAGCGGTGAAGCCGCCATTGTCATCGGAACGCGGTCGGCGTTATTTACGCCCTTTGCCCGTTTGGGGCTGATTGTGATCGATGAAGAACACGACAGTTCCTACAAACAGCAGGAAGGCTGGCGCTATCACGCCCGTGATTTGGCGGTGTTCCGCGCCAGAGAAGAAGACATTCCCATCGTCATGGGGACGGCAACGCCCGCGTTGGAAACGCTATATAACGTCCAAATCGGCAAATATCGACGCTTGAACCTGACCAAACGAGCGGGCAATGCCGCGCTCGCCAAACAGCACGTCATCGATCTGAAAGGTCTGCCGCTGACAGCCGGGTTATCCCAGCCGCTGATTACCCGCATCCGCCACCATCTGACGAACGATAATCAGGTTATCTTGTTCCTCAATCGGCGCGGGTTCGCCCCCGTGGTGATGTGCCACGAGTGTGGCTGGATTGCCGAGTGTCAGCGCTGCGATCACTACTATACCTACCACCAGCATCAGAGGATGTTGCGCTGCCACCACTGCGACAGCCAGCGTCCGGTTCCACAACAGTGCCCCGGCTGCGGCTCAACCAATATGGTGCCGGTCGGTCTGGGTACCGAGCAGTTGGAACAAAGCCTTGCGCCGCTCTTTCCAGATGTCCCGATCACCCGCATCGATCGTGATACCACCAGCCGTAAAGGGGCACTTGAGCAGCAGCTCTCGCAGGTCAGGCAGGGCGGTGCACGTCTTCTCATCGGCACACAAATGTTGGCGAAGGGGCATCATTTCCCTGACGTGACGCTGGTGGCCTTGCTGGATGTAGACGGTTCGCTGTTCTCTGCCGACTTCCGCGCAGCCGAACGTTTTGCGCAGCTCTATACTCAGGTGGCGGGTCGTGCAGGACGTGCGGGCAAGGCGGGCGAAGTGGCGCTGCAAACTCACCACCCGGAACATCCGCTATTACAAACGCTACTGCAACAGGGCTACGATGCCTTTGCCAGTCAGGCGCTGACTGAACGGAAAAGCGTTTTTCTGCCGCCGTTTACCAGCCATATTCTCTTCCGCGCTGACGACCACGATAATCAGCAGGCCGCATTATTCCTCCAGCAGTTGCGTAATTTGCTGGAGGCGAGTCCGCTGCGGGATGAATCACTCTGGCTGCTGGGCCCAGTCCCTGCTTTGCAACCCAAACGTGCGGGACGCTTCCGCTGGCAGCTCTTGCTACAGCACCCCTCCAGAGCGCTATTGCAGAAACTGGTCAGAACATCGCTGACGCTAATCGGCACGCTGCCGCAGGCGCGTAAAGTGAAATGGATGCTGGATGTCGACCCCACGGACGGTTAGCGCTTCCTGTTAGATCATTTCGGTTTCTTGCCACGCATTTTTTGCGATCGGCGTCGAGAACACGATATTCATCACACTTTTTGTGCAAATTAAGCAACAAAACCTGCGTTCAATCTGTTATGACTGTCTGCGCAGGCCGTATGCTGAGGCCAGACTGTTTACTGAGGTCAGATCGTGCACTCAGGTATAGCGCCGTTTCATCGGCATACCGTCCCCAAAAAGCGTTACCCGTCATCATAGAAAGTCAGTGGACAGAGGCGTTCTGCTGACAGTCAGCGCCAGTTAACGCTGACGCAAGGAGAAAAGCGTTGAAGCAGAAGAAAGGCGTCACCACGGCGACGATGAAAGACGTGGCGGATGAAGCGGGCGTTTCCACCGCGACCGTGTCCCGAACGTTAATGAACCCAGAGAAAGTCTCTTCGACCACCCGTAGGAAGGTCGAACAGGCTGTCATCGCCGTTGGCTATTCGCCTCACGCACTCAACAGGAATCTCAAGCGTAACGAATCACGCACGATCCTGACGATCGTCCCAGATATCTGCGATCCCTATTTCTCCGAAATATTTCGCGGGATCGAGGAAACGGCAGCCGAACACGGCTATCTGGTGTTGATTGGCGATTGCGCTCACCAGCATCAGAAAGAAAAAACCTTTGTAGACCTGATTATTACCAAGCAGATCGACGGCATGCTGTTACTCGGCTCTAATCTGCCGTTTGACGCTGGTCAGGAAGAGCAACGTAATCTGCCACCGATGGTGATGGCGAATGAGTTCTCACCGGATCTGGCGCTGCCCACCGTGCATATCGATAACCTGACCGCCGCCTTTGAAGCCGTACACTATTTGCATCAGGCGGGCCATCAACGTATCGCCTGTATTGCCGGCCCAGAGCACATGCACCTGAGCCAATATCGTCTCCAGGGATATATTCAGGCCCTGCGTCGCAACGGGATTCTTATCGATAATCAGTACATCTTTCGTGGCGATTTCACCTACGAAACTGGGATAAACGGCCTGATTGCGCTGATGCAGCATCCTCAGCCGCCCAGCGCGGTCTTCTGTCATAGTGACCTCATGGCGCTGGGTGTGCTGGCGCAGGCCAGAAAGATGGGGCTGGATATCCCACGCGACCTCTCTATTATCGGTTTCGATGATATCGAACAGGCGCAGTACAGTTGGCCGCCTCTGACTTCTGTCGCCCAGCCTCGTTATCAGATCGGACGCGAGGCAATGCTGCTACTCTTAGAGCAGTTGCAAGGTAACACGGTACAAAGCGGTTCCCGTCTGTTGTCCAGTGAGCTGGTCATACGCGACAGCGTCGCCGCGCCGAATTACGCCCGTAACAGGCTTTAAGACTTCAGGAACTGGTCAAATATTTGAGGGTTCAGTAACATGACCCCCTAATTATGTTATTTACCTATCAATTCACAGCGAAACAACAGTGGCACAAAGAGACTACGTGAGCCGGGGACGTTCATCAGGGACGCGTCGGAAAACGACAAATAGCCGAAAAAAAGGCAAGGCTTCAGGTGCGTCCAAAACGATGATCGCACTCGCTGTTGCTGTTTTAGTCACCTTCGCGGGCGGTCTGTACTTTATCGCCCATAATAAACCCGATGATTCACCCGTCCTACCACACCAGAATGCAGGCAAAGGTAACGGACTGCCCCCCAAGCCGGAAGAACGCTGGCGCTACATCAAAGAGCTGGAAAATCGTCAGTTGGGCGTCACAACGCCAACGGAGCCTTCTGCGGGTGGCGAGATTCAGTCGCCAGTGCAGTTGACGGATGAACAGCGCCAGTTGCTGGAACAGATGCAGTCTGATATGCGTCGCCAGCCAACGCAGCTTTCCGAAGTGCCGTATAACGATCAGACGCAGGTTCCGCGCTCTCAGGTAACGATCAAGCCGCCGACCCAATCGATGCAGCCGCCACCTGTCGTAACGACGCAGCCAACCACACGGGCACCTGTGATCACGCAAGCGGCACCTGTCGTACCAAGACAAGACATTCCAAGACAAGAAGCCCCAAAACAGGAAGCGCCGAAGCAACAGCCGGTCAAACAGCCTGAAGCGCCAAAAGCCGAGAAAACCCAGCGCTGGGCGATTCAGTGTGGATCCTTCAAAACTATGGATCCTGCCGAATCGGTCAGAGCGCAGTTGGCGTTTGCCGGTATCGAAAGCCGCATCACCTCTAACGGCGGCTGGAACCGTATTATGCTTGGGCCTTATAACAACCGTGCTGCCGCAGATAGCATGATCCAACGTCTTAAGGACGCGGGCGCATCAAACTGTATTCCTCTTGCCAGCGGGGGTTGAAAAACCCCACGCCTTCCCCCATCTATAAATTCAATGTACCCCGGATGATGCGGGGATCTTTTTCTTCAAACGGGGACTGACTCGTGACAACAATTGTAAGCGTACGCCGCAACGGCCAGGTGGTCATTGGCGGTGATGGACAAGCCACTCTGGGCAACACCGTGATGAAAGGCAACGTGCGTAAAGTGCGTCGCCTCTACCATGACCGCGTCATCGCCGGTTTCGCAGGCGGCACGGCGGATGCCTTCACCCTTTTTGAGCTTTTTGAGCGCAAGCTGGAATTACATCAGGGTCATCTGGTGAAAGCAGCCGTCGAGCTGGCGAAAGACTGGCGTACTGACCGTATGCTACGCAAGCTGGAAGCCTTGTTAGCCGTCGCGGACGAAAATGCCTCGCTGATCATTACCGGTAATGGTGATGTCGTGCAGCCTGAAAATGATCTGATCGCGATTGGTTCCGGCGGTCCTTATGCACAGGCTGCCGCGCGTGCTTTACTGGAAAACACCGAGCTGGGTGCGCGTGATATCGTCGAGAAATCTCTGGGGATTGCGGGCGACATCTGTATCTACACCAACCAGTTCCACACGATAGAAGAATTAGCCTCCAAGGCGTAAGGATCAACTATGTCTGAAATGACCCCGCGCGAGATAGTCAGCGAACTCGACAGCTATATCATCGGCCAGCATAAAGCGAAACGTGCCGTTTCCATCGCGCTGCGTAACCGCTGGCGCCGCATGCAGTTGGACGAAGCACTTCGTCATGAAGTAACGCCTAAAAATATTCTCATGATCGGTCCGACTGGTGTCGGTAAAACTGAAATCGCTCGTCGTCTGGCGAAGCTCGCCAATGCGCCGTTCATCAAAGTGGAAGCCACCAAATTCACCGAAGTAGGCTACGTAGGTAAAGAAGTTGACTCCATCATCCGCGATCTGACAGATTCTGCGATCAAAATGGTGCGCCTTCAGTCCATCGAAAAAAACCGCTTCCGTGCGGAAGAGATGGCAGAAGATCGCATTCTGGACGTGCTGATTCCACCAGCGAAAAACAACTGGGGACAGGCGGAAAGCACGCAGGAGCCTTCCGCTGCACGCCAGGCATTCCGCAAGAAATTGCGTGAAGGCCAGTTGGACGACAAAGAGATCGAGATCGACCTGGCAGCCGCTCCCGTTGGCGTAGAGATCATGGCTCCTCCGGGCATGGAAGAAATGACCAACCAGCTCCAGTCCATGTTCCAGAATCTGGCAGGCCAGAAGCAGAAAGCCCGTAAGGTCAAAATCAAAGACGCCTTCAAGCTGCTGATAGAAGAAGAAGCCGCCAAGCTGGTGAACCCGGAAGAGCTGAAACAGCAGGCGATTGAAGCCGTCGAGCAGCACGGTATCGTGTTCATCGATGAGATCGACAAAATCTGTAAGCGTGGCGAAAGCTCCGGCCCGGATGTGTCCCGTGAAGGCGTTCAGCGTGACCTGCTGCCGCTGGTTGAAGGCTGCACCGTGTCCACCAAGCACGGCATGGTCAAAACCGACCACATCCTGTTTATCGCGTCCGGTGCGTTCCAGGTTGCCAGCCCGTCCGATCTGATTCCAGAATTGCAGGGGCGTCTGCCAATTCGCGTAGAGTTGCAGGCGCTGACCACGGAAGATTTCGAGCGTATTCTGACCGAACCGAGCGCCTCGCTGACCGAGCAGTACAAAGCGCTGATGGCGACAGAAGGCGTGGATATTGCGTTCACCGCCGATGGTATCCGCCGTATTGCCGAAGCCGCCTGGCAGGTCAACGAAAGCACCGAGAATATCGGCGCGCGCCGTCTGCATACCGTGATGGAGCGTTTGATCGAAGATGTGTCTTACGATGCCAGCGAAATGAACGGTCAAAGTGTTACCATTGACGCAGATTACGTACGTAATCATCTGGATGAATTAGTAGCAGATGAAGATCTGAGTCGATTTATCTTATAATCCGTTTTCGCGGATCGCACGATTAACGATAAAGTGGGAGGCGTTGGCCTCCCACTTTTGTTTCTGACGTCGCCATCACTAACTTTTCTTGTTTATAAACAGATGATTCACGCCATTGAATCGTCAATAAAAATTGAAGCACACCATGACCTTATCAACCCATAGCAGCAAAACCAAAGCCTGGCTGGATAGCCTGCGTCCAAAGACGTTGCCATTAGCTTTTGCGTCCATCGTCACCGGCTCGGCGATCGCGAGCTGGCATAGCAGCTTTAAACCGGGCGTAGCATTACTGGCGTTGTTAACCGCCGGACTGCTGCAAATCCTTTCCAATCTGGCGAACGACTATGGGGATGCGATAAAAGGCAGCGATACCGAGGAACGCATCGGGCCGTTGCGCGGTATTCAGACCGGGGCAATTACACTGGCACAGCTGCGCAATGCGCTAATCGTGACGGTGGCGCTCACCATCATTTCCGGCGTGAGCCTGGTGATTCTGGCGTGTGAAAAGCCCGCAGATATCTTTGGTTTCCTGATTCTGGGGCTGCTGGCGATTTTCGCCGCCATCACCTATACCGTCGGTAACAAGCCCTACGGCTATATCGGACTCGGCGATATCTCAGTGCTGATCTTTTTCGGCTGGCTCAGCGTCGCGGGGTCGTATTATCTGCAAACCGGCCATTTCGACAGCATCGTGATGCTGCCTGCTACGGCCTGCGGTCTGTTGGCAACGGCGGTGCTGAACATCAACAACCTGCGCGATATCGACAACGATCGCATCAGCGGAAAGAACACGCTGGCAGTACGTCTTGGTGCGGAAAAAGCGCGCTTCTATCACACGATACTGCTGTTGCTGGCTCCGGTTTGTCTCGGTCTGTTTGCCACGTTTTATCTGCACAGTCTAGCGGGCTGGCTCTTTATTCTGACACTCCCGTTGCTGATTCAGCAGGCGCGCTATGTGCTGCGTGAAACCAGCGCATTCAGTATGCGTCCGATGCTGGAAAAAACGGTAAAAGGCGCGCTGCTGACCAACATTCTGTTCGCCGTTGGCGTGATATTGAGTTAGTGCGGTTGAAGTGAGCGCGGGCGAAAAGGGGCGCGTATTTACTGATACGCATCAAGTTAACATTTGATGATTTTGCCAACAGCCGTCAGAAAGGGATATACTCATGATTCCGGCGGCAAACAGACGTTAATCCTATGAAATACGATACTTCCGAACTGTGCGATATCTACCACGAAGAGGTGAATGTTGTTGAGCCTCTGTTCTCTAATTTTGGCGGGCGTACTTCATTTGGTGGCAAGATCACCACGGTGAAATGTTTTGAGGATAACGGCCTGCTGTTCGATCTCCTTGAAGAGAACGGCCTCGGGCGCGTGCTTCTGGTCGATGGCGGCGGCTCCGTGCGTCGCGCGTTGATCAATGCGGAAATCGCCAGGCTGGCGACGCAAAACGAGTGGGAAGGCATTGTCGTTTATGGCGCGGTGCGTCAGGTTGACGATTTGGCTGAGCTGGATATCGGTATTCAGGCGATGGCCGCGATTCCGGTCGGCGCGGGTAGCGAAGGCATCGGCGAGAGTGATATTCGCGTCAACTTCGGTGGCGTCACTTTCTTCTCCGGTGACCATCTGTATGCCGATAATACCGGTATTATTTTGGCGGAAGACCCGCTGGATATTGAATAATATCGTTGAATTGTCAGGGATTGATGGCGTCGAGCGATGATAATGGGTAGATCGTAAAGACGCGGTAAATACATCCCTGTACGCTCGAGCCGCGCCATCCCTGGCGCGGACGCTTTACTCTTCTATCCCATTATCACCGTTCTACTTCAGTGAAACAGGCTTCTCAGGCTGTCAAAAGTCTTATTAGACTTCTTCCATTTTGCCTAACAGCGCGCGCAGGCGCTCTTGCCATACCACTTGCTCTTCTTTCAACTGCTCGTTCTCGCGCACCAGCGCTTCACGTGAACCCGCAGCCGCCTGCACATCCTGCGACAACGCGTTGTTCTGCTCTTTCAACTCTTCAATTTCCATTTGCAAGAGCGTGATGGTATCAATCGCCTGCTGAACTTTCGCTTCCAGCTTTTCAAACACTTCAAATGACATTCTTCAAACCCCTTTTAATCGCAACAAGGCAAAGATCGGTTAACGCTGGCTTTCGGACTCTGTAACCAACACCCAACGGTGTCGCCATCCGCCCGTAAATATAATCCTGACCGCGGGACGGCTGGCAAGACAGACCATAGCGAAATTGTATGTAGCCAACCGCCACCTGTCTAGCGCGCATCCCCCACTACGCGAGTGTGGCAGCTTTTCTTACGTAACACTATCAGTACAAACTGAAAAACAGGCAGTACAAACTGAAAAACAAACAGTACAAACTGAAAAAACGGACAGCCGAAACGGAAAAATGGGCGGTGTAAACTGAAAACGACGCCTGTTCACTTCTCCATTACCCCTATTGTGTTAATAAATTTAACCTGAGCGTTACTATCAACCGTGGGCGAAAAACCACTGCGAGTCATTTCATAAGCGAATACGCTCATTTTTTTGACGTGCAACACACATTTTAATTTCGATATTTCTCGTTTTCGAGCATTAACGATAAATTCACACCATAAATACATTTAAAACAGAGGATGCCCCACGGTATCCTTAGACCTACCACTCTGTACGTTACCCAGCAGGAAAAAAACATGAGCCAAGCAGAACGTTCAACGCTAAAAGGCCAGTGCATCGCCGAGTTTCTCGGCACTGGCCTGCTGATTTTCTTCGGTGTCGGCTGCGTCGCCGCCTTGAAACTGGCGGGAGCCAGCTTCGGGCAGTGGGAGATCAGCATCATTTGGGGTCTGGGGGTTGCGATGGCAATCTACCTGACCGCCGCGATTTCTGGTGCTCACCTCAACCCGGCCGTTACTATCGCCCTGTGGCTGTTTGCCTGTTTCGATGGGCGCAAGGTGGTGCCTTACATTCTGGCGCAGATTGCTGGGGCATTTTGTGCCGCCGCACTGGTCTACGGTCTGTATCACAATCTGTTCGTGGACTTTGAACAAGCCAACAATATGGTGCGCGGCAGTACGGAAAGCCTGAGTTTAGCGGGCATTTTCTCAACCTATCCGAACCCACACATTTCCGTTATGCAGGCGCTGCTGGTTGAAACCGTCATCACCGCTATCCTGATGTGCCTGATTCTGGCGCTGACCGATGATGGTAACGGTATCCCACGCGGGCCACTCGCTCCGCTGCTGATCGGTATTTTGATTGCCGTTATCGGTGCGTCCATGGGGCCACTGACCGGCTTCGCTCTTAACCCCGCGCGTGACTTTGGTCCTAAACTGTTCGCGTTTCTGGCGGGCTGGGGCAACGTGGCCTTCACTGGCGCACGCGACATTCCTTACTTCCTGGTTCCCATCTTTGGCCCGATTATCGGTGCCTGCCTGGGTGCCTTCGGTTATCGCGCACTGATTGGCCACAATCTGCCATGTGATGTGTGCGAACCCGAGGCAGAAAGTACCCCGCGTCGTGAAGGCCGTTAAACTTAACGCCACGACCATCCTATTTCACGGTTAATCATTACAGGATTGGATTTATGAACCCGGAAAAAAAATACATTGTCGCGCTCGATCAGGGCACAACCAGCTCCCGCGCCATCGTACTGGATCACGATGCGAATATCGTTAGCGTTTCACAGCGTGAATTCACTCAGATCTATCCAAAAGCAGGCTGGGTAGAGCATGATCCGATGGAGATTTGGGCATCACAAAGCTCAACGCTGAACGAAGTGTTGGCTAAAGCCGACATCAGCGCAGATGAAGTCGCAGGCATTGGTATCACCAACCAGCGTGAAACCACCGTCGTATGGGAAAAAGAGAGCGGCAAGCCGATTTATAACGCCATCGTCTGGCAGTGTCGCCGTACCGCTGAAATTTGCGAAAAGCTGAAGAAAGACGGTCTGGAAGAGTACGTGCGCAACACCACCGGTCTGGTGGTCGACCCCTACTTCTCCGGCACCAAAGTGAAATGGATTCTGGATCACGTTGAAGGCTCTCGCGAGCGCGCCAAACGCGGTGAACTGCTGTTTGGTACCATCGACACCTGGCTGATTTGGAAAATGACGCAAGGGCGTGTTCACGTAACGGATTACACCAACGCCTCCCGCACCATGCTGTTTAACATTCATACGCTGGAATGGGATACCCGCATGCTGGAAGCGCTGGATATCCCGCGCGAAATGCTGCCAGAAGTGCGCGCATCTTCAGAAATTTACGGCCAGACCAACATTGGCGGTAAAGGCGGCACGCGTATTCCTATCGCCGGTATCGCGGGTGACCAGCAGGCGGCGCTGTACGGCCAGCTTTGCGTCAACCCTGGCATGGCGAAAAACACCTACGGCACGGGCTGCTTCCTGCTGATGAATACCGGTAAAGAAGCGGTGCTGTCTAAACACGGTCTGCTGACCACCATCGCCTGCGGCCCACGCGGCGAAGTGAACTACGCGCTGGAAGGCTCCGTGTTCGTTGGCGGTGCCTCCATCCAATGGCTGCGTGACGAGCTGAAGCTGATCGGCGACTCAATGGACTCCGAATATTTCGCGACGAAAGTGAAGGATTCTAACGGCGTTTATGTCGTCCCTGCCTTCACCGGTTTGGGTGCTCCTTACTGGGACCCGTATGCCCGTGGCGCGATCTTCGGTCTGACCCGTGGTGTGAATGCTAACCACATCATCCGTGCGACGCTGGAATCGATTGCCTTCCAGACCCGCGACGTACTGGATGCCATGCAGGCAGACGCTGATACCCGCCTGAAAGCGCTGCGTGTCGACGGCGGTGCAGTCGCCAACAACTTCCTGATGCAGTTCCAGTCCGATATTCTCGGCACGCGTGTGGAACGTCCGGAAGTACGTGAATCCACCGCGCTGGGTGCAGCTTTCCTGGCGGGCTTAGCGACGGGCTTCTGGAACGATCTGGATGAAGTGAAGAGCAAAGCGACGATTGAGCGTGAATTCCGTCCTAGCATCGAAACCGTAGAGCGTAACATTCGCTACAGCGGCTGGCAGAAAGCCGTGGCTCGTGCCCGTAACTGGGAAGATCACGACGCGTAATCCGCCAATGCACCTGTCCACATCGGGCGCGCCTGTCGCGCCCGTTTTTTCCTTACCGTTCAACCGCCACTCTCCCCCGTTGTGATAAAATCCCCGCCCACATCCCTTCCTTTCCCGATCGACAATAGACAGGTATTTATGAAACGTGAATTAGCCATTGAGTTCTCACGCGTCACCGAAGCAGCCGCGCTGGCAGGCTATAAGTGGTTAGGCCGTGGCGACAAGAATGCCGCCGACAATGCTGCCGTACAGGCAATGCGCATCATGCTGAATCAGGTCAATATCAACGGTCAGATTGTCATCGGCGAAGGGGAAATCGACGAAGCGCCTATGTTGTTCATCGGCGAGCAGGTCGGTACCGGTCAGGGCGATGCCGTAGACATCGCTGTCGATCCGATTGAAGGCACGCGGATGACGGCAATGGGTCAGGCAAATGCGCTGGCCGTGCTGGCCGTTGGCGAAAAAGGCACGTTTCTGCACGCGCCAGACATGTACATGGAAAAGTTGATTGTCGGCCCCGAGGCAAAAGGCGCGATTGACCTCAACCTGCCGCTGGCGGACAACCTGCGTAATGTCGCACTGAAGTTGGGTAAACCGCTGAGCCAGTTAACGGTGACTATACTCGCTAAACCGCGCCACGATGCCTGTATCGCGGACATGCAGCAGTTGGGTGTGAAAGTGTTCGCGATCCCAGACGGCGACGTTGCGGCGTCCATCCTCACCTGCATGCCAGACAGCGAAGTTGACGTGCTATACGGCATCGGCGGCGCGCCAGAAGGCGTAATTTCAGCAGCCGTTATCCGCGCGCTTGATGGCGACATGCAGGGGCGTTTGCTCGCCCGTCATCAGGTCAAAGGCGATAGTGCTGAAAACCGCCGTATCGGTGAAGATGAGCTGGCACGCTGCCGCCAAATGGGCATCGAAGCCGGTGGCGTCCTCAAGCTTGATGACATGGCGCGCAACGATAACGTGATTTTCTCTGCAACTGGCATCACCAAAGGTGATTTGCTGGACGGGATCGCGCGTAAAGGCAATATGGCAACGACCGAAACGCTGCTGATCCGCGGCAAATCCCGCACGATCCGCCGGATTAAATCGACGCACTATCTGGATCGTAAGGATCGTATGCTGCACGAGTTCCTGCTGTAGCTGACCACCGATCGGCAGACTGATTGTTTCACAGTTGTTAATAAATAGCGTATCGTAGATGCACGACTTACATGCAAAAATAGCAGCGTCTAATGCAAGCAACAGGAGCAAAAAAATATGGCTGAGTGGGTGACAGGCAAGGTAGTTCAGGTAGAAAACTGGACAGAAAGTCTGTTTAGCATTCGGGTTCACGCGCCCACCGATGCATTCACTGCCGGGCAGTATGGCAAACTGGCGCTGGAGATTGATGGCGAGAAAGTGCAGCGCGCTTATTCCTACGTGAATGCACCCAGCGATCCCACGCTTGAATTTTATCTGGTGACGGTGCCAGAAGGTAAGCTCAGCCCGCATCTGCATGCGTTGCAGCCCGGTTCAGACGTCCTGATCGTCAAAGAGGCTGCCGGCTTTTTCGTGCTGGAAGAAGTGCCTGATTGTGAAACGCTGTGGATGCTGGCAACAGGGACAGGCATTGGCCCTTATCTGTCGATTCTTCAGGAAGGCAAGGGCTTGGAGCGTTTTAAGAATATCGTACTGGTTCACGCCGCCCGCTTCTCACGCGATCTGAGTTATCTGCCGCTAATGCAGCAATTACAGCAGCGCTACCACAGTCAACTGCGTATTCAAACGGTCGTCAGTCGGGAAGAAGAAACAGGCTCGCTGACGGGCCGCATTCCCCAGCTTATCAGCAGCGGTACGCTGGAAGCCGCCGTAGGCCTGCCGATGGATGCAGCGACAAGCCACGTCATGCTATGCGGCAACCCGCAGATGGTACGCGACACTCAGCTGTTGCTGAAAGAAGAGCGCCAAATGACCAAGCACCTGCGCCGCAGGCCCGGTCATATGACTGCCGAAAACTATTGGTAAACTGCAGGTCGTTGTTAATCAGCGGCGGAAGCGAAACGGTTCCGCCGCTGCTCCAAAGCGGTTTTCCCCTTTTGTCCCCAGAAAAACGCCACAGTCGAGCAGCGTCATCACGACAATCAGGATCGGCAAGAAGCGGCCAATGCCCCACTGCCAGATGGACGAGAACATCGTCCAATTCCCCGAAGCCAACATCCACGCCACCACGAGCAGCAGCGCCCACCAGCCGCTCTTATTACGGTCGTGCAGCCGTTTCACCATAATCGCCGCCGTCGGCCACAGCAATACCACCAAACCAAACGCCGTCGATTGCGTATCCAGCCAGCTTTGGCCGGATAGCGTAAACAGCACCGCCATCAGCGCGACCCAAATCGCCATCCAAAGCCAAAAATCACGACGACCGACTCGGCCTTTAAACGAGAAGCACCATTGCTGTAATGTCATTAACGATAACGCCCTGAATTGTCGGCCTGTCTGGCCGAATTAATCTGTATTTTACGCAGGCTGATTTTACCTCAACCGAGACAGTTGCCCGCCATCTTTACGCGATTTTTGTCAGCCACGTGCGATTTCTCACAACGACGTACTATTTTTGACAACGACGTACCAATGCCGCTTTAATCAAACGTATTCCGCCGTTATTGGCCTGGACATCTTTTGAAGTGGCTGACCCGAATCCTTATGACACGAAAACGCATCGCTTCACTTTTGGTTTTATCATCGCTGGTGCTGTACCAGACTCACGCGGGTGCCGATCCGACGTTCCCGCCTAAACCCTCAGCCAATGCGCCGTATCTGTTGGCTGGTGCCCCTACCTTCGATCAAACCATCACGCAGTTCCGTTCCCGCTACAACCTGAGCAATCCAACGCTACCGATTGGCGAATTTCGGGTTGTCGACACCGGTAACATCACCAGCATGTTGACTCGCGCCGCCAGCCGGATCAACGACCACCTCTATGCCTCAACCGCGCTGGAGAAAGGCACTGGGAAAATCAAAACGCTGCAAATCACCTGGCTGCCGCAGCCGCAGAGCGAACAAGAAACCACGGTGCGTCGTAAGCAGGCTATCGACTATATGGCAGCGCTGGCACGCACGTTCGCCCCATCGCTGACGGAAGAACAGAGCGTGAAAAAAGTCACCGAACTGCTGGAAAAGGGCAAAGGAAAGCGCTTTTATCCGCAAACGGAAGGCGCCTTGCGTTATGTTGTTGCAGATGATGGTGAAAAAGGGCTAACTTTTGCTGTTGAACCGATTAAGCTAACGCTATCTGAACCGTGATCAACACGGTAATTCATGACGAAAAACAGAGCCACGGTCACATTTCGTCTCTATACTGTGGGCAGGTAATATTGCCTGTAGGCAGTAAAATTTATACATCGGTTCATTAACACCTTGATTTATTAACATATTGATTCATTCGCGATTCCGGCTGGAGGAAAAAAGATGCGACATCCATTAGTTATGGGTAACTGGAAGCTGAACGGCAGCACGAGCATGGTCAACGAACTGATCGCGGGCCTGCGTAAAGAGCTCAGCACCGTTGACGGCTGTGGCGTAGCGATTGCACCACCGGCTATCTACCTCGATCAAGCTAATCACCAACTGGCCGGCAGCCGCATTGCGCTGGGCGCGCAGAACGTTGACGTGAACCTTTCTGGCGCTTTCACCGGCGAAACGTCTGCCGAGATGCTGAAAGATATCGGCGCGAAGTACATCATCATCGGCCACTCTGAGCGCCGCACCTACCACAAAGAAAGCGATGAATTCATTGCGAAGAAATTTGGCGTGCTGAAAGATGCCGGTCTGATTCCGGTACTGTGCATTGGCGAAACTGAAGCAGAAAACGAAGCGGGTCAGACGGAAGCCGTCTGTGCACGTCAACTGGACGCCGTGCTGAATACGCTGGGCGCGCAAGCATTTGAAAACACCGTTATCGCCTACGAACCTGTATGGGCTATCGGTACCGGCAAATCTGCGACTCCTGCGCAGGCTCAGGCTGTTCACAAATTCATCCGTGACCACATCGCTAAGCAAGATGCTGCCGTTGCTGAACAAGTAATCATCCAGTACGGCGGTTCGGTGAATGCGGCGAATGCTGCTGAGCTGTTCACCCAGCCGGACATCGACGGCGCGCTGGTTGGCGGTGCATCACTGAAATCTGACGCCTTTGCTGTCATCGTGAAAGCGGCAGCCGACGCTAAACGCGGCTAAGCTTTATCGAAAACGGGCGGACAAAGGTTCGTCCGATCAAAAAGCCGGTTCACGCTATCGCGCCAACCGGCTTTTTTATGACGGATATCCCTATCCGTCACCCTTCGGGCCGTTGCTTGCGCAACGTTGAAAAACGTTCCCGGCGTTTTTTTATAACGGATATCCCTGTCTGCCCCCTTCTTTTAAACCGTCAGTTAACGGCTCGACCGTTACCTCGCCGCAGGGATTTGCTGCGTAATGCAGTGAATATTTCCCCCGCCCAGCAGGATTTCCCGCGCAGGCACGCCGCTAATCAGGTAGCCAGGGAACATCTGTTGCAGCAGATCGCGTGCAACGTCATCCGTCTTCTCATCCAGCAGCGGGAAAATGATCTGCTGATTGCTAATCAGGAAATTCACGTAAGACCCCGCCAGACGCGAGCCGGCAAGGCGTTCAACCGCATCGCCGCTGTCCACGCCCTGCGCTTCCTCTTTGGTCGCATAGAGCGGGCCAGGTGCAGGCAGCTTCCAAATTTTCAGCTCACGCCCTTGTGCATCCCGCGCGGCCGACAGCACCTCATAGGCCGCGACGGAGCGTGCATACTGCGGATCGTTTTCATCATCCGTCCAGTGCAGTGCCACTTCACCGGGACGCACGAAGCAGCACATGTTATCGATATGCCCGTCGGTTTCGTCGTTGTACACGCCCTCTTCCAGCCAGATAATCGTCGAGATGCTGAGGTAATCACGCATCAGCTGTTCGATTTCTGCCTTACTCAGGTGCGGGTTGCGGTTCGGGTTGAGCAAGCATTCCGCCGTGGTCAGCAGCGTACCTTCACCATCGACATGGATCGAGCCGCCTTCCAGAATCAGCGGCGCGGCATAACGCGCAGCCTGATGATAGTCCAGCACCTGTGCCGCAACTTTCTCATCCTGACGCCAGTCTTCGTACAGACCGCCCAGCTCACCGCCCCAGGCATTGAACTGCCAGTCGATACCCCGACGCTCACCAGCCTGATTCAGCACGATGGTTGGACCGGTGTCACGCATCCAGGCATCGTCGCTTTCCATTTCCACCAGCGTGACGTTCACCGGCATCACTTGTTGCGCATCCGCCATGTAGCGTGCGGGCACACCCATGATCACCGGCGTGTTCTGAGCGATAGCTTCCGCCACGCGCGCGAACGTTTTCTGCGCCGGAACGCCCTGTTCGCGCCAGTTGTCGGTACGATACGGCCAAATCATCCACACGGCATCATGCGGTGCCCATTCGGCGGGCATCGCAAAACCATCCTGATGCGGCGTGGTGAGATGAGGAGTAGCTCGCTGTGACATCATTTATCTCCGGGTCTTGCCGTCAGAAGTGGCAATCGTGCCGTACATGTCCGGGCGACGGTCGCGGAACAGCCCCCATGACGCACGCTGTGCAGCAATGGCTTCTAAATCAAACTCATGCACCAGAATCGCTTCATCTGTCTTGTTGGCCTGAGCCAGCAGCGCACCCGTTTGGTCGGCAATAAAGGACGAACCGTAGAACGTCATTTCCAGACCGTCGATGTATTTGCTAGCTTCGGTACCGATACGGTTGGAGGCGATCACCGGCACCAAATTCGCGGCGGCGTGACCTTGCTGAACGCGAGTCCAGTGCGGCTGGCTGTCGATATCCGGGTAAGCCGGTTCGGAACCAATCGCGGTCGGATAGAAAATCAGCTCTGCGCCCTGCAACGCCAGACTGCGGGCGGTTTCCGGGAACCACTGATCCCAGCAAATGCCCACGCCGATTTTTGCGTAGCGCGTCTGCCAGACTTTAAAACCGGTATCGCCCGGAATGAAGAATTGCTTCTCCTGATACGCCGGACCATTCGGAATATGCGTTTTGCGGTAAACGTCCAGCACGGCGCCGTCCGCGTCAATCATCACCAGCGAGTTGTAATAGGCGTTATTGGCACGCTCGAAGAAGCTCAACGGCAACACCACGTTCAGCTCCGCCGCCAGTGCGGAAAAATGCTTAATCAGCGGGCTGGTTTCCAGCTCCTGCGCCAGCGCATAGTGCTCCGGGCTTTGATCGATACAGAAATACGGTGCGGCAAACAGTTCCTGAATCAGGATAACCTGCGCGCCTTTTGCATGCGCTTGTCGCACCAGTTTTTCAGCGTTTTCGATATTCTTGGGCAGATCCCAGGAACACGCCATTTGTGTTGCGGCAACGGTAACTTTTTTCATGCGAAAACCTCAATAATAACGATATATACCCGCCCTTTCTTACCGGCAAGTATTGGCAATAAGTGTTTCTCTCGGTCACGATTATGCATCGGCACTAACCGGCGCGGCCTTAACGAGTGTAGGCCAACACGCCTACGCATGCCCAATAGGAATATCCTGTTAAGGTATTGACCGAAAATGACATGCGCATTATGCCAGTTAATGACGAGACTTCACTATGCTGAAAATGAATGATCTCGCGTGACGAGCAGAAAAGAAAAACCGCCTTTTCCACGGCGGTTTCTATCGATGATTAAGATTGAGAGAAAGCAGTAGGCAACAGCATCAGGCTTCAACAGTATCCGCCTTATGTAGCGCCTGACTGACCGCTTGTCGTTGCTCCAACAATGCAGTGCTGGTTCGGTCGCGGGGATAAGTGAGATTTATCGGCAGAATCCTGCTAATCCGGCCAGGCCGGGGCGACATCACCACCACGCTGTCCGCCAGAAAAACCGCCTCTTCCACATCGTGTGTCACCAGCAGGATCGTCAAATCTGTTTGCTGGCGAATCTCCGCCAGACGCTCCTGCAACTGCTGTTTAGTCAGCGCATCCAGCGCCCCAAAGGGTTCATCCAGCAAGAGAATACGCGGCGTCGACACCAGCCCACGAGCGATCGCCACGCGCTGCGCCATTCCGCCCGACAGCTGGTGCGGCCATGCGTCGGCAAAGCCTTCCAGCCCCATCATCTGGAGATAGTGCGCAATGCGGCGCTCTACTTCAGCAGGAGAAAGATCGAGATTGAGCATACCGAGGCGAATATTGTCCGTCACGGTGAGCCACGGAAACAGGCGCGGCTCCTGAAACACCAGACTGACATCATCGGGAATACCCTGCACAGGCCGTTCGCCAATCAGAATGCGCCCACGTTCTGTGGTATCAATCCCGGCCGCCAAACGCAGTAGCGTCGATTTACCACAGCCGCTGGCACCGATGACCGCAACCAGTTCACCAGCCTGCAGCGACAGATCGATGTCCTGTAACACCGTGAGCGGCGCGCCGTTGACGGTAAAATGTTTAGTAATGTGCTGAAAATGCAGGGACATAGATTCTCCGTTAACGGTCACGCAAAGCGCCAGCGGGTCAGCCGCCGTTCAGACAAGGTAATCAATCGGGAAAACAGCGCGGCCACCGCGGCAATCAGCACCACGCCCGCCATGATGCGATCGGATTCAAGCAACTGCTGCGCGCGAATCATCATGCCGCCCAACCCCTCTCCCGACGGCATGAAATACTCTGCGCCAATCGCGCCCGTCCACGCATGCATCAGCGCCAGCCGTAGACCGGAAAACAGCGGCGGCAATACGCTGGGCAATATCAACGTGCGAAGCGTCTGCACTGGCGTCAGGCGCAGAACCTGCGCCACTTCCAATAGCGCAGGCGGAAGCTGGGCGATCCCCTGGCGGGTTGCCAGCATCACAGGAAAGAACGCCGCGACGGCGATAAACACGATTTTGGCGCTCTCCCCTAAACCAAACCAGGCGGTGATCAGCGGCAGCCAGGCAAATAGCGCCACGCAGCGCAGCGCGGACAGCGCCGGATTAAACAGCCTGTCGGCGATACGCCAACCGCCAAGTAACGCACCGACCAGCACGCCGATCGCACTGCCCAGCACAAAGCCCTGTAGCGCACGCAGCAGGCTGGCATGGAGATCGGCCGACAGCCCGCCCTGAACCAGCCCCGTCCACAGCGCGTCGATCACGCTGCTCGGTGCAGGAAGAAAGGCCACATTCACCCACTCGTGCACACTGCTCACCTGCCACAGCGCAACCAGTACTAATGGCGCTAACCAAGGCATCAGCGACAGGCTCGGCAACGCAGTGCTCAGGCTATCTCGCCCCAGCACTGGCGCGGGCCAGTGAATCCAGCGACGCTCCAGCTTCAGCAGCACGCGTTCCCCGGCAAACCCCAGTACGCCAATAATCAGAATGCAGACAAACACCAGATCGAGCATAAATAGCTGGCGGCTTTGTACCAGCAGATAGCCCAGCCCTTCGCTGGATGCGAGTAGCTCGACCGCGATCAAGGCGACCCATCCGGTAGAAAACGCCAGCCGAATGCCCGTCATCACATACGGCAGCATCGCAGGCAGAATCAGGTAACGCAGGAAGGCGGCGGGCGGTAAACGCAGGCTACGCGCCATTTCATGCAGTTTTTGTGGCGTCTGTTGGATACCCGCGCAGGTATAAAGCGTCACCGGCACCGTTACCGATTTCACCAGCACTACCAGTTTCAGCGCCTCACCGATGCCCAGTGACAGCATCAAAAGCGGAATCCAGGCCAGCGTCGGGACCTGCGCGATGACGGTGAAGAGCGGCATAAACAGCGCATTCAACCGGCGATTCAGGCCAAACAGGCTGCCGAGCACCAGACCCAGCGCGATCCCGCCGCTAAAGCCAATCACCAGCCGTATCAGGCTGATAGGCAACTGATGAATCAACTCTTCGGGGATAAAAGCCCGGGCGCTATCGATGACCGCCAGCGGCGAAGGCAGGATCTGTTCAGACATCCACCCGTGACGGCTGGCAAGCCACCAGCCAGCAAGGACCAGCAGTGGAACGACTAATGAAATGACCAACGCGGAATATCCCGCCGACAGCGTGGCGGTCAGCGAAACGTCAGGGGCGGAGCGTATCCGCGACGGGTATTTGGGCATCATGATCGTCGGTATCCGGCTACGTTATTTCTGCGTTAGCAGGGATAGACGTGTAATCCCCGCCTGCTCGACATCGGCCAGCAGCGCGGCGACAGCACCGTAATTCGCCTCTTTGTCCGCCTGCACCTGCACCACCAAGTCCGCATTACCCGCTTTAGCCTGTTGCAGACGCGGCACCAGCTGTTCGCGTGCCAGACTTTCTTTATTGATGAAGACGCGCTGCTCGCCATCAATGCTAATCACCACCGGATCGGCGCGATCGGCCGGTGCCACCGCCGACGTTTTCGGCAGCTGAATCGGAATGGCATTCGTCAACATCGGCGCGGTAACAATAAACACCACCAACAGCACCAGCATGACGTCCACGAGCGGCGTGATATTCATTTCACTCATGACGTCTTCATCATTACGCGAGGTAAACGCCATATCAGACCACCTCTCTCAGGTTCTTCACGGAGAAAGCAGCGGCCGATGGTTCAGCGCTGGTATGAAACGTGCTGACATGAAAATCATGCGCCTGCATCACGCTGTAAACATCATGGGCGAAGTCATCCATGTCTGCGACAGCCAGCTTGAGGCGACGTAAAAAGTAGTTGTAGATCAGTACCGCAGGAACCGCGACGGCAATCCCGATTCCGGTCGCAATCAGCGCGTTGCCAATCGGCCCCGCAACGGTGTCGAGGCTGGCAGAACCAGAAAGCCCAATCTCCTGCAACGCCGCCATAATGCCCCAAACGGTACCAAACAGGCCGATAAACGGTGACGTGCTG
Source organism: Pectobacterium brasiliense (assembly GCF_013449685.1). Lineage (GTDB taxonomy): Bacteria > Pseudomonadota > Gammaproteobacteria > Enterobacterales > Enterobacteriaceae > Pectobacterium > Pectobacterium brasiliense_A. Next base: position 32,240 of record NZ_JACDSF010000063.1, on the reverse strand, counting down.
CCGATACTGGCCAGAACCGCCAGCCCACTTTCCAGCGAACGGCGTTCACGCTGAATCTGCTGTTGCAGCGCACGCTCAACCCGATCGGGCAGATGAATATTCAGAGCAAGCTGCCCGCTGATCCGCTCCGGCGCTTTGACCGCGGCCAGCGCCAGATTGGCGAGTGAACCGGGCTGTTTTGCGCTGGTTTCTGGCGTCTGGCTGACGTCATCCTGCTGCCAGAAGGCAGCACGAAAGCGTCGATCGCGCCGCTGCGCCCGCCCATATTGGACGAATTTCAGTAGCCCCAGTCCCCAGGTGACGAGAGAAAATAACAGCAGCAACAGAATCACTGCGCCTTCCGCAGAAAAGAGTTCAATGTGTCCGAGCGTCATAACCAATACCTCATGAATTTAGCGAAAAATCGACGGGAACAACCACCCAGCCGCTAACCGGTTGACTGCCACGGCGCGCCGGAACGAAAGACCAGCGCCGCACCGTATCTCTGGCGGCGTCATCCAGCGAGGGATAGCCGCTTGATTGATGGATACGAATGGTTTGCACCTTGCCGTCGGCACGCACCTGTACGTTCAACAGCACGGTGCCTTCATAACCACGGCTAATCGCCACGTCGGGATAAGACGGTGCGGGATTGTGCAGGTAATCAGCATTCGCGAGCGGCGGCGTCAACGGCGCGTCAACGGGCTGTGCGACCGCCTGTTGCGCCACCGGAGCAGGCGTTATCGGGGCTGCTGCCGATGCGACTTCCGCCTGAGATTTCGGCGTCGGTGCGGGCGGATTCTTTTTCACCGCGACCTTTTTCGGCGCAGGTTCCGGCTTTTTCTCGGGCGCTTTTCTCTCAGGTTCTTTTTTCTCGGGCACTGGCGGCAACAGCGCGTTGTCATCCACCGGCTTGTCCACGGGCGGCGGAGCGAGTTCCGGCGGTGGCGTTACGACGTCAGGTTCAATAGGTTCAGGTTCGACAGGTTGGGGCTGTGGCACTGGTTCGGCAACCGCAGCAACCAGCTCGACGCTGACAGGCTGTGGCCGGGCAGGTACCGTAACGGGCGGTGTCGATGCGCTGTTGAATAACGCCAGTACCGCCGCGTGCAATAGCAACGTCGCGACCACCGCCAGCCAGCGTTCCGGTCGGGACGAAACCGTCGTATTCAACGCCGGCAAGCGCGGCTGCACGACGCCGCTCACCCGGCTGGCGTGCGGAGTCGGCTCCGGTGAATAAGACCGGGATCCTGACGCCGCTCCCGCATAGAGTAATTCCGTCATGGTATGTGCTCCTGACCGTGTTTATTTATACCCGTCATACTTCACATTGCAGGCGTCATGGATAGATGACCTGAAATAGCGTTGGAATAATCGATTCTTCTCGAGTGCTTAATAAAGTCAACGTATGTATCTGCATATCGATATTCATTTAATTATTTATTTCATCGGAAAGATAATGACGCCCCTACCTACCGACAAACTAAAGGCAATAAACCCAAACAGGCTAATGCATAGTTGGAATAGTTTTTTTTCGTTCGCTGCATAACGATGAAATAAGCGATGAATGCTGATTTAGCTATTTACTAAAAATAATAATGCTTTTTTTGTATTAGTCAGTTTATTGCCAAGCCTTTAAATGTGTTTCTGCAACAAGATGACGCCGCGCTAAACCGGCGCAATAACAACAGAGATATTCGCACACTCACATTCAAACACTTCATCACTGGCGGGCGAAAAATGAAAACATCAGGACGAAAATGGTTAGTGACCAGCTTATTGGCAATGGGAATAGCTTGGTCAGGCATTGCATCGGCGATTACTGAAATTCGTATTGCCGCGCCAGACATCGGCGCAGGCACAAAACCCAGCGGCGGCGGCCTGCTTGACGTCATCCACAGCCAGAAGCTGCTGGAGCGCGAGTTTGGCAAAGACGGGATCAGCGTCCGCTGGACGTTTATTAAAGGCGCAGGCCCCGTTATCAATGAAGCGTTCGGCAACCATCAGGTTGACGTGGCCTATCTGGGGGATTTAGCCAGCATTATCGGCCGTGCGCGCGGGCTGGATACGCGCGTGATCGCCGTAGCATCACGCGGCATCAACCATTATCTGGCGGTAGCGAAAGGCTCCGGTATTGAGAAAATCCCCGACTTGAAAGGCAAACGTATTGGTATCTTTCGCGGAACAGCGGGCGAGCTGTCCTTCGTTAGCGCGCTCGATTCACAGGGCCTGAAGCCTTCTGATGTGAAGCTGATCAATCTCGATTTCGCAGCAGCCAGCGCGGCGTTAGCCGCTGGGCAGATTGACGCTACCTGGGGCGGCAGCAATACGCTTTCGCTGCGGGATAAAGGGCTGGCGGACATTCCGCTGTCGAGCCGTGACCTCGACGGCGCAGGCCAGCTCAGCGGCTTCCTGCTGGTAGATGAGAAATTTGCCAAAGGCAACGAAGATATTCTGCGGCGCTTAGTTAAAGTTCAGCGCGAAGCAGCAAACTGGGCCAGCGATGCTAAAAATAAAGATGAATTTATTCAGCTCTTGGCCACCCAGTCAGGTTATCCGGAAAATATATTACGCGTCGAATGGGATACATTGCCGCCATTAACCGAGCGTCTTTCACCCGAATTGGATCCGGCCTTTGTTGAAAAATTAAAACGCGCCGTCACATTGGCCTATGAATCACGCCTTATTCGGCAGCCTTTTGATGTCGATAAATGGCTGGATGATTCTTATCTAAAAGCAACTCAGTAATTTATTCCCCCAAAAAATTATAACCCACGTATTGCCGTGACATTCACGGCAATCGGCAGCCTATTGACGATATTCGGACGAAGCTATGTATTTAAAAAAACACCAGCGAAAAATAACATCGGGAATTTTAATGAGCTGCGTCTTAACGCTGCCCGCGATAGCGCGAGCAGCCGATCCGCAAATCACAACGGATCACCCATCACAACAGATCACACCCAGCACCGAGGCAGCAACCGCCGCCCCCGTTCAACTAAAGCGTGTGAAAGTGAATGCTCAGCGTACACCTGTTCAACCACCGACCACGCTGGCATCGGTGATCGATGGCAAAACGCTCGAAGAAGAGCGGATCTACCGCTTTGAAGAACTGTCGCAACTGGTAACAGGGCTGGATGTCGATACCGTCGATGTAATGGATACTACCGTGACTATTCGTGGGATTGGCGACGGCGGCGAGAGCGGCACCAACATCGGTATGCCGGGCAGCGTGGGACTGTTTGTCGATGGTGTTTACTTGTCACGCCCCGGCGTCATCTCTAATGACTTGCTGGATATCGACAGCACCCGCGTATTGAAAGGCCCGCAGGGCACGGCCTACGGCTTCAATACCACTGGCGGCGCAATTGATATTCGCACCCGCAAACCGACCTTCACGCCTGAATATTCACTGGAACAATCGTTCGGGCAGCGCGGCTATCTGCAATCCAAACTGATGGCATCCGGGCCACTCAGCGACCACTGGGCGGGACGTATCAACCTGTCACGCACGGAGCGTGGCGGAAACGTCACGAATATCGAAAACGGCCATAAGCTGGGAGGCAGCACCAATAACGGCGTGCGCGGTCAGTTGCTGTATCAGCCGAATGACAGCTTTAGCCTCAGAATCACCGGTGACTACAGCGATTCCACCCAGCGTCCGGTCTCGGTACTGGTCAGTGCAACTGACGATTTCCGCGCCCGCGCGCAACAAACTGGCCTCAAGGTCGTCGGCGGTCGTCAGGTCGCGATGGATGACGAGAATATTATTCGTGTTGCGCAAGGCGGTGGCTCGGTAGAGGCCAACTGGAAGCTGAAGAGCGGCTATAGCCTCAACTCTCTGTCATCACTGCGCTATTTCCGCGTGCTGCCCAGCACGGCGGATAACTGGAATATCCCGCTCTATCGCGACAGCGGCGCTGACGTACGCGATCGCGTCTGGTCGCAAAGTTTTTGGCTCGACTCGCCCAAAGGCAATACCTTCGATTATTCAGTGGGCGTCGATTACTGGGGAGAAAACCTCGATACCGAGGCAAACAGTCGCTACTACAACGACAACCGCGTGCGGACGTGGGTCGGAAATGGCTATCAGGGCATTAACGTTCAGCGCTTTGGCACGCTGGATGACACCGTCTATTCCGTCTATGGCCGCAGGACCTGGCATGCCGCCGATAAACTCGATGTCATTGTCGGTCTGCGTCAAACCTATGAAAAGAAAGAGGGAACATTCCAGCGTAAAAATCGCGCCACCTTTGACTCCGGCCCGCTCTCGCAAACCAACCATCTGCCTTCTGGCTCCATCAGCCTGAACTGGTTCGCGGCACCGAATGTCACGCCTTACGTCACGCTGGGCTACGGGGAAAAATCCGGTGGCCTGAACGTATCATCTGGAGCGGCACGACAGTTGGGGATCGATTCGCTGTACGTCGATCCAGAGAAAACCCGTTCCGCGGAGCTGGGGGTTAAAACTCACTGGCTACAGCGCAAAGTGGAATGGAATACCGCGCTGTTCTGGAGCGTCGTCGAAGATTTCCAGAACAATGCCTATGACGAGGAAACGGATACCAGCTATCTGATTAACGCCGGGAAATTCCGCTCGCGCGGCGGCGAAACGCAACTGACGGTACGCCCGATTGACGGGCTGAGCATCAGCCTGGCCGGTACCGTTCTGGATGCCCGCTACCTGAACTTCTCTAACGCCCGCTGCCCGGCAGAAATCTCCGCCGTCTCGTGCGATATGTCTGGGAAGCGCGTCTTCAAGTCCCCGACGCTGAGCTACAACACGCGTGTGCGTTACCAATGGGATACGCCAAATAATCTGCAAGCCTCAGTTTCCGGTCAATGGTCATGGCGGAGCTGGGCCTACGGTACGCTCGACGATTCCGAATACAACCGCATTCCAGCGTATGGCGTCCTGAACCTGTCTAGCGGGCTGAGCGGCAAGCAAGGTGACAACCGCTGGAACGTGTCGCTGTGGGTGAAAAACGCGCTGGATAAAAACTACTACCGCTCCGTCAGAGGCTCCAGCGCCACAACGGGCGTGATTGGTGAACCGCGCATGGTCGGGATCTCCGTCGGCTACGATTTCAAGGGCTAACGTCATGGACAAGATGGCTTACTCACGCCGACGCTTCCTGCGCGACAGCACGCTGCTGGCGTTGTCGGCCCCGTTCTGGAGATCTGCACACGCCGCCGCGCCGCTTGCCTCTGCCTACGCTGGTGAAGTGGTGCCGCAGGTCGGCCTACGCTGGCTGGACGGACAGCCGCCCCGCGCGTTCACCGGCGTGACCTGGGGCGTCCCCTGGCCGCAGGGGGCGGTGCGCAACGACAGCGGTTTCCAACTGCATGATGCACAGCAGCGAGCTTATGACCTGCAAAGCTGGCCGCTGGCTCGCTGGCCGGACGGATCGATTAAATGGTCAGCACATGCCATCGGTGGCGACGCGCCGCCGGAAGACGGGCTAACGCTGCGGCCGACAGCCCAAGCAGAGGAGCAATCGGGTTCCGGGATGGTCAGCGAACATGCCCACGGCTGGACGGTGGATACCGGACACATTCGCTGCGTGATTCCTCGTTCGGGCACCCATTTGATCGAAGAAATCTGGCGGGATAATCGTCTGGCGTTAACCAACGGCAGGCTGGTGCTGCGCATGCAGAGAGGGACAGAGACAGATAGCACACTGACGCAGGATGCCTATCAGGGCGTGATCGAGACGGTCACGGTGGAGCAAAACGGGCCGCAGCGGACGGTGATTGCACTACGCGGTACACACCACGCTCAACCGCAGGGGGTGACGCGCATCCCCTTTATTATCCGGCTTTATAGCTATGCGAACACCGATTCACTGCGTGTCCTACACACGTTGATCTATGACAACGACGACGACCACTTCAGCCTGAAAGGGCTGGGTCTGGCGTTCGACGTTCCGCTACAGGGAGAACTGCACGATCGCCACGTACGTTTCGTTTCAGATCAGGGCGGGCTCTTTCGTGAGGCGGTACGCGGCCTGAGTGGACTACGTCGCGATCCCGGCGCAACCGTTATCGCGGCACAGCTGGCGGGGAAAGCCACGCCGCCGATAGCGGATTTTTCACCGGAGGTCGGGAAACGGCTGGATTACATCCCCGCGTTTGGCAGCTATCGCCTGACCCAGCACCACCCTGACGGCTTCCAGATACACAAACGCACGGCTGCCGGACAGGGCTGGCTCCTTTCTGCTACGGGCGAACGGGCAGCGGGCGTCGGTTATCTGGGTACGTCGAAAGGTGGCGTGGCGTTCGGCCTGCGTCATTTCTGGCAGAGCTACCCGGCCTGTCTGGAAATCGACAATGCCCACACTGACACGGCGACCGTCACACTCTGGCTGTGGTCACCGTGGGCAGAACCGATGGATATGCGCTTTTATCACGACGGGCTGGGTCAAGATACCCATGACAAACAACGCGAGGGGCTGGCAATTACCTACGAAGATTACGAACCGGGCTTCGGTTCGGCGGTCGGCGTGGCGCGCACCAGCGAACTGTTTATCGATGTGCTGCCCGCAACGCCAGACGCGGAAAATCTGGTGAATCGGGCGCGGCGCATGCAGCAACCACCGCTGCTGGTGGCGGGCGCACAGGATCTGCATCGCGCGCAGGCATTTGGAACACTGTGGGCACCCGCTTCCGCCCCTTCTTCCTCTGCCACTACGCCCGGCCGCATCAGGCTGGAGAAACAGCTGGATGCGTATTTCGACGTCTATCAGCAGGAAGTCGAACAGCGTAAATGGTACGGCTTTTGGGATTTCGGCGACGTGATGCACACCTATGACAGCGACCGTCACGTCTGGCGCTACGATGTGGGTGGCTACGCATGGGATAACTCGGAACTCAGCACCGATCTGTGGCTCTGGTATTACTTCCTGCACAGCGGGCGCGCCGAGGCGTTTCGCATGGCGGAAGCCATGACGCGCCACACGGGCGAAGTTGACGTACACCATCTGGGACGCTTTAGTCCGCTGGGGTCGCGGCACAATGTCCGCCACTGGGGAGACAGCGCCAAACAGCTGCGCATTTCTACCGTCGCCAACCGCCGCTTTCTCTACTATCTCACCGCCGATGAGCGCATCGGTGAACTGATGGACGAACAGGTCGAGGCGCTGCGCACGCTTGGCACCGTGCTGCCCGGCCGCAAAATCGGGCAGACACATCCCGATAACCCCAATCATATCAGCCTGGGTTTCGGCACCGATTGGGGCGCTGTCGCGGCCGCGTGGCTAACCGCCTGGGAGCGGCACGGCGATCCGGCAATGCGCGCACGCCTGCTCACCAGTATGCAAACCATTGCCGCCCAGCCGCACGGCTTTTTCACCGGTGGATCGGCCATTGACCCCGATACCGGCCGCTTTCTTCCCGCGCCTGCGGATCAGGTAGAAATTTCACACCTCAGCGCGGTTTTCGGTCTGACGGAAATCTGTAGCGAACTGGTTGAGGCGTTGCCCGACCCCGCCTTTACGCGCGCGTGGCTCGACTACTGCCGACTGTATAACGACCCCGTAGCGTTAAGTGTGGCCGTGGGCAAGACGGTGAAAAAGCTCAATCTGGCTCAGGGACATGCCCGACTGACCGCCTTTGCCGCCCGACAATTGAACGATCGCGCGCTGGCGCAACGCGCTTGGGCAGAGTTTACCGCTGGTAGCGGCGGCATCGCCCATCCAACTCTCGAACAGCGGCGCTTAACACCTCCTATCGTGCTCTATCCGATCAATGAGCCGCTAATTGACTCCACCATTGATAAACATTCTGGCAGCACCGCGGCCGCCAATCTGGCGACCAACGCCGTCGCCCAGTGGGGATTAACGGCCATCGCCCTGCTGGCTTTGCTGGATGACATTCCCTCTTCTTAATGCCGCCACCCGGCGGCACGCTACAGGACATCACCATGACTGACCCAGGCTGTACTGAAAACGCGCTCCTCCTGTCGCCGCAGGCAGACAGCACGCGTGAAATTATCGATTCACCACACCGTTCAACGTTTCTCTGGTCCACGGATTCCGCTGGCCAGCCGCTACGTTGGCAGGTGGAGCAGGAAGACCCTGACCGCACAGCGATCCAGACAACGCCAGAGCATCTGACGTTGGAAAGCGCCGCTGGGCTGACGATCTGGCTGGATGCCCCGCTCTCGGGCACCTATCGCATCGCCTTTACGCGGGAAGTTCTGGTCGCGGATCGCCCTTACGACCGCGTATCCGACCTGAACCAGTTCTGGGCCGCGCGCGACCTGCACCACCCGAACCTGTTTACCCGGTACGGCAAGCTCAACGAGTATGACAGCCTGAATCTGTACTATGTCGGGATAGGCGGTAACTGGAACAGCACCACGCGCTTTCGCTATTACGACGGTCACGGCGAGCGCCTGCTGCTCGGCGAGTACACCGATGCCGCGCATCTGCTGCGTCCTCATCATCGCTATCGCATCGTGATTGAAGTGGATCGGCGGGAAACCCGTTTTTGGGTCGACGATGTGCTCTATTTCCACGCCAGTTATCCGAATAAGCCGGCTCCGGGCTATTTCGGCTTTCGGACGGTATTTTCGCGTCAGGAAATCAGCGAATTCAGCATCACTCCGCTGTAAGCGCTACGGGCGTACCGTGCAGGTCGCTATCGACCTGCACGAAGGTTTCAATCAGCTTGCGCACCAGCAGCGATAGGCGGGCGTCAGCCAGATAAATAATGCCGTAGTGGGTATAAAATTCATCGGTGTTGTCGTCCAGACCGGCAATCTTCAACATGTGAATACCATGCCGATCGGGCTCGTTGAAATGATTGGTCGTCCCAATGGCATCCGAATGACGTACTACGTCCAGAAGACTGTAGCCATTCTCACACTCAATGCTGGTGCGAATATCCAGCTTACCGCTCAGCTGTACCAGCGCGCGGTGCAGGTTGGGCGGGCGAATCGTTGCCGCCAGCGGGTAGGAAAAGAACTGCTCGACGGTAATCTCTTCCTGCGTCGCCAGCGGGTGTCCGCTGCGGCAGCAGAAGCCCCAGCGGTGCTGGCTCAGCGGCTGTACGCGATAGCGAGTATCAAATTCAAAGTTGCGCATATCCGCCACGATGAAATCCAGCTCTTCGGCCATCAGCCGATGGCCCAGCGCCTGCCAGTTATCGACGCGAAAGACCATCCTTACCTTTGGGTAGTGTCGCGAGAAAGCCCCGATCACCTGAGGCATAAGCCAGGCGGCGGGAGCCGGACCGCAGCCAAAATTCACTTCGCCCGCTTCTTTCTCATTGAACTGTTGAATGTCGTTAAACAGATCGTGCGTCTGATTAATCAGGCGACGCGCGTGTTCCAGCACCACCAATCCTTTCGGCGTCGGCTCCAACTGGTTCATGCGATCAATCAGACGGGTGCCAATGGTCTGCTCCAGCGACTGGATGCTGCGGCTAAAAGCGGATTGGGAAAGCTTCATCGCCTGTGCCGCCGACGTAAAATTGCGATGCTCAATCAGGGCAATAAAGTGACGCAGTTGGCGGAGATCGATATTCATAGCGGCAATCGGCGTGTCATCAAGACGGAAGGAATAGGCAGGCTAGCAGGTCTGTTGGTGCAGAAAAAATAATAAAACCGATGTTTATATTCTCGTCGGTTATATATCTGCAACGGCTGATGTGATAAGGGAGAAACCCATATCCACTGAATGCTGTCCCTGATCATAGGTTTTATGTAATCCAGGAGATAGTTTCGTGCGCGATAATGACGTTATTTTCATGCTACCTTGTAGCACGCGCCCGACACGGGACGGCTCAAACGCCGCTCGCCCCGTGACCCCAGGCTTTCGGCGGGAAATTATGCCGCTGCCGCGGTGCCTTCGTCAGTATCAGGCTTAATCGGACCGCTTGCGACACGTTCCCGACGTGGCGCAAGCTTTCGCCGCGTCCTGCGGCTCATCCGAAGCCTGCTATCTCCTCAGCATAATTTTTTACGCCGAATAACGGCAAGGTTGGTGTAGCCGTCAATTAGCGAAAACATCAGCTTTCGTGGATTAGAACAGTTTTTTCGCTGTATCCAGCCAGTCGCCTTTGAAAGGACGCTTCATGTTCTCAATGGCATCAACGATGTCGTGGTGCACCATTTTTTCATTCTGGATACCGACACAGCGGCCGCCGTAGCCCTGCTGTAGCAGCTCAATAGAGTAGGCGCCCATGCGTGAAGCCAGAATACGGTCGTAGGCAACCGGCGAGCCGCCGCGTTGAATGTGACCCAGTACGGTCGCACGGGTTTCGCGTCCCGTTTCTTTCTCAATGTATTTCGCGAGTTCATCGACATCGCACACCAGTTCGGTGATCGCCACAATCGCGTGTTTCTTGCCTTTCTCAATGCCCGCTTTGATTTCACAGACCAGATCTTCCGGGCTGAACGGCACTTCTGGCAGAACGATGAACTCACAGCCGCCGGCAATCGCCGCCGCCAGCGTCAGGTCGCCGCAGTGGCGTCCCATGACTTCAACAATGGAAATACGCTGGTGTGAAGAGGAGGTATCACGCAGGCGGTCAATCGCTTCCAGCACGGTTTCCAACGCAGTAAAGTAACCGATAGTGTAGTCCGTACCCGCGACGTCGTTATCGATCGTGCCGGGCAAGCCGATACAAGGGAACCCCATTTCGGTCAGACGCTTGGCACCCATATAAGAACCGTCACCACCGATGACGACCAGCGCATCCAGACCGCGTTTCTTCATGTTTTCTACGCAGACCTGGCGCACCGCTTCATCACGGAACTGCGGGAAACGCGCGGAACCCAGAAATGTACCGCCACGGTTAATCACATCCGATACGCTGTAGCGATCCAACTGCTCCATGCGATCTTCGTACAAGCCCTGATAACCATCATAAATGCCGTAAATTTCCAACCCTTCCGTTAGTGCAGCGCGAACCACACCACGAATTGCGGCATTCATACCTGGTGCATCGCCACCGCTCGTCAACACTCCGATTCTTCTAATCATGACAACCTCTGGACTTGTAGATGTAATTTTGCAGGATTCTTCTATCGTAAATTCACCGCCGCCGTGAAACACGGCAGCAACGCCTTATTCTTTTATTAGCATATTATAACAAACACCCGAAGCTGAATTGATTCAGGTCAGGCTAAATTGTGCATAAATTTTCATGACGTATCACGTTTTTAACATAAAATGCTGAAACCTAGCCGACTACGCTGTCAATCTGCCACGCTGATTTTCCGGCACAGCAGAAACCGGATCCTGATGGATAATAATATCGGCACCTGGAAACTGTTCATGCAATGCCTGCTCCAGATCATCTGCAATTTGATGCGCCTGAACCAGAGGCAACGTGTCATCCATTTCTAGGTGTAGTTGAATAAAGCGCGTTGGACCAGAACGTCGGGTACGCAACGCATGTGCGCCGCGAATGCCCGGCCAGTTCACAATCATCTCAGCAATAGCGCGATGCTCGTCTTCCGGCAACGCGCGATCCAACAGCGACTGCACAGCGTCATACCCCATGCGTAACGCGCTATATAAAATATAGCCGCCAATACCCAATGCAAACAGGGAGTCGGCGCGCGTAATACCTTTCCAACTGAGCGCCAACGCCACCAGAATCGCGCCGTTCATCAACAGGTCGGACTGATAATGCAGCATGTCCGCACGTACCGCCTGACTGTGCGTGCGCTTCACGACCCAGCGCTGGAACGACACCAGCAGCAGCGTGACCACTAACGCAATGAGCGTCACCCATACGCCTACTTCCGGCGCGTGCAGCGCCTGTGGCTCCAGCGAATGTTGCAGCCCCGTCAGGATCAGGAACAGCGCCGAGCCGGAGATAAACATGCTTTGCGCCAGCGCAGCCAATGACTCCGCTTTACCGTGGCCGAATGCGTGCTCATTATCCGCCGGCTGCAACGAGTAGCGCACTACCAGCAGGTTCACGAGCGACGCGGCGATATCCATCAACGAATCAACCAGTGATGCCAGCAGGCTCACCGAACCAGTATGCCACCAGGCAAATACTTTCATTATGAACAGCGCCAGCGCCACGGCGGTTGCGCTCACGGCTGCCAGCGTCACTAGACGCGCATAGTGTCGATTCATCATACCCTCAACGTAAAACAGATGCCCTTACAGAGAACGGAGATCTTGGCTGAAAAAAGGTCGCTTGAGTCATTGCCGTATTCAATTCGCCAATGACGTTTTTAACACACGGGAATAGCGGACAAACGTAAAAATACAGCACACGGTTGCCAGTATCGCCATCGCTGCCCCCATGAAACCGATGTCGGGCAGGCCCAAATGGATAATAACCTGATTGCCCAGCAGCGCACCGCCGCCGATCCCAATGTTATAAATTCCTGAGTAGAGTGCCATCGCCACATCGGTGGCATCCGATGCCAGCGTCAACACTTTTACCTGCATTCCCAGGCTCAGCGCCATAATGGCGATTCCCCAGATGATGCACAGCGTCGACAGGCTCCAGCCGCTGAATGACAAAGGCAGCAGGAGTAGTAAACATACCGCCAGAAACGCGAACGAGACAATCAGGAAGCCTGCCGGATATTTGCTGCTGTAGCGGCTGAACAGCATACTGCCAATGATGCCAGCACCGCCAAAAATCAGCAGCAAGAGGGTGGTGAAGTTTTCACTCAACAACGCCACTTTCTGGATAAAAGGCTCGATATAACTGTAGGCGGTAAAGTGCGCGGTTACGATCATCACAGTCAGGCCGTACACGCACAGCAATGCTGGACGTTTAAGCAGGAGGGGCAAACTCTTCAACGAACCGGAATTGCTGCTTGGCAGCACAGGCAGCAGTTTCATCAGACCCACCATAATCCCCGCAGCAATCAGGCCAATAAGGACAAACGTCACACGCCAGCCCAGATACTGCCCGACCACACGCCCCAGCGGTAACCCCAGCACCAGCGCCAGCGCCGTGCCGGTCGCCAGCAAACTTAACGCCTGTGCTTTTTTGTCCGCAGGCGCCAGACGCACCACCAGCGATGCCGTAATCGACCAGAACACCGCGTGAGCCAGCGCCACGCCAATACGAGCAATCACCAGCACCCAATAGTTCCAGGCCAAACCGGACAACACATTGCTGACGGCGAACAGGATAAAGATTTTGATCAGCAGGCTGCGTCGCTCCATATCACTGGACAGCAGCATGCAGGGCAGCGACATCAGCCCAACCACCCAGGCATAGATCGTAATGATCAGCCCGACCTGCGCAGCGCTCATGGAAAAGCTGGCGGCGATGTCTGACAGGAGCGCAACGGGGGCAAATTCAGCGGTGTTAAAAATGAAGGCCGCCAGAGAAAGGCTGACGACGCGTAACCAGGCGGTCGAACGGGAAGAACGGGTCATGATATTGATATCAAAAGTTAAAATAAAAGAATGCGCCCCCTGTCGTGGCAGAGGCTAACGCGATGGAGCAATGGTACAGGGAAAGAATGACATCGCCGTGTAATCGGCGAGCGGCCAAGGGTATTTCAGCGTGCTTTTATGAGGATGTCAGCCAAAAGCCTGAAAACAGGTAAGGGAACATTCATGAGCATCATTTTTGGTGCTCACATTCTACGCTTTACCGCTCCCTTACGCTGTCTTTTTTCGTGCTTTTCTTACTCAACGTTCATGCTGTTCTCTGTCAGGAAAAGGCGCTACACAGATGACGACTGGCGTATCACAATCGGTAACCCGTTTTGAAAACGCTGAAGCCTGTCGCAAAGAAAGACGATCCGCAGCAGGCTATACACATCCGGCTGGGGCTGCGCTAAATAGTGCGACAACGCATTTTCAACGAGCGTTAAACCCAGTTCATTGGCCGTTTTCATACCGTGTTGCAACTGCTCTCTTTGCGTTGAGGTTAAATACCGCCGTCCGGTGCAAGCCTGCGCGTCCAGCACATCAAGAATCGGGCGACAAACCCGCTGTGCCAGCGTCGGCAAGGGACGCTGCACCACTTTACGCCGCTTTTTCTCTGCAAATATCGTTTGGATATGGCTAATAAAACTGGGTACTGTTTTCTTGGTCTTGATGGTCTGAAAATCCAAACAAAATGCGGTCACCGCGCTGCCATCACTCACCAAGAGAGAGTAAGGATGGAGATCAATATCATTCCCACGGCGACGGGGTTGAACCAACACCGCCACAATCGCCCACTTTTGCTGAGTCGCCTGTTTGAGCCTGTCTATGCGCTGATGCTGCGTTTTTTCCCAGTTTAGGCTCAGATACAGCGCATTGTCCGCATTATCAAAGACCGGCCAGACCACACGCTGCTCCACCTCATTCCAGACGACGGAGTCATAGCGGTTCACATGCAGCAGCAGAGGCTGTGGGTAATCCTGATTCTCTTGCTCAAAATAGTGAAACAGCTGCGACCAGTCAGCAATGCCGCACGTCGATTTACACTGCACATAGGCGGCGGCAGGCCACGGCGTGCTTTCAAGGTTCGCGTAACTTTCTCCACCTGCGGCCAATTTCCCGTCGTCAGAAAAACGCGGATGGTGCAGCGTAAAGGGAGCACGCATGATGTGCTCGCCCAGTTGTTTCCACATAGTCTGCCCCTGCCACACGCCCTGCTGGCTAAACGTCACATCATGGTAATCAGCCCGCGCTTGCGTACAGTGCAGTAATCGCTGATTCTCACTATCCCAAAACGAAAAGGTGGCACCACGCGCACCGCCTTCGGTGACCCACCACTGCGCGCCCAATGGTACAAGCGATAAGGCTTCAGGCTGTTGTTGATATTGCCGCCGTACCCGCCCACGCAGATGTAGCAAACGCTCAGGCGTCGCCTGCCCAAGCTGGTATAAATAAGCCGACAGACGGGCAATGAACAGCAGCACATCACGCTCTTCCAGACTGTAATGCCTGTCCGCTAATAGGCTGACCTGCCCGCTCACATTACGCAAATAGCCCGCCAGCCGAGGGAGCCCTTCCGCACGAGCGGACATATTCAGCAAATGAAGCTGCCGCGCACTGCTTTTACTAATATGCGACAGCCCCTGGTTCAGGATGTCCTGAATAAACATGTGAAGCGTAGCAATCAGCGCACGCTCATCAGCATGTAGCGCCCGCACTTGCGTTTCCTGAGCCAGGCAATCCTCGGGCCACGGCCAGACACGTTGGTTGGCTTCAAAGAGGCAGGCAATGGCAGCAAGATGCAAGGCCGGCTGCTTATCCCGTAAGAAATCCGATAGCATGCCAGCAAACCCCGCCCCAGCCAGATAGATAACGGGATTTTCCAGCATCGGCAGGTGAATTTTAAGCTGGTTGGGCAGTGATTCCGTCCTCACCGATTCTTCCGCCCACATCTGAACAAATCGCGCGGCATGCCGCGTTTGCCCTTTGCCGACCTGCTTCATTAACGTCTCAGGATCAAGCTGTAAGATCTCGGCAAGCACGTCTATCAGTAGTACGGTGGTTTCCTCAGAGAGAGGCGAGGCCTGCTCCGCACCGCATTCAGCATGGTCTTGTAACCACAGCACTGCCGCCAAAATGTGCTTACAGCAGCCCGAAGCGGGGCAATCACACCGCGCGGTTTGTATTCCCTGCGCATTAAGCACCACCTGCTGACCATCGCTGACAAAATGCCCTTCTTGCCCGGCATCGGTCACCAACGCCACCTTATCGCCAGCCAGATCTTTTTTTGCCCGACGCAATAAACCGACATTCGCAAAAACGCCCAACGCATCGTCATCATAATTCAGGTAGAGGGATTGCCAGCTCATCGCATCACCTCCGCCAGCCACTGCGCAAAGTGCTCCGGCGTCAGCGCCGCAACATGCATGCCGCGATCGGCCAGCTTTTGCCCGATTGCGGTGTCGTATACCGGCTGTGCGGCATCATCAAGCGCGGCAAGCCCTAACAACGTGATCTGCTGACTGTGCATGCGCTGCACGCAACTGAGCAGGCGATTCAGCGCACCGCCTTCTTCAAAGTCGCTGATTAACGTCACGATGGTGCGTTTCGGGTTTTGTACTCGCTGTTCGCAGTACTGCATGGCCTGCGCAATATTCGTCCCGCCTCCCAGTTGCACCGTCATCAGCACCTCAACCGGATCGTGGGCAAGATGCGATAAATCAACCACCTGTGTATCAAATACAATCAATGAAACCCGTACCGCAGGCAGCGCCGCCAGAATGCTGGCGCAGACCGCTGCATACATCACCGAACTGGACATCGAAGCACTTTGGTCGACGCACAAAATAACATCCCACGGCATATGCCGCTGCATGCGTGAATTAAAATGCGGTGTTTCAATGACCAGCCGGTTCTTATCACGATCAAAGTGCTTAAGATTGGCCGCAATCGTGGCACGCCAGTCAAAATTTTGACTGCTGGCGACAGGTGAACGTCGGAATCGATTCCGGCGACCGGTAAGCGCATTCGTAAACGTCGGCCTCAGCGTGCGTAATATCTCATCGACCACCTTGCGAATAATGTCGCGCACCGCTTCACGCGTTTGTTCATTCATCCGTCCACGCAAGCTCAATAGCGCCTTAGCCAGCGCGGGCGTGGGTTCCATCGCTTGCAGAGCCTGTGGATCGTTGAATAAATGCGAGATTTCATAGCGTTCAATTGCTTGCGATTGCATTCGCTCAAACGTGCTGCTGGGGAACAATTTACGCGCCTGATTGAGCCAGTTAACCGCCGTCAGTTGAGACTGATCCAAAGAGCCGTGCCGCCCTCCTTCCTGCTTAAGCCCACGACGCTGATATTCTCGGCGATAGAGATAATCCAGAGTACGCTCAACTTTCAGGTCATTCGCATCAAACGCCGCGTTACCTAATGCCTCGTCGGCGTAGTGGCCCAGAATCAATCGCCAGCGTTTGCCGTTTTTTTCTTTATCATCAGACTGCGGATCTTGCGCACTCATCGGACTGCACCCTTCTCTTTTTCATACCATGACAGTAAATCGTCTTCCGCCAACTGCTGTTGCAGCTTTTGGTTTAACTGCATCGTCTGTAGCAGTTCCTGCTCCGTGAAGTCCATTTGCCAAAGATGCATTTCCGGCTCAGAGAAGCCGCATTGCTCGGCGATATAGCTCGCTAACGTCGCATTCTGCTTCGGTGTGAGTTGGCTGAAAGCAAAGCGTAGGTCGGGCAACACATGCAGAAAACGGTCATCATCCCACTGCGACATGAGCGCATTTAACTTATCAACCAAACGCGGCGTTTTGATAATCAGCTCAGGGGCGACGCGCATTAATCCCACAAAATAGCGAACCGCCTGCTCGGGATCGCTACCCTGACTAAAGACGTTCGATAAATTGTCATCAAGCGTGCGTTCATCAATGTCATCACCGAGATAGCGCAGCGCATCAACCGTCCCTTTTAACAAAGGCACGTCCTTTAATTCAGGGGCGATCTGCTGCAATTGGTGGTAAAAATCGCGACTGGCGTTACTAGAGGGATCGAGCGTAGGAATAAATTCAATCAGCTCACGCAAGGCAAGCAATGCGGTGAAATGTTCTTCCTGCTGTGATTCATCACCCGCAGCGATGGTCGGTAAGCAAAACAGTGCCTGTGGAACCAGCTTAAACAGCAGTTGAGTTAACTCAGGCTGAGTGCGTAAACCAAGAAAATCACGCCCGCGCCAGAGATGAATCAGACTATGCCCGCATTCCACGAGCGAACTTAACCGAAAATCGTTGTGTATATCGTCATGCAATAAGCGGAATAGCCCAGCTAAACGCGACTGTAGGCCCAATAGCGCCGCCTGAATCAGCACCTGTACCGCATTCTTGCTCGACCGATTCTGCCCCTGTTCCGCTAACTGCTTTTCCAGATAGAGTAGTTTATCGATGGCAATCGCTTCGAGCTGGCTTCCCTTCTCCGAGAGCGTAATCAGTCGCCCTTCGATCGACGGAGTCCACGCATAGTGCCATTCTTCAAATAGCAGATCGAGATTGTGACCGCTCAAAAAATCAGGGCCATGACTGCGCGTTGCAAAGCCCACCTCAAGGAAGCTCAGCAGATGAAGAAAGCGGCTGCGGGCACGATGCTGCGGGTTGCGATAGATATCCAAACGGCTCAGTTTGACGAGCGTGTCATCAAGTTTAAAACGATAGTATTTCGCTAACCGATAGGTTTCAGCAACCAGCGGAGGCGTTGCGCTGCCTGCCGGGATCTGTCCTAACGTATGGCCGGAGAACACCTTGTTAATCTCAAGCCACAGATCGCGCTGCGCATCATCGATACTGCCTTTGATAAAACTACTTTGTAGCCCATCCAGCAGGTCGTAACGGCCGGGGCCTTCATGCCCGCGCAATGCCGCTAACCGTACGCTCTGCTCGACGGCATTCTTTACCGTGATATAGCTGGGCGGATCGTCAAAAGATTTAGTGCGGAGCAGGCTGGCAACCTCAGACAAAAAACGCATCCCCATATTATTGCGGTATTCCTCGGTCGTGAGCGGTGGCGGCCCCGCTTCCCCCACCCGATCATCCCGCTGTGCCATAAGCATCTGCCAGCTTCGCTGGTAGTACGCAGGCGCAGGCATGCCGGAGGCATACCCGTTGAGCGCATCTAATCTGTCAAAGCTGTAGCGGATGAGCCACGCACTGTCGTTTTCCGCCTGCTTAAGCTGTTTTTGGTACTGCTTCTTCGCGGTATCTGTGAAGGCATTGAACGATTTCCCGTCGTGAGACAGCCCTTCGAGCAGCGCCAGCGAATGAAAACCGCCGGTGACAACCAGAATTTTCCCCGTTGGATTTTCAGCACGAATCTGCATGATAGCGGCGAGCATATGCGCCTCACGCTGTGCAGATCCCTCAGCTTCCAAAACCTGAGGCTCATAATCCAGTCGCGCCAACGCGCACCAGACCAGCGTATCGCGGAAAAGCGCTTGCCAGTCGGTCAGCGCCTCAATCGAACGTAGTTCAAATAAATGCTCCCACAAGTCATCGTGATCGCGGCAATAGCATTTTTTTGCGAGTGCTGAAATGAACTGGCTATGGGCGAGATAACGTTCCGCTTGCAGGCTCTGACTGGCGTCATTCTGACGCTCCTCAATCGCGATTTGCTCAACCCACGGCAAATCAATAAAGCGTAGTGTCGCGTTGTGACAATGCCCCGCGTGCAGCGCAACCCATTCGGGCGAATAGTCACAAAAAGGGAAAAAAGCGCTGCGCGTGGTCGCTTGCGGTGTTTCACCCTCTTGCGGCTCGCGGGCGTGAACGTCAGCCTGCCCCATCACCGCGATAGGAGGCTTGGCGTCAGGATGAAGCAAATCGGGCAATAGGTGATTAAAACTGACCGGTGCCTCAATCAAAATGTGATCGGGCTGGATATCGTCAATCAATGACAGCAGGCCATAGGCACACGCTGGGCTATGGTGGCGAACCGGCGCAAAATAGATCTGCTGCGACTGCAAGAAATCCCATGTTGCCAGCGCCTGTTCCATTCGTGCGGGCAATACGATGTTTGAGAGACTCACCAGCGCGTTTCCTCATGAAAAAATGTCCGTGAAATTATCAACAACAATTGGCCACGGCCTTACTTCCAAAACTGTCGTGAGGCATCATAAAACGCTTTCCAGTCATCGCTGCTTTTTGCCCTTTCTCGCGCCACGTTATCAACGTAGTAGCGCATACGTTTTGCATCGTCAGGATTATCTTTTAATACCACGCCGATAATCTGGCGTGCGATAGCGCCCGCATTCAGCGTGCTATCACCCAGATAATGCGCCTCAAGCGCGGAGGCATAGGCAATGTTGACCGCTTCCGCACTCGACATCACCGCATCCGGCGTTTTGATGCTGCCGCCGTCGCGTGTATTGCCCGAGCGCAGTTCCTGGAAGGTGGTCACCAGCAATTCGATGACGCTCGGTGGCACGGTGACAAGCGCAGCCAAATCGCCCAATTCACGCGTAAGCTGCGTTTGAATTAGCGCGATCTCGAATTCAGGATCTTGAATCGGCCTCACCGTTTCAAAGTTAAAGCGTCGTTTTAATGCCGCTGACATTTCATGTACGCCGCGATCGCGCAGGTTAGCCGTACCAATCAGGTTAAAGCCGGGTTTGGCACTGATCCGCCCTTGCTCGCCCATTTCAGGGATCATCAGCTGTTTTTCAGACATCAAAGAAACCAGAACATCTTGAATTTCTGGCGGGCAGCGGGTGATTTCCTCAAAACGGACAATCCTGCCTTGCATCATTCCCTGATAGAGCGGTGAACCGATCAGCGCCCGCTCGGTGGGGCCTTCAGCAAGCAGCAGCGCATAGTTCCATGAGTACTTGATATGATCTTCCGTCGTTCCCGCCGTGCCTTGAATGGTCAAGCCGGAATCTCCCGAGATCGCCGCCGCAAACAGCTCAGACAGCATCGATTTCGCGGTTCCGGGTTCACCAACCAACATCAACCCTTGTTTCCCCAGCAGCGTCACAATCGCTCGGTCGACCAGCGCGTTATCGCCAAAAAATTTCGCGGAAATCCCTAAGGCATCGTCACCTAAAATAAACTGGCGCACCGCACGAGGCGAGCGCAGCCAGCCCCGCGGCTTCGGGTTATTTTCGTCCGCGTTGGTCAGGCGGGCTAATTCATCAGCAAAGCGGATTTCGGCATGTTGACGCAGCACATCGTTGGCTATCGGTGAGTGTTTTTCCATGTTCGTGTCTCTGTTCGCCACAAAATAATGAACGAAGCCAGCACAAGGCGTACTGGCTCCATAAGCGGATTACCAAGGCGTTTTGCTTTCCCAGTCGGCATCGTATCCCGAGCAAGCATCTGCGGCTTTCAGGTAATCGGCATAGCTTTCTGCCAGTAAAATGGGGGGGACATCCTGTAACGCCAGATTGTTGCGATCCCAATAATTTTGCTGATTTTTCTCAAAGCTCAAATCAAACAAGACCGCCGGAATATTTTCTTCTGGCACGTAGCTACCGCTAAACCCAATATTGACGTACAAATTCAAGCTACTGAAATGCTTATAATAATGGCTAAATGACCCACCATCTTCCGCTGGCGCGCGCTGATATCCCATTTTGGTTAAGACGCCGCGCAGCGTGAACGTATCGGTCAACCACCCTTTTTTGTCCTCAATTTCAACCAGTTTACGATCGAGTTCGGGCAGCTTGTGTACCATCTGCGAGAACAAGAACGCCACTTTATAATCCTTAAAATGTGCGAGCCAGGCTTCACGCGTCTCGTTATCGACAATAGCGGCATGCGCAAACTGAATCAGCGTACCGTTCGATAGTTCAACTTCATCGTCTTCAAGATTAATTAAGCAGCCGTCATCCGTTGGCCTGAAGGTATTGAGTACCTTCTCATCCTTCACCTCTTGCCACACCAAGCGCTCAATCAGCGGGCGCATCACAGGGTGACCCATGATGTAAGTCTGCCAGTCCTCACTCGACCATTGGCGCTGAGCACACATCGATTCATACAAACGTGCAGTTTGCAAGTCGATCACCTGTTTCAGCTCTTTTTTGCTCGATGAGAACAGCTTTTTCGCTTCTTTTATCTGCTCTTCGTTATCCGTTTTGCGCGCCGCAGGCAGAGCTTTAATCTCTTTCCCTTCCGGGTTAAGGAGCACCAACTTCTGTTTGTTGTCCATGCGCGCAGTAAAGATCCGCTCGCCGTATTCCAGCACCAGCGTACCCGTTTCATCCAACCCCGCCGTAGGGATCGTGCGATCGGCCAGCTCATCCGCGCTCCAGCCATTGCGATCGGCAATCTCTTTGACTAGCTCACGCGCCTTTTCCTGAATCGCCGCAGTGCGGTAGCGGCGTGAAAGAGAGAGCAACAATTGGATAATGAGCGGATCGTCGCTAATCGCCATCGCGCTGATCATCGCTTCAATCTGTGAACGACGCTGATAATGGTCACGCATGTAGTTGCGTAATGCGGAGACGGCAACATGGCCCTCGATACGACCAATCAACGCCAACATACCTTTATCCGCGATGGCAGAACCTAAATAGCGCCGCAGGACTTCATTTTTTATTTCCTCAGCCGCCTGCTCCAGCGTGTAATGCTCATATTTTTGGTAATACTCAGGGTAACGCTCAAGATAATACTGATACGTTTTTAAACGTGCGGGCGCATCCTTATGCGCTTCCGATATCGCGTCTTCCAGCGACGGATTTTTTACATCCTGCGTGATAAACGCATGTAGAATAAAGTGGCCCAGCTTATGCTGGCTCTCTTTGGCTAATAACCCGACATAGCGTTGCAATAACGTGTTACCTGCGGGCATTTTTAATTTCACCGCCAGAATTATCCACCATTTGATAATGTCGGCATCGACGGCCTTACCGTTTTCCCATTTCAATGGCGGTATCGCGTTATAGTCAAACCAGCTCATGCTCGTAGGCGGGCTTGCTTTCAGTCCCTTCAACGCTTCGTCACGCAATACCTTTTCGGATAAATACGGTGAGATATCCTCACCAAATTGCTCTAGCGCCGCCAGCAATGCAGCTCGGACGGTTTCTCTCTTCTCTTTTTTTAACAATGCATAAAGCGGCGCGATACTGTCTTTATGTTTTATTCGCGCAAGCCACTCGATCGTGGTAATACGGATTTCTTGTTTTGCGGAATGTAGGCTTTCCTGCGCATTCACATGCACATTCGGCAATTTTTCGAGCAACTTCTGCGCACTCACGCGGAACGTTTTATTCTCGCCTAAAGCCAGTTCCATAATGCGCGGAATAAACTGCGCGGGAATAGCAGGGAATTTATCAAGCAGCTCAAAAGCCTGACCCAATTCAAATTGGCGATATCTATTGTCGCTCTTATTCGGCAATAGCCCCAACGCTTCGGCGATATAGTCTGGATGTTGAGAGAAAAAAGGCCAGAGCTGTTCCGGTTTAGGAAATAGTCTCAACCCATGGTTATAAGATTCTAAACATAACGAGGCAGCGATCCGTGCAGGTTCTGGGCATGCCAACGCCTGCAAAACACCTTCAATTTGTCGTAATTCCAATCCAGCAATAATATGAGTGGGAGTTTCATTTTCTATTCGAGCAGTGACTAGATTGAAGTACGTATGCATATTGCCAAAAATAACTCTCATGGCATGATAAAACGTAAATTCAGGAAGGTTGCTAATACGTTTTTTATGTTTAATGATGCTAATATCTTCACTAGATAATTTATTATTACCATGATTAAGCTTATCAACTAAAGCACGGCAATGTTCAGCACTTAATTTTTTTAATTTAGCATAATGTTCTTGCGCCCATTTATATTTGTACGCATTCGTTTTATTTTGTTCTATTTCTTTTTCCGCATTTATTCTTGCCGTTTCCACCATTTCCATCAGGTTTTCGACAAGAATCTCTTTTGCGCTTTCAGGCAACGGCGTATCAGCCAGCAACGTGAGTTCAGGTAATTCAGGGAGTGCTATATCCTGTGCCGTATCAACAACGTCAAAACGTGTAATGGCACTTTCGATATTTTTTATCACTGCCTTACTTTTTTCTAACTGTAATGCCTGTTCTAAAATATCTTTA
Source organism: Pectobacterium brasiliense (assembly GCF_013449685.1). GTDB lineage: Bacteria > Pseudomonadota > Gammaproteobacteria > Enterobacterales > Enterobacteriaceae > Pectobacterium > Pectobacterium brasiliense_A. Next base: position 8,802 of record NZ_JACDSF010000063.1, on the reverse strand, counting down.
TTTTCTCCCTGACGGGCAAAGAGATCGGCAGCCTGAGAGCGCTGTTTTGGCGTTCCGTTAAAAAGAATATCACTCAGATGAGCTTTGACATCATTCGTGGGAAGAGTATTCAGCAGCGGTTCAGCTTCGCTGCGCACCATCTTTTTCTGATCCATTGCTAATTTAACAATGACATCTGAGAAAAAAACACGCAACACTTCACGGTCGGATAAATACTTCAGGAACTGAATCTGGCCGGGTGCAGAAAGTTTGTCCACTAGCGTCGTGCGGACAAACTGTGCATGATTTTCGATATATGTCTGCAAATCAGGGAGTTCAAAGAAAATCGCTAACTCCGAGCTATAGTATTCACCTATTTCCTTCCGATCAAAAATAGCAAATAAAATATTCTCGCCTTTTTTATCATGCTGTTCACTGGCAACCAGTTCAGCGAGAAATTGAACGCTCCAACCAGCACGGTGATGTAATTTCAACTTTTCATTAGATGTGCTTTTCAACGTAGTGGCCAACGCATCACAGAGCAAATAAACCACCCAGTTTGGCACTTCGTCAGTTATTATTTTTATATTTTTATTCTGACATGCCGCAGCTAATACTTTCGCAAAACGTACCGTTTGTTCACTTGTTAATCCTTGACCTACCATGGAATAGAGCTTATAACGCGCGTTCCTTGCCTGCCTGATTATTTTATTATATTCACTGGAATTAAAATTATTATTTTGAACATAGTACCAATCAACTGAACCCGGCTTGTCCAGAAGGACGATTGTTTTATCAAAATCTAACTGATTTAAGGTATAAAGAACCTCAGATTCGGTGCCCGTCATGACATAATTAAATATTTTCTTCGACAACGTTTTATCAAGTTCTGCAAGCGGCAAGAGAGATTCTTGCAGCAACGTTTCCGTCGGCGTTACTTTCTTATCACCAAAAATCGATAACAGATCGAATAATTTTTTTATCATGTCAGCACCTGGTTATGTATAGATAAACAGTAACTTTTTAACATGATTTTTGATTATTCTCAATTTTAAAATTCATCTTTTTTTACAAATTTTAATTTCGCTTATTGTTATTTATACAGTGAATAAATCCAATTTATTTTAATCTTATCCAAAATTTTAGGTAAAAATAGAATTGGTTGAAAATATCACAACATTAATAAAAACATCAGGTATTACGTGGTTATTTTCAGATAAAAAAACCCGCTGAAGCGGGTCGTAGTAATACAATCAAAGGATCAATTGTTCTGGGCGGCAGTGATAAATCTCAGACAATTTCTCTCGGGTTTTTTTCTGAGGCCGTGAGTCTTTCGCTTCCCATTGCGAAACCGCTGATTGCGTTGTCCCTAGCTTTTCAGCTACATCATATTGTGATAATCCGCGATGGATACGCCATGCCGCAAGCAAGCTAACATCATCACGGAACATAATTTCTACCACATCATTAGGTACGGTTTCGTTGTCGTACTCATCGGCAATATAAGGAATATCCTCATAACCTGAATCGCTATCAGACAGCAGCTTTTCATACTCGCTGATAGGTAGAACAACAAACTGAGGCTTGCCGTTCACATCATTGATAAATTGTGGTTTTGACATAATTTCATCCGAGGGTCAGTGAGTCGCGGTGTATGTCATCAGGAAACGGGCGGATTACCCAACCTGATAATTAGTAAGTCGTTGAGGTTCTGCGTTTGACCACCTGAACCTCACAGATAAGGGGCTCACCTTTAACAATCTCGAAAATTACTCTGTAGCCTCCCACCCGTAACCTGAATTTTCCCGCCTCACCCTTCAGCGCCATAATGTCCAGGTTTACGGCAGGAAAACTGCGTAGTTCAGCAACTTTCTCGCTTATGGTGTCCTGATATCTGCGGTCTATCGTTAAACGTTGCTTCAACGCTTTCCTTGTCCAGATGGCCTTTACCATCAATTTCCTTGATTTATTAAAGTGCATATCCGCTTCGAATGAATAAACAATAAGACAATTAGCTAATTAAGACAATTAATATCTAATTAAAATCTAATCATCAAGCGTTTATATCTATCCTCATCACAGCCAGCCATTTCACTGGAGCGGAAAATCATCTATATGAAGTCAAAGCACGCTATATGTCTTAAAAATCCCAAAAAAAAGCCCTCCATCATGGAGGGCAAAAAGACAGCGATGGTGTCTATGGCAAGGAAAAACAGGGTGTGTACCTACTACACATTACTACTCGGACTGCACTACGCTTACTACAAGCGACTTACTACACTCGCACTACTACTCGGGATTCTCTGTCTCGGCATGGCTTGTCGTACCTGGTGCCGGCGCAGCCATCTGGTTAAACAGGGACATCTGCTGCTGCATCTCTTTCATGCGTTGCTTATGCTTCAGCTCTAATATCTCTTTCTGCGCTGGCGTCAGCAGGTTATACATTTGGTTGCGCACTCGGGTCATCTGAATCTGACGCTCAAGCTGCACACTCATCATTCGGGTTATCTGCGCTCGCACCGCCGCCTCATCAAACGTCTCTGCCGTCACCAGCTTATGCATGGCTTTAACATCTTCGGCATTAAACGTCGGCTTGTCCTGACGGCTCTGGTGCATCAAATCACGCATTTGCTGACGCTGTTGCTCAGTCAGCCTCACGCCATCGAACATACCTTGCTGGACGGATGTGCCTTTTGTAACGGAATCATCGATATGCCAGCCGCTCACCGAGGCGTCTCCACTTTCTGCTGCAACGGCGGTAAAAGTGCCTAACATAAGCAGTGAAGCAAGAGATAAGGTTGCGAACTGTTGCATCAATAACTCTCCAGAGCGGTACGTCGTTTTGTGAATCAATGAACAGGAGTCTACGCATCTTGCTGCAAACATGCGTCAGAGGATGTAAAACTACGTAAAGTCATGGAATAGCGCTAATCTATGTCGTATTTTGCCCTTGGAGGTAGAGAAAACATGAATAAAATTCTGCTGGTTGATGACGATAGAGAGCTGACCGCTTTACTTAAAGAATTGCTCGAAATGGAAGGTTTTAACGTCGTTGTCGCCTACGACGGTGAGCAGGCGTTACAGGTATTAGATAACACCATTGACCTGTTATTACTCGATGTGATGATGCCGAAGAAAAACGGTATCGATACATTAAAAGAACTACGACAGCAGCATCAAACACCGGTCATTATGCTGACCGCCCGCGGCAGTGAATTAGACCGTGTTCTTGGCTTGGAACTGGGTGCGGATGATTATCTGCCGAAGCCCTTTAACGATCGAGAACTGGTGGCGCGAATTCGCGCAATTCTCCGCCGTTCCAACTGGACCGATCAACAGCAGGCGGGTGATAACAGCGCCCCGACGCTGGAAGTCGACGGCTTGCGTCTGAATCCCGGACGGCAGGAAGCCAGCTTTGACGATATCGTGCTGGATCTGACAGGTACCGAATTTACGCTGCTCTATCTACTGGCACAGCGGCTGGGACAGGTGGTTTCACGCGAACATTTAAGTCAGGAAGTGCTGGGGAAACGGCTGACGCCGTTTGACCGCGCGATCGATATGCATATCTCGAACCTGCGACGTAAATTGCCAGAACGCAAGGATGGTCTGCCTTGGTTTAAAACGCTGCGTGGACGAGGCTATTTGATGGTATCAGCTGCATGATCAATAGTTTGACCGCCCGTATTTTTGCCATTTTTTGGTTAACGCTGGCGCTGGTACTCATGCTGGTTCTGATGGTGCCCAAGCTGGACTCGCGCCAGCTTACCGCCTTGCTGGAAAACGAACAGCGGCAGGGCATCATGCTGGAACAGCACATTGAAGCAGACCTCGCCAACACGCCAGCCAACGATCTGCGCTGGTGGCTACGGCTGTTCTGGGTGCTGGAGAAGTGGGCTCCGCCGGGACAGCGCCTTTTTCTGGTCACCAGTGAAGGCCGGATCTTCGGCGTAGAGAAGCATGAAACCCCGATTGTGCGTAATTTTATCGGGCTGTCGGATAACGCCGATCACCCGCAAAAGAAAAATTACGGCCGCATTGAGCTTCTTGGTCCTTTTGCGATCCGCGATGGTGATGACAACTACCAGCTTTATCTGATTCGCCCTGCAAACAGTCCGCAGTCCGATTTCATTAGTTTGCTATTTGACCGTCCTTTGCTGCTGCTAATCTTCACCATGCTGATCAGTTCACCGCTGTTGCTTTGGCTCGCCTGGAGTCTGGCGAAACCCGCGCGTAAGCTTAAACATGCGGCTGACGAAGTCGCCAAAGGCAACTTACGCCAACATCCTGAATTAGAGTCTGGCCCACAGGAATTTCTGGCTACGGGCGTCAGTTTTAACCAGATGGTCAGCGCGCTGGAACGAATGGTTACCGCACAGCAACGCCTGCTGTCGGATATCTCCCATGAACTGCGTACGCCGCTGACACGCTTGCAGTTGGCAACGGCGCTGCTACGTAGGCGTCAGGGTGAAGGCAATGAGCTGAACCGCATTGAAATGGAAACGCAGCGGCTCGACAGCATGATTAACGATCTACTGGTGCTCTCACGTAATCAACACAAGAATGAACTGACCCGTGAGTTCCTGCGTGCCGATGAACTGTGGGGCAATGTGCTGGATGATGCCGCCTTTGAAGCCGAGCAAATGGGGAAAACGCTGGAAGTGCCCTATCCTCCGGGGCCATGGACGCTCTTTGGCAACCCTGCCTCACTCGACAGTGCGCTAGAAAATATCGTGCGCAACGCGCTGCGTTATTCTCACAACCACATCGAAGTGGCCTTCTCGGTGGACAATCAGGGCATCACCATTAAAGTGGATGACGATGGTCCCGGAGTGAGCCAGGAAGATCGCGAACAGATTTTCCGCCCCTTCTACCGTACGGATGAAGCGCGTGACCGCGAATCCGGCGGCAGCGGTTTAGGACTTGCCATCGTGGAAACGGCTATTACGCAGCACAAAGGCTGGGTAAAAGCGGAAGACAGTCCATTGGGCGGATTGCGTCTGATCATCTGGCTGCCGTTGCATCAACGGTAAATCAAGAAGACACTTTCCCCATCACCGACGTTTCATTCTATCACATGCTCTCAGGTGCCCGACATGGGCACCTGTCACTTTCTGTTTATCTTCTCACGGTTATACTGCATTGAGTTTTTTAGGCGATTGCGTAGAGTGATCGCTACTCATGCCGAAAACAGGCAAGACCCGTGTTGAATGAAGGATACCAACCATGAAAGGAGTAACGCTGCTGGCTGGCGTACTGACCGCGTTAATGAGCAGTCAGGTATTCAGTTCCAGCGATGGAGTGTGCGGCTTTTCCGACTCGGAATGTGGCATGTCTGCCCTGCCCTATTTGCAGCCAGGCAACGACACACGTGCTAACCTGATGTTGCTGCAAAGCCGTCTCCACAGCATGTCGCTTCCGTTACCCCATCCTTTACCCGATCAAACACGTTCACGTATCGACCCTTTTACCGCCTACCGGGTCATGGGGATTGCCGCCACAGAAGGGACTCCGACTTCTGACTCAGAAGAGGATGTCACGGCAGATGCGCCCTACCTTTCAACGCTGAATAAAGCGAAACAGCTTAACCTCCCTTTAGCCGTTCAGGGTACGATCTCCACGTTTTCGCCTGACGATAACGAAGGACGCCATATCTCCAATGAGCTTTCCACGCTGGAAGCGTTTTTTGACGTCCTGTTAGCAGACACACAGCTCACCCATGAACAACGCACACTGCTGGCACATCAGCGGGTAAATCTCCTCAACCCGCTGTACACCAAAGAGGCGCTGAACGAGGGTCTTGCAAGCCTGCCGGACGAAGGACATGCTGGCGCTCTCATGCAATATCTGTTCGCGGCGCTGGCGTTCTATCAAGGTCACTTTGATGAGGCGGAAAGCGGCTTTCAGGCGTTAACGTCTTCACCACAGCCGTGGGTCGCGGAAACCTCGCGCTATATGTTGATTCGCGTAGCGATCAATAAAGCGATGGAAAACGCGCTGGATGAATACAATATGTTTGATGCCAGTAAAGCCGATAAAGCGGCTGCACAGCTGGCCGTTCAGCAGATTGGCGACTACCTGAAACAGTATCCAGACGGGCACTACATCGAGTCCGCTAACGGGCTGTACCGCCGCGCTTACTGGATTATGGACGATGTGAATGCCTTAGCGACAACGTACCAACACGGGTTGAACAACACCACTGACGTCGAAGCACTCCTTGAATTGAGCGACGAGATCGACAACAAACTGCTGGAAAATCGGCAGTTCACCAGCGCACCGGGCAGCCCACCGTTGACGATGGTGCAAGATCTCAAGCGCTTGCGTTCAGATGAAGGCTGGCTGGCATTACCTGCCTTATCCGTTGACGAACTGGCCGCGCAGAAGCCGCTGTTCGAGAAAGACAACATGCAGGAGGCGTTTAGCTACCTTCAGGCCGCGCAGCTGTTTTATGGCCAAAAAGATTACGCCGCCGTGGTTAACAGCGTTCCCGCGACACAGGAGAACGATCTGACCGATACCGTGCATTTCAGCCAGCAAGTCTTACGCGGTCGGGCGTTGGTGCGCCTAGAGCGCTGGGATGAGGCAGAAGCGCACTGGCGTCAGCTGTTAACACGCAATATGGGGTACACGCAAAATCAGTTCCTGCAACTGGCGCTGGCGGAAACGCTGGTCAAAGCCGGTCATCCAGAGCGGATCTTTGCCGCCGACAGCCCGGTGAAAAACCTGCGTTTCCGTTCCGCCGTGCTGAAAGTTAGCGCCAACGCCGACCTGCTGCGCCAGCAAACGGGTCCACAGCAAACCCATGAAGAACGGGCTATCGCGCTGCATACGCTGTTAACCAAGTCGCTGACCCACGGTGATTACGCCAGCTATCTCAAAGATGTTCAGTTGAGAAAAGATATCGCACCGCTGGTCAGCAGCGAAAATCAAAGCTGGAATCAGGAAGATTTGACGGAATTTGACTGGGATGGCAGCGATACCGAAGAAGACTATCAATGCCCGGCGCTGAATGACGTGGTCACGACGCTGAACCAACGCCCTAATGATGCCCGTTCGATTAACTGCCTCGGTGAATTTTTCCTGCGCACCAATAACAGCGTGGGCTTCGATTGGGGTGAAGGCAGCATGTTGAGCGGACTCACCAACGCGCCAACGCAGTTCGTCGGCGCCGAATATAATCGTCTGGATGGGTATATGCGGGTGATTGCCGATCCGAAAGCGCCACCGGAAGACAAAACCTATGCCCTGTATCGCGCGGTCTACTGCTATGCACCGAGTGGCTATAACGACTGCGGCCCACAGGACATCAGCAAGGCAACCCGCAAAGCCTGGTTTACCCAACTGAAAACCAAGTACAAAGGCAGCGTGTGGGCAGACAAGCTCGATTATTACTGGTAACGCCGTTAATCATGTTGGCTGGCCTGCTCGCGCTCTGTACGCAGGCCGCTTCCGTTAACGTTGCACCTTCAGCCATCAACACGGCCTCCACCATCGTCGACGCAACACGCTATCAGGACTTCTGGCTATGGGCGGCGGTGCGGCCCCAGCCGATTCTGCATCAGGCGCAGACGCTATACCTGCATCAGGGCGAAGTGGCGCGCCGTCAGGGTAAAGTCGTGTTCCTACGTCAGGGGATTCCACCCAGCCAATTGCGCGTTAACCGTATCTGGCTGGCTTTCCGCATGACCACGCTGGAACTTTCCGATCGCCACCTGAACCGGATATTAAAGTTACGGGAAAAGTGGCGACGTCAGGGCAATCAAGTAGTTGGAATTCAGATCGATTTTGACGCGAAAAGCTATCAGTTAGCAGGCTATGTCGCGTTTCTGACGCAGTTGCGCGCGCGTTTACCCGAAGACTGTCAGCTCAGTATTACGGGGCTGCTCGACTGGTCTAAAACCGGTGATGTGCCGGCGTTGAATCGCTTACAGGGCAAGTTGGATGAAGTAGTGGTACAGACTTATCAGGCGCGCAGCACCATTACCAACTACGCAGAGTACCTGCCCACACTGATGAAACTAACCCTGCCTTTCCGGGTCGGCCTGGTACAACACGGCAAGTGGGAACCGCAGTGGCAGCAGCGTCTTGCCACTTCACCGTATTATCGTGGGGAAGTGGTGTTTCTGGTGAATCCACCACTGAAAAAATCTGCCAACAACAGACTGTAGCAAGCCATAGCTACAGGCAACCGCCGAAACCATTTTGCCGCCAGGCTTCATAGCTGATGATCGCCACGGCATTCGACAGATTCAGGCTGCGGTTATTAGACTGCATGGGGATGCGGATACGGAAATCTGACTCAAAGCCGTTACGAATCTCGTCTGGCAGGCCGGATGTTTCCGATCCAAACAGCAGCACATCATCTGGCTGGTAGGTCGGCTGATCGTAGGGGCGGCTGCCTTTGGTGGTACACGCGAAGATGCGTTTACCGGGAACCGCCGCCAGAAAGTCCTGATAATTTTTATGACGGCTGACGTTCGCCAGATCGTGATAATCCAACCCCGCGCGGCGCAGCTTTTTCTCTTCAAAATCAAACCCCAGCGGTTCAATCAAATGAAGCGTACAGCCGTTGTTGGCCGCCAGTCGGATAATATTGCCGGTGTTCGGTGCAATTTGAGGCTCATAGAGCGCGATATGGAACATAAGATAGCGTCAACCACGAAGAAAAATTCCGCCGCAGTATAACGCATTCCCACAGGGCAACCCAAAACCTGTGCACGCAGGATTGCGGATTACTCTGCACGACGTTTTCATCCACAGCGATTACACTTGATCTTACAGATAAAGGCATTCGAGCGGCGATAATGGATAGATCGTAAA
>NZ_JACDSF010000062.1:5694-7703 GCF_013449685.1 Pectobacterium brasiliense | reverse complement strand
AAAATGACTCCTCATCTCTACCGTTTAAACATTATGATGATCAGCACGATATCTATCAGAACTTTTGTTACTTCTAACACCAATCGCATTTGTAAAACGCTTTTCATTTCCATCCCCATATAAACCATTCATCAGAACCGCCTGTAACAGTAGTCCTATCCTCCGAGCAGCCGGATTAACCAGCTTCACTGCATCATCACTTACATATCAAAAGGCTATAAGAGGAAGAGGTTCAGTGGGGTGTCATTATTGATAGGGATTTCATCTTTATAGCTTTATTGCTATAGTTATTTATAGCAATAAAGCTATAATTAATAGGCAGAGAACATGTGGGAAGTAATAACGACAGAGTGCTTCGACGCCTGGTTTTTAACTCAAGATGATTCACTGAGAGAATCGGTTTACGAGGCAATGGGGATCTTAGAGAAATTCGGACCTAAGCTCGGCAGGCCATATGTAGACACATTAAACGGCTCAGATTTTCCGAATATGAAAGAGTTACGTGTTCAACATGCAGGTAAACCAATAAGAGCATTCTTTGCTTTTGATCCGACACGTAAAGCTATCGTGTTATGTGCCGGAGATAAGACCGGGATAAACGAGAAGCGATTCTACAGAGATATGATTCGACTTGCCGATTCTGAATACCTAAAACATCTGGCTAACCTGGAGAAATAATCATGGCGACATACAGAGAGCTACTGGAAAAAGAGAGTCCGGAAATGCAGGCTCGCGTAGCGGCGCGGGTCGAAGAGACAAGCCTGATTATTGCCCTTAGTCAGCTACGTGATGAATTAGAGATCTCTCAGACAGAACTGGCACGGGCGATTGGCATATCCCAACCAACACTGGCCAAGATGGAGAATCCTGAAAATGACCCTCGTCTTTCCACGTTAAAACGTTATGTAGCAGCATTAGGTGGAGAACTGAGCATTGATGTCACGTTACCGACAGGGAAACGTGTCGCATTTCATCTCTAAATTAACCATCCACTCACTCAATAAGCCCTCCTTTTCCCGCTATTTTCAGCTATGATTGCTCGGTCACCGCACATCGGTGACCGGGTGTAGGAACCCGGACTTACTATCGGCGATAAGATCGGACGCGCCAGCGTCCTTTTTTATATCGCAGCCTCTGTTCGCCTCAATGGTGGCTCAGGCGGGGCAGCCTTCGGGCTGGCCGGGTCGATAGTACCGGTATTCCTACCCCCGTCTGGGCTACCACCCAAAGAGCGTAGGAACTCTTATGGTGGTGAAATATCTCACTATCGGAAGACCATCATGTTCGACAATACCCCTCTTAGGCCTGATGAACTGTTAGACCAATGTTGTGCTCTGTCCTATGCCGTCACCGCTATCACCCACGATCAGGTACGCGAAATTCTTGCGTTTGTGCTGCACGAAAAACTCCGGGATTTTTATGATTGCTACCACCCAGAGCAACTTCCTGATAAAGACGATTAACGAACTGGCGCCCGTTTTATCCTAACCAGCGGCGCCACCAGGGTTTAGGGTGAACATTCTCTGATTCAACCGGTGCCGGCTTGTATTCCAGCCGGCGTATTTCCTGAAGCTCCAGTTTGAGACCCGACACTTCTTCCCGGAGCGCTTTCAGCTCCAAAACCAAGTCTTTCATTACGCTATTATCTGTCTCATCACCCTGTCCCCGAGTGTCCCACTGCGTTGTCTCATCCGGTTTCAATTCACCGTACACCCGCATCAATTCACTGGTATCGAGAGAGCGACCGCCATCAGACTCAGACCTATATGATACACGGCCTTTCGCCATATCCCGGTACAGCGAACTTCGCCCTTTTCCGGTCAATTCCATCGCCTGTCTCACGCTGACCCACGCCATTGTCCCACCTCCGATTTTTGAGACAGTATAGCGCTGTACAAGACATTCTCAGCCCCTCCGTTATTTCAGCCTGCACACGGTGCAGTCATGCTCTCATTTTCTTTCTTCTTTTTTTAGATTATTTATTGCCAGTGATACCCGCTATGTACAAC
>NZ_JACDSF010000062.1:0-5681 GCF_013449685.1 Pectobacterium brasiliense | reverse complement strand
GTTGTACATAGCGGGTATCACTGGGTTTATTCAATATAAGCGCAATAATTAAAAAGCACGTTGGTAACGCAAGGTTATCCGTATTATTCTTTTGCTGTTGATGATTAGTGCACGTCACGCACTCCTGATTACACCGGATACAGGTCAACAATCCGCGCCCCTTGAGGGATCTGAGACCCAGCAGCGACATCTGGAGAGACTGAGGCGACGCAGTTAAAACGCCACCTGGTCAGTGTAACGACCGCGATTAGCCCACGCTGACGGGGGAAAAAATGGCGAGAATAGTCCGAGCCAGACGCCACAAGGTGTCAAACAGGGGCAAATAGGCATTCAATTGCCGCTGAACCGGTATCTTAGGTCAGGCGTTCTTACAAACTATCAAGCGGTGATGATATGACGGAGTTTAGCGTCAGCCAGGAACTGGCCGCATTACAGGAAGAGACCCGGTTAATTCGCAAACCGCGCTACCGGAAATCGCGCCTCGATCGCTACACCGGAGAACTGCGCCAGCTTCATCAGGCCGGAGCCAGCGCCGCCGAGCTACAACGCTGGCTCAGAGCAAAGCGGATCAGGGTCGTGCTATCCACAGTGACTCGCTGGCTGGCTCGTCATGGTTAAACCCGTTACATGCCATCCTAATGCGAGGTTGCTACACTCAGAAATAGACTTACGGAAAATCAGGAGCGTCATCCATGAACAGCACCCACTACGAAAACGCGAACTTTCTGCGGGAGCTGGCCGAGAGCCTCCCACACCTCATCCCCTCAGGAAGTTCGGATAAAGCCGCACTGTTGCAGCGTCTCGCTAATGAAGAACTGGCACAGGCAGAGTATGAGGAAAGAGCACGCGCCAAAGTCGCAGAAGCCCGTGCCGACACCCGACCAAGTATGACAACCGACCAGCTTCGTCAGCAGCTACAGCGCCGCTATCAGGAAAAACACGATGTCGTATGATGTGGAATGGAAAGCGAGTGCCACGGAGGATGTGATGGCACTTTTTGACTATATCGCTGAAAACGCTTCTCTCTGGGATGCAAGGCACGTTACTGAACGCCTCCTCGCTTCCACCGACAAACTCGCAGAGTTTCCCAAGCTATATGAGCTAGATCCGCGCTACGGCGAGGGCGTCCGCCGTATCAGTCTGATGGGACAGCATGTACTATATGACGTGGATGACCCCACCCAGAAAGTTCAGGTTCTGGCTGTTATCGGTCAGCGCCAGAACCCTCAGCAGATCCGTTAACCTTCAACCGTATCCTCATGGCAAAAGCAAAATTTTCCTCACCCGGGCGTCAGGCGGCTTCGGTCATGAAAGCCATACAAGGGGAAAGCCTACGTTCAGTTGGTACCGTACGCAATTACGAACAGGCATTAACTCGGGTAGCAGAATGGGTTCGTGCATCCCGAATCCTCGGAGGACTTCGTGAACTAACGCCTTCTCTGGCCGTCAGTTATCTTGAATCCCGGGGCGAATCGGTAGGACAAAAAACCCTCGACATGGAGCGGCAAGCTATTCAGGCCATGATGCACCATGTCACCGGCATCCTGCCTCTGACCGAGCGTTTACCGGTGATCCGCGCAGACCATCCACAAATCCTGACAGGACGGGCTTACACCTCAGAACAAATCACCCGTATTTGCGCCGCTCAAACCCCAAAGAACGCACTAGCGACAGAGCTGGCCTACGCAGCAGGATTACGCGCCCATGAGCTTTATACGCTGGCGAGACCGGATGAACAGCCGCCCAGTGTACGACAGGCCGATACAACAAAGTGGACGGGGCGTAGCGGTATAACCTACACCGTTCACGGTAAGGGCGGACTGGTTCGGGAAATTCAGCTTCCAAAAGCGCTGGCTTCACGTCTTGAAGCGGTCAGGCGCGACCACACCGTCATCCTGACCGATCGTGGCGTTAACCACACCAGCCGTTATGCGCTTGGTGGCGGCCATCTCTGGTCAAACAGCTTCAGTGCGGCCGCACTGCGGGTATTAGGCTGGTCAGCCGGTGCCCACGGCGTTCGTCACAGCTATGCTCAGGAACGAATGCGCGAACTGCAACATCAGGGTCTGCTCCGGGAAGCTGCCCTGGCGACAGTCAGCCAGGAAATGGGACACTTTCGCCCGGAGATCACGGAAACCTACCTGCGATGAAATTTGTTTTCTGGCGAGTCACCGTGTTAATCGTGTTGTTTGCACTGCTCGGTGCAGCCTACGTATACATGTCAGCCACACTGGAAAACTACACGCTGATAATCAGGCAAGGTGAACAGCTTATAAAATTCTCAGGCTGGTATATGGTTGCTGAGTTATGGCCATTCGTGCTGCCGGGCATACTCATCACAGGTAGTGCCGGTGGGATAGCACTCCTCTGGATAACCGTTAAAGCCGATAACCGCGATCAGGCTGAAAAAATCGCGCATTACCATAGGCTAACCAGCCTGGCGCAAGAAAACGCCGTACAGGCCGAATTTAAGGCCAATAAACGCCTCGCTGAGCAACTCGATCGTGCCGTTCAGCGAGAAAATGCCGCCACACTACGCGAACAGAAGGCCAATGCGCTCATAAGTGCAGCCCAGAATCAGCTGGAAAACGTCATCGCAGAAGCACAGAGACAGGTCGATATCGCCAAAGAAGAAAGCAGTAACGCCGAAACTCGACGTAAAAATGCCACGGCAACGGCAGAACGCCGGCGGCGGAAACTGGAAAAACTCAAAGTAGAACAGGAAAACCGGGAGTTAACGGAATTTTTCAAATCCTAAAGCAAAGGAGTGAACGAAGACCCCATCACAAGCAGCGCTATTCCGCTTCCTCGCTCATTCGCTCACTCCGTTCGGTCATGAGACTGCGGCGAGCGGTGCGTGTTAACGACGAAAACCCGATGGTTTTTTCCATTCAAACAGGCGCTCCTGTGCAGCCTCGTGACGCTGGCGAGAAATCCTGTTGGCGTCTCGCTGAGAGATGATCTGCTGGCGCGCTGTCGCTAACACCTTTTTTTTCTCAGGACCCGAGAGCCGTGCGCCTTTTGCACGTTCCGCCGCGAAAACCGCCGCATCAATAAACTGTTTTTCAGAAGCGGATAACGATGATAATCGAGTCATAAATCCCCCAAAAGAAAAAAAGACAGCAGCCCCCCCTCCCCCCAGAGCCGGATCAGCAAGTCTCGCTTTTCCATAGGCTCCGCCCTCCTGACGAGTATCACAAAAAATGACGCTCAAGTCAGAAGGGGCGAAACCCGACAGGACTTAAAGATCCCCACCGTTTCCGATGGGGCGCTCCCTCGTGCGCTCTCCTGTTCCCACCTTACAGTGTCCCCGCATCATTCCGCTGTCATGGCCGCGTTTTCTCATTCCACGCCGGATGCTGGGGTCTGGTTAGGTGGTTCGCTCCAAGCTGGGCTGTATGCACGAACTCCCCGTTCAGCCCGACTACCACGTCTTGTGCAGGTAACTGTTCTCTTGATTCCAACCCTGACAGACACGAAAAAACGCCATTGGCGGTAGCCACTGGTAACGGGTGTACAAGAGATTACTGATGCAGAGTTCTTGAAGTTATGGCCTGAGTACGGCTAAACTGAAAGGACGAATTTGGTTGCAGTGGTCTTGTACACCCTGTTACCACGGTTCAGAAGTTCCCCAACTTACTGAACCCTCGAAAAAACCACCTCCCCAGGTGGTTTTTTCGTTTACAGAGCAAGAGATTACGCGCAGACAAAAAGGATCTCAAGAAGATCTTTTTTGTCTGCACTCTATGTAGATCAATTCAAAATAATATCTACCACACTGAAAGAAATGAATTTTTCATTAGTTATTCTCCTATGAGGGTATATTGAATTTTGGTTGCAATCTGAGTACCAGAGAGTTATTGTTTCTACATCAATACTGACCGGAACCGAGTTATCGGGGTATTGTTACCGGAGATTGAGTAATCAGTCTCACCTAGCCTGAGAGCAGGATAACCAAAGGTAAAGGCCGGAAACTTTTGAAAGTAACCATCGATATTACTTTCGCATTAAGGCGCTGATTAATCAGCGCCTTTTTTGCATCTTTTTAGCCAGATACGTTTGCCCATTCAGCCGCAAATGACTGATGTAGTCAAACTTAACAGCAGTCCCTTTCGGTACGGACCCCTTACCCCATTGGTCTAGCTCATATGCGCTGGTAACGAACATAGCTAACCCTCCAGAGTTGTTTGTATCCTGACGAAGATCGAAAAATATAGCGTAGTCAAAAACATGAGCGTAATAGTAAACCTCATTACTATTTCTATCAAAGTGCGGCACGATATGCCCATTAATCAAGTGATCTTTCAGGATACACGGCAGGTTTAAACTGCATTGATAGCGCGCTTCGGAAAAGTAACGACCACTCATCAATGTTTTTCCCTCCCCCTTCTTATCCGTAAAGCAATGATTAGAGAAAGTTACGGAAATTTTCACCTCACTCCCTCTTATCGTCGCCAGGAAATCGAACGGATGTAGGTGGGTTAGGTCGTATGTTTTCCCGTCATAATGCACATCCCGCCATCTCTTTCCTTGCACAATCTAACCCTCGATTCTTTTGATGAAAAAAGACTAACAATCCGGAGTAAATTTAATAGTGCAAGCGAACAACCATTGCATTTTATGGTTTTACGGAGATACAACCGTCAGCTATGCATCATTGACAATTATAATACCCACCCACCAAAACATGCACAACAAGTAAATCACAACATAATGCTTTACAAGAAAAACTTTTCATCTATATTGTCACGATATTATGTAAATGACTAATGAGCACTTGAGTAATGCCTGGAAAAAAATGCCCTTTCTGTAACAAACTAACCCTCTTTGGGAACAGCTGTACTAATTGCAACGCAGTAGTGATGATTCCACCCAATGAAGGCCGTGGAGGCAGAGGTAAACAATGTCCGTTTTGCAAGACAATGACTCTATTTAAAGATGGGAATAATGGTTCGCTGAAATGCTCAATGTGTCAGCGTAAATTCACTCAATCATAAGGCTAAAACTATGTCGCACCCTGTAGGTAAGCACATTTCAAAAGAACAAGATCACGAACTAAACTACTGGCTTAAAAAACAAGGTTTCAAAGAGAGTGATAGTAATAGGGAATCATTGAAGTCACTGATTGACGCAGCAAAAATAGGCCTAGATATGTCTAGCAACAAACACCTAGAACATACAGAGCTAGATGTATATTTCGAAGGCGTTAAATCAATATGGATTGACGATTTCGAGGAAAAATAGAAGCAGCATGATTGAACGTATTGCGCCACATATGACAAAGCCCGCTTATGCGGGCTTTGTTCGTTAAAAGACTCCTCGATGTCGTATTTCTGTTTCAATAGCGTCACAGGCGTCACGTAAAGATACGAGTTCGAGGGGCATGGGTATTTGATGTATCAATGCACAGCACAGATAGGGAACACAAATTTACCATAACATCCGATCCACGCACCGCCTCAGACGCCCTCAACGCAACATTGCCGCTTAAACGCTAAAAAACCGGGTTATCTATGGGTCAGATCGGGAAAAATGCGCCTGATAAATTTTAGCCGCCTGCATGCCTATGCACAGAAGTGCATAGGCTGTTTTTTCA
The DNA here is from genome assembly GCF_013449685.1 of Pectobacterium brasiliense. Lineage (GTDB taxonomy): Bacteria > Pseudomonadota > Gammaproteobacteria > Enterobacterales > Enterobacteriaceae > Pectobacterium > Pectobacterium brasiliense_A. The sequence goes on along the minus strand of NZ_JACDSF010000062.1, from coordinate 85 downwards.
CGATAACGAGAACACGTAATCCCTATTTTGTTCGCTTTTCCGCAGATTGGGACCGTGGTCCCAACGAGGAGTCATTTTGCGCATG
>NZ_JACDSF010000061.1 GCF_013449685.1 Pectobacterium brasiliense | reverse complement strand
CACACAGATTGTCTGATGAAAATAACGAGCAGAAATACCTTAATAGGCTTGTAGCTCAGGTGGTTAGAGCGCACCCCTGATAAGGGTGAGGTCGGTGGTTCAAGTCCACTCAGGCCTACCAACTCTTCCGTGAGTGGTATCTAAGGTATCTGTAAGCAACGATGGGGTTATAGCTCAGCTGGGAGAGCGCCTGCCTTGCACGCAGGAGGTCTGCGGTTCGATCCCGCATAGCTCCACCATCACTACTCGCTGTATAGAAAATTTCAGAGTGTACCTGTTTGGGTGCACTGCGAAATTTTGCTCTTTAACAATCTGGAACAA
>NZ_JACDSF010000060.1 GCF_013449685.1 Pectobacterium brasiliense | reverse complement strand
ATTCAACCAATTAGAGTCATTACCGAAAATATAATGTCTCGCTGCAATGGGTTTATAAAATTGTCAGAACAATGCGAAAAGAGGAACTACAGGCAAAACAGCACACTCAGGCATAATACAAAAGCCATGAATTAAAAACCCAGGTGATAATTAAAAAAACAATAGAATAGATCATTTAATAACAGCTATAATTTTTCTTTTAATAAAAAATAACCTAAGTCATGAGAATTATGCAAATGTAGCAAGGTATTTCTATACGCTGGCGCAGGTCCACACACGTAGTTTGAAACATGACAGAGATATTCAAAGATAATACCGTGTGGTAATTAATATAATGGGTACGTTTGCGTATCCATTCTTTTTTATATCTCTCATTTTGCTCTTAGAAAAAATTGCCCTTCTGCACTTTACCTCTCTTCTTATTCAAATCAATCAGCTAAAAAAACCACAAACATGCATTTACAATGCACAAATCAATTTTTGACCATTCCGAGCGTGATAACGTTGCCCCACGATCCCTTCGGTGGATTGAAAGCGCCGAGTGAAAAAAATAAATGGGGGCAATTGAGAGCAATGAGTGAGAAAGCAAGAAAGCGGTGGCAACGCCGCCCCGGAACCACTGGCGGTAAACTTCCCTGGAATGACTGGCGCAACGCCCTAACCTGGCGCAGAGCAACACAGATTCTGCTATTGGCGATCAACGTTTATATCGGTATCACCTTCTATTTTTGGGTACGCTACTTTGAAACTGGCGGCACGAGCCTTTATATGTCGAGGCCAGGCGGCATAGAAGGTTGGCTGCCAATTGCCGGATTGATGAACGTGAAATTCACGTGGGAAACGGGTAATTTCCCCCCTATCCACCTTGCGTCAATGCTATTACTTATCGCATTTGTCCTCACCAGCCTGTTGCTGAAGAAATCGTTCTGCTCCTGGCTGTGCCCTATCGGCACAATTTCCGAGTGGGTCGGAGTTGTGGGGAAAAAAATATTTGGCCGCCACTTCATTCTTCCTAAGTGGCTGGATATTCCACTGCGTAGCCTGAAATATTTGCTATTAGGCTTTTTCCTCTATATCGCCTTATCAATGCCAGCACAGGGCATTTATATGTTCCTGATGTCGCCCTATGGTTTGATCGCCGACGTCAAAATGCTCGGCTTCTTCCGCAATATTGGCACCATCACGTTAGTCTGCGTTTTTCTTTTTACGTTTGTCAGCCTGTTCGTCCGCCATTTTTGGTGCCGCTACCTTTGTCCCTACGGTGCACTTTTGGGGGTATTTTCTCTGCTGTCGCCCTTCAAGATTCGCCGTAACGCCACCAGCTGTATCGATTGCGGCAAGTGCGCCAAAGCCTGCCCGTCTAACATTCCGGTGGATAAGTTGATTCAGGTGAGAACCGCGGAATGCACGGCCTGTATGACCTGCGTCGAATCCTGCCCTGTATCATCAACGCTTCATTTCTCACTGACGACACCCTCGGGTACACAGGAAAAAAGCAGCGAAACAACCAAACCGCTATGGCGACAAACTGCATTGTCCGGTATCACGATGACGCTACTGGTGCTTGGCATCCTTTTCGGCATGATCGGTTTTGCGATGTACATCGGCGGCTGGGACAGCCCGATTCCCGAACACATGTATTTCCGCCTCATCTCCAATGCACAGAACATTGGTCATTCGTAAAGAAAAAGGGGCCAAATTGGCCCCCGATTTTCATCTGTGCTGAATAGCAGATTACATATTGTCGATGATGTCTTGCGCAAACTCGCTACATTTACGCAGCTTAGCGCCTTCCATCAGACGTTCGAAATCGTAAGTCACGGTCTTGTTCTTGATAGCACCCTCAACGCCCTTAACAATCAGGTCAGCCGCTTCGAACCATTGCAGGTGACGCAGCATCATTTCAGCAGACAGAATAACGGAACCTGGGTTCACTTTGTCCTGACCCGCATATTTCGGTGCAGTACCGTGCGTGGCTTCAAACAGTGCACATTCGTCACCGATGTTCGCACCCGGAGCAATACCGATACCGCCAACCTGTGCAGCCAGGGCATCAGAAATGTAGTCACCGTTCAGGTTCATACAGGCGATGACATCGTATTCAGCAGGACGCAGCAGGATTTGTTGCAGGAATGCATCGGCGATCACGTCTTTTACCACGATCTCTTTGCCGGTATTCGGGTTCTTGATTTTCACCCATGGGCCGCCATCGATCAGCTCACCGCCGAATTCTTCACGCGCCAACTGGTATCCCCAGTCTTTGAACGCGCCTTCGGTGAATTTCATGATGTTGCCTTTGTGCACCAGCGTGACGGAATCACGGTCGTTGGTGATCGCGTATTCGATAGCTGCGCGAACCAAACGTTTGGTGCCTTCTTCGGAACACGGCTTGATGCCGATACCGCACTGCTCAGGGAAACGGATTTTGCTAACGCCCATTTCTTCACGCAGGAATTTGATCACTTTGTCTGCTTCAGCAGAGCCCGCTTTCCACTCGATACCTGCATAGATGTCTTCGGCGTTTTCGCGGAAGATCACCATGTCGGTCAGTTCAGGCTGTTTAACCGGGCTAGGTGTACCTTCGTAGTAGCGTACCGGACGCAGGCAAACATACAGATCCAACTGTTGGCGCAGTGCAACGTTCAGAGAACGAATACCACCACCGACTGGTGTTGTCAGCGGGCCCTTAATTGCCACACGGTATTCACGGATCAAATCCAGTGTTTCTTCCGGCAGCCAGACATCTTTACCGTAGACTTGCGTGGATTTTTCACCCGTATAGATTTCCATCCAAGAAATCGCGCGCTTGCCCTGATAGGCTTTCTTCACGGCGGCGTCAACGACGTTAATCATGGCTGGCGTGACATCGATACCGATGCCGTCGCCTTCGATAAACGGAATGACCGGATTGTTTGGAACAACCAGTTTGCCTTGAGCGTCAACCGTGATTTTCTGACCTTCTGTCGGTACCACTACTTTGCTTTCCATTAACCTCTCCTTCGAGCGCAATTTTGTTAATGACTTGTAAGATGCGTGTCAATACTACTTGAATATTTAGCCCGCGCCAATCGCAAACCATTTGAGTATAATGCTTTTGTTATCCGCGACTATAAAGATGATGAATAAATTCTCTGTTAAAAATCACAAAGTTAAACGATTCAGCTCACAGCCGGCAAGAAAAAGGCAGCATGACAACGCGCCGCGCCGCATCGTTTTGTTCAATAAACCCTTCGATGTCTTGCCACAATTCACTGATGAAGCCGGGCGCCGCACGCTGAAAGACTATATTCCGATTAGCGGTATTTATGCCGCGGGGCGTCTGGATCGCGACAGCGAAGGCCTGATGATTCTCACCAATGACGGCAAACTTCAGGCTCGACTAACCCAACCGACGCAAAAAACGGCCAAAATTTACTATGTTCAGGTCGAGGGTATTCCTGACGACGACGCACTGACGCGCTTTCGTACAGGTTTAGATCTGAATGACGGCAAAACACTGCCCGCCGGTGCGGAGATCGTACCGGAACCCAGTTGGTTGTGGCCGCGTAATCCCCCTATCCGTGAGCGTAAAAGCATTCCCGACTGCTGGTTAAAAATCACGCTACATGAAGGCCGTAATCGGCAAGTCCGTCGTATGACGGCAACTATCGGGTATCCTACCTTGCGTCTGATTCGATACGGCATGGCCAATCAGACCATAGAAAACCTGTTACCCGGAGAATGGAAGGAGATAATGGATGTTTAAACCCCATGTGACAGTCGCCTGTGTGGTACAGGCCGAAAACCATTTTCTGGTCGTCGAAGAGTTAATTAACGATAAATTATTGTGGAACCAGCCTGCGGGCCATCTGGAAGCCAACGAGACGCTGATTCAGGCTGCAAGCCGTGAGCTGTGGGAAGAAACGGGCATTCAGGCCACACCGCAGAGTTTCTTGCGTCTGCACCAGTGGATCGCTCCCGACAACACGCCGTTTTTACGCTTTTGCTTCGCGCTCGATCTGCCTGCGCGGGCCGACACCCAGCCGCACGACAGCGATATCGAATGCTGCCGCTGGCTGACCGCCGAGGAAATTCTGCATTCGCGCCAGCTTCGTTCACCACTGGTGGCCGAAAGTATTCGCTGCTATCAGCAGCAAGAACGCTATCCGTTAACCGTATTGGGCGCGTTCAATTGGCCATTTTAGGCATCTTGCTATTACTGCCGTGAACGGACTTAACCACCGCACGGCAGGAATAGCGATGCAGCCCTCAGTTCAACATGCTAAAATATGCCGCTTGTTTTTCGCATCAATGCGTCAGTAAATTTCCGTTCGTGAGACTTCCATGTCAGATAACAGCCAGAAAAAAGTGATTGTCGGTATGTCCGGCGGTGTTGATTCCTCCGTTTCCGCTTACCTGTTACAGCAACAGGGCTATCATGTTGAAGGCCTGTTCATGAAGAACTGGGAAGAGGATGACGACACAGAGTATTGCTCAGCGGCCACCGATCTTGCCGATGCACAGGCCGTTTGCGACAAGCTGGGTATCGAATTACATACCGTCAACTTTGCCGCTGAATATTGGGACAACGTGTTTGAACTCTTCCTTGAAGAATACAAAGCGGGCCGTACCCCTAACCCCGATATCCTGTGCAATAAAGAAATAAAATTCAAAGCCTTCCTGGAATTCGCCGCCGAAGATCTCGGGGCAGACTACATCGCGACAGGCCACTATGTCCGTCGTCACGACGTTGACGGCAAGAGCCGTTTGCTGCGCGGCATGGACGGCAACAAAGACCAGAGCTATTTTCTTTATACGCTGAGCCACGAGCAGATCGCACAGAGCCTGTTCCCGGTCGGCGAGCTGGAAAAACCGCAGGTACGTAAAATTGCCGAAGAGCTGGAACTGGCAACCGCGAAGAAAAAAGACTCGACTGGTATTTGCTTCATCGGTGAGCGCAAATTTACCGATTTTCTGGCGCGCTACCTGCCCGCACAGCCGGGTCCGATTCTGTCCGTCGATGACAACAAACCGATGGGCCAGCATCAAGGGCTGATGTACCACACGCTGGGGCAGCGCAAAGGTCTGGGTATTGGCGGCGTCAAAGACGGCGGCGAAGACCCTTGGTACGTGGTAGATAAAGATGTCGCCAACAATATTCTGTATGTCGCGCAGGGTCACGAACACCCTCGCCTCATGTCGTACGGTTTAATCGCACAACAGTTACACTGGGTCGATCGTCAGCCGCTCACCGCTGAATTACGTTGTACGGTGAAAACCCGTTATCGTCAGGCGGATATCCCCTGCACCGTCACGCCACTGGGCGACGATCGCATTACTGTGCGTTTTGATGAGCCTGTCGCAGCCGTGACTCCGGGCCAATCCGCCGTCTTTTATCTGGACGACGTTTGCCTTGGCGGCGGTATCATTGAAGAACGCTTACAGGAGTAACCGTGGCTAAGAACTATTATGAAATTACGCTGGCGCTAGCGGGTATTTGCCAATCGGCGTATGTAGTCCAGCAACTGGCCCATACCGGTAGCTGTAATAACGATGTGCTGCATACCTCGCTGAACAGCGTGTTGAATCTCAATCCGGCGTCCACGTTGGCCGTTTACGGCAATGACGAGCAAAATCTGAAAGTTGGGCTGGAAACGCTGTTAGGGATTCTGAATACCAGCAGCAACAAAGGCGCGGGCGCGGAACTCTCACGCTACGCTTTCAGCCTGATTGCGTTAGAGCGTAAACTGAATGCGAAGTCCGCCGCGCTTGACGAATTGGGCAAACGCATCGGGCAGTTGGAGCGCCAACTGGAGCATTTTGATCTGCTCTCCGAAACGATAGTGAGCGCGTTGGCGGCGATTTACGTGGATGTCATCAGCACGCTGGGGCCGCGTATTCAGGTTACCGGTTCACCAGAAGTGCTGAAAAACAGCCAGGTGCAGGCGAAAGTGCGCGCTGCACTGCTGGCCGGAATACGTTCTGCGGTGCTCTGGCAGCAAATTGGCGGCGGGCGCTTGCAGTTAATGTTTTCACGCGGCCAGTTGGTCAAAGAAGCGAAACAGATATTGGCGCGTTGCCCAGCCGTTTGATGGTATTCTTGCTGCTATGCCTGACGTTGGTGTGATTAACGCCAGCGTCACTAAACCAGTTGCTATTATTGAAACGGCTTGTTGTTATTGAAATTCGCCGTTCTTATTGAAATCAATCGTTATTGAAACCAATCTCAGGAGTTGCTTGCGATGGAATTATCCTCACTGACCGCCGTTTCCCCTATTGATGGACGCTACGGCGATAAAGTCAGCACGTTGCGCACTATTTTCAGCGAATTCGGTTTGCTGAAATTCCGTGTGCAGGTTGAAGTACGTTGGCTGCAAAAACTGGCAGCCTGTGCAGAGATCCAGGAAGTTCCTGCATTTGACGCTGACGCAAACGCTTTCCTTGATAAAATTGTCGCCGAATTCAGTGAAGAAGATGCCGCGCGCATTAAAACCATCGAGCGTACAACCAACCACGACGTGAAAGCCGTTGAGTACTTCCTGAAAGAGAAAGTTGCCGCTATTCCGGCGCTGCACGCCGTCAACGAATTCATCCATTTCGCTTGTACTTCAGAAGACATCAACAACCTGTCTCATGCGCTGATGCTGGATACCGCTCGCCGCGATGTCATCCTGCCACACTGGCGTCAAATCATTGATGCACTGAAAACGCTGGCACAGGAATACCGTGATATCCCGCTGCTTTCCCGGACACACGGCCAGCCCGCTACGCCGTCCACTATCGGTAAAGAGTTTGCTAACGTAGCTTACCGTATGGACCGCCAGTATCGTCAGCTGCAACAGGTTGAGATTCTGGGCAAGATTAATGGTGCTGTCGGTAACTATAACGCCCATCTGGCAGCCTACCCGGAAGTGGATTGGCACCAGTTCAGCGAAAGTTTTGTTACCTCACTGGGTATCAACTGGAACCCGTACACCACGCAGATCGAACCGCACGATTACATCGCCGAGCTGTTTGACTGCATCGCGCGTTTCAACACGATTTTGATCGACTTTGACCGTGACATTTGGGGCTACATTGCCCTGAATCACTTCAAGCAGAAGACTATTGCTGGCGAAATCGGTTCCTCCACTATGCCGCATAAAGTTAACCCGATTGACTTCGAAAACTCGGAAGGCAACCTGGGTCTGGCGAATGCTGTTCTGGGGCATCTGGCTAGCAAGTTGCCGGTTTCCCGTTGGCAGCGTGACCTCACTGACTCTACCGTGCTGCGTAATCTGGGCGTCGGCGTGGGCTATGCACTGATTGCGTATCAGGCCACGATGAAAGGCATCAGCAAGCTGGAAGTGAACCGCGATCGTCTGGCTGACGAACTGGATCACAACTGGGAAGTCTTGGCAGAGCCAATCCAAACCGTGATGCGTCGCTACGGCATTGAAAAGCCATACGAGAAGCTGAAAGAGCTGACGCGCGGCAAACGTGTTGATGCTGCCGGTATTCAGGAATTTATCGATGGCCTGGCGTTGCCAGAAGCGGAAAAAACGCGCCTGAAGGCGATGACACCAGCCAACTATATCGGCCGCGCTATCGCAATGGTTGATGACCTGAAATAACCGTTCTCAAACCCAACGTGACCTCTCTGGCGGGCGCTCTGCCCGCCAGTTTTCCATAACACCAACCATTTCCAGCCTGTTTATGCCCGGTTTATTCTCCCTGTGGATAATTTAACAAATAAAATAAATAACGTTCTCTGCGTATAATGTTGATACGCGGAAGCGACATACATGAAAGATAGGGCACATCAAGGTATGTTAATAAATATGCCCCCTATCTATTCGACAGAGGATATAGCGATGCGAATTCTGGTCGTTGAAGATAATGTATTATTGCGCCACCATTTAACCGTTCAGATGAACGAAATGGGGCATCAGGTTGACGCGGCGTCTGACGCCAAAGAAGCGGATTATTTTCTGCATGAAAATATGCCGGATATCGCCATTGTCGACCTCGGGCTACCCGATGAAGACGGCATGAGCATGATCCGTCGCTGGCGTGCCCATCAGGTAAAGCTCCCGATTCTGGTGCTGACCGCCCGTGAAGGCTGGCAGGACAAAGTTGCGGTGCTAGGGGCAGGTGCGGATGACTACGTAACCAAGCCGTTCCATATGGAAGAAGTCGTGGCGCGCTTGCAGGCGCTGATGCGACGCAACAGCGGGCTGGCATCGCAAGTCATCAGTCTGCCGCCCTTTGAGATCGACTTATCGCGCCGCGAAATGATGATCCACAGCAGCCCGATCAAGCTCACCGCGTTTGAATACACGATTATCGAGACGTTGATTCGCAATAAAGGCAAAGTCGTCAGCAAAGAGTCGCTGATGTTGCAGCTGTACCCCGATGCAGAACTGCGGGAAAGTCACACCATCGACGTATTGATGGGACGGCTACGCAAGAAAATTCAGCAGGCAGAAGCGCCGGATGTGATCACCACCGTGCGCGGACAAGGATATCGCTTTGATATTGATGATACCCCTTCAGGCTCAGCATGAGCGATAAGAAGCTGCCCTTCTCGCTTCGTATTCGTTTTTTACTCGCGACAGCGGCTATCGTACTGGCGCTGTCGCTCGCCTATGGCGTTGTCGCCATTATCGGTTACAGCGTCAACTTTGATAAAACCTCATTCCGTTTGCTGCGCGGCGAAAGTAACCTCTACTACAGCCTTGCGCAGTGGCGCGATAACCAACTGAATATCGTCACGCCACCCGACGTCGATATCAATTTCCCGACGCTGGTGTTGATATACGACGAACATGGCAACATGCTCTGGCGCGAAAAACACGTTCCCGAGCTGGAAGCGCTAATCAATCCAGAATGGCTAAGCAAGACGGCCTATCACGAGCTGGATACCGACACCGATACCAGCAGCGCGGTATTAACGGGCAATACCTTACTGCTGAGCAGCCTGCGGGCGCTGAACGGGGCGCACAGCAATGCGTTAACGCACTCCATTGCCGTGAACGTTTACCCCAAGACCGAACATCTCCCTTCCATCACCATTGTCGTGGTTGACCGCATCCCGCAGGAACTCCAGCAGGAAGACGTGGTGTGGGAATGGTTCAGCTATGTGTTGATCGCCAACCTTCTGCTGGTGCTTCCCCTGCTTTGGCTAGGCGCTCACTGGAGTCTGCGCCCTATTCAGCATCTGGTAAAACAGATCGCCGAGCTGGAAAAAGGCACACGCGATCAGTTGGACGAAAATCCGCCGCGCGAGTTGTTCAGTCTGGTGAAAAACCTGAATATCCTGCTGAATAACGAACGTCAGCGCTACCACAAGTACCGTACAACGCTGACTGACCTTACCCACAGTTTGAAAACACCGCTGGCGGTTTTACAGACCACGTTACGTGCGTTGCGAACCGGCAAAGAAATCACTATCGATCAGGCTGAACCTATTATGCTGTCGCAGATCAGCCGCATCTCGCAGCAGATTGGCTATTACCTGCATCGGGCCAGCGTGCGCTCTGAACATAATCTGCTGATACGTGAAGTACATTCGGTTCCAGCACTGCTGGATGGCCTGTGTTCCGCGTTAAATAAGGTGTATCAGCGCAAGGGCGTGGTGTTGACGCTCGATATTCCACCCGAGCTGACCTTCGTCGGTGAGAAAAATGATTTCATGGAAGTACTGGGCAATATTCTTGATAACGCCTGTAAGTACTGTCTGGAATTTGTCGAAATTAGCGTGCAATACTCCGATCACAAGTTACATCTGATTGTTGATGACGATGGCCCCGGCATCCACGAAAGCAAGCGCGAAATGATTTTCCTGCGTGGGCAGCGCGCCGACCGTATGCGCCCCGGACAAGGTATCGGCCTTGCCGTTGCGGTCGAAATTATCGAACAGTATCAGGGTGAGATCCTCATCAGCGACAGCGCACTGGGCGGTGCCCGAGTCGAAGCCATTTTCTCCCGCCAGAACCTGAGCCAGAATGAGGGGTGAAAGGCAGTACAGCACGCGATGCTTCCGCTATACTCGTCATACTTCAAGTTGCATGTACGTTGGCTACGTTCACTCACCCGAATCACTTACTTAAGTAAGTGATTNNAAACTCGAATTATTTAGAGTATATATTTATCGCCAAAATACTGATTGTTTTAAAATACTGATTATTTCACGGAAAATCATATCTTCAAGAACAGTCATTTCCTCAAAAAAACAAGTTTCTGGAAAACAGTATGGACTATCAGCTCAATCTCGACTGGCAGGATTTTTTAGCGAACTACTGGCAAAAACGTCCGCTCCTGATTAAAGGCGGTTTCACGCATTTTATCGACCCGATTTCACCCGACGAACTCGCCGGACTGGCGTTAGAAAACGAGGTAGATAGCCGTCTGGTCAGCCATCAGAACGGACGCTGGCAGGTCAGCCACGGTCCCTTCGAGAGCTACGATCATCTGGGGGAAAGTAACTGGTCGCTGTTGGTACAGGCCGTCGATCACTGGCATGAGCCCTCTTCTGCCTTGATGCAGCCCTTTCGACAACTGCCGGACTGGCGCACCGATGATTTGATGATTTCATTTTCCGTTCCCGGCGGTGGCGTAGGGCCACATCTGGATCAGTATGATGTTTTCATCATTCAGGGAACGGGGCGTCGCCGCTGGCGCATCGGTGAAAAAATACCGATGAAGCAGCACTGTCCGCATCCTGATCTGCTTCAGGTCGATCCGTTTGACGCCATTATTGATGAAGAGCTGGAACCGGGCGACATCATCTATATCCCACCGGGTTTCCCGCACGAAGGCTATTCGCTGGAAAACTCGCTGAACTACTCGGTGGGTTTCCGTGCGCCGAATGCTCGCGAGCTGGTCAGCGGCTTTGCGGATTATGTCCTTTCCCGTGAACTCGGCAGCTATCGCTACAGCGACCCTGATGTTCCATCCCGCGATCATATCGCCAGCGTACTGCCGCAAGAGCTGGATGCGCTGCAAAAAATGATGCTGGAGCTGGTTCAGCAGCCGGAGCATTTCCAGAACTGGTTTGGCGAATTTATTTCCCAGTCCCGTCACGAGCTCGATCTCTCACCACCGGAGCCACCTTATCAAGCAGGCGAAGTGTATGAATATCTGCAACAGGGTGAGCCACTGCGTCGTTTAGGCGGCCTGCGGGTCATCTGCGTTGGCGATAGCTGCTTCGTTAACGGGGAAAAAGTGAACAGTACGCACAAGGCGGCGCTGTTTGCGCTGGCTGAGCATCCTGCTATTGGTGCAGAACTGCTGGGCGACGCGCTGGAAGATCCCTCTTTCCTCGCACAGCTCACCGTTCTGATTAACAGCGGTTACTGGTACTTCGCGGATTAAGACCCATCTTGGATACGGGCTAGTACAAAGATAAGGCGGGAATGTCCCGCCTTATTCGTCTCTGCAAAATGGAAACACTTACGGCTTCGCGCGCAGCGCCGTCAGTTCGGCAATGCGCATAATCACAGACACCGCCTTTTCCATGCCTTCCAGCGTGACAAATTCATGTTTGCCATGATAGTTGTAGCCGCCGGTAAACAGATTCGGGCACGGCAGCCCTTGAAATGACAGGTGTGCACCGTCGGTACCGCCGCGAATCGGCTTCATATTCGGCTCAATGTCGCAATCCCGCATCGCCTGCTGCGCCAGCGCAATAATGTGCGGATGCTGCTCAACCTGCTCACGCATATTGTAGTAGGTATCGGTAATCGTGACTTCAATGTAGCAATCAGGGTGCAACCCCGCACCAACCTTTTCCGCAATATCCAGCATCGTCTGTTTACGCTGTTCAAAGCCGTTGCGGTCAAAATCCCGGACGATGTAATGCAAATCTGCGCGCTCCACAGAGCCTTTCATGCTGTGGAGATGATAGAACCCTTGATAGCCATCCGTCTGCTCCGGTGATTGACTCTCTGGCACCTGCTGGTGATAGCGAGAAGCCAACGTCAGCGCATTCACCATCACGCCTTTGGCGCTGCCGGGATGCACATTGTTGCCTACGATTTTCACCTGAACCGAGGCGGCATTAAAATTCTCATACTCCAACTCGCCGACACCGCCGCCGTCTACGGTATAGGCCCACTGTGCGTTAAACGCTTTGACATCAAAAAACTGCGCGCCCTTGCCAATTTCTTCATCAGGCGTAAAGGCAATACGAATATCGCCGTGCGGTAGCTGGCTTGTCTTCAAACGCACCAGCGCGGTCATAATTTCCGCGATCCCCGCTTTATCATCCGCGCCCAGCAACGTTTTGCCATCGGTCGTAATCAGCGTGTGTCCCAGTAGCTGGTGCAGCACTGGGAACATCACGGGTGACAGCACTTCATCCCCCATGCCCAGAGCAATATCACCACCGCGGTAGTTTTCTAGAATCTGCGGATTCACATTCTTGCCGCTAAAATCCGGTGACGTATCCATATGCGAAATAAAGCCGATAGCCGGAACGGGCCAGGCAACGTTTGCCGGAAGCGTCGCCATCAGGCAGCCCTGCTTGCTCAGTACAACTTGCTCAAATCCTAGTTCGAGCAGTTCCTGCTGCAACGCACGCGCCAGTTTCAACTGACCGTCGGTGCTCGGCACCTGCCGAACGCCGGATTTAGACTGTGTATCGAACGAAACGTAATTCAAAAATCTGTCGAGTAATTTATCCATCTTATTTATGTCCGCTGAACCCTGAAAGGCATTATGGATAGGGCTACCTCGGTAGATATTGCGTCAGGTCAGTTTTTTCCCGATTTAACACACTGCCAGACCAGAGGTCAGGCCAAAAAGCGGCGGTCGCGTCACGAAGAATGCCCAAATCAGGTAACAATAAGGAAACATACGCCTTCATTCATTAGCTTAATCGCCATCAAGCGGCAGTAAGTGGGGGTCACACAAGTTGGCGTCAGGCAGCATTTCCCGTAAAATGCCGCCCTTAACTGCGCACGCTGGCTGAAAGGTGATAACCCTTGGTACGATCGCAACGGACATACCGTTAATCGGCCAAATCAGGACATAGAGCTAGACCTTAATGAAAGAAAACTCCCTGACTGTGCCGGTCGTTGAATTGCTCAACGTCCATAAAGGCTTTGATGGCAAAGACATCATTTCACATTTTAATCTCACCATTAATAACGGTGAGTTTCTGACGATCCTCGGGCCATCCGGCTGCGGCAAAACCACCGTACTACGTCTGATTGCCGGTCTGGAAACGGTCGATAGCGGCAACGTCATGCTGGAAAAGCAAGACATCACCCATCAGCCCGCCGAGCAACGGCACGTCAATACCGTATTTCAAAGTTACGCCCTGTTTCCTCACCTCAGCGTGTTTGAGAACGTGGCATTCGGCCTGCGCATGCAGAAAACGCCTGCCGCAGAGATTACGCCACGCGTGATTGACGCACTGAAAATGGTGCAGTTGGAGGAACTGGCACAGCGTCGCCCACACCAGTTGTCCGGCGGCCAGCAGCAACGCGTTGCCATCGCCCGCGCCGTCGTCAATCAGCCGAAGGTTCTGTTGCTGGATGAATCCCTGTCCGCGCTCGATTATAAGCTGCGTAAGCAGATGCAGAACGAACTGAAGGCACTGCAACGTAAGCTGGGCATTACCTTTATTTTCGTCACGCACGATCAGGAAGAAGCACTGACCCTGTCTGACCGCATCGTCGTGATGCGCGATGGACGCATTGAGCAAGACGGCACGCCGCGTGAAATCTACGAAGAGCCGAAAAATCTGTTCGTCGCCAGCTTTATCGGTGAAATCAATATCTTTGATGCCGTGGTGCTAGAGCAGTTGGACGAACAGCGGGTACGCGCTCAGGTCGAAGGCCATGAATGCGTTATCACCGTCAGCTTTCCGGTCAGCGTCGGCCAACACCTCAACGTACTGCTGCGGCCGGAAGATTTACGCGTCGAAGAGCTGGGCGACGGTATGCAGGCGGAAGGCATGGTGGGCTACGTGCGCGAGCGCAACTATAAAGGCATGACGCTGGAATCCAACATTGAGCTGGAAAACGGCAAGATGGTCATGGTCAGCGAGTTCTTTAACGAAGACGATCCCGACTTCGACCATTCACTCAACCAGAAAGTAGACGTCACTTGGGTGGAAAGTTGGGAGGTAGTCCTGAACGATGAAGACGTCGCGTAAACGCTTTCAAAATATCATTATCACACTCATCGTTGCCTGGCTGGTGATGTTTGTTTTCCTGCCCAACCTGATGATTATCGGAACCAGTTTTCTGACGCGCGATGACACCCATTTCGTCAGCCTGGTCTTTACGCTGGAAAACTATACGCGACTGGCCGATCCACTTTATGCCTCTGTGCTGCTGCATTCGCTGAACATGGCGGTTATCGCCACGCTCTGCTGTCTGCTGCTGGGCTATCCGTTTGCGTTTATTCTGGCGCGCTTACCGAAAAAAATTCAGCCACTGATGCTGTTTCTGCTGATTGTACCGTTTTGGACCAACTCGCTGATCCGCATTTACGGGCTGAAAATCTTTCTGAGTACTCGCGGCCATCTGAATGAATTTCTGCTCTGGACGGGTCTTATCGATACGCCGCTGCGGATTATGTATACCTCCGAAGCGGTGATTCTCGGCCTGATTTATATCCTGCTGCCGTTCATGGTGCTACCACTCTACTCCAGCATTGAGAAGCTCGATAAATCCTACCTTGAGGCCGCCCGCGATCTGGGGGCCAATAAATGGCAAACCTTCATTCGCGTGGTGATCCCGCTGACCATGCCGGGGATTATTGCTGGCTGCCTGCTGGTGTTGCTGCCTGCCATGGGATTGTTCTTCGTTGCCGATCTGATGGGCGGCGCTAAGAATTTGCTGATCGGTAACGTCATTAAAAGCCAGTTCCTTAATATCCGCGACTGGCCGTTTGGTGCGGCCACCAGCATCTGCCTGACGCTGGTCATGGGCGTGCTGCTGTTTATCTACTACCGCACGGCCCGCCTGCTGAATAAAAAGGGAGAGCTGGAATGACCGGACGCTTAATCCGCGGTGGATTTATGTCCATCATTTACGCTTACCTGTACATCCCGATCATCATTCTGATCGTGAATTCATTTAATCAGGCGCGTTTCGGCATCAACTGGCAGGGATTTACGCTGGACTGGTATCGTCTGCTGATCAACAACGACAGCCTGCTCCAGGCCGCGCAGCACTCATTGACGATGGCCGTTTTCTCGGCGACGTTCGCCACGTTGATTGGCTCCCTGACGGCGGTGGCACTGTATCGCTACCGCTTTCGCGGTAAACCTTTTGTCAGCGGCATGCTGTTCGTGGTGATGATGTCGCCAGATATCGTGATGGCGATTTCGCTGCTGGTGCTCTTTATGCTGCTGGGCATCTCGCTCGGGTTCTGGTCACTGCTGTTTTCCCATATCACGTTCTGCCTGCCGTTTGTGGTAGTGACCGTCTATTCGCGCCTGAAAGGCTTTGACGTGCGAATGTTGGAAGCCGCACGCGATTTAGGTGCCAGCGAAGTGATTATTCTACGCAAAATCATTCTGCCGCTGGCCATGCCGGCAGTAGCCGCCAGTTGGCTGCTCAGCTTTACGCTGTCGATGGATGACGTGGTGGTGTCCTCGTTTGTCACCGAGCCTGCGTATGAGGTTCTGCCGTTGAAGATTTACTCGATGGTGAAGGTCGGCGTTTCCCCGGAAGTCAACGCACTGGCAACGATTTTGCTCATTCTGTCGCTGGTGCTGGTGCTCAGTAGCCAGCTGATTTTACGCGACCGCACCGGAAAATAAGGTGGCAGCAAGCACGATGAATATCGTTTTTTTCATATCTGCTTGTAAGAAGCTATTCCAGGCGGGTATTTCCTTTGGGACTCGTAAGGAGGTAAACATAATGAAAAAGTGGCCACACCTACTGGCAGCCTGCGCGATGGCGTTCGGCATTAGCACCGCCAATGCCAGCGACAGCAAAACACTCTATTTCTATAACTGGACCGAATACGTGCCGCCGGGCCTATTGGAACAGTTCACGAAAGAAACGGGCATCAAGGTGATTTACTCCACCTATGAATCCAACGAGAGTATGTATGCCAAGTTGAAGACCTATAAGGATGGTGCCTACGATTTGGTCGTGCCTTCAACGTATTTCATCTCTAAGATGAGCAAAGAAGGCATGCTGCAAAAGATTGATACCAGCAAGCTCAGCAACTTCCATAATCTCGATCCGAATCTGCTGCACAAATCTTTCGATCCGAACAACGACTACTCCATTCCCTATATCTGGGGCGCCACGGCGATTGGTATTAATCATGAAATGATTGACCCCGCCAGCGTCACCAGTTGGGCCGATCTGTGGAATACAAAGTACAAAAACAGCCTGCTGCTGACCGATGACGCACGTGAGGTGTTCCAAATCGCTCTGCGTAAACTGGGTTACTCCGCAAATACCACCGATCCTAAAGAGATTGAAGCGGCCTATAAAGCACTGCAAGCTCTGATGCCGAACGTGCTGACGTTCAACTCAGACAACCCCGGCAACCCGTTCATCGAAGGTGAAGTCAATCTAGGTATGGTGTGGAATGGTTCTGCCTACGTGGCGCGTCAGGCCGGTACTCCGCTGGATGTCATCTGGCCCAAAGAAGGCGGCATCTTCTGGATGGACAGTCTGGCGATTCCTGCCAATGCCAAAAACGTTGACGGTGCGATGAAGCTGATCGACTTCCTGCTACGCCCGGAAGTCGCGGCACAGGTTGCGGAAACGATCGGTTATCCAACGCCGAACCTGGCGGCGAAAAAGTTACTGCCACCGGAAGTGTCAGGGGACAAAACGCTGTACCCGGATGATGAAACCATCGCGAAAGGCGAATGGCAGAACGACGTTGGCAGCGCCAGCACGCTGTATGAAACCTACTTCCAGCAACTAAAAGCGGGTCGTTAATCGCGATTAATAACAGCGGCATCCATTATCACCTGTCGAGCGGTGATAATGGGTAGA
>NZ_JACDSF010000006.1 GCF_013449685.1 Pectobacterium brasiliense | reverse complement strand
CTTTTTGCTATGGGAAATTTGGGAAGTTATCTGCAACGATTTGCTCACCGTTGTGGATTTATTGCGGTGTATCAGGCAGATAGCCGCAGCAAATACGGGACATAGGGCAGCTTTTTGGATGAAGAAACCTTCCTACCTCATCCAGTTTGCGTTAGTTATGCGATAACGCGAGCTGTGAGATCCATGATAATGGTGATGCTGGAGAAGGCCTGCGTAGGACACGCAGGCAGAGTACTTCAAATTAGTGCAGAATTTGTGAGAGAAATGCCTGAGTACGTTCTGAACGAGGGTTGGAAAAGAAGATATCCGGCGGCGCTTGTTCCACGATTTCTCCCTGATCCATAAAGATCACTCGGTCAGCGACAGTTTTTGCAAACCCCATCTCGTGCGTTACGCAGAGCATCGTCATCCCGTCCTGCGCCAGCCCAAGCATAGTATCGAGTACCTCTTTCACCATTTCAGGATCCAGCGCAGACGTCGGCTCGTCAAACAGCATAATCTTGGGTTTCATGCACAGTGAGCGTGCGATGGCCACGCGTTGCTGCTGGCCTCCAGATAGCTGCCCCGGAAATTTATGCGCATGGGCGGCGATACGCACGCGTTCCAGATAGTGCATTGCTAACTCTTCCGCTTCTTTCTTAGGTGTATGGCGCACCCAGCATGGTGCTAGCGTGCAGTTCTGCAACACAGTTAAGTGTGGGAAAAGATTGAAGTGTTGAAAAACCATGCCAACTTCAGTACGAATTTTTTCGATGTTGCGTAAATCATTATTCAATTCAATTCCGTCAACAACAATTCGCCCTTGCTGATGCTCTTCGAGATGATTAATACAGCGTATGGTGGTTGATTTCCCTGAGCCGGAAGGGCCACACAGTACAATGCGTTCCCCCTGCCTGACCTGCAAATTAATATCTTTAAGCACATGAAATTGCCCGTACCACTTATTCACATTCTCTAAGGTAATCATGTGATCGGTTGATTGAGTTAATGCAGTCTGATTCATGGATGGCCTCAGTGTGACTTGTGTCCGGTGTTAAAACGATTTTCCAGATGTTGGCTATAGCGCGACATGCTGAAACAGAAAATCCAATAGACCATGGCGGCGAAGACATAACCTTCTGTCGACATCCCCAGCCAGGTGGGATCGACCGTTGCCTGTTGGATACTGCTGAAGAGATCGAAAAGGCCGATGATGATCACCAGACTGGTGTCTTTAAAGAGAGAAATAATGGTATTCACCAGACCTGGGATAACCATTTTCAGTGCTTGCGGGAGGATGACCAGCCCCTGCATGCGCCAATAGCCTAAGCCCAGTGATTCAGCGGCTTCATACTGTCCTTTAGGTAGCGCCTGCAAGCTACCGCGAACTACCTCGGCGACATAGGCGGACTGGAATAAAATAACGCCGACCAGCGCTCTTAGCAGTTTGTCGATCGTGGTGCCTTCCGTTAAAAACAGCGGCAGCATCACAGATGACATAAAAAGCACGGTGATGAGTGGTACGCCACGCCAGAACTCGATGAAGATAACAGAAAGCATACGGACAATCGGCAGCGTGGAACGGCGACCTAACGCGAGCAAGATGCCAAGCGGTAACGCACCCGCGATACCCACGGCGGCGATAATCAGCGTTAACGTGAGCCCGCCCCACTGATAGGTTTCCACTCGGCTGAGCCCGCCAAAACCACCGTAAAGCAACCACCAGGCAATGAGCGGATACGCTACTGCCCAGACGGCAATGTAGCGTCCGCGATAGGGAATGCTTTTCAGGAACATCGGCAGGATACTCAGCAACCCGATGGCGAGTGCAAAGTTGATGCGCCAGACTTCCTCTGCTGGATACAGCCCATACATGAAATGACCAAATCTGGCATGAATGAAGACCCAGCAGGCACCGTCACGCGTACAGTCATTACGAGTTGTACCAATCCAGTTAGCCTGAAAGATTGCCCAGTTGAGCAGCGGCGGTATGGCAACCCACAATAGCCAGAGGCAAAACAGCGTTAACAGACTATTACTGATACTGGAGAAGAGATTACGCCGTGCCCATAGCATCGCTTTGAACAGAGGGGACTGACGGCCTTGCGTATAATGGTTCATCGTCATGGCGTCCTCTTAGCGTTCGACTAACGCGATTTTGCGGTTATACAGGTTCATCAGCAGCGAAATCAGTAGGCTAATAATGAGGTAGACCGACATGGTAATGGCGATAGTTTCGATAGCCTGACCGGTCTGATTGAGCACCGTGCCTGCGAACAGCGACACCATATCGGGATAGCCAATGGCAGCAGCCAGCGACGAGTTCTTCACAATATTCAGATACTGGCTAGTCAGTGGCGGAATGATGACGCGTAGTGCCTGCGGGAGGATGACTTTGCGCAGCGTAACGGGATTCGGTAAGCCGAGAGAACGTGCCGCCTCGTGTTGACCATGGGAAACCGATTGGATGCCTGAACGAATGATCTCGGCGATAAACGATGAGGTGTAGACCGAGAGTGCGACGGTTAATGCTGCTAACTCAGGAATAAGCACCATGCCGCCGCGGAAGTTAAACCCTTTTAATTCCGGCATATCCCAGTGAAAGGCGGGGCCGAAAATCAGGTGGCTGAGTGCACACAGTACAAGTAACAGGCCTAACGTCAGCGGCCAGGTTCTGCGTGGCTGGCCGGTTAAGGCGTGATAGCGCTGGTTACGCCGGAAAACGCCCCATGTCACCACTAGCGTAATAATGAGAGAAAGAAAAAATGCCGCCGCACCCGATCCCCATTCAGGAGAGGGTAGATAGAAGCCACGATTGCTGAGAAAGGCGACATCAAACGCGCTAATTGACTGGCGTGGCCCCGGTAGATTCCGCAGTACGGCAAAATACCAAAAGAAGATTTGCAATAGCGGCGGGATATTACGAAATATCTCGATGTAAATGTTAGATATTTTTCGTAGTAGCCAGTTGTCGGACAGTCGTGCCAGACCAACAGTGAAACCGAGAATCGACGCAAACACGATACACAGCGCCGAAACCAGCAGCGTATTGAATAGCCCAACAAGAAAAACGCGGGCGTAGGTATCACCTTGTTGGTAGTCAATCAGGTGCTGGACGATGCCAAAGCCAGCGCTTTTATTCAGGAAATCGAAGCCAGAGGTAATGCCCCTTTGTGCCAGATTGGTCACGGTGTTGTGCAACAGGTAGGCTGCGACAGCCAATACCGCGATAACAACGACAATTTGATACAGCCAGGCGCGCACCGCTGGATTAGTCAGTGATAAATCACCTTTTACGGTTGGGCGTTGTAGCATGCTTGAACCTCGAAACGGGGGTACTGAAGGGCGCAGCGATCCACTACGCCCGGGGTTTTCTGATAATTAACGTACCGTTGGCGCGTACTGAATCCCGCCTTTGTTCCACAGTTCGTTCAGGCCGCGTTTAATTTTCAGTTCGCTGCCCATGCCGACATTACGTTCAAAGATTTCGCCGTAGTTGCCGACTTGTTTGATGATTTTGAATGCCCAATCGTTCGGTAATTTGAGATCTTTACCGTAGCTGCCTTCATGACCAAGCAAGTGAGACATATCTGGCGTGGTGGGTTTTGCTGCCAATTGGTCGACGTTTTTCGAGGTCACACCCATCTCTTCGGCATTCAGCATCGCGAACAGCGTCCAGCGTACGATCGAGAACCACTCTTCATCACCACGGCGTACTACCGGGCCCAGCGGCTCCTTGGAAATCACTTCTGGCAGAACGATGAATTCAGCAGGTTTGCTCAGCTTGATACGCAGTGCATACAGCTGTGACTGATCTGATGCCAGCGTATCGCAGCGGCCAGACTCCAGCGCTTTGGCGCTTTCATCAGAGCGGTCGAACGTGACGGGGGTGTACTGCATTTTATGGGTCTTGAAGTAGTCTGCGACGTTCAGCTCGGTATCGGTGCCGGCCTGAATACACACGGTTGCACCGTCCAGTTCTTTTGCACTGGTCAAGCCCGCTTTGTTGTGCGTCAGGAAGCCAATGCCGTCGTAGTAGGTGACGCCAGTAAAGAGCATGCCCATGCCGCCGTCACGGGAGGAGGTCCAGGTTGTGTTGCGTGACAGCACGTCAACTTCGCCGGATTGCAACGCAGTGAAGCGTTCTTTTGCGGTCAGAGGCGTGTATTTAACTTTATTGGCGTCGCCGAATACGGCGGCAGCAAGGCCGCGGCACACGTCAACATCAATGCCGGAGTATTTGCCGCTAGCGTCCGCATAGGAAAAGCCGGGCAAACCATCACTGATACCGCATTGCACAAATCCTTTCTTCTGAATCGCGTCCAGCGTTGCACCTGCATGGGCTTCATTGATGGCGGCAAAGAGTGACGCGCCAGCAACCAGAGTAGAAATCACAATTCTTTTCATAATCATCCTAGCGTCTAGAGTTATCTGCTGTTGTTGCAGTACACCGTTGTGTTGCGGTGCACAATGAGGTGCACCCTACCTGTCTGTCGGTATGCCGACGTGAGCAGAGCAAAGCAAATAAAATGCCAATTTTCTATTTGCTTGATAATGAAGACGAAAAGGAATGCTTATTGATCTAAGTAGGTAATTCTAATTGGGTATGTACGCACCGTGGCAAATGCAAAGAGGCTGATGCGCCCTCTTTTAGTGCGTCGAAATGGAGATCGTGAGGCGTCTTCAGGCTTGCCAGCGATGGGATTGCCCGTTGAGCAGGGAGAGTCTGGGAACGCGGTAATGTTATCAGCCCAGCGGTGGCGTGGGCTGATGCGGGAAGTGTTAGTGCGTGATGTGGCGCTGATAATACTTTTCGAGCTTCACCTGTAGCTGACTTAGCACGGTGCTGAACATCAGGTAAATCAGCGCAGCCTCGACATACAGAATCAAGGGTTCATAAGTCACGGAAACGATGCGCTGAGCGGATAAGAACATCTCCGGCACGGTGATCACGGCAGCCAGCGACGTATCCTTGATCAAGGAAATAAACGTATTGGAAAGCGGCGGCAGCGATACAAAAACGGACTGCGGGAAGATGACCCAGCGAATCGCCTGCCTGCCGTTCATACCGAGAGAATAGGCGGCATTCCATTGGCCTTTCGGAACAGACAAAATGGCCCCGCGCACGATCTCCGAGCTATAGGCACCCACGCTGACGGTGAAGCCAATGAGTGCGGCAGGAAACGCATCCAGAGTAATTCCCGCGCTGGGCAGCCCATAAAAAATCAGGAAAAGCTGTACCAGTAGCGGCGTGCCACGGATAACCCAAACGTAGAAATCACCCAGCCATTTCAGCGGCTTGGGGCCATAAAGGCGAACCAGCGCGATGAGAATGCCGAGGGCTAAGCCAAAGATGAAAGACAGAATCGCCAGAGGGACAGTGAATTTAAGTCCCGCAGAAAGCAGACTCCAGAAGGAGTCTGCCATGAGTTGTAGCCAAGGCGGCATGAAAACGAGCTCCGATAACGGTATGCGCTGATAACAGTGCGATTATTGAGAAACATCCTCCCCGAAGTATCGCACAGATATCGTTTTATAGGTGCCGTCTGCTTTAATTTCATCCAGAGCTTTATTCAATGCCTCCACCAGTGGAGCCTGATTTTTACGTACCAGAACCGCAGAAGGCTCACCGTCTTTTGAGATTGCCGCAATCTTCACGTTGGCATCCGGTTTCTGCTTTTTGAAATCCAGGAATGACAGATTGTCGTTTAACGTGGCGTCGGCACGACCGCTGAGCACCAGATCCAACGACTGGTTAAAGCCGTCCGTCGGCACAATGTCCGCACCGTAGCTGGCGGCTTGCTTAGAGTAATTACTGGTCAGGCTCTGAGCCGCTTTTTTGCCTTTCAGATCGCCGAAATCTTTGAGGGTGGTGTTATCGCCACGCACAACCAGCACCGCCTTGGAATCGATATACGGCTTGGAGAAATCATATTTGGCCTGACGCTCTTTGGTTATGCCAACCTGATTGATGACCGCATCGTAGCGCTTGGCATCAATACCGGCGATTAAGCCGTCCCAGCGTCCTTCAATGAACTGGGCTTTCACGCCGAGCTTTTCTGCCACCGCACGGCCAATATCCACATCGAAGCCAACCAACTGGCCTGATTTATCATGATAGGTATAAGGTGCGTAGGTGCCTTCCGTGCCGATCTTGATAATCCCTGCAGATTTGATGGCACTAAGGTCATCGGCATGAGCGAATACGCTGGTAGCAAGCAGGGCGCTGGTCAGTAAAGCAAAACGTATTTTTTTCATTATGAATTCCTGTGAGTGAAGTGCAGCGATGCGCTTATAACTTTTGTTAATAATTAATCTACGCGACAAAACATTTGTTTATAAATCACGTTGTGTGATGGTTTATATCAGAAGTGAATATAGTGGTTTTGTGTCATTTTGGCGATGTTGCTCACCTTACTGCGTGAACAGACTATCCGCCTCATTTGAGGTGTTTTGGGCATGTAAAATGGAGGGGAGGTTGCCCTCTATCCATAGAGCCAGTCCCTCGACAAGTTTGCTGACTTCTCTGCCCATTGGCGTTAACGAGTAATCGACATGCGGCGGGATCACGGGATGTGATACGCGCAAAACAAAACCGTCATGCTCCAGCGTTTGCAACGTTTGCGCCAGCATCTTTTCGCTAACGCCGCCCACTGTTCGCCGTAGTTCACTGAATCGATAGGTGCGCTCACGTAGTGCCAACAATACTAATACCCCCCAGCGGCTCGTCACATCGCGCAGAATGGTTCGTGATGGGCACGCTTCTGCCATCACATCAGCACAGGTAAAACTAGGTGAGGATTCTGGCATCATGTTTCTCTCCTGATTCAGTCATATGACACTAACTTTTTGGTGCGTACTTGTAAAAAAGTTAACGACATCGTAATTATCTCAAATGTTATTTCCTGATACCACCGTACACGATTCCCGACCACGCAATAGCAAGGTGATTCTTATGATAAAGACGCTGTTTCTGACGGCAACGCTGGGATTAAGCCTCACGATCGGTGCCGTATACGCACAAACGCCGGCGTCCGTTTCCCGTAACCCTGAGGCGCTGTTTACCAGTCCCGATCCCACGCTAAACGCGAACAAGCAGGTGGTTTACCGCATCCTCCGTGAATTGCTTGACGCGGGGCATTGGGATAAGGCGGATGAACTCCTTTCTGCTGAGTATTTACAACATAACCCGAATGCCCAGAGCGGTCGTGCCGCGGTTGTGGATTACTTTACCAAGGTGCTCAAGGTTAAGCCTCAGCCACTCCCTGAACGGCTAAATATGAAAGTTATTGCTGTGGTAGCGGAAGGCGATTTGGTTACGGTGCTTTATCCGCGCACTGTTCGTGACCCGAAAGCAGCAGGAGGTTCCTATACCACAACATGGTATGACACGTGGCGTATTAAAGACGGTAAAGCGGTAGAGCATTGGGATCCGGCGTTACTGGGTGAAGCGCCCGATTTACGTTAACAAGCGATCTTGCACCGTTTCTCTGTAGTGAACATAGCGTAATCAATAGATATAGGCGAAGAGGTACTCAGTATGGAACGCAGAAATTTTCTGAAGCTGGCTGCTGGCAGTGCCGCCCTTGTGGCAACTGGGCGTGCGTTTGCCCAAACGGATAATGCGAATGGGGTTAGTTCCGCTTTTCAACCCCTGACGGTGCAGGGAACGGTGTTGCCGACGCGTGGCAGGGTTACAGGTACGGCATTACCACTCAATGCCCCTGCAACGAAGGATACCCGCTATCGGACACCTTTTCGCTTCGGTATGGGGGGCACACAGATTGGCAATATTTTCGCCCCTATCAGTGATGAGCAGGCACACTCTACGCTACAAGCCGCGTGGGACGGCGGTGTTCGCTACTACGATACTTCACCTTTCTACGGTCACGGCCTTTCCGAACATCGGCTCGGGAGGTTTCTGCGTGACAAGCCGCGCGATCAATATCTTGTTTCTACAAAAGTGGGACGTATTTTTCATCCCAGTCGAGCGCCGTTGCCTGACTCGCTATGGGCGGAAAAACTTAACTTTTCTTATGAGTATGACTATACCGCGGCAGGTGCCCGACGCTCTGTTGAGGACAGTCTGCAACGGTTAGGGTTGTCCAGTATTGATATCGTCTACATCCACGACCTCAGCCCAGATAATACAGAATTGCCTGCACCGTGGACGACATCATTTGAGGTTGCGCGTAATGGTGCGATGGCTGAGCTGGAAAAGATGCGTTCGGAAGGGCTCATCAAAGCTTGGGGTTTCGGTATCAACCGCGCTGATGCTGCGGTGATGGGGGCTGAATTGGACAAGGGGCCAACACCGGATATCGTTTTACTTGCCTGCCAGTACAGTATTATCGACCATCAGGAAACACTGGCTAAAACGTTTCCGACTTTGGCGAAAAAAGGCATTACGGTGACGGTTGGTACGCCGCTTAACGACGGTTTTCTGGGGGGGAGAAATCGTTATCACTTCAGCAATGATCTTCCTCCTGGCGTGGTTGAGAAGCGGGCTCGTTTAGCCACTATCGCGGATCGGCACGGTATCGACATTCGTACTGCGGCGCTGCAATTTGCTGCTGCGCCACCTATCGTATCGGCCATTATTCCTGGTGCTCGTGTTCCTGGGCAGGTCGAAGCCAATATCCAGTCGATGAAGGTGAGTATTCCTAAAGGCTTTTGGTATGAGCTCAGGGAACAGAAATTAATCACGGCCGATGCGCCGATACCCACCTGATTTTGATAAGAAACATCAGATCGTCGCATTGGGTTTGTTGAATACAAACGGTGATAATAGGGTCGTTGAGCAACGCGCCTTCACCAGGGCAATTACCTATTATCACCGTTCTATACTCGTAATACTTCAAGTTGCATGTGCGTTGGCTGCGCTCACTCACCCGAATCACTTACCTGAGTAAGTTCATCGGGATTCCTTCTCTTGCCGCCTTCCTGAAACTCGAATTATTTTGAGTATATATGGTGGGTTTTATCATCACGTATTTTCACGTTTTTACTGGTTTAACGGTGTAAAGATAAAACCTTTTGCGTGGTTCGGTTGTCACAATGAGATGCTACGCTAAAGAGGACTATTGCTTCTGTCGTTATCCGTTAAGGAGACAACAATGAAGATCCGCATCGCCAGCTATAATGTCGAGAACCTGTTCCACCGTAGCGCAATTCTCAACCTCCCCGATTCCAAGCAGATTGACGCCTTGTTGCAGCAGGTCAGGCAGCTTCAGCATCTTCTTGAACAGTCTCAATACGATGATGCCCTGAAAGATCAGGTGTTCCGCCTTTCTATCGCACTGCGCCCTTATATTGATATCCGTACTGACGCAGGTACGTTGGGGCGATGGAAAAAAGAGGACGCCGGCACCGGATTCCGAATTAATAAAAGTTGCCGGGGACGCGGGGATTGGATCGGCGAAATCGTGTTTAAGGCGCAGGAGTTCAGCAGTCAGCAGCGTAAGAATACGGGCAAGATTATTACCCTGCTTAACGCCGACATTCTGTGCGCCGTTGAGGTCGAAAACATGGATGTCCTGCGTGATTTCAACAATCAGGTGCTGGGGGACGATAAATTCAGCCAGTTCGTGATGATCGACAGCCCGAACGATCCACGCGGTATTGATGTCGCCTGCCTGACGCGCTATCGGATTGCCCAGCTCCGCACGCATATTTTTGATGCCGGAAAGCATTTCGATCCCGTATTTAGTCGGGATTGTCTCGAAGTGACGCTGGATGCCGGTCTCAAACAGCCGATTTATATCCTGTGTAACCATTTCAAAAGCCAGAGCGGCCAAACGGAAGAAGAACGACAGCGTGGCGCGGAGAAACGCCGCGATCAGGCCGAACGTGTCGCGGAGATTGTTCAACAGACTTACGATCTCAAGAAGGACTACGTGGTCATTCTCGGCGATTTGAACGAGGATTCGTCAAACCCCTGGCACAGTTTGGCTCCGCTGTTTTCTCTGTCGGATTTACACCCGGTTATCGACCCTGAACGCCCAGAAAAAGAGCGCTATACCTACTATTTTGCTGGCGGAAAGAAAGGGGCTCGGTTAAACCAACTGGACTACATATTCTTGTCTGCGCCGCTACATCAGGCTGTGGTGGAGTGGGGCGTTGAGCGTCGGGGCATTTATAATATCGACAAGATTGCCGCCAAAGAGGGCGCAGAACCTGTTACGCCGCTACCGGAAGTCACCTCATGGGACACGGCGGCGTCCGACCATGCCGCGCTCTGGGTAGAAGTGGATATTACCTGATGGTCGCTTTATGGCTATCATGGCGTGAGAAAACAGAGCAATCATAGCCGTATAACAGAGGAAGATGATGAGCCATAAACAAGGATTAGAGCAATACCCAGACGCGCTGCGCTGGTCATTTGGTGACAGCCCCGCGCTGGCGGATGAATTGCTGCAACTGGTACTGGAAGGGCATAAAACCGCAACCTGTAGCTCGTATCACGCGTTTAAAAACGAGGATACGCCACAGGTCGGCGATTACAACATCGTTCTGGACGGTGCCGGACAGCCTTCCTGCGTCATTCGCACGCGCTCGTTAACGCTGGTGCGCTACTGCGACGTCACCGCTGAGATGGCGGCGAAAGAGGGCGAAGGGGATAAAAGCCTGGCTTTCTGGCGACAAGCACATCAAGATTTTTTTGAAAGAGGAGGCTCCTTCGCCCCAGATATGCTGCTGGTGTTCGAAGAATTTGAGCTGGTTGAGGTGTTTTGATTCTGGGTTGGCCGCTTATAAACCCGACTGTGTTTTGTGGTCGGGGCGACTGAATTTGGTGGTTAGGTGAGGAGAGGGACGGACGTAATCCTTTCAGGAATGAATGCAAGAAGACCTTTAAAGATTAATGGCATTTTTACCCGAATATTTCCGATCTAGAGTTTAGCGAAAAACTGCCATCATTATTTAAGCCGCACTTTTATGTCTTTTTAACTACGTAGGGCTGGTTCGTTTCTATAAGAATGATAGCGATTATTTGTGGCAAGAAAGATTGGCCTACTATTAGACCAACAGGGGTAAATATAACTAGGGCTTTTGCGCATAAATCGTTGTAAAAATATTGTTTTTCGTCAGCCATTTTGCTGTTACAGGACATTTTAGCTTAATCAGATTAACAATTCTTTTAAAATCATCTTCAAGATCACGCTGAAAAATTGGTTCATGGTGAGCAATTCGATTGCGCAAATTTCTGATGTGTTCAAGTTCATCATGAATATGAATTCGCTTTGCTTGTTTTGCTGTCCCAGTTTCCATATTAGGGAAGATGCGTTCAATGTGCTGGCTCCAGATACGTCCATAGTGTCGGTTAGTGAACATGTGTTGCCAAAAGTAGAAACTTAACTCGGGTATAACCTGACCCGTGGTCATCGCCTGTTCTCTTGCCTTGATCAAGTCTTGCATCCTGCCGTAGGGTAAACTGATCTCGAATGTTTGGTTCCATGGCCACTTTTGACCATAGATAACCTCCAGCGCATCAGACACAGCATTGCGCATAACTACCTCACATATCTGAAGAGACGCGAATAACGCGGCAGACACTTGTGCGTTCCAGGAATATAATTCTAGTGCTGACTTACCACCGTCTAACACCGCAGCATCGTAAGTAGACATACGTGCATGCGACAGTGCAAGACGAACAATATCCCTATCTTTTTGAGTCATAATTGACATCCTATCTCCCCAGCGTATACTATTGACCTTGAGAGCCACGGGCTTTGCGGGCGAGAGCCTCCTCCCGGGACAAAAGAATACAAAAAGAATACAGTAGTACTAAAGAAACCCGTCCTACGGGTTTTTTTACGCCCGTCATTTATTCAATCCTCCCTTACGGGTTACTTGTTTATTATCTTCTTTGGCTTTTAGAACCTCGGGAGCTAGTTCCTTGAGCTTCTTAACTAACCCAGAGAGATCGTATTCGTTGCTGAGTTTACCATTATCATCAGCAGAACGAACGATTCTAGTAAGGAGCCCTGCCTGTTCTAGTTCAGCCATATACCGCTGGATTTGGCGCGTGCTCAAACCCAATCTGTCGGAGAGTGTTTGTTTGCTTGGGTATGGTTTCCTGCTAGCCTCCCACCAAAAATCTGCTAATTGCAGCAGAACGGCGAGTTGAGTCGGGTTTAAGCCCAGACGTTGTTGGCATCTAAGTAAAAGTGATGGTATTAAGCAGAATCCAGCCTTCATTACTTCTTTGCCCCATTTCTCATCTGCAACTCGGCTAGATTTAGCCTTGGCAAGATGAATTGGAGCAGTAACTGCGCTGTTGTTTTCTTTGTCGCTCGTTTGTTCAGTCATCTAAAGTCTCCGCGTTTTCTATAACTACACTTTATACTTTTATCGTAGTAAGTTACAGAATCCACCCCAGACGTTTTTGTCTAGAGGGGGTGAGTCATTTTTGTCTAGTTCTCACCAGGTAAAGACGTCTCCCTAATAAGATTAACGTTAAACCAGGATAACGGTAAGGATACCAATGAGGATATACTAAGGGAGCAGTCACTGTTGTCTACTGGGGGGCGTAAAAAATTAGGGAAAGTACGTAGTTTGTATTGGAGGGGAGCTATCCCAGCTAAGTTTTGAAGTACTGCAATTACTCTTCATCCTCGAATTAAGATGACGATCTATATTGAGCAAATATGCTGCTTCCGACCTGACTCAACACTTTAACTGGTTCATCCGATCACCATTAATTAACATAACAGGCTGTTAGTAAGGTCTGCTTCTGATATGGGCTACCTGCCAGATTAAGATCGAATCAGCTCAGCCTACACTACCACTATCCGCAACAACGTTCAGTCTTTAGATTCTTCTTTAGGATGTTTTCGCTGGCGGCGTTTGATCTCGCCTTTTACTGCGGTGATGATGAATTGCGCCTTTGTCTCGCCTGCTTCAAGGCTACTTTCCATTTCAGCAACAACATCGTGCGGGAACCGTGCATTCAACTGCTGTGACTTGTTGTTAATTGAACCCGTTGCCATTGCTGGATCTCCATGTGCTAAGTGCGATTCAGTATACGTAAAAATAATTCTAAAAAATACCTTGAGGTGCGATTCACTTGAGCGTAATGTTAGTTGCATAGGTGCGATTCACCTATGAAATGCGAAACCCGGCAGTGTTGGAGCACTAACCGGGCCTCTAACCACAATGTTATTGGAGCTAACACTATGGCTGATATCCAGTCTACCCAAACTCGCCCCGAATTTCAGTATCGCTTTCTTGCTTTGGGAACATCTTCCCAACGTGTCGTGCATATTATCGCTGCCACTGAACGTCAGACGCGGGAACATTCCCCTGATGGTCATGTCATGGTTTTTGCTGGTCGCCTGCCCGTTCAGGAGGTGCGTCATGTTTGATAACACGCCGTTAGAACCCGAAGAAGCGCTCGATCAGTGCCGTGCGTTGGCTTACGCCATTGTTGAATTGAATAATCCAGAATCGAAAGAGATTTTAACGTTCGTGTTAGCGGAACGGCTAGATAACCTGCACCGACTCTTTCATGCGTCAGAAACGGATAAACAAGAAGGGATGAGTCATTAACAACGTCGTGGACGCAATGCTCATAAGGCTGCTGCTGCCTAAATAGAAGGCAAAGAAAAAGGCGCTTAACCCAAGAGGTAAAGCGCCTTTTTTCAAATGCTTAACTGATTAGTATCAGTTCATGCCGTACATTTGTATTTACTGTCTCCATGCTTCTTTATGTTTTCCTATTATCATTAATAATCAATAGGTTAAAAATAATATCTACTGTATGTTTTTCCAGTGTTTTTTACTGTTTATGCTGTTATGCAGAGATTTATGTATAAACATTTGTATAAACACTTTGGGGCATTATGGCGGGTGAACTCAACAAACTGAGCGACAAGCGGCTACGGAACTTAATGGGCGTACCCAGCCAAAAGATTGAGTTCTATGCGGATGGTGCTGGGTTGAGCGCGAAGGTTTCAAAAGCGGGTGGCATTAGCTGGGTGTTTACCTACCGTCTGGTTGGTGAAAAGTTGTGTCGCGTAACGCTGGGACGTTACCCGGATATGAGCCTTAAAGAAGCCAGACAAGCGCGTGATAAGTGCCGTAACTGGCTTGCTTCTGGTAAAGACCCGCGCTATCAGCTTGTTCTGACCGCAGAAGAGACGTTAAAGCCCGTAACGGTGAAAGAAGCGCTTGAGTATTGGATTAAACAGTACGCCGAAGATAATCGCGCCAACGTAAGGCGGCATGAAGCGCAACTGAAGAAGCATATTTATCCCTATATCGGGAAAATGGCGCTGGCCGACTGCGAAACACGATATTGGCTACAGTGCTTTGATCGCATCAAAAAGGAAACGCCAGTAGCGGCTGGCTACGTCTTCCAGATGTGTAAGCAAGCCCTGAAATTTTGCCGTGTTCGCCGTTACGCGGTGAGTAACGCTTTAGACGACCTCACAATCCCCGATGTTGGTAAAAAACAGCGTAAAAAGGATCGCGTGTTGAATGATATTGAAGTTGGTGATTTATGGGCGGCTATTATCGCTGGAGACAGGTTTATGCCTTACTACACGCATCTACTAAAAATCATTACGGTGTTTGGTTGCCGTTCTCAGGAAGCACGTTTATCTACGTGGCAAGAATGGGATCGTGATGCCTGGATTTGGACGGTTCCCAAAGAACACAGTAAAGGCGGTGAAAAGATTGTGCGGCCAGTACCAGAAACGTTACGGCCATTCATCGAACAGTTATACCAGGATTACGGCAAGTCTGGCCTCTTACTTGGTACAGAGAAGAATGTTGAAGCTGTCAGCCAGTGGGGAAGAGGCGTTTATAAAAAGTTAGGTCATTCTGAGGCATGGACACTGCACGACTTACGCCGGACGCTTTCAACGGGTATGAATAACATGGGGATCGCCCCTCATGTTGTCGAGCAACTATTAGGGCATTCAATGCCGGGGGTTATGGCGATTTATAACCGTAGCCTATACCTACCGGAAAAGCTGGATGCACTGAATAAGTGGATAGAACGGCTGGATGTATTGGCTGGTGGACATGAGAATGTTGTTTTGCTTCAGGGAAGCATAACAGCTTAAACTGATTGAGCAAGGCTAGGTCGGCCAACTGAAAAGCGGGAAACCCTACCCGCCTGCCTTGCTAACTTATTAGGGACGTTGAGGGTGACGACATGGGTATGCCATTACGCGAATATTATCCCGTCAAGCGCGCTGCTGAATTATTAAATTGCGAAGTTGGTGATTTATTTCATTGGGCATCAATTGGGGCGATTAAGCTATATGTCTCTTTTGAAAACGGCACGGGATTTGTTCGTTTTTTCGGTGATGGAGTAAAAAATGAAGATAGAGATTTAAGCAGATTCACAGAAGAACAATTTGATAGCCCATTACGTCTAAAGACGCAGTTTTTTAACCTGAAATTTGCTAATGATATATCTTCCCGTGTCTATTCAACCTATAACGGAAACAGATTTGACGGGGAATATATAAATGAAAGGAGCTACCAATGCGAATTTAGCGGGTTATGGGCGTTACCATACTCAGCCTTTGGTGTAGTGGAACTATATGATTTTCAACCAGGATTTAATGATTTTTGGTGTTCTGTAAATAATAATATGTTTGTTTCTTTTGAAACGGATGAATTGCTTCATTTCGAAGTTGAGGATTTTTATATAGTTAAATCTGATTTTTTGGTGATAAAAAATTGCAGTGAGGGTGAGGAACTTCCAAATTATCTTAATGGCGGTAAAGAAAAAGTAACTGTATCAAATATAGAAGAGAAAGTAAGACAGGAAAGAACATCAGGAACAGCAAAAAATGCAATAAAGATAATGGCGAAAATACTCTATCCTGATGTTTGTGAAAGCCCAACTAATTTAGCTAATTCACTAACCGCCGATGCTCAATCTCAGGGGCGTAATGGTGTTATTTTTGATGATGCGACCGTAGGGCGTTGGCTAAAAGACTAATCTCATCAAGTGCCTCATTAAGGATAAATACCTTATTAAGGTATTAGCTGCTTTAACAAAGATATAAAAAAATAGATGCTGTCTCTGCAAACTTAAAAACAGTGGAGGCAACATGTCCAATATTATCTTTACCCCACCTAACCCCGAACAACGCCGTAACCTTCTTGAAGAGTACGGCTTCAAGTTTGATCGCCGGATTCGTGAAGATGAATGTGGTGAAATTACAAGCCTTTCTCGTTCCAGTCGTTGGAAGATGGAGCAAGAAGGGCGCTTTCCTCCTCGTTGTCACTTTGGCCGTAATAGTTGTGCCTGGCTTCTTAGTGATGTGCTCTGGTGGGTTCGCAATCCGCCATCTGTAGAGAACGTTAATAACCCATATAGCCGTAAGTCGGCCTAACAGAATCAATACGCAATCACTCGCAAAATCGCCTGATCAGCGAAAAGAAAATTAATTGCGGTACATTGCGATAAATAAATTGCAGCATCCCTAACGCTGTCGCGGCGGCTCTGAATAACCAATCTTTGGAGCGATATAAATGACTAAGAAAAAAATTACTGCCTTAACTGGCAGCGGCCAGACTCAATCTGAAAACAGCCAGAAAAACATTTTCAATGAGATTATCCCGTTGTCTATGGGAACCATTGACGGAAAGGCCAATATGGTGGCTGATGCACGAAATCTACATAAGTTCCTGGGCAATAAGGAGCGATTTGCCTCATGGATCAAACAGCGCATTGAGCAATACAAGTTTGCCGAAAATGTGGACTACGAGACTTTTTCGGAAAGCACCGAAAAAGGTCGCCCGCGCATTGAATACCGAATTACCTCCGATATGGCTAAAGAGCTTTCAATGGTCGAGCGTACTGATCGCGGAAAAGAGGCTCGTCAGTATTTCATCGACTGCGAAGAACGCCTACGTCGTGTAGCGCCAGAGGAACACCAGGTTGCCCTGCTGAACTGGCGAAAAAATCGCGTAGCAGCTTGTGAAGACCACAAAAGCATGGCTAATGCGATGAAGGGCTATATCGAGCGCACCGGAGACAAGCAGCACGGCTTTGCCTACAGCAATGAATGTTCGTTCCTGAATGACCTTGTGCTGGGCGTACACCCACGAACCTGGGCGAAACAGAAAGGTATCGCAATTAAGCAGGTGCGTGACCACATGAATGCTGACCAACTGGCGTTGTTAGCTTATTTGGGGAATCGTGATTGTGCGCTGTTGGATTTGGATACGCCGACGATTACCCGCAAGGCGAAATTAACTGAACTGGCCCAGCGCTGGCTGGCTAAACGTCTGCTGGGGGGGGCTGATGCTAAATAAAACAAAAGCGGCCACGCCAGGCCGCTCATGTCACTGCACAAAACTAAAGCATGTCCAGAGTAACACGTTGATCGATCTGGTCAATGGGCGAAATAACCATTCAGCGCCAGCGCAATTTTGCGCTTTGCTTATAAATCAATTGCCTGTGTTTTCAGGAGATCAAAAATTCTTTGATTTTTCTGAGCCGGGGCAAGAGTACATCTGGTTTCGAATAGTCTTTGTATCCGAACTCACCGTGTTCGATATACCTATCGTCATCGGCAGAAACAAAGATTTTATAACTTATTGGATCGGTACTACATGCCTTATCTGCGTTGACTACGAAGGGGGAGAGTTCGACTTTCATCTGATCGATAGCTTGTTCTCTGGTAAAGCGATTCTTAAGCATTACTCAGCATCCCCATTGGTTGGTTTTTTGTGCTGTCTACGCTGGCGGCGTTTGATCTCGCCTTTGGCGGCGGCAATAAGAAAACCTGCTGTACTCTCGTCGGACTCTTTGACGCTTTCGATTAACTCCAAATCTTCCAGTGGTAGCCTGACTGAGACTTGCAGTGATTTGTTATTCCTTCTACCCGTTGCCATTACTGAATCTCCGTACATTTGGTGGTGTTCAGTATGCCTGATAGAAATCTCAAATCAAGTATTGACGTGGTGTTCACCTGTCAATATATTGGTGGTGTTCACCTTGTTTGAGTTAGTGAGCAAAACAACGAAGCCCGGCAGTGCGCTAACACTAACCGGGCCTCTAACCACAAACGTTATGGAGACTAACGCTATGGCTACGCCGAAGTGTACCCAAACTCACCCTAAATTTACATGGCGATTTCTCGCTCTTAACCGACATGACAATAAGGCCAAGCCTTGTCGCCTGTCCGTTGAGGCCGCAACCGAGCGTGAAGCCCGCCGTATTCTGGCCCCGCATTTCATCCTTTCTCTGGCTGCACGCCTTCCATTGGTGGGTATGGCGGAAATCAACATGCCTATCTGCGTTGTTGAAACCGAAACGCAGGAGGCGCGCCATGTTTGATAACACGCCGTTGGAACTGGAAGAGGTTATCGATCAGTGCCGTGCGCTGGCCTATGCCATTGTTGAACTGAGTAACCCCGAAGCTAAAGAGATTTTAATTTTCGTGTTAGCGGAACGGCTGAATAGCCTTCACCAAGCCTTCCATACATCGGAAATCACGGTTCAAGGGGAGGCTGGCCATGCTTAAGAAACACATCAATCATGCGGACGAAGCGCATACTCAGATCGTTCACGCTAAGGCAATAATTACGTTGATAGCCTCGCAGGACATTAACAATCCCGTTGTAGAAAATGCACTTGAAGCCGTCGCTGAAATACTGGAAAGGGCAGAAGCTGAGCTGGTGGAGGTGACACATGGTTAACCCTATCGCTCCGCATGTTGTCAGCGGGAAATTACTTTCCCCTGAAAAGACGCCAGAAGAGGCGCTTACCACGTTACGCACGTACTTTGATGAACTGGCCAAACACCAGGAATTCATCGCAATGGCATGGAGTAGGCAGTACGACACCAGACGCGATCTTGAATGGATACGTGACCCTGTTAACGCCAGAATGCGCAGCGCCATGAGCCAGGTATCTGTAATGGTGATGCTGGTGGAAGACAACCTACAGGTGATTGAAAGCCACCTTAAGCCAATATCCCCTACTTCTACGGAGGTGCGCCATGCGTGAGTTGATATCTGTAGGCGCTCGTTTCGTAGAAAATAATAACGAAATGTCGGTGGTTATCCGGGAGCAAACGGCGGAGAGTGTTGTGTTCTCCTATGAACAGTACCCGGAAGCCAGCCATAGCTACCCACGGGATGCGTTTATCCGTGACTTTTCTCCATTAAAGGCGAAAGAAATCAATCTGGATGCTTACTACGACGATCAGTGGCGTGTTAACGCCCTGATTGGCTCCATTTGTGCGCCAGTACCTGCGACGCCGGAAAATATATCGCGTAGTCGTCTGTTACGCGCTCAGGCGGGATTACGGCACCTATTGACTGAGGTCATACCCCACATCACCGATGAGCAGCAACGGCACGAAGTTTATTTGTGGGTTGATGGTATCTACGCCATTACGTGCTTTGAGGAAATAGGCGCGGGGATTCAGCCATGAACAGACAACATCTTGAAGTCGTTACATGCGTTGAACATGCCAATGCAATGAACAAGCAGGCCAGAGCGGTGCTTTCAATGTGGCTTGACGCCTTACCGAGTGAGGAACGGGACGAAGAGGACGCTAACCTTGTTGCCGCCGTTCTGTCGCTGGTGGCTGGTGCCATTAATCATCTTGATAAAGCGATGGAGGTACGCAATGCGCCAGCCTCAACCAAATGATCGCTATCAGGACAAGAACGGCCAATGCGTCACTGTCATGGCGAATACTTTTAACCGTGTAACGTTTGTGCGTGATGGTTATTCAGCGGAGTGTGTTTATCCCGATAACCGCTTTCTTGCCGAGTTTACCTGCATAGATGGAGGTCAGGCATGTCCACAAAAGTGAAGCGTCGGGAAGCCATGTCAGACGCCTTATTTTCCTGCCTGTATCTGTGGGTTAATGGTCATGTGCTGAAACCGAAAGACGTAGCACGGGCAATACAACGACATAGTGACAGTACCAAAGGTTATGGGAAATTAGCCGTAGAACTCCATAAGCTGGCGGATGCCACCCAAACCACTTACGAATGGTTGTGCGATCAGGGACTGGTAGCGACTGACTCAAAGAAGCAGCGTGAAAAGCGTATGGCGCTGGTGGCCGGAATTATTGGTCAGGAGGATGTGAAAGCCCAGCTTTGTGACGATGAGCGGATTAACCGAGTATTTCCTTCATCCTCGCCAAAGAAGAAGGCGCAGGATATAGGGGTAACTGACCTTTCCCGCATGGGAGCCAGCCAACGCGGTGAAGTGTTAAGGGCGCATTATGGCGGCGCTTTAGCTGTACACGGCGATTCTGACACCGTTCATCACTATAACGGCGTGATATGGGAGCCAGTGGCCGATAAGGACTTGCAGCGAGAAATGGCGCAAATCTTTATCGATGCGGAGATAGCCTACTCGCAGAACGCTATTAAGTCGGCAGTGGAAACCATGAAGCTTAGTCTGCCAGTCATGGGAGCGACCGCCCGTAATCTTATCGGGTTCAGTAACGGTGTATTTGATACCCGTACTGGGCAATTCCGCGACCACAGCCAAGAGGATTGGTTACTGATTGCCAGTGAGTTGCCATTCAGCGCCCCAGCAGAGGGGGAAACGCTGGCGACCCATGCGCCCAGCTTCTGGAAATGGTTGAGCCGTTCCGTTGGCAACAATAAACGGAAAGCCGATCGCGTCCTGTCAGCGCTGTTCATGGTGTTGGCCAACCGTTATGACTGGCAGTTGTTCCTTGAAGTCACGGGACCAGGGGGGAGTGGTAAAAGCGTTTTTTCAGAAATCTGCACCATGCTGGCAGGTAAAGCCAATACCGTATCAGCCAGTATGAAGGCGCTGGAAGACCCGCGAGATCGGGCGCTGGTGGTTGGTTATTCACTCATCCTCATGCCGGACATGACCCGCTACGCTGGTGACGGCGCAGGGATTAAGGCAATAACGGGCGGGGATAAGGTATCTATTGACCCTAAACACAAAGCGCCTTACTCAACTCGCATTCCTGCGGTGGTACTGGCCGTGAACAATAACGCCATGACATTCAGTGATCGAAGCGGGGGCATATCGCGGCGGCGAGTGATTTTCAACTTCTCTGAGGTTGTGCCAGAAAACGAACGTGACACGGAGCTATCGGACAAGATAGAGGGCGAGTTAGCCGTAATCATTCGTCACCTGTTAAACCGCTTTCCCAGCAATCGTGGAGACGAGGCAAAACGTTTGTTGCACGAACAGCAGAAATCAGAAGAGGCACTGGCTATCAAGCGTGAAGGAGATTCGCTGGTGGACTTCTGCGGCTACCTGATGGCGTCGGTGTTATGCGATGGCATGTTTATTGGCAATGCTGAAATCGTGCCGCATAGCCCACGCCGTTACCTGTATCACGCTTACCTTACCTACATGCGTGCCAATGGGCTTAACAAGCCCGTATCGTTAACTCGGTTCGGCACGGATATGCCGGGGCAATGGCGGAGTATGGCAAGGAGTACCAGAAGCGAAAAACCAAGCTGGGACTACGCTCAAACGTTACGTTGAGTGAGGATTCAGAGGACTGGATGCCGCAATGCGACGCACCCCAAAGCAGCCAAAATGAAGAGGGGAAAAAATAAAACTTATAGGCGAAGTGTTCACCACTATTCACCCTGTTAAAAAATCAATGAATAACAGTAAGTTAATGGGTGAACACTTTTTTATAAACTATTCACCAACTGTTCACCTGTTCACCTTTTTGTGAAAACTCTTCCAAAGGGTGAAGGGTTAGGGTGAACAGTAGTGAATACTTGAAAAGAAAGCCTTCACCCTATAACGTAATGAAAATTAAAGCGAAATAGACAAGGGTGAACAGGTGAACACTTGGACGTATATTTTTTAATTTTATGTTAGAGATTAGATAAGGAACGAAAGTGAAACAGCTATTGAATGATTTTAGCAAGGTGGTTGAAGGGAGCTCCGGCGCGTTATCTTTTGGCATTATCCAGTGTCTGGCCATGGCAGCATCTGTTACTAAGTTGAATAAGTTAACGGGTATTGAATACTGTCTGACGTTTGCCGTCGCCCTGGTTGCGACTCTTGGATTAATCCAAAAAACTGAATGAAATCAGCGGACGAAAAATTGCGCTGACCATAAAGGGGAAAAATCTCGACTTTAACTGAGATTTTCCCATATGTACCGTTAGAAACCTCCATGGCTAAAGTGACCATACAGGGAACGCTATGAAAATAGCGGCGGGGTTCTGAGCTCCCCAAATCTTGTAATTGCACCCTGCTACGATAGGAGTCTTGGTTTCAGTAAAGGTCAGCAAATCACCTGATTGACCTTTCCCATCTCACTGAAATAGAAAATATTATTCTGTGAAATACCCGCCATTACTCAGTTTAACGACTGAGTCTTACGGAACTAATCGAACGAAATAGTGACTAAATTAGTGGATCACTACTGGTTTAAACATCTATAAAAGATATAGGCTATAAATATGATTAGTGGACCCGCTTTAAAAAAACATTAATCATACAAATGTATATGGAAATCGTCCGAAAATGACATTAAAGTAGCTCACCTTTGATGCCGTTAGTAAGGATATAGAGTTGAACTTAGAGCAGATTGCTAGTCTGAGCATCAGTAACCTTCAAATGCTTTTAGACAACTTGAAATTGCCGTTGGCTGTTGGTCCGATCAACGACGAAGACTATGCGATCCTGACTTCCGGTTATGCCCAGCTTGAATGGGATCATGGTTTTTCACGCTATGGTAATCGGGATGATAAGTTCGAGTTTTGCCTGAAACTTCTGGCTGGTCCGTTAAGGCATATACCATCAGGTGCGGCTTTGTGTACCTTTGATGAGGAAAACAGTGTTATTGAGATTCACTTTGTTGAATCCTTCGTGAAGGATGATGATGTAGCCCATCCCCTTTACGGTAACATGTTCATGATTACGCTTTGGGCTGTTTACCTGTTCGGTTCGGCAGTCGATTGTAGAGAGATTCGAATTCCTGAGTCGCTGAATCACAAAGTGGCTTGCCACTATAAGAAATTTGGTTTTGAAGGCGATATAAGCTTGCTTTCGGCACCATTTGCTACAATTAGTGATGTAGTACGGCGCTATATTGCTTCTTCTAAGAAAGAGTAGATAATTTTTTGCGCAGTGATAAAATACTGCGCCTGACATCCATCTCGGATGACGAGGCTTGACCTCTAAGAGGAAATCATGACTATTACGCATAGTGACAAGAAAACTCAGAAGCATTACGCAGTAACTGAAGTTTTCACCCGAATGGGCGTCGCAATGGAAGAACTTCTTCAGGCGGCCCCACATATGATGCAGGACGGCAAGTTTGAAGGAAATGAGCTGCATGGCAAGCTCAAAGAAAAGCAGAAGGCTGCTTAACTCCATAATGCGTTTTGCATGAAGCCCAGCTTAGCTGGGCTTTTTTGTGCCTGCTATTTGTGTCTAGGGTGTACGGATTGAACCTAATTACGTTTTACCCTCCCACTCGTTCGCCTCTTTCATCCGTTCCAGTAATCGTTTCAGTTTGCCCGTAAGCGTGCATCAAGTGTCGTGTTGACGCTTATCAGGTAGGCTGAATCCGTTCTACGGCAGTGGTTACGCAACTTTGTTGGTAGGTCATTTCGGCAGCACGCTGAGGATGTAGCGTAGGTAAGCTTCTGGACTGGCACC
Source organism: Pectobacterium brasiliense (assembly GCF_013449685.1). Lineage (GTDB taxonomy): Bacteria > Pseudomonadota > Gammaproteobacteria > Enterobacterales > Enterobacteriaceae > Pectobacterium > Pectobacterium brasiliense_A. Next base: position 3,189 of record NZ_JACDSF010000006.1, on the reverse strand, counting down.
GTTGAGGCGGCACGTACAGGGTGTATTCATATGAATATGCCTTCTGCTGGTGGACCACAGCAGACGATCTACCTAATCTCACACCTTAACAATAAACATTACAGAAACCACGGTATGGAAAGATCGCTTGGACTCTGGCAGAAGAAAATCGATCTTACTGCGTAGATGAATACCCTGATAACCACTGTCTAACCTGAAAGACAAGGCTTTATCTGAAAGGTGCTGATGGAAACCTTAATACCAGAAATGCTTTTAGAAGCATTTATCAGCGCCACCAATCCTCCTTGCTGCAAAAAACATCTTCCCTGATTACCTTTTCCGTTCTGGCAAGCGCCGTAATCTTGCGTTCTTCACAGGAACGATGAGTTCATTTCATCCCTTTAATTGCAATATAATTTTGTATTGTTGCATTTATTGCAATATATTTAACTGTATAAATAATCAGTTGAGGCCATCGTATGAATCGTAAATCCAACACACAGGCTGTACTGCTTACACGGAAACAAGTGGAGGCACTACAACGTTTACGGGAGCAAGAGAGTAAGCGTTCCGAGCTTGGTATCACACCGTCAATCCATGAAGTTGCCCGCCGCCTGATGGACAAGGTGTTAAGCAAAATAGTGGGGTAACGGCACAGCGTTTTTAGTTTGTTGGTTTTTGGCGAATTCAGAGAGGCCATTAACGACCGTCAACATGTCTCTAAAGGAAAAATATCCATGCTTGATTTTTCACATCTTTTTGGCGGCTCCAAAGCCAAGGGCTCAAACAGCAATGATGTTATTCAATCTGCCGATGAAAAAGAGCCGATTAAGGTTGCTCGTCCCAGTCAGCATAGCCGTGAACATAATGTCGCTATTTCTAATGAAGCTAAGGAAAACCCTATCCTTGCCATTCGTCTGCTGAAAGACACTGACCTGTCATCCAAGAAAATCAAAGCGAAGCTGGTATCTGCACCGCAGGGATTATCCGTATTTACCCAAAAATTCATGGAAGAGAACGATCCTACCTGGGAATTTCAGGACGATGAAGAAAAGGCACGAACAGCGCTGACTTACTCTGTTCAGAACGGTGATAAAAACGGTTTTAGTTCGGCCCGTGACGCTGCCACAAAAGCGTTGAAGAAAATGGAAGAGCCATTGACTGATGATGAGCTTCAGGCGCTTGCGGCACGCTCCACCCAAATGATAAATGACTCCGATCCTAACTCGATAGATAACCTGAATGCGCGCCGTAAGGCCGATGAAGAGTACAAAGAGACGCTGGCTCAAGCCGCCGCACGTCGCAATCAGCAATTCCGTGCAACGGGTGCAGTTTTGCCCGGAGACAGTCGACTAGTCAGCGGTAAAGCCGCTAATCCAGTGAACGAAGCCGCAAAGATTAAATCTCAACTGGATGCAGGCTTACCGATCATTGATATGCCACCTCGTTAATTGGGTGAATGCTTATGAGAACGTTCAGCCATTTAAATCTTGAGGTACAGAATAGCGACTTAGCCGCCAGAAGTGCATTAAGTCCCTATTCTCCGGTACGGCAGCGGGGTGGGGCTTTTGCTGGTGGTGAAGAGCCTCAAGCCGCTGAACAGGAGAGGCAACCACCACATTCCAACTCACATTGGATAGCGGTGAGTAAGGAAGCCAAGAGTAACCCCATATTCGCACTCAAGTTGATTAAACGGGGTGAGCCGTACCAGCAGGCTATCGATATTCTATCAGTAAGTCATCGGCACCTCAGCCACTACACCAAACGTAAAATGATTACGGCTTACCCTGGCTGGGAATGTCTGGATACGGAAGATCGTAATATGGCGGCGTTTATTTACAGTTCACTTAATAACGATGCCAATGGATATCACGCTGGTTTTAACGCTGCGCTGGTGGCATTAGAGAAATACGTCGAGCCACTCACCGTTGAGGATTTTCTTTCAATATCATCGTTGAAACAGGGGGAATAAGTGGGTAATTCCTTTGATTTTGAGCTTAAAGCTAATGATCAGGTTAGTGCTTCTATCGCCCGCATTGAAGCGGCGGCGCGGCAATTAGAGCCTGTTCTTGATGATGCCCGCGATAAACTTAAGTTAGGGGGCGATACGTCACGGCAGGAGCTGGATGAACTGGGTGGTAAATTCGAGAATCTATCTCGTCATGCCAGAGACAGCGTGCAATTTGTTGGCGATCTGGTTCCCCCACTGAAAATGGTAGGGGGTTAACGCTGGGGTTAGGTGGTGCTGCCACAGTGATCAATGTCATCAAAAATAACCTGAAAGAATTTGCAGATTACGGTTATCGCATTGATACCACGGCAAAGAATGTCAGCATGACGGCCCATGCCTTTCAGGAACTTACCGGGGCTATGATTGAAAATGGTAGCGTTCGTGAGGCTTCCGAATCGGCAATAAGTGATTTATTCACAAAAGCAAATGATGGCTTGTGGGGAGAAAATAAAGCTTTTAAAGCACAGTTGATGCAAAAGGGCATTGATATACATAAAACAAAGGAGGGGCTGGCGGACGTAGGGCGCCTGGCAGACGACCTTAACCGAGTAATTCAGTCCATGACCCCAGGTATTCAGGCTTTATATATCAATAAACTTGGGGTATCCCCCGAACTATTGAGTTTATTCCGAAATTCAGCAGATGAAGTTCAGCGGCTTAAAGATCAGGCGCAGCGTGATGGGCTGATCCTTAGTGATAAAGAAGTGCAAAATGCTGTAGCGTTCAAAGAACAATTAAATCAAATTTCTGCTGCATGGGACGGCATGACACTAAGAGGCCAGTCATGGCTGGGGCAGTCAGAAATGGTAAAGGAGTCCGTTGAAGAGGTTAAGCAACTATTGGTGCACGGGCCAGATAACTTCACAATGGGAAAGATTCTTGGGTTTAACAATGGTGGCGATCAGGCTGATGCATTACGTAAAGCCTACGGCGATGAAAGTTTTAAGAATACGCTTTCGCTCAAAGAAAAACTTGATCTTCATTTGGGGTATGCTTCTGATGATTTGCTAAAAAAACTAAACAATTACTATCCATCAACATCTCCTGAAAAAATAATTAATCCAGCAGATAGAGCGTTAGGGAATACCCCAGAGCAAAAACACCTTTCAATGTTGGAAGCTAAACATAAACTCCCTTCAGGTATTCTCGATAATGTATGGGACGCCGAATCTGCTTGATGTAGCCCCCTGAAACACCAG
>NZ_JACDSF010000059.1:2971-4927 GCF_013449685.1 Pectobacterium brasiliense | reverse complement strand
GAGGCACCATGTCCGGTGGTATTTTTGTTGGTATGGACAAAAACATCATGGATGGACTCAATGCCGTGTTAGAAGGTCAGTCTTCTACCTACGGCACCCTAATCAGTGTGATTATCGTCAGTTCCTTCACCCTATTTATTACGTATCGCGGGTATCAGACGCTTGGCGGCAAACTCCAGACACCGGTTGAAGATGTTGTCTGGGATGTGGGCCGCATGTTGCTGATCACCACCTTTGTTTTAAACCGCGATGGCTGGCTGGATGCCATCATTGCGGCCATTGAAGGGCTTAAGGACGGCATCAGCGGCGATGATAATGTCTGGGCGCTGCTCGACACGGTGTGGGAAAAGGCACAAGCGCTGGGGCAAACGCTGTTTAATCTCGATACCTCCACCTACGTTAAAGTGAATGGCGGTTTTGCCGAGGTGCTGGTCTGGGGCGGAGCAATCGTTCTGTTACTGGCTGCAACCTTTGTCAACCTGCTCGCCGAAATCACCATTCTGTTAATGACCACCACCGCCCCACTCTTTATTTTCTGCCTGCTGTACGGTTTTCTTAAACCCATGTTTGATAACTGGCTGAAAACAATATTTACCGCAATCTTAACGATCATGTTCTCTGCCCTGTCTGTCCGGATCGCCATCAACTACCTGAATACAATACTGGATGCCGCCACAGCAACGTCTGCTGAAAGCAATATGGTGACCCTGGCGGCACAATGTTTGCTGGCCGGGATTGCCGCAGGCGTCGTGGTGTATTTTTCAGCGAAAATAGCCACTGCGCTAAGCGGTGCCGCCGTGCAGGCTGTGTTACAGGGGGCTGCGATGAGCGGACTGAGCGCGCTGGCGAGCAAATCTGCCGACGTCGCCAGACCCGGCATAAAGGCCGGAGGCCGACTGACCGCCAAAGGTGGCATGGCCGCAGCCGCGACAACCGGCAGGTTCATTGCCGCAGGGGCGGGCAAAGCCGTGAGCGCCTGGCAGAAACGTACCACCGCCATTGAAAGCATGAAACGCCAGAATCAGCAGCGTCACCGTTAATCCTCCCGACCGCTAATTTCTTTTCTCCGTCACGCCGTGGCCTCTGCCAGCGGTGCGGCTTTCCTGCATTTATCCGATAAGAGGCTTCCATGAAATTCAGCATCTTGCTTCTGGTGCTGTGCGCGCTTACGGGCTGCGCGCAGCATCAGGGCGACCTCCCGCCGGTGTCCGGCGATCCCCAGCCGGTGAATTCCCCCGCCATGATCCAGGAGCTGACTCACCATGTCTGATATTCAGCACATCATTAATGTCTCGCGCTCTTTTGAATCCATCCTGCTGGAAAAGGAAGAGCGTTCCCGCAAAACTGCCTGGCGGGTGGCCGCTGCCGGGCTGATTCTGGCTGCACTGGCAATTACGGCCATGATTATTCTGCTGCCGCTGAAAACCACTGACATTGAATTATGGTCGGTGGATAAACAGACCGGCCGTTATGAGTATATGACCCGCCTTAAAGAGCGGGATATTGCGTCTGAAAAAGCGCTGGCCCATGCACTGGCGGCACACTATGTCAGACTCCGCGAAGGGTATAATTATTTCTCCCTCCAGCGTGATTACGACGACGTACAGTTATTTAACAGCCACAGTGTGAACCGGGATTATCTGGACGGGTTTAACGGTGACCAGGCACCGGACGTTGTTTTTAATAAAGCCGAATATGTCGTCTATATCGACATTATTTCTAATGTGCATGCGCCTGCCACCGGGCCGGATAACCTGGCAACACTGCGTATTAAGCGCACCCTCCGCCGTATTTCTGATAATTCAGTGAAAACAGACTTCTGGAATATCCGCCTCACTTACCGCTATGTCCCGCATCAGCAACTGACGGACAGCCAGCGGGAAGTGAACCCGCTGGGCTTTATCGTCACCAGCTACCAGCGCGATAAAGAACTGAGGAGCGAATGATGCTGAAAAA
>NZ_JACDSF010000059.1:2670-2927 GCF_013449685.1 Pectobacterium brasiliense | reverse complement strand
GGCAGCGGCTATGACAGCCGGATGCAGAACGTATCGTATAACAGCCAGAACGCCACCGTGGTGAAAACCCGCCCTGGCTACGTCACCACGCTGCTGTTTGACGACGATGAGACCGTGACTGACGCGCAAGCGGGTTTTCCCAAAGGCTGGACGGTGACGAAGAGTGATAACCGGGTAGGCGTCAGCCCGAACCCCATCACCCAGCCGGTGACGGACGCCAGCGGCAACAACGTCAGCCAGGTGTTCCTGCCCACGGC
>NZ_JACDSF010000059.1:0-2532 GCF_013449685.1 Pectobacterium brasiliense | reverse complement strand
CGCAACTGGCGCTACACCAAACGGGTCGCCGCCGGTTCGGCCACCATCGCACCGGATTTTGCCTGGGACGATGGTCGTTTTGCATATATCGGTTTTTCCCCCATCAGAACCCTGCCTTCCGTTTTCCGGGTGGTTAACGGACGGGAGCAGGCGCTCACGCCCCGGACGGTTAAGCAGGGTAATTACACCGTGATGGTGGTTCCGGCAGCGCCACAACTGGTGTTGCGTTACGGCACTTCGGTGGTGGGGATCGAAAACGACGGATTCGGGCGCATCCCGATAACCCGCAGCGACACTGTTTCACCGTCCGTTACGCTGGAGGCGAAATGACCGATAAATCTGTCCCGGACGAACCGGAAAAAACCACCGCAGAGCGGGAAGCGGAAGCCCGCAAACGCACCCGTGCGGCAATGGCGTATCAGGAGCCGGAGCAGAGAACATCCCCCGGCCAGCCGGAAGTGACCCGTTTTCGTAAGGTATCCGGCCGCCGCACGCTGATCGTCAGCCTGCTGAGTCTGGCGCTGGTGATCGCCCTGGCATCCGGCGGCGATCGGATTTTCAGTGCATTGAAAGGGGGTAATGAGAAGGAAGCCGACACCGCGCCGCCGCCCTCCGCCGGGAAGATGCTGCATGAGCGTCAAAATCTGGGCCTGGACAGTAACCCGTTTGGCCTGTTCGGGCCGCACACACAGGACGGAACAGACCCTGTCAGCCAGACCGTTACTCCCGCACCAACGCAGCCACCGGCCCCACCCGCCCTGAACAAGGCAGCCGCGCTGGCTGACGGGGTGAACAACGCCCGAACAATGCCGGGCGATAATGCACGCACGTCCCCGGGTGAAACGCGCAGCCACGCAGAAACGTCCGACAGTGGGTCATCATCCACGACGTACACATCCTGCCCGTCAGTACTGACCAGGGGAAAGGATGGCCGCCTTCGCTGCCCGGATACTGCCGCGCCGGAAACGGGCAACAACGACAATCCGGGCGTCGCCCGTGTCACCGGCGTCAGACGACTGGGTCTCGATCCTGATCTCTATATCCCGGTGGACCGCTATATCCCGTGTTCGATGATGTGGCGCTTCGTGTCCGATGTTGGGGGGCATATTTCCTGCCTGATTAGTGAAGATGTCTACAGCGCCAGCAACCATGTGACGCTGATCCCGGCGGGAACGGTCGCCCGTGGCATCTACCGCACCGGGGCGCTGCAACACGGACGCAGCCGGATGTTTGTGCTGTGGACGGAGCTGCGCACGCCTGAGCCCGGCAGCCTGCAAATCCCGCTCAGCAATACGCAGGCCAGCGGCCCGCTCGGCGAGGCGGGGATCTCAGGCTGGATCGACAATCACTTCTGGGAGCGCTTCGGCAATGCCCTGATGCTCAGTACGGTGCAGGACGTGGCAGCGGCGGCGTCGGATTCTGCACCTGGTAAAGACCGCAATACCGACTACACCGAAAACACCCGTGCCGCCATGGCGGAAATGGCGAAAACGACGCTGGACAACAGCATCAATATCCCGCCCACCCTGTACCTGAATCAGGGTGATGTCATCGGCATCATGACCGGCACCGACATTGATTTCTCATCCGTCTGGCAGCTGCGACTGAAAAAGAGGTGGTATGAACGCTGAAAACCTGTCGCTGGATTTTATGAAAAACCAGCTGTTTGGTGATTTTATTGCGCAGGACGGCCTGACAGAAATTGCCGTTAACCGGCCGGGTGAACTGCATACCAAAATCCGGGGGAAATGGCGAAGACACGAAGCCCCGGTTACGCTGCGTCAGTGTTACGCCTTTGCCAGAGCGCTGGCGTCCTGGCAGGACGATAATATCGACGACACCTCGCCGATCCTTTCCGCCACGCTTGAATCAGGCGAGCGCATTCAGGCCATTATTCCCCCGGCCTGTGAGCGTAATACCGTGTCTATTACGCTGCGCAAACCCTTATTCGGGCAGAAAACGCATCAGTCATGGATTGATGCGGGATTTTATAACCGGGTGACTGGTAAGGAGCGAACGGAAGGCAAAGATGTTGAACTGAACCGCTATTATCAGAGTGAGGATATGCCCCGCTTTATGGAAAAAGCGGTGGAATACGGCAAGACGATTTTTATCGTCGGTGAAACCGGATCCGGTAAAACTACCTATATGAAAACGCTGCTGCACTCTATTCCCCGGCACCTCAGGCTGACCACCATCGAGGATAATCCCGAAATCCGCTTCTATCACCACACCAACTATGTCCATCTCTTTTATCCGGCTGATGCCGGGGATAATGCCATTGTCACGCCCGGCAGACTGATACGCGCTAATTATCGTATGAACCCTGATCGGATATTACTGGCTGAAATTCGCGGACAAGAAGCCTGGGATGCGCTGAAAATCGTCGGTTCCGGGCATGAGGGATTGATGACCTCCCTGCATGCGGGCAGCCCGGAAGAATGTATTGAAGGGTTAATTGACCGCTGCTATGAAAACCCCGACTGCCGGAACATGCCTTTCGACGTGCTGTTACGCAAGGTGCTTAAGAGC
>NZ_JACDSF010000058.1 GCF_013449685.1 Pectobacterium brasiliense | reverse complement strand
GCATAACTCGGACTGAGTTCCCTTCGAGTGATCTACTATTTGGCGAAGCTATTTAGAGAGTAGTTGTCCGATATTCGATTTAAGGTACATTTTTATGCGACTTTTTGGTTATGCGCGGGTCTCTACCAGTCAGCAGTCTCTCGATATTCAGATCGGGGTGCTCAGAGACGCTGGGGTGAAAGCCAATCGTATATTTACAGATAAAGCATCAGGCATCTCTACCGACAGAGACGGTCTGGACATGCTGCGAATGAAGGTGGACGAAGGCGACGTCATATTGGTAAAAAAACTCGACCGTCTTGGTCGCGACACTGCTGATATGATTCACCTGATAAAAGCATTCGATACTCAAGGCGTTGCAGTCCGGTTCATTGATGACGGGATTAGCACCGACGGACCAATGGGACAAATGGGACAAATGGTGATCACTATTCTTTCAGCTGTAGCACAGGCCGAACGCCAAAGAATTCTTGAGCGCACTAATGAAGGCAGGCAGTAGGCGAAACTTAAAGGCGTCAAATTCGGACGCAAGCGAAGTGTAGACAGGGATGCCGTTCTGGAACTCCATCAGAAAGGTATTGGTGCAACTAATATTTCTCATCAACTCAGTATTGCACGTTCCACTGTCTATAAAATTCTCGAAGAGCAGAATCGGGTTGTGACTTCAACTTACTGATAATGTTTTGTGTTCAGATAATGCCCAATGGCTTTGTCATGCAGTTCCACCGATTTTGAGAACGACACTGACCACAACAATTCCAGTATGGGTGATCAGTATTTGAAGGAAGTGTTTATATGAAATTTATGGAATGTGCTGTTCGGGATGTGATTTACGGAACCAATGTCCGTATTGTCAAACCGGCCAACATTTATGAATGTGAACTCCGGGATAACGTGTTTGTCGGCCCCTTCGTTGAGATACAGAAAGGCTGTCTCATTGGCAGTGGAAGCCGGATCCAGTCGCACACGTTTATCTGTGAAAACGTAACACTGGGTGAGAACTGTTTCATTGGCCATAACGTGACGTTCGCCAACGACCTTTTCAGGTCTGGAGCGCCGGACCCGTCACCGGATAACTGGATCACCATTTCCCTGGGGGATTCGGTTACTATAGGCAGCGGAGCCACCATTCTGTCACCATATATCTGCAGCGGGACCGTCATTGGCGCGGGTGCTGTTGTGGTTAAACCGATAGAAATCAAAGGTATTTATGCAGGAAACCCGGCGAGGCTGATTAGATCATTATGAAAAAGAAAAGGGCCGGTAAAGGCCCTTTTTATCAGAGGTAGGTCTGCGAATACGGCAGATGTACAGAAAGCGACTGCCGAGGATCGGTTTCCAGCGCCGCCTGGTATTCAGCGTCAGTGATATCACCTTTTTTCAGCAAATAACCGAGTGCATCGTTTCCCAGTCCTGACAGTATGCGTATTCTGGCGGCCCGGAAATCAAACAGGCTGTCCATCATACCCGGCTCCGGAGCTGCGGGAGAACTGGCCAGATAGGCAGGTTTGACCACACTGCTGATAATGTTCCAGTATCGGGAAAAGTCGCGGGCTGGATCCGGGAGAAGGCCCGCCAGCAGTCCAATCCGGATGGTTTCCAGCCAGCTGTCATAAAAGCGCTTAACATGAAGTGAAGCCATGTGCTCAGCGCACCATTTGCGCATGGCTTCTTTTTCAGGAAGAGGCGACTCTCCGGAGAATACGTTGATGACCCACTGGCTGATGATGTCAAAATAGGGGAACGCGGCCCCGAAACCGGCAGTATCTACCGGCGGATTTATGACGGCCAGCGAAGGATCTTCCGTCCAGAAAAAGTGCTCATACAGCTGTGCCCTGTCAAACTCCGGAATGAACGAATAATCAGGCATTTCATAGCCGGTGCAGGTAATGATGACATCATATTTTTCCTGCGTTGCATCGACGAACTCAATCTCCCCTTCGCCGGTGAAACGCTCTGCCTGGGGTTTAACTTTTATCAGACCGGCGGCCACATTCGGTATGATTTTTTCGTTAACATGCACCGCGTTATTGTTCGCCATGTCGGGCAACAAACCGGATGCTCGGTAGGTCTGCATGTAGTCAGGCATCGTGGTATCGAGATAACTGACAAAATCTGCATAACTCAAGTGACTCAGCAGACACCGGCCCAGATAGGAATGCATCATGTCGTTCGGACCCGTCCGGAATTGTCTTGGCAGATACAGCCCCATCTTTTTAACGGACAGACTGACGCTTCTGGCAAAGGGAACAAGGTCTGAGGCAATATCCGCCCCGCTGACACCACCGCCTATGATGAGGATATTTTTCCCTTTAAATATCTCCGGCTCCTGATAATCCTTGGATGTGATCAGCGTGCCGGAGAAGTGTTCCGCACCCGGCAGGGTAGGCCGGCGAGGTTGCCAAAGTTCCCCTGTTGCAATGATGACCCGGTCAAAAATCTCTTCCCGGTCATTTCCTGCAGAGGTGCTGCGAATAACCCAGTGCCCGGAGTCTTTTCTGAGTGCAACCACTTCAGTATTAAGCCGGGTAGACGCACGGAGGGCATCCTCTCCGGTCACCGCCGAAAGATATGCGAATACCTGCGCCACACCCGGAAATTCATCAATATTGCCTGGGGGAAAGTCAGTATAATGGAATGCATAATGGGAGTTTTGCATACAGGCATTACGGTAAGCTCCACCACTCCAGGGGTTCCAGATCCCCCCAATATGGGCATTTTTCTCAAACAGAACCACGGAGTGCCCCGCCTTAATCGCATTACGGGCAGAAATGATGCCGGCAGGTCCTGCGCCGATGATCGCAATATTCATACGTGTTTTTTCCTGCGGTTGAGAAGTGTCATTACCAGCACCGGTGCAGCCAGAAACAGTGTGACAATATTTGCGGCCAGTACGGCAAAATCAGATCGCAGAATGCCATATGCTATCCATGCAATTACACCTGTCAGGAACATGATATACATAACAACGGAGATACCTTCGGTGTTGCGTGTCCGGAGCGTTTTGATGCTCTGGGGAGCGAACGCAAACGTCGTGAAAAATGCGGCAAACAGCCCAGTTAAAAGAATGGAGTCCATATCAGAATGCCTCAATTATTTCCTGTATATGAAGGCCGGATGACAGATCCGCCAGCTTCGGGGCTGCGTGGCCATATTTAATAAGGGCACACCAGTCGTCATGAAGGTGAATAAACGAATCAGACCAGAACGGAAGCTCCCGTGGTGGATCGGGTAAACGCTTTTGGCCGTCGAAGCCCACGGTTTCCGCGTCCGTCTCATTAAACAGGACCAGGAGCAGACTGTTTTCATGATGAGTTGAATATCTGATTTCACCCTTTTCAAACACGAGCTGCATATGCAGCCCCAGATCCTGCCCTGTTTCCGATTTACTGGCATGAATTCTGAAATAAGCCCCTTTCTCTGAGCTGCCCATCACATAGCCGTTATCATCCACTTCAACTCGGCCATCTGATTTTGCACCCACTCGCGTACCCTTCACCGTCCTGATCCCATCAACCACAACCGGGCTTTCCCCTATAAAACAAAATAAATCAAGCAGATGACAGGATAAGTCGCCCAGAGCTCCGCTGCTTTTGCTCTGCCGTGCAGAGTCACGCCAGGTCAGGTGATGGCGGGTCAGTGCAGAATTTTTATTAAACTCTGCTGAGAAGAAATGCAGTTCACCTAAATCCCTCTCATTTCTCAGACGCATCATCGTGTCGATAACACGGTTATACCGGTAGTTAAAAGACACGATACTGCCTTGTGGGGCAATTTCCTGAAGATACTGTGCTGAGTTCAGATCCGTTGAGAGGGGCTTTTCACACACAAAAGGGAGCTGTTTGTAGCGAAGTACTTCCTCTGCCACGCTGACGTGGAGATGGTTTGGTGTGCAGATAACGAAACCCTCACTGACTCCGGCAAGCTGCTTCAGATCCTGGCAGCATATCACCGGCACGGTGCTGATTTCGCTGAGTAGCCGCACGTTATCTGCACTCACATCGTACAGGGCCAGTCCGGTGACCAGCGGATTCAGACAAAGTGCACTGACATGGGCGCGGGCAATCCCCCCACAGCCTACAATTCCGATGATCATCCCTGTAGCTCCTTAAGTACGTTAAGTATCCCGTGGCAGTAAGCAGCGTTCAGGCTGCTGCCATACTGTCTGATCGCGAACGGGTCCGCATTCCCCACCAGATAGCCTCTTCCGGCCTGTGCAAACATGGCAAAATCATTCGCACTGTCACCAAAGGCAATAATGGCTTCTTTCGGCAGCGCGGTTTCCTCCATCAGAAAAGACACTGCCTGATCCTTACCACAACAGAGGGGGATAAATTCAACGTCATAACAGTCAGGGGGATCTCCTGCCGCCGGGTTACAGCGGGTAAAAACGACACGAATTCCTCGTTCGTCAGCCAGAGCCTGGATGGTGGCAAAATCGACGGCCATCGAAGCTCCCTCAGGGTAGTAATAGCTCACTTTAAAGGGGCCCTGATAATCCTCCGGTTGTCTCTGCAGGGGCATCCCTTTGCCCATCAGGATCCTAACCAGGCTGTTGACGTTCTGAAGGCTGTAGCCTGAACGGCGTATCCGCTCTGCCCAAGTTTCTGAGGGTCTAAGCCTGCCATTTTTGACCCAGTAAAATTCGGTGCCGAGACTGCAGCAGATAAAGTGAGGGCTTCGAGAAATATAGCCCCTGGATTTTCGCCAGGCCGAATCCAGATTTGTGCCTGTGATCCAGCCAGCGAGAATGCCCTTTTCTTCTGCATGGGATGTAATATAGGACTCCAGCAGTTCAACCCCTCCCAGTGCCTTTTTTTCGGTGTCCGAAGGAATATAAGTTTCATCAAGGTCACAGCACACTATCGTGCGAATTACTGTCGGGAGCGGAAATTCAACCGGCCAGTCTTTATTTAAAATAGTCATGCAATACCCCGGTAATAATGTTCTGCTCCTGGAACGACATATGGTTATGCAGTGGCAGATGGAATAATGCAGAATGTATTCTTTCAGAAGCACTGAACTGCTCCCGACGGGAATATCCGGTAGCCAGCGGATGTTCTCCGCAATGTGAAAGGACGGGATAATAAATATCTAACTCCACACCCCTTTCACGCGCAAAGGCGAAGAGAGAATCACGCTCGCCCTGGCAGAGCAGAACCGGGAAAAGATGCCATGTATTCTGAAGGATATCTGACGGAAGTGTCATTTTATGTGACAGGTCTGCCAGTAACAGATGGTAACGGGCTGCAAGCAGGCAGCGTTTTCTGGCATTATTCTCAAAGTGGCGAAGTTTGACACTAAGCGTGGCAGCCTGCAGGGACCCTGTAAATCATTCTGTGTA
>NZ_JACDSF010000057.1:1836-104603 GCF_013449685.1 Pectobacterium brasiliense | reverse complement strand
GGGTGATGCAGTGAGCTGTGGTGGTGTGTTAATTGGCGGGGGAAGTTTACATATAGGCTGATATAGCCTAAATATCACCGTTCTCCTCTTGCCTTAGTAAACAGGCGTTCATTGAACGCCTGTTGTCTTTTTAAAAATGAGTCATAAGAGGGAAGCCCTTCTCTCATCACAACCGTATCGGTTTGATATTCCAGATATCTTCTGCATATTCGCCGATGGTGCGGTCGGACGAGAAATAGCCCATATTGGCAATATTCTGGACGGCACAGCGCGCCCATTCGTCCTTTTTCTCGTACAGCTCATCTACCCGATCCTGCGTATCCACATAGCTGCGATAGTCTGCCAGTAGCTGGTAGTAATCGCCAAAATTCACCAGTGAATCAAACAAATCGCTGTAGCGTCGGCTATCATCAGGGCTAAAGACGCCCGTGGTGATTTGTGTCAGCACGCGGTGCAGTTCTTCGTCCTGATCGTAATATTGTCGTGGGTTGTAGCCGTTCTGACGCAGCGCTTCAACCTGATCGGCCGTGTTGCCGAAGATGAACATATTCTCTTCGCCAATATGTTCCAGCATTTCGACATTCGCCCCATCCAGCGTACCGATCGTCAGCGCACCATTCAGGGCAAACTTCATATTGCTGGTTCCGGAGGCTTCCGTCCCCGCCAGCGAGATCTGTTCAGAGAGATCCGCCGCTGGGATGATCATCTGTGCCAAACTCACGCTGTAGTTCGGGATGAAGACCACTTTCAGTCGATCGTGCAAGGTAAGATCGTTATTGATCACCTTCGCGACGTCGTTGATCAAGTTAATAATGTGTTTCGCCATGTAATAGGCGGATGCGGCTTTACCCGCAAAAATGACAACACGCGGCACACGTTCGACCTCAGGGTCATCCTTAATACGGTTATAGAGTGTGATGACGTGCAACACATTCAGCAGTTGCCGCTTGTATTCGTGAATACGCTTAATCTGCACATCAAACAGCGATTCCGGGTTAACCACAATATTCAGCGTTTCCGCCATGTAGGTCGCTAAACGCACCTTGTTATTCAGCTTCACCTTACGAATTTTCTGCACAAACGCCGGATAATCGATGTGCTGTTTCAATTCGCTCAACTGACTCAGATCGGTGCGCCAGTTGTGACCTATGGTGTCGTCCAGCAGTTTGGACAGTCCTGGGTTTGCCAATCCCAACCAACGACGTGGTGTTACGCCATTGGTTTTATTGCAGAATCGATTAGGGAAGAGACGGGCGAAATCAGCAAACAGAGACTGCACCATCAGATCCGAATGCAGCTCCGATACCCCATTGACCTTATGGCTGGCGACCACAGCCAGCCACGCCATACGAACTTTACGCCCGTTGTTTTCATCAATGATGGAAACCCGCGCCAACAGCTCGTTGTCATCAGGTGCTTCTTTCTGGACGTACTCCAGAAAATGTTCGTTAATTTCAAAAATCAATTGCAAATGGCGCGGCAGGATTTTACCGAGCATATCAACCGGCCAAGTTTCCAGCGCTTCCTGCATCAGCGTGTGGTTGGTGTAGGAGAACACTTTCCTCACCACGGTCCACGCCTCTATCCATTTGAATTTATGCTCATCGATCAGCAAACGCATCAGCTCAGGGATGGCCAGCACTGGGTGCGTATCGTTCAAGTGAATGGCAAATTTTTCCGCCAGATTGGCATAGGTTTTATGCATCATCCAATGCCGACTGAGAATGTCCTGCACTGTCGCGGAAACCAGGAAGTACTCCTGACGCAAACGCAGCTCGCGGCCTGAATAGGTGGAATCATCGGGATACAGCACGCGCGACACGTTTTCCGAGTGGTTTTTATCTTCCACCGCCGCAAAATAGTCGCCCTGATTGAATTTACCCAGATTGATTTCGTTACTAGCCTGCGCGCCCCAGAGACGCAGTGTATTGGTGGCATCGGTATCAAAACCGGGAATGATTTGGTCGTAGGCACACGCGATAACTTCTTCCGTTTCCAGCCAGCGCATTTTGCTGCCTTCCTGCTGGATTCGGCCGCCGAAGCGCACTTTATAGCGCGTGCTGTGGCGCGGGAACTCCCACGCATTACCATATTCCAGCCAGTAGTCCGGCGATTCCGCCTGCCTGCCGTTAACAATATTCTGTTTGAACATCCCGTATTCGTAGCGAATACCGTAGCCGCGACCCGGCAGCGCCATCGTCGCCAGTGAATCCAGAAAACAGGCAGCCAGACGTCCCAAGCCACCGTTCCCTAAGCCGGGATCGTTTTCTTCCTGTAGCAGATCGTCTAGTTCCAGCCCCATGCCATCCAGCGCGGCCTTCAGATCGTCATACAGTCCCATCGCCAGCAGCGCGTTCGACAACGTCCGCCCCAGCAAAAATTCCATCGACAGGTAATAGACCTGTCGCACATCCTGCGAAAGCTGTGCCCGATTCGAGCGCAGCCAGCGTTCTACCATCCGGTCACGCACGGCCAGCAGCGTGGCGTTCAGCCAGTCATGTTTATTCGCAATAGAGGGATCTTTCCCCACGCTAAACATGAGCTTGTAAGCAATAGAGTGTTTCAGCGCTTCCACACTGAGCGTTGGTGAAGTATAGATAAACGGCGAGTTCATAATATTCATTCCCAAGTGAGTGTTACCCTACCCTGTCGTTTTCAGATTGCACGAGGATGACGCGCAGCGGGAAAACTAGTGGGTATACAAGCGTTGATAGAGCGCACCATAAGCCTGAGCAGCAACCTGCCAACCAAAATCCATCGCCATCGCCTGACGCTGCACATAGCGCCATAGCGTGGGTCGGGACCACAACACAAACACACGACGAATCGCGCGGGATAGCGATCCCACACTGCAATCGTTAAAGACGAACCCACTTGCCAGCCCATCCGCCAGATTCTCCAGCGAACAGTCCGATACCGTATCCGCCAGCCCGCCGGTTCGGCGCACCAGCGGCAACGTGCCATATTTCAGACCATAGAGTTGCGTTAACCCGCACGGTTCAAACCGGCTCGGCACCATGATGACATCCGCCCCGCCAATAATGCGGTGCGAGAAGGCCTCGTGATAGCCAATTTGTACGCCAACCTGGCCGTTATATTCTGCCGCCGCTGCCAAAAAGCCTTCCTGTAAATCCGCATCCCCTGCGCCCAGCACCACCAATTGACCACCTTGCTCCAGCAGATCCGGTACGATGCTTAACGCGATATCGAGCCCTTTCTGACTAGTCAGGCGGCTAACGATGGCGAAAATGGGCGCCTTTTCATCCACCTTCAGCCCCATCGCCGTTTGCAAACGCCGTTTGTTTTCAGCTTTATTTGCTAACGTCTCACGGCTGTAGTGGCTGGTGAGTAAAGGATCGTGCGCCGGATTCCAAATCGTTTCGTCTACGCCATTGAGGATGCCGGATAGCCGTCCTTCTTCTTCGCGCGTTTTCAGCAAACCTTCCATGCCGTAGCCATAAGCCGGCAGCGTAATCTCGTGCGCGTAGGTTGGGCTGACGGTCGTAATATGGTCAGCGTAGTACAGCCCTGCCTTGAGATAAGAAATCTGGCCGTAAAACTCCAGCCCAGACACCTGAAAGAACTCACTCGGCAGGTGGAGATTCGGCATATGCCGGGCATCGAACAGTCCCTGATAGGCCAGATTGTGAACGGTAAAGACCGATTTCGCCGGACGGTTGCGTGCCGCTAAATAAGCGCAGGTCAGCCCCGCGTGCCAGTCATGGGCATGCACAACATCAGGCAGCCAGTAGCGATCCAGCCCGCATGCCATTTCACATCCCATCCACCCCAGCAACGCAAACCGCAGGTAGTTGTCGGCATACGCATAAAGTGCCGGGTCGTGATAAGGGCTGCCCGCGCGTTCATACAGCTCAGGCACATCAATCAAATAAATACCGACACCGTTAAAATGGCCGAACAGCAGCGTGACGTGTCCCGCGAAGGTATCCAGCTCGCGCACGACCTGTAGGTTGGCGATGCCTTTTTTCAGATCGGGGAAGGCAGGCAGGATGACACGGGCATCCATCCCCGCCGCAATCTGCGCGCTGGGCAACGCACCAACCACATCCGCCAGTCCACCGGTTTTCAATAGTGGAAAAATCTCCGAACAAACATGTAAGACCCGCATTATTACTCCCGTCTCGTTCCGATGGTGTTTACAGCTTTTCCAACATTGATCGCGTGACCAGCACGATCCCCTCTTCCGAACGGTAAAAACGGCGACTATCCTCTTCCGCGTTTTCACCAATCACCATGCCTTCGGGCAAGTGGCAGGCACGATCGATCACACAACGGCGTAAACGGCAGGAGCGCCCCACGTTGACATCTGGCAGGATCACCGTCGAATCGATACTGCAAAACGAATTCACCCGCACGCGTGGGAACAACACCGAATGCGTGACAACAGAGCCCGAGACGATGCAGCCCCCAGATACCAGCGAGTTCATCGTCATGCCGTGACTGCCGGAACGATCCTGAACAAACTTGGCGGGCGGCAGCGATTCAATCGCGGAACGAATTGGCCAATGCCGATCGTACACATCCAGTTCCGGCGTGACGGACGCCAAATCGAGATTGGCGCGCCAGTAGGCTTCCAGCGTGCCGACATCCCGCCAATACTGATGTTCATCTTCACCCGACGTGACGCAGGACAAGTTGAAAGGGTGAGCCCAGGCCAGACGCTGCGAGACGATCTTCGGGATCAGATCCTGCCCAAAATCGTGATTAGAGTCCGGTGCGTTACGGTCTGCTTCCAGTAATTGATAAAGATAGTCGGCATTAAAAACATAGATCCCCATGCTCGCGAGCGCCATGTCTGGGTTATCTGGCATCGGCGTCGGGTTATCCGGTTTTTCGGTAAAATCGAGAATGCGATGCTGTTTGTCCACGCTCATGACGCCAAAGGCACTGGCTTCTTCGATCGGTACGGGCAGACAGGCGACGGTACATTCCGCCCCCTTCTCCACGTGATCGATGAGCATACGTGAGTAGTCCATCTTGTAGATGTGATCGCCCGCGAGGATCACCACATACTCCGCACGATAGCGTCGAATGATGTCGAGATTCTGACACACCGCATCTGCCGTTCCCCGATACCAGTGATCGGTCGAATGGCGCTGCTGCGCAGGAAGCAAATCCACAAATTCGTTCATTTCCGCATTCAGAAATGACCAACCGCGTTGAATATGCTGCACCAGCGTATGCGACTGATATTGCGTAATCACGCCAATACGCCGGATGCCGGAATTCAGGCAGTTAGAGAGCGCGAAATCAATAATGCGAAATTTGCCGCCAAAGTGAACGGCGGGTTTGGCACGTAATGCCGTCAGCCCTTTCAGTCGCGTTCCACGGCCTCCGGCCAAAATTAATGCCACGGATTTTAAAGGGAGCTGTCTTGCCAACATCAGAGGGTCATGCTTGTCGTTATTTACCATGGCTATCTCCTGATTATTCTTTTAATGGCTTGCGCTTAGGCGGTCTGTTTTATCAAGACGCCTACCGCCTGCGCGTGTCCGTGCCAAATTCCACCTTCAGGCGGATTCGTCTCATCAAACGGCGGTGAAACCTGCCAGTGGCCTTCTGGCAAAATGAACGCACCGGCATGCAGGCTGGCGTTAAACAACACGAGCCAACGACCGGAAAGTAAAATCTGTAGCTGATGCTCCCCTTGCTCCCATTGCTGCGGCGTCAACGGCTGCCCTTCTCGGTTCAGCCACTGCACCGCACCATCCCCTTCTTGCCACCACGTTTCCTGCTGTAATGCCGGAATCGTGCGGCGTAACTGGATCAATCCGGCGACAAACTCGCGCAGTGTGCGATCCGCATTTTCCCAGTGCAGCCAGGTCAATTCGTTGTCCTGACAGTAGGCGTTGTTGTTGCCCTGCTGACTGTGTCCCAGTTCATCGCCCGCCAGCAGCATTGGCGTTCCCTGCGACAGAATCAGCGTCGTCAGCAGCGCCTTCTGGCTGGCCAGCCGGCGTTGAAGAATGTCGTCATCCGCTTCCAGCCCTTCCGTACCGTGGTTATTGCTGAAATTGCTGCCTGTGCCGTCGCGGTTGCCCTCGCCGTTAGCGTCATTGTGCTTGTGGTTGAAACTCACCAGATCGCGCAGCGTAAAGCCGTCATGGGCTGTCAGTTTGTTGATGGAGGCGTAAGGCAGGCGGTCGCGCTGCTGGAAGATGTCGCTGGAGGCAGCAAAGCGGCGGGCGAATGTGCCAAGAGAAATGTCACCATGCAGCCAAAAGCGGCGCATGTCGTCACGGTAGCGGTCGCTCCATTCGGCAAACGGTGTCGGGAATTGACCGAGCTGATAACCGCCATGTCCGATGTCCCACGGTTCGGCGATCAGCTTGCAGCCCTGTAAACGGCTGTCATTTTTCATGGCGGATAGCAGCGGCGCGGCAGCAGTAAAATCTGGGGTACGCCCCAACACCGTTGCCAGGTCAAAGCGGAAACCATCAACGTGGCAGACCTCACGCCAGAAGCGCAGGCAGTCCATCACCCAGTCGATCACCGCCGGATGATTCAGGCGCAGCACATTGCCGCAGCCGGTCCAGTTAGGGTATTCGCCGTTGTCACCCAGCCAGTAGTAGCTTCGGTTGTCGATGCCGCGCTGGCACAGCGTGGGGCCTTCGACGTCCAGTTCAGCAGTGTGGTTAAACACCACATCCAGAATGACCTCGATGCCCGCGTGATGCAGCGCTTTCACCGCATCGCGAAATTCATTCAGCGCATCGTCACCCGCCGCCAGACTGTTATCGACGGCAAACGGCAGCAGCACGTTATAGCCCCAGTAGTTACGCAGCCCCAGTTGCTGAAGCCGGGGTTCATCGGCATGCTGCTGCACCGGAAGCAGCTCCAGCGCCGTGATGCCCAACGATGTCAGATAATCAATCATCACCGGATGGCCTAACGCCGCATAGCTACCGCGAATATCTTCGGGGATATCAGGGTGCAGTTGCGTCAACCCGCGGACATGCGCCTCATAAATCACCGTCTTATGCCAGGGCGTGTGCGGATGCTGGTCGCCCTGCCAGTCGTAATCTTCCGCCGTGACCACGCACTTCGCCATCATGTCAGCACTATCGCGTTCATCTCGCTGGTTAATCCCGCCTTGCAGGCAAGCATCATCCACCACACAGCCATCAAGCTGGCGGGCACACGGATCCAACAGCAATTTATGCGGATTGAAGCGCAAACCCTGCGACGGCTCGAACGGCCCATCAACCCGGAAACCGTAGCGTAGCCCCGGCTGTGCATCAGGGAGATAGCCATGCCAGATATCGCCGCTGCGCGCGGTCAGTTCGATGCGCAGCTCCTGCTGATGTTCATCAAATACACACAGTTCGACTTGCTCGGCATCCGCCGAAAACAGGGCAAAATTCACGCCCTGTCCATCAAAACGGGCTCCCAGCGGCGTCGGCTTGCCCGTCTGCAATTCCGCCATTTACGCCTCCTTCACCAGATATAGCGTGGCAAGTGGCGGAATGGTCAGAACCAGAGAATGCTGGCGCTGATGGCTAGCGTGCTCATCGCTGTAAATCGTCCCGACATTGCCCGTATCGCTACCGTTGTAGTGAACCGAATCCGTGTTGAGCACTTCTCGCCAGCCGCCAGGCTGGTTAATGCCGATACGGTATCCATAGCGCGGAACCGGCGTGAAGTTGCTGACCACTAGCACTTCGTTACCTTGCTCATCGCGCCGGACAAAGGCAAAGACGGAGTTTTCCCGATCATCCACCACCAGCCATTCAAAGCCCTGCGGCTGGAAATCCAACTGATACAGCGGCGGCTGCTGGCGATAGCAGTGGTTGAGATCGCGTACCAGTGTTTGCACGCCGCGGTGCCAGCCTTCCGGCTCATCCAGCAGATGCCAGTCCAGACTGGCGTCGTGATTCCACTCACGCCCTTGCGCAAACTCGCTGCCCATAAATAGCAGCTTCTTGCCGGGATACGCCCACATAAAGCCGTAATAGGCGCGTAAGTTGGCAAATTTTTGCCAGACATCACCAGGCATGCGATCCAGCAGCGAGCGCTTACCATGCACCACTTCATCGTGAGACAGCGGCAGCACGAAATTCTCGCTATAGGCGTACAACATGCCGAATGTCAGTAAATCATGATGGTATTTGCGGTGAACCGGATCGTGCTGCATATAGGCCAGCGTGTCGTGCATCCAGCCCATATTCCACTTGTAGTGAAACCCTAACCCGTTGCAGTCCGGCGGCAGCGTGACGCCCGGATAATCGGTGGACTCTTCGGCCAGCGTGATCGCCGCAGGCGCGGCATGACCCAGCATGTGGTTGGTGTAACGTAGAAACGCAATCGCTTCGAGGTTCTCTTTACCGCCGTAATGGTTCGGTACCCACTCGCCTTCACTGCGGCTGTAGTCGCGGTAAATCATAGAAGCCACGGCGTCGACCCGCAGGCCGTCGATGCCATAGCGCTCCATCCAGAACAGCGCATTGCCCGCCAGATAGTTACGCACCTCATGGCGACCATAGTTATAAATCAGCGTGTTCCAGTCCTGATGATAGCCTTCGCGCGGATCGGCGTATTCATACAGCGCGGTGCCGTCAAACTGCGCCAGACCGTATTCATCGCTGGGAAAATGCCCCGGCACCCAGTCCAGCAGGACGTTGATACCCGCCCCATGAAGCGCATCAACAAAGGCTCTGAACTCGGATGCGGTACCGAAACGGCGCGTGGGCGCATACAGCCCCAGCGGTTGATAGCCCCAGCTACCATCGAACGGGTGTTCGTTAATCGGCATCAGCTCCACGTGCGTGAAGCCCATGTACTGCACATAATCAATCAGCTGATTCGCCAGTTCTTCATAGCTCAGCCAGAAATTGTTATCCGTATGCCGCCGCCAGGAACCAAGGTGAACTTCATAAATGGAGATCGGTGAACGCAGACCGTTCGCCTCACGCCGGGCGTCGCTGGTCGGGACTTTCTCAGGCAGCGGTGTAATCAGCGAGGCGGTATCCGGGCGCATCTGCGCTTCGAACGCATACGGATCGGCCTTCAGCCTGACGTTGCCGTGGCTGTCGATCATTTCATATTTGTAGAGCTGCCCCGCTTCCACATCGGGCAGAAACAGTTCCCAAATACCGTTTTCCTGTCGCAGCCGCATCGGGTGACGTCGGCCATCCCAGAAGTTGAACTGCCCCACCACAGAAACACGCTGGGCATTCGGTGCCCAGACCGCGAAGCGCGTGCCTTCAACACCGTCCAGCGTTTCCAGATGTGCGCCTAGCCGTTCGTAAGGTCGCAGGTGGGTACCTTCAGCCAAAAGCCAAATGTCCATATCCTGCAACAGCGGGCCAAAACGGTAAGGATCTTCAATGACCCAGGTTTCTTCACCCCAAGTCACCGCTAATTGGTAACGAAAGGCGTTTTTCCGGCGCGGCACTACACCACAAAAAAAACCGCGTTCGTCTATACGTTCCAGCTCGACGAGTTTTCGCCGATTGCTGGCATCCACAACCCAGACTGCCTGCGCATCCGGCAGTAGTGCCCGAACCTCAAGGCCTTTAGAAGAATGATGCATACCTAACAGCGAAAACGGGTCAGCATAGTGCCCGGAAATAAGTAAATTAATCGCCTCAGAAAACGCTGACATGGTATCCATCCTCTGATTAACCATTTGAATTAAATAAATAAGTAATATAAAAAACGCATTACGTTACGTTTATATTATCCTATTACTTATCTTTAACAAAAAACCAATAAAATTAACGAGTTATTAGCTTGCTAACGAATAGCGGCGATAGGTAAAAATAATGAATACTATGAAAGAGTTCTTGAACCACGCCCCCTAATTTAGCGTAGTCAAAGAATGGGGAAATATCAGAGAATTAATGCAATTTTTCCGTTTATATTTATATGAATAAGTTATGACACAGGACAATTAGCATCTTTTGTTTAATATCGATTTGTTCATAGGGAAAAAGCAGTACAATTTGGCGATTATATATGTTGCAAATTGTGTGTGAAGAGACCCCGTCTATGGTTAGTCAGGTTGATCTGATTCTTTCCCTGTTACAGCAGATGTGTGTTTATCTGGTCATCGCCTATCTGCTCAGTAAGACACCGCTGTTCATCCCGCTGATGCAGGTCACCATCCGTCTGCCGCACAAGCTGGTCTGCTATCTGGTTTTTTCCGTGTTTTGCATCATGGGAACCTATTTCGGGCTGCATATAGACGATTCTATTGCCAATACCCGCGCGACGGGCGCCGTGCTCGGCGGTATGCTGGGCGGCCCTTCCGTCGGCTTTCTCGTCGGGTTAACGGGCGGATTACACCGCTATTCGATGGGCGGAATGACTGCGCTGGCCTGTATGCTGTCGACGATTGCCGAAGGCTTGCTCGGCGGGCTGTTACACCGCTATCTGGCACGCCGCAACCGCATCGATTTGCTGTTCCAACCCCTCGTCGTCGGCCTGACCGCACTGGTAGCGGAGATACTGCAAATGGCGATTATCTTGCTGGTCGCCCGTCCGTTTGATAACGCCGTTGAACTGGTTCGAGATATCGCTCTACCGATGATGATCACCAACACCATCGGTGCCGCCATGTTCATGCGCATCCTGCTCGACAGACGCGCCATTTTTGAAAAATACACCTCCGCGTTTTCCGCCAAAGCACTGCAAATCGCCGCCCGCGCCGAAGGGGCGCTACGTCAGGGATTCAACCCGCAAAACAGTATGCGCGTCGCCCGTATTTTGTATGAAGAGCTGGGGGTGGGTGCCGTAGCCATTACCGATCGCGACAAACTGCTAGCCTTCATCGGACTGGGCGACGATCACCACAACGTCGGCACACCTATCACGTCATCACATACGCGTCGGGCGATAGACAACAATCAGGTGGTGTACGCCGACGGCAACGAGGTGTCTTATACCTGTTCGGTTTCATCACACTGTAAACTCGGCTCCACGCTGGTGATCCCGCTGCGTGGCGAAGATCAGCGCGTTGTCGGCACGATCAAGCTTTATGAGCCCAAAAATAAGCTATTTTCCAGCATTAACCGCACGCTGGGGGAAGGGATCGCCCACCTGCTTTCCGCACAGATTCTGACGGGCCGCTTTGAACAGCAGAAACAGCTACTGGCCCAATCGGAAATCAAGCTGCTACACGCGCAGGTCAACCCGCACTTTCTATTTAACGCACTCAACACGCTGTCTGCCGTGATACGGCGCGATCCTGCTCACGCCCGTCAGTTAGTGCTGTCTCTGTCGACGTTTTTCCGTAAAAACCTCAAGCGCAGCAACGATGAAGTATCGCTCAATGACGAGCTGGAGCACGTTAACGCCTATCTCGAAATCGAAAAAGCGCGCTTTGCCGATCACCTGACCGTAGAGATTTCACTGCCGAAGGAGCTACGCGAAACCCGATTACCGGCATTTTCCCTGCAACCGATTGTCGAAAATGCGATTAAGCATGGTACTTCACAGATGATTGAACACGGGCACATCCACATTAGCGGACGCCTGCACGCCAACACGCTGGAACTGTCAGTGGAAGATAACGCGGGCACCTATCAGCCCCGCAGCGGCGGGGATGGGCTGGGTATGAATCTGGTCGACCGCCGCATTAAAGCACGCTACGGCAACCGCTATGGCATCACGGTGGTCAGCGAAGCAGATAAATTCACTCGGGTCGAAGTACGCGTCCCGCTGATTTCGGCGCGCAAGGCATTGGGACAGTTGGATAGTGCGGCGTGAGGGGGGAAACGTCAGATATCATAATAAGAAGAGTGTCAGGCCCGTCATTGAAATATGGCGCAACACCAAACGATGTTGCGCCAGAAAAGCAGAAGAACGATAGAAAGATAACTACAGCAAGATGCGCAGCATACGGCGCAGCGGTTCAGCGGCTCCCCACAGCAGCTGATCGCCGACCGTGAAGGCGGACAGGTATTCCGGCCCCATGTTCAGCTTACGCAGACGACCCACCGGCGTGGAGAGCGTGCCCGTTACCGCAGCAGGCGTCAGCTCACGCATGGTGATATCGCGATCGTTCGGCACCACTTTCACCCAGTCATTGTGGGTTGCCAGCAGTTGTTCGATTTCCGGCAGCGCTACGTCTTTTTTCAATTTGATGGTGAATGCCTGGCTGTGGCAGCGCAGGGCGCCAACGCGGACGCAGAGGCCGTCAACAGGAATGACGCTGCTGGTGCTCAGAATCTTGTTAGTTTCAGCCTGACCTTTCCACTCTTCACGGCTCTGGCCGTTATCCAGTTGCTTGTCGATCCACGGAATCAGGCTACCTGCCAACGGCACGCCGAAGTTATCGGTCGGCAGCGAACCGCTACGGGTCAGCGCGGTCACTTTACGTTCGATATCCAGAATCGCAGAGGCCGGATCCTGTAGCTCTTTCGCCACTTCACCGTGTAACGAACCCATCTGGGCCAGCAGTTCACGCATGTGACGCGCACCGCCACCGGAAGCCGCCTGATACGTCGCGGCAGAAACCCACTCCACCAGATTGTTCGCAAACAGACCGCCCAATGACATCAGCATCAGGCTGACGGTACAGTTACCGCCGGCAAAGGTTTTGATGCCTTTATCCAGACCCTGTTGAATCACACTGTGGTTAACCGGATCCAGAATAATAATCGCGTCATCTTTCATACGCAGTGAGGATGCGGCGTCGATCCAATAACCCTGCCAGCCACTTTCACGCAGCTTTGGGTAAACTTCATTGGTATAATCGCCGCCCTGACAGGTAATGATGATGTCCAGCGCGCACAGTGCATCGATATTATAAGCATCCTGCAACACGCCTTTATGACCACCCAGCGCCGGAGCAGGTTCGCCGTGCTGAGAAGTCGAGAAGAATACCGGGTGAATCACATCAAAGTCGCGTTCTTCCACCATGCGCTGCATGAGAACCGAGCCGACCATACCGCGCCAGCCAATAAAACCAACATTTTTCATGGTAACTGTCCTGCTTTGGGGGTAACAAAAAGAATTCTGGCTAACGTCGATAGCGCTGAGTGATTGCTGGTTCGGTGATCTCCCGCAGAGGTCGCGCGCGCGTCGTGTCGTAAACCCGTAAATAATTGTGTCATTCAGCCTTACAAAATGTACCTAAAGTCGCAAGTGAATTTATTCGATAGCACGCCCTTTTTCAGCAGTCATTCTAATATCATCAACCTGACGCAGGATAATCACGTTGGTCAACCCATAAAGATGGCCGAGGTCAGGAAACAAGGTTTCGGGAGTAAAAAACCAAAATGACAGAAATGATCTCCGCAACAGTGCTGCTGTTGCTCATTATGGATCCACTCGGCAATCTGCCGATTTTCATGTCCGTACTCAAACACCTCGACCCCAAACGCCGACGTGTGGTGCTAATACGTGAAATGCTGATCGCACTCGGGCTGATGCTGATCTTCCTGTTCGCCGGTGAACACATTCTGGCATTCCTGAATCTGCGCACCGAAACCGTGTCGATTTCCGGCGGTATCGTGCTGTTCCTCATCGCGATTCGTATGATTTTCCCTTCGCAGGAAGGCAATAGCAGCGGCCTGCCTGCCGGAGAAGAGCCGTTTCTGGTGCCCATGGCGATTCCACTGGTAGCGGGGCCGTCGATCCTCGCGGCGCTGATGCTGCTTTCCCACCAGTATCCCAACCAGCTACCTCACCTGACGCTGGCGCTGTTTATCGCCTGGACGATTTCATTCATCATCCTGCTGATGTCGGATGTGTTCTTGCGCTTGCTGGGTGAGAAAGGCGTGAGTGCGCTGGAGAAATTGATGGGATTGATTCTGGTCATGCTATCGACGCAGATGTTCCTCGACGGCGTGCGTGCCTACATGAAGTTATAGCAGCTCCGTTTCCCCCTGTGTCTTATGCATAAATGTGCAAATTAGTGTGGGGGTTGACGTTATCTGGCGTAAAAATTATGCAGCGATGGGCATGACCACCGAGTGAGCGGCAAGGACGCCGCGAAAGGCTGTGCCGCGCCGGGAGCGCGTCACAGTCGGCTCGAAAAGTGGTCATGAACGCCGATGGCACCGCGTAGCGGCATAATTTAGCCAGAAGCCTGGGGTCATGGGGCGAGCGGCGTTTGAGCCGCCCCATGTCGGGCGCGTGCTACGAAGTAGCATGAAAATAACGACATTATCGCGCACGAAACCGTCTCTTGGTCGGCATAAAAATGTGACTAAAAGCCTCCCTCCGCAAGGAGGGGGCTAAACACATCAGAGAAGAATACTTCCCACTAACGCCAGCAGGAACGCAATGGTGCCGAGCAGCGTTTCCATCACCGTCCAGGTTTTCAGGGTCGTTTTCTCATCCATTTCGAGGAAACGACTGACCAGCCAGAACCCGGAGTCGTTCACATGCGACAGCACAGTCGCCCCGCCCGCAATCGCCACCACGATAAAGCACAGGTCAAACTGGCTTAATCCCGTGGTCGCCGCCACTGTGGGTGCCATCAACGCCGCCGTGGTCGTCAGTGCCACCGTTGCAGAACCCTGCGCTACACGCAGTGCCATCGACACCACAAATGCAGCAACGATAACAGGCAAGCCCGTATCTGCCAGTGCACCAGATAGCGCGTTGCCAATTCCGCTAGCACGCAGAACGCCACCGAACATGCCACCTGCGCCAGTTACCAGAATAATGGCGCAAATTGGCCCTAATGCCCCATCACAAATTTTTTCCAGATGCGCTCGGCTTTTGCTGCCGCTAAAGACCATCAACGCAAATAACACCGTGATCAGTAATGCAACTGGCGTTTTACCCAACATGCGTAAGAACTGCACCACGCCGTTATCACCGCTCACTACCCCCATCACCGTTAGCGTATTCAGCCCAGTATCGAGAAAAATCAGCACTAATGGCAGCAGCAGAATACTCAACACCACGGAAAAGCGCGGTGGTTTAACAGCCGTATCCGTTTCAACCGCAGACAAGAAGCTTGCAGGCAGTTTGATGTCGAATTTTTTACCGGCGTACAACCCATAGAGGTAGCCGCCGAAATACCAGGTCGGTAGCGCGATGAGGCCCCCGATAATCACCAGCAGGCCGATGTTGGCGCCTAACAATTCACTCGCAGCAACGGGGCCGGGATGTGGGGGTACCAAGGCGTGCATAGCGGCAAACGCGCCCGCCGCAGGAAACGCATATTTTAGCGTCGAGCCGCCGAAGCGCTTTGCCACGCTGAAAATAATCGGCAGCATAACAACCAGACCGGCATCAAAAAAGATCGGGAAGCCGAACAGCAGAGAAGCAACCCCTAACGCAAAAGGTGCACGATGTTCGCCAAATTTATTAATTAGCGTATCCGCCAGCACATTCGCGCCGCCGGTCACTTCTAACAGGCGGCCGATCATTGCCCCTAGTCCAACCAGCAGGGCAACGGATGCCAGCGTACTACCGAAACCACTCAGCAGCGTCGGCACAATCTTTTCGTAAGGTGTTTTTGTTACCAATGCTGTTACCAGACTGACGAGTGTCAGCGCCAGGAACGCATGGATTTTAAAGCGCATAATCAGCACCAATAACAGTGCGACTGCACCAGCGGCAATGGTCAACAACACACTGGCGCTATAGGCGGAGGTGATTTCTGTCATCGTTAATAATCTCTTTAGGGCACTCGGTCTGGGTTGGCTAATTGTTTGTGAGGTGTATCACATCATCATTTGATACCGGTAACATGATACGGGTAACATGTTAAAGTATGGAACCATTAAGTATCATTTAATTTACAGTTTGGGATAGAGATCAAATTATGTCAGGTCGAAGCATTATTCTGATGGGCGTATCAGGCAGTGGAAAATCCTCAGTTGGCGCTGAACTTGGCCGCGCCATTCAGGCAAAATTTATTGACGGCGACGATCTGCACCCGCGCGCGAATATCCAGAAAATGGCCAGCGGTACGCCATTGAATGACGACGACCGCGCACCGTGGCTGGAGCGTCTCAGCGATGTCGCCTACAGTCTGGCGCACAAAAACGAGACCGGCATCATCGTCTGTTCCGCGCTGAAAAAGCGTTACCGCGACCGCCTGCGCGAAGGCAACGAAAAGATGGTGTTTATCTATTTGAAAGGCAGCTTCGAACTGGTTCTGGAGCGTCACAAAGCCAGAGCAGGCCACTTCATGCCGACAGACCTACTGAAAAGCCAGTTCGATGCGCTGGAAGAACCGGGTAGCGATGAGCCGGATGTCCTGAAAGTCGATATTGACGGCACTCGGGAAGACGTCGTGCAACGCTGCGTTGACGCACTGCGCGCGGCAGGCTAACACAGCGGCTTAGAGGCTTTCGCCGTCCAGCACGGTAAAGCCGACATCGACCCTCTCCTGCGTAACGGGCTCGCCCCGCAGACGAGCCAGCAGTTGTTCGGTGCCGACGCGTCCCATGTGTTCACGCGGTGTCAGTACGCTAGCCAGCTTCGGCACCATCGCCTGACCAATGTCATGCCCGTGGAAACCGGCTACACCAATGTCATCCGGCACGCGCAACCCCTGCCGCTGGCATTCGAACATCGCACCGACGGCTAAGTCGTCATTGGTGCAAAATACGCTATCGACCTGCGGGTATTCCGCCTGCGTCTGCCGCAGCAATTCGCCACCGAGCGAATAGGACGATGCCCGCTCACTCATCACGCAATAGCTCTTGAGCCCGCTTTCCCACATCGCTTGCTCGTAGCCCTGACTGCGCATAATCGTACGCTCATCCTGACGCGCACCGAGATAGACGATATGACGATGCCCCAGCGCGACCATACGCAGAGTCATCTGTCGGGCGGCTTCAACGTTATCAAATCCGACGGCCATATCCAGACAGGGCGAAACAGAATCCATTAGCTCGACAACCGGAATGCCAGCAACGTCCAGCATCTGGCGCGTTCGCGGCGTGTGGGTGCGCTCGGCCAGAATAAGTCCATCGATGTGATACGACAGCAGGGAAGTCAGACGCTGTTCTTCTCTGTCAGGATGATAGCCATAGTGCGCCAGCATGGTCTGGTAGCCGTGCGCTTCCGCCGTGCGTTCAATCCCGCGCAAAACTTCGGCGAAAACCTGATTGGTTAATGACGGCAGCAGCACGCCAATTGCGCGGCTGGTGGCGCTGGCGAGCATATTCGGCGCGAGGTTGGGGATATAGCCCAGCTCATCCAATGCAATAGCGATCTTTTCCTGCAACGCAGCGGATACCTGAGCAGGATTACGCAAATAACGGCTTACCGTCATTTTGGTAATCCCCACGCGGTCAGCAACGTCCTGGAGAACGGGTCTTTTTTTCTTCATCGTCGACTAAAATGCCTGAAAAACAGTAATCTAAGTCTATCAAAAAAAGCGTCAGGAAAGTAAAGACTGAGGGCAGAATCTGAATGATGTAATCAGGTCGTGATAAATAAAAAGCCCGCGTCCTTTCCTACGCGGGCTGCTTCACTTTTCTCACTCGCCGTTATACTGGCGGCAGATCAAACAGCAGGATTTCGCTGTCCTCGCTGGCGTGCACGGCGATCGCCGTTTCATCCCAAACCGCGAATGCATCGCTGGTTTCCGCTTTCTGGCCGTTAATCTCTACCGTACCGCGCACGACCTGAACCCAGACGCGGCGGTCAGCCTGAATCGGGTACACCGATTGCTCCTGCGCTTTCAGCGCCCAGCGCCACAGCGTCATGTCCTGAAAGACTTTCAGCGAACCTTCACGTGCATCTGGGGACAGCACCAGTTGACGCCCTTGCTGCACATCAAAGCGCTTTTGCTCGTAGCGCGGCGTCAGCCCGGTTTTTTCTGGGATAATCCAGATTTGGTACAGGTGCAGCTGTTCATCTTTGCTGGCATTGTATTCAGAGTGACGAATGCCCGTGCCCGCGCTCATAATCTGGAATTCGCCCGCTGGCACCTGCTCTTTATTCCCCATGCTGTCCTGATGCTCAACCGCACCGGACAATACATAGGTCAGAATTTCCATATCTTTATGCGGATGCGTGCCAAAGCCCTGACCGCCTTCAATAAAGTCTTCATTAATGACGCGCAGTGCCGAAAACCCCATGAAATCAGGATCGTAATAATCGGCAAATGAGAACGTGTGCCAGCTGTCGAGCCAGCCGTGATTCGCATGTCCGCGATCTTGCGCTTGACGTAAATAGATCATGTTATTTCCTCCCGCGTTTTTGATAAGGAAAGTGTAACGGGCGGCGGTAAATAAGATAGCGCAAAAAACTCACCGCTCTGTTCGAAAAATCAGAACGGGATGACGGGCTGGAAGGGAATTGCAAAAAAAAAGCCAGCACCCGAGCTGGCTAAATAATACTGGAAGCAATGTGAGCAATGTCGTGCCTTCACAGGGAAGCCGAACCGTCATGAACACCATCGGTTATTAACACAGGCACATGACATCGCTCCCCAGAACGCACAGCAATAATAATCATTATCATTCGCACCTGTAAAGTGCTTTTTGCGATAAATTCTTATTCTCAACAAGAGTAGGGAAATAATCTGTTTTGCTTAACACCCATCGTTTCAAGATCGAGATACTGGGGCTACCACGGTGCGAGGCATCCCTACGGGAACCTCATCACCGTGTTTCCCCTACGTTCACGCTTAAGCGATTGGCATTACACGTTTTGCTCCCTGCCACCTGTTATTCTGGCTGCGCCAGTGACCTCGCCAACAGGGTGATTGGGTGTTCACATTTTTTGCTGGTCGACATCTCAATCTGCCATTTACAGGTTTCGCAGTCCGTCACCACGATATCGACGCCGCTCTCTTCAATCTGCTGAAACAGCGGTGCGCCAATGCCTTGCGACGTGGCGTAATTCTCTTTCTTGAAACCGTAGGTGCCAGCAATACCGCAGCACTGAGAATCCAGCATCACCAGTTCCAGACCGGGGATGCGTTGCAGCAGCGCCAGGGTATACGCTGTCCAGCCCATTCGCTCCAAGTGACAAGGCGTGTGATACGCCACCCGCAGCGGCAATTTACCCAGCGGCAGCGAGCGTCCTTCTTCTTCCAGCAGACGGTAGAGCTGGCGCGTCACCAGTTCGATGCCATCGCGCACATGGCCGTTATCCACGCCCAGCAGATGTGGATACTCGTCCCGCAGCGTGAACGTACAACTGGATGACGTCGCGACTACCGGCAGGGATTTCTGATTGATTGCCTCATCCAGCGATTTGATATTCGCATGTGCCTGCTTTCTGGCCTTGTCGTGAAAACCATTGGCAATCAGCGGCACGCCGCAGCACTTCTCTTTATTCAGCAACTGGACGCCAATGCCCATCGCGTTAAAGACCTGAACCAGATCTTTACCCAGCTGTGGATGGTTGTAGTTCACATAGCAGCCGTGGAAGTAGGCGATCTGCTCATCATAGGCCTGCTGCTTTGCTGCCTGTTGGCGATACCAGCGCCGGAAGGTGCCGAATGAATATTTCGGCAACTGGCGACGATGGTCGATTTTCAACGCTTTATCCAGCAGTTGGCGCACGGGTTTCAGGCTGGTCGCCGTATTCACCAGCGGCGCAAACGGCGTGGCAATTGACCCCATAAGATCGGTATGGCTCAGAATCGCATCGCGCAGCGTCGGCTTGTGGGTGCTGTGCGTCCCCTTTGCGCGCTGAATAATGTCACCAATTTTGACATCCGACGGGCACGCGACCTCACAACGTTTGCAGTTGGTGCAGTATTTCAGCGCATCATCATACAGCGCCGGATCTTTGCGCCGCAGGCGTTCACCGTCCGGCCCTGCCTGTTTCGGGCCGGGATAAAGCGGGTTCACGCGTGAAACCGGACAGTATGTGGTACACACCGTACACTTAATGCAATCTTCAAAACTGTTATCGCTAAGCAGGCTCATGGGTTGCCCTCCTTCAAAATCTGTTCGGCAACATGAAGTGCGCTGAGCAAGGAAACCCCCGCTCCACATCCCTGCACAATCGGGTCGAAGCCTTCCAGCACCGCGCCTATCGCGTACAGGTTGTTGACCGTTTCGCCCCCAATGCGCGGATGCAGGTGTTCGTCGACAATTGCACCAAATTGCATATAAGGCTGTGGCGCAAACACATCCTGCTGGCTCCAGCCCTCGCGCTGGTCAGCGACTCGAACGTCCAGCCCAAAGACCGGCTCGGTCACCCGATCGAATGTCGTCACCAATCCGTTACTGAAAAAGCTGCCGCTCGCCAGCACCGCATGCTTAGCTCGCAGCGGAATATCGCGATGATGGTGGCTATGGACGGCAATCTCCTGCGGCGACAGCGAGGCGCGCACCGCACGATCGCCCGGCATCACCATGCCGCCCAGTTGGCGAAAGCGCTGCGACAGCGCCTGATGCAGGCGTAACCCAAGCAATGACGGTGGTAATGTCGGCAGCAGCAGCACCGGTTTACCTAACGCATCAGCAAGTTCATTGATGATTTCAGGGCTGTCCAAGCCCAGACAGGCTGGCATGATGATGGCATCGTTACCGTTAGCCAGAAGCGACAATTCCTCCAGCAGCGCCGAGCGATTTTCCGGTCGGTCGAGCACGCGGGCGATATTGACCGCGCGGAATTCGCTGGGGTTCTGACGCAACCGATCCAACACGGGCAGCTTGAGTTCATCACTGCGTGCCGAGATCCCCTGCGTCTGAAGCGTACCGGCCACAATACGGGACTGAAAATCCAGAAAGCCTTCGATACCCGCAATCAGCGGATTATCACCAAAGCGGGAATCCGGCAGACCACGCGTGACGCCATCGACCGGACTCAGCCAGCAGGCGCGAAACTTACCTAGCGGTGTCATGCGCCAGTGGTTCTGCTGATGATTGCCCAGCAGAGTGATATTACTGCGTTCCAGCAGCGCCTCGACCTGTGGCAGCAGCGCCGCCACTGCCGCCGCGCCCATGCGGGAATAAGGATGATGAGGAGCCTGACGCGCCAGTTCATCCAGCGCATCGAGTGGCTGGCTCACGGGCTGCCCGTCGGGGAGATGGGAGAGTAAATCCAGCGCGCCGGAAGAAAAATGCAGCGCATTCTGCCCCGCGCTAACAATCGCACAGCGTTTTCCCTGCTCCGTCAGGCGAATACCGCAGGTCAATCCCGCCAGTCCGCCGCCGATAATCACAACGTCATAGCGCATGACGATCCTCCTGACTGTCGCTGGCCGTCAGGCCGCACAATCCCTGATAAATCCAGCTGGTAAACTCGCTTTCGCGCAGCGCATTGCCCCACGCAATCGGGCGAATGCCTTTCCAGCGTTCATTCAAAAACTGGCTGAGCTGCGTGAGCGACTGCTCCGGCGTTGCGGTGCCCAGACGGCATAATAGACCTGCCGCACGGCAGGCACAGAGTTCACCCTGACAGGTGCCCATACCCACGCGGGTGCGCCGACGTAAATCAATCAGGTTATTCACCTGTAACGATTCCACGGCGTAGCGCACTTCTCCCGCCGTCACCGCCTCGCATTCGCACACCAGACTGCGGTCCAGACGCTCACCGGACAGCATTCTTCCGGCACGTTCACCGTGGCGATAGATCGCCGAACCGCGCAGCGGTGCAGAGAGCGGTTTTGCCGCAGGGTAAGCAGACAGGGGATGAGGAGCGGACTTCACCTCCTCCAGCGATTCAGAACCGGGCAGCGGCGTCTGTGCCGTCGAGCAGGCCACGTCATGACCCAGCTTTTTACAAATAGCGTCAGTTACCCACTCCGCCATCAGGCGGTAGGTCATCAGCTTGCCGCCGGTGATGGTAATAAATCCTTCAAGCCCGTCGCGGCTGGCATGGTCGAGCAGCACAATACCGCGGCTTACGCTACGTCCGCTCGGGTCGCTATCGTTGGCAACCAGCGGTCGGACACCCGCATAGGCGCGTAGAATGCGCGTGCTCGCCAACGTCGGTGCCAGCATCGAGCCTTCCCGCATCAGCGTTTCCACCTCGGCGGGCGTTACCAGCATAGTGTCGATTTGATCGTAATCGATGTGGGTTGAGGTGGTGCCAATCAGCGAAATGGTATCGCCCGGCACCAGAATATCGGCGTCCGCCGGTTTACGGCAGCGGTTGATCACCATGTTGTTGATGCGGTGCCCAAGAATCAACAGCGCACCTTTTGCTGGGAACATGCGCACACGCAGATCGGCATATTCCGCAATGTGTTGCCCCCAAATACCGCCCGCGTTGACCACCACCTGAGCATAGATTTCTGTTTCTACACCTTTTTTATGGTCGAAAACGCGCACGCCGGTAATACGATCGCCCTTGCGAATCAGCCCGATGACCTCGTGATAGGTCAGCACTTCCGCGCCGTGCTCGCAGGCATCAATCATGTTGGCCGCCGTCAGGCGAAAAGGATCGACCGAACCATCCGGCACGCGCACCGCGCCAATCAGCGCCGGATTTGCTGCCGGTTCCAGTCGTAACGCTTCCTGCGGGTCCAGCGCCTGCGCGCGAATTCCCGCCTGCTGACAGGCGGTAATAAACTGAGCCTGCCAACCGAGATCGTCTTCAGGCAAGGTGATAAACAGGCCGTCAGTAGGTTCAATACAGTGGCGAGCAATCCGCCGGAGAATCTGGTTTTCTTCAATACATTCGCGGGCAGACTCGCCATCGGTTACCGCATAACGGGCACCGCTGTGTAATAAGCCGTGATTACGCCCGGTCGCGCCGGTCGCAATATCATAACGTTCAAGCAGCAGGCAGCGCAGTCCACGCAGGGCACAGTCCCGTGCCGTTCCTGCTCCCGTTGCACCACCGCCGATGACAACCACGTCAGTTTCACGCCAGTTCCCCGTAATTTGCATCATGTTCTCGCTCCAGGCGGATGGTCTACATGTTGCTATTGGGACACAGAAAGAAGGGTTAATGTTTGATAAAGAGCAAAAACGAACACTAAACGAAAATAAAATGGGATTTAAAAACAATAAGTGTGATTTAGGTCACTAAAACCGCACTGTGGAATTTTCCGATTCTGTTAACATGAGCGCAAAAATCGTCACAGTTTCATAAAAGTGTAACATTAGCGTCATGAATCACACTCATTTGCACGCTATCCCCTTACAATAACGTTCGTAATAGAACAAAAAAGCTATCGTTTTTTTTCGCATTGGAGATATCTATGCTGAGTATTTTTAGGCCCGCCGCCCACCAGCCGCGCGTGTCGCAAGAACACGTTGATCCGCTCTATCGCCGCCTGCGCTGGCAGATTTTCATGGGGATCTTTTTTGGCTACGCCGCCTACTATCTGGTACGTAAAAACTTCACACTGGCCATGCCTTACCTGATTGAACAGGGCTTCTCACGCGGTGACCTCGGGTTTGCACTGTCCGGTATCTCTATCGCCTACGGCTTTTCCAAATTCATCATGGGTTCGGTATCTGACCGTTCCAACCCGCGCGTATTCCTGCCTGCCGGTCTGATTTTGGCCGCTGCGGTCATGCTGTTTATGGGCTTCGTGCCGTGGGCAACCTCTAGCATTGCTGTCATGTTCGTTCTGCTGTTCTTGTGCGGTTGGTTCCAAGGGATGGGCTGGCCACCGTGTGGACGCACCATGGTTCACTGGTGGTCACAAAAAGAACGAGGCAGTATCGTGTCCGTCTGGAACTGTGCTCACAACGTCGGCGGTGGGCTTCCGCCTCTGCTGTTCCTGTTGGGTATGGCCTGGTTTAACGACTGGAAAGCCGCACTCTACATGCCTGCCTTCGCCGCGATTCTGGTTGCACTTATCGCATTTGCCCTGATGCGTGACACACCGCAATCCTGTGGTCTGCCACCGATTGAAGAATACAAAAACGATTATCCTGCTGATTACAATGAAAAAGCGGAAGAAGAACTGACAGCTAAGCAGATCTTCATGCAGTACGTTTTCCCGAACAAACTGCTGTGGTACATCGCGATCGCCAACGTCTTCGTTTACCTGCTGCGTTACGGCATCCTCGACTGGTCCCCAACTTATCTGAAAGAAGTTAAACACTTCGCACTGGATAAATCCTCCTGGGCCTACTTCCTGTACGAATACGCAGGCATTCCAGGCACGCTGCTGTGCGGCTGGATGTCCGACAAGGTCTTCAAAGGCAACCGTGGTGCAACGGGCGTGTTCTTCATGACGCTGGTGACAATAGCAACCATCGTTTACTGGATGAACCCAGCCGGTAACCCAGGTGTGGATATGGCCTGTATGATCATCATCGGCTTCCTGATTTATGGCCCAGTCATGCTGATTGGTCTGCATGCATTGGAACTGGCACCGAAAAAAGCAGCGGGTACCGCAGCGGGCTTCACCGGCCTGTTCGGTTACCTCGGTGGTTCTGTTGCCGCTAGCGCCATCGTCGGCTACACCGTTGACTTCTTCGGTTGGGACGGCGGCTTCATGGTGATGATCGGCGGCAGCGTTCTGGCGGTACTTCTGTTGGTTGTTGTTATGCTGAATGAGAAAAAGCATAAAGCAGAGTTAGCCAGTCGCGCTTAACGCACTCTTGTAGCATCCCTCTGGCGGCGTCATGATGACGCCGCCTTCGTTTGTGCCATAAATCACAGCACAACCTCAGCGCTGATTACTTCAGAAACAGTTCCCGCAGGTAATTCGGCACCGCGCTGTCCGCGTTAGACCCAATCACTTCGCGATCCGGCAGCATATCTTTCAGGCGCTGATGCGCGTTTTGCATCACGCAGCCTTTACCCGCCATCGACAGCATTTCGTAGTCGTTCATGCCATCACCAAACGCCACACACTCTTTTAGCGAGAAGCCGATAATCTTCGCCACTTGTTCCAGCGCATGGCCTTTAGACACACCGCCCGCCATCACTTCCAGACAGGTAAGTGTCGAAAAGCTCACGTTGACGCGGTCGCCCCAGCGCGCATTGATCGCTTCTTCCAGCGGCAACAGCTGCTCATGGGAATCACAGGTAAAGAACACTTTGCTGACGCCATCGGTTTCGAGCAATACAGGTTCAAACAGCTTGTATTTAAAGATCGACTCTTTGAAGAAGCGCTCTTCTTCCGCGCGCGGACGGTTCATAAACCACTCATCATCGCGGTAAACGTGCGTCAGCATATCGGGGTTATTGTGTACGATGCTGTAAAGGTCGCGGGCGATGTCCTGATCTAGGTTATGGCTGAAAATCAGTTCTCCCTGCGAGTTGTGCACCCGCGCGCCATTCGAGGTAATCATAAACGCGCTGATACCGAGGTTATCGCGGATCTGCGCGACATCCATGTGATGCCGTCCGGTCGCAAACACAAAGTGAATCCCTTTTTCCGTCAGCAGTCTGAGGGTTTCTTTCGCATACGGGGACAGCGAGTGGTCAGGTGACAGCAGTGTGCCATCTAAATCGGAAGCAACGACATGGTACATAGCGATGAGATCTCACTTCTGGTGTGTTGTGGCGGCACGCGCCGCAAAAAATTAACGAGGTTGCTGGCAGCGTCCGTTGAACGGCGTGCCAACAGTCTAAAATTAATGATAACGCGCAAAGTGCGCCAGAATCAGCGTAAATGCCTGAGCGCGGAGGTGATCCGTTTCAAAGAGAATTTCATGCCGCGCACCGGGGATAACCTGCAACACGCCGTTTGAGTTAGCGTTACCGTTCTGTGTCAGTATCTGGCAAAACGCATTCTGGCTGCGGTTATCCACCACATGTTCCTCTCCCGCCTGTAGCAGCAGAAGTGGCGTGGTGACAGCGCTGGCCTGTGCCAACAGCTGTTTCCCCGCCTGTATCGCCTCACGCACCCAATGATAGGTAGGGCCGCCGATGCGCAAATCCGGTGAGTCCGCATAAAATCGAATGCTGCGCTGGTAACGTTCACGGCTGTGCGTCAGCACATTCATCCGATAGGGCAGCGGGCGCCACTGTCCGGTGCCGATGGCGTAGTAATCACGAATCGCTGGGCAACGTTCCGCCCAATCGACGATCCATCCGACAACGCAATGAGGAAGCGGTAAACGAATGCCAAACATCGGTGCGCATAGCGCTACGGCATCAAACATCTCAGGTTGGCGAATCAGAAGCTGCGCCAGAATCGCGCCCCCCATCGAATGCGCTAAGGCAAACCGGCGGGTATAGTGCTTCGGGCCAATATGTTGCTGGCACAGCGTTTCAGCATCATCGACATAATCACTGAAACGCACAACGTGTCCACGGTGGCCGTCTTGCAACACCCGACCCGATCGCCCTTGCCCACGGTGATCCATGATGAGCACATCATAACCGCTATGAAAAAGGTCATACGCCACTTCGCTATATTTGACGTAGCTTTCGATGCGGCCAGAAAAGACAACGACAATCTTGTCGTGCTGTGGCGCGGTAAAACGAACAAACCGGATAGGGACGTCATCAACGCCAGAGAATTCGCCCTCTTCGCGCTGACGCCAAAAATCCAGTAATTCTCCGGTAGCAAAAGCGGCAAACTGCGCTTCTCGCGTTAGCAGGTTCGAGGTTAACCCCTCAGGCGTTAACCGTTCCGACGTAAACAACGTATTGTGGCGTTGAACCATCACACCTCTCCGGTGACGCGGGAAAACTAAAGCTAGCGGAAGAACATGACAAGCGGTAGAGCACCAGCGTATTGTGACATAAAAAACAGACAGACTCTCGTAATACAGAACGTGATTCAGGGGCATGCTTCATGACATTGGACTGGTGGTTAACCTATTTACTCACAACGCTTATTCTCAGCCTGTCACCCGGCTCGGGCGCCATCAACACCATGAGCACCGGCATTAGCCACGGCTATCGCGGCGCAGCGGCCTCCATCTGTGGTTTGCAGGTCGGGCTGGCGATTCATATCGTGCTGGTCGGCATCGGGCTAGGCGCGCTGCTTAACCAGTCGGTACTGGCTTTCGATATGCTGAAATGGCTGGGCGCGGCTTATCTGATTTGGCTGGGGATTCAGCAATGGCGTGCCGCGGGCGCACTGGACCTTCAGGCGATCGCCAGCGCGATGCCGCGTCGTAGACTGTTTAAACGTGCGGTGCTGGTGAATCTGACCAACCCGAAAAGCATCGTGTTTCTGGCGGCGCTGTTCCCACAATTCATTATCCCCCACCAGCCGCAGGCCGCTCAGTATCTGGTATTGGGCGTCACCACCATTGTGGTCGATATCATCGTGATGATTGGCTACGCCACGTTGGCCACGCGGATCGCCGGGTGGCTGAAAGGCCCACGGCAGATGAAGACACTCAACCGGATATTCGGTTCACTGTTTGTGCTGGTTGGCGCGTTACTCGCCACCGCGAGAAAGGCCTGATAAAGACAGCGCGTCGTATCAAATTACGGCGCGCTGTTGTTCTCCACCAGAAACGCTCTGGGGAAATGTCAGCGAGAGAAAATCAGGTGCAGGCCGAAACCGGTAAACAACACGCCCGCTACGCCATCCACCCATTTCGCCAGACGCTGATAGCCGCGACGCATTGCCGGCAAGGCGAAAACCATTGCGACCAGACTGAACCAGATCAGCGTTTCAATCGAGATCAGCGCGAACAGCCCCCAGCGGGCACCGCTGCCAACGCTATCGCCAACAAACAGCGAGAACACGCTGCCGAAATAGATCAGCGCCTTCGGGTTAGCCAGATTCGTCAATAACCCGCGCATAAAGGTTTTGCCACGCTGAGGCAACACAACAGCCGTTTCCTGCGTGGTTTCCAGCTGCGCTTTACGCCGTGCGGAGCGCAGCATCTGCCAGCCCATCCAGCACAGATATAGCCCGCCGCCGACGGTAATGGCGGTATGCAGCCAGGCCATTTTTTGCAACAGCAGATGCAGCCCCAGCAGCGCGATCGCCGCCCAGACCACCACGCCCAGAGAAATACCCAGCACACCCATCATTGCTTCACGGCGGGAACGGCTGGCCGCGGTTTGTGAAACGAAAAAGAAATCCGGCCCAGGGCTCATCAGCGCAATGAAATGCACCAGCGCCACCGTCAGAAATAGCATCAGCATCTTGGTTTTCCTGTTTTTTTAAATGCAATCAGATAAGGCGAGCGTTACTCGTCATCATTATCGACATGATCGCGAATCATGTTCATGAAGGGCGCACCAAAGCGTTCAAGCTTACGGTGACCGACCCCGTTGATATTCAGCAATTCACCCGCGGTGATCGGCATCAGTTCCGCCATCTCCAGCAGCGTCGCATCGCTGAACACCACGTAAGGCGGAATATTGTCTTCATCCGCAATGGATTTACGCAATTTACGCAATTTGGCGAACAGCTTACGGTCGTAATTTCCGCCATAAGATTTCTGATTCGCGCGAGGCTTCAGGTTAATCACTCGCGGCACAGCCAGCTGTAGCGGCACTTCTCCCCGCAATACCGGACGTGCCGATTCGGTAAGCTGTACGGCGGAATGCATCGTGATGTTCTGGTTCAGCAAGCCCAGATGAATCAGTTGGCGCAGCACGCTGACCCAATGCTCCTGCGATTTATCCTTGCCGATGCCGTAAACCGGCAGCTTGTCATGGCCGAAGTCCCGGATACGCTGGTTATTTGCGCCGCGCAACACCTCGACGATATACCCTAAACCAAAGCGCTGCCCGACCCGATACACGCAGGACAGCGCCTTTTGTGCCTCAACCAGCCCGTCGTAGCGCTTCGGCGGATCGAGACAAACATCGCAGTTACCGCAAGGCTGTTGGCGCCCTTCACCGAAATAGTTCAGCAGCACCAGACGACGGCAGGTTTGCGCTTCGGCAAACGCCCCCATCGCATTGAGCTTATGGCGCTCAATATCCAACTGTGGCCCGGCGGGTTTTTCTTCCAGACAGCGGCGCAGCCATGCCATATCAGCCGGATCGTAGAACAGCGCAGCTTCAGCAGCGAGGCCGTCACGTCCGGCACGCCCCGTTTCCTGATAGTAGGATTCGATGTTGCGCGGAATATCAAAGTGCACCACAAACCGTACGTTAGGTTTGTTGATGCCCATACCAAATGCGACGGTCGCGACGACCACCTGAAGATCGTCACGCAGAAACGCTTCCTGCACCTGCGCACGCCGTTCATTATCCAGACCGGCGTGATAAGCCCCTGCGCTCAGCCCGCGAGCCTGCAAACGCGCGCAAATGTCTTCCACGCGGGAGCGGCTATTGCAGTAGATGATGCCGCTTTTCCCCCGCTGCCCCTGCACGAACATCCAGAGCTGATCGAGCGGTTTGAATTTCTCTACCAGCGTGTAGCGAATATTCGGGCGGTCAAAACTGTTGATCTGAATGAGCGGCGACTGAAGATCCAGCAGGCGAACGATATCGTTGCGCGTGGTCTCGTCAGCGGTGGCCGTCAAAGCGATGAAAGGAAGATGCGGAAAACGCTGTTTAATCTGCCCCAGCGCGCGGTATTCAGGGCGGAAATCATGGCCCCATTGGGAAATGCAGTGCGCTTCATCCACCGCGATCAGGGCGATCTGCCAGTGGGCGAGATGATCGAGGAAGCTGTCTGTCGTCAGGCGTTCCGGCGCAATATACAGCAGTTTGATTTGGCCGGTACGACAACCCGCCATCACTTCAAGCTGCTGTTCACGCGTCTGTGTCGAATTCAGGCAGGCCGCCGACACGCCATAGGCCTGAAGCTGATCGACCTGATCTTTCATCAGTGAAATCAGCGGGGACACCACCAGCGTCAGCCCGTCCATCACCAGTGCAGGGATTTGATAGCACAGCGACTTACCGCCGCCTGTCGGCATGATCACCAGACAGTCCTGCCCACTGAGCGTCGCGCTGATAATTTCCTGCTGACCCGGTCGGAATTGCTGGTAGCCGAACGTGTCCCGCAGAACCTGAACCGCCAGCGCTTCCTTATTCAATACTTCCGCCGTAGACACGCCTTCCCCAATTCAATGAAATCAAACAGGCGCTATTTTCAGCGCCGTTTGGTAAAACTGCAATGGTTAGTTTGGTAAAACGACACGGGTTAACAAAGACAGTCGTTAACGAAGGCAGTAGTCAAAACGGCAAGCGCTAAAATAACCGCTGTTAGAACATGTCGTTCAGCGTCACCCCAACGCCGAAGCGAGTCTGACGGTGGTTGTAGTCAATCAGTGATTCACCGTAACCGCTAAAGACCTTGGTATAAAAGCGAACATGACGCGTCAGCGGGTAGCTCCAGCCCAGTTCGCCACCGCCGTAGCCGCTGTTCCAGTTATAACGTCCTTCCGCGCTAAACACGCTGTCGCCCCACACATAGCCAACGCGTAAGCGGTAATGACCCATGTATTTGGTAATGTCCGGGTTATCGTCCTGGCTATCAGAGAAACGAACCCACGGTTTCACATCAACCTGCCAGTTACCGTTCTGTGCCATCAGGCGGGCATAGGCGCGGTTCCAACTGCGTGACGTGGGTTCGGAACGGCCGTTAGATTGGTGATTAAAGCCCACTTCCACATCCCGCAGCGTCCAGCCCGCGAAGGTGGCGTTCGTTGCCCAGCCCAAAAAGACCTGGGGTTCATAATCCGTTTCACGGAATGGAGAAGACTCGCTCTTATTCGACAGTTGCCACCATGAGCGCTGCGTATAGGACGCCCCCAGCAGCGAGTTATCACCCAGAATACCACGCCAGATCGGGAACCCCAGACTCAACTGGTAATGCACTTCATCTTTACGTGCTTCATCGCCCCAGTTATAGCTCTGTATCGCCGTTTTATTGATGTTGCTGGTATAGGTATACAGTATGTAGTTGCTCTCGTAAGGATAGAGGACAAACGGGGTGTTGTGCTCTTCTAACAAGCTGGCAATAATGCTGCCACGTACCACCGGTTGATTTGGCGCAGGCGCGTTTACGTTTGTTGTGTCTTCGGCATGAGCCTGTGCCATCAGTAATGCTGCCAGTACGAATCCGATTTTATGCATTCATTTTCTCCGACATGGTTTTTCTCCGGCATTCTTTTTATCCAAATAAAATCTTTTATCTAAATAAACTCTTTTATCTAAATAGCGATGAGCCTTCCCCACTCAAGCCCGCCATTCTACACAGTTCCGCGACGTTTGAATTACCGTTCCTCCGTTTCTTAGCCTTTTCTGGCAAGAAACAAAATCAACGCATAAAATAAACATTTGCATAACCTTATCGCATCAAATCACCTACATTTAATGTGTACCTCTTATTGCTCGGACGGAAAACAACGATGGCTAACCTCCCCTCATTTCAGGGAACGACATTAACCAGAGATACCGTGCGCCAGCTCGTTGGCGAGATTTTCATTTACAAAATGCCATTCAACATTGAGCTAGGCCTTGAGCTACAGCAGTTTGAAGCTGATAAAGCCGTCCTGACGTTCGCCCGGCAAGAGAAGCTCATCGGCAATGCGGCACAAAAGATTCTGCATGGCG
Organism: Pectobacterium brasiliense; assembly: GCF_013449685.1. Taxonomy (GTDB): domain Bacteria; phylum Pseudomonadota; class Gammaproteobacteria; order Enterobacterales; family Enterobacteriaceae; genus Pectobacterium; species Pectobacterium brasiliense_A. The sequence continues at coordinate 73,355 of NZ_JACDSF010000057.1, read as the reverse complement.
GCGTTATTGCCGCCGGGTTGGACGTTGCTGCCGGATTGGTATGCGTCGGTAGCACGCTGCTGCGCCATGAGACGATCAGCGATCAGGAATTTCATCACCGACTCGCCCGCATGGGAACCATTGATATGCGCGTAGATTATCTGCGCCCGGGCTATGGGGAACACTTCACGATAACCAGCACGCTGCTGCGCGGCGGCAATAAAATCGCTGTCGCCCGTGCCGAATTGCATAACGAACAGGGGTCATATTTGGCCAGCGCGACCGCAACCTACATTGTCGGGTAGCCTTTCCCGTGGGCAAACAGGATTGTCAGGCAACATGGCCATTAACACTTTACGTGAAAGCGCTCACAGTTTTGGGTAGACTTAGCGTTTTCCCGCCGTCCTTATCGAGTCACCCATGAACGCGCAACAAACCCGTGAGGGGATATTTTTCGCCCTCGGTGCGTATTTTATTTGGGGAATTGCTCCCGTTTATTTCAAGCTGCTTGAGCACGTTCCACCTAATGAAATACTGACGCACCGTATTATCTGGTCATTCTTCTTTATGCTTATCCTGCTGACCATCGGCCGGAAATGGCGTCAGGTGAGCCTTGCCTGCCGCAACGTCAAGCATCTGTTTCTGCTGGCATTAACGGCGGTGCTTATCGGCGGAAACTGGCTGTTGTACATCTGGGCGGTCAACAACCATCACATGCTGGAAGCCAGTCTGGGGTATTTTATTAACCCGCTGGTCAACGTCATGTTGGGCATGATCTTCCTTGGAGAGCGCTTCCGCCGTTTGCAATGGCTGGCCGTGCTGCTCGCGGTGACAGGTGTACTGGTTCAACTGTGGACATTCGGATCGCTGCCGGTGATCGCTCTGGGGCTGGCATTCAGCTTCGCGTTATACGGCCTGCTGCGTAAGAAGATTGGTATCGACGGGCAAACTGGCATGTTGATCGAAACGCTGTGGCTGCTGCCAGTGGCGGTCATTTATCTGTTTTTTATTGCCGATACGCCAAGCAGCCATCTGACAGCCAATCCCTGGTCGCTAAACCTGCTGCTGCTCTCGGCGGGTATCGTCACCACGGTGCCGCTGCTATTTTTCACCGCGGCAGCTATGCGTCTGCGTCTATCGACGCTCGGCTTTTTCCAGTATCTCGGCCCAACCATCATGTTCCTGCTGGCGGTGGTGTTCTACGGTGAAACGTTCAGCAGCGACAAACTGGTCACGTTTGCCTTCATCTGGGGCGCACTGGGGCTGTTCATTCTGGATGCACTTTATACACAGCGTAAGCTACGGCGCACGCCCGCTACACCTTCCCAGCCTCAACACGGCGGGAAATAAAGCGCGATAAGATCGGGCTGAATACTAGCGTCGAAAACAGCCGCAGCGTCTGCATGGCAATGACAAACGCCATATCGACCCGACTGCCTGCGGCAATAATTGCAATCGAATCGAGCCCGCCGGGGCTGGTCGCCAGAAAGGCGGTCAGCATATCCACCGGCATCATTTTCGTCACCATCCAAGCCATTCCGCCACAGAGCAGCATCAATCCGACGATCGACGCCATCATGTGCGGCAACGTGCGTATTGCCAGTAGAAAGATGGGGCGGGTGAAACATAAACCCACGCTCCAGCCAATCACGGCGTAGGCCAACGCCAGCAGCCACTCCGGGGTTTGCAAGTGCAAGGTGCCGCTGGCATGCAGCATCGAACCAATAATCATCGGCCCCAGCAGTGCCCCGGATGGAATACGCATGCGTCTTGCTAACCATGCGCTACCAAATGCCACGCCGAGCGTCGCCAGAAAACGCCAGTCCAGTGAAGGAAACCACACTAGCATCGCGCTGTTTTCTGCCGCTTCATCGCCTAAGCTCAGGCGAGCCACGAAGGCTGCCGAAGCGGTCACCATCAACACGCGTAAATATTGCATGAAGGCAACCAGTCGCACGTCCGCGCCAAACTCTCCAGACATGGCAACCATAGCAGACGCCCCGCCCGGCGATGCGCCCCAGGTTCCGGTCGTTCCGGGTAGCTCGCTAAATTTGACCAGTAACCAGCCAGATAATCCGCTGGCCGCCAGCGTCGCCAACAAAATGAACAGCACCAGCGGCCATTCATTCAGCAAAGGAGTCAGGATAGAAAAAGACAGGCTTTGTGCGACCAGACAGCCCAGAACGGCATTGCTGCCTGCAAATCCGACGGGCGGGATGCGAATCGTCGCACCGTTCAAGCCCATGACGACACCAACCATCATCGGCCCCAGCAACAGCGCGGCAGGAACATGGTAAACCTGTAGTCCAAACCCCAGTAATAACGAAACCGACAGCAATATTCCCCATTGCATCCAAGGAGACATCCCTTTCATGCACACGACCTGTTTTTAGTAATAGAAAGTAAGAATAGAAAGGACTGTCCGCCATTCTAAACAAGATGGCCGGAAAATGAACGGGCGCGGGAGAATAAACAGAAAGAGTGAGTCGGAGAACGATGAAGGGAGGAAGGCATGTTGATACGCCTGATGGTTAATTTCCATCAGGCGTATCGGTAAAAACTTAGAGCCAGTTTTTACGTTTAAAGTAGAGGTACGGCGCCAGTCCGGCGAGGATCATCAGCACAATCGCCCCTGGATAGCCAAACGACCATTTCAGCTCAGGCATAAACTCAAAGTTCATCCCGTAGCTGGATGCCACCAGCGTCGGCGGCAGGAATACCACGGAGACCACCGAGAAGATCTTGATAATCCGGCTCTGCTCGATGTTGATGAAGCCCATCGCCGCTTGCATCAGGAAGTTAACTTTCTGAAACAGGGATTCATTGTGTGGCAGCAGAGATTCGATATCGCGTAAAATTTCGCGTGCCTGCTCTAACTGGCCGGATGGTAAGCGGGCTTTGCGCACCAGAAAATTCAACGCGCGTTGGGTATCCATTAGACACAGGCGCACTTTCCAGCCCACGTCTTCCAGTTCCGCCAGCGTGGACAACGCCTCGTCGTACTCTTCACCCTGCCGCCCTTCCATTATGATGCGGCTCAGTGATTCCAGATCGCTGTAGATGTTCTCGATTTCGTCCGCCAGTTGCTCAATTTTTGTCTCAAAGAGATCGAGCAGCAGTTCGTAAGCATTACCGTCCACCAGCGTTTGGTTGCGGGCGCGCATGCGGTACAGGCGGAACGCGGGCAGTTCACGCTCGCGCAGGGTGTACAGGCGGCCATCGCGAATGGTAAACGCCACCGTGGAGTTACCAGCGTGATCCTCAGCATCTTCAAAAAAGAAAAAGGAGTGAATATGCAAGCCATCTTCATCTTCAAAAAAACGTGCCGACGCTTCGATATCTTCCAGTTCCGGACGGGTTGCCAGGCTTTGTCCCAGTTCGTTTTGTACTTTTTCACGCTCATCGTCTTCCGGTTCGATCAAATCGACCCAAACTGACGTGGTGAGATCATCGGAGTCATCCAGTTCCAGACGAGATAAACGGCAATTATCCAGTTTAAATGCGCTCAGCATGGGCCATAGCTCCCCTTTCAGTAGCAGAGATGGACAACGCGATTGAAGCACAGAAACAAAGGTGAGGTGTCACCAGCAGGTTTCAGTCCGTTCGACGGATCTGACTCGTAGCGACAAAAACAGCGTCGCTGACAACCACGAAGGCTATCAGCAGAGGAAGATAGCCTTAGAAGTTGTACCTAATGAACAGGTTAGTGAGCCAGTATCGACTGGGTGTGTCCAAGGCGTTAGTCCTCCGAGAATAATGATGCGCGCATGTTACGCCGAGATGAAAAAGACTTCAACTTTAAAACCGCGGCTGAAACACGCGGTACAAAATTGGTCCAATGGATAAGGTTTATCCAATAAATTCGGCGCGGAAAAGGGTAAAAAACGCAGCACTCAGCGTAAAAAAGAACTGCGTTTATCGGTTAAGCGTGGTCTGGTAAATAGGCGATAGCACGGACGGGGAAGCCGGGCACGCCAGAGAAATTAGGGTAGCTGACGTGAATATAAGCGCCGGTAACCCCGTCATACTTCAAACTGCACCGTGACGATCACACCGTTTCCAGTCTGGCATAAGCCGCGACCAGCCATTTAATGCCTTGCCCTTGAAACGCGACCTGAAGACGGGCGTGATCGCCGCTGCCTTCCAGATTCACGATCGTACCTTCGCCGAATTTCGCATGGCGAACCCGCTGCCCTAATTTGTAGCCGCTGTCGTTTTGCGTTATCGGCGTGCCGAGGCGCTGATGATTAACCGGACGGGAGACGCTGGCGCGTAACCGCACTTCTTCAACACACTCTTCCGGCAGCTCGCCGACGAACCGGGAAGGCCGGTGATAGGCTTCTTTGCCGTATAAACGGCGGGATTCCGCGTAGGTTATCGTCAGCTTTTCCATGGCGCGCGTGACGCCGACATAAGCCAGACGACGCTCTTCTTCCAGACGTCCGCCTTCATCCAGCGACATCTGGCTAGGGAACATCCCTTCTTCCATACCGACGATAAACACCTGCGGGAACTCCAGCCCTTTCGCCGAGTGCAGCGTCATAAGCTGAACCGCATCCTGATTGGCATCCGCCTGACCTTCCCCTGCTTCCAGCGCAGCATGCGACAGGAAGGCCTGAAGCGGCATCAAATCCTGATCTTCTTCCTGATAGCTGAACTGGCGCGTAGCCGTCACCAGTTCTTCCAGGTTTTCTACCCGCGCCTGCCCTTTCTCACCTTTTTCCTGTTCGTACATGCTCCACAGGCCGGAATCCTTAATCGCCCGGTCGGTTTGAATATGCAGCGGCAGCTCAGAGGTTTCATAGGCCAGCGCATCGATCAGCTCGATAAAGCGTTGCAGCGATGCCGCCGCCCGCCCAGCCAGCACTTTCTCCTGCAACAGCGCCCGTGTGGATTGCCACAGCGTCAGCTGACGATCGCGCGCCGTCTGACGCACCACGTCCAGCGTGCGATCGCCAATGCCGCGCGTCGGCGTATTTACCACACGCTCGAACGCCGCATCATCGTTACGATTAGCGATCAGGCGCAGATAAGACAGCGCATCTTTGATTTCCTGACGTTCGAAGAAGCGCATGCCACCGTAGATGCGGTACGGCATACTCTGCTGCAACAGCGCCTCTTCCAGCACGCGCGACTGGGCGTTACTCCGATACAGAATGGCGTTATCTTTCAGCGAACCGCCATTTTCATGCCAGGTTTTAATCCGATTAACGACGTAGCGCGCCTCATCCAATTCGTTGAACGCGCAATACAGCGAGATAGGCTCGCCTTCTACGCCATCGGTCCACAGGTTTTTTCCGAGCCGCCCGCCGTTATGCGCGATCAGCGCATTCGCCGCTTTCAGGATGTTGCTGGTCGAGCGGTAGTTCTGCTCCAGACGGATCGTTTCTGCACCGGCGAAATCTTTCAGGAACAGCTGAATATTTTCGACCTGCGCCCCGCGCCAGCCATAAATCGACTGATCGTCATCCCCGACGATCATCACCTTGGCGCTGTCGCCCGCCAGCATACGGATCCAGGCGTACTGAATGCGGTTGGTATCCTGGAATTCGTCCACCAGAATGTTAGTAAAACGTTCGCGATAGTGGTTCAGCACATGCGGCTTGTTCAGCCACAGTTCGTGTGCGCGCAGCAGCAGTTCGGCGAAATCCACCAGCCCGGCACGATCGCACGCTTCCTGATAGGCCTGATACACGCGCTGCCACGTTTGCTCGATAGGGTTGCCGTAGCTTTCAATGTGCTGCGGGCGCAGCCCCTCATCTTTCTTCCCGTTGATGAACCACATCGCCTGACGCGGCGGCCACTGTTTCTCGTCCAGATTCAGCGCCCGAATCAGACGCTTCAGCAGACGTAGCTGATCTTCGCTGTCCAGAATCTGGAAATCCTGCGGCAGATTGGCATCCATATGGTGCGCACGCAGCAGACGGTGTGCCAGCCCGTGAAAAGTGCCAATCCACATACCGCCCTGACTGGTACCGATCAGGTGATCGATACGATGGCGCATCTCCGCCGCCGCTTTGTTGGTAAACGTCACCGCCATGATGGAGTACGGCGAACAGTTTTCGACGGACAAGAGCCAGGCGATGCGATGGACCAGTACCCGCGTTTTGCCGCTGCCTGCCCCCGCCAGCACCAATAAATTGCTGCGCGGCGCGGCTACCGCGTCACGCTGTTTGTCGTTGAGGCCATCGAGCAGATCAGAAACGTCCATAGGTACGGGTTATCCGGTGAGGGAAACACCGCATCGACAAGGGCGTTTCCACTGGTGATTTATACAGATTAATGCAGTGATTATAGCAATGCCGACAGCGATGCCAACCGCGAAATTTCAATATGCGGCAGCAGTCGGGCGTCCCCAATCTGCGTCAGGCTGCCTTCACGCAGGTTAATCCAGCAGGCCTGCATACCGCAGCGGATCGACCCCGCCACATCGGTCGTGAGATCGTCGCCGACATGCAGAATCTCATGCACAGGCAAATTGAGCTTTTGCGCCGCCAGATGGTACATGTCGTCAAACGGCTTGGCGCGACCGTGCGGGCCAGCGCGCAGGATAAACGAGAAATAGCGATCGAGGCCAAAGCGGTGCGGCTCAGCGTTACCGTTGGTGATGGCGGCCAGCGGTACTTTCTCGGCTAACGCCGCTAGCGTCTGGTGCGTCTCTTCGGTAATCGTAATCTGGCTGCGCCAGTGGGCAAAGTTTTCCATTGCCGCTTTTGCGCCATCCTTAGCCTCTGCCGCGCTCAGGCCGTGCTCTAACATCGCCAGTTCAGCCGCACGGCGACGCCATTCGGTCACGTCGTGATAGATGTCCGGTTCGCGCTCAAGCAAGGTCTGGCGTAAGTTCTGAAAGTCATCAGCCTGAAAATCACGAAGTGCAGGATGGTACTCTTGCAGGAAGCGGATTGACTCTTGCCCCGTGCGCCGAATGACGTCCGCGTTATCATACAGCGTGTCATCCAGATCGAACGTGATCGCCCGGATCGGGCCAAGAGATCGGTAAAAATGCATCAGGGTTTCCCTCGTTTGGCGCGTGGATGCGCGGCATCGTACACGGAGGCTAAATGTTGAAAATCAAGATGGGTGTAAATCTGCGTCGTGGTCAGGTTAGCGTGGCCAAGCAGCTCTTGAACCGCGCGTAAATCACCGCTGGATTCCAGCATATGCGTCGCAAAGGAGTGACGCAGCTTATGCGGATGGACATGACTATTCACGCCCTGCTTAATCCCCCATTCGGCAAAACGCTTCTGCACGTTGCGCATCGAGATGCGTCGCCCCTGATTGGAAATAAACACGGCATCATCCTGTGGGCCAAACAGTTCGCGCAGCGCCAGCCAGCGTTCCAGCCAGGTTACCGCCGTTTTTCCTATCGGCAATTTGCGCTCTTTACTGCCTTTCCCCATGACCCAGATTTCACCGCTGGCCAAATCAATATGCTGATAATCCATGCCGACCAGCTCCGCCAGACGCAGCCCCGCGCCGTACATCACTTCCAGCATCGTGCGGTCGCGCACGGCAAGGGGATCGTCCAAATCGATATCCAGCAGCCTGTCCATCTCGTCCACATCCATATTCTTGGGGAGTGGACGTCCGGATCGCGGCGTGGATACCCCTTTCGCCGGGTTCGCCGCCAGCATACCGCGTGACACCATCCAGTCGAGAAAGCTGCGTAATGCCGATAAACGGAGCGCCAGGCTACTGGAATGCAGCCCATCGCGCTTACTGCGGGACACCACGGAACGCACGCCAGAGGCGTCCAGCTTGCGCCAGTCAGCCACACCCGCCGCGGAGAGTATCGTGATAACCGCGGACAGTTGACGTAAATAGCTGGTCTGCGTCAGCGGACTGAGCTGGCGCTCTACTTTCAGATAACGTAGGAACGCATCAACATCAGCGTGTAACGGCGAAGAGGAAGGAGCCTCCGATAGCGCAGGCTGTCGGCTCATACCCGTTCAATCCAGCGCGCCAACATCGCTGGCAGCATCATGGCCATTTGCTGAAGCAGCACGGTTCCCATGCCATCCTGATAATGGTGGCTGTCGCGGCTGCTGAAAATCAGCACGCCCAAATCGTGATGATTTCCCATCAGCGATAGCGCGACCGACCCAACCTGTCTGGCCTGCGGCACCAGAAGCAACAGCTCCGACCCGTTCAGACTGCCAAGATAGTGGTTATGTTGTCCGAAGCGCTGAATGCGCAGCGGCTCAAAGGCGGAGCGGTTTAGCCCAAGGTGGGTAAAACCAGACGGCGCGCCAAGGCGCCATTTATCACTGAACAGACGCACCGCTGCGCCCGCCAGACCAAGCTGACGCGCCCAGCGCTGCAAGCGATCCAACATGTCTGTCAGGCTTTCCGCTGATGCCAATTCAGTTTGTAACCCAAGCAGGCGATTGAACAGCACTTCGTTCGCCCCCGCCTGTTCCATCAACAGCGTGATTTCTTCCTCAAGCTGAGTAATGTGGTTACGCTGACGCGCCAGTTGCCATTCCACCAGCGACACGGTTCCCCTGACGGGGTGAGGAATGCGCATCTGCTCGACGGGACGCGCATTGCGGATAAAAAAATCGGGATTCTGTTGCAGGAACTGCAAAACTATCTCGTCACTGAGTGCGATCTCGCGCTCTGCCTGTTCCTCGACATTCTTCATAAATGAATAAATCCATCGTAGACATGCGTTGCAGGCCCGGTCATGAATAACGGATGTCCCGGCCCATCCCACTGGATATCCAACTCCCCGCCCGGCAGCGATACGCGAACGTTCGCGGACAATAATCCCTGCTGGATCCCTACGGCCACAGCAGCACACGCGCCGCTACCGCACGCCTGCGTTTCTCCCGCGCCGCGTTCGTACACCCGCAGGCGGACAGAGTGGCTATCAACCACTTGCATAAAACCGATGTTGGCACGTTCGGGAAAACGCTCATGACTTTCCAGCAGCGGCCCCAGCGTTTCCACCTTAGCCGTGTCCACATCCTCAACCTGAATCACACAGTGCGGGTTGCCCATCGACACCACGCCACACAGCACCGTATGTTCGTCGGCACGCATGATGTAGGTTTTCTCCGCTTTGACCGCGCGGAAAGGCACCTGTTGCGGCTCGAAATTGGGTTCGCCCATATTGACGCGTACCAGTTCGTCATCGGTCACTGACAACACCATCCGGCCTGTCTGCGTGCTAACGGCAATATCACGCTTGTTGGTCAGCCCTTTCAGGCGAACAAAACGAGCGAAGCAGCGCGCGCCATTGCCACACTGCGCGACTTCGCTGCCATCCGCGTTAAAAATGCGGTAATGAAAATCCAGTTCAGGATCGTAAGGCGGCTCGACGACCAGCAATTGGTCGAACCCTACACCACAGTGTCGATCCGCCAAACGGCGAATCAATTCGGGTGAAAAATAAACGTTTTGCGTAACGGCATCAACAACCATGAAATCGTTGCCTAACCCGTGCATCTTAGCGAACTGCATTATCCTGACTCCCCCGCTTGCTTAACCGGGCGCGATAAACATCTACGTGACCTGTTATTTATTATTACCGTCACGCATTAAGGACGTATTGACGCTTTCTTTTGCGGCGGCTGGTTCTCATTTTGCTGAGTCGTTGACGCACCGGATTTGCCATCGGCAGGCATATAAAGCGGCCCTTTCAGACCACAACCGAATAAACTCACTACTGATAACACCAGAAAAAACTGGCGAAACACGTTTTTCATCACGTTAAGACCTGTCATTAATACTTGTATGCTCTCTATAATCGCAGGTGGATCATGAAAATCAATAGGAATCGAAAATGAACGATAGCGAGTTCCACCAATTTGCCGACGAACTCATGCTTCAGTTGGAAGAAACGCTGGATCGGTTTGAGGGTGATGCCGACATCGATTACGAAACTAACGGCGGCGTGATGACGCTGAGTTTTGAGAACGGCAGCAAAATCGTGATTAATCGGCAGGAACCGCTACACCAAATTTGGCTGGCGACCAAAACGGGCGGTTACCACTTCAACCGTCAGGCGGAACGCTGGGTATGCGATCGCAGCGGTGAAGATTTTATCACGCTGCTGTCAGCAGCCTGCTCGGATCAGGCAGGGGAAACCGTTCACTTCGGGTAACCGCCTTCTCAACGGTCACGCGGCGCTCCACACATCAGCGCCGTCACAACATGATCAACCCCAGAACCAGCAACAGCAGCATGCCGAATATATACCCGTCATACTTCATATTTAGGGTATAGAGTGGTTATAAAATCTGTAGCCGCTGCGCCATCGTCATCACCTCATCATTCACCACGGGGGTAATGCACAGATGAGAAAGCGCGCTGCTGCGGAACGGGATCACCTGCGAGCGACCGTCCAGTTGTACGATTTGGTAGAACTGTGGCAGGTTGAAATTGATAAAGCTGGAGCCGTAAGTAAAGCGATCGTGCGAAGACGAATAGAAGCGGCTGACATCACGCACCAGCTCTTCTTTACTGCCTTCACAATGGTGATACACCTCAACGCGATTCGACTCATCCAGAATATAGATATTAAAGCCCTGATTTTCTGTCAGATCTTCAAAGAAGAACTGGATGATCCCTTCGCTGGCGACGCCATCGACCACTGGCGGTAAATGGATATGGTTGGTTTCAACCTGAACCGGCTGGCCTTGCAGTTTGTTATTGGAAATCGCGCCATAAAACTCGACCGCATTTTCCAGCTTCTGCACCGATACACTCAGCCGCTCGAAGAACAAGCCCCAGGTTTGCCCCGCCACTTTCACCGCTTTGAAACGCCCTGGTTCTTGCTGCCGCGTACTGGTCAGACGCAGCTCAATGCATTCGGACACCAACTGCTGCACGCGGGTACGAATCAGCCCGCGCAGGTGCTGGCTGTAGCAGAAGACTTCCAGTGATTCCGGCAGCGCCGCATCCTGATGCATTTTGCCCAGAATGGTTTTCAGCGCTTCCAACACCGCCTGTTCGCCACTGAAATGCAGCGTACGCACTTCGTTCCACGAGTTGCGATACAACAGGTCGATACTACCAACCAGACACTGCTGCTGCTGGCCGAAGCTAAAGACATCCAGATGACGGAAATCGAAATGCACCACCTGATTGCGGAAGGCCGCCGTCGGATCGTGTTCCAAATTGACGATAATCGCCAGATGACGAATTTCACACGGGCTGTACAGCGCCTTCGGCGTGGGGGCAGGCAGACGCAGCGGGAAGTGGCTGGCTACGTCGTCCACCAGTGCTTGCAGGCGCGTAATGTCACACAGTTCGTTGCCTTTAATATACAGGCGCGTGCTTGGCGTCAGCAGGCCATTAAAATACGCCCACGCCACCAGCTTGTTCAGATAGCGGTTATATTCCAGCGGCTGATGGCTGACAATCGCATCCATCGATGGTGCCTGATTGTACAGGTACCAGCCAGAGCGGTTCGCGCGCCCCGCCGGAACATAGATAAAGGTTAAATTCGGCTCCGACAAATCGGGCGAAATTTGTGGGTTCAGCAGGGTAACTTTACCCGGCAGCGCTTCAAACGCAGCGTACAGTTTACGGGTCAACACACCGATATCCTGCGGGCTGGCGCTGACGCTCAGATTATTACGGCGGGCGAAGCGAATCAGGTTGCGATAGGTCTGCATCATCGCATCCAACAGCTCATTATGTGCTTCGCGTACCTGTTCGATTTTCCAGTTAGCGCGGTTATCCAGCATCGCCAGATGTTCGTCGCTCCATCCCCATTCTTGCACCAGTTGGCTCAGAATCTGACGACGCCAGCCGACACAGGCTTTTTCTCTGGAGAGCTTTTCACAAACTTTTAAGTAGAAGCATCGACGCGCCAGATCGAGGCGCGTGGGATCGTTGATCGCCGTCAGATAGTGCGTCACGCGATCCAACATCATGCAGTAAGGATCAAGACCGAAAGAGACGATCTCGCCGTCATGCAGACGTTTTTTAATTTCAGTCGACAGCAGACTGGTATCCGGGTATTCCCAGGAATAGGCTTCCAACAGCAGCGTCTTCAGTACGGCTTTATAGGGGGAATCGATGCTTTTATAGAGCTGCCAGAGACTCGCGCCGAAATACTCTTCCGCCGACAGCGTGCTCAGGCCGCCTAAATCCATCCACTCGTTAGGAGCCAGTGCCCCTTGCGAGTAGAGCGACAGCACATACTCGTCGTAGTGAGATTCTTCCTCGACCGGCACCATATTCCACAGAATACGTTTACCCGCCATACGCACGGCGGTACGGTAGAATTCATCGAGTAATAGAATGTGCTGCATGGTGCCGCAGTCTTCACCGCTCAGGCTACCGCTTTCATTGTGGCGGAAACGGCTTTCATCCATCAGGAAGAAGCTGACCTCAGCGCCCTGCGCCGCAGCCCACTGCTCAAGCAGCGTACATTTCTTCTGTAGGAATTGGCGTTCTTCGCTATCCAGCCAGGATTGGTGGCACACCCAGATATCGAGATCGGAGCTACAGCTCTGCCCGATAGACGAGGTGCTTCCCATTGAATAGATGCCCGTGATCGGCAGTTCACCCTGCGGATGAGAGCAGTCAAACTGACCCCAGCGCAACGCGATGCTATCAAGGTACTGTTGCTGCTTTTCATCAGGCGTGTGAGTGCAGATACCGTGAGGCACCTTGCCTTCAAGGTAGCCGGGCATCAACGGGTGATGATGATGTAATAAAATGGGCAGAAGACTGTAAACCTGCTGAAAAGCGGGTTTCATTGCTCCCAGAGCACGGTCAACACGCAGTTGGTTGATCGCATCCAGTCTTTGCTTCAAAGTCTCGATGTAGAAGTACAAGACGTTTCGCCTGATTTATCCCAGTGCCTAGAAAAACCCCGTGTTCCAAATCCGCATGATGAAATTAGAAGAATGTTTAGCGAATTATTGCTGGAAACGTGATCAATTTAACACCTTGCTGATTGGGCGTAAAGAAAGTAAAGAAAGTTAGACTTATCTATCTTGCTTTATTACGAATTTACCTACCCGACTGCATCAGCACGGCTTCCTATCTATGTATGCGGCACCCGAATTTCAGACCGTTTTAAAAGGCGCACCGCTAATGCCCACAACCTGACACCAACGCACCATCAATGATACGATGGCGGAAAATGATAAAAACGGTATCAAGCATGTTAGCCAATATTATTAGAATTGCCACCCGACAAAGCCCGCTCGCCCTGTGGCAAGCACGATATGTTCAGCAGTGTCTGAACCACCTCTACCCGGATTTACACGTGGAACTGGTGCCGATGGTCACCCGCGGCGACATCATCCTCGATACGCCACTGGCAAAGGTCGGCGGCAAAGGATTGTTTGTTAAAGAACTGGAGTTGGCGCTGCTTGAAGGGCGCGCCGATATTGCCGTCCACTCCATGAAAGATGTCCCTGTCGAATTCCCTGATGGCCTCGGTCTGACCACCATTTGCGAGCGCGACGACCCCCGCGACGCTTTTGTTTCCAATCATTACGACAGCCTCGATCAATTACCGAAAGGCAGCTGTGTCGGCACTTCCAGCCTGCGCCGTCAGTGCCAGCTGCGCGCCCGACGTCCCGACCTGGTGATTCGAGATTTGCGCGGTAATGTCGGCACACGCCTGTCAAAACTGGATAACGGCGAGTATGACGCCATTATTCTTGCGGTCGCGGGCCTGAAACGTCTTGGCCTTGAAGCGCGCATCCGCTGTGCGTTAAGCCCGGAAGCGTCTCTGCCAGCCGTCGGACAAGGCGCTATCGGCATCGAATGCCGTTTGGATGACGAACATGTCCGCCAACTCCTTGCCCCGCTCAATCACCCCGCTACCGCCGCCCGCGTACTGGCTGAACGCGCCATGAATGTACGCCTTGAAGGTGGCTGTCAGGTGCCGATTGGCAGCTACGCCGAATTGGAAGGCGATACGCTGTGGCTACGCGCGCTGGTTGGTGCACCGGACGGCAGCAAAATGATCGTCGGTGAACGCAAAGGAAACGTCTCCGATGCCGAACAACTCGGAATTGCACTGGCTGAAGAGCTGTTAGCCAAAGGAGCCAGCGCCATCCTTCAAGCCGTTTATCACGGATCAAGCCCATCATGACAATTCTGGTTACCCGTCCGTCACCAACTGGCGAACAACTGGTGACCCGTTTAAGAAAGCTCGGCTATAACGCCTGGCACAGCCCGCTGATCGAGTTTTCACCCGGACGAGAACTCGCCAGTCTGCCTGCCCTATTGCAGGCACTGAGCGCCGACGATTTGGTGTTTGCGCTCTCACAACACGCCATTCATTACGCCGATCCGATACTGGCACGCACGGGCATCAGTTGGCCTGCCCATCTCGCTTATTACGCCATCGGCCGTACCACCGCGCTGGCACTGCATAAAATCAGCGCGCACCCGGTAACCTATCCGCCTGAGCGCGAAACCAGCGAAACGCTCCTGCAACTTCCTGACCTGCAAGATGTTTCCGGTAAACGCGCATTATTGCTGCGCGGCAACGGCGGCAGGGAACTGCTGGGGGAAACGCTAACCGAACGCGGCGCACAGGTGACCTACTGTGAATGTTATCAGCGCAGAGACGTTCACTATGACGGGCTAGAGCAAAGCCGCCACTGGCAACAAATAGGCATCGACAAACTGGTGATCACCAGCGGAGAAATGCTACAACGGATCTATACTTTAGTACCTGATTACTATCGGGCTTCCTGGTTACTCGGCTGCCAGTTGATCGTCGTCAGCGAACGGCTGGCTGAACAAGCTCGTCAGCTTGGCTGGCGTGATATCCGAGTGGCTGATAATGCCGATAACGATGCGCTCGTGCGCGCACTACAATAAACCTGATCATGGGATGTACCATTATGACGGAACACAATACCCCCACAGCTCCATCCGACGAGGTTGCTGAACGGGTTGAACCCGCGCATCAGCAGCAGGATCCCGCACCGCGGCCCAAACGTAGCGGTGCCGTGCTGGGGGCGATCGCGATTGTGATTGCACTGGCCATAGGCGCAGGCTTGTATTACCACGGCCACCAGCAGGCGCAGAAAGAAACGGCCGCGCTTCAACGTCTGGAAGCGCAGTTCAACACATTGCAGCAACAGCATAAGCAAGAGCAGCAGCAGTGGCTGGACGCTCAACAGCAGCAAAGCAAAGCGCAGGAGACTGCCGCACAGCGTCTTGAGGCGCTAACGCGTCAGTCAGACGAGCTGCGCGATAAGCTGGCGGCGCTTTCCAGCCATGACACCAATACCTGGCTGATCGCTCAGGCAAATTTTCTGGTGAAACTGGCAGGACGCAAGCTGTGGAGCGACAAAGACGTCACCACCGCAGGCGCGTTGCTGAAAAGCGCGGACGCCAGCCTGGCGGAAATGAACGATCCCAGCCTGATAGAAATCCGCCGCGCGCTGACCAACGATATCGGAGCGCTGGCAGGCGTAAGTCAGGTCGATTTTGATGGCATCATCCTGAAAGTCAATCAGCTCACCGACCAGTTGGACAACTTGCAACTCGCCGACAACAACACCGATGAAGCGCCGATGGACGCCAACAGCACAGAGTTGTCCGCATCCTTGAGCGAGTGGCGACAAAATCTGAGCAAGAGCTGGCACAATTTCCTGGCTGATTTTATCACCATTCGCCGCCGCGACAGCGCTGCCGAACCGCTACTGGCACCGAATCAGGATGTGTATCTGCGCGAGAATATCCGTTCACGTCTGCTGGTTGCCGCACAGGCTATTCCTCGCCACCAGAATGAAGTGTACAAACAGTCGCTGGAAACGGCAGCAACCTGGGTTCGCGCCTACTTCGATACTACCGACCCCACGACGCAGGCCTTTTTAGATCAGCTCGATGCCTTAAACCAGCAGTCGGTTTCACTGGATGTCCCGATGGAGCTACAAAGTCAGGCGCTGTTGGAAAAACTGATGCAAACGCGCGTT
This sequence comes from Pectobacterium brasiliense, assembly GCF_013449685.1. Classification (GTDB taxonomy): domain Bacteria; phylum Pseudomonadota; class Gammaproteobacteria; order Enterobacterales; family Enterobacteriaceae; genus Pectobacterium; species Pectobacterium brasiliense_A. The sequence goes on along the minus strand of NZ_JACDSF010000057.1, from coordinate 57,468 downwards.
CGTAATCTATTAGCTCAGGCGCCAGCCACACAGCAAGGGGAATGAGCATGCTAAAAGTCTTATTGCTGTTCCTGATCCTGATCGCCGGCGTTGTGATAGGCCCGATCGTCGCGGGTCACCAAGGCTACGTCCTGATCCAAACGGATAACTATGACATTCAAACCAGCGTGACCGGTCTGGTCATCATGCTGGTACTGTTCTTCCTCGCCTTTTTGGCGGTGGAATGGGTGCTCCGCCGGATCTTTCGTACCGGATCCCGCACACGCGGCTGGTTCCTCGGCCGCAAACGCACCCGCGCCAGAAAACAGACCAAAGCCGCGCTGCTCAAGCTGGCCGAGGGGGATTATTTACAGGTAGAGAAGCTACTGACGCGCAATGCCGACCATGCCGAGCAGCCCGTGGTTAACTACCTGCTGGCAGCCGAAGCCGCTCAGCAGCGCGGCGACGAATTCCGCACCAAGCAATATCTGGAGCGTGCCGCCGAGGTTGCAGATACCGATCAGCTTCCGGTGGATATTACGCGCGTGCGTATTCAGCTAGCGCGTAATGAAGATCATGCCGCACGTCACGGCGTCGACAAACTGCTGGAGGTTGCGCCCCGCCATCCTGAGGTACTGCGTTTAGCGGAGCAAGCTTTCCTGCGCACTCACGCCTATAGCGCGCTGCTGGATATTCTGCCTGCGATGCGCAAGATCAATCTGTACCCTGAAGAACGTCTACTGGATCTACAGCAGCAGGCCTATATCGGTCTGATGAATCAGGCAATGGCAGATGGCGGCAGCGAAGGGCTGAAATCATGGTGGAATAATCAGAGTCGCAAAGTACGCCATGAGATCCCGCTTCAGGTCGCGATGGCTGAGCATCTGATCGAGTGTGACGAGCATGATACCGCTCAGAAGATCATTCTCGACGGTCTCAAGCGCCAGTATGACGAACGTTTGATCCTGCTAATGCCACGCCTCAAAGCCGGAAACCCAGAACAACTGGAAAAATTACTGCGCCAGTACATCAAGCAGCAAGCCTCTACTGCGCTGCTGAGCAGCACGTTAGGCCAATTACTGATGAAACACGGCGAATGGCAGAAGGCCAGCGATGCTTTCCGCACCGCACTGGAATTACGACCGGACGCGTATGATTATGCTTGGCGCGCCGACGCACTCGACCGGTTGCGTCTGCCGGATGAAGCGGCGCAAATGCGGCGCGAAGGGCTACTGCTCACGCTACAGCAACCTGCCGACTAATCGCTACGCCACTCTTTCATAAGGCTCCTTTTGGAGCCTTTCTCTTTTTATGGGCGGTTTCATCTAGTCCGACAGAAGGCGGCTACCGAGCATTTTACTCAGACGAAAAAAAACGCTTACCGATAAACGGTAAGCGTTGAAAATATCAGGTCTGTCAGACAACAGAATGGTGCCTCACTCAACGTTATGTCCGGAAGGCCCGATGGAGATTTGCATCTTCATCTGGAGTTGGACGATAGGCACCTCAAATTGGCTCTGCGTCATTCCCAGGATTATGAAGCCGAAGCAAGCATAGAAGGTGGAATGAGCATCTACCCGCTTATTTAAGCATAAATTATGCCAATATGCATAACTTTATTATCACAGCCTCACAAAATAGAGTTAAGCATCTAATAATAAATACTATTTTTATTTATCCACAATGAGAGAAGCTAAGACACGATGGGCGGCAAAAACGAGATCGCGCTCACAAAACCTGTCGCCATTCAGAGACGATTTTGTCACGTAAAATATTAACCATTAATAATCAATTAATTAAATGTCTCTTTTTTGCGACAACATAACCCCCAGAGTGTCGTGTTTTTCCGACAGTCCTATCAAAGCTGCTGATTCAATTTAAAAAAAGGGGAAAATATCCGCGCCGGGAAACCGACGCGGACAGCGTTGACTTAATGAGAGGAGATTAGCGGGAGGACAACTGCTCTAAGCTCTGCTTCGCCACCTGATAAAGATAGTGCGCAGTCGGGAACAGCGCGCTGTCATCAACGCGGAATTTCGGGTGGTGCAGCGCATACGGTCCGCCGGAACCGACCATCATGAACGTACCCGGTAGTTTTTGTTGATAGAACGCGAAATCTTCACCAATCGGGCTGGCTTCCACGCGGCGCGCTTCAAACCCTTCGTCACTCGCCACATTCAGCGCAAACTCAACCCACTCTGGCGTGTTGATTACCGATGGCGGCCCTGCGTGCCACAGGAACTCAATTTCTGCGCCAAAGGTGCTAGCGATACCTGCAACAATCTGACGGAAACGCTGTTCAATCAAATCACGCGCGTCCTGATTGAACGTTCTGACCGTGCCTTCAACGTAGGCCGTGTCTGGGATAACGTTCCAGGTGCTGCCACTATGCACCTGCGTAATCGACACCACCGCGTTGTTGTCAGAAGACACCGTGCGGCTGATAATGGTCTGTACGGCAGAAATCAGCTGACCCAGAATGATAATCGGATCGTTACCTTCATGCGGCTTCGCGGCGTGACAGCCTTTCGCTGCGATCTTGATCTCAAAGCGGTCAACGCCCGCCGTCAATGCGCCGTCTTTCCCGCCGATAACGCCAACGGGCAGCGTCGGATCGTTGTGAATGCCGAAAATCGCTACCGCATTGTCCAACGCGCCAACGGCGATGACTTCCGGTGCGCCCAGCCCAGTCTCTTCAGCGGCCTGGAACAAAATTCGCACAGTGCCTTTCAGCTCCGGCTCGATTTTCTTCAGCAGAATCGCCGCGCCAAGTGCAGCGGAAGAGTGAAAATCATGACCGCAGGCGTGCATCACCCCTTTGTTGAGCGACGTAAATTCTACGCCAGACTCTTCTTCAATCGGCAGGGCGTCGATGTCCGAACGCACCACGACCAGCGGGCCATCCTGTAAGCCGCCAACTTCAGCAACCAGACCGGTTTTCAGCGGTAGGTCGAGGATACGAATCCCCTCTTTTTCCAATACTGCACGAATCTTCTTCGTGGTCTCAAACTCCTGATTCGACAACTCAGGATTGCGATGTAAATCGTGGCGAAATGCCTGAATAAACTGAGCCAGAGGCTCGTGCTGGGGTGCGGTTTGCATCAATTCTTACTCCACATTATCGTGCCCTATCTGGCAGGGCAGGCTTGTTCAGGCGTGCAGGTGTGTCTACGTATGCGTTAAATATCGTACTCAAGCGGCTCAGGCAGCTTGGTCAACTGACGCAGGAAACGCTGGGTTTGCGGGTTATCCGAGAAGCTAATAACCTGCTCCGCCGGACCTTCCTCAACGATATGACCATCCGCCATGAAGATCACTCGGTCAGCCACTTCTTTCGCAAACTGCATTTCGTGGGTGACGATCACCATCGTGGTGTCGTTTTTCGCCAGCTTCTGAATCACCTGAAGCACTTCGTGTACCCTTTCCGGGTCAAGTGCCGAGGTCGGTTCATCAAACAAAATCGCCTTCGGATCAACCGCCAGCGCACGTGCAATACTCACGCGCTGCTGCTGCCCGCCGGATAGCGTCACCGGATACTGTGCCGCCTGCGGCAGCAGACCAACCTGCTCCAGCAGTGCCAGACCGATTTCGTCCGCCTGCTTCTTCGGCATTTTTTTCACGACAATCAGCGCTTCCGTCACATTTTCCAGCGCCGTCTTGTTCTTAAACAGGTTGTAACTCTGGAATACCATCGCCGTCTGACGACGCAGCGCATAGGCCTCTTTAGAGGAATAACGACGCGTATCCAGCGTTTGGTCGCCAATTTCAATCGTGCCCGACTCTGGCGTTTCCAACAGGTTCAGACAGCGCAACAGCGTGGATTTACCCGAACCGGAGGGGCCGATAATCGCCACGACTTCGCCTTTGGCGATATCCAGACTAATGTTGTCCAACACCACCTGATCGCCAAAGCGTTTAGAAAGATTCTTTACACTGATCATGTCAGCCCCTTATCGCTGTAGCGAGTGATTCAGTTTCTTCTCAAGCTGTTTTTGCAGCCAGGCGTAAACCACAATCACCATCCAGTAAATCAGCCCCACAACTAGGAAGGTCTCGAAGAAACGCAGAGATTCAGCGGCAATCATCTTGCCTTCCGCGAACAGTTCGGAGACGCCCAGCGCAAAGGCCACCGAGGTATCTTTAATCAGGGAAATGAAGGTGTTACCCGTCGCGGGCAGCGCATTCAGCATGGCCTGAGGCAACACGATGCGGCGGTAGACCTGCGCTTTGCTCATACCAATGGATAAGCCTGCTTCCGTCTGGCCGAAATCCACCGAGGCCAAGCCCGCACGGAAAATCTCAGCCATGTAGGCGGACGTTTTCAGGCTAAAGCCAATAATCGCGGCCGTCATCGCATCCAGATTGGATAAGCCGGGGAATAGCTGCGGCAAGCCGAAGTAGATGATAAACAGCTGAACCAGCGACGGAATACCGCGAAACAGCGAGATATACAGCTCGACGATTTTTACTACCACGACAATCTTGCTTTCACGGACTAACGCCAGGATAAGGCCGAGAACCATAGCAAAAAACATCGAAACCACGGCGAGGAACAGCGTGGTTGGCAAATACATTAATACCTGGGGAAAGACCTTTAGCAGGTAGGCAAGATCGATATTCATGAGTAATACCATTAATGCTTCCACCGGCCATATTGCACCGGTGGAACAGGGTTATGACTATTTGCTATATAACGAACATCTGGCTACATAACAAGCCATCTGGCGACATAACGAATCATCAGGTTACGTAATGACTCGGCCGAGATAACAGTGTGAGGTTACTTAGCCGGTGATACCGTGATGTCTTCACCAAAATATTTTTCGGAGATCGCTTTCAAGCGCCCATCTGCACGCATTTTCGTTAACTCTGCATCGAACTGCTTACGCAGCGCATCACCTTTCTCGTCCTTATGGAACGGGAAGCTGACTTCTTCAATCACCAGCGGCTCGCCGACCAGTTTGAACGGCAGGTTACGCTTATTAATTTCTGCCAACAGAATCGGACGTGAATTCACGTAGCCTTCAACGCGCTTAGACAGCGCATCGTTCATCGCGCCATCACGTGTTTCATAGGTGCGAATATTCACGCTGCCGTCGGCAAACGCTTTTTTCAGGTTGTTAACATGGTTGGAACCCAGAACCCCAGCAACCGTCTTCCCTTTTAGGTCAGCCAGTGTATTAATGTCCGCGTTGTCTTTGTGCGTCACAATCTGGCTGCCATAGAAGCTATACGGTTGAGCGAAATTATATTTTTCCTGACGCGCTGGAGTAATGGCTACCACATTCGCCACGGTATCCAGCTTTTTCGCTTCCAACTGGCCCATCAGGCCACTGAAATCAGCGGTGACCCACTCAACTTTGTAGTTTAGATCTTTCGCGATGGCTTCCGTGACTTCAACGTCAAACCCGACCAGCTTGTTATCCTGCTTGAAGCCACTTGGATAACTTTGGCCTGTTGAACCCACTTTCAATACTTTTTCCTGCTCAGCGCCGCTCTTCCCAGAATCACAGCCAGCAACAAGAAAGGCGGTCGTCAGCGCCAGAACAGACAACGTTACTTTTTTCATCATTTTACTGCCTCTCTTTTTGATTTTTTATCTTTCCACTGGTCATACAATTGGCTATCAAGGATTTTTTCCATCCAGATTGTCAGGTGTCCTTTTCCCAGATTCGTCTGCCCGACTTCCTTGAAACCATAATTTCTGTACATCTCAATCAGCCACGGGTGGTTTTGCGCGGTGCCAAGCGACACGGCAGGCGCTTTGAGCTGCTTAATCAGAATTTCTTCCTCCAGCCAGCTCATCATTTGCTTACCCAGTCCCTGTTTTTTATAGCCAGGGTGCGTTGCAAACCAGCCCAGATGAGGTAGACCGAACGGGCCCGGCTCAGGCCCCCACGGATAGCGGATGGTAAATGACGACACCATCTCACCGTCTTTTTCCATCACATAAACGCCGTGTGAGGCAATATGCGTACGCACCATGTCGATATCCGCATGGGCGGCGGAAAAATTGATGCCTAACTGGCGAATCGGCTCAAATGCGGCCAGCGCCAGCGCCAGAAAAGTTTCATCGTCCGCAAGCGTGGCCTGACGAAATACGATACTCATGGTGTCACCTTATGCTGGCAGCAGGCCGGAGTTATCTGCATAGCGAATCACGTCATCAACCTTCTGCGGCGCACTGCCAACGTAGTTAGCCGGATTCAGCCATTCGTCCAGATCGGCAGCGGTTACCTGTTCAGACAGCACTGGATGAGCCAGCAGCACCGATTTAAAGGACTGATTCTGCTCGAATGCCTGCATTGAGCATTCGTAAACCAGATGGTGAGCAGTCTGCTTGCCGAGACGTTTACCAATCTCAAACATGACTTTTTCGGACAGCAGCAGGCCATTTTGCAGATCGAGGTTCGCCAGCATCTGCTTCTCGTTGACGGACATACCACGCAGGATGCCAAGCGCATTCTGAAGCTGAGCGGAGAGATAGATATTGATTTCCGGCAGCGCAATCCACTCCGCACGCCAGCTCATCGCATCACGCTCATGCTCAACTTTCATCGATTCATGAATCAGTGCAGCGCTCTTAAACAGCGGAGCCGTCAGGCTCGCCAGCCCTTCCAGCGCAGCTGGATTGCGTTTGTGCGGCATCGTGGTTGAACCGATTTTCCCTTCGGAGAACGGTTCTTCGATTTCGTTAATCTCGGTGCGCATCAGGTTGTACAGCTCATTACCGATTTTGCCCAGCGTACCGCTGATCAGAACCGTAACAGAAGCATATTCGGAGAAGCGATCGCGGGCAGACTGCCAGCCGATATTCGGCGTATTCAGCCCCAGCTTATCCAGCGTCAAACGCTCGATTTCCGGCCCTTGTTCGCCAAAAGAAGCATAGGTACAGATGGCACCGTTGATGTTGCCGACGAGAACACGTTCCTTGATTTCAGTCAGACGTTCGAGGTGACGGATAAACTCATCCAGCCAAACAGCCAGTTTGAAGCCAAACGTGGTGGGAAGCGCCTGCATACCATGGGTACGACCGGCCATCAGCGTGTGTTGGTATTTCTTCGCAAGACGTTTCAGTTCAACGGCCAGCAGTTGTGTATCTCTGACAACAATATCAAAAGATTGTTTCAGCTGTAACACTGTCGCGGTATCAACGATATCCTGCGTGGTCACGCCGTAATGAATAAACTCACCCGCCGCACCGCACTGTTTCTGAATCGCGGCAATCGTCGGCATCAGAGAATGCTTCATGCGCGCGGCATCTTTAGCAATCTCTTCAACGTTAAGCGCGCTTGCATCAGCGTTTTCTGCAATGGTTTTTGCCGCATCCAGCGGAATGACACCCAGTTCACCCTCAGCAAGCGCCAGGGCAACTTCAACTTCGACCTGTTTAGTCAGGCGGTTATGCTCGGACCAGACGTCGCGCATTTCAGGCGTGCCAAAATTATTCCCTATAAGAAGAAAATCAATAAGATGTGATGCCATAGTTAACTCGTTAGTGTTGGATTTATCAGGCGGGATTTATGTCGTCTTTTTAATTTTTAAAAATATAACATGTGGAAATTATGCGCTTTATACCTTTGGGATCTATCTTAGATCAAAAAGTTTGATTGCAAACTATGCATGTAGAAATGTTCGCTAACACTCTCTCCACTGCTGAAAAACCAGCTTGTCACTTTTTTCCACCTACAATGAAACTCCTTATCCGTATGACCGCTGACGAAGGATTATCATGCTTTACCACACGACATTGCGTATACCCCGTAGCTTATTGATTACCATGATCATTATTTCAGCCTTTTCTACTCAGGCCCAAGCGCAGGATCGCTACCAGTTGGAAAAGGTCGTTGAAGTCAGCCGCCATGGCGTACGTCCTCCAACAGCATCCAATACGACGGCGCTGGAGTCTGGTACGGCACGAGAGTGGCCACAGTGGGTCACACGCGAGGGGGAATTAACCGGACACGGCTATGCTGCCACTGTGCTAAAAGGCCGCTATGAGGGCGAGTATTATCGTCAACAGCATCTGTTCACGTTAGGTTGTCCAACGGAGCAGCAGATTTATGTGCTCGCTAGCCCGCTACAACGTACCCGCGCAACGGCACAAGCCTATATGGACGGCATGTTTCCCGGCTGCGGCGTTGCGACGCATGCCGTTGAGGATGAAAAACAGGATCCGCTGTTCCACGGGGATAAAATGGGGATTGGCACGCTTGATCCCGAACGGGCAAAAGCGGCGGTGCTGGAAGCCATGGGAGGTGATTTGAATATCGCCTATGAGCGTCTTAAGCCCAGTATCGAGCTATTGAAGCAGGTCGTATGCGAAGCGGATAAGCCGTGTCCAGTGTTTGATAAACCGTGGGCGATAAAACAGGATAAAGACGGTTCGACTTCTATCAGCGGCCTGAATACGCTGGCGAATATGAGCGAGGTTTTCCTTCTGGAATACAGCGAGAATCTGCCGCAGGCGCAGGTCGCTTTTGGTCACGTCAGCAACACACAGGATCTCATCCCATTGATGGCGCCGATGACCGCTAAATACGACTTCACCAACGATGTTCCCTATATCGCACAGCGCGGCGGCTCGCTATTCATGCAGCAAATCGCACAGGCTCTGGCACAGGGGACGCAGGAAGCGCAGGACATGTCACAAGGCGAGCCACCAGCCGTGCCTTACTTGCTGTATGTCGCTCACGACACCAACATCGCCTATCTGCGCACGCTGTTGCAATTTCATTGGCAGCTACCCGGCGATACTGCCGATAACATTCCGCCCGCAGGCAGTTTGGTATTCGAACGCTGGCGCGATACCACCACTCAGCAGCGTTTTTTGCGTATCTATTTCCAGACACAATCGCTGGATCAGATCCGTTCTCTAACGTCGCTTGACGATCGGCAACCGTTACTGAAAGAAGAATTGACCTCTCAGGGCTGCCAGCAGACGGAAAAAGGCACGCTGTGTTCTTTTGATACCGCACTAAAATCAATGCGAGAAAGTATCGATAGCAGCGCGCTAGCACCTGTGCATTACGCGCCGTAATGCACGATATCGCAGAGAACAAACGCCTTGTCGGGTGAATGAATTCGGCAAGGCTTTCGCCAGAGAAGGCAAATTACAGACGAAAAAAAGCACATCTTTCGATGTGCTTTTCTTTGTAATTGGTCGGCGAGAGAGGATTCGAACCTCCGACCCACTGGTCCCAAACCAGTTGCGCTACCAAGCTGCGCTACTCGCCGAATGTACTGCTTTTTTTGAACATCACTGATGTTCTCGTTTGTGTGGTGCGAAGAGAGGGACTTGAACCCTCACGTCCGTAAGAACACTAACACCTGAAGCTAGCGCGTCTACCAATTCCGCCACCTTCGCATAACTCACAAACTGTCAATCAACTGCTATATCTGCAAAATCTGGGGTGGCTAATGGGACTCGAACCCACGACAACTGGAATCACAATCCAGGGCTCTACCAACTGAGCTATAGCCACCATCACCACACTTTACATCAACTACTTATTACGCGGTACTTCCTTTTTACGGGATACTTTCTTTACGAAGAAAAGTGTACCACCGCAGCTCTTGCACACAATATACGCGTTAACACAATAAATGGTGCGCCCGACAGGATTCGAACCTGAGACCTCTGCCTCCGGAGGGCAGCGCTCTATCCAGCTGAGCTACGGGCGCTTAGCGCCGTTGCGGGGCGGGATATTACGGGCTTAGCGACTGGCTGTCTAGTGCTTTTTTATCGAAATGATGCGTTTGATTAGGATTTGCTCACTCCAAGCTAAATAACACACAGTTCCGCCCTTCCCGCCCCCAAATACTACGACTTACTCCCTGTCAGCGACGTTTTTTTTGCCCAGTCCCAGCACGAAATAACACAGGCTGACCACGGCTAAAAAGGCGATACCGACCCGTAAAGACATCCGCGTATCGATATTAAAGAACCTACAGGCGGCCGCTGTAGTGGTAGGCGACATATTTCAACAGCTTAAACTGCCGAAAAATACGGCTTGGCTGGGACAGCAAACGATACAGCCATTCCAGTCCTAAGTTTTGCCACACAAGCGGGGCACGCTTCACATGCCCAGTAAAGACGTCATACGTTCCCCCCACGCCCATATACAGCGCATCGGGATAGTGGTGACGACAGTCGCGCATCAGGATTTCCTGTCGTGGCGACCCCATTGCGACGGTAACAATTTGCGCACCGCTGGCGCGGATACGTTCGAACAAGTCATCGCGCTGCTCTGGCGTAAAATAGCCATCCTGACTGCCGACAATATTCACGTTCCACTGCTCCCGCAGTTTCGCTTCCGTTTGTGCCAACACATCAGGTTTGCCGCCCACCAGAAAAACTGGCGTTCCCTCCTTGCCCGCCCGTGCCATTAGCGCTTCCCACAGATCAGCGCCTGCAATCCGCGTGACGTCAGCCTGCGGGTATTTGCGCCGAATGGAACGCACGATACTGATGCCGTCCGCATACTTGTACTCTGCGCGATCGAGCAACACACGCAGCGCCACGTCTTTTTCCGCCGTCAGCACTTTCTCAGCATTAATCGCGACGAGCGTGCCCGTTTGAACCCGCTCGCCCCTAAACAGGTAATCAACAAACTGCGCCATATTTTGAAAGCCGTGAATGGGCAAACCACGAATGGTATACAGAGGAATGGTCTCTGTGGTTTTTAACGCTGTCATACCTGCTCCTTTATCACAGGATCCACCGTGTTGTGTGTCGACGCGCTCGGCGTGGCTCGCATACGCATCAGACGCTGCCGGATGAGTCCGGCGCTTTCCAGCAGCCAATAGAGCAGTTTGGCAACCAGCAGACACAGACCAAATACCAGACAGAAAAACACCACACGTGAAACAAAAGAATCGATGCCTTCACGCGTCAGCACAATAATATTGAACACCGCCCCGAAGCAGAACGCCTGTAAAATAGCGGCCTTATAGCGATTGCTGTCGTTCTTCCCTAGCTTGTACACCCAGTCGAACCACTTGATCACCAGCCCTACCGCAATCGCGCCGAGCGGGATAAACAGCACCCCGCCCATCACCACCAGCGAACCCAACAGCGTGGGGGAAATTGCCAGCCCAGAGCGGTTATTCAGCACTTCCCAGGTGAAATAATTCGCACTGTTTAACACCAAATTAGGACGGTCCGGCCATAGCCAGGAGGGAATAAAGACGTAGAAATCGCGGGCAATCGGTGCCAGCCCCTGGAATTCAATCTTGTCGTAGTTCTGCCATAGCAGCGCCAGATTTTCCCAGGGCGAGAAGGTGTCACGGGTTAAATAGAGGAACGTATAAAAGGCGTAATCACCGCTGACGTCCAGCCCATAGCGCTTCAGCGCCAGCCAGAACATCCCGACAATCCCGAACGCACCGGCAGCAACCAGCATCCAGAGCGTAATCCAGCCGCGCACAATGCCAATAAACAGAAATAGGGCGAAGGCGATAATCACATTCGCACGCGTCCCGCCAACAATAACATACGTCAGCATCCCAAATGCGACCGTTCCGATGAGGAACAGTAGCCACGCACGCTGCGTCTGGCGCAGGAAATACACCACCAGCATCGCCGGAATGAAGAAGTAGAAAAAGCGTTTCAACGCCACGCCGGATACATCGCTGGAGAATATCTGGCTATAAGAACGCAGCTTAAACAACAGGAAACCATTGTTGAGGAAGAAAATACCGACGGTGGCAACGGCAATCAGCGCCAACAGCAGCCAGGTCAGATTGGCTTCAACCCGGTTCACCGTCAGAAGTGGCGCACGTGGCGCGGAGGTTTTCTGACGTAGCCGCGTCTTATAGCTGACGTAATAGATCGCATAGAACGCCGTCGCAGACAGCATCGCCTGAAGCAGGAACTGCACAGGAACCACTTCAACGCCAAACCGGAACACCAGCACACAGGTAAACGGAAAACCAAAATAGAACGTCAACAAATAGAGCAGGGAAAACAGCACGTTAAAATTAAAACGCACCCGTCGGAACTCCATCCAGGTCAGGCTCAGGATAAAGATGACTGAAATCAGATAGACGACAAACAGCCCACCAAATTGCCCCAGCGTCATGTTGTTTCTCCCGTCGCCAATGCCAGCGCATCGCGCCAGCCTTGCAGATAATTGGGATTAAAGAACGCAATCTGTTGCTTATCGACTGATGCTAGCTGGCGCTGCGCTTCACGCACCAGCGCTTCATCCAACTCGTCACCGTAAAACAACACGGGCAGCCCTTGTTCCGTCAGGTCCTGCCAGAACGGATTTTGTCGGCTGATCACGAACGGTACGCCAAACTGAATCAGCAAACACAATGTCCCGATTCCCTGCTGGCGATCGAAAATAAAATAGCCCAAATCGCAAGTACGCAGCATGTTGAGATAATCATCAAACGCCAGTTGGTCTTTCAGCAGTTGGAAATTTTTCACGCCGAACAGCGCCAAACCGTCCTTTTCCACCTGCGCGATGTAGGACTCGTTATTCGCGGGATAGCCCATCGGCACAACGACCCGCACATTTTTCCCGAACTGCTTGTGAATCTCCCGCAGCGCTTCCTGATGGCGATTCGTGCGATCGCCAGAATTGCCGACCAGAATCGTCATCGGCCCTGCCAGCGGTTTATCCACCTGCATGCCCGTGAGCGCGGGATCCATTCGCGTTGGGAAGTACAGCAATGACGTCGGTACGCGAGGTGAACGCTGCTGATACCACGCCAAATCGCCACGCGTGGCAAACACGTGTCCGACACGCTTTTGCGCCATACGCCGCAGCAGATAAAACAGGCGATATTTCAGGCTGCTCGCCTCTTCATACAAATCCGCGCCCCAGACGTGCCAGTAAACCTGCTCGGATTTGATTTTTCCGCTCAGCAACGCCAGCCACAGCGTGGGATTAAACTGCCCATGCAGGAAAAAGCGCATCTTGCGGTTCGCTTTGGCTCTGGCAATAACGGCCTCAGCCAGCGTTTTCTTATCCACGCAGGTTTCGATACGCAGCGCGGGGAAATCGGCCGATGAAATGCCGTCGCGGGACGCCACGATAAAATACCGAATCTGCTGTTCGGGGAGTTCCGTCGCCAGTACGTCGTTAAAAAAACGTAAAACGGTCTGGTTATGATGCGGGATGTCAGATCCCAATACATGAATCAGTGTCGTCATGCTCGCCTACGGTAAATAATGAATACGCAACAACAGAGCAAAAAATAGACCAGGTAGGTTGCCATATAGGCCTGTGCCGCACCTTGTGCGCCATAAAGCGGAATCAGCCAGTGGGAAAACCCGGTCAGCAGGAGAAACTGGCTCACTTCCGTGAGCAGATAAAAGCGCAATGCCGCTTTCGCAATGACCAGATAGCCAAAGACGTAAGCGCCCACTTTCATTACATCGCCGACCAATTGCCAAACGAAGAGATCTCGCATGGCCGTGAACTCGCTGGAGAACAACAGCCAGATGGCAAAATCTCGCAGCAGCCACACGCAAAAGCTAACGCCAGCCACAACGGGCAGCACAAATTTCAGCGAGCGGATAATCTCCTGCGACAACGCGACTTTATCCGTCAGGCGCGAGAGTGTCGGCAGCAAATACACGGTAAAGGAGGCGGTAATGAATTGCAGGTAAGCATCGGAAATACTGCTGACGCCCTGCCAAATACCCACGTCGTCCCAGCTGTAGTGTGCCGCCAACAGGTTACGCATCATGATGTACGCAACGGGTAGCGTCACCGCGGTCATCAACGCCATCAGCGTAAATTTGCCCAACTGCCCGGCAATCGCGCGATCCCACGCGGGTTTTAGCGATGTCAGCGACAGCGGAGTGCGCCGATATAGCATGATGCCTGCTGGAATCACCAGCAGCGCGGGCACCAGCGCCAGCCCTGCCAGTGCGCCAACATAGCCGCCCAGTTGCAGGCAGAGCCAAAAGGCTGCCAGCCCGATCAGGCTGCCGCCGATCACAGCTAGCGCATTGCCTATCGCATCCCGATAGCCCTTGAGAATTGCCAGAAACAGGTTGGCGTAGGCGATACCCATCTGGATGAACGCCAGCGCACGCACCACATCGCGATAGTCATCATGCCCAAACAGCAGATTGGCGATAGGCGTTGCAACGGCTAGAAAGAGAATCGCCAGTAGCGTGGAGAACCCCAGCACCAGCGTGACTGACGTGCCGAGCAGCGGCCTGAGCCGTTCCGGCTGTTGCTGGTACTCCGCCACGTATTTGGTGACGCCGTTGAAGATCCCTGCGCCAGCTAATACGCCCAACACCGTAATCAACTGGCGGAAATTCCCTGCCATCCCCACACCGCTAGGGCCAAAAGCGACCGCCAGCAGTTTGACGACAACCAGCCCCGCGCCGATTTTTATCAGCGTGGAGCCTGCCGTCCATATCGATGCTTTCGCCAGCGACATATCAGGAGAAGAAGCTCAGAATGGTATTGATTACCGTCCGCTGATTGACGTCTGACAGGTTGTAGAACAGCGGTAAACGCACCAGCCGCTCGCTTTCCTGCGTGGTGTAGCGGTCTTCACCGGAGAAACAACCGAAGTTCAGACCCGCCGGGCAACTGTGCAGCGGGATATAATGAAAGACCGTCATGATTTCGGCTTCTTTCATGTAATTGATAAACGCACTGCGGTCGTCCTGGGAGCTGAGTTTGATATAAAACATGTGCGCGTTGTGAATCCCATTGGCAGGCACGGTCGGCAGGGTAATACGCCCGGCATCAGCCAGCGATTTGAATGCCGCGTAGTAGTTCTGCCACAGTTTCAGACGACGTTCGTTGATCGGTCGCGCCGCTTCCAACTGTGCCCAGAGATAGGCAGCCTGAATATCCGCCATCAGGTAGCTTGAACCGATATCCCGCCAGGTGTATTTGTCCACCTGCCCACGGAAGAACTGGCTGCGGTTGGTGCCTTTTTCACGGATGATTTCCGCACGCTCCACCAGCCTTGCGTCATTAATCAACGTGGCTCCGCCCTCGCCGCCCGAGGTGTAGTTCTTGGTTTCGTGAAAGCTAAAGCAGCCGATGTGGCCGATAGCGCCCAGAACACGGCCTTTGTAGCTCGACATCACACCCTGCGCGGCATCTTCCACGACATATAAATCGTATTTCTTCGCCAGTGCCATAATCGCGTCCATCTCGCAGGCTACACCTGCGTAGTGAACTGGCACGATAATGCGCGTCTTTTCCGTAATGGCCGCTTCGATCTTCGTTTCGTCAATGTTCATGGTGTCCGGGCGAATATCGACAAACACGATCTTCGCACCGCGCAGTACAAAAGCATTGGCGGTAGACACAAAGGTATAGCTCGGCATGATCACTTCATCGCCGGGCTTCACGTCCAGCAGGATAGCGGCCATCTCCAACGAAGCGGTGCAGGACGGCGTGAGCAGGACTTTTTTGCTGCCGGAATAATGTTCCAGCCACTGCTGACAGCGACGGGTAAATCCGCCATCGCCGCACAATTTACCGCTGCTCATGGCAGCCTGCATATAATCTAGTTCTGTACCAACAACTGGGGGCTCATTAAATGGAATCATGTGATCACCTGTATAACCAATACGCCGTGCTCTCAATCATGGCACCACGGCGAAGATAAAGACGAAGCGCCGCCACGTTGCTAACCTGTGTCGCGACCCGAAGACGTATCAACTCTTGTTGTCGGCACCACGCTTCCGCCAGCGCCATCAGCTGTGAACCGATGCCACGTACCGTAACGCCCGGCCACACGCCCAGTAGACCGATACGGGCATCCGAGTCATTCACTCTGCGTAGCGTGACCCATCCTTGTGGATTGCCCGCGGCATCTTCCACCAGCAAACAACCGTGGTCGAACGTACCGCGCACGGCATTCTCAATCCACTGCGCATAGAAACGCCCGCTATCCTCCGGTTGATACCACGGAGAACGAAAACGGCTCAGTGCAAAAACACGTGACGCCGCGCCCCTTAGTGCAGGGATATCGTCGGGTGTAGCTTCACGCCAGCGCGGTAGCGGCGTAACAACCGTCGTTCGTTGGAGCGGCAGACTGAGATCGACCTCGCCTTCAACCAATCGAAACCCAAGATCGGCAAGCGCATCTGCCAACACCAGGTTGTCCGCTGCGATTTTAGCCTGCGTCAGCGTAAATGCGTTCAACGCATCGAGCGTCAACGCAGGCGCAGAAGGCGAAAAATTCAGCTTACCGCTGTCAATCTGGAAGAATTCGTTCTCCCAGCCCAGCGGTTCAACCGTAGCGCGAATCTCTCCCTTTCCCATTGATATCGGATGGGGCATCGTTTCGCTCCTCTCTTTTCCACCATCAGACGCAGGTTTAATCATTCAGTCCTAAACGTTCACCGGTATAAGAACCATCCTGCACGCTGCGCCACCATTTTTCGTTATTCAGATACCAACTGACGGTTTTTCTCATGCCCGTCTCAAACGTTTCTTCTGGACACCAGCCCAGTTCACGTTCAATTTTCCCGGCA
Source organism: Pectobacterium brasiliense (assembly GCF_013449685.1). GTDB lineage: Bacteria > Pseudomonadota > Gammaproteobacteria > Enterobacterales > Enterobacteriaceae > Pectobacterium > Pectobacterium brasiliense_A. The sequence goes on along the minus strand of NZ_JACDSF010000057.1, from coordinate 41,015 downwards.
TCGATCGCGTAGCGCATGTCGTGGCCAGGGCGGTCTTTCACGTAGGTGATGAGATCGCGGTAATGCGCTACGCCAGCAGGCTTATTCGGTGCCAGCTCTTCCAGCAGTGCGCAAATGGTCTGCACGACTTCAATGTTTTTGCGCTCGTTGTGACCACCGATGTTATACGTCTCGCCGATTTCGCCTTCCGTCACCACTTTGTACAGTGCGCGAGCGTGGTCTTCGACAAACAGCCAGTCACGGATTTGCGCGCCGTCTCCGTAAACCGGTAACGGTTTGCCCGCGACCGCATTCAGGATTACCAGCGGAATCAGCTTCTCTGGGAAATGGTAAGGACCGTAGTTATTCGAGCAGTTGGTGATCACCGTCGGGAACCCGTAGGTGCGCAGCCAGGCACGAACAAGGTGGTCGCTGGAGGCTTTCGATGCGGAATAAGGGCTGCTTGGCGCATAAGGCGTAGTTTCTGTAAACAGATCGTCCGTCCCATGCAGGTCACCAAACACTTCGTCGGTAGAGATATGGTGAAAACGGAATGCGCGCTTGTCCGCATCAGCCAGGTTCTGCCAGTAATGACGTGCTGCTTCCAGCATCGTATAGGTACCGACAATATTGGTTTCGATAAACGCCGCCGGGCCATCGATAGAGCGATCGACGTGGCTTTCTGCCGCCAAATGCATCACCAGTGCAGGCTGGTAAGCGGTAAAGACACGGTCCAATTCCGCACGATCGCAGATATCAACCTGCTCAAACGCGAAGCGTGAGCTATCAGCGACGGGGGCCAGGGAAGACAGGTTCCCCGCATAGGTCAGCTTATCGACAACGACGACGCTGTCCTGCGTTTCAGTCAGAATGTATCTGACCAACGCCGAACCAATAAACCCCGCACCACCGGTAATTAAAATACGTTTCAACGCCATACTCCTTTGGTATCAATAACCCACTGCTGTTTCACATCTTCTGGGTTAATCGCTTTAAACTGACGGTGGTCGACCAGCATTACCAGTACATCGGCTTCTTTTAATGCACTGCTGGTATCGACCAGTTTTACCTGTCCGGCCAACACGGACGGCAGGTGTTTGACATTCGGTTCGACGGCTAACGTCACACCGGTATTCCACTGTGCGATCATGGACGTAATCCCTACTGCGGGGCTTTCGCGCAGATCGTCAATGTCAGGCTTGAACGCCAACCCAAAGCAGGCCACCGTGACCTCGCTGGCGCGTTTATCCGTTTGTGCCAGATAATCCGCCACGGCCGCTTTAACACGATCTACCACCCAGAGTGGCTTGCCATCGTTCACCAGTCTGGCGGTATGAATCAACCGGGCTTGCTGCGGATTCTGCGCCACGATAAACCAAGGGTCGACCGCAATACAGTGCCCGCCGACGCCAGAGCCGGGTTGCAGGATATTGACGCGAGGATGGCGGTTTGCCAATCGGATAAGCTCCCATACGTTAATGTTTTGTTCGGCACAAATCAGCGAGAGCTCATTGGCGAAAGCAATATTGACGTCACGGAAACTGTTTTCCGTCAGCTTGCACATTTCGGCGGTGCGGGAGTTAGTCACCACACACTCACCTTCAAGGAAGATTTTGTACAGTTCGCTCGCGCGAGCAGAGCATACTGGGGTCATGCCGCCAATGACGCGATCGTTTTTAATCAGTTCGACCACGACCTGCCCCGGCAGAACGCGTTCAGGACAATAGGCTATATTGATATCCGCCGTTTCCCCAACCTGCTGCGGAAACGTCAAGTCCGCTCGCGCCTCGGCCAGCCACTCGGCCATTTGCTCGGTTGCACCTACAGGGGATGTCGACTCCAGAATCACCAGATCGCCTTTCTTCAGAACAGGCGCGATGGATGCCGCAGCCGCCTGAACGTAGGCCAGATCAGGTTCGTGATCGCCTTTGAATGGAGTAGGAACGGCGATCAGGAAAGCATCGGCTGGCACAGGCTTTGTCAGCGCCTGAAGGTAACCCTTTTCCACTGCCACTTTGACCAACGCATCCAGATCGGGCTCGACGATATGGATTTCGCCGCGATTAATGGTTTCGACCGCCAGTTTGTTCACATCGATACCGATGACTTTTTTCTGGCGCGACGCAAACGCCGCAGCGGTGGGTAAACCGATGTAGCCCAAACCGATTACGGAAATGGTAGTAAAGCTCATAGTGTCACCTGATAATTTTTATGTCGGGCCGTCGTCGTATAACGATGTTTAAAATCGCTCCTGGCGATTTTTTAAAGCATCAACGATGCGTTGACAGGCTTGTCCATCACCATAAGGATTATGGGCGCGACTCATTGCCTGATACGCTTCTTCATCCGTCAACAGCGTAGATACCGCATCGACAATACTGGTTACTTCTGTCCCTACCAGCTTGACCGTACCGGCTTCCACCGCCTCCGGCCGTTCTGTCGTATCACGCATCACCAATACGGGCTTGCCTAACGACGGCGCCTCTTCCTGAATGCCGCCAGAGTCGGTCAAAATCATGTAAGAACGATTCATCAAATACACGAAAGGCAGATAGTCCTGCGGCGCAATCAGCATCACATTATCAATGCCGCTCAGGATGCGATTCACCGGTTCGCTGACGTTAGGATTCAAGTGAACCGGATACACAATGTGTACTTCAGGGTGTCGACGGGCAATATCTGCCAGCGCGCTGCAAATGCGCTCGAAGCCGCCGCCAAAACTTTCGCGGCGATGTCCAGTAACCAGAATCAGCTTCTTGTTATCGTCTAAAAAGGCATATTTTTCGTCAAGGCTACGGCGTAGCGCGGCATCCCCGAGAATACGATCGCGCACCCAGAACAGCGCATCAATCACCGTATTACCCGTCACAAAAATATGCCGATCGGACAGATGCTCACGCAGTAAATTTTGGCGGGAATTTTCCGTTGGGGCGAAATGGTACATCGCCAAATGTCCGGTCAGTTTGCGATTAGCCTCTTCCGGCCAGGGCGAGTACAGATTACCAGTACGCAATCCCGCTTCTACATGCCCGACGGGGATACGCTGATAAAAAGCCGCCAGACTGGTTGCCAACGTTGTGGTGGTATCGCCGTGTACCAACACCAAATCCGGTTTGAACTCCGCCATAACGGGCTCAAGTCCTGATAAAATCCGGCAGGATATCTCACTGAGTCCCTGCCCCGGTCGCATAATATCCAGATCGTAATCTGGCGTAATATCGAACAAACGCAGCACCTGATCCAGCATCTCCCGGTGCTGGGCTGTTACGCAAACTCTCGATTCAAAAGCTCCATCCTGAGCCAGGGCATGAACCAGCGGTGCCATTTTTATGGCTTCCGGCCGGGTGCCGAAAACAGTCAATACTTTCACATTGAATCTCTTTAATCAGGTTAGACGCAGACGCTCGCTGAGCGTCAGACGCAAATCAGCAAGCTGGTTAGCGCGGACGGCGAGCCAAGGCAACACCCGCGCCGACGAGCACACCAATCGCACCCCACATCACCATCAGGAATGCCCGGCGTGGGCTGTCACGCTTCACCGGCTCTTCCGGCGTGCGCAAATAGCGATACGTCTGGAAACTGGCCTCAAGCATTGGGCCAACGTTCAGCGTCGCCAACATCGCGCGATTTTGATCGTAATCCAGTTCGTAGTGCGGGCCGCTGGTCTGCAATGTTTCCAGTCGGGCTTGAAGCATCGGCCTGCCAAGCAGGAACATTTCCGATGCAGGGATTTCGTCTGCCGGCGTATCCGTCTGGCTGCGGCTAATACCTTGCTGCTGGGCGATTTTCAACGCCAGCTCGACGCTGCGGACTTCACGATCGTAAATCGCTTTTGCTACCGCTTCCTGACGCTTGATCTGCGACGTCATGAAGATAGTTCTGGCCGCCCAGGCACCCTTAATTTCTTCATTCAGGTGACTGGCTGCACGCTGGCTGGCAAAAGCCACATACTGACGAAGCAACGTGTTGGAATCTTTAGAGTTTTCTGCCACCAGCTTCACGGAATCATTGGTCTTTTTCCCGTCGTCGCGCGGCGTAAACTGAATGTTGTTAACCAATTCATCGAGCAGAGCTGCATCGGCTTTTTCATCGCCTTCCAGACGCTGCTTATAATAGTCAGTCTGCAACCAGAAATCGCGGCGGGTATCGTAAGCCGCTAATTGCATGATGAACTCGTCATAAGCATCGGCCGAAATAGACGGTTGTTCTGGCTGAGGCGCGGAAAAAGAGCGGGCATCGAGGTTACGCAGGAATTGCTGCTGCGAATAATACCCACCCAGCATATTGACTGTCGGCTTGTCGGTAATCGCTGTCGCGCTCCACTCCTGTTTAACAAGATAGGAATAGCCCAGTGCCACAACGGCAAACATCAGGCCGACTGCTATCGGCCACACCTTTCCACGGCACAGCAGGCGAAATAAACCACGGATATCCAGTTCGTTATCAATCAACGCATTCCCAGTAGACAAGTTCTCTGATTTCATTACTTCCCCAAAATTATTTGGTCAGGATGACTGCTTTTGCTCATCAGAATGCCGCATACGGCGTTTGATGCGCTTGATAAAACGGGCGACCCGCCATGCTCGTTTCAGGCAGTAGCCATACAGCAGAAATGCAAGCAAGAATAATGCCAACATAAACCATTCGGGTATAAAAAAGAAATATTCTCCCAACACACCGACCGCGGCCAACAAGGCGGCAGCAAGCGTAATCAGTACAAAAGCCTGACGGGAAGAGAAGCCAGCCCGCATCATTAAATGATGGATATGCTGTCGGTCAGGTGAGAACGGGCTCATCCCTTTGCGCAAGCGTCGATACATGATGGCGATCATATCGATCAATGGGATAGCGATGATCCACAGTGCCGTAACCGGATTTATCGGATGCTGCGGGCCTTGTGTTGTTTGAATCAAGAGCCATATGGCTGTGAAGCCAATCATCGTGCTACCCGCATCGCCCATGAACACCTTGTAGCGTGGTCCAAACATGCCGAGGTTGAGCAGAATATAAGGCAATGTCGCCGCAATCATGGCGAAACACCACAATGCTAGGTTCGCGTGACCGTTCAGGTACAGCAAAATGCCCATTGCCCCAAATGAGACGCTGGACAACCCGCCGAGCAATCCATCGATCCCGTCCACCATATTGAACGCATTAATCGCCGCCCAAACCGCAAACAGCGTGACCAGATAGCCAAACGGCCCCAGCCCCATCTGCCACGGACCGAAAATGAACCCTAGGTTGTGTATCGTCAAGCCAGCGAAAGCCATCATCACCACAGCAACAAATGCCTGCACAACGGCACGAATTTTTACGCTGATATCAAAACGATCGTCCAGCACACCGATAAACACCAGCACACCCGCGCATAGCAGGTAAAGACGGAAGTTGAGAATATATTGATCGGTAATGAAGTAGGTAAAGCAGATACCCGCATACACGGAGATACCACCAACCAGAGGTACCAGACCCCGATGGCGTTTACGGTAGTTGGGACGATCGACAAGCCCTATTTTACCCGCAATGCTGCGAGCAAAAAAAAGAAAGCCCAGAGAAAACAAGAAAATAAATAGTAATTCGGTACTCATAGTGAGTAAGTTCACCATTAACAGCTGCGCTGTAGCTGTTCAGTATAGACTCGGTTTACGCCTTATATCTTATCGCCCACGTTGATCGCCAGTACAAATTGAGTGATAACCGAGACTTCCTGGTAGAAAACCCCTTCACATCCGATCAATTAGGGAATAAAAAACGCCACGGCCCAGCGTGGCGTTCCCCGAGTTATCCGTAATGGATGAACGCCCGGATTTATGAACGTTTCATCATATCGAAGAATTCATCGTTGGTTTTCGTCATCGCCAACTTGTTAATGAGGAATTCCATCGCATCGATCTCACCCATTGGGTGGATGATCTTGCGTAGAATCCACATCTTCTGCAATTCTTCAGAGGTGGTAAGCAGTTCTTCTTTACGCGTACCGGAACGATTGTAGTCAATCGCTGGGAACACGCGTTTTTCTGCGATTTTACGCGCCAGGTGCAGTTCCATATTGCCTGTACCTTTAAATTCTTCGTAAATCACTTCGTCCATCTTAGAACCAGTATCAACCAATGCGGTCGCGATGATGGTCAGGCTACCGCCTTCCTCAACGTTACGCGCCGCACCGAAGAAACGCTTCGGACGATGCAGGGCGTTAGCATCCACACCACCGGTCAACACTTTGCCCGAAGCCGGAACCACGGTGTTGTAAGCACGTGCCAGACGGGTAATGGAGTCCAGCAGGATGATAACGTCTTTCTTATGCTCAACCAGACGCTTCGCTTTTTCGATCACCATTTCGGCAACCTGAACGTGACGGGAAGCGGGCTCGTCAAACGTTGACGCCACCACTTCACCTTTCACCAGACGCTGCATCTCGGTAACTTCTTCCGGACGTTCGTCAATCAGCAGCACCATCAGCACGCAGTCAGGATGGTTGTAAGCGATGCTCTGTGCGATGTTCTGCAGCAGCATGGTTTTACCCGCTTTTGGCGGTGCAACGATCAGACCACGTTGACCACGGCCGATCGGCGAAGCCAGATCCAGCACACGCGCCGTCAGATCTTCTGTCGAACCGTTACCCCGTTCCATACGCAGACGAGAGTTTGCGTGCAGCGGCGTTAAGTTTTCGAACAAGATCTTGTTGCGGGCGTTTTCAGGTTTGTCGTAGTTAACTTCGTTAACTTTCAGCAGCGCAAAGTAGCGTTCACCTTCTTTCGGCGGACGAATCTTGCCAGAAATGGTGTCACCAGTGCGGAGGTTAAAACGGCGGATTTGGCTGGGAGAAACGTAGATATCATCGGGGCCTGCGAGGTAGGAGCTGTCTGCGGAGCGGAGAAAGCCGAAGCCATCCTGCAATATCTCCAGCACACCATCGCCGAAAATATCCTCGCCGCTTTTGGCATGCTGTTTCAGAATAGCGAAGATAATATCCTGTTTGCGCATGCGTGCCTGGTTTTCCAGTCCCATATTTTCGCCAAGAGTAATTAACTCAGAAACTGGCGTATTCTTTAATTCGGTAAGATTCATAGTGGTGGGTTCTTTAACTCGGGGTAAATCTCGAACGATAACGTGAATGGTATGGCAGGATCATCCGTGCCTCTATAACAGCCTTCAACCACCGGATTCCTGTCTGGTTTCACACCTGAAGCGCATTACATCCGCGCAAAACAACATCCGCATAAACGATATCCGCATAAATCAACGGCAGGAGATCGAAGACACATAAAACCAATTATTGTAAAACTAGCAGACTGCCAAAATCGGATCACAAACGTGTTGTAAAACAATCGTGTTGCAAAACAATCGTCTTGTATAACAATTACCTTGTAAAACAACGATTTTTTCGATTTCGACACAGAATAATGCTTTAGACTCTAACTTTCAGGCTTAAGCCTAAGGGCTTAAACATAGGCAAGTACGATATGCAGTGATGAAGAATCTAACACGCTTCCCGACGAGCGGCAAGCAGTCAATATGAGAATTACATATTGCCCAATTGCGCCCGCCGGCGACACCCTTTTTAGGGTATCAAGCTAATTACAGATTCGCCGTCAGGAACTCTTTCAGTTGCCCCTTCGACAGTGCGCCGACTTTCGTCGCAGCGACCTCGCCGTTTTTAAACAACAGCAGAGTAGGAATGCCACGGATACCATATTTCGGCGCAGTAGCCGGATTTTCATCAATGTTCAGCTTGGTAACTGTCAGTTTACCTTCAAACTCTTCAGCAATTTCATCCAGAATAGGAGCGATCATTTTGCAAGGACCACACCACTCAGCCCAGAAATCAACCAAGATAGCGCCCTCAGCTTGCAATACTTTCGTGCCGAAGCTGTCATCAGTCAGGTGAATTATTTTATCGCTCATATTTTACTCCGCAGGATTATTTCTACCTTGTTGGTGTAGCATTAACCAACAACGGCTTGACTTTATTTCACCGGATACGCTTTCGTAAAGCAATAGTTAGCTGATATTCTACCACACTATGAGCAAAACACACTTAACTGAACTGAAGTTTTCCGACTTCGCCCTGCACCCGCAGGTTATTGAAGCTCTTGAAAGTAAAGGGTTTCATAACTGTACGCCTATTCAGGCGTTAGCTCTGCCATTGGCTCTGTCAGGGCGTGATGTTGCGGGTCAGGCGCAAACCGGTACCGGCAAGACGCTGGCTTTTCTCGCGTCTACTTTCCATTATCTGCTTTCACACCCTGCAAACGCAGAGCGTCAGACCAATCAGCCACGTGCTTTAATTATGGCACCAACCCGTGAACTGGCTGTCCAGATTCACTCTGATGCAGAAGCGCTGTCTCATGCAACTGGGCTAAAATTAGGTTTAGCCTACGGTGGCGACGGCTACGACAAACAGCTTAAAGTGCTGGAAAGCGGCGTTGATATTCTGATCGGCACCACCGGTCGCCTGATCGATTACGCCAAGCAGAACCACATCAATCTGGGCGCGATTCAGGTCGTCGTGCTGGACGAAGCAGATCGCATGTACGATCTCGGCTTCATCAAAGACATTCGCTGGCTATTCCGCCGCATGCCCGCAACGGCACAGCGCCTGAACATGCTCTTCTCCGCTACGCTCTCCTACCGGGTGCGTGAACTCGCGTTTGAACAGATGAATAACGCCGAGTATGTGGAAGTGGAACCGGAACAGAAAACCGGCCACCGCATTAAAGAAGAACTGTTTTATCCATCAAACGAAGAAAAAATGCGCCTGCTCCAGACACTGCTGGAAGAAGAGTGGCCGGACCGCTGCATTATTTTTGCGAATACCAAGCATCGCTGCGAAGACATCTGGGGCCATCTGGCTGCCGATGGCCATCGCGTTGGGCTGCTGACGGGCGACGTCGCACAGAAAAAACGTCTGCGTATTCTGGAAGAGTTTACCCAGGGTAGTCTGGATATTCTGGTGGCAACGGACGTTGCAGCACGCGGTTTGCATATTCCTTCTGTGACCCACGTTTTTAACTACGATCTGCCGGATGACTGCGAAGACTACGTTCACCGTATTGGCCGTACGGGCCGTGCGGGACAAAGCGGATTCTCTATCAGTCTGGCCTGTGAAGAGTACGCGCTGAATCTCCCAGCTATCGAAACCTATATTGGTCACGGTATCCCAGTCAGCAAATACAACAGTGACGCGCTGATGAATGATTTACCTGCGCCGAAGCGTTTAACACGTCCACCGCGTTCCAACAGTGGCCCGCGCCGACATAATGCGCCACGCCGCAGCGGCAGCGGAGCGCCCCGTAATAACCGTAAACGAGCGGACTAACCGTCGATGCTGAGCTCTTCTTCACTTTACGCTGCCATCGATCTCGGCTCGAACAGCTTCCATATGCTGGTCACCCGGGAAACCGCAGGCAGCATTCAGACGCTGGCGAAAATAAAGCGTAAAGTCCGCCTTGCGGCAGGGCTGGATAAACAGAATAGGCTCTCGCAGGAAGCGATGCAGCGTGGCTGGCAGTGTCTACAACTGTTCTCCGAACGGTTGCAGGACATTCCGCAGGATCAGGTGCGCGTTGTCGCGACAGCCACCCTGCGACTGGCAACGAACGCTGACGAGTTTCTGCAACAGGCTCAAGAAATTCTGGGCTTGCCGATTCAGGTTATCAGCGGTGAAGAAGAAGCACGCTTGATTTATCAAGGTGTGGCACATACGACAGGCGGCCCAGATGCGCGTCTGGTCGTGGATATTGGCGGTGGCAGTACTGAACTGGCAACGGGAATCGGCGCAAAAGCGACTCAGTTGATCAGCCTCCCGATGGGATGCGTAACGTGGCTGGATCGCTATTTCAGTGACCGCAATCTGGAAGCCGGTAATTTTGAACGTGCTGAACAGGCGGCGCGTGAAATGTTGCGCCCTGTCGCGGCCTCTCTGCGTGAGCAGGGTTGGCAAATCTGCGTCGGCGCTTCCGGCACCGTCCAGGCGCTACAGGAAATTATGGTCGCGCAGGGAATGGATGAATACATTACGCTGCCGAAGCTCAGACAGCTTAAAGAGCATGCGATTCAGTGCGATAAGCTGGAAGAATTGGAAATTGATGGCCTGACGCTGGAACGTGCGCTGGTTTTCCCCAGCGGATTAGCCATTCTGCTGGCGATCTTCCAGGAGCTAGACATCAAAACGATGACGCTGGCCGGAGGCGCGCTGCGTGAAGGACTGGTCTATGGCATGCTGGATCTGCCTGTCGATCAGGATATTCGTCACCGTACCTTAGCAACGCTGCAACGCCGTTATCTGCTGGATACCGAACAGGCTAAACGCGTCAGTGCATTGGCGGACAACTTTCTGCAACAGGTTGCCCGTGACTGGCAGTTAGATAATCGGGCTCGTGAGTTACTGCGCAGCGCCTGTCTGGTTCACGAAATCGGTTTGAGCATCGATTTTCGCCAGTCGCCCCAACATGCAGCCTATTTGATTCGCCACAGCGATCTCCCCGGCTTTACGCCCGCCCAGAAAAAGCTGTTAGCGACACTCCTGCAAAACCAGATTAACCCAGTCGATTTAATGCCGCTCAGTCAGCAAAATGCGCTGCCGGTCAATCAGGCACAGCGCCTGTGCCGACTGCTTCGTCTGGCAATTATTTTTGCCAGCCGCCGCCGCGATGACACGCTGCCAGCCGTACGATTACGCGTAGAAGGCGAAGCGTTACGTTTGATTTTGCCTGCCGGCTGGCTGGCTCAGCACCCGTTACGGGCAGAAATGCTGGAACAGGAAAGCCGCTGGCAGAGCTACGTACACTGGCCGCTGATGCTGGAAGAAACCCCAGCTTAACGGATATAAAAGGGGGGATAATCATTCCCCTTTTGCTTTTGCCAACATCGCCCGAATATTAGCGACGTTCGTCTGACCTTTCTGCATACGCTCTTGTGCGCTCACCACTTTTCTTTCCGTTTCCCACACCACATCATCCTGCGGCAGTTCAAGCAGGAAACGACTCGGCTCAGGGCGCACCAACTCGCCATACTGGCGGCGTTCTTTGCACAATGTGAAGAACAGTTCGCGCTGAGCACGCGTAATCCCCACGTATGCCAGACGACGCTCTTCGTCGACGTTATCTTCATCAATGCTGCTCTGGTGCGGCAACAGACCTTCTTCCATCCCAACTAAAAAGACATACGGGAATTCCAAGCCTTTGGACGCATGTAGCGTCATTAGCTGAACCTGATCCAATTCCTCTTCACTCTCTCCCCGTTCCATCATGTCCCGCAGCGTGAAGCGCGTTACGACCTGCGTTAACGTCATCGGCTCATCGAGATCGGACCCTTCCAGCATTTCCGTCATCCAGCTGAATAGCTGATTGACGTTCTTCATCCGCATTTCTGCGGCTTTTGGGCTCGGCGAGGTTTCATACAGCCAGCTTTCGTAGTCCAATCCATGAATCAGATCTCGCACAGCGGCGACCGGTTCACGCTCTGCCAGACGGGCGATTTCCGCCAGCCACTGGGTAAACCGTTGCAGGGACTCCAGCCCACGACCGGTCAGAGTCTGGCTCAGCCCAAGATCAAAACTCGCGCTGAACAGACCTTTATTGCGCTGCCCTGCCCACTCGCCCAGCTTCTTCATCGTCGCTGGGCCAATTTCACGCTTGGGCGTGTTCACAATACGTAAGAACGCGCTGTCATCGTCCGGGTTGGTCAGTACGCGCAGATAAGCCAGTAAATCTTTGATTTCAGGTCGGGAGAAAAACGACGTGCCGCCGGAGATACGATACGGAATACGGTTCTGCATCAGCATCTTTTCAAACAGACGCGCTTGATGGTTGCCACGATACAAAATGGCATAGTCGCCGTACTGGGTCTTTTTAATAAAGTGATGAGCAATCAGCTCACCAACGACCCGCTCCGCTTCGTGATCTTCGTTGTTGGCGGTAATCACTTTGAGTTCATCGCCGTAACCCAGCTCCGAGAACAGACGCTTTTCAAAAACGTGCGGGTTATTGGCGATAAGAATATTGGCGGCTTTCAGAATGCGCCCGGATGAGCGGTAGTTTTGTTCCAGCTTGATCACGTCAAGCGCGGGGAAATCCTGCTGTAGCAACACCAGATTTTGCGGTCGCGCACCACGCCAGGAGTAAATTGACTGATCGTCATCCCCTACGACGGTAAAACGCGCTCGGGTGCCAACCAGCAGCTTAATAAGCTCATACTGGCTGGTGTTGGTGTCCTGATATTCATCCACCAGCAGGTAGCGTAAGCGGTTCTGCCAGCGTTCACGTACCTCCGCGTTCTGCTTCAGCAACAGCGTGGGCAGCAAAATCAGATCGTCGAAGTCCAGTACGTTACAGGCACGTAGGTGATCGTGATAGAGCGAGTAGCAATGCACAAACAGCTTGTCGCGTTCGGAGCGAGCGGTTGCTGCCGCGCCGGCAGGATCGATCAGATCGTTTTTCCAATTTGAGATCGTCGAGATCAGCTGTTGCAGCAGAACCTTATCGTTTTCCAGCCATTGTTCCGTCAGCTCTTTCAGCAGCGCCATCTGGTCTTGATCGTCAAACAGGGAGAAATTAGATTTCATGCCCAACGCGACGTATTCACGTTTGATGATCTCCAACCCCAGTGTATGGAAGGTCGCGATCATCAACCCACGCGTTTCTTTACGCCCCAGCGTTTGCGCCACGCGCTCCTTCATCTCTCGCGCCGCTTTGTTGGTAAACGTCACAGCGGCAATGTGCTTAGCCTGATAGCCACACTGGCGGATAAGGTGCGCGATTTTGTTGGTGATAACGCGGGTCTTGCCTGAACCTGCGCCCGCCAGCACCAGACAAGGTCCGGTGACGAATTCGACGGCGTGTTGTTGGCTGGGGTTTAAGCGCATAACGATCTTGCTCACTCATAAAACGGAAGGCGATTGTAGCAGAAAGCCGTATCGATCTTGACCAGGGATTTGTTATTAAGGAAAGCACATCGCAGTCCACATCTTGCGTTGCAAATGTTACATTGCGCGCCGGAATCTCTTTTGCAAAAAAGGTAATAACATGGCAAATACCGCAGCAGCCTTACACATCCTGGTAGACACTGAGCAGGAAGCTAATGACATTCTTGCGCAACTGGAAAAAGGTACAGACTTCCAGAAACTGGCACAGAAGCACTCAACCTGCCCGTCAAAACGCAACGGCGGCGATTTAGGGGAGTTTCGTAAAGGCGACATGGTGCCAGCGTTCGATAAGGCGGTGTTTTCCTGCGAATTGCTGAAGCCGTTTGGTCCGGTGAAAACCCAGTTTGGTTACCATGTGATCAAGGTGCTTTACCGCCATTAAGTTGTATAGCAATGAAGCCGCCACGCCGATGCCCCGAACATGAAAAACGCGCCGACCTTCTGGTTTAGCGCGCTTTTTCTATTTAATGCCTGACTACCCTATCGTCATCAGGCTGGCATTGCCGCCCGCAGCGGCGGTATTGATACTCAGAGAACGTTCGATCAACAGATGTTCCAACTGAATGTGGGTATCGCCCTGCGCATACCCTAACGGCTGGATAATCGGGCCATCGCGCTCTGCAAGCGCCTCACTCAACTGCCGTAACCGATCGGCGTCCCCATGATAAATGACGCCATGAAAAGACACGTCTTGCCGCTGCCAGTCAGGCGTGAACTGAATATGCGACTGCACGCTGGCGGGTAAACGGCCGTAAAGCGTTTTCTCCCGCTCGCCTTCCAGCCACAGCAACTCCCCGCCCGTTGCCAGCACCGCCGCCGTCTGAATCAAGCGATCGTCCTCATTATCCGCCAGACACAGAATCCGCTCACGCGGCAGCAGCGTATAGGAATTACTTTCCCCTGTCGGGCCAGGCAACAGCCGCGTTGTCCCGCTGACGCTATATTCTCTATAGCGCTGGCATAACGTCGCTAGCCTGTGACGCTCCACAGCAATCGCCCAGTCTTCCAGCGCCTGTAGCCCTGCCAGCAACGCCTGCTCAGGGTTCTGCTGTGCAAATTCTGCCGCAAGCGCGTCGTCCGGCCGATGTGCCAGCAAACGGTACAGATAAAGCGGCCCGCCCGCCTTTGGTCCGGTTCCTGACAAGCCTTCCCCGCCAAACGGTTGAACACCGACAACGGCACCGACCATATTGCGATTCACATATTGATTACCCACTTTCGCCTTGCCCGTCACTCGCAGGATAGTTTCATCAAGACGGGTATGCACACCCAGCGTCAGACCGTATCCCGCCGCGTTGATCTGCGCAATCACTGCATCCAACTGCTGGCTTTGATAGCGAACTACATGTAAAACTGGACCAAAAACTTCTCTTTTCAGCTCGTCTATCTTGTCCAGTTCGATCAGGGTCGGTTTCACAAACGCCCCGTGCCGCCACGTCTCCTCATCCTGCGGATACACTGCCTGAAATACCGTATGGCCTTTCGCCCGCATCGTCTGGATATGCAGTTCCACGTTCTCTTTCGCTTCCGCGTCAATCAGCGGACCGATGTCGGTCGATAACCGCTCAGGATTGCCCATTCGACACTCCGCCATCGCGCCACGCAGCATAGCCAGAGTGCGATCCGCAATATCCTCTTGCAGGCACAGCAGGCGCAGCGCCGAGCAACGCTGTCCGGCGCTGTCGAACGCAGAAGCGATAACGTCATTCACCACCTGCTCCGTCAGCGCAGACGAATCGACAATCATCGCATTCAGGCCACCCGTTTCGGCAATCAGCGGCGTCAAACGCCCCTGTGGATCGAGCCTGCCCGCGATGCTACGTTGCAGAGTTTTAGCTACGGCCGTCGATCCGGTAAACACCACGCCGCGTACCCGTTCATCGCTGACCAACGCGGCACCAATCGTTTCTCCCTGTCCGGGCAGCAGTTGCAGCACACCCAGAGGAATGCCCGCCTCATGCAAAATACGCACCGCCTGTGCCGCAACCAGCGGCGTCTGTTCAGCCGGTTTTGCCAGCACGCTGTTTCCTGCCGCCAGTGCGGCAGAAATTTGACCGGTGAAAATCGCCAGCGGGAAATTCCACGGGCTGATGCAAACCACTGGCCCCAACGGACGATGGGTATCATTGGTGAATGAATCCCGAATCTGCCCCGCGTAATAGCGCAAGAAGTCCACCGCTTCGCGCACTTCCGCAATCGCGTTACTGAAGGATTTACCCGCTTCCCGCACCAGCAGCCCCAGCAGACTTTGCAACTGCCCTTCCATCAGCGAGGCGGCCTGATTCAATATCGCAGCACGCTCTGCGGGTGGCGTCGCAAACCAAATGGTGCCAGCATGTACCGCCGCGTCTACCGCCTGCTCAACATCCGCCACCGAGGCATCGAGAACGTAGCCCACCACATCGTGCACATCCGCGGGGTTCACGACAGGCCTTTCTTCACTCGCCTCGCTTTCCCCTTCAATCATTGGCGCGGCATACCACGGCTGTGACGCATAATTCAGCAACGCGCTGGAGAGAGAAGCCAACCGGTGCTCGTTCGAGAGATCCAGTCCGCTCGAATTTTGCCGTTCCCGCCCATATAGCTGACGTGGCAGAGGAATCTTGGGATGCGGCACACCCATGCTCCATTCCACTTTTGCCAGCGCCTCTACGCCACGAATCGGATCGGCAATCAGCGTTTCCAGCGCCATTGAGGTATCTGCAATACGGTTAACAAACGAGGTATTGGCGCCGTTTTCCAGCAGGCGTCGCACCAGATAAGCCAACAGCGTTTCATGGGTTCCGACCGGAGCATAAATACGGCACGGACGGTTCAATTTTCCATCAGCAACCGCGCCCACCACCTGATCGTAGAGCGGTTCCCCCATGCCGTGCAGGCACTGAAACTCATACTGACCGGGATAATAATTGTTGCCCGCCATGTGGTAGATCGCGCTTACCGTCTGCGCGTTGTGCGTGGCAAACTGCGGGTAAATCCAATTCGGTACGGCCAGTAGCTTCCGAGCGCACGCCAGATACGACACATCGGTATAAACCTTACGCGTGTAGACTGGATAACCTTCCAGCCCGTCAACCTGCGCGCGCTTGATTTCACTGTCCCAGTACGCCCCTTTCACCAGACGAATCATCAGCCGCCGACGGCTGCGCTGTGCCAGCTCAATCAGTGCATCAATCACATACAGGCAACGTTTCTGATAAGCCTGAATGACAAACCCAACGCCGTTCCACCCCGCCAACTGCGGCTCCATGCAGAGTTTTTCCAGCAGATCGAGTGAGATTTCCAGTCGTTCGGCTTCCTCCGCATCAATATTGATCCCAATATCGTACTGACGCGCCAACAGCGTCAGCATCAACAAACGCGGATAAAGTTCCTCCATCACACGATCATACTGCGACCGGCTATAGCGGGGATGCAGCGCCGACAGCTTGATGGAGATGCCCGGCCCTTCGTAAATCCCGCGCCCGTTCGAGGCTTTGCCAATAGCATGAATCGCCTGCTGATAGGCCATCAGATACGCGACAGCATCATGTTCCGTCAGCGCGGCTTCACCTAACATGTCGTAAGAGTAACGGAAGCCTTGGCCCTCCCGTTCACGGGCATTCGCCAGCGCTTCGCCGATAGTTTCTCCGGTGACAAACTGTTCCCCCATCAGCCGCATAGCCATATCGACACCTTTGCGGACAAGCGGCTCACCGCTTTTCCCAATGATGCGGTTCAGCGAATTCGAGAGGTTCACTTCGTTGTGCGTCGCCACCAGCTTTCCGGTAAACAGCAGCCCCCAGGTTGCAGCATTCACAAAGAGCGACGGGCTATGACCAAGATGCGCCTGCCAATTTCCCCGACTGATCTTGTCGCGGATCAGCGCATCACGCGTGGATTTATCGGGAATACGTAGCAGCGCTTCGGCTAAGCACATCAGCGCCACCCCTTCCTGAGAAGAAAGTGAGAATTCCTGTAGCAGTCCTTGCACAATGCCCGCACGCCCATTTCCGGCTTTCTGACCGCGTAATTTCTCTGCCAGCTGATAAGCCAGTTTTTGCGTTAACTGCGACATTTCATCGGTAAGTTTCGCTTGTTCGAGCAAGATAGGAACCAGTTCACTTTCGGGGCGGCGGTAAACAGAAGTGATGGCGGCGCGGATAACGGACTGCGGAAGAATGTGCTCGGCGAAATCAAGAAAGGGTAGGTGGGTTTCTTCTTCCTGAGATTGCGGCATAATCTCTTCCGCTTCAATGTGGCTGACATTCGCCCATTGCGGTGTTTCAGGAGTGTCGAGGCCGCTTTCGAGGCGTTCGAGGTAATGGAAAATAGCCTGTTTAATCAGCCAGTGCGGTGTACGATCAATACGCTGTGCCGCCGCCTTGATACGTTCGCGCGTTTCCTCATCGAGTTTCACACCCATCGTGGTAGAGCCCATAGAGTCCACTCCTATAATGAGAAGATGCACATCGGGATAACGTCAATATCGACCATGTTGCAACTTTGTGCAACCTTGTTAACAAATGGATCGGTTGCAGCCCATCATCACTGTCAGACCTCGTTCCGGCCTGAGTGATTACTATAAAACACAGCGTCGCCGCGACAGCGGCACGAAAAATAATGTGGAGAGTTGAATGACAATAAGCACACCTATGCTGGTGACGTTTCTGTTGTATATTTTCGGGATGGTTCTCATCGGCCTGTTCGCTTATCGCGCGACGAATAACTTTGGCGATTACATTCTGGGCGGACGTCGGATGGGAAGCGTGGTGACCGCACTGTCGGCTGGCGCTTCCGATATGAGCGGCTGGCTGCTGATGGGGTTACCGGGTGCTATTTTCATTGCCGGGATTTCTAAAAGCTGGATCGCTATCGGCCTGACGTTAGGCGCTTACCTGAACTGGAAATGGGTCGCCGGACGCCTGCGCGTACACACCGAAATCAACCACAACGCACTTACGCTGCCTGACTATTTCACCCACCGTTTTGAAGATAACAGTAAATTACTGCGCGTGATCTCCGCGTTAGTCATCCTGATTTTCTTCACCATCTATTGTGCATCGGGCGTGGTCGCAGGGGCACGTCTGTTTGAAAGCACCTTTGGCATGAGCTACAGCACCGCATTATGGGCAGGCGCAGCGGCCACCATCGCCTATACCTTTATTGGCTGCTTTCTGGCAGTAAGCTGGACGGACACCGTTCAGGCCAGCCTGATGATTTTCGCCCTGATCCTGACCCCAGTGATTGTCATCCTGTCTCTTGGAGGAATTGATAGCTCACTAATGGTGATTGAAGCGAAAAATCCGGCCAACCTGGACATGTTCCGAGGGCTGAATTTTGTCGCTATCCTCTCGCTGATGGGATGGGGACTGGGCTATTTCGGTCAGCCGCATATTTTGGCGCGCTTTATGGCTGCAGATTCACATCACACGATCCACAACGCACGCCGCATCAGTATGACCTGGATGATTCTCTGTCTGTCCGGTGCCGTGGCAGTGGGCTTCTTCGGCATCGCCTACTTCAACAATAACCCGGATCAGGCGGGCAATGTGGCGCAAAACAGCGAGCGTGTCTTTATCGAGCTATCCATGCTGCTGTTCAATCCGTGGATTGCTGGGGTGCTGCTGTCTGCGATTCTGGCTGCCGTGATGAGTACGCTAAGCTGCCAGCTACTGGTGTGCTCCAGCGCCATCACCGAAGATTTATACAAGCCGTTCCTGCGTAAAAATGCCAGTGAGAAAGAGCTGGTCTGGGTGGGGCGCGGCATGGTGCTGTTAGTGGCTATCATCGCTATCGCGCTGGCGCTTAATCCTGAAAATCGCGTACTGGGTCTGGTGAGCTATGCCTGGGCTGGGTTCGGTGCCGCATTCGGACCGGTGATTTTGATTTCCCTGCTGTGGCCGCGCATGACGCGCAACGGCGCCCTGTTCGGCATGATCGTGGGCGCAACAACCGTGCTGATCTGGGAACACTACGCCTGGCTGAACCTGTATGAAATTATCCCCGGTTTCATCTTCAACAGCCTGACCATTTTTATCGTCAGCCTGCTGGGTAAAGCGCCATCAAAAGCGATTACCGATCGTTTCAATCAGGCGGAAGAAAAATATAAGTCGGTTTGATAAAAAACATACGTTTGCTATTGCTACAAAAGCTCGGCGATAAAAGCGTTCGTTGGTAAAAAGAGGGCACAGCCAATCGCTGTGCCCTCTTCTATTTCGATCACTGACGGAAATTAACCCGCAACAGCGATACGCTTCATGTCTTTCATGTAACCGCGCAGCGTGTGGCCTACGGTTTCGATTGGGTGGTTACGGATAGCTTCATTAACATCACGCAGTTGCGCATTGTCCACTTCGGTGCCCGCGACCGCTTTGCCCAGATCGCCCGGCTGCAGGGATGCCATGAACGCCTCTTTCAGCAATGGAACGGCGGCGTTAGCAAACAGGTAGTTACCGTATTCTGCGGTATCAGAGATAACCACGTTCATTTCATACAGACGCTTACGCGCAATGGTGTTAGCGATCAGCGGCAGCTCATGCAGTGATTCGTAGTAAGCCGACTCTTCGATGATGCCGGAGCTCACCATGGTTTCAAACGCCAGCTCAACGCCCGCTTTTACCATCGCAACCATCAGCACGCCGTTATCAAAGTATTCTTGCTCAGCGATTTTACCGTCGAACTGCGGCGCATTTTCGAACGCCGTTTTACCGGTCTCTTCACGCCAGGTCAGCAGTTTCACGTCATCGTTCGCCCAGTCAGCCATCATGCCGCTGGAGAATTCGCCGGAGATGATGTCATCCATGTGTTTCTGGAACAGCGGTGCCATGATGCCTTTCAACTGCTCAGACAGCGCGTAAGCACGCAGTTTCGCTGGGTTAGACAGGCGATCCATCATCAGCGTAATCCCGCCCTGCTTCAGCGCTTCGGTGATGGTTTCCCAGCCGAACTGAATCAGTTTTTCTGCATAAGCCGGATCGGTGCCTTCAGCAACCAGTTTGTCGAAGCTCAGCAGAGAACCTGCCTGCAACATACCGCACAGAATGGTCTGCTCACCCATCAGGTCAGATTTCACTTCCGCAACGAAAGAGGATTGCAGAACGCCGGCACGGTGACCACCGGTGGCCGCAGCCCACGCTTTAGCGATGGCCATGCCTTCGCCTTTCGGATCGTTTTCTGGGTGAACCGCGATCAGCGTTGGTACGCCGAAACCACGTTTGTATTCTTCACGCACTTCCGTACCTGGGCACTTCGGCGCCACCATCACAACGGTGATGTCTTTACGGATTTGCTCGCCCACTTCAACGATGTTGAAGCCGTGAGAATAGCCCAGCGCAGCGCCCTGTTTCATTAGCGGTTGTACTGCCTGAACCACGGCGGAGTGCTGTTTGTCCGGCGTCAGGTTAACCACCAGGTCAGCCTGCGGGATCAGATCTTCGTAGGTACCAACGGTGAAGCCGTTTTCGGTCGCTTTGCGCCATGATGCACGCTTTTCGGCAATTGCTTCAGCACGCAGGGCGTAAGCGATGTCCAGACCAGAATCGCGCATGTTCAGACCCTGGTTCAGACCCTGAGCACCACAGCCGACGATCACCACTTTTTTCCCTTTCAGGTAGCTCGCCTCATCGGCAAATTCATCACGCCCCATGAAGCGGCACTTGCCCAATTGATCCAGCTGCTGACGCAGGTTTAATGTGTTGAAATAGTTAGCCATGTCGTGCTCCGTATACGGTTTTGTTTGTCTGTTATTCGAGAAAGGATTCCCGCCAGAGGGGAATTCACTATGACCCCATCATATGACAGGAATTGCGTTGCTTAAATTGATATATTAACAACGTCACATTGCACTATTTGCAAGATCAAAAGCGGCTGCAAGATAAAAAACGGGGCCTGTATCGCATGGATTTACGTGATCTCAAATTATTCCTGCATCTGGCAGAAAGTCGGCACTTTGGCCGTACCGCCAAGGCGATGCACATCAGCCCGTCCACGCTGTCACGGCAAATTCAGCGGCTGGAAGAGGATTTAGGACAGACGCTGTTTCTGCGCGATAACCGTACCGTGCAGCTTACCGATGCCGGAGATCACCTGAAGCAGTTCGCCCAGCAAACGTTGTTGCAATACCAGCAGCTACGCCACACGATAGACCAGCATGGGCCATCATTAAGCGGTGAACTACGGATCTTCTGTTCCGTCACCGCCGCCTACAGCCACCTGCCACCCATTCTGGATCGCTTTCGGGCGCTACACCCGCTAGTGGAAATTAAACTGACGACGGGCGATGCCGCCGATGCCGTGGAGAAAATTCAGTCGAACGATGGGGATTTGGGGATTGCGGGACGCCCCGAAGCGCTGCCTGTCAGCGTTGACTTCATGCCGCTCGATAAACTGCCACTGGCGTTGATTATCCCGGCACTTCCCTGCCCCGTGCAGTCGCTGGTGCGGCAGGCAGACCCAGACTGGTCGCAGATTCCGTTTATCCTGCCGGAACACGGCCCGGTGCGTAAGCGCATCGATCTGTGGTTTCGACGCAACCACATCACGAACCCGCAAATTTACGCCACCATCTCCGGGCATGAAGCGATGGTATCGATGGTCGCGCTGGGCTGTGGTATCGCGCTGATTCCAAATGTCGTACTGGAAAACAGCCCGGAACCGGTACGCAACCGCGTTTCCGTCTTCGTCGAACAGGTGATGGAACCACTTGAACTCGGCGTTTGCGTACAGAAAAAACGGCTTAGCGAACCGCTGATTGCCGCCTTTTGGGACATATTACAGGACACCCCATGAAGATAGCCTTCACTGCCCTGATCGCCGCAGGGGTGACGTTAGCCTCTCTCAGCCACCATGCGCAAGCCGCCAGTTTCTCCTGCAACAACGCCGCCTCAGCACAGGAAAAGCTGATTTGCGCCAGCCCGCTGCTCGGGCAGCTCGATGAAGAACTGGCGCAAACGTGGAAGACTTCCCGCGCATTTCTGACAGCCTACGACAACAGCGCGCCGTGGGAAAAAACGCTCAACCAGTTTCAACGCAGCTGGCTGACCACACGCGATCAATGCAAAGACGAAGACTGCTTGCGCCAGCGTTATCAACAGCAGCTAAATCGGCTGCGCTATCTGAATGACATCGCGCAACACGCACTCCCTTCCCCGATTACGCCCGTGAAAAGCACTGCTTGTTTCCACGGTTCATTCAGCTATGAATATGTGATGTCAGGGCTTTCCGCCGAGGAATATCGCGATCTGGGGGATTATTTTCGGGAAATGTATGACCAGAAAGCGCCCTACCACGCCGTCAGCCTGACCATGGCCAACCAGCGTGGCAAGATTGAAGGCGGCGCATCCATTGCATTTCGCTACGGTAACAAGCTGGATGATTCAGACTTCACCGCCCGTCAGATGAGCGATACGCAAGCCGTTGGCAAAGGTGAAAGCAGCTTCGGTCAGCAGGTGAAAATACTGCTCACCTGCATTGACGATGATCATCTGCAAATCGCCACCTTCGGCAGCAATCGGGAAGAAGGTTACCTGTTTAACACTTTGCTGGAGCGCGATAAAACGCCACTGGAGCAGCAGAAAACGCCGTAGCGTTGGCTAGCTCTAGCGTTCGAACCACTTATCCGCCGAAAAGGCCCGCGTATCGGACTCCGTTTCCTGCGCGGCCTTCTTCATCGTTTCGACGTTCATCAGGTAATGATAGAGCGGTTCAAGCTGGGTAAAACCCTGTGACAGAACCGTCACCAGATCGCCGGAAAATAGCGCGTCCATATCCTGTCGGGTAGATATCGCGGCAAACGACTTACGGTTATACCAGTCAGCCAGTTCCAGCTCCTGATCTTTAATCAGCGGGCGTTTGTAGCTTTCGCCTTCCAGCGTGAAGGTCTTTCCCAGACAGCTTGCTACTTCAAGAAACTGCGACGGATTACCGCGCAGCGTCTGACGGAACAGGTCCATCGTATTCCGCGTCGCGCTGTAATAGCCCAGCCCGTAACGCCAGGTATCCGGCGTGATTTCAAAGAAATACACCGGTGCATCCGTCCAGTCTTTGCGAGTACGTTTGAAAGTGAGCCACATATGGCTGCGATAGCGTGATTTATCGTGAGAAAAGCGCGTGTCGCGATGAATACGGGAGAGAGTCTTACCGATAGCGGGACGTGTTTCAAAGTGATCATCAATCTGCAACATGGTCAGACTGAGTTCATCCACCAGCGTGCGGAACGGTGCAACCAGTTGCTCATCGTAAACCGCACGATGCTCGTCAAACCACGCTTTATCGTTGTACTGACGCACCTGCTGAAGAAACGTTAAACCCGCTTGAGAAAAACCCGTGAACTGCGTTGCCATAAAGAAATGCCATCCCTGTTGCTGTCAGATGACATAAAGATAACGCCGCCGACGGTGAAACACCATCGGCGGCGTGACACACTTATCCAAAGGATGAGTATTAAGGGATATTGAGCTCACCGTCTAGCGACTCGATCCGTCTGTAGTTTTCTACCGCCTCGCAAAGATCTTTATTTGATAAATAAACGGGGCTATCTTTAATATATGGGTGCCCTCTATACGCACAACGATGGACAACATAATTTTTCCACGCGGCTTGATCTGCTTTGAAAAGCTTAACGGCATCGTCCTCACCCTCTATAGTTATGAGTGTTGAGAGAAAGTCTATTGCTTCTTTATTTTTTTTCTCTAGTTTTTCCGTCGAATCAGCAAGCATTCGGTCAGTACAAATATAAATTTCATGATAGTTTTCCCCTCTCATTATATCTTTACATAACGTTTTCTCCATTAATTCCAGTTTACTCCAATAAATCTCACCAAATGCAGGGGATATACCGTTTACAGCAAATAACATCAACAGATAGAAGTAGATATTTTTCATTTCCTCATCCTTAAATAACCCGCTCGATTTCTTCCAGCCTCATATTTTAGCAACTCAGGCTCACTCTCTATTAAATTTATTAACAGATCGATATCATTCTTTGCCGCCACAGGGATAGTTTTCTTCCCCTCCATCCCTTGATCAGGGCGGGATTCCACTTTGCTTAAAACGCATACAATTCAAGAAATTTGATAATACCCATATATTAATAACCTTTTATCAATCGGTAATTATGTATCTGACGTGCATTCTTTGAACTGAAATCGTATCTATTTTGAGCATAATAACCACACAAAGTGAGTTAGATCTCGCCCTGATCCCTTGATAGGCCAGATCCACCAGAATATCTCTGATAGCGGGGTGAAGCTCATTCCAATTCGCCCTATCAGGTATATTAGCGGAACGATCTGCGTAGCGATTTTTCGCTATTGTTATATACCCACCATAAATAATATTAAACAAATCCACCTGCTGTTGATGTGTAATCACGCCAATTTTTTCTTTGTACTCTTTAACGAAAGTGGCGGCGGCACCGCCCTTTAACCCAGCCCCTGTCGCGATTAAACTCGCTTTTTCACTCCCAATACCTACTCTGAGCATATCCGAATAAATTTCGCCCTTGGTTCTCTTCCCCATATCATAGCCTCGCCCCAACGTCACACCAGATTTATCATTTCCTGGCCAGTGAATGACTCGGCTAAAATCACGACTATTAGGTATATCATTCCCTTCACCATCAAAGGTTATTTGTCCTTGAGGTACTCTTAGCATTGAGTAAATTCCTTTTCATTAATACGAAGCATCAATATGCGAAGTTAATTAGCATCTCTTTGGTTAGTGATTAATTAGTTAATAAAACAGCCATGAATAACATAATTATCAATGGCTGTATGTTTTATTGCCAAATAAAACTAAATACCACTATCATTCCAGATACTATAACCTGATGTTCCCGCAACTTTGTGCTCCCATGATATGGAATTATATTTTAATAAAACCTTCTCGTATGGCATGACGTCATTGTCATTAATCGAATGCGGATAACTACAAGAAATATCAACAATGCGTGCATCTGTTAATTTAATGACATAAAACAGCTCTAATTGCCCAGCGGCATTTATCCTATACAAAAAGAAATTTGCACTTAGCTTTTCATTGGAAGAGGTAGAAACACCAAGCAACGGTGACGATTTATCAATAAGTTTAATTATTTCAACGGGGTGACAGGATAGATTATCAGCATGAGTCATTGAGTGATTTAAACTTAACACCTGAATCTGATCTTCATGACCAATTTGGCTTCTATTACCAATTGACTGCAATGTTGAACAACCAGAAGAAATTAATCCTTGCTTATCACCCGTCAACTCTAAATAGATAATACTCGACATTTTTAGCAGCCTCTAAGAATAAATCTAATCAATGCACCGATGGTGTATCAAGCTTGAGTGAAAGTTTTCGCCCATCCGACGTCTTCATTTCCACAAGATTACTTTGAGTCACCTGCATCAGAGAAAGGCATAACTTCATCATCAATGCGAGTATTTCTTCAGGAGGTAACGAACTATTAATAAGGCTACTCTTTAATTTTTCATTTAACTGAATGGCAAGTTTTTCTTTATTTTTCATACTCGGTCTCCATGTGTTATTCCACTTTTCATCAAATTAACCGAGAAAATAATTATTAGCAAGATTTAAAGAAATTAGAAAAATAAACAATTAATTTGAAAGTAATAATAACACACTACGATTATATTTATTCAACGACGCCTTGAGACACCTGCTGAAGAAACGTTAAACCCGCTTGAGAAAAACCCGTGAACTGCGTTGCCATAAAGAAATGCCATCCCTGTTGCTATAAGATGACATAAAGATAACGCCGCCGACGGTGAAACACCATCGGCGGCGTGAAGGGAACTCTCAGCGATTAACCGCTAACTTAACCCGCTAAAAAGAAACGGAACGCGGGGTTATTGGTTTCATCGTGACATTCATAGCCGAGCGCCTGTAGGTGCTGCTCGAATTCCCGATCGCCTGCATCCAACTCGAACGCGGCCAGCACGCGACCAAAATCCGTGCCGTGGCTGCGGTAATGGAACAGTGAAATATTCCAGTGCGCCCCCAGCGTATGCAGGAATTTCAGTAATGCACCCGGCGACTCTGGGAACTCAAAGCTGTACAGCCGTTCCTGGAGCGGTTTGGAAGGGCGTCCGCCGACCATATAACGAACGTGCAGCTTCGCCATTTCATCATCGGACAAATCCACCACTTCATAACCGTCTGCGGACAGCTCAGCGATAATCTCCTGCCGCTCCGCATAGCCACGCGTCAGACGCACACCGACAAAAATGCAGGCATCTTTGGCATCCGCATAGCGGTAGTTAAATTCGGTAACGGAACGACCGCCCAGCAGTTGGCAAAACTTCAGGAAGCTGCCCTGTTTCTCGGGGATCGTCACAGCCAGCAAGGCTTCGCGCTGTTCACCCAGCTCGCAGCGCTCGGAAACGTAGCGTAACCCGTGGAAATTGACGTTCGCGCCGGACAGAATATGCGCCAGACGTTCACCCTGAATCTGATGCTGTTGGATGTATTTCTTCATCCCCGCCAACGCCAGCGCGCCGGACGGTTCAGCAATTGCGCGAACATCCTCAAACAGATCTTTCACTGCCGCACAGATGGCATCACTGTCGACGGTAATCACGTCATCCAGATATTCCCGACACAGGCGGAACGTTTCATCGCCAATGCGCTTCACCGCCACACCTTCGGCAAACAGCCCGACACGCGGCAGATCGACCGGTTGCCCAGCATCCAGCGCCGCACGCAGACAGGCGGAATCTTCCGCTTCTACGCCGATCACCTGAATCTGCGGCATCAGCTGTTTGATCAGTACGGCAACACCTGCCGCCAAACCACCACCGCCGACCGGCACAAACACGCGATCCAGATGCGCATCCTGCTGTAGTAATTCCATCGCCAGCGTGCCCTGTCCCGCAATCACCGCAGGGTGATCGAACGGCGGCAGAAAGGTCATATGTTGCTGTTGTGACAGCTCAATCGCCTTCGCCTTGGCCTCATCAAAGTTGGCCCCGTGTAGCAGCACTTCGCCGCCAAAGCCGCGCACAGCATCGACTTTGATATCAGCCGTAGCCACCGGCATCACAATCAGCGATTTAATCCCCAACTTGCTGGAAGAGAGCGCCACACCTTGCGCATGGTTACCGGCGGACGCCGTCACCACGCCGTGCGATTTCTGCTCATCGCTCAGACCGGCCATCATCGCGTACGCGCCACGCAGCTTGAAGCTGTGCACCGCGTGCCTGTCTTCACGTTTTACCAGAATGACATTACCCAGCCGCGAAGAGATCTTTTCCATCTTCTCCAGCGGCGTGACCTGCGTGACTTCATACACTGGCGAGCGCAAGATCGCCCGCAGGTACTCCGCGCCTCCCGGCGCGGCAGGAAGAGGTTGTGACACAGCCATCAGCATTAGCCTCCCAGCTTGCTTTTATCCCGCACCGCGCCCTTATCTGCGCTGGTTGCCAGGCTAGCGTACGCACGCAGCGCAAAAGACACCTGACGTTCACGATTATGTGGCGTCCAGGCCTGCTCGCCTCTCGCCTCTTCCGCTGCGCGGCGGCTTGCTAACGCATTGTCATCCAGAACCAGCGCAATGCTGCGGTTCGGAATATCAATCGCAATGATGTCACCGTCCTGTACCAGTGCAATCGTGCCGCCGCTAGCTGCTTCAGGAGACGCATGGCCGATAGACAGACCAGAAGTACCGCCGGAGAAGCGTCCGTCCGTGATCAGTGCACAGCTTTTACCCAAGCCCATCGATTTCAGGTAGGTAGTCGGATACAGCATTTCCTGCATACCCGGCCCGCCTTTCGGCCCTTCATAACGGATCACAACGACGTCACCCGCCACGACTTTACCGCCCAGAATGGCGTCTACCGCATCATCCTGGCTTTCATAAACTTTTGCCGGACCGCGGAAGACCAGACTCCCTTCATCCACGCCTGCGGTTTTCACGATACAGCCATTCTCTGCCAGATTGCCGTACAGCACGGCCAACCCACCATCCTGACTGTAGGCAAATTCGCGGGAACGAATACACCCTTCCTGACGATCGGTATCCAGTGAATCCCAGCGACAATCCTGAGAAAACGCTTTGGTGGTACGGATACCCGCCGGGCCAGCGGAATACATGCTTTTTACACTCTCATCCTGCGTCAGCATCACGTCGTAGGCTTCCAGCGTTTCCGGCAGTGTTTTGCCCAGCACGTTGTTCACTTCACGGTTCAGCAGGCCAGCTCTGTCCAACTCGCCCAGAATACCGATCACGCCGCCCGCGCGGTGTACGTCTTCCATGTGGTATTTCTGCGTGCTCGGCGCCACTTTACACAGGTGTGGCACCTGACGTGACAGTCTGTCGATATCGGTCATGGTGAAGTCCACCTCACCTTCCTGCGCCGCGGCTAACAGATGCAGAACGGTATTAGTGGAACCGCCCATCGCGATATCCAGAACCATAGCGTTTTCAAATGCGGCTTTATTAGCGATATTGCGTGGCAGCACGCTCTCGTCATCCTGCTCGTAATAGCGCTTAGCCAGACCGACAATGCGTTTGCCTGCGTTCAGGAACAACTGCTTACGGTCAGCATGCGTCGCCAGCAGAGAACCGTTACCCGGCTGAGACAGCCCCAGCGCTTCGGTCAAACAGTTCATGGAGTTAGCGGTAAACATACCGGAACAGGAGCCACAGGTCGGACAGGCTGAACGCTCCACCTGCTCGCTCTGCTCATCCGAGACTTTCGGATCTGCGCCCTGAATCATGGCATCCACCAGATCCAACTTGATGATCTGATCGGATAATTTGGTTTTCCCTGCTTCCATCGGGCCACCCGAAACAAAAATCACCGGAATATTCAGGCGCAGCGACGCCATTAACATCCCTGGGGTGATTTTGTCGCAGTTGGAAATACACACCATGGCATCCGCACAGTGGGCATTGACCATGTATTCCACGGAGTCGGCGATCAGTTCACGGGAAGGCAGGGAATAGAGCATGCCGCCGTGTCCCATCGCGATACCGTCATCAACTGCAATGGTGTTAAATTCTTTCGCGACGCCGCCGGAGGCTTCGATCTGCTCGGCAACCAGTTTACCCAGATCGCGCAAGTGCACATGGCCCGGCACGAATTGGGTGAAGGAGTTGACCACTGCGATAATCGGTTTACCAAAATCGTCGTCGGTCATCCCGGTGGCGCGCCACAAGGCTCGGGCACCGGCCATATTACGGCCGTGAGTGGTTGTGGCTGAACGGTACTTAGGCATGCTCTGTTACTCCAAAAATTACGAATTTGGCGATGACGGAACGTGTCACCGCCTGACTGTCTGTCTTGACTGCTTACTGATTTATCGGATCCAACCAGCCCCATTTATCTTCGGTTTCACCCGTAAAGAGGCCAAAGAACGCCTGCTGCAAGGCTTTGGTGACCGGTCCGCGTTTGCCAGCACCGACCTGAATGCCGTCGACGCTGCGCACAGGGGTAATTTCTGCCGCCGTGCCGGACATGAAGACTTCGTCCGCCAGATACAGTGACTCGCGGGACAGCACCTGTTCACGCACTTCATATCCCGCATCTTTCGCCAGCTTGATGATAGCGTCACGCGTAATGCCCGGCAGCGCCGAAGAGGTAAACGGCGGCGTGAAGATAATACCGTCCTTCACTTCAAACAGGTTCTCACCCGCGCCTTCAGAAACATAGCCGTGGACATCCAACGCGATCCCTTCCTGATAGCCGTGGCGGCGTGCTTCGCTACCCACCAGCAGGGAGGATAGATAGTTACCGCCCGCTTTCGCGGCGGTTGGAATAGTATTTGCCGCCACACGATTCCAGGATGACACCATCGCATCAATACCGGCTTCCAGCGCTTCTTCACCCAAATACGCGCCCCACGGGAAAGCCGCGATAATGACGTCGGTTTGATAACCGTCTGGCGGGTTAACGCCCATACCCACATCACCAATAAACACCAGTGGACGAATATACGCGCTGGTCAGGTTATTTTTACGCAGCGTTTCACGACAGGCTTCCATCAGCTCATCTACGCTTTGTGCGACGGGCATACGGTAAATTTTTGCCGAATCACGCAGGCGCTGCATGTGCTCACGGTGACGGAAAACCACCGGACCCTTATGTGAATTGTAGCAACGAACGCCTTCAAAGACGGAGGTGCCATAATGCAGGGCATGCGACATGACGTGTATTTTTGCTTCAGCCCATGGAACCATCTCGCCATTGAACCAAATGTAGTCCGCTTTTTTTGTCATTCTTCTTTTTCCTTACTCTTTTGCGTTAGGCGCTGATCTGCTGTGATGTCGTCATCGGTTGAATGTCAACGCAGGCAATATCCAACAGTTTGCTCAATTGCGTTGACAATAAATCCACCGAACGATGACTGGCAACGGTCAGTTCAATATTAATGTGATCGGCATTGGTGGTTTGCACCATATTCATCGCGCAAACTTTGAAACCGCGATGGCGGGTAACACGCAATACACGCTCCAGAACCTCGGGACGAAAGCGCGCCTGAATCGAAAGTTGATGGTGTGTCATTCTGTTGTCTCCAGCACTTATTCTGTGTAAGTCGGCCATTATTCGGTTTTGTCGAGCCTATTCGGTTTTATCGAGCATCGTTTCGTTACCTGCACCCGGCGGAACCAGCGGCCAGACGTTTTCATATTCATCGATCGATACGTGCAGTAAATAGGGTCCTTCGCTGTTAAACAGGGCATCCAGCGCGACATCAATTTGATCTTTGCGGGTGATGCGCTGGCCGGGGATATCAAACGCGCTTGCCAGCGTCAGGAAATCAGGGTTATCGGAGAGGTCAGTTTCACTATAACGTTCATCAAAGAATAACTGCTGCCACTGACGTACCATGCCTAACCGTTGGTTATCCAGCAGCACGATCTTTAACGGCAGCCGTTTTCGCTTGATGGTGCCCAACTCCTGAACGTTCATCATGAAAGAGCCATCGCCGGAAATGCAGATAACCATATCATCCGGGCGCGCAACCTGTGCGCCTACCGCCGCGGGTACGCCGAAGCCCATCGTGCCGAGGCCGCTGGAGGTGATGAAATTCTCAGGGCGGCTGAACGTCATATGCTGTGCAGCCCACATCTGGTGCTGACCCACATCGGTCGTCACCACCGTATCCGCATCCATTCGTTCGGAGATCGTTTTCAGCAACGCAGGCGCATAAATCGCCTGACCGGGATGATCATAACGCCACGGGTATTCCGCCTTCATCATGGCCGCCTGCTGGCGCCACGCGCTGACGTTCAGCGGCTGTTGCAGCGCCGGTAATATCGTTTTCAGATCGCCTTGCAACGCGACATTAGCATGACGCAATTTGCTCAATTCTGCTGGGTCGATAT
Source organism: Pectobacterium brasiliense (assembly GCF_013449685.1). Taxonomy (GTDB): domain Bacteria; phylum Pseudomonadota; class Gammaproteobacteria; order Enterobacterales; family Enterobacteriaceae; genus Pectobacterium; species Pectobacterium brasiliense_A. The sequence continues at coordinate 9,798 of NZ_JACDSF010000057.1, read as the reverse complement.
CCATGTGAATCACGCTAGCATGAGGCGCGAAGGCGTTCAGTTTGCCGGTCACGCGGTCATCAAAACGCGCCCCGACCGCGATTAACAAATCGCACTTCTGCACAATCAGGTTCGCCGCCTTCGTGCCGTGCATACCAATCATACCGAGGTAATAGGGATGATTGGCATCCACGGCTCCCAGCCCTTTCAGCGTCGAAACGGAAGGGATATCCGTTACGCTCAGGAATTCACGCAGTGCCGGAACCGCATTCGCCATGCCGACCCCACCGCCAACGTACAGCACCGGTTTTTGCGCTTTCGCCAGCAGAGCGTACGCCTGCGCAATATCTTGATCGGGGAAATCGACATCGTTAACAACAGGCGCAAAGTTTGGAGTGAAATCTCCCATCGCCAGCTGAATATCTTTAGGAATATCGACCAGAACAGGGCCTGGGCGACCGCTGTTAGCAATCGCGAATGCTTCTGCCATCACTTCCGGTAGTGATTCGAGAGACTCAACCAGAAAACTGTGTTTCGTACAGGCCAGCGACAGCCCCAGCACGTCAATTTCCTGGAAAGCATCGGTGCCAATCAGCGCTGACCCAACCTGCCCAGTGATCGCCACCACAGGCACGGAATCCAGCAGCGCATCGGCCAAACCGGTGATCAGGTTCGTTGCCCCCGGGCCTGACGTCGCAATGCAGACGCCCACGTTACCCGTGGAGCGGGCATAGCCAATCGCCGCCATCACCGCGCCTTGCTCGTGGCGACACAGCAGGTGTTTCACGCCGCCGTCATAAAGTGCATCGTAGACTGGCATTATCGCGCCCCCCGGATAACCAAAAACGGTTTCCACTCCCTGCGCTCGCAACGCTTGAACCACCCACTGTGCTCCATTCATAGTTATTTCCCCGATATCTTATGGGAATAACAGAATTTTATGCTGATGTTCATTTTCTGTTCCTTTCCGTTATAGATTACGCCCAACAAAAAACCCCCGACCTTTCGGTGCGGGGGTTTTCTTGAATTAGGCCTTGATTTCTAAGCCATTCTTCGTCCAAGTGCAGCCCCGCACGGTGGGATAATAATCACCACCACGCTAATCACGACTAGGCTAATCACTAGGGATAGGGCTTTCATAATAGGTTGTTCATTAATCTTCTGTCGAACGAATGCCTACAGAGTTATCACAGTAAGACATGGACTGACAACCATTTTTTTTCATTGCCACCCGTAAGGATTACCTATGATACGAGAAAAAATACAACGTAATCATAAGGTAGACGCGCATCAAATTATTTTCGCCCGTTGGCGTAAAAATGAGCGTTGTACGAAAAACGTGACAGATGAAAACGAGAGTCGTCAATCGGCGGATAGCATTAAGCCATCGGTTCACCCTACATAATTGTGGAGCCTCACGCACAAATTTTACTCATTACTGAAACAGAGGATTATTTCATGACATCGCCGCGCAAAGTGGCGAAGACGGTCTCTACTTCTTCTCCCTTGCCAAGCATGATGCAAACCATCAGCAAAGGGGAAATAGCATGTCATTGGCAGTTACCTATACTCGGGCAATGATTGGTGTACAAGCACCGGACGTTTATATCGAAGTTCATATCAGCAGCGGGCTACCAGCCCTAACGCTGGTGGGCTTACCAGAAACCACCGTCAAGGAAGCGCGCGATCGCGTGCGCAGCGCTCTCATCAATTGCGGATTTACGTTTCCGGCAAAGCGCATCACGGTCAACCTCGCCCCCGCAGACCTGCCAAAAGAAGGAGGACGCTACGATCTGCCGATTGCTCTGGCGATTCTGGCTGCCTCAGAACAAATCGATGGTGAAAAGCTAAGCCGCTACGAGTTTCTTGGCGAACTCGGCCTGTCTGGCACCTTACGTGGCGTCAATGGCGCGATTCCCGCTGCATTGGAGGCCATAAAAGCAGGCCGCCAGCTTATCCTGCCAGATGACAATAAACGGGAGATGACGCTGATACCGCAGGGTGAAGCGCTGATGGCAGGGCACTTGTTGGACGTGTGTGCTTTTCTCAGTGGAGAAGGGGAATTGCTCAGTTGCTCTGACATAATGCACGTTCTACCGATCGAGGAAGATACGCTCGATCTGAAGGATATCATCGGTCAGGAGCAGGCTAAACGCGCATTGGAAATCGCGGCGGCAGGCGGTCACAACTTACTCTTGCTGGGACCCCCAGGAACCGGGAAAACCATGCTGGCGAGTCGATTAGGCAATCTGATGCCACCATTAAGCGATGAAGAAGCGCTGGAAAGCGCCGCCATCAACAGCCTAATCAACATTGATGCCACCATGACGCGCTGGCGAGCCAGACCATTCAGAGCGCCTCACCATAGTTCTTCCATGGCTGCGCTCGTGGGCGGAGGGTCGCTGCCCAAACCCGGAGAAATCTCGCTCGCCCACAACGGTGTACTATTTTTGGACGAATTACCGGAGTTTGAGCGGCGCGTACTGGACTCACTACGAGAGCCTCTGGAGTCCGGTGAAATTATCATTTCCCGCACTCGGGCTAAAGTGTGCTACCCAGCGCGGGTGCAGCTCGTCGCCGCAATGAATCCCAGCCCCTCAGGACACTATCAGGGTGTTCATAACCGGTTGCCGGCACAACAAATACTGCGCTATCTCAGCAAACTTTCCGGTCCCTTTTTGGATCGCTTTGACCTTTCAATCGAAGTCCCTTTACTACCACCAGGGGTTTTATCTCAGCAGCATTATCAAGGCGAAAGCAGCGCGACAATTCGTGAGCGCGTGCTGATCGCACGGCAGATACAGCTGAAGCGGGCAAATAAAATCAACGCGCTACTCACTTCACGTGAAATAGAAAAACACTGCGGATTGGAGATGGCTGATGCGACCTATTTGGAAGAGGTGATGAACAAACTTGGCTTATCCGTACGTGCCTGGCACAGGATCTTGAAAGTTGCGCGCACGATCGCTGACCTCGGCGGTCGGGATAATATTGAAAGAAAACACCTTGCCGAAGCGCTGAGCTATCGCTGTATGGATCGCTTGCTCATCCAGCTCCACAAAAACCTTGAATAGCGAGAGCATCACATTTGTTCGCCACAAAAGGAAATGGGGCGTTAGCCCCATTCTTAATTAATCATCGCTTTCAGTGTATTCTTCCACTGCATCCATCTGCGGCTTACCACCCGACAACGTATGGAAGCGTTTAGGACGACGAATACGATCCAGATATTTGGACCAGATTTTTTCCAGTTCCGTTTCCGCTTTACGTTCGCCGCGACACATTGCAACAAACGATGTCTCTTCTTCCGTCACTGGCTCACGTTTACCCAAATCCAGCTCGTTAAACGCGTAACCGTGGCGTTCCAACAATTGTGCTTCTTTAATCGTAAAGTCGCCATGTCGGGAAAAACCACGCGGGTAGAACTTGTTATCAAAAAAACGATTAGTGGTAGAGAAGCTTTCTGCCATCTTACACGCTCCTAATTCTTCTATGGTCGTGTTGTTTATGGCGCGGAGTATTAGATAGGCTTGACATTGTGTAAAACAAAACATTTAAATCATTACGACAAAATTTTTTTGGAGATGGGCGTGGATACCGAATTACTAAAAACCTTTCTGGAAGTCAGCAGGACAAGACACTTTGGCCGTGCCGCCGAATCCCTGTATCTCACGCAGTCAGCAGTGAGTTTTCGGATTCGCCAGTTAGAGACGCAGCTTGGTGCCAACCTGTTCACGCGCCATCGGAACAACATACGCCTGACACCCGCTGGCGAACGGCTTCTGCCCTATGCGGAAAGCCTTATCGGTACCTGGCAGATCGCCAAAAAAGAAGTCGCACGCTCGCAGCAACACAGCCTGCTTTCGGTAGGAGCAACGGCGTCACTCTGGGAGGCCTATCTGACTCCCTGGCTACAATCGCTGTATCAACAGCGCCCGCTGCTCCAGCTAGAAGCGCGCATTGCCTTACGTCACTCGCTGGTAAAACAACTCCATGAGCGTCAGTTGGATCTGTTGATTACAACCGAACAGCCAAAAATGGAAGAATTGGCGAGCCAGCTACTGGGTAACTTCTCCCTTTCGCTGTTTGCAGCAGAAGCGCACCCACCCGGGCAGGAACTGCCTTATATAAAATTGGAGTGGGGCGCAGACTTTCATCAGCAGGAACATCGACTATTAGCCAGCGATCAGCTTCCCGTGTTGACAACAACATCGGCCCAGTTGACCCGCCAATTGCTTGAAACAACCGGCGGCTGCGCGTTTTTACCCAGCCATTGGTTACAAACCTATTCCAACCTGCGGATAGTTGGCGACAGTCAGCCCGTCGTGCGCCCGTTTTACGCCGTTTGGTTACAAAACAGCGATCAGCAGACGATGATTCGTCAGTTGCTGAAAACGCCTATTGTGATTAATCCATGAGCTATTTTGCTCACAGCTCACTTAAGCACGTCTGGCTAACCAGAATGTGCTTAACGCCTTCTGTAACCCAATGAAAGCAAACAGCAGGAAACCAATGACGATTTTTGTCCACCATGAGCTCAAGGTACCATCAAACGTGATATACGTTTGAATCAGACCTTGAATCAGTACGCCAAACAGGGTGCCCAATACGGTTCCGACACCGCCGGTCAGTAGCGTACCGCCGATAACAACGGCAGCGATGGCGTCCAATTCCACACCGCTTGCTGCCAGAGCATAACCCGCGGAAGTGTAGAGAGAGAAAACAATACCTGACAGCACCGCTAACGAACTGGAAAGCATGTAGATATGAATCGTCGTCCGCCTGACGGGCACCCCCATCAGTTCCGCTGAATAGCTGCTACCACCAATCGCATAAACACGGTTACCGAAACGGGTACGGTGCGCCATCACGATCCCCAGCAGTACCACAATCAACATAACCAGCGCCAGAAAGGTAAACCGTCCTCCATCCGGCATGCGCCATGCTAAACCCGCCAGTTGGCTATAGACCGGATGATCGATTGGAATCGACTCCTGTGAGACGATAAAGCTCATTCCTCGGACAAAGAACATACCCGCCAGCGTGATAATAAAGGCTGGCAATTTGAGCGTGTCGATAATCCATCCCATCAACCCGCCAAACATGGCACCCATCACCAGCGCTATTGCGAACGCAAAGAAAGGATCAATGCCATACGTACCGATCAGTTTGGCCAGTAACACACCCGTAAATGCAATAACTGACCCTACGGAGAGATCGATCCCGCCAGACAGGATGACAAACGTCATCCCAACAGCCACGATCCCCAGAAAGGCGTTATCCGTCAGTAAATCAAAGAAAACTCGCGTCGACGCAAAGCCGGGAAACTGGCTGAGACAGAATAAATAGCCAGCAATAAAGACCAGAATCGTCATCAACAGGGGGAAGTGGCGTTTCAACATTATGTTTTCCTCCTGAACAGGTGATGCAGCGAAATACGCGGAGATTGCATAACCAAAACCAGCAGAACGACGAGTGCCTTCAGAACCAGGTTGAATTCCGGCCGATAGCCAGACAGCAGAATGCCAGTATTCATACTCTGAATAATCAAGGCACCGACGACAGAGAGCAGCAAATTAAAACGCCCCCCAAGTAGCGAACCGCCACCGATCACCACAGCCAGAATCGCGTCTAATTCCAACCAGAGGCCCGCGTTGTTCGCATCCGCCCCACGGATATCTGCCGTCACGATAACGCCCGCTACGGCCGCACACACGCCGCATATGACATAAGCAGCGACCAATACCAGCTTCGTACTCACGCCAGCGTTGCGAGCCGATCGCAAATTAATACCGACAGATTCGATAAAGAGCCCAAGCGCCGTTTTACGCGTCAAAATCCACAGCGCCAACAGCATCACGCAGGCAATAATCACTGGCATGGGTAGATAGAACAGGGTTCCGCTGCCCAACTTAGCCAACCCGGCGTTATCGAACGTGATAATTTGACCTTCGGTAATCATCTGAGCAATGCCTCGCCCGGCAACCATCAGCATCAACGTCGCCACAATCGGCTGAATCTGTAACACCGCAACCAGAAAACCGTTCCATAGCCCACACAGCGCACCAACCAATAGCGCAACCAGCAGTACAGAAGGAAGCGGATGACCAGCAGCAGTAAGCGTTGCGGCCGTCGCGCCTGCAATCGCCATTACCGCACCAACCGATAAATCGATTCCACCAGTGGCAATCACTAACGTCATACCTAATGCCAGCAGCGCAACGGGCGCACCGCGGTTAAGGATGTCGATAAGGCTACCGAACAAGCGCCCATCCTGAATGTGTAGGGAGAAGAAGTTGGGCGCGACCATGCTATCAATCAGCAAGATGGCAACGAGCGCCAGAAGCTGTGGCACCCCTTTGGTGAACGTTAAGCGGACTTTTTTGGCAGGTTTGACGTTATTATCTGTCATCATCTGCTCCCGTTTGTACTGCGATTGCCTGCATCACTGCGGCAACCGAGATCTCATTATGTTCAAGATGCGCAACGTGCCGCCTGTCGCGCAGCACAATGATGCGATCCGCATAACCAGTCAGTTCTTCCAATTCAGAAGAGATCACGAGTAACGCCATCCCCTGCTCACACAGTTTTTCGATCAGGCGAATGATTTCAGCATGCGCACCAACATCGATTCCTCGCGTTGGCTCATCCAGAATCAAGAAGCGTGGTTCTGTTGCCAACCAGCGCGATAGCAGGACTTTTTGCTGATTTCCACCCGATAGATACTGAATTTCCTGCTCTGGACTGGGCGTACGAATCCCTAATAGGCTGATAAATTTTTCAGCGATACGGGTTTGCTCACGTAAGGAAATGGGCTTCAACCAGCCACGTTGCGCCTGAAGCGCCAGAATGATGTTCTCTCGTACCGTTGCCGCACCGACAATGCCGTCAGTTTTGCGATCCTCAGGGCAATAGCCAAAGCCGAGTTTTCCTGCTGCACGCGGCGTGCGAATGCTGACTTGTTTGCCATCAACTCTGGCTTCACCGGCATCAGGCACGTTAATACCAAATATCAGTTGCGCAGTTTCTGTCCGGCCGGAACCCAGTAGACCAGCGAGGCCAACAATTTCTCCCGGGCGCACGGAAAGCTCGAAGTCATTAATCGAGCCACGCCGACCATAGTGTTTAAACTGCACGATGGGCTCACCTGAGACGTCACTATGTTCGCCACGCTTCAATAACGTTTCATCAAAACTGTGGCCCAACATCATTTGGACTAATTCAATACGTGGTAATTCTGCGGCAGGCAATGTCCCGACTACTCTTCCATTACGCAAAACGGTAATTCTGTCACTAATGCGATAAACCTGATCCAGAAAGTGCGTCACAAATATCATACCGATTCCGCGATCGCGCAACGTCCGCAATATATCCAGTAGCATATCGACTTCTTTTGCATCAAGGCTTGCGGTCGGTTCATCAAGAATTAAAACTTTAGCGGAAAGATCGATAGCTCTGGCGATAGCGACAATTTGCTGAACTGCGATGGAGTAATTACCAAGCGGGTGGCTAACATCGATCATCAGTCCATAATTCAATAAGAGGGCTTCAGCCTGACGCAGGATTTTATGTTGATCCACGATGCCCCAGCGTGTGGGCTCACGGCCAATAAATAGATTAGCCGCAACGGACAAATTCGGTAATAGATTGACTTCTTGATAGACTGTACCAATACCCAATGACTGAGCATGAGCCGTATTTACAGGATTAATCGCCATACCATCGAGGATAATTTCACCCGTTGAGCGATGGTAAACGCCAGTCAATGCCTTAATTAACGTTGACTTCCCTGCACCATTCTCTCCTAATAGCGCCACTATTTCGCCGCGATTAAGCGTGAAGTCCACTTGATCTAGTGCTTTTACCCCCGGAAACTCAACGCTCATGCCCCGAATATCTAACAACCGTGTCGTTTCCATCAGCATCACCTATGCGACAACTTAACAAGGCTACATCACACCCAGGGCGGGATTCCACTTTGCT
>NZ_JACDSF010000057.1:0-1751 GCF_013449685.1 Pectobacterium brasiliense | reverse complement strand
AAGTGAGTTAGATCTCGCCCTGACATCACACCTGAGCAATATTATGGTAAGTAGGCTGACAATATTCACTGTCCCGTGATTAAACGGTGCAGAAAACATAGCAAGCCCACTTTCCCATATTTATATTTCTGCCAGGTATTTAGCAAAATTTATATCAATGATAAATCCACAATATAAATATCAATAACCAAGGTATTTCTTGGTTTCATATTCCTGTTTTGCCGTGTCAGGCAGTAATAAACGTGATTCGGTTTGAATGAATTTTTCAGGCTGTTTCCCGTCCTTCTTCATCGCTAATAAAGCATCAAAAGCAGGACCAGCCATATTAGGTGTTAATTCAACGGTGGCATTAGCTTCGCCATTCATCATAGCTTTAAAAATGTCGGGGACACCATCAATGGAGACAACTTTTATTTGTGAACCAGGTTTCAGACCAGCCTCTTTAATTGCCTGAATAGCACCTATTGCCATGTCATCATTATGTGCATAAACCGCACAGATATTTTTCCCATTCTGCTCAGCTTTAATAAAGCTTTCCATGACCTCTTTACCCTTGCTACGAGTAAAGTCCCCCGACTGCGAGCGAATAATTTTTATCTGTGGATCTGAAGCTATACCGTCAGCAAACCCTTTCTTACGGTTTATCGCAACGCTAGCCCCAACCGTTCCCTGCAACTCAACAACATTACAAGGTTTGCCAGCGGCTTCTTTCACAAGCCACTCACCAGCCACTTTTCCTTCATAAACGCTATCAGAGGCGATAGCCGCGGTGTACAACGATGGATCGCTAACCTCAATCGTTCTATCAAGCAGGAACACCGGGATTTTTGCTTCTTTCGCTTCCTGTAAGACTGGCGCCCAACCTGTCGCGACAACTGGAGCAATAAATATGGCATCTACGCCCTGAGCGATGAACGACCGCACAGCCTTAATCTGATTTTCCTGCTTTTGCTGAGCATCCGCTATTTTTAACGTTATCCCACGCTTCTCGGCTTCCTGCTTTGACACCTTAGTTTCCGCAGAGCGCCATCCTGATTCTGAACCAATCTGGGAAAACCCAACCGTTAAGGGTTTTGCCTGTACGGCACCACATAACGCAGTGCTTACAGCAACAGCTACCAGTAAACGTCTGTACATACTTAAACTCCTTCTGTGTAGTCTTACAGCTACTTAGTCAGATTTCAGGTACAGCATAGCGCTACGAATTTCTGCTGTAGCGCTACCGATGTGATGTTGGCAGGTATCACTAACAAGTGAATGCAACCTGAAAGATCGTTCTGAAAAACAACTTCCTTTCACTCAGGTTGTAGATAGTTTTAGTTCAAATATCGAACAAGGTGAATGAGCAAGTTCACAACCTGGTATTACGGTTATTTTGTGCATATTTACAGCTAAATCAGCACGATCTCTCAACAGCACATTAGCGAATTTTATCTATTAAATAACAACACGTTAGATTAATTAGACATCCAGAGGGGAGAAATAACGGAGAAATTGAAAAGAGGGATACGAGACAGGATCGAGCATAGAGTACAGATCAAAAAAAACCCTTCACGATGACGTGAAGGGTTTTATTTGGCAGGGGCGGAGAGACTCGAACTCGCGACACCCGGTTTTGGAGACCGGTGCTCTACCAACTGAGCTACGCCCCTAAATTACGCTTAACATTATGCCTGCTAAAGTTAGCAGGCATAATTTTTAATAAGTGGCGGAACGGACGGGGCTCGAACCCGCGACCCCCTGCGTGACAG
>NZ_JACDSF010000056.1:18816-22305 GCF_013449685.1 Pectobacterium brasiliense | reverse complement strand
GCGGGCTTAATGCCATCAATAATCGGCTTTGTTGAATAAATAAGATTCCGTGCGAACGTCCCTGTAGCGGGTCGGATTATCAGGCAACACGCACGCTTTCTGGCATACCTGCCTTCGTCATTTTGTTCAGTGCACGTACCATGGCCAGAGCCTCTGCAACCTGACCATCGTAGTCACGTAGTGTCAGTGAACCTCCGAACAGCTGTTTTACCCGATACATGGCCGTTTCCGCTATAGCGCGACAGTGATATTCCGTTGTCCATTTCCACCGTGCATTACTTCCGCTCAGCCGCTGATTAGCAACTGCACGGTTGCGATCCGCATACTCATCTGGCCAGTAACCCGCTCCCTTTCGGGGTGGAATGAGGGCGCTGATTTTCTTACGGCGCAGTTCATCGTGACATAACCGAGTGTCGTAAGCGCCATCGGCGGCGACTGACCTGATTTTCCGGTGGGTCTGCCGGATTAACCCGGGGAAGGCCTCTGAGTCTGTAACGTTGTTAAGCGACAGGTCAGCACAGATGATTTCATGTGTTTTGCTGTCAACGGCCAGGTGCAGCTTTCGCCAGATACGGCGGCGTTCTTTGCCGTGTTTTTTGACTTTCCATTCGCCTTCACCGAAGACCTTCAGCCCGGTGGAATCAATCACCAGATGCGCGATTTTACCCCGGGTGACCGTTTTAAAACTGACATTGACCGACTTTGCCCGCTTGCTGACACAGGTGTAATCCGGACAGCGCAGCGGAACGCCCATCAGGGTAAAAATGGAATCAATGAAGCCCTGTGCAGCCCGCAGGGTCAGTCGGAATACGCGTTTAATAACCAGAACGGTAGTGATGGCAATGTCAGAATAGCGCTGAGGTCTTCCGCGTGCTGAAGGCGGGGCGGTGTCATACCACGCCTTAATTGTTTCGTCGTCCAGCCAGAAAGTCATGGAGCCACGGTTGATAAGCGCTTTGTTATAGGTATGCCAGTTGGTGATTCTGAACTTCTGCTTTGCCACGGGACTGCCTGCGTTGTCAGGGAATGCGTGATCTGATCCTTCAACTCAGCAAAAGTTCGATTTATTCAACAAAGCCCATCCTGGTAATAATAATCGGTTAAACTGTAGAATTCACTGGGTACTTCATTTAATGTTCTAATAACATTATTAGACCGTGTTGATAACACTTTCATAATTATCACTTGATACGTTATCATTATTCATGATTTTTCCTTATTACTTTAACTATCCGTATCTGATGAGATCTTAGAGTGAAGATTTGACTGATTAAATATTATCATTTCCATTTTACACTATTTTCAGATAAAAATTGCAATTTTTAACCATCTTTTTCAAAAGTAGATTTATGGCAGATTGCCACATGTCGCGGAACTCGGCAAGATAATCTGGAGTACCTCCGCGGCATGAAGCAACAATAGTGAAATGTATGTCCGTTTCTCGCTGTGAGTCCAACGGGTTTATGCAACGCTATCCTTATCCTAGAGCTAATTATTCAGAAAATTCGTTATCACAGCGAATCGGAGTTATATTCTATTCATGAATCATATGGATTTAATGTGGTCTATTAGCTCAGGTATGAGCTAATAGACATTGAGTAATTAAGCTACTGCGAGGGTATCAATGATTTTTGCGGTTTTTTGTAATAGTTGAGCATCAGTGGGCAGAGAGATAACCTTCCTGTTTTTAGCGATATTTATAATCATTGGTTCAAATTCATTTTTTGCAAACAACTGGCGGTCAGATGATGCATACATATCTCGCAAAAAATCAGGTACGTCCTTCCCTTTAAAATCATCAATAACTGACTTGGCTTCTTGCTCTGTTAACAAATAATTAAAAGCAAGTTCACCAAATACTTCTTCCACTATTTTAAGCATTTCGTTAGCATCGTCCTCAATAAACTCATCGAGAATAGCTGAAACAGCAGCATTTGCAGCCGTACCACCGGCAAACGCACCTAATAAACCCCCGATGATTCCTCCTGCAGCCGTGCCAACGAAAGGAATAAACGAACCCAATGCTGCCCCTCCAGCAGCACCTGCCATCCAGCCGCCTGTTCCGCCAGCAACTCCAGATGCGGTAGTAGTGACATTCTTAAATAATTGAGCACCTGAGCAGCGGCCCTGAAACATTCGAACAAAATCTACGGAGGATATAACCAGAGTGGTGACAACGCCTGTGACGATATTCCCGCGCAAAAGTTTGCTAACATGGTTCATCGCGGCGGCACCATATATCGCATTACCTGAGCGTAAACCATTTGCAATCCATGCGGCAGCTTTAGGCCCCATTTGCTGAACGATCCAATCTGTAGCGCCACGCAAACTTTGTTCTATCCCTGTTCTGCCAAGTTGAGCAGTAATGATGCTACTAACCCAGGCTACACCGCCCACTTTTAATCCAGCATAGCAAGATGATTCAAGAGCTTTATCCCAGTCTTCTCCATTCCATAGAGCGACAGCGAATGAAACAGCCGCAGAGATTCCCATTGCTGTACCAGCCAACTTAATGCCGTTTACTGCATCATAAGTTAAGCTTTCAATTGTACCAAATTTAGCAATATTCCTTACTTGCTCATATGTGAATGAACCTTTTCTGACAATATCTTTCGCTGATTCTGGATCTGTTATGCCTGGTACCTGACCATTTTTTATTCTATTCTCCATTGCCTGCACCGCAGCATCATATTTATCTGACGGCACTTCTATTTGCATAGGGGTGCCGTCAGTGTTTAAGTAGCGGAAAGTTCCATCTTCAAAACATTCACTGATACATTTTGAGCCTGAATTACAATATTTTGTTTGTATATGAATGCCATCCACCAGCCTGTCAGCACCATTTTTGACATTGTCACCGCCAACAATTTTTGCATTTTTTCCTGACATCACATCCTTAAGGTGATTCGCTTTTTCAGCAGCAAATCCATGACCTCTGGCTGCACCCAGAACAACATTATCTGCATAATTTTCAGAGCTGCCGATTATGCCAGCGGTTGTTCCAACAACATTTTTCTCATTCATGAGGTATATATCCGATTTCAGGTTGATAAGCCATAAGAGATTTTCAGACGAGTCGGCCAAGATGTATCGACAGCTGCGCTATTGTTCAGGAAATAGACTTTGTATTGATATGGTTATCGGCATATTCACATCGCTCTTTAGAATTTTTATCCAATAAAATCAGCCCTTTTCAGGGGCTGACGATGGCATCGATGGTCCCATGTAAGTATTCTGCATGGTTATACCATTCTCTTTTAGAGAGCCTCTGGTATGTGGGTTAGGTACTCTTAAATCGAACCTGACTACTCTGCTGTTGTCCGCTCCGTGCTGTGAGTTCAACCGATGGATGCAACACAATTATTGAACCGCTCTGCGGGAGATTCATAGTTTAGCGTTTTTCTCGGCCTTTCATTTAGCTGGCTGGCAACACTGTTAAGTCTTTGCTGACTGTGAACCGATAAATCAGTTCCTTTTGGAAAATATTGT
>NZ_JACDSF010000056.1:18618-18787 GCF_013449685.1 Pectobacterium brasiliense | reverse complement strand
CTGAATGTCTGTCGCTACAGTAAACCGAGTATCGCATTCGGGATTGACCCTAATCCTTTCCCTTTAAGTGATGACGTTCGGGATCTACGCACCGCTCTTCCGCTTCTGAGGCATTGCTGCAGTTCTTTTTTTAATGCTCCCCGGTTTTGTATAAAAAGCGTTTTATAAA
>NZ_JACDSF010000056.1:18169-18423 GCF_013449685.1 Pectobacterium brasiliense | reverse complement strand
CGCTTTTGCTGCACGGTATTGTTTTGCACCTTCGTGCCTCTTGATCTCGAGGCTAATCGTTGAGGGGGCTCTTGATAATTTGTCAGCGATGTCCCTAATGCTACGTTTTGCTACCAGCCCTCTGGATATCTCCCCTCTTTCATCAAGCGAAAGCGCTAACCGGTGCCGCTTTCGGACAGGGGGACGGTATCCACCAGTCTGATGGATAGTGGGCATGATAGAAGAATGGTATCTGTCGAACATTCTGGCGATAT
>NZ_JACDSF010000056.1:0-18113 GCF_013449685.1 Pectobacterium brasiliense | reverse complement strand
ATTAAGGATAGCGTTGCATCGACCTGTTGAACTCACAGCCAGAAGCGGACATATTGTTTAATTAATATTCAGCATGTTTTAAATTATGTCACACGCAAAATGATAAATTAATATATTTAGAAGGTTTTTAACTCAAAAATGGCGTTGTAATTCAATGAACTATGCCTATAATCTAACATAAAAAATCATATATCATTGAAAGGATAAGGCTTTGAATATTTACATTGATGAGTCGGTACACGAGGAGTTTGGGTTTATGATCTTGGCTTATGTAGTTTGTAATCAAGATCCTCAGTCTGATATATACAAAATTCTTTCAGAGCATTCAGTTGATGAACATCACTCATGCGCAAGAATGGATAAATCTGAATCCTTAAGAAATTTGAGGAGTAATCTTATTTCCTACTTGAACTCAAATTGTCGATGGGGAGCATTTATTATGCCAAGTGAGTATCGCCATCGTTCTTATGCGGATGTGTCTTTTTTATTAAGCTTATTGATTAAGAACTTTCCAGATGGGAAAGGGAATATTTTTTTCGATGAAGGTATCATAAACTCTACAGAAGCTGTCAGTCTATGTTCTGATGAAGTAAAAGTTATAACATGCTCATCTCATGAAGTTTGTGGGATACAACTTGCTGATTTAGTAGCATCTTTTAGTGGTGTTAGGTTTAGAGAAACAATAACTGGAAAAGCAAAAATCTTAACTTACGGTTACGACTGCGGCTACGGGCCCCCAATAGAAGCCCCTCTTGGATTTGAGCTTTTTGCTACGCTTCGACAGTCTATGCTCAGGGAAAATGAACCTCTTGGGGATGAGATGCCTGAATTTGCCACATTTAAAACTATTAAAAAAGGGTTGATTTTGTCGAAAAACTTAACAACTGAATTTAGTCAGTTGGCATTAAAAACCTTTGGGGAAGTATACTTAGGTTGCATCCATTAAATGTAATATCACTATTTATCAATTACTAGAAAAATTAAGCGAGGTGTTCCTAAGAATATAGGAGACGATGATACAACTGACTTCCGCTTCTCGCTCAAAGCCGACTATCAGACTTGAGCGTATTCTGTCCGGTAAAACTATCAGGTCAAGACTGAGTTAATACAGATTAACAGATATCAGCACAACGATTTCAACCAAAATTCATACCTATAAAGGCTACTAGTTTGGCCTTTATAGGTATTACTAACGAAAGAATATTAAATTAATCTTTCTTCCAGTATTCAGAGGGATCAATAACAAAAGGATTGGGTTTTAATTTGACCATTTTTCGCCCGCTAGAATTATCAAACCACTTGTTTAATCCACTAATTTGAGATGATGTTAACGCTAGCTTTGTATGAAGATAGTTTTTCAGACCTTCAACATAGTTTAGATCTTTATCTTGATTAAGTTTGAGAAATTGATTAATCCAAAATTCACAAGCGTATATAGCCTGTAAATTCTTAAGTGAATACTCAGGGAATGATTTGCTATCAATTAATTTATTCAATAAAATAAAATCACTCTCGGTTAAACTATCACGGTGATAACGTTCATATAGTTCATCAAGTTTTTTGTATTTTATTTTGGGAAAATTTTTAAGTTTCTCAACACGTAGTAACAAATAAGCAATGGCATTTTGGTTACTACGATCGTCCGTTTTAGACGTACCCCCTGCTTTCCCAGTGGCTATTTTGGGCAGAGCCTTAGATGTATCCCCACCATCTTCAACCCCTGGTTCCAAACATCCTTTCGTCAAATCAGGAACTTTTTCCCCAGGATTACTGACGTAATTAGGATTTCGTACACAGTCAGGACCTGCGAACCGTTCGTTACCATCATTATCAACAACAACAAAGCCCTTACCTGATGTAATGTGATCCTACCCATCATTAGTGGACACGCGACTAAGTGAGTAAACTCTCTACCAGAGGTAGTGACCTGCTCCCCGTTGATTAACACACCGCGATGTTAGTAATGTCTTCATAAGCCACATGAGGACATCCCCATGAAGAAGCGTTTTTCCGACGAACAGATCATCAGTATTCTCCGCGAGGCCGAAGCCGGAGTTTCTGCCCGCGAGCTCTGCCGCAAGCACGCCATTTCCGATGCCACGTTTTACACCTGGCGTAAAAAGTATGGCGGCATGGAGGTGCCCGAGGTTAAGCGCCTGAAGTCGCTTGAGGAAGAGAACGCACGACTCAAGAAGCTGCTGGCCGAAGCCATGCTGGATAAGGAGGCGCTTCAGGTGGCCCTTGGCCGAAAGTACTGACGACAGACCAGAAGCGGGAAGCCGTGGTGTTGATGTGTGATGCGACCGGTCTGTCGCAACGTCGTGCATGCAGGCTTACAGGTTTGTCCCTGTCGACCTGCCGTTACGAAGCGCAGCGTCCGGCATCGGATGCGCATTTATCCGGGCGCATCACCGAACTGGCACTGGAGCGCAGGCGTTTTGGTTACCGCCGCATCTGGCAGCTGCTGCGCCGCGAAGGGATTCATGTTAATCACAAGCGAGTATACCGGCTCTACCATCTGAGTGGACTCGGCGTAAAACGCAGACGTCGTCGTAAAGGGCTGGCAACAGAACGTCTGCCGCTGCTCCGCCCGGCTGCGCCGAATCTGACCTGGTCGATGGATTTTGTCATGGATGCGCTGGCCACAGGTCGCAGGCTCAAGTGCCTGACCTGCGTGGATGACTTCACGAAGGAGTGCCTGACGGTCACCGTTGCCTTCGGGATTTCAGGCGTGCAGGTCACGCGTATTCTGGACAGCATTGCGCTGTTTCGCGGCTATCCGGCTACGATAAGAACCGATCAGGGCCCGGAGTTTACCTGCCGCGCGCTCGATCAATGGGCCTTTGAGCATGGCGTGGAGCTGCGGATTATTCAGCCCGGCAAGCCGACACAGAACGGATTTATTGAGAGTTTTAACGGGCGCTTTCGCGATGAATGCCTGAATGAACACTGGTTCAGCGATATTCTTCATGCCCGGAAAACGATTAATGACTGGCGGCAGGATTATAACGAGTGCCGTCCCCATTCATCGCTGGATTACCAGACACCAGCTGAATTCGCAACGGACTGGCGAAACAGGAAATATGAAGAAAAACCAACCGACATTACTAACTGAAGGTCGTATCTAATCCTGGGGGCAGGTCAGTAGCTCACATGACAAAACCAGCATCAACCAATAAGAAATCCCGTAAGCAATATACGCCCGAATTCCGAGATGAAGCCCTGAAACTGGCTGAGCGTATTGGTGTCGCTGCCGCTGCACGCGAACTTAGCCTGTTCGAGTCACAACTTTATACATGGCGCAGTAAACGGCAGCAGCAAATGACCGCCTCAGAACGCGAAAATGAACTCGCGGCTGAAAATGCCCGGCTAAAGCGGCAGTTGGCTGAACAGGCTGAGGAATTGGCTATTCTCCAAAAGGCCGCGACATACTTCGCGAAGCGCCTGAAATGAAGTATGTCTTTATCGAAAAGCATCGGGCAGAGTTCAGTATCAAAGCGATGTGCCGGGTGCTTCAGGTTGCCCGCAGCGGCTGGTATGTCTGGCTTATGCGCCGTTGTCAGATAACTCCACGTCAGCAGTTTCGGCTCATTTGTGATGAGGCTGTTCGTAGCGCATTCGCTGAGGCGAAACAGCGTTATGGTGCGCCACGCCTTGCCGATGAGCTGCCGGAGTACAACATCAAAACCATTGCTACCAGTCTGCGTCGTCAGGGGTTACGGGCGAAGGCCAGTCGTAAATTCAGTCCGGTCAGTTACCGTGAACATGGCCTGCCGGTATCGGAAAACCTGCTGAAGCAGAACTTCATCGCTAGCGGCCCGAACCAGAAGTGGGCAGGTGATATCACCTATCGTGTGCCCGGAGTTCAGGGCGAGCATGGACGCTCAAATGAACCACGAGTCTGTCTGGAATATTGAACCGGTAACTCATGACGAGAAGCCCAACAATCCCACCGGGTGTGACGGTGGAGAACCTGAGCGGCAGTGACCTGTGGCATGCTCACAGGGTGATGTAACCCGCTGACAACGGGGATTGAGGCGAGATCACTAAGCCGAGATGATCCTCAAGGTTGAGTACTGAAAGGCTGAAGAACATGAACCCGTTAATCCGCCTCTGTGGGTTGAAAATGTCACCATGGCCTACGTGATCTGACAGGTCGTGCAGAAGGTACCGACAATGACAGATATGCAGTGTCGGTCGAAAGTGTTTTGACATGTAAGCAGAACACCGGGACAGCAGTGCCCATCACGCTCGCACTGCTGACTTCTGCCAACTTGCGGCAAGCAAGGATAAAGAGTGCGACGGGCAGCCTCCTCAGTATGCCTGAGTCCAGGCAGGTAAACCGGGGAAGGTCAGCGACGGATGTTAAGGAGGCATGGCTCCGATGACGCGCTGGCTGGCGGAGCTTCCGTAGTAGTCTGGGATGGGGAAAGCCCATTACATGGCGAAGGGAAGCAGTTTAAATGTGTTTGTTGAGCAAACTACCTGACCTAACGAGGTGAAGACCTTTGATAATCAGCGAAATGCAACGCAAGCTTGCCACATGGGCAGTCACTGATCCGTCCCGACGGGTTGAGCGACTGCTGCGCCTGATAGCACAACCAGAATGGCTGGCTGAAGCGGCGCGGATCACGCTTTCATCAAAGGGGGCACATACCCCCGGCGTTGATGGTGTGAACAAAGCAAAGCTACAGGCCCGACTGGCTGCTGAACTGCAAAGGCTCAGGGATGAACTTCTCTCAGGTGACTACCAGCCCCTGCCAGCCAGACGGGTTTACATCCCGAAAAGCAACGGCAAACTGCGACCACTGGGTATCCCCGCGTTGCGGGATCGTATAGTTCAGCGGGCAATGCTGATGGTGATGGAGCCGATATGGGAGAGTGATTTTCATTCGCTCTCGTATGGCTTCCGGCCTGAACGTAGCGTCCACCATGCGATCCGTACGGTAAAACTGCAACTTACCGATTGCGGAGAAAACCGGGGCCGCTGGGTGATTGAAGGTGACCTGTCCAGCTACTTTGACACCGTGCACCATCGCCTGCTGATGAAAGCTGTCCGCTGCAGGATCAGTGACGCACGTTTCATGGCCCTGCTGTGGAAAATCATCAAAGCAGGACACATCGACGTCGGTCTATTCCAGGCGGCCAGTGAAGGTGTGCCTCAGGGGGGCGTAATATCGCCGCTACTGTCGAACATCATGCTGAATGAGTTCGATCAGTATCTGCATAAACGCTACCTGAGCGGGAAAGCCCGAAAAGATCGTTGGTACTGGAATCACAGTATCCAGCGAGGTCGAAGTACCGCCGTCAGAGAAAACTGGAAATGGAAACCTGCCGTGGCGTACTGCCGGTACGCCGATGACTTCGTGCTTATCGTCAAAGGCACCAAAGAACAGGCGGAAACCATCAGGGAGGAGTGCCGAAGTGTGCTTGAAGACAGTCTGAAGCTCAGGCTGAACATGGACAAGACTAAAATCACCCATGTTAATGATGGCTTTATCTTTCTGGGACACAGGATCATCCGCAAACGCAGTCGTTACGGCGATATGCGGGTGGTCTCGATGATCCCGAAGGAGAAAGCCAGAAACTTCGCCGCATCGCTGACAGCGCTGCTATCAGGCAATTACAGTGAAAGCAAAGTCGATATGGCTGAACAGCTCAACCGGAAACTGAAGGGCTGGGCAGCATTCTACCAGTTCGTTGATTTTAAGGCCAAAGTCTTCAGTCATATCGACCGTATCGTGTTCTGGAAACTGGCTCACTGGCTGGCCCGCAAATACCGTACAGGCATCGCCTCCCTGATGAGGTGGTGGTGTAAGTCACCAAAACCGGGTCAGAGCAAAACGTGGATGTTATTTGGTAAAACCAATCGCGGTAAGCTCAACGGTGAAATCCTGTACCGGTTGCTCGGGCAAGGCAAGAAGCTGTTCCGCTGGCGTCTTCCCGAAGGGAATCCTTACCTCAGGACAGAAGCCAGAAACACCTATACATCGCGTTTTACCGAAGTGGCAATGGCGTTCGCCAGCGTTTAAACGGAGAGCCGGATGCGCTGAAAGGTGCACGTCCGGTTCGGAGAGGAGAGGCAGGGAAATAGTCCAACTACGCCCTGTCTCTTACTCTACTTCGCACGGACGAAGGCTGGCTCTATCTGGCCGTTGTGATTGACCTGTGGTCACGGGCGGTTATCGGCTGGTCGATGTCATCACGAATGACGGCACAACTGGCCTGTGATGCGTTACAGATGGCGCTCTGGAGACGTAAACGCCCGGAGAATGTCATTGTTCATACAGATAGAGGTGGGCAATATTGTTCATCGGATTATCAGGCGTTGCTGAAACGACATACACTGCGTGGCAGTATGAGCGCCAAAGGTTGCTGTTACGATAACGCCTGTATGGAAAGCTTCTTTCACACATTGAAAGTAGAATGTATCCACGGCGAACGCTTTGCCAGCAGGGAAGTGATGCGTTCAACGGTATTTAATTATATTGAGTGCGATTACAATCGCTGGCGTCGCCATAGTGCCTGTGGTGGTCTCAGCCCGGAACAATTTGAAAACCAGAACCTCGCTTAGGGTTGTGTCCACATTAGGTGGGTAGGATCAATGTAGTGCGTCTTACTGCCGAACACACAGGCACAACGCTCAGTGAAGTCAACACGAACAACTCTCCACAGCATGCCCTCCCCCTCTGATGAAAATGTTCATTATTTTAGAAATACATAAAACTCATAGTCTTGTAAACAATAAGTACGCAGAATGAAACCTTTTCGCTGATCCAGGCATTAAACATGGTTACTCGTTCTACGAATAGCGTTCTTCCCCATCGAACAAGCTGTAGCCCTAGCTAACCAGAGTTACAGCCTGCCCATTGGCTATAATTACCCCGCCGTCAACTTCCCAAAATCAAATGGACTCACCCTTTTCTCACGATTTGTATCGAGAAAATCTGCCCACCACTGCAACATCAAACGACGCTCATCCAGATGCTCTGCCTTATGAATGTACGCAGCGCGAACGCCATTACGCTCTTGGTGGCTCATCTGCCGTTCCACCGCATCCCTAGACCACAAGCCCGACTCAATCAGTGAACTACAGGCCATGGTACGAAAGCCGTGACCACACACTTCCGTTTTGGTGTCGTAGCCCATCGTTTGCAGCGCTTTGTTTACCGTACCTTCACTAACTGGTTTTCGTGACGAATGATCGCCAATGAAAACCAGTTCACAATGCCCGCTAACCTCTCTGATCTTTTTAAGGATCTCCAGTGCCTGACGGCTCAGCGGAACAAGATGTGGTGTGTGCATTTTTGAACCACGTTCGGAGAATTTCACTCCTGGAATCGGTTCACGTTCTGGAGGAATCGTCCACAACGCTCGTTCAAAGTCGATTTCCGGCCAACGGGCAAAACGGAGTTCGCTGGAACGAATGAAAATCAGTAGGGAGAGATTTATTACCCACTGGGTAAACTCACGACCTTTATAGCCATCTATACGGCTAAGAAGTTCAGGCAAGCGTTCAAGCGCTAACGCAGGACGATGTTCAACTTTGCCTGGCATAATTGCCCCTGCCATATCCTGCGCCGGGTTATAGTCAATCAGGCCGTTTTGTACGGCATAGGTCATGATGGCGGTCACGCGTTGTTTTAAGCGCTTAGCCACTTCTAAACGTCCAGAGCGTTCAACGCTTTTAATCGGTGTCAGCAAGTCGCGTGTTTTCAGATCTGAGATGTGTTTGCTACCAATAGCGGGGAAAATATTGTCGCTCAGACTTTTCAGGATACGTTCGGCATGGGATTCAGACCACTTCTTGTTGTCGGCGTGCCAGGCGCGAGCCACAACTTCGAAGGTCTTTTCATCCTCTTCTTGTTTCGCTTTTACCGCTTTCTTATGTTCGCGGGGATCGATCCCCGCAGCAACCTGTTTCCGAGCGTCATCCCGTTTATGACGCGCTTCAGAAAGAGAAACTTCAGGATAAACGCCTAATGCCATGAGATGTTGCTTGCCACCAAAACGAAAGCGCAGCCGCCAGTATTTGGAACCATTGGGATGAACCAGCAGAAACATCCCATCACCGTCAGTCAGTGAATACTCTTTTTCTTCTGGTTTTGCCGAACGCACTTTGATATCGGTCAGAGCCATTATCAATATCCTCATTGGTGCTTACGGTGAGTATACAGAGCAAGGTAGAACCAACATATATACTCAGATGTATACTCACAAGCAAGTTGATGTAGGTTGAATTGCGTTGACGTTGGGAGAGTATGCAATGAAGGGGAAGCCAGTAAAACCGTGGGTTTTAGGCAAAAAAATAGACGTCGGTTGACGTCTATTGATTTATCAATGGTGCCCGGGGCGGGACTTGAACCCGCACAGCGCGTACGCCGAGGGATTTTAAATCCCTTGTGTCTACCGATTTCACCACCCGGGCTTAAATATTGGAGGCGCGTTCCGGAGTCGAACCGGACTAGACGGATTTGCAATCCGCTACATAACCGCTTTGTTAACGCGCCAAAATATTTAGGTCTTAGTGACCAACATCCGCAATTGCCGATGTTTTAAATTGGAGCGGGAAACGAGACTCGANNTCTACCAACTGAGCTATTCCCGCAACACAGAACTCACTGATTCTCTTAACTTCTTACAAACCAGTGTTGCTGTTGATGCGGTGCATTCTACTGACCTGACGCAATGAGTCAATAAAATTATCAAGCAACCGCGTTCGTTTGCTGATTTTTACGGCGCTTCGATCAAGGTTCAAGCAGATCGTGTCTCGCGGCGTTCAAATATTGAAACATGGACCAGAAAGTCAGTACGGCGGCGATGTACAACGCCACAACACCAACGCCTTCAACAATACGTTCTGGACGCCATAGCAAAGCAAAAAGCGCCATCATCTGAGCCGTGGTTTTCACCTTCCCTATCCACGACACGGCAACGCTACTTCTCTTACCAATTTCAGCCATCCACTCGCGCAATGCTGAAATGATGATTTCCCGCGCGATCATGGTCGCGGCAGGCAGCGTAATCCACCAGGAGTGATAGTATTCCGCAACTAGCACCAACGCGACAGCCACCATCACTTTATCCGCAACAGGATCGAGGAAGGCACCAAAACGCGTGGTCTGTTTCCAGCGCCGGGCAAGGAAACCATCAAACCAATCCGTAATGGCAGCAAACACGAAAATCAACGTGCAGAGCAGCGGTGCCCAGACGAATGGAAGATAAAACGCCAGCACAAAAAACGGAATAAGAGCAACACGAAACAGGGTAAGCAACGTCGGTATATTAAATTGCATAGCGCTTAGGTAACTATCTGGCTGGAGTGGATACTAAGAGTATGTTGCAACATTGTCCCTAGTGTTTCAATGCATGGAAGATTTTTTCTGCCAATGCATGCGAAATTCCTGGAACATTTGCAATCTCCTCAATACTGGCATTCATCAACGGTTGCAGTCCTCCCATGTATTTCAACAGGGTTTGACGCCTTTTAGGGCCGACACCTTCGATAAGCTCCAGCGTACTGGTATTTCTTACTTTTGCTCTCTTCTTACGATGTCCGCCAATTGCATGGTCATGCGAATCATCGCGAATATGCTGGATAACGTGCAATGCGGGAGAATCAGACGGTAGTGCCATGCCCTCGCCCGTCGACTCAAAAAACAGCGTTTCCAGCCCAGCTTTACGATCGCTGCCTTTCGCGACACCAAGTAGCAGAGGCTTGTTTTTATCCCACGATACCTGCAGCGAGTCAAACACCTCCTGAGCCTGGCCGAGCTGCCCTTTTCCGCCATCGATCACAATGACATCCGGTATTTTGCTGTCATCCAGCGCTTTACCATATCGACGTCGGAGGACTTGCGCCATGGCGGCATAATCATCGCCTGGCGTAATGCCACTGATATTATAGCGGCGATATTCCGAACGTAACGGACCATTGGCATCAAATACTACGCAGGATGCCACAGTCTGTTCGCCCATCGTATGACTGATATCAAAACACTCCATCCGATGGATTTCTGGCAACTGCAACACGTTAGCTAACGCCGCCAGTCGCTGGTGAATGGTGGACTGCTGAGACAGTTTTGTGACCAGCGCTGTGGCAGCATTTGTCCGCGCTAATTTTAAATAACGCGCACGATCGCCGCGGGGTTTCGTTTGAATCTGTACTTTTCTTCCCGCAACTACCGTTAGAGACTCCGTCAGCAAATCTTTATCGGGCAGAGTGAAGTCGAGCAGAATTTCTGTAGGAAGCGTTCGGCCTAAGCTTCCCTGCAAATAGAATTGCCCGACAAAAGTCTGCACGACCTCCCCCAATTCCGTACCACCAGGGACTTTGGGGAAATAGCTCCGGCTGCCAAGCACTTTTCCCTGTCGGATGAAAAGGACATAGACGCAAGCAATGCCAGCATCAAAGGCAACACTGATAACATCCAGATCTTCGCCGTCGCCGGAAACAAATTGTTTTTCCGTCACACGCCGAACCGCCTGGATCTGATCGCGTATCCGGGCTGCATCTTCAAAATGCAGATCGCGACTGGCCGCATCCATCCGGGAGATGAGTTGATTCAGTACTTGCTGGTCTTTACCAGACAAAAACAGGCGAACATAATCAACCTGCTGTTGATAATCTTCTTCGCTAACCAAACCGCTAACGCAAGGCCCGAGACAGCGACCAATTTGATATTGCAGGCAAGGACGAGAGCGATTGCGATAGACGCTATTTTCACACTGGCGCACCGGAAACAGCTTTTGCAGCAATATTAGCGTTTCGCGCACGGCATTGCCGTTGGGAAATGGGCCAAAATATTCGCCCTTCGCATGCTTAGCGCCACGGTGAACAGCTAAACGTGGATGCACATCACCGCTCAGGAAAATCATGGGATAGGATTTATCGTCGCGCAGCAAGACGTTATAACGCGGCTGATAAAGCTTGATGTAGTTGTGTTCCAGCAGTAGGGCTTCAGTTTCCGTATGCGTGATCGTGACATCAATATGCTTGATGCTTTTGACTAATGCCTCGGTTTTACGGCTGGCGACATGACTGCGGAAATAGCTGGCAAGTCGTTTTTTTAAGTCTTTTGCCTTACCGACGTAGATGACCGTATTACCGGCGTCATACATCCGGTAGACGCCAGGCTGGCTCGTTACCGTTTTTAAAAATGCCGACGCATCGAAACTCTCACTCACTACTTAACAATGTCTCCGCGGTAAAAAGCCCATGCTTGATAGCCAGATGAGTCAACTCTACATCGCCGTTGATATTCAGTTTGCTGAACATACGGTAGCGATAGCTGTTCACTGTTTTAGGGCTAAGATTAAGCTGTTCTGAAATTTCAGTCACTTTCTGTCCCTTCGTTATCATTAGCATAATCTGTAATTCGCGTTCAGACAAACATTCAAGCGGCGCATCCGTCTGCGGCTCCAACTGGCTTAACGCCATCTGCTGCGCAATATCAGAAGCAATATACCGTTTACCAGCATGCACAGCGCGAATGGCGGAGATCACTTCCTGAGGGGCAGCTGCTTTACTCACATATCCCGCGGCACCAGCCTGCATCACTTTAGCAGGTAGCGGATTCTCAGTATAAATAGTGAGCATGATGACTTTTATATCTGGCGTAAAACGCAGGATCTTGCGCGTTGCTTCAAGCCCACCGATGCCAGGCATGCTCATGTCCATCAAAACAACATCGACATCATTGCTTCGGCACCATTTGACAGCATCTTCACCGCAGCATGCCTCACCAACCACTTTCAGACCTTTGATATCGTCAAGAATGCGTCGTATCCCTGCCCGCACCAGTTCATGGTCATCAACAAGAAAAACGCTAATCAAAGAATAATTCTCCAAAAAAGGGAGTAACACTTACATAAAAAGTTGCTTGCAGGTGATACTACGTTGGTTTCAAAAAATAATGAACACAGATTTATATGAATATGTATTTTAAAATATGCCGAGAAGGAATAAAGCGCATTCCCGATCATAACAATATATCGTTAACCTGATGGTGTATGTTGATCACATTCTTAACATTTCAAATACGCCACACAGTATAAACACTTCATTGGCACAAAATGTATAAAAAACAATGCAAATCAAATGGCATGAAATTGGCTTTACATCTTGAATGTCAATAAAAAGTCACTATTGTAATCAGGATGTGGTTAGAAATTTTATCATCATCTACCACGATATTATACAAATAATATATTCGGTGAAAAACGTCCATAGTGAACATCATATGTATTGAACAAAACACATCTATAACCTTTACCACCAAAAAACATCCAAAATATAGACGCTATTTAAATAAGTTAAATGCATAAAAAACAGTCACTAAAATGGCTTTATCTGCGAATAATATCAATCCACAATATGCTTTATGTTATACTCCCGCCCATCTGGTTCTGCCTGTCGCGTCAGCGGTAACGCCCGCAACAGGTGAAGGAAAACATCTTTTTCTTGTTGAGGACAAAACATGAGCAACGCAGACTTTTCTACTACTGCATCCGCTGAAACACTGGCCCATGAGGTTACCTGCCTGAAGGCTATGGTTACGCTGTTATTAAAAGCAATCGGCCAGGCAGATGCCGGTAAAGTTATCATCAATATGGAAAGATATATTGCTCAATTGGAAGATGCCGAGCAAGCCGCTGTCTTTGATAACACAATTAAGCAAATCAAAACCAGCTATCGTAAATAGCACTATTTGCTACACCGCCATCTTAATAATTTGATCTGGCGGTGTAGTGATATTTAGCATTGTCTTCCTGATTTAAAAATAGAGACGCTCGTCTATTTATTCCCGATGCTAATGAGTTTCAAAAGCAGTGCCTCTTCTTTCTTTTTATAAAGCGTTAATTCCATCACCAACGCTTTATCCAGGAACTGTTTTCTGGAAAGTGCTTTTCTTTCATCAACCAGCTCCCTCAGCTCAGTGAAGCATTCATTTATTTTGTACTCTTTTGAACTTTCCGTACAAATTATCTCATGGATTGCCTGGCTCAGTTCAGACAATGAGATAACCGATTTTGGATCCTGGTGACTTTTTTCTATGACAGCCAGTAATTTTTCGAATCCCATATGAACCTCCGAAATCAAGCAGAAACTTGCTTATGGCTAACCAGGAAACTCCAGCTACCTCTAAACGCCGCCCCAGTGGATATGAACACAACCCTGTGCAAACAACTCGTCACATCATAAACGATCTGTCAACGATTCCATCTGCTAAGCATAGCACCTTCTCGCCACTCTTCAGGACGATTGAGGCACATTCTCGTCATCAAAAGCGATAACGTTCAGCGATATCATCAGACACCTTATGTATCCACTTGGCATTACAGCAGAATATCAATAAAGCATGATCGAAAAAGTCCCAACTATTAAGAGAGCGGATTTGTTATGAAAGTGATAAAAATAGAATAAAGCGGGGAAAACCAACGCAGAAAATACGGTTAGCGTTAAGAACGGATATAATTAAAAATAAATCAAATAAAGAAAACAGAAATAATGAAAAACTGAAAGCAATATCATAAGCCATTGATATTGTTGGTGGGTCGTGCAGGATTCGAACCTGCGACCAATTGATTAAAAGTCAACTGCTCTACCGACTGAGCTAACGACCCAACGGGGAAGATTATTCTCCTCTCCAGCTCGCCTGTCAAATACTTCATATTAAATTTTTATGTATGATAATAGGATTGTTAACGATTAGTAATTTTGTTAACCTGTTCAGCCTATTTATCTCTTCCTCACATCATTTTATTTATATCCTTTTCATTTTAGAGCGAAAAACATACAGCGCCATCTTACATCATTAGCTGCCCTCTTTATGCCAGACTATCTCTGACATCCGCTGTAATAAGTACTGCGGTTGCGCTATCTTATTCGTTTCGATTTTCGTAAACGAGAGCCGCCAAAGAGCTCAAAAAAACATCACAGACAGAAACAGGAAAGTGTACTTATATGGTCGAACAATCAAAAGAAGCCGCAGACCTTGCCTCTGAACAGGGAGAGGGACTGCAACGGAATCTGACTAATCGTCATATTCAGCTCATCGCCATCGGCGGAGCGATCGGTACTGGGCTATTTATGGGCTCAGGCAAAACAATCAGCATGGCGGGTCCTTCGATCATCTTCGTTTATATGATCATTGGTTTTATGCTGTTTTTTGTCATGCGCGCAATGGGGGAACTATTACTCTCCAACCTCAACTATAAGTCATTCAGCGATTTTGCTGCTGACCTCCTTGGGCCATGGGCAGGTTTCTTTACCGGCTGGACGTATTGGTTCTGCTGGGTCGTAACTGGGATCGCCGATGTCGTAGCCATTAGTGCCTACTCACAGTTCTGGTTCCCTGATTTATCGCAGTGGGTCTCTTCCCTGCTTTGCGTTCTGTTATTACTGACGCTAAATCTGGCAACCGTGAAGCTGTTTGGCGAGATGGAATTCTGGTTCGCGATGATCAAAATTGTCGCTATCGTTGCGTTAATCGTGGTCGGTGTCGCCCTGGTGATGATGCAATTCTCTTCCCCATCAGGAAATGTCGCCTCCTTTACCAACCTTTGGAATGATGGTGGCATGTTCCCTAAAGGGATAAGCGGATTTTTTGCCGGATTCCAGATCGCCGTATTCGCATTTGTCGGTATCGAGCTGGTTGGTACAACTGCCGCTGAAACGAAAAATCCGAAAGTCGTACTTCCCCGTGCCATTAACGCTATCCCGATTCGCATCATCATGTTTTATGTTTTTGCGTTAATGATGATTATGTCCGTCACCCCGTGGAGTGCAATTACTGCAGATCGCAGTCCTTTCGTGGAAATGTTCGTACTGGTTGGCCTGCCTGCAGCCGCCAGTATGATCAACTTTGTCGTACTGACGTCGGCGGCATCCTCGGCCAATAGCGGCGTATTCTCCACCAGCCGCATGCTCTTTGGCCTGGCAAAACAAGGCGATGCACCGAAAAGTTTCGGCGTGCTCTCTAAACGCGCAGTTCCTTCGACTGGGTTGATGTTTTCCTGTATTTGTTTGCTTTCGGGCGTGGTGCTGATCTACCTGATTCCGAACGTGATGACGGTCTTCACACTGGTGACCACTGTCTCCGCGATTTTATTCATGTTCATCTGGAGCATCATCCTGTGCTCTTACCTGACATACCGTAAAAAACGCCCTCAGCTACATGCCGAGTCATCTTATAAAATGCCGTTGGGTATTTTCATGTGCTGGATATGTCTGGCCTTTTTTGCTTTTGTTATTGTACTGTTAACATTACAGCCAGATACACGGCAGGCGCTTATTGTCACGCCGCTGTGGTTTATTGTTCTGGCTATTGCTTATCAGTTTATTCGGCGGAAAAAGCCAGCTGTTGATGTGAAGTAAAAGGTATAAACGCAAGAAAGGCGCGGACAGACGTCGGCGCCTTCAGTTTTTTTCAGCAAAATCACGCATAGCACAAGTATTCTCTATTATTGAATATAAATAATTCTCAATTGGATATACGAAAATTAATATGCGAACAATTAATGTCATCACCATTGATATATAAGAACGTTATTCCCGCCATGAAACGGTTGTAATTCGATTGATGTTTTTTGCCAATAGTTCGAGAGCTAAGCAATTATGTTCATCCTGCCGCTGTGAAGCATCGGCAACGACACCTTCTATCTTTCTATTTAACTCATTGATTTTACTGTCATCAAATGTTGAAACAATAGCAGAAATCAGCATCTCTAACGATTCAATCTTCGCGTTAAGCGCTTTTTCTCCAACTTCTTTTTCTGCCAGCTTTATTAAAAGATGAGAGAGGATATTATTCATTTGAACTCCTTAATCAAAAAAATAACTGTCATACACCCATAAAGCAACACCCGTTCTTGGTGCACAGGATTAGAGAAAACATGACAAAGATTAATGTAACACTGTGAATGGCCTGACCGCTAGTGTCTATTATCATTTTAAGGAAATCATATTCGAACAGCAGCAATAAAATGAAGTTGCAGATAAATAAACCAAATAAATAAAAAAAATAAAAAACTATTTTATTTTTAAGAGCAAAAATCTCTGCTTTGAGGAAGATCAATAATGCTATGAGTTGTGATAACCTTCACAAAAAAATAAGAAAGATCACTATTTTGATCGAACATCTGACACAAAAACCTGATGAGTAGCCAGCCATCAGGAAATGGCTGGCTCTATGGCTAATGCTTACGCACTCATTGATTGTCGTGCGCCACTCACTGCATCCTTTGCCTGTTCGCACTGTGACAATATCGTCTGTGCATGAGAATAAAGAATTTTCCCCGCCTCGGTGGGCGTCACACCACGCCGACTCCGTACCAGCAGTTGTTTTTCGAGTTCACTCTCCAGCGTCGCGACCTGCTGGCTCAGCGCCGGTTGTGCAATATGCAACAACTCAGCAGCCTGTGTCAGGCTACCGATATCAACGATTTTCACAAAATACTTGAGCCGTCTAAGATTCATGTCTGCCTCCTGAGTAGTTACCCTAAAGAGGTAGCAAAAAGCGCGCCATATTATGTTTCTATGCCTAAGAAAAAGTGATACCTCATTGATAAGCCACAGGTAAAATAAGGAAAAGCAATGATTCTGCTAACCAAAACACCTGATTCTGTCTGGAAACCCTGCCATCAAGCCCATACCAACCTGCACCATCTTAAAGCAACCCCTGCTATTTTAGGGTGCAACCCCGCCCGCGACTCAGCGTATTTCATTGCTTTCCAGTGCTCAACTTGAGCAATAATTTCAATATGTTGGTTATTAGTTCGGCAATCAAACGCACCAAGCGATAACAGCCTTTGACAACCCGAAACGCTCCCGCTATTATCCATCGCACTTAACCGATTCCTCTGTAGTTCAGTCGGTAGAACGGCGGACTGTTAATCCGTATGTCACTGGTTCGAGTCCAGTCAGAGGAGCCAATTTAAAGAAAGCAGACGTTCACTGACGTCTGCTTTTTTGCTTTTAATCAATTGGTTATCCCCTTCTTCAGGTTCGCCCTCGTTCACCCAAAAACACTCGAAGCCATACCCATTTGCTGGTAAAAATACTGGTAAAGCTGGTTCGATTTCGTTTTTACCAGCAATCGGAGGGAGCCGTCATGTCACTTACTGATACTAAAGTAAAAAATGCCAAGCCGTCAGAAAAGGTGGTGAAGCTTACTGACGGGTTCGGCCTCTACTTGCTGGTACATCCCAACGGTTCCAAATACTGGCAGTTAGGCTATCGCTTCGAAGGGAAACAGAAGGTGTTTTCCATCGGAGTCTACCCTGCTGTTTCACTGGCTGATGCCAGACAACGACGAGATGAAGCAAAAAAGCTGTTAGCGGCTGGAGTAGACCCCAGCGCCAAAAAACAGGCTGACAACAAAATCGTTCAAGAGCGACGTAACAACACCCGCGCTTTCAAAACCGTCGCTAAAAGCTGGTTTGCCACCAAAACCACATGGTCAGAAGATTATCAACGTTCTGTTTGGACACGACTCGAAACTTACCTGTTCCCTGATATTGGTGAAAAAGATATTGCTGAACTGGATACAGGCGATCTGCTGGTTCCCATCAAAAAGATAGAGAAGCTGGGTTATCTGGAAATCGCTATGCGGGTAAAACAGTATGCTACTGCCATTATGCGTTATGCAGTCCAGCAAAAGATGATCCGTTTCAATCCGGCCTACGATTTGGAAGGGGCAGTTCAGAAGCCACAGACGGAACACCGCCCCGCTATTGAACTGGAAGAGATACCCACCCTGCTGGAGCGTATTGAAACCTATAAAGGTCGTAGCAGATTGACGCAACTTGCGATCAAACTCAATCTGCTGATATTCATTCGTTCCAGTGAACTGCGCTTTGCCCGATGGTCAGAGATCGATTTCAAAAGCGCTTTGTGGGTTATCCCTGAACAGCGCGAAGCCATAAAAGGGATCAAGCATTCAGGCCGTGGTGCCAAAATGCGCAGAAAACACTATGTTCCTCTATGCGATCAAACGCTGGCAATTTTGGAAGAGCTTAAAGACCTCACCTATGACGTTAACGGTGATGAGGGTTTTATCCTGACAGGCTGTTATGATGCGATGAAACCGATGAGTGAAAACACCATCAAC
>NZ_JACDSF010000055.1 GCF_013449685.1 Pectobacterium brasiliense | reverse complement strand
GCTTTACTCTTCTATCCCATTATCCCCGTTCTTGTTCAGCGAATAGGCTTGCAAATGCCCTATCGTTTACTGTGGTAAAAACGAGTTACGCCGCCAGCGTATGTTGCGCCATGTTCCCCAGCAGTGAACCGATAAATTCGATGCGCTGCGGACGGTCGCTCAAATCCTTCATGAATTTCAGGCGAGTTGGGCCATCAAGACGGTAGGTGCCCGGATCGCGCTGTAACAGGCCGATAAGGTGGGACGGATCGACGCGGTTTTGCTCGCTGAATTCGATAAATCCCCCTTTTTCATTCCCTTCTATACGGCGAATACCCAGCGCCTGTGCCTGCTGACGCAGAGCAGCAATCTGCAACAGATAGCGGCTTGCATCAGGAAGGAGACCGAAGCGATCGATCAGTTCGACCTTCAGCTCATCCAGCTCGGCAGTGGTTTTCGCGCTGGCAATACGTTTGTATAGCGACAGGCGCGTATTGACGTCAGGAATGAAATCATCGGGCAGCAGGGCAGGCAAACGCAGTTCGACGTCGGTCTGGCTGTTGATCAGATCTTCCAGCGATGGCTCCCGACCTGCTTTCAAGGCATCGACGGCGCTTTCCAACAGTTCCATATACAGCGAGAAACCGACGCTGGTCATCTGTCCACTCTGATCGTCCCCGAGCAGTTCGCCTGCGCCACGGATTTCCAGATCGTGTGTTGCTAGCGCAAAACCGGCACCGAGGTCTTCCAATGAGGCGATGGCTTCCAGACGCTTCTGTGCATCGGTGCTCATTGCTTTAGGGTTCGGCGTCAGCAGGTAAGCGTAAGCCTGATGGTGGGAACGCCCCACGCGACCACGCAACTGGTGCAGTTGTGCCAGACCGAAGTGATCGGCACGCTCAATGATGATGGTATTGGCGCTTGGAATATCGATCCCCGTTTCGATGATCGTGGTACACACCAGCACGTTAAAGCGCTGGTGGTGGAAGTCGTTCATGACCCGTTCCAGTTCCCGTTCGCGCATCTGACCGTGGCCGATCGCGATGCGTGCTTCCGGCACCAGCTCTGCCAGTCGCTGGGTGGCTTTCTCGATATTTTCGACGTCGTTATAGAGGTAATACACTTGTCCGCCGCGCAGAATTTCACGCAGAATCGCTTCGCGCACCACCAAATTGTCATATTCGCGCACGAACGTTTTTACCGCCAGACGGCGAGCCGGTGGGGTAGCGATGATCGACAGATCGCGCATCCCGCTCATCGCCATGTTGAGCGTACGCGGAATCGGTGTAGCGGTCAGCGTCAAGATATCGACATCCGCCCGCATCGCTTTGATGCGCTCTTTGTGACGCACACCGAAGCGGTGTTCTTCGTCCACAATGAGCAGCCCTAAGTCGCGCCAGCGTACGTCGCTCTGTAACAGCTTATGGGTACCGATCAGAATATCGACTTTGCCTTCCTGCGTTTCCTCCAGCACCTGAGTTTGCTCACGCGCGCTGCGGAAGCGGGAGATCATTTCGATCTTCACCGGCCAGTTAGCAAAGCGATCGCGGAAGTTGTCAAAATGCTGCTGTGCCAACAGCGTTGTTGGCACCAGAACGGCAACCTGCTTATGGTTTTCAACCGCCAAAAACGCGGCGCGCATCGCCACTTCGGTTTTCCCAAAGCCGACATCGCCACACACCAGACGATCCATCGCCAGCGGTCGGCACATGTCGCTCAGCACGGCGTTGATGGCCTGCGCCTGATCGGGCGTGGTCTCGAAAGGGAAACTTTCGCAGAAAAGCTGGTACTGCGTTTTGTCATGCTTAAACGCAAAACCGCTTTTCGCCGCACGCTGGGCATAAATATCCAGCAGCTCGGCGGCGACATCGCGCACCCTTTCCGCCGCTTTTTGTCGCGCGCGTGACCAGGCATCACCACCCAGTTTATGCAGCGGCGCATTCTCATCGGCACCGCCCGCATAGCGGCTGATTAAATGGAGCGAGGAAACGGGAACGTACAGCTTGTCTTCGCCTGCATAGGTCAAAATCAGGTATTCGGCCTTGATGCCGCCTGCTTCTAGCGTAGTCAGCCCGGCATAGCGGCCAACGCCGTGTTCGAGATGAACGACGGGCTGTCCCGGCCGCAGTTCTGCCAGATTGCGGATCAGCGTATCGGTATTGATCGTGCGGCGATTATCCTGACGGCGGCGGCTGACGCGCTCACCCAGCAGATCGCTTTCGCAGATCAACGCGCGCTGACGCAGCGTGTCGATAAAACCGTGTTCGCTGGCACCGATAATCAGGTAAGTGCCACGATCCTGAGCCTGCTCCAGCGTGCTGATGAGCGTCGGGTTCAGTTTGATACGCGCCAGCAGTTCTTGCAGCGTTTCGCGACGGCCTTCGCTCTCGACGGAGAAAATGATCTGGCCTTCGAACTGTTCGATAAAACGACGCAGCGCATCCAGCGGGGATTTCTGCTGATGCTGAATCGCCAGCTCCGGCAGCGGCAGATAGGCTAGATTCACGTTGGCGGCTTTTTCCGGCAGCGTATCGGTTCTCAACTGCACGCGCGGCCACGCTTTCAGCTCCGTGAACAGACCGTCTACACGCAGCCAGAGTGAATCTGATGGCAGCAGTGGACGCATCGGATCGACACGGCGGCTTTCAAAGCGTTGCTGAATATCCTGCCAGAAGCGCTCGGCGCTCTGTTCGATATTACCGGTGTTGACGATCAGCGTGTTGTTCGGGAAATAGCTGAACAGCGACGGTAGCGGTTCGCTGAAGAATAACGGCTGCCAGTATTCGATCCCGGCGGGCCAGACGCCTTTGCTGACCTGCTGGTAAATGTGCTCGGCATCGCGTCGCACCTCAAACTGCTCGCGCCACTGGCTGCGGAAAAGTTCGATGGCGGTTTTGTCAGTCGGGAACTCGTGGGCGGGCAGCAGATTAATGTGCGGTACTTCGTTCAGCGTGCGCTGCGTATCCACATCGAATAGACGGAGGCTGTCGATCTCGTCGTCAAAGAAATCGATACGGTAGGGCTCTTCGCTCCCCATCGGGAACAGATCCAGCAGCGCGCCGCGCGTGGCATATTCACCATGTTCCATGACCTGATCGACGCTGCGGTAGCCCGCCTGTTCCAACTGCGAACGCAGCTTATCACGCGAGAGGCGCTGGCCTTTTTTCAACACCAGCGCATGGCCGTGCAGGAAACTGTGCGGACAAACGCGCTGCATCAGCGTGTTGACCGGCAGAATCAGGACGCCGCGCGTCATATTGGGCAATTGATAGAGCGTAGAAAGGCGGGTCGAAATAATTTCCTGATGCGGAGAAAAACTATCGTAGGGCAGCGTTTCCCAGTCAGGCAGGGTGGTGACGTGCTGGTCGGTAAACTGCTGAATTTCATCACGCAATCTCAGAGCGTTTTGCATATCCGGCGCGATAAGCACCACCAGCCCGGCGTGGCGTTCAATGATTTCTGCACATTCAACAGCGCAGGCAGCACCGGTTAACTGGCCCAGCAGGCGCTGCTCACCGACTTTGGGCGGCAGCGAATAACGGTAATTTTCAGGCATCATCTGATTATCGGGTCTCGCCTCCCTGCATCCGGCCAAGAATAAGAAAAAGCCGTAGAGTGAGGGTGTTAGGGTTCCATAAAGCAGTACTACCCTTTATTATCCTCGATCACTTTGCTTTGGCAACCTTATCCAGACGGATTTCATGTATCAACCTGTCGCTTTATTTATTGGCCTGCGTTACATGCGTGGGCGTGCATCAGACCGCTTCGGCCGGTTTGTCTCTTGGTTATCCGCCATTGGTATCACGCTGGGCGTGATGGCGCTGGTCACCGTGCTGTCCGTTATGAATGGCTTCGAGCGCGAACTGGAAGACAATATTCTGGGCGTGATGCCGCAGGCGGTTATCTCTACGCCGCAAGGTTCGCTGAACCCGGCATTGATTCCCGCTTCCTCCTTAAACTCGCTGGAAGGCGTAACGCGCGTTGCGCCGCTGACGACGGGCGATGTGGTGTTGCAAAGCGCCCGCAGCGTCGCGGTGGGCGTGATGTTAGGCATTGATCCTGACGAACAGGAGCCGCTGTCACGCTATTTGGTTAACGTCAAACAGCAGCAACTGCAATCCGGTCAGTATCAGGCCATTTTGGGTGAGAAACTGGCCGCACAGCTGGGCGTTAAAGCTGGCGATCAAATTCGTATGATGGTCACGAGCGCCAGCCAGCTCACGCCGATGGGGCGAATCCCCAGCCAGCGTATCTTTACCGTTGCCGGCACCTTTGCTGCGAACAGCGAAGTCGATAGCTACCAGTTGTTAGTGAACCAGCAGGATGCCTCTCGCTTGATGCGCTACCCGGCGAACCACATTACCGGCTGGCGTTTGTGGCTGGAAAAGCCGCTGTCGGTCGATACGCTGAGTACGCAAACGCTGCCGGAAGGCACGGTCTGGAAAGACTGGCGTGAGCGTAAAGGCGAGCTGTTTCAGGCCGTGCGCATGGAAAAAAATATGATGGGGCTGTTGCTCAGCCTGATCGTCGCGGTGGCTGCGTTCAATATTATTACCTCACTGGGTTTACTGGTGATGGAAAAACAGGGAGAAGTCGCCATTCTGCAAACGCAGGGGCTGACTCAACGTCAGATTATGGCGGTGTTTATGGTGCAAGGGGGGAGCGCTGGCGTGATTGGCGCGCTGTTAGGGGCAGTGCTGGGGACGCTATTGGCCAGCCAACTGAATACGCTGATGCCGATACTGGGCGTATTGCTGGATGGTGCTGCGTTGCCTGTAGATATTGATCCCATGCAGGTCGTGACAATCGCCATTTCTGCGATGGTCATTGCGCTCTTATCAACACTTTACCCGTCATGGCGCGCTGCCGCCGTTCAACCCGCTGAGGCTTTACGTTATGAGTGATTTACCGTTATTGCAGTGTACTAACCTGTCGAAGCGCTATCAGGACGGCAAGCTGTCTACCGACGTGTTACGCGATGTCTCATTTGAAATGAACAGCGGCGAGATGATGGCCATCGTCGGAAGCTCTGGTTCGGGGAAAAGTACATTGCTGCATGTGCTGGGCGGATTGGATACGCCGACGTCAGGTGAGGTTATCTTTAAAGGCCAGCCGCTGAATACGCTCTCAGCGGCGGCAAAATCGGATTTACGCAATCGCGAGCTGGGCTTTATTTATCAGTTCCACCATCTGCTGCCGGATTTTACCGCGTTGGAAAACGTCGCAATGCCGTTGCTGATTGGCAAAGTACCGACGTCACAGGCCCAGGATAAAGCCCGTGAAATGCTGGCAGCCGTTGGGCTGGAAGCACGCAGCCACCACCGTTCATCGGAGCTGTCCGGTGGTGAACGACAGCGTGTCGCCATTGCCAGAGCGCTGGTGAACAGCCCGTCGCTGGTGCTGGCGGATGAGCCAACCGGTAACCTCGATCAGCGTACGACAGATACCATTTTTGAACTGCTGGGAGAGCTGAACGTCCGGCAGGGCACCGCCTTTCTGGTGGTGACGCATGACCTGCAACTGGCTAGCCGACTGAACCGTCAACTGGAAATGCGTGACGGTCAGTTGCAGAAGGAACTGACCCTGATGGGAGCGCGGCAATGAGATTTCCTCCGCTCTCGTTGCTGATTGGCCTGCGCTTTAGTCGCGGCCGTCGGCGTGGCGGCATGGTTTCGCTGATTTCGGTCATTTCGACGCTCGGAATTGCCCTCGGCGTAGCGGTGTTGATTCTTGGCCTGAGCGCGATGAATGGCTTTGAGCGCGAACTGAACAATCGCATTTTGGCCGTGGTTCCGCACGGCGAGATCGCACCAGTCAATCAGCCTTTCGACGGCTGGCAGGATATTCTTCCGAAAATCGAACAGGTGCCTGGCGTGGCGGCTGCGGCGCCTTATATCAATTTCACTGGGCTGCTGGAGAACGGCGCCAAGCTTCAGGCGGTTCAGGTAAAAGGCGTCGATCCGCAGCAGGAGAAACGTCTTAGCGCGCTGCCCAACTATGTGCTGAATGACGCCTGGCAGCGGTTCCGCGCGGGTGAACAGCAGGTCATCATTGGTCAGGGCGTGGCAAAGGCGCTGAATGTGGTGGAAGGCGACTGGGTCACGGTGATGATCCCGAACAGCGACCCAGAAATGAAGCTGATGCAGCCGAAACGCATCCGGCTGCACGTCAGCGGTATTTTACAACTGAGTGGCCAGCTCGATCATGGCTTAGCGCTGATTCCGTTGCTGGATGCCCAGCAATATCTAGACATGGGGCAGAGCGTAACGGGGATCGCCATCAAGGCTAACGATGTGTTCTCCGCCAATAAACTGGTGCGCGATGCGGGCGAAGTCACGAAGGCTTATGTCACTATTCGCAGTTGGATTGGCACCTATGGTTATATGTACCGAGACATCCAGATGGTGAGAACCATCATGTATCTGGCGATGATCCTGGTGATTGGCGTGGCCTGTTTTAATATTGTTTCAACGCTGGTGATGGCCGTGAAAGACAAAAGTAGCGACATTGCGGTCTTGCGTACGCTGGGAGCCCCAGACGGGCTGATTCGGGCTATCTTTATTTGGTACGGGCTATTGGCTGGGCTGCTGGGTAGCGTGATAGGCGCGGTGATTGGCGTGATCGCGACCTTGCAATTGACGCCGATTATTCACGGCATTGAATCCCTCATCGGCCATAAGCTGCTGTCTGGCGATATCTATTTTATCGATTTCCTGCCATCTGAACTGCATGTAACGGATGTCTTGATCGTACTAGGAACATCACTGGTGCTGAGCCTGATTGCCAGTTGGTATCCGGCGCGACGCGCCAGCCGGATTGATCCTGCCCGCGTGTTGAGCGGACAGTAAGCCAAGCCAACGCACATGCGGCTTGAGAGATGACGGGGATAGTCCCTATCGTGTGGGAAAGCGATCACACCCTAAGGAGCAGTCATGTACTACGGTTTTGACATGGGCGGCACGAAAATTGAGCTGGGCGTGTTCGACGCAGAGTTGAACAAGGTGTGGCAAAAGCGGGTGCCGACGCCGCGCACTAATTATGATGACCTGCTCACGACGCTGGTCGATCTGGTGTATGAAGCCGATGCACAGGTTGGCATGCAGGGTAAAGTGGGTCTCGGCGTACCGGGCATGGAGACGGTGCACGACGGTGCACTCTTCACTGCTAACCTGCCTGCGACGATGGGAAAACCGCTGCGTACGGATTTGTCGCAGCGTTTGCAGCGAGAGATTCGCATCAGTAACGATGCTAACTGCTTTGTGCTGTCGGAAGCCTGGGACGCGGAATTTCGTTCCTATCCTGTCGTGCTGGGTATGATTTTAGGCACGGGGTTGGGTGGTGGTCTAGTGATTAACGGACGTCTAGTCGACGGGCGCAATGGCATCGCGGGTGAGTTCGGCCATCTTCGCCTGCCGTCCGACGCGCTGGATATCATCGGTGTAGATATTCCCCGCGTGAAGTGCGGCTGCGGTCAATCAGGCTGCATCGAGAATTATATTTCCGGTCGCGGTTTTGAATGGTTGTACGAGCATGTGTATGGTGAAGCACTGCCTGCTGTGACTATCATCCGGCACTATCGCGGCGGAGAAGAAAAAGCGCTGGCGTTTGTCGATCGTTTTATGGATTTGCTGGCGGCCTGTCTGGGCAATCTGCTGACCCTGTTCGATCCGCACCTGCTGGTGTTGGGCGGCGGCCTATCGAATTTTGATGAAATTTATCAAATTCTGCCGATGCGCCTTCCTCCACGACTTTTACCGATTGCGACACTGCCACGTATAGAGAAAGCGCGTCATGGCGATGCGGGCGGCGTACGTGGTGCGGCGTTGCTACACTTAATGGATAACTAGCTGGAGAAGATATGTATACGCGTCAACGATTAGGGCGGTTTCATAAGGGAAAGCGACTGCGGCAACAGCGTCTTCGTGCGCGTATTTTCCATCGTGATTATCTGGCAGCAAGTGAAGTGAAAAAACCGCGCGTGGTCGTACTGACGGGCGCAGGTATTTCAGCGGAATCGGGCATTCGTACCTTTCGTGCAGCCGATGGCCTGTGGGAAGAGCACCGCGTCGAGGATGTTGCGACGCCCGAAGGCTTTCAGCGTAATCCCGAGCTGGTACAGGAATTTTATAACGCCCGCCGTCGTCAGCTACAGCAGCCGGAAATTGTACCGAATGCCGCGCATCTGGCATTAGCGAATCTGGAAGCGATGCTGGAAGATAACTTCCTGCTGATTACGCAAAATATCGATAACCTGCATGAACGTGCTGGCAGCAAGCGCGTCATCCATATGCACGGTGAGTTACTGAAAGCACGCTGTAGCCAAAGTGGACAGATCGTTGAATGGAAAGGCGATCTCGCCGCTGGCGAACGTTGCCACTGCTGTCAATTTCCCGCGCCATTACGCCCGCATGTAGTGTGGTTTGGTGAAATGCCGCTGCACATGGACAAGATTTACCATGCGCTGTCGCAGGCCGATTACTTTATTGCGATTGGCACGTCGGGGCATGTCTATCCCGCTGCCGGTTTTGTTCATGAAGCCCATTCGCACGGTGCCTACACGCTGGAGCTGAATCTGGAGCCCAGCCAGGTAGAAAGCCAGTTTGATGAAAAAATTTACGGCCCCGCCAGTACCGTGGTCCCTGAGTTTGTCGCTGCCTGGCTGACGCGCGGTCAAAGCATCAAGTTTTAAGCGTCCGCAAAAAGTTTTAAACGCCCGCAAAAAGAGAAAACGTCATGAATCGTATGAAGACGGCGTTTTCTCTATATGCCTGAATCGACAAAGGCTTAGAACGATCAAAATGTCCGTCTGGCCTCGGCCGCGAGTGCTTTCAGATAATTCAGATCGCACAATTCCACTTGATGACCCCGATAGGTAATGTAGCCTTGCCGTTTCCAGTCGGACATCAATCGACTCAATGTTTCACCGCGCATCCCTAATGACGTCGCGAGCTGGCCTCGGTTCACTGGTAATGTCAGCTGTTGAGTTTGCTGAATGTGGTGCTGGCGCAGCAGGTAATCTGCCAGACGCTGCGGTGCGGAGCTGGACGTCAGCCAGTCGATTTGGTTGATCGTCGAGTAGAGTTTTTTGCCCAAATAATTCAGCAAACGCAGCGCCAGTTCTGGGCGCTGCAAACAAAACTGATGAATATCCTGCCGTGGGATCATCAGCGTGTGGCCATCGCTCTGCGCGCGGATATTCATCGGGAAGCGGCCGTGATCCATAAACACTGCGGCGATGGCGACAAATTCACCGCGCTCAAACTGCCCGAAAATCTTTTCATCTCCGCCATAGGTATGGCGAAAAGCCTGCAATTTTCCCGTTTCAACCAGCAAACAGTGCTGCATTTTGTCGCCTTCGCGAAATAGGATGTCATCCTGCCGAAAAAACAGACGCTCGCTTTTTGCCAATAGTTCACACACCACGTCGCTGGGTTCACCGCGCATCCAGTCATGCTGAAACAGCACGTCACCGTATTCATCGGGCGATAGCACTTTTTTGACAAATGTCATTTGCCCTCCCAGAGGCTGGTATTACCATCAAGCTAGTAAATGAAAATAATAATCACTTGCATGGATTCAGCAAGCAAAATCACGGCACGCTGAATCGGAGGGAACAGAGTATGAGCGATCATGAAGCAGGACATAAATTTTTAGCCCGATTGGGGAAAAAACGTCTGCGCCCCGGCGGCAGAAAGGCAACTGAATGGCTGCTCAGTCAGGCTGGGTTCCGGCAGGACAGTGTGGTATTGGAAGTCGCCTGCAATATGGGTACGACGGCGATGGAGATTGCGCGTCGTTTTGGCTGTCAGGTTATCGGCGCGGATATGGATAAAGTGGCGCTACAGAAGGCGCATGAGAATGTCGCAGCAAACGGCTTGGCATCGCAGGTCACGATTATGCAGGCGAATGCGCTGGAGCTGCCGTTTCCCGATAATCACTTTGACGTGGTGATTAATGAAGCCATGCTGACGATGTATGCCGACAAGGCCAAGAGCCGCATTATTGCCGAATATTATCGCGTGTTGAAACCGGGCGGCCGCCTGATTACCCATGACATCATGCTGCTTTCCGAGAAGGATACTGGGGCCTTGCAGGCGGTGGAACAGATGCACAAAGCGATCAACGTGCATGCTCAGCCGATGCTGCGTGAGCGCTGGGTGACGCTGTTTCAGGAATGTGGTTTTAGCAAGGTCAGCTACGATAACGGCGCAATGACGCTGCTGACGCCACAGGGGCTGATTTATGACGAAGGCGTCGCGGGGGCGGCACGCATCGTAAAAAATGCGCTGAAAAAAGAAAATCGCAGCATGTTCTTCAACATGTTTCATACCTTCCGCCGTAATCGAAACCAGCTTAACTATATTGCGGTATGCAGTACCAAGTAATGGCGCATTCATTTTGATTGCGTCGCGGTAACAAGGAAAAAGCGTGTAAGGCAGGCGAAATCGTTTAACATACGTGACAATACGTTATCTTAACTGCGCTTTTTTATCGCGCTGGATTCCTTGTTACGGTGAACAATGCAGCCATTATCGCCGGGTGATATCCCGCTAAAGCATGCGACGCAGTTACCCCATTACAGCCAGCTAAAACAACAGCAGTGCAGACGCGATCGCCGGAGTCTGATACTGCTGTTGGCGTTTCTCGTGCTTACGCTGGTGGTCAGCCTGTGCGCGGGGGAGCGCTGGATTTGGCCGACGGCCTGGTTGGATGACGCTCAGCAGCTCTTTGTCTGGCAGTTGCGTTTGCCCAGAACGCTGGCCGTGATGCTGGTGGGGGCGAGTCTGGCGATGTCGGGCACCGTGATGCAGGCCGTCTTTGATAATCCGCTGGCAGAACCGGGGCTGCTGGGCGTCGCCAACGGCGCAGGCGTGGCCTTAGTGCTGGCAGTACTGCTGGGACAGGGATTGCTGCCTGTCTGGATGTTAAGCCTGAGCGCCATTGCTGGCGCGCTGCTGATTACCTTTCTGTTACTCCATTTTGCCCGTCGTCATATTTCCAATACCCGTTTATTGCTCATCGGCATTGCGCTCGGGATTATCTGTAGCGCGGTGATGACCTGGGCCGTCTACTTCAGTACCAGCCTCGACTTACGCCAACTGATGTATTGGATGATGGGCGGCTTCAGCGGCATTGACTGGCGACATGGCTGGTTGATGCTGACGCTTTTGCCGCTGCTGCTGTGGCTGAGTCGTCAGGGTGCGGTACTGAACGGGTTGACGCTCGGTGAGATTCAGGCGCGTCAACTAGGCATTCCGGTCTATCGCTGGCGCACGATTCTCGTGTTGGTCATGGGCGTACAGGTCGGGCTGAGCGTGGCGCTGGCCGGCATCATCGCGTTTATTGGCCTGGTGATCCCACACATGTTGCGGCTGTGCGGGCTGACCGATCAGCGCTATTTATTGACCGGATGTGCGCTAGCTGGCGGCGGTGTGCTGCTGCTGGCGGATACCGTTGCACGTGTTGCGCTGAGTTCAGCCGAGTTGCCGATAGGCGTGGTTACCGCTACGCTGGGATCGCCATGGTTTATCTGGCTACTATTGCGTAATCGACTGTAGCGATATGTCTTGTTCTATCCACTTTTGTTTATCAATTCTTGTTTTATCACTGAAGGAAGCAAAACGATGAGCACTGAAATCTATGCTATTCCGCTGACCACCATTGATGGGAAAGCGACAACGTTTGAGGCGTTTAAAGGGCAGGTGGCGTTAGTCGTTAACGTCGCCTCTCAATGCGGCCTGACTAAACAATACGACGCGTTGGAAAAGCTCTACGAAACTTATCGCGACAAAGGTCTGGTCGTACTGGGATTCCCCTCCAATGAATTTGCAGGACAGGAGCCGGGCTCGGAAGAAGAAATTCAGGAATTCTGCCGTGGGACGTTTGGCGTTCAGTTTCCGATGTTCAGCAAGATTGAAGTCAATGGCGAGAACCGTCACCCGCTGTACCACGTGTTGATTCGCGAGCAGCCGGAAGCCAACGGGACCTGGAAAAGTGACTTTTTTGCGCGGTTGGTCAATAAAGGCCGTAAGCCTAAAAACCCGGAAGATATTCTGTGGAATTTCGAAAAATTCCTGGTGGATCGCGAAGGTCGCGTGATTGATCGTTTTGCGCCGGATATGGCACCTGACCATGACACCATCGTGAAAGCGATCGAAGAGGCGCTGGCAAAATAAGTGACGCAGCAGACTTCCCCGGTATTGCAGCTGCGGCAGGCTGGTGCCTCGCCGCGTTTGTCGCCGATGAGTGCAGAGTGCCGTCGCGGTGAGCTGCTGCATATCATCGGCCCGAACGGGGCCGGAAAGAGCACGTTGCTGACAAGAGCCGCGGGTTTGCTGGCGGGAGAAGGCGAGGTCTATCTGGCCGGCACGCCGCTGTCGCAGTATACGGCAGCGGATCTGGCTGTGCGACGCGCCTATCTGGCACAGCAACAACCGCCGCTGGCGCTGATGCCGGTATTTCAGTACTGGCAACGGCATCAACCGCCGCTGGCTCAGGAAGACGCGGTCGAAAAGGTGGTGTATTTTCTGGCGGAACGTCTGATGTTAACCGATAAGCTGGCGCGCCCGCTCACTCAGCTGTCGGGAGGCGAGTGGCAGCGCGTTCGGCTGGTGGCCGCGATGTTGCAGATTTGGCCGACGATCAATCCGCACGCGCGTTTGCTGCTGCTGGACGAACCGACCAATAGCCTCGATGTGGCTCAGCAGGTGGCACTGGATGCGTTGCTGAGTGAACTCTGTCGTTTGGGTATCGCCGTCGTAGTTTGCGCACACGATCTGAACCACAGTGCCCATCATGCGGATCGCGTGTGGCTGCTGTCAGAAGGCGCACTGGTGGCGCAGGGCGAAACGGCGGAGGTCATGCTGCCGGAGGTGCTGTCTCCTGTATTTGGTGTCGCGTTTCAGCGGCACGTGGTTGATGGCAGAAACTGG
This sequence comes from Pectobacterium brasiliense, assembly GCF_013449685.1. Lineage (GTDB taxonomy): Bacteria > Pseudomonadota > Gammaproteobacteria > Enterobacterales > Enterobacteriaceae > Pectobacterium > Pectobacterium brasiliense_A. Next base: position 12,069 of record NZ_JACDSF010000055.1, on the reverse strand, counting down.
ATCATCACGCGCAGCGCCTAGCGTTGTGAGAAAATGGCGTCGTCAGAAAATAGGAAAAATCGCCTTTACTTGCCAGCTACCCCGATTAAACGCTAAATTAATCCAATACCTAGCATTTTCAAACGCTAGAGGACTATGGCCTCGGCGGTTTTATGGTAATCGCGCATGATACGTTTACAACACGCTTTGATCCTCGCCAGCCTGATTTTGGTCGGCTGTAGCAGTAGTCGGCATAATAATCCGCCGCCGAATGCGCGTCTGAGCGATTCGATTATGGTGATGGTGCAGCTAAACGATCAACTGGGGCAATGGTACAGAACGCCGTATCGCTACGGCGGACTGGATCGTAACGGCATCGATTGTTCCGGCTTCGTCTACCTGACGTTCCGCGATAGGTTTGGCATGCAGTTGCCGCGCACCACAGAAGAACAAACTGAACTGGGCGAGCGCGTTGACCGTGAAAACCTGTTACCAGGTGATTTGGTCTTTTTCAAAACCGGCAGCGGCAGCAGTGGGCTGCACGTCGGCATTTATGATAGAGACGACCAGTTTATTCATGCCTCCACCAGTCAGGGCGTAATCCGCTCGTCGCTGGATAACGTGTACTGGAAACGGGCGTACTGGCAGGCCCGCCGCATCTAATTTTCCTCCCTTATTGTGTTTTGTTGACAGCATGGAGCTATCCGCTTATGTCCTCTCTGCGTTTACTCATCTCTGACTCTTACGATCCCTGGTTTAATCTGGCCGTTGAGGAGTGCATCTTTCGTCAGATGCCCACCACGCAGCGGGTGCTATTTTTGTGGCGCAATGCGGAAACCGTGGTCATTGGCCGTGCGCAGAACCCGTGGAAAGAGTGCAATACGCGGCGGATGGAAGAGGATGGCATCAAGCTGGCACGGCGCAGCAGCGGCGGCGGGGCGGTGTTCCACGATCTTGGCAATACCTGCTTTACCTTCATGGCGGGTAAGCCGGAATACGATAAAAGCGTTTCAACGCAGATTGTTCTGAATGCACTTAGTTCGCTGGGGTTAAAGGCTAGCGCGTCGGGGCGTAACGATCTGGTGGTCGAAACCGCGGACGGCATACGTAAGGTGTCCGGTTCTGCCTATCGCGAAACCAAAGATCGTGGGTTCCATCACGGCACGCTGCTGCTGAACGCCGATCTCAGCCGCTTAGCGGACTATTTGAACCCGGATGTTAAGAAGCTCCAGGCAAAAGGGATTACGTCCGTGCGTTCCCGCGTCGCTAATCTGGTGGAATTGCTACCTCCTGTCGATCATCAGGTCATTAGTCAGGCGGTGACGCAGGCCTTCTTTGATTATTTCGGCGAACAGTGCGAACCGGAAATTATCTCGCCTTCCGCCTACCCAGATCTGCCGGGATTCAGCGAACAGTTTGCGCGTCAAAGTAGCTGGGAATGGAACTTCGGTCAGGCTCCGGATTTCTCGCATTTACTTGATAACCGCTTTACCTGGGGCGGGGTTGAATTACATTTTGATGTGGAACGCGGCGTGATCGTCCGCGCGCAGATTTATACCGATAGCCTGAACCCCGCACCGTTAGAAGCACTTGCCTCCGCCTTGCAGGGAACGGTATATCGTCCGGAAGCCTTGGCGGCAGCGTGTCAGGCACTGACTACCGCTTTCCCCGAACAGCAAAATGAATTGCAGGAACTGGCCGCTTGGCTGGAGCAGAGTTTGCGCTAGACGTCCTGTTTTTCTCAACGCATCGATGACAAGGAAACGTAAGGGAAATAATACCCCTATGTTTCCTCCGTGTTAATTTCATTACCATCCCTCTACACTTTCTGCTTACCCATGAGTCGTTGTGTGATGAGCGCGTGGCTCTCTTCACTTGAACAGAGTGGTATTAGGGAGACAGGATGCAGCAAACACCGTTATTCAATAATCACTATTTTCACCAGTTGCCGGGGTTCTACACCGCGCTACAGCCTACGCCGCTGCATGGCGCTCGCCTGCTTTATCACAGCGAGGGATTGGCCGCGGAGCTTGGGCTGTCTTCCGACTGGTTTACGCCAGAGCAGGATGCCGTCTGGAGCGGCGAACGTTTGCTGCCGGGAATGGAGCCGCTGGCGCAGGTTTATAGCGGCCATCAGTTTGGCATGTGGGCTGGTCAACTGGGGGACGGGCGCGGCATTCTGCTGGGAGAACAACAGCTGCCGGATGGCCGCAGTATGGACTGGCATCTCAAAGGCGCAGGGCTGACGCCGTATTCGCGTATGGGAGACGGTCGCGCCGTGCTGCGCTCGGCGATACGTGAATTTCTGGCCTCGGAAGCCATGCATCATCTGGGGATTCCCTCCACGCGGGCGCTGACGATTGTCACCAGCACACATCCGGTGCAGCGTGAGCAGGAAGAAAAGGGCGCAATGCTGCTGCGCGTGGCGGAAAGCCATGTGCGCTTCGGTCATTTTGAGCACTTCTACTATCGCCGTGAGCCGGAAAAAGTACGTCAGTTGGCGGAGTATGTGATCGCTCGCCACTGGCCGCAGTGGGAGAACGACGAGCGTCGCTATGAACTGTGGTTCGGCGATGTAGTAGAACGCACCGCTCGACTGATTACGCATTGGCAGGCCGTTGGGTTTGCGCACGGTGTAATGAATACGGACAACATGTCGATTCTGGGACTGACCATCGACTACGGCCCTTATGGCTTTTTAGATGCGTATCAGCCTGGTTTCATTTGCAATCACTCCGACCATCGCGGGCGCTACGCGTTTGACAATCAGCCTGCCGTGGGACTGTGGAATCTACATCGGTTGGCGCAGGCGCTGTCGGGGTTGATGGACACTGACACACTGGAGCGCGCGCTTGCCCGCTATGAACCGGCGCTGCTGCAGCACTATGGTTCGCTGATGCGCGCCAAGCTGGGCTTGTTTACCGCGAGCGCGGAGGATAATGACGTGCTAGTCGGGCTGTTGCGCCTGATGCAGCAGGAAGGCAGCGATTACACCCGCACGTTCCGCCTGCTGGCCGACAGCGAAAAGCAGGCATCGCACTCGCCGCTCCGTGATGAGTTCATCGACAGGACTGCATTCGATAGCTGGTTTGCGACCTACCGCCAGAGGCTGATGCAGGAAGAACAGGGCGATGAGGAACGTCGTCGGCTGATGAATGCGACGAACCCGAAATATATTCTGCGTAATTATCTAGCGCAAATGGCGATTGAACGGGCGGAAAACGACGACATCAGCGTGTTGGCGCGTCTGCATCAGACGCTGTGCCAACCGTTTGACGAACAGCCGGAGAAGAGCGATTTAGCAGCGTTACCGCCAGAGTGGGGCAAACATCTGGAAATTTCCTGCTCCAGCTAAGCCGGAGCAGGGGACTTGGCTATTGCCGCAGATAAACCTGCGGAAGGGGGTAGTCAGGGTGTGAACCGACGCTGAGATCGGCGCGATACCAGTGAGTCAATGTGTCTGCCTGTAATACCTGCGCGGGCGTGCCTTGTGCAACTAGCTTCCCTTCGTGCAACAGCAGGATGCGGTCGGCATACAGCGCCGCCAGATTCAGGTCGTGCAGGACGCTGCACACGGATAACGGCTGTTCGCGTGTAAGCTGCTTGAGCAGCCGCAAGAGGTGCTGTTGATGATACAGATCCAGCGCCGACGTGGGTTCATCAAGGAACAACCAGCCCGGTGTCGGTTCTGGATGCCACAGCTGTGCCAGCACACGAGCCAGCTGCACGCGCTGCTGTTCCCCGCCGGAAAGCTGACGATAGTCGCGCGTCGCCAGTTCCAGACAGCCCGTTTGCGCCATGACCTGCTGAATGACGTCATCGTTTTTCGGGTAGCGCCCATGAGGGGAGCGGCCCATCGCAACGACATCCCGCACGCTAAACGCAAATGCCATGCCGCTATGCTGGCGCATCACCGCACGCGTTTTGGCGAGCGCGCCGGGCTGCCAGTGTGAGAAAGGCTGTCCGGATAACAAGCACTCGCCTTCATCTGGCGTTAAATAACCGGTCAATAAGCGGAGCAGGGTAGACTTCCCTGCGCCGTTAGGGCCGATGATTGCGACGATTTCCCCACTGTGAAGTTCCAGAGAAACGTCGTCCGTCAGATAACGGCCGTTGGCCTGAAAGCGCAGATGGCGTGCGACTAACGTCCGGTCGAGCGCTGAGTCAGTCATTGCCCCGTCCTTTATGCTGAACGATCAGCCATAAGAAATACGGCCCGCCAATCAGGCTGCTTAACAACCCAACGGGCATTTCTGCCGGAGAAAGCAGCGTGCGTGCCAGCGTATCGGCAAACAGCAGCAGACAGGCACCACCGAGGATAGAACCGGGAATGAGCCAGCGATGGTCGGCACCCAGATGCATGCGCATCAGGTGTGGAATGATAAGCCCGATAAACCCGATCACGCCGCTGACCGCCACTGCTACGCCAACCAACAGCGAACTGAGCAGCAGTAGCGTGTACTTGGTGCGTTTCACATTAACACCAAGGTAGTGCGCCTCTTCGTCCCCTAATTGCAACACGTTCAGACGGTGCGCGTAGTATAACGTGGCGATCGTGGCAGGGATGACCAACGTGCTGGCAACCAGCAGCATGGGCCACTGTGCCTGCCCGAGGCTCCCCATTCCCCACAGTGAGAACTGGCGCAGTTGCTGATCGGTACTGATGTAGGTCAACACGCCGATGAGGGCAAGGCACAGCGCATTGAGCGCGATGCCTGCCAGCAATAATCGCGTTAATCCACCCTGTTCGGAGCGGCTGAGGATGAAAATAATCGCCGTAATTGCCAGACTGCCCGCGAAAGCGGCAAACATCGGGCCATAAAGTGCCAGCAGCGGGGGAAGGCCAAGCGGCAGCACAATGGTTAGTGCGACGCAGAGTGCGGCACCGCTGCTGATCCCAAGCAGACCGGGATCAGCGAGCGGATTGCGAAATAACCCCTGCATAATCGCGCCAGAGCAAGCCAACGCGCCGCCGACGAGGATCGCCAGCAGCACGCGAGGCACGCGGATATTCAGCCAGATATGCCAGATTGGATCGTCAAGCGGCGTTTGCCATAACATCTTGAGCGATAAGGTCAGCGCGCCCATGTTGGCGGCACCGACCATTAGTGCCACCATCAGTAACAGCAGTGCGATCAACCACGTGCGCGGGTGAAAGCGTGACGTCATTTGATCGCTTCGGCTGTCTGACGCAGCGTTGCCATCAGCGCTGGGGTTTCGAGCGTGAAGCCCAGCATCGCCATGTCATCGACCACTAACAGACGCTTGTTTTTACCCGCAGGCGTCAATGCCAAACCAGGTAATTTCCAGACCTGTGCTTCACCACCCAACGTTTTCAGCCCCTGACTGGATATCAGAATCAAATCCGGCGCACTGGCAATCACGCCTTCCTGTGACAATGGCTGGTAGCGCTCAACGTTTTGCATGGCATTTTTTAATCCGGCACTGCGGATAATCGTGTCTGGCGGGCTATTTTTTCCTGCGGCCAGTGCGGTCATGCCGCCGTGGCTGAGAACGAACAGCACGTTAACCGGCAGCGGTGAGGTTTTGACTGCCGCCAGTTGCTGCTGATAGGTTTCCGTCAGTTTTTTACCTTCTGCGTCTTTCCCTAGCGTCTGAGCGATGGCCCCGATTTTCTTCGGCACCGCATCCAGCGATGGCTCGGCGGTGACATGAACCACTTTTGTGCCGCTGTCCGCCACCTGCTGCAGGATGAGCGATGGCTGGGACAGATCGCTGGCGAGAACCAGAGACGGTTTCATGGCCAGAATACCTTCCGCATTGAGGTGGCGCATGTAGCCCACGTCAGGCAGTTTCTTCACGGCTTCCGGGTGCAGACTGGTGCTATCACGCGCAACCAGATCTTTCTCCGCGCCCAGCGCATAGATGATTTCCGTGACGTCGCCGCCGATAGAAACGATACGCTCGGCAGCAGACACCCCCAGCGGGAGTGTCAATAGCAGGGGGAATAGCCAGTTTTTCATGCGGCGAGATCCTTGTACGGTTTCAGGGCATCGATCTGGTCGCGCCACTGCTGCTGTTCCGGCGTGCCTTCGGTACGTTGCCCAAAGAGTTGTGCAATTTGAGAACCGTCTGCGGCATAGAGTTCGAGGCTGGTCACAATGCCGTCTGCTGTTGGTTTACGCGTGATCCAGCTTTCAGCGATCGCGCCTTCAATCAGATGCAGGGTGAAATCTTTATTAAAGATGTTAATCCACTCTGCATGTTGCTCCATACGCTCTACACGCTCAAGCGTACCGGTGAAGATTTGCACACAGCCACGGTTACCGACAAATACCATGATCTCGTTCTGATCTTCACGCGCGGCAAACAGAATCTGCGACAGCGCATCGTTCTCTACACGGTAAGCCAAATCGTCAGCGACCGAGTTAAATGCCTGCTGGCGCGTCAGGTTATGGCGCTTGAGCAGAATGAAGAAATCATGCACGTCCGTCATCGCACGCCATTCCGCTTCAAGCTGAGGATTATGGGCAACGACCTGCTCAACTGGCGCGCTGTTTGCTGGACGAAGTGCCAAGGCTGGATTTTCGCTGCTGGTAAATTTCTCAACAAATAGCTGCCAGGCGGCCATGTCCGTGGTGTCGGTTGTGTAGACCTTCAGAATGGCATCACCCTGATGATCGAAAAATTGAATGCTCTGACGCTCACCGCGTGCGGTATTTTCACGCAGCGCAAAAGCGGAAGCCCACTGAGAAAGGAACAAACGCAGATCCAGCTCGCGCGGGTTGAGGATAAGACCGGCATGCCCATCCAGCGTCTGGTTCTGATAGTAGCCGGTATGCTCATGCACGGCGTATTCGTTACGTGTGATCGACTTGGTATTACCAACCTGCTCCAGTGCGCTTAACCAAACTTTGGCATCACCCTGCAGGCGCTGCGCATCGTGTCCGACACGAGCGTGGGTCAGTTCCGCTTCGCTGATGCCGAGTTGCGCAGCCAAATCGCGGGCGTATTTACGCGGATGTTCAACTTTCGCCTGGAGGTATTGTTGGTAAATGGACGTCTGCATCTCGTTCGTTCCCTTAATCGTTGTCGTATTAATTATAGCAATGAATGAGAATCATTTTCATGTAACAAAAACGCAACCTCAAGTGAAGTTTTCTTAATAAGTGGAATAAGAGGAATCGTAAGAGGTATTTACGTGCTGCGAGAGTGTGGGATAAGCGGCGGGAAAACCGCTGGCACACGACCGGAGAAGGTGAGTGTGCCAGCGTATATCGAATTAAAAACGACTGTCGACGGCGTCCGCCAGACGAACCAGCAGCGTTTCGGTGTCCTGCCAGCTCAGGCAAGGATCGGTAATGGATTGCCCATACGTCAATGCCAGAGGGTTGATCGCCGGCTGGTTGCCTTCGATTAAGAAACTTTCCGCCATGATGCCCGCGATAGCGCGTGAACCGGTGCGAATTTGCTGGCAGATATCATCGGCTACGTCGAGTTGGCGACGATGTTGTTTCTGACAGTTGGCATGACTGAAATCGATCACCAGATGTTCGGGCAGCGAGAATTCACGCAGGTGAGCGCAGGCCGCAGCGATATCTTCCGCGTGGTAGTTCGGTTTTTTCCCGCCACGCATAATAATGTGGCCGAACGGGTTGCCCTGCGTTTTGTAGACCGACATGAAGCCCTGCTTATCCGACGAGAGAAACATGTGCTGGGCACGAGCGGCACGAATGGCATCGACGGCGATGCGTGTATTACCGTCCGTCCCGTTCTTGAAGCCGACAGGGCAGGACAGCGCAGAAGCCATTTCCCGGTGGATCTGGCTTTCGGTGGTTCTCGCGCCAATCGCCCCCCAGCTAATCAAGTCGGCGATATACTGGCCGGTGACCATATCGAGGAATTCTGTCGCGGTCGGCAAGCCAAGCTGATTGACGTCCAGCAGCAAGCGGCGCGCAATTTCCAGGCCTTCATTTACCTGAAACGTTCCATTGAGCGCGGGATCGGAAATGAGTCCCTTCCAACCCACCACTGTGCGCGGTTTTTCAAAATAGGTGCGCATGACGATTTCCAGTCGATCCTGATACTGCGTGCGTAGCGCAGCCAGACGGCGTGCATAATCTAACGCGCTGTCGGTGTCATGGATCGAACAAGGGCCAACCACGACGAGCAGGCGGGGATCTTGACCGGTTAGAATGGCTTCAATTTTTTGGCGTGACGAGGTGACATTTTCGGCAACGGCAGGGGTAATTGGGAGTCTGGCGAGTAACGTTTGAGGCGTAACCAGACTCTCGATGCGCGCGCTCCGCAGTTCATCTGTTTGCAGCATGTTTTATCTCTGAATACGGTCAAGCCGAAAACCTGCCGTCACCGAGATGTATGGACATAACAGTGTGTTCAGGCAGCGTTTTCAGGCTATGTTTCCGACTAAAAGGTTGCTTCGCAGCGGCGAAATGCCGGGAAGTGATGGAGCACACAATAAACGAACTGGCGCACATTACAACCGCATCAGGATAAAAAAATCTATCATGTACTAGTACATTCTTCGACTCATGCCGAGAATGTCGATGATTTTGGCGGAAATTTCCTCAACGGAATAATTGGTGGTATTGAGATATTTAATCTGATGTTTGCGAAATAGCGCTTCCACTTCACTGAGTTCCATGCGGCACTGGCGCAGCGACGCATAGCGACTGTTGCCCCGGCGCTCTTCCCGAATCGCCGCCAGCCGTTCGGCATCAATGGTGAGCCCGAATAGCTTGTGTTGGAAAGGTTTCAACGCGTCGGGCAGGCGCAGGTTATCCATATCATCGGCAATAAAAGGATAGTTGGCGGCGCGAATGCCGAATTGCATCGCCAGATACAGGCTGGTCGGCGTTTTACCACAGCGCGACACGCCCAGCAGAATAACCTGTGCCTGATCGAGATTGCGCAGCGAGATGCCGTCATCGTGCGCCAGCGTATAGTCGATGGCGGCGATACGGGCGTCGTATTTGCTCAGGTTATTGGCCGTCAAACCGTGAGTGCGGTTGGCAATCGGTGTCGGCGGCGTGTTCAATTCTTCCTGCAAGGGGGCAACCAGCGCCTGTACGATGTCCTGGCAAAACCCTTCGCTGCTGGTAATAATGTTACGTACGGTCGGTGTGACGATGGAGTAAAATACCAGCGGACGCACACCGGTTTGCTGATACAACGTATTGATTTGCTCGCACACGGCTTTGGCGCGCGCTTCACTTTCCACGAAAGGTAAGGTATAGCTAACCGTGTTCACGGGGAACTGGGACAGCACCGCATGGCCCAGCACTTCTGCCGTAATGGCCGTACCGTCCGAGACATAAAATACGCTTCTTTCCACATAACCCCCTGTTGATATTTCCGACAACTCGAACACGTTAACCTCGTCAAAAATTGCGTTTCAAGAATACTTTTATTAAAACGCCATTTCATTATCTTCATGATAAAGAATACTAATCTTCTACGATATTGGATTTTTACCGCGTTAAGCAATCATTCGCCGTGAAATCAGTTTTTTTTCATAGGTTGATCGATTCACCTGTCCATGTTCATCAAAACGCTATGCTAACCTGATTGCGTTGAGGCGATTCTCAACCGAACTCTTCCATACCCTAATTGTATGCAGAAAGGATTATTTTCGATGTCCAATAACGGCCCTGATTTGCGTAATGTCCTTTGGTATAACCAGCTCGGTATGCACGACGTTGAAAGGGTGGGAGGCAAGAATGCCTCTCTGGGTGAAATGATCACCAACCTTTCAGAATTGGGCGTAGCCGTTCCCAACGGCTTTGCGACAACGGCGCAGGCGTTTAATGATTTTCTTAATCAAAGCGGGATTAACCAGCGCATTTATGAGCTGCTCGATCGCACCGACATTGACGATCTGAGTCAACTGGCGAGCGCCGGTACGCAGATCCGCCAGTGGATTATTGATACGCCATTCCAGCCGGAGCTGGAGAAGGCAATCAGTGACGCTTACCAGCAACTGGCCGACGGTGAGAAAGACGCCTCGTTTGCCGTACGTTCTTCCGCTACGGCAGAAGATATGCCGGATGCGTCCTTTGCCGGTCAGCAGGAAACCTTCCTGAACGTGCAGGGCATTGATGCCGTGATGGTGGCTGTGAAGCACGTATTTGCATCGCTGTTTAACGATCGTGCGATCTCCTATCGCGTACATCAGGGTTATGACCACCGTGGCGTGGCGCTGTCGGCGGGCGTGCAGCGCATGGTGCGGTCCGATCTGGCCTCTGCGGGCGTGATGTTTACCATTGATACCGAATCCGGTTTTGATCAGGTGGTGTTCATTACGTCGGCTTACGGTTTGGGTGAAATGGTGGTGCAGGGTGCGGTGAACCCAGACGAGTTCTATGTTCACAAGCCAACGTTGCAGAACAACAAACCTGCGATTGTGCGCCGTAATATGGGATCGAAAAAAATCCGTATGGTGTATGCCGCGAGCCAGGAACATGGCAAGCAGGTGCGGATTGAAGATGTGCCAGCGGAACAAACGACGCGTTTCAGCCTGACGGATGACGAAGTGCAGGCACTGGCGCGTCAGGCGCTGCTGATTGAGAAACACTACGGTCGTCCGATGGACATCGAGTGGGCGAAAGATGGTCACACCGGCAAGCTTTATATTGTGCAAGCGCGTCCGGAAACGGTTCGCTCTAACGGTCAGGTGATGGAGCGTTACCACCTGCCAGCCAGCGGTACGGTGCTGGTGGAAGGGCGTGCGATCGGCCACCGCATTGGTGCGGGCGAAGTGAAAGTGATTCAGGACATCAGCGAGATGCACCTGATCAACGCAGGCGATGTGCTGGTGACCGACATGACCGACCCAGACTGGGAACCGATCATGAAGAAAGCGGCGGCGATTGTCACCAATCGCGGCGGTCGTACCTGTCACGCGGCGATTATCGCCCGCGAACTGGGCATTCCTGCCGTTGTAGGCTGCGGTGATGCGACCGAACGTTTACGCAAGGGGCAGAAAGTGACTGTCTCCTGTGCGGAAGGCGACACGGGCTACGTGTATCAGGATCTGCTGGACTTCTCCGTGAAGAGTTCACAGATTGATGAAATGCCGGCACTGCCGCTGAAAATCATGATGAACGTGGGCAACCCTGATCGCGCGTTTGATTTTGCCTGCCTGCCAAACGATGGCGTCGGTCTGGCGCGTCTGGAATTCATCATCAACCGCATGATTGGCGTGCACCCGCGTGCGTTGCTGGAATTCGACCAGCAAGCCCCTGAGGTGCAACGTGAGATCAAGGCGCTGATGCAGGGCTTCGACGATCCGGTGGAGTTCTACGTCGGTCGTCTGACGGAAGGAATCGCGACGCTGGCAGCCGCATTCTCGCCGAAGCGCGTTATTGTCCGCCTGTCCGATTTTAAATCCAACGAGTACGCCAATCTGGTCGGTGGCGAGCGTTATGAGCCGGAAGAAGAGAACCCGATGCTGGGCTTCCGCGGTGCGGGTCGTTACGTGTCGCCGGATTTCAAAGCCTGTTTTGCGCTGGAATGTGAAGCGGTCAAACGTGTGCGTAACGTGATGGGGCTGAAGAACGTCGAGATCATGATCCCGTTCGTTCGTACCGTGGCACAAGCGGAAGCAGTGGTGGCTGAACTGGCGAATCAAGGTCTGCGCCGTGGCGAAGACGGCCTGAAAATCATCATGATGTGCGAAATTCCGTCTAACGCGCTGTTGGCCGATGAATTCCTGCAACACTTTGATGGCTTCTCTATCGGCTCAAACGACATGACGCAGCTGGCGCTGGGCTTGGATCGCGACTCTGGCGTGGTATCGTCGCTGTTTGATGAACGTAACGATGCGGTGAAGGCGCTGCTGTCAATGGCGATCAAGGCCGCCAAGAAACAGGGTAAATACGTCGGTATTTGCGGTCAGGGCCCGTCAGATCACGAAGATTTCGCGCTTTGGCTGATGGAGCAGGGCATCGATAGCCTGTCGCTTAACCCAGACACCGTGGTGCAAACCTGGCTGAATCTGGCTGAGCACAAGTAATTAGTACGGTGAATGCCTGATGTGTAGTCATCAGGCATTCAGACTGTTGAAGCGTATTTACGAAATGAGAACGGCGATAATGGATAGATCGTAAA
>NZ_JACDSF010000054.1 GCF_013449685.1 Pectobacterium brasiliense | reverse complement strand
TGATGTAGCCCCCTGAAACACCAGACAGTAGCTGTATCTCCAGATAAGAGATAGGCTTGAATATATGTCTAACACTAACGCCAATTTTAAGATGAACGGGATCCTTTTAGGGCAAGTAGTCCGTAAACGTAAGACTCCTCAGGAGAAAATCGCCATTATCCAGCAGACGATGGAGCCCGGCATGAATGTCTCCCATGTCGCCCGCCTGCATGGTATCCAGCCCAGCCTGCTGTTTAAGTGGAAGAAGCAATATCAGGAAGGCAGCCTCACCGCCGTAGCGGCCGGAGAAGAAGTTGTGCCAGCCTCTGAACTCACCGCAGCGCTGAAGCAGGTTCGGGAGCTTCAGCGCCTTCTGGGCAAGAAGACGATGGAAGTTGAGAGCCTGAAAGAAGCCGTGGAGTACGGTCAGTCGCGAAAATGGATAGTGCACGCGCCCTTGTTGCCAAAGGATGGGGAATAGCTCTGGTCAGCCGCACCATGAGCGTGTCGCGTGCGCAACTGTCACTGCGGATTAAGCGTTCTGCCGACTGGCAGGACAGGCGCTGTAACCGGCGTAATGACGAAGCAGACGCAGAAATACTGTCGGGTATCCTCGATATCATCAGCGATATGCCGAGTTATGGCTATCGCCGCGTGTGGGGCATCCTGCGTAAGCAACGTCGTACTGAGGGGCTGCCGCCGGTCAATGCCAAACGGCTTTACAGGATCATGAACGAGCATAACCTGCTGTTACTGCATGACAAACCAGAGCGGCCGACGCGTGAACATAAAGGTAAAATCGCAGTTGCGGAAAGTGATATGCGCTGGTGCTCAGATGGCTTTGAGTTCGGCTGCGATAATGGTGAAAAACTGCGTGTAACGTTCGCGCTGGACTGCTGCGACCGCGAGGCCATAGACTGGGCAGCAAGCACGGGAGGCTATGACAGCTCGACCGTGCAGGATGTGATGCTGGGGTCGGTAGAAAAGCGCTTCGGCGATAAGTTGCCGGACACAGCGGTGCAGTGGCTGACGGACAACGGTTCCGCGTATACCGCGCATGAAACGCGGAGGTTCGCCAGAGAGCTGAATCTGGAGCCGTGTACAACAGCGGTGAGCAGTCCGCAGAGTAATGGCATGGCGGAACGGTTCGTGAAGACGATGAAGGAAGACTATATCGCGTTCATGCCAAAACCGGATGTGAGAACAGCGCTGCAAAACCTTGCAGCAGCATTCACGCATTACAATGAAAATCACCCGCACAGTGCGCTGGGATATCTCTCTCCACGAGAATACCGGCAACAGCGGGCATCGTTAACTTAAGATACAAAAGCTGTCCGTAGATGGCGGGTCAAGATCA
>NZ_JACDSF010000053.1:34298-34734 GCF_013449685.1 Pectobacterium brasiliense | reverse complement strand
GTCCATCTCATTATCCATGGCGCACCGCTTGCCTTATGTGGCTAAGGCGCTCCGGCGGTAAATGCCGCCCGGCCAGCGCTCACCGTCATCACTCTCTGCAACAATCGTTGCTGGCCGTTCGTCATTCAACATAATGTGGCATTACGCGCAAGTTGCTGAACGCAACCTGCGCGCAACACACATTATGTCGGCGCCGGTCGGGTAATGGGCGCGCTGCGGCTACTTCGGCAACGGTGTGCGGCTGGCCGCCGGGGTTCGGTTCTTGGTGCGGTGTGGCGCACAGGTTCGCTGTGCTCACCTCTGCTGCGAACATAGCGCCCGTTCTTCGGCTTCCACGGTGTGGCCGCCCTCCCTGGCGGCGCAGGCTGCGGCGTCAGCCTTCAGGCAACGTCAACATCAAGGTCAACCCCATAGCAGAAGCCGCTCCTTCGTCACG
>NZ_JACDSF010000053.1:21226-34182 GCF_013449685.1 Pectobacterium brasiliense | reverse complement strand
AAACGACTAATGGCAGCGGCTGCCGCCGCTGCTATGATGCGGGGCAGGCAGACAGGGACGTCACAGCATGGCGGTAGCGTGTCCGGGGGCAAAAGTGCGCGTCGGGGTGTTGGGGTTGCGGGGCGGTTAACCTGGCCGAAGACGCTGCCTGAAAAGGCCGTTGCTTCAATGGGTTAAGTGCGCTAAAAAGTACGACTGCATCAGGATCGTCCCTATGACCCGATAGGGCTGGGTGGGGGTATCCGACCTCAAGCCTACGTCCATAACCCATTAGAATGGGTTGATCCGCTGGGGTTGACGGAAAAATAGGGCGGGAAGGACTATAAGTATTCTTTTGGCTCACTTCGGCATTCCTTAAGAAGGCATTCTCCCCATGTTGGTCCTCCTCGGTAGGAACCTTATGCCTCAATGAAGCCAAAAAGGCAGAAAGGGTCTTTGTTCCCATCAGAATGGGGAAATAGGGATATTGCAAGTGCAGCTAAAGAAGTTACGAATAATCCTTTGAATAAAATAGCCTCTAATAGTGAAGGTTTTTTGGAAACGTATTTGAAGGTACGGCAACGAGAAATGGTGTGACTCAAAAAATACGGGTTATTACTGATCATGCTGATCCTCATATCGATGGAACAGGATCGGGAATTATTACTTCCAGCATTCCAATAAAATAGGAATCAGCATGAAATATATTACATGTCAGAATTGTTATTCTAGTTACGAATCAGAAGAAACTCGTTGCCCAGACTGTAATGCGTCACAGGAAAAAAAAGGTGATGGGGTAATTTTTTCACAGATTATGTTCGGAGTGAAATATCTCGGCTTGGTGGTGTTTTTTATGAAATTATTCCACTTTCATTTGAAAGGTATATAGTTCTATGTGAATGGGGAGTGATGTTTTTTGATAATAAAAATCAGTTCTCGTGGAATTATCTTTGCGGGGTAATTGATTCTGTAGAGGTGAGTGAATATGTTGAGGTTCTTCATGGTAATAATAAAGACTATCTTTCTATTGAAAAAGGTAAGTTAATTAAACGATAGACGTTAAGATAAAAATAGCCGGAAGCGATCTGACGATCCTTTCGGCTTTATTATTTTTAACTGTTGCTCAGCCGCTACAAATTAATCTGCGTCTCAATAATAATCCTGCCGCTCTCCACAGTGACGGTAACGGGCATCCCGGTGATAAAGGCAGGTTCCTCCAGCCAGCGGCCTTTGAGGTTAATCGTCGACGGCAGTGACGGATGCGCTGGGTCAGCGCTACCAGTTCCGTAATGGGACGTGCAGTACTGAACAAAAGGAAGAGATCAGATTCCATCGTCACTTATCCTCATTTTTAATAATTACTTTCTTAATTATTATTGTGTTTATTTATAATTCAAATTAATTATTAGCGTCGTAAATAAAAAACTGAATATGTCATTCAGTTTTTTTATTGTATTTGTGCAAAGGTTTTATTCTATTGTTTCTACGCCATAGCTATGTAGTTAATTCCTTTTTTAAATTAATGTAAAGTAATGAGGTTGTTTTGTATATGATGAATAATGAATTAGTTTCATCGCTAATATTAAGTGAGTTAATTCAATATCGGCGTAGATTTACCCAGGCGACGAAACCAATTAGTGAAGAAGAGTCTCAGGTGACACAGGTTCAATTACCCAGAATTCGTAATTTTGTTGAAGAAGAACGTCAAATTGAACTCATTCTACCTGCGTTTCCGTTTAAATCTCCTAGCCCTTATAAGGTGTTGGGAAGAATTCCAGATATGGCGGAACGTTTGTCCTTGAGCTTCCTGAATTCGTTATGTAAGCGTATTCAGATTTATTATCCACCTGGTGCGCATATCCGTATTTGTTCTGATGGGCATGTATTTGGTGACTTGATTGGGACCAGCGACGAAACGATTAATATTTATCAGGAGGAGATTGAAAATTTACTGCATGAACTGGGTGCCGTTCATCTCAGCGTTTTTAATCTTAAAGATGTAGAAAATATGGCGGCGCTCACCGCTGACTATGATCGTCTTCGCCAGCAACTGGTTGAGAATTATGCTGACTCAGAAGAGGAAGTGAAAGCGCAGCTCATGCAGAGCGAAGAAGGTTTGCAGCTTTACCGTTCAATGACCCGTTTCCTCTATGAAGATAGCCTGAGGCCTGACTATACCGGCTCTAATGCGGCGTTACAGAAAGATGCCAAAAAACGCGCGTGTAGCGTTATTCAACGCAGTTGGGCATGGGGCAATCTGCTTGCTGAACAATTCCCAGACGCCATCCGTTTGTCTATTCACCCGCAGCCTTCGGACAGCCTGAAGCTGGGTATTCATATGATGCCCACCAAGGACGATTGGTTGACGCCCTGGCATGGCGTAGCCGCCAATGTTAATGGGCAGTTTGTGTTAATGAAGAATATAGATGCACAGCAACTGGACGGCGAAATCGTAGAAATCCGCGGTATGCCTAGCCATTACTTAGTTAAACAGCCTGATCTGGCATAAGCGCGCTGTTCTTGCCTTATCTTTCACCGAGACATCGATATTGTCATCTTATAAAGGAATATACAGGGTGGAAAATAGCATGGACCGTTGCATTAAACCGCTTTCCCCTTTTGGTACGCTGCCGATCGAAGGTGTGTGCTTCCTTAATCAGCATGCGCTGGAATATCATCATGTCATGCCGGAAACGCAAAGCGCGTTTAGTAAGACGTTACGGTAAAATAACGCCTGAAATCCGTCACGCGTTATGGGGTAAAAGCGTGCCCCGTAACGCTATTGCGAACCGTGTTTTTAAAATAGAATATGCGCACGGATGTTCTATCGCAGGGTTGCAGTCAATGAACGACGTTATCCGAACGTTGCTAAAAATAAGGAGCCGCTATAAGCCGCTCCTTTGTTGTTTCTATTGTTTTACAGCGCCTTATCGGTCAACAAGTCGACCTTGCTGGCTGTTGAGACACGCTCAAGGTACGCGTGAACGTTAGGACCAAACTGTACGCCTTTCACAATCGTGAGCGACAGTAAGATCGGGAACAGAATAAAATCGGTGGTGGAAATGGTGCTGACGTTTGCCAGACGCGGCTCCAGCGCCTCGAGTTTCTGCTCCACTTCCGCAATCAGTTCCGGCGTTTTCGCGAGCAGTGCATCCAGATCGCCGAAGGCTTTTTCTTCGCGCAGGATGTAAGCATCGCGCGCCTCTGGCGTGGAAAGCTCTTTGAAATCGGCTTTCGTAAAACGGGGGACCGCAAGGTTAAACACCGCGCTGGAAACGGACTTACACCAGGCTTCAATCTCAGCATCAACCGGTTTATCTGCGATTAACGGCACTTGCTTGCTGTCGACATAGTGGACGATATCCATGCTTTCCGGCATGAAGCTGCCATCTTCTTTCTGCAGGATCGGCACCACTTTGCGACCCACCATGCGTGTTGGCGTGTCAACGTCGCCTTCCATAATGACGGATTGCTCAACAGGCAGATCTTTCAGACCAAAAATCATTCTGGCTCTGACACAGAATGGGCAGTGTTCGTAAATGAAAAGTTTCATGCATCGCCTCGTAAGATTTTGAAAAATTCAGCAAAAATTTGCCAGCCTTGTCATGACAAGTTATGCCATCAGAGTAATACCTGATGCGGTTGGCGGTAAAGCGAATGTGCCTAAAGATGATGATGTCAGGGAAAAGAAGGGCGCGGTGTGGATCCGCCTTATCCTCGTAGGATTCCCGTATGATGCAGTGAGACCCCTTTTGCGGAAGAGAAATCATGGATCGCCTGAGCGCCGGAAACATTTATCTGCGTTTTTGAAACTGGGTTGTTTTCCGTCGCGTTCCGCAGGCTCGGTATTGGGCAGCCTGTGGTGTCCAAAGCAATCATGCAACTGGAAAATCAGCTGGCAACGCCGCTGTTGCTCCGCTCTACCCTAGGGCTGACGCCGACAGAAGCTGGGCAGAATTTTTATGAGCACTGCGTTAAAGGTACTGGGGGATGCTAAAGAGCATGTGGTGAGCGGGAGCACGGCGCTGTCTGGGCGGCTACGCATCGGTGCGCCTGTGACTTTTACCAGACAGCCCATCATACTGCAGCTCCATGAATTCATGGCCGAGCATCCCCAGCTAAATATTGATGTCATTCTGGACGATCGCCCGATCGATCTGATTGCTGAAGGCATCGATGTGGTACTGCGTTTGGACGAAATGAAGGATTTAAGCCTGATTGCCCAGGGCTTGGCATTGTGTTCCATGCGACTGCTGGCGACCCCTGACTATTTCGCGCGTCATGGTGTGCCAGCTTCTCCTGACGTTCTGGCTGTTGCAGGCAGAGAGAACCGATCGCTGGATTTTTTCTCAGGGTGGAACACAGACCATGGTATTCCCCAATAGGCGTATCCGAGTTTCTGCGGTGGAAGGCGTGCGTGCAGCGGTGCTCTTATGGCGATACTGGTTGCGCTGATGAAAACCCAAAAAGCGTCATTACGAACGGGGGAAAGTAGGTTGAAATAGCCAGATAAGGTGGCTGCGAAGTCTCACCAATGTTGTTTTACAACCGGTAGATTAACCTTACTTGCTGATGACAATACTATACATTTGGCTTGCTATAGTCCTTCCATCCCTTGTCAGTACCTCACATCCCTGTGAGTGTTGTGTTAGTTAACCATCCCTGTCATTAGAATGACCTTAACCCGCCTTGTGCGGGTTTTTTTTGCCTGCTTTCCCGCAAATTAAAGTTACTAATTAGGCTATCTGACAGTGTATTGATGTCTGTCTCTCCAGCAACTTCTCAATGGAGAGAATGTACGATCTCCAGCGTACCGTTAATGATGAATTGTACGCCCATGCACACCAGCAGGAACCCCATCAGCCGTGAAATGGCTTCAATGCCGCTTTTCCCGATCAGACGCATAATCAGGCCCGAACTTTTCAGACTGAGCCACACGATCAGGCTGATCAACATAAACGTGAGTACAGGGGCAACGGTAATCACCCATGGCGTGATATCGACGCCGCTCTTGATTTGTGAGGCAGAACTGATGATGAGGGCAATGGTTCCTGGCCCCGCGGTGCTGGGCATCGCCAGTGGAACGAAGGCGATATTGACCTCATTGGCGGAGAAGCTGTCGTTGATTTCTTCTTTTTTGCTTTTGACTTCAGGTGCATGCTCTGGCTTTTGCTGAGGAAAAAGCATGCGAAACCCGATAAATGCGACGATGAGCCCGCCGGCAATGCGCAACCCAGGAATGGATATTCCGAAGGTATTCATTACGACCTGACCCGCGTAGTACGCGACGGTCATAATGATGAAGACGTAGAGCGAAGCCTGAAAGATTTGGCGATTTCGTTCCCCCTGGCTCATGTTGCCGGACATCGCTAAAAATACCGCAACCGTTGTCAGTGGGTTCGCGAGTGGCAGGATTAACACCAGACCAAGACCAATGGTTTGAATCAGTTCCAGCATTCTACGTTCCTTTTATTGGGGCGCTTTCGTCAGTTCGGGAAAACGGTCGCTGATGACCTGTTGCTATGATGTCTGGCGCGACTTAGGCCAGTTCATCCTCCGCTAATTTTTTGAAACGATAGAGCGTTTTCGTCAGCATATCGCGAGAAAACATATCAAACATTTGGCCGATCTTTTTCCCGATCAAGCCCCCCGGTGGGTTGTAGCGAATCGTCAGCGTTACGGTTGTACCCGCTTCCAATGTGGCTGGTTGAAAAGAAAGCCGGCCTTCATTCGGAACCCGTGCCCCTTCCAGCGAACGCCAGTGGATATACTCCCCCAGTTTTTCATCAATAATACGAGCCTGCCACTCAATGAGCGCGCCAATCGGCGTGTTAATTCGCCAGTTAGAGTCGGTATAGTTCAGTATCTCGATACTGGCGAAATGGCCCATCAGGATCGGCAACGTTTCCGGTTTGCGCCAGAGATCAAACAAACGTTCTGCTGGGCGATTGATCGTAATGCTGCTGCTGATTTTATTGGCATAACTGCCGTTTTTCGCTGCGGTTCTTCTTAAAAAAGAGGGAAACACCCGTCATCCTCCCTAATGGATTATTACCCCTTTATGGGCATGTTCACGCCATTCTGACCGATCTCGACCAACGAAGCAAAGCGGAGACGGTGGCGATAGTGTTGGCGCAGACTATCACAGCAATCGTCAGAGTTTTTATGCGCCTAATGTTACGTTAATGTTCGTTCGGTACTGTAAGAGTCAGACAGAAGCCGAATGAAGTGCCGCAAAACACCAGGGTTTTTACATAACGATAATAGCAGTACCCCGCCCACTATTTTAGTGGGCTTTTTTTATTTGTACTTCCCTGTTTAGATATTTCATTGCTATATAAATTGATATTTATCAAGTTATCTTTAATGGTTTTGTACCTATTAAGATGTAATAAAAGTGCATCCCTATTTTCTATTATTTAAATGACTAACTGGTTGTGTGGTAATTTACTTTATAGACATGTCGTGATACGTTTATGGCCAGCTTTTATGCTGGTAGGAATAAATATGAGTAACCCATTTATTGCGAGGTGGAGCCGTAATGGTAACCTACTTTGCCACGGCCACTGGTTAATATCTTATAAAGAAAACGCTTTCACCTTACCGGAAAAGTATAAAGAAAATCATATGGGAACGATGGGGATCTACTCTATCATCGATCCTGATGATGAAATGTACCGAGACGGGCTCGATGAGGATGATTGGATTCTGGAAAATATCGACTGGTTGGCCGACAGCTTTGAAGAAAATAATGTCCCTATCGAAGAATGTTATTTCAGATATTTTTTTCAGGCTATAAATAAGCAGGACTGGCGATGCACCAGTTGTGCAGGCTGTATGTAAATCGCTCCATCATTATTAATTACTCCTATTCCCTCTGTATTCCTGCTAGCCGACGCTCTATTCGCGTCGTGCTATTTTCTCCTTGATTATTTGGCCGCGTTTTATTCGATTTCCCTCGATTTTCATCTTCTTTGCTATGCGCTTCGCATACCGTGCAGCGGAGCGTCTTTTTCAGGGAAAAGTGTTACCCTGACCCAACAATCCTTGATTAAGATGAGGCGGCAATGACGGAAGCTGACATTCTGCGGTTAAGTGCTTTGGTGGGCGAAAAACTGAAGGTGCGTGGTGCCAAACTGACATGTGCAGAGTCCTGTACCGGAGGCTGGTTGGCTAAGTCGATTACCGATATCGCGGGTAGTTCAGGCTGGTTTGACTATGGCTTTGTGACGTACAGCAATCTGGCCAAGCAGCGTCTGGTGAATGTGAACGCAAAGACACTGGAGCAGCATGGTGCGGTGAGTGAAGCCGTCGTCAATGAGATGGCCGCAGGGGCGTTGCAGGCCGCCGATGCAGATTTTGCCATATCGGTAAGCGGCATCGCCGGGCCCGACGGGGGGACCGAAGAGAAGCCTGTCGGCACGGTATGGTTTGGCTTCACAGATAAACAGGGCGGGGCATTCGCGCGGACAATGCGGTTCAGCGGAGACCGAAACGCGGTACGTCTGCAATCGGTCCATTTTGCGCTGCAAACGCTGCTCGACGCGTTTCTGAAAAAATAACCTTGATGCTGTATGCGCATACAGTATAATGTCAGTAATTATTCGGCAATTCATGATTAAGCAGCCGCGTAGAGACAGCAGCTTTACGCCGCATGACAGGAGCAGAAATGGCTATTGATGAGAACAAACAAAAGGCACTTGCGGCAGCACTGGGCCAAATCGAAAAGCAATTTGGTAAAGGTTCTATCATGCGGTTGGGCGAAGATCGCTCAATGGATGTTGAAACTATTTCTACAGGCTCCTTATCTCTTGATATTGCTCTGGGCGCTGGTGGTTTGCCGATGGGTCGTATCGTTGAGATTTATGGCCCGGAATCTTCCGGTAAAACAACGCTGACCTTACAGGTTATTGCTGCCGCTCAGCGTGAAGGCAAAACGTGTGCGTTCATCGATGCTGAACATGCGTTGGATCCGATTTATGCGAAAAAGCTTGGCGTAGATATCGATAATCTGCTGTGTTCTCAGCCGGATACCGGCGAGCAAGCGCTGGAAATCTGTGATGCGCTGACGCGCTCCGGCGCGGTTGACGTTATCATCGTCGACTCCGTTGCAGCGCTGACGCCGAAAGCAGAAATTGAAGGTGAAATCGGCGACTCCCACATGGGGCTGGCCGCACGTATGATGAGCCAGGCTATGCGTAAACTGGCGGGTAACCTGAAACAAGCTAATACGCTGCTGATCTTCATCAACCAGATCCGTATGAAAATCGGTGTGATGTTCGGTAACCCTGAAACCACTACCGGTGGTAACGCGCTGAAGTTTTACGCTTCCGTTCGTCTGGATATTCGCCGTACTGGCGCGATTAAGGAAGGCGAAGAAGTTGTCGGCAGCGAAACTCGCGTTAAAGTCGTGAAGAATAAAGTGGCGGCACCGTTCAAACAGGCTGAATTCCAGATTCTGTACGGCGAAGGCATCAACATCCACGGTGAGCTAGTCGATCTGGGTGTGAAACATAAACTGATCGAAAAAGCGGGTGCCTGGTATAGCTACAACGGCGACAAGATTGGTCAGGGCAAAGCAAATGCCTGTAATTTCCTGAAAGAGAACCCGGCGGTTACTGCGGAACTGGATAAGAAATTGCGTGAAATGCTGCTGCATAAAGGCAATGAGCTGACGCCTGCCACTGCGGGCAATAGCCATGACGAAGATGCATTCGCCGATGAAGGCAACGAAGAGTTTTAATGGTGGCTGAATTCCCTGTGACAAAGCACATCAGCGGGTAAATGGATGAATAAACCCTTACGCTATGCGATGAATGTGCTTTCTGTTCGGGATTATAGTGAAGCCGAAATACGCCGCAAATGTGCGGCGTATTTATATAAATTAGATAGCGCAGAAGCAGAAAATGAAGCGGACGACACGACTGCCCGAACTGGAGCAGAAGAGGTGGAAGTGGCCATTGCTTACTGCAAGGAGCACGGTTGGCTGGATGATGCGCGCTATGCTCGTCGCTATATCAACAGCCGAAGTCGCAAAGGCTATGGCGTCCAGCGAATTAAAATGGAGCTGAGCCAGAAAGGAATCGATAAGACGATATTAGCCACGGCATTAAACGAGAGTGAGATCGATTGGTGCGCGCTGGCGAAATCAGTTGTGGAGCGAAAATTCGGGCATCCTCTGTCCGATGAATGGAAAGACAAAGTCAAACATCAGCGATACCTGCTCTATCGTGGTTTCTTTCATGAAGAAATCCAGTCAATTTATACGAATTTTTCAGATTGAACGCATACGGGATTTTACTTCCCATCGAAGAAAATTTATCTTATTCCCACTTTTTTGTTCGTGAGTTGCTTGGTAGCGTCAGCATGCTGGACTAACCTTGCCCGCGACCTGTTCTTCTAGCTTGATTCCAGGACAATTATGAGCAAGAGCACCGCTGAGATCCGTCAAGCGTTTCTCGATTTTTTCCACAGTAAGGGACACCAGGTTGTTGATAGCAGCTCTCTGGTGCCGAACAACGATCCGACATTGTTATTCACCAATGCGGGTATGAACCAGTTTAAAGATGTGTTCCTCGGGCTGGATAAACGTAACTATGTCCGTGCGACGACCTCGCAGCGCTGCGTGCGTGCCGGTGGTAAACATAATGACCTGGAAAACGTAGGTTATACCGCCCGCCATCACACCTTCTTTGAAATGCTGGGTAACTTCAGCTTCGGTGATTACTTCAAGCATGATGCGATTCGCTATGCGTGGGAGTTGTTGACGTCTCCCCAATGGTTCAACCTGCCGAAAGAGAAACTGTGGGTAACGGTATACGCAACGGATGACGAGGCCTACGACATTTGGGCTGATGAAGTTGGCGTACCGCGCGAAAGAATTATTCGTATTGGTGATAACAAAGGCGGGCCTTACGCCTCTGATAATTTCTGGCAGATGGGCGAAACGGGGCCGTGCGGTCCGTGTACCGAGATTTTCTTCGATCACGGTGAACACATCGCGGGTGGCCCACCAGGAAGCCCTGATGAAGACGGCGACCGCTATATCGAAATTTGGAACTTGGTGTTCATGCAGTTCAACCGTCAGGTTGATGGCACGATGCTGCCGCTGCCGAAACCTTCCGTCGATACCGGAATGGGGTTAGAGCGTATTTCTGCCGTGTTGCAGCACGTCAATTCAAACTATGACATTGATTTGTTCAAAACGCTGATTGAGGCGGTTGCTAAAGCCGTTGGTACGACGGATTTAACCAATAAGTCGCTGCGTGTTATCGCTGACCATATCCGTTCTTGTGCATTCCTGATTGCGGATGGCGTGACGCCATCTAATGAAAACCGTGGCTATGTTCTGCGCCGTATCATTCGCCGCGCTGCACGTCACGGTAACATGCTAGGCGCTACGGATGCCTTCTTCTACAAACTGGTTGCGCCACTGATTGAAGTCATGGGGCCAGCGGCAGAAGAGTTGAAGAAGCAGCAGTCGGTTGTTGAGCAGGCGCTGAAGATGGAAGAAGAGCAGTTTGCCCGTACGCTGGAACGCGGCCTGTCTCTGCTGGACGAAGAAATTAAAAACCTGAAAGGGGATACGTTGGATGGCGAAACGGCCTTCCGCCTGTATGACACCTATGGTTTCCCTGTCGACCTCACCGCGGATGTGTGCCGCGAGCGTGGCCTGAAAGTCGATGAGAAAGGTTTTGAAGCTGCGATGACGGCTCAGCGCCAGCGTGCGCGTGAGGCCAGCGGATTTGGCGTTGATTACAACAGTCTCATCCGTGTGGATGAAAACACGCCATTCTGTGGCTATGAAAAAACGCAGCAGCAAGCGAAGGTGATTGCGCTTTATCACAATGGAAACGCGGTTGATCAGATTGCGGCAGGTGATGAAGCGGTAGTGATCCTGAACGAAACGCCATTCTATGGTGAATCCGGTGGCCAGGTTGGCGATCAGGGTGAACTGAAAAACGCGGGCGCGAGCTTTGCCGTTCAGGACACTCAGAAATATGGTCAGGCAATCGGCCACGTTGGTAAACTGACTCAGGGTTCGCTGCGTGTTAACGACAGTGTCGATGCAAATGTTGATAGCCAACGCCGCGATCGCATTCGCCTGAACCACTCCGCAACGCACCTGCTGCATGCCGCGCTGCGTCAGGTTCTGGGCGATCATGTCGCGCAGAAAGGTTCTCTGGTTAACGATAGCTATCTGCGTTTTGACTTCTCACATACGGAAGCGATGAAACCTGAGCAGATCCGTCAGGTTGAAGATATCGTCAATGCGCAAATCCGCCGTAACCTTACCGTACAAACGGATGTCATGGCGCTGGATGATGCGAGAGCGAAAGGCGCGATGGCGCTGTTCGGCGAGAAGTACGACGACCATGTCCGTGTCCTGACGATGGGGGATTTCTCCATTGAACTGTGCGGGGGCACACACGCAAGCCGTACGGGTGATATCGGCCTGTTCCAAATCATTTCGGAATCAGGTACCGCTGCCGGGGTACGTCGTATTGAGGCGACCACGGGTGAAAATGCGCTTTCTGCGCTGCACCGTCAGAGCGACGTTCTGCAAGATATTGCGCAACTGCTGAAAGGGGATAGTCACAACCTGACGGATAAGGTACGCTCTGTTCTGGAGCGTGCTCGCACGTTGGAGAAAGAGCTTCAGCAGTTGAAGGCTCAGCAAGCGGCGCAGGAAAGCTCGTCGCTGTCCGGCAAAGCAAAAGAGGTGAGTGGTGTTAAGTTGCTGGTTACGCAACTGGACAACGTGGATCCTAAGCTGCTGCGCACGATGGTGGATGACCTGAAGAATCAGCTAGGGTCTGCTGTTATCGTTCTCGGAACGGCGGCAGAAGGCCGGGTTAGCTTGATTTCTGGTGTAACGAAAGATCTGACCGACCGCGTAAAAGCCGGTGAACTGATTGGGTTTGTTGCTCAACAGGTTGGTGGTAAAGGCGGTGGCCGTCCGGATATGGCTCAAGCTGGTGGTTCAGATGTGTCTGCATTGCCTGCTGCGCTGGCAAGTGTTGAATCTTGGGTTACTGCTAAGCTATAAACATAGATAACGTTTGATTCTCGTTATCCAACAAAAACGCCATAACTTTCTGGTTGTGGCGTTTTTGTCTGCGGAAAAGGGTCCGACAAGTGGGGTAGAACGTGTGCTACCTTCAGATATTCTGAAGTATGACACGCTCAGTCCTGTTGTTGTGATAACAAAAGCACAAGCTACTGATATCGACTAAACTAACAAGTAGTGACAAACCGGAGTGTGGTGGTGGTGCTTATACCATCGTCTAGGTTTACGTTTTCACGGCACATGATGGATAATGGCGGGGAGACAGAGAGACCCGACTCTTTATAATCTTTCAAGGAGCAAAGAATGCTTATTTTGACTCGTCGAGTTGGCGAAACCCTCATGATCGGCGATGAGGTAACGGTTACCGTATTAGGAGTGAAAGGCAACCAGGTGCGTATTGGTGTTAATGCACCTAAAGAGGTTTCTGTCCACCGTGAAGAGATCTATCAGCGTATTCAGGCCGAAAAATCTCAACCAACGTCATATTGATTGACAATGCGTCTCGTGTTCGCGGGACGCAATTGTTATTTCCCGCTTTTTTCCCCACACATTTATCGATATATCCATTTTTACTGTGCGCTCCTTTTAGCAAGGTAACCGCCTGTTTTTCTGTCGATAAAACAGACTTTTTGTTGTGAAAATACGCATCTTGGATGCGAATTGTTCAAACAAACACAAGGTGGGAAAAATTGTTTGACTTATAAGTCTGGGAAAGTAATATGTGCGCCACGCAGTACCGGTGAGCACTAACAAGAAGTTCTTAGTAGCGAATCAGGTAATGTAAGGTGAGGTGGCCGAGAGGCTGAAGGCGCTCCCCTGCTAAGGGAGTATGCGGTCAAAAGCTGCATCGAGGGTTCGAATCCCTCCCTCACCGCCATTTAATATGCATCCGTAGCTCAGCTGGATA
>NZ_JACDSF010000053.1:0-21064 GCF_013449685.1 Pectobacterium brasiliense | reverse complement strand
GAATCCTCCCGGATGCACCATATTCTGATGTAAATAAAACGTTTGTCTTACTTCCTACCTGAATTAATAAGCGCAAGAATGATATTGTGCAATCGACGTCCGGCCTGAACGGTACAAGTCAGACACTGTTATCAGATACACCACTTCTGTTTTATCAAACGTCCTTTACCTGCTTTTAGCGCGATAACGTCATTTGCCCTCTTGCCGATTCAGAACGATATTTCTCTCATCACTTCCGTGTATTAATTCTTACCCTTCCCTTGCCTATATATTGAGATTGAGCCGACGAGTAAACGAAGGCTGTCTTATGACTATGGGGATAATAACCTGTTTTTTATAAGGTTATTGAGTAAGCGACAACGTTTTCACTTTACGATAAAGTAAGCTCTCTTTTCAGTGATCATGGAGTCATGATGTACGATCGCTATCAAGGGCTGATCTTTGATATGGATGGCACCTTGCTCGATACTGAACCGACGCACCATAAAGCGTGGGATGAGGTTCTTGCACGGTATGGTATGAGATATGATGCCAGTGCCATGACAGCGTTGAACGGCTCGCCCACCTGGCATATTGCACAGCATATTATCGACAGTCATCAGGCTGATATTGATCCTCACCACTTGGCGGCGGAAAAAACGGCCGTTGTTGAGGCAATGCTGCTGGATACAGTAAAACCCCTACCGCTGATTGATGTGGTTAAGCATTATCGCGGACGGCGCCCTATGGCGGTCGGTACGGGTAGCACGCATGGCATGGCTGATAGATTGCTAACGCATTTGGGATTGCATGATTATTTTGATGCAATTGTTGGGGCGGATGATGTGATTCGGCATAAGCCTTTCCCTGATACCTTTCTGCGCTGTGCTGCGTTGATTTCTGTGGCACCGGAACACTGCATTGTGTTTGAAGATGCAGACTACGGTATTGAAGCTGCTAAACGCGCTAACATGGCCGTGGTTGACGTTCGTACATTGTGAGTGAGTTCTGGGCCGTTTTTTCTCTTTTCTGGAGTAGCCTGCTCAGTGCAACACTGTTGCCCGGTAGTTCAGAAGTTCTGCTGGTAACGTTATTGTTGGCTGACAGCGCAAAACCCTATCTGTTGATCGCAGTGGCGACGGTAGGAAATACGCTGGGCGGGTTAACAAATATTTTTATAGGGCGCTTACTCCCTCAGCCAAAACAACAAGCTGGGTATACGGTGGCCATGCGCTGGTTGCAGCGCTATGGTTGCGCTGCGCTGTTATTTAGCTGGGTGCCGGTAGTAGGCGATTTATTGTGCGTGTTAGCGGGTTGGCTACGCATGCCCTGGGTGCAATCGGCGGTTTTCATTGGTATTGGAAAAGCGCTGCGGTATATCGTATTGGCAGGTATAACGTTACAGGGGATGGCGTGGTGGTCTTAACCAGATTGCAATGTGCACTGGTGAGTGCTACTGAGTTTCAATTATGCTTACAACCATTACATTTTAACAACGGGAGGTCGATTTGATCCCGGACATTTCAGAAGCACTTTCTTGGCTGGAAAAACACCCACTGGCGGTGAAGGGTATTCAGCGTGGAATTGAACGCGAAACATTGCGCGTAACAGCAAACGGACATCTTGCTACGACAGGGCACCCTGAGATATTGGGCTCGGCGTTGGCACACCCGTGGATTACGACAGATTTTGCAGAAGCGCTGTTAGAATTTATTACGCCGGTCGATAAAGATGTTGATCATCTGCTGACGTTTCTGCGCGATATCCATCGCCACGTTTCCCGCAATCTGGGTGATGAGCGGATGTGGCCATTGAGCATGCCGTGTTTTATCGACAGCGAGCAAAATATAGAGCTAGCGCAGTATGGCTCATCAAATATTGGGCGTTTCAAAACGCTTTATCGTGAAGGGCTGAAAAACCGCTATGGTGCGCTGATGCAGACCATTTCCGGGGTGCATTACAACTTCTCCCTTCCGCTGTCATTCTGGCAGGCGCGAGAAGGTGTCGCTGATGAAGAAAGCGGGAAAAAGGCCATTTCAGCAGGATATTTCAGACTGATTCGCAACTATTACCGCTTTGGTTGGGTGATCCCTTACCTGTTCGGTGCTTCTCCGGCGATCTGTTCTTCTTTCCTGAAAGGGCGGGAAACGGCACTGCCGTTTGAGCGCACGGAAAAAGGCATGCTGTATTTGCCTTATGCAACCTCCCTGCGGCTAAGTGACTTAGGCTATACCAATAAATCACAGAGCAATTTGGGGATTACGTTTAACGATCTGGATACCTATGTCGCTGCGTTAAAACGCGCGATAAAAACGCCGTCTGAGGAATATGCTCGGGTTGGTATGAAGAAGGATGGTCGTTATCTACAATTGAATACGAACGTCTTGCAGATTGAGAACGAGCTTTATGCACCGATTCGTCCGAAGCGTGTGACGCGCGCGGGCGAAACGCCGTCTGATGCCTTGCTGCGTGGCGGAATCGAATATATCGAAGTGCGTTCACTGGATATTAATCCTTTCTCTCCGACCGGAGTGAGTGAAAGTCAGGTACGTTTCCTGGATTTATTCCTGATCTGGTGTGCGCTGGCAGATGCGCCGGAAATGAGCGCCGATGAGCTACTGTGTACGCGTAAAAACTGGAATCGGGTGATTCTGGAAGGACGTAAACCGGGGCAAACGGTGGGTATGCGGTGTGAAACCATCCAACAGCCAATTGCCGAAGTAGGGAAATCCCTGTTTGCGGATTTACGTCGTGTTGCGGAAGTACTGGACGCGGAAAACGGTCAACCGCACTATCAGCAGGTTTGCGATGAGCTGCTTGCTGGCTTTGACGATCCAGAAACGACGTTCTCTGGTCGACTATTAACGTTGATGAAGCAAGAAGGCAATGGTAGCGTGGGGCTGAATTTAGCGGAAGAATACCGCAAAATGCTCAGCAACGAGCCGCTGCAGGTGTTGACGGAAGAACAATTGGCTGCTGCGAGCGAGCGCTCCTGGCAGCGTCAACGTCAGATTGAGTCTGAAGATACGATGAGTTTTGACGATTATCTGGCGGCGAATTAAAAAGAAAAGGCCACAGAAACTGTGGCCAAATAAACATCTCTAATAGGGATGATGATAATAAATGCGCGTCTTTCAGTAAGTCAGACTCGCATAAAAAGGAAAAGTTCTCGGAAACGAGAAAAAATGAATTTTTTTCTTTGAGGAGGTGGAATTATGCCGTTACTAGACAGTTTTACCGTTGATCATACTCGTATGGCCGCACCCGCCGTTCGGGTCGCTAAAACCATGAAAACCCCTCATGGCGACAATATCACGGTATTTGACCTGCGTTTCTGTCGCCCGAACATCGAGGTCATGCCAGAGCGTGGTATCCATACGCTAGAGCACCTGTTTGCTGGTTTTATGCGCGATCATTTAAACGGTGATGGCGTGGAAATTATCGACATTTCTCCGATGGGATGCCGTACGGGTTTCTACATGAGCCTGATTGGCACGCCGGATGAGCAACGTGTTGCTGATTCCTGGAAAGCGGCGATGGCGGACGTTCTGAAAGTGACCGACCAGCGTAAAATTCCTGAGCTGAACGAATTCCAGTGTGGCACCTATGAGATGCACTCGCTGAAAGAAGCGCAGGAAATCGCTCAGCACATCGTGGATCACGATATTGGTATCAACCAAAATGACGATCTGGCACTGCCGAAAGATAAGCTGGCCGAGCTGCATATCTAGTTTGTCGGATCGGTACAAATAAAAAAGAGAGCCGAACGTTGGCTCTCTTTTTTTGTGTTCGAGGAAGGGTCAGACGGCAAGAAAGTGCTGTATAACCCGGCTACCAAAGTAGGAAAGCGTCAGCATCAGCGCGCCGAGCAGGCTGAACCAGACAACGCGTCGACCGCGCCACCCTTCATGATAATGTCCCCAGAGCAGCAGAATATAGATGAACCACGCAAACAGGGAGAACACGGCCTTATGCAGATTCTCTTTGTTATCGATCAGATCGTCCATGTAGAACAAACCGGTACAGAGCGTCAGCGTGAGCAGAATGACGCCAATCTGCGTGATGTGAAACATTTTACGCTCAATGCCCATCAGTGGCGGCATATCAGCGGCAAATCCCAGCTTTTTATTCTTGAGTAGATAATCCAGCCAGGCGAGCTGGAGCGCATAAAGGGCAGCAATTAACAGCGTGGCATAGGAAAAAAGTGCCAGACCGATATGGATCATCAAGCCCGGTGACGCTTCCAGATGCGTAATAAATTCACTTGGCATGAAGCTGGCGAAGGCCAGATTGATGAGCGCAAAAGTGTAGACGATAGGAAGAATAAACCAGCCACGATCGCGCGCGGCGACAATCGTCATCACTGTACAGATGATAAGACTGACCAGCGAACCGATATTTAGCAGGCTAAGGTTTTGGCCGACCTGAACATCGAAAATACGTTGATAGAGCGCCACCGCATGGCAGATTAGCGCAGCGCTGGCCGAGAGTATTGCCAGCCGACGATATGCACTGTTCTTGCGCAGCAGACTGGGGATAATCAGTCCGAGGCTGAGTGTGTAGGCGACAAGCGCCACAATAGCGAAAACAGACATACAAATAGGTTATTAAATATCAACTAGGTAAAATGAAGAATCAGTATAGCGTTAGTCGTCGTGGGCACCAACAGTTCTCCGTCAGCAGCGCTGAGATCGTTCCCGCTTTTGTGTATAATCTCTTCCATTCGTGTCGCGCTGGCGGCCTGTCTTACGTTGAGCATGAGATATGTTTGAAAATTTAACCGATCGACTCTCGCGCACATTGCGCAACATCAGTGGCCGCGGGCGGTTGACTGAAGAAAACATTAAAGAAACGCTGCGTGAAGTACGTATGGCATTGCTGGAAGCCGACGTCGCGTTACCCGTAGTGCGTGATTTTATCAATCGCGTGAAAGAGCGTGCCGTCGGGCATGAAGTTAATAAAAGTCTGACGCCAGGCCAAGAGTTCGTCAAAATTGTTAAGAATGAACTCGTCAGCGCCATGGGTGAAATCAACGCCGAGCTGAATCTTGCTGCGCAGCCGCCAGCGGTTGTTCTTATGGCGGGTCTGCAAGGTGCGGGTAAAACAACCAGCGTGGGTAAGCTGGGTAAATTCCTGCGTGAAAAGCAGAAGAAAAAAGTGCTGGTCGTTTCTGCCGACGTTTATCGCCCGGCGGCGATTAAGCAGTTGGAAACGCTGGCAGAGCAGGTTGGGGTCGATTTCTTCCCGTCAGATGTGCAGGAAAAGCCGCTTGCGATTGTAGAACGTGCATTACAACACGCTAAGCTGAAATTCTACGATGTATTGTTGGTCGATACCGCGGGCCGTCTCCACGTCGATGACGCGATGATGGACGAAATCAAACAGGTTCACGCGGCGATTAAGCCAGTTGAAACGCTGTTTGTTGTTGATGCCATGACGGGGCAGGATGCGGCGAATACGGCGAAAGCCTTTAATGAAGCGCTGCCGCTGACCGGTGTGATCCTCACCAAAATTGATGGTGATGCCCGTGGCGGTGCGGCGCTATCTATCCGCCACATTACTGGTAAGCCGATTAAATTCCTCGGCGTCGGTGAAAAAACCGAAGCGCTGGAGCCGTTTTACCCTGAGCGTGTGGCATCGCGTATTCTCGGCATGGGTGATGTGCTTTCACTGATTGAAGATATTGAAAGCAAGGTCGACCGTACACAGGCAGAGAAGCTGGCGAAGAAGCTGAAGAAGGGCGATGGGTTCGATTTGACCGATTTTCTGGATCAGCTCAAGCAGATGCGCAATATGGGTGGCATGGCGAGCATGATGAGCAAAATGCCCGGTATGGGCCAGCTGCCTGATAATGTGAAATCGCAAATGGATGACAAGGTGCTGGTACGTATGGAAGCGATCATTAATTCAATGACGCATCAGGAACGTGCCAAACCTGAGATCATCAAAGGATCGCGCAAACGTCGTATCGCGATGGGCTCTGGCATGCAGGTGCAGGATGTAAACCGTCTTCTGAAACAGTTCGATGATATGCAGCGAATGATGAAGAAGATGAAAAACGGCGGCCTGGCGAAAATGATGCGCGGTATGAAAGGGATGATGCCACCAGGATTCCCGGGGCGTTAACCACCGAAACCGATGGTGCAGAGAAACTCTTGGCGAGATTACACGCTTTAGATTGCTTTTTACGCCAAAATGAGTAAAATTTTCGGGCTTTTTATATGACATACTGGGCTCCGTTCCTCGATGGGGCCCAGTTGTTTTATTCACTAAAGAGGATGTTATGGTAACAATTCGTTTGGCACGTGGCGGCGCGAAAAAACGCCCTTTCTATCAAGTAGTCGTGACCGACAGCCGCAATGCGCGTGATGGTCGTTTCATCGAGCGCGTAGGTTTCTTCAACCCAATCGCATCTGGTCAAGCAGAAGCCCTGCGTCTGGATCTGGACCGTATCGAGCATTGGCTTGGTCTGGGTGCAACTGTGTCTGATCGCGTATCTTCGCTGATCAAAGACGCTAAAAAAGCAGCATAACCTGTTGCGGTGGTGATAATGAGCAATCAACTCAGCCCAAAACCTCCTGTTAACCCGATTGTGATGGGGAAGATAGGGTCGGCATATGGCATCCGAGGTTGGCTCAGAGTGTTTTCATCCACCGAAGATGCCGAGAGCATTTTTGATTATCAACCTTGGTTCATCCAGAGTAAAAGCGGTTGGCAGCTTGTCGAGATTGAAGGCTGGAAGTATCACAATCAGGATCTGATCATCAAAGTGAAAGGTGCTGATGACCGTGATGCGGCTAATTTACTGACCAATTGTGAAATTGTCGTAGATTCGTCACAACTGCCCGATCTGGGCGAAGGTGATTATTACTGGAAGGATCTTATTGGCTGTCAGGTCGTGACCGTAACGGGTTATGAGCTAGGTAAAATCATCGACATGATGGAAACCGGCTCGAACGATGTGATGGTAATAAAGGCTAACCTGAAAGATGCCTTCGGAGTCAAGGAACGGCTGGTTCCGTTCCTCACTGAACAGGTTGTTAAGCGCGTCGACCTTTCTGCTCAAACTATTGAAGTAGATTGGGACCCTGGTTTTTGAACTCTGAATCGACCAGTAGTATCCAGCGGAACGAGACTATGTGGATTGGGGTGATTAGCCTGTTTCCAGAGATGTTCCGGGCAATTACTGATTACGGAGTCACTGGCCGGGCCGTTAAAAATGGCCTGCTGAACGTACAGTATTGGAGTCCTCGCGATTTCACTTACGATCGGCATCGCACCGTGGACGATCGGCCTTATGGCGGCGGCCCCGGAATGCTGATGATGGTGCAACCTTTACGGGATGCGATCCACGCAGCAAAAGCAGCGGCAGGCGAAGGCGCGAAAGTGATTTATTTATCACCTCAGGGCCGTAAATTAGATCAGCAAGGCGTACATCAACTCGCTACGAACCAGAAGATGATTCTGGTCTGTGGACGGTACGAAGGGATTGATGAGCGCGTAATTAAAACCGAAATCGATGAAGAATGGTCGATCGGCGATTACGTACTCAGTGGTGGGGAACTGCCAGCGATGACCCTGATTGACTCCGTTGCCCGCTTTATACCGGGCGTTCTGGGGCATCAGGCTTCAGCAGAAGAAGATTCTTTTGCCGATGGATTGCTGGACTGTCCTCATTTCACTCGCCCTGAAATACTGGAAGGCATGGAAGTTCCGGCAGTGTTACTGTCTGGTAACCATGCGGAGATACGCCGCTGGCGATTGAAGCAGTCGCTGGGCCGAACCTGGCTTAGAAGACCTGAACTTCTGAAAAGCCTAGCTCTGACTGACGAGCAAACAAGGTTGCTGGCTGAGTTCCAACGTGAATATCAGTCTGAGCAACAAGAGTATTAGGTGGTTACGCCGGTTTACCGTGCGAACCCAACTATCAGTTTACCTAGGGTAAGAGACATATTATGAGCAACATTATTAAGCAAATCGAAGACGAACAAATGAAGCAGGACGTACCTGCATTTCGTCCGGGTGATACCGTAGAAGTGAAGGTGTGGGTTGTTGAAGGTAGCAAAAAACGTCTGCAGGCATTCGAGGGCGTGGTTATCGCTATTCGTAACCGCGGTCTGCATTCTGCATTCACTGTTCGCAAAATTTCTAACGGCGAAGGCGTGGAGCGTGTATTCCAGACTCACTCTCCAGTAGTTGACAGCATCGCTGTTAAACGTCGTGGTGCCGTGCGTAAAGCCAAACTGTACTACCTGCGTGAGCGTACTGGTAAGTCTGCTCGTATCAAAGAGCGTCTTAACTAAGATAGCGCTTTCGCAACATCCGAAAGTTGTTATTTTTCAAGAGCCTAGCGTAAATGCTAGGCTTTTTTTTATTTAAATGGCGGCAAAGTGACTGCAGATCATGGTTGTTTTATAAATGCTTATACCGATCAATTTTTCATTATTGATCGGTTGCGGCGATCAAAGCATCGTGTTGATACCGTTTTTACCCTGTTTAGAACGGCTTATTCGCGATGACTGTTGGGTACATATGCATATGATCGTTAATGAACTGAATATCTGTAAATCCTGCCTGTTCTAGCTGCGACTGTGTTTTCTTGTGGGTACGAAACGCCGTCCATGTTGCTCCAATAATGCGTGAGAAAAGGACATATTGGAGGGCTAGCAATTTTGGATCGGTATTGATCCATGGGGAATCTTGCGACAGCGTAGGGGGAGGTGTCATAAAACTGGTTATCAACGTACCTCCAGGTTTCAGCCCAGAATAGAACACGCGATAAAGCTCAGTAACTTTGTCATCATCTTGTTCATAGACGTTGAGTCCGTTGCTGGTAATCACATCTGCCTGTGCTGCCAAATCTATTGTCCAGGCATCGGCCAGTACCAACGATATCCTATTTTCCAGTCCTTGCTGACTGGCCAGTTTATAAGCTTCTTCCAGTGCCTGTTTATCTAGATCGATCCCGATTAATTTCACATCTCGATGCCGCGTATAGTCCAACAGCAATAAGTCGGCCATGACACCGCAGGGGACAGATACCATGATAGCGTCGGGGCGCAAGAGTTCTTGAAGCAGGCGTTGGAAAATACCAAATCGTTCACGTGTTGCCAAAACGCTGGGTAGCTGTGTGTAGATGAGTTCTTCGAGGGGATTAACATAGTGGGCTGGTTGATGTGCTATCACATTATGCGTCCAGTACGCATTTAACCCATGATGTTTTAGTAAAAACTGGCCTAATTCAAGGTGGGAGAAAGCGTCCAGAAGCGCGAGTTGTTCCTCTACGGAAATGCCGGGATGATCGCCGGACTCGATAATTTTGTTCTTTATCGCAGCGATTCGTTCATCATGGCTTTCCTGTGATGAGGTAGCGTGTGATAAGAGTCTTGAACTGCTATTTAGAGACGGGTTATGAGGCTTGCTTGAACCGGACATATGAGCACTCCATAATATCAATCGCTATTAGGAATAATAGATTTAACTATCAGTGAGATATGGATTTTCGTTATCTCAGTATCAGGTTGTTAATAACTTAATGTGATTATTTAATGTGAGCGATAATAGAGAGGAGGTATGTCTGACGTATTTCTGTGCGAGTACAAAAGTGAGTGGAATTGTTACCAGATGCGATGAACCATAGCGTTTTGCCAGCTAACTTGCTGATGAGTATGGGCCATCGTTTATCTTCAGGAGGATGTTAAGGCAGGCTCTGTTGCCAGCGAGTTCGCAGTATCTCCGCATTCTCTACGCCATCGCAGCTAGCGGGAAAGTTTTTCCCTGCTTTCCCCCATTCTTCCATGTTATCTGTACCGCAAAAAGCCGACTGTCCGGCCTGATAGCCATGCAGGTAGGTTTCACGGTCAACTTGAGGGTTACCAAACCATTCCTGCAAAGTGCTATCGTCCTTTACGACCATGCCAGAGATTGCATCCTGATAACCTGTTTCGTACCAGAAGCCCGACTCACTTTTAGCGGGTAGCGACGGGACGTTGCTTTGGCATGCTGTCATTAAAAGAACTACAGCCAAGACATAACTGTATTTCATCATCAAACCTTCAATGTTGCGGCCATTGGCCTGAAGAAGCACCGTATCAGGCGATGCCTAATTTTTCTTTCAGTAACTTGAGATAGCGGCGACTGACGGGGATGTGTTTTCCCGTATGCGTCAATACTTCTGCTGCGCCGTTTTCCATTAACTGGATTTCTTTCAGCTGTTCCGTATTAACCATATATTGACGATGGCAACGGACGAAGGGCGTTTTCTCTTCCAGCGTTTTCAGTGAAAGTTGGGTATAGCCGGACTGGCTGACGCCCACAACATGCACGCCGCTGAGTTCTGAACAAAGATACTCGACTTCCTCAATCTTGAGCAAAAAAATACGATTGTGTCCGTTACAGGGAATATGACGGAGTAAGGGCTCTGAAATTATCTGTACGTTTTTATTTACACTAACGCCGCGACGTAAACGATTTAGCGTTTTACTGAGTCGCTGTGCATCCAGTGGTTTAAGTAAATAGTCAAAAGCATGTTCTTCAAATGCCCTCACCGCGTACTCATCATAGGCTGTCACGAAGACGACATAAGGCATATTTTCTGGATCCAACATGGCGACCAGCTCTAATCCGCTGACCTTTGGCATTTGTATATCCAGAAAAATCACATCTGGTTGCAGCCGGTGGATAGCCGGTATTGCCTCCAGCGCATTGCTGCACTGTGCAATGATGGTGATATCAGACTCATTTTCCAGTAGCAGGCTGAGCTCTTCACGTGCCAGCTGTTCGTCATCGATGATTATGGCTTTCAGCATCCTTCCCCCTTGTTGACGTGATTCTATCACTATTCACGCTGGGATTAGCATGGTTGCATCGGGAAGTGGTAGAGCAGACGGATATCGTTTTTCAGGCAATATTTAGGGTGGTAATTTTTTATTTACACTAAGTGGATTGAAATCTTTACGGTTCGTGTTATGGTGTAAACATCACGCGTAGGCAGGTTGTACAGACAGTAGTCTTTACAGGCGATCGCGAATATACCGAACTTTTCAGGAATGGGATCATGCAAAAAGATTCACTTAACAATATTAATATCAGTGCAGAGCAGGTTTTAATTACTCCCGATGAATTAAAAGCCAAGTTTCCGCTTAACGAGGCAGAACAGCGCGATATTGCGCAAGCGAGAGCGACCATTGCGGATATCATTCATGGTCGTGATGATCGGTTGCTGATCGTCTGCGGGCCTTGCTCGATTCATGACACGGATGCCGCGTTGGAATATGCGCGCCGCCTGCAGTCACTAGCCGCTGAATTAAGCGATAGCCTCTACATTGTGATGCGTGTTTATTTTGAAAAACCGCGTACCACAGTGGGCTGGAAAGGGCTCATCAACGATCCGTTCATGGATGGTTCATTTGATGTGGAGTCAGGATTGCACATCGCGCGTGAACTGCTGCTGGAACTGGTGAATATGGGACTGCCGCTGGCGACCGAAGCGCTTGATCCGAACAGCCCGCAGTACCTGGGCGATTTATTCAGCTGGTCTGCTATCGGTGCACGTACAACTGAATCACAAACGCACCGTGAGATGGCTTCCGGCCTGTCGATGCCTGTTGGGTTCAAAAACGGCACGGATGGCAGTCTGGGAACGGCTATCAACGCGATGAGAGCCGCTGCAATGCCGCATCGCTTTGTGGGTATCAATCAAACCGGTCAGGTCTGTCTGCTGCAAACGCAAGGGAACATTGATGGTCATGTGATTCTGCGTGGCGGTAAAAAACCAAACTACAGTGCGCAGGATGTCGCCGAATGTGAAAAACAGATGCAGGAAGCGGGACTGAGACCTGCGCTGATGATAGATTGTAGCCACGGTAATTCGAATAAAGACTACCGCCGTCAGCCACTTGTTGTTGAATCTGCGATTGAGCAAATCAAGGCGGGAAATCGTTCCATTATAGGTTTGATGCTGGAAAGCCACCTTAACGAGGGGAGCCAGTCTTCAGAACAGCCGCGTTCAGATATGCGCTACGGTGTATCAGTCACGGATGCCTGTATCAGTTGGGAAAGCACAGAGACGTTGCTGCGTTCCGTTCATCAAGAGCTGAGCGCGGCACGAGTGAAACATTCAGGAGAGTAACAAAATATGGTAGCTGAACTGACCGTATTGCGTGATCAGATAGATGAGGTAGATAAGGAGCTTGTCGCGCTGTTATCACGTCGGTTGCGTTTAGTGGCGGAAGTGGGTGAAGTGAAAAGCCGCCATGGTTTGCCCATCTATGCGCCCGATCGTGAAGCGGCCATGCTCAGCTCACGTCGTAAAGAAGCTGATTCGATGGGCGTTCCGCCGGATCTTATTGAGGATATCCTGCGGCGTACCATGCGCGAATCCTACACCAGTGAAAACGACAAAGGCTTTAAAACGCTGTGCCCGCAGTTACGTCCCGTTGTTATCATCGGTGGCCGCGGGCAAATGGGTAATCTGTTTGAGAAAATGCTGACGCTGTCGGGCTATCAGGTGAGGATTCTGGAGCAAGGTGACTGGCCGCGCGCGGATGAACTGCTGTCTGATGCCGGCATGGTGATTGTTAGCGTGCCGATTCACGTGACTGAACAGGTGATTGCTCGTCTGCCTGCTTTGCCGGATGACTGTATCTTGGTTGATTTGGCATCGGTAAAAAATGGCCCGCTTCAGGCGATGCTGGCGGCACATAGTGGTCCGGTACTTGGTCTGCACCCTATGTTCGGGCCAGACAGCGGCAGCCTTGCCAAGCAGGTTGTCGTCTATTGTGACGGTCGGCAGCCAGAAGCCTACCAGTGGTTGCTGGAACAGATTCAGGTGTGGGGCGCGCGTCTGCATCGTATCAGCGCGGTCGAACACGACCAGAACATGATGTTCATTCAGGCGCTGCGTCACTTCGCAACATTTGCCTATGGTCTGCATTTAGCGGAAGAGAATGTACAGCTTGAACAGCTATTAGCGCTGTCATCGCCAATCTATCGTCTGGAATTGATCATGGTTGGACGGCTGTTTGCGCAGGATCCGCAGCTGTATGCCGACATCATTATGTCTTCAGAGGATAATCTGGCGTTGATTAAGCGTTACTACAAACGTTTTGGCGAGGCGATTGAGCTACTGGAGCAGACGGATAAGGCAGAATTTATCAACAGCTTCAAGAAGGTCGAACACTGGTTTGGCGACTATGCCAAACGTTTTCAGGCGGAGAGCCGTGTGCTTTTGCGTCAGGCAAACGATATTCGTCAATAAGCACGTTTACTATCTTGGTTGTGTTTAAGAAGCCATCCCGGGGATACCGGGATGGCTTCTTAAATTATTCGTTCACATTGACTATTCGTTCACGTCCACGGGTACGACGTTTTCACTCGGGTAGCAGCCCAACACTTTTAACGAGCGGGTGATGGGGGCTAATCCTTTTAGCGCTTTCTGCATGGCATCGCTGCGCAGGTTGGCCTGTACGTCCAGATAGAACATCTCTTCCCACGGGTTACCGTTGATCGGCCTGGATTCCAGCTTGGTCATCACAATGCCGTGATCACGCAATACCAGCAGCGCTTCTACCAGCGCACCTGACTGTTGGCCGGTTGCCATAATTAGCGTGGTTTTTGCCGGCACTTGTTCCGTCACATCAATCGGCTTGCGTGCTAATACAATGAAGCGGGTGATGTTTTGCGACTGATTTGCCAGATCGTGTTCCAGCATCTGTAGCTGATAAAGCTGGCCACCGGCTTCGCTGCCGAGAGCCGCTGCTTTTGGTGAGTTGAGTGCAGCCACTTTTTCCATCGCTGCAGCTGTGCTCTCACAATATTCAATCTTCCAGTGTGGAAAACGATTAATGAAATGGCTGCACTGCTGGAACGGCTGCGGATGGCTGTAAACCGTTTCGATCTGTTCCAACGACGTATCGGTAGCAACTAAAACACAGTGATTTATCGGGTTGGTTAATTCGCCGACGATGGATAAAGCCGTGTGTTGCAGCAGGTCGTAGACGTCGTTGATCGAGCCAGAGCTGGTGTTTTCAATCGGCAGAACGGCATAGTCCGCTTGCCCTGTTTCCACCATATTGAAGATGTCCTGAAATTTCTGGCAACCACACTCAACAAATTGCTCGAAGTGTCGTGCGGCATATTGGCGCGCGGCAAGATGGGAATAAGAGCCTTTCGGACCGAGAAACGCAATACGGGCAGAGTGTGACGTTGTTTGGTTGAGATGATGCTGCAAGAGTGCCTGCTGCGTCAGTACCGAATCTTCAATGATGAGCTGAAATAAGCGGGTAATGTAGTGACCATCAAGATGATGCTTTTTCCCAGCGGCTGTCAGTTTGTCCAGCAAATCACGCTCACGCTCTTTGTCACGAATTGGGCGATGCGAATGCAATTTGCTGCGGGCAACGTCCAGCGCGAGTTCTCGTCTTTGTGCCAACAATTCAATTAATTGTAGATCCAATGCGCTGATTCGTTCTCGCAGTGCCAGTAATGGGTTGTCTGTCATGATGCTGTTACCTGTCTTATGTTCTTATATAAAAAAAGCCTCCTGGTCAGGAGGCTTTTTTGTTCGTCTTCGTATTCTTGCTCTTACGACGAATCGCCTCCCAAATTAGGGGAAGGTGAAAAAGAATACGAAGAAGAACAGTTTATTTGTCATGTTTACTCGGTTAGTCAGGAAGATATCCAGATTCTGAGTAGGTAAGGTAACTGTTGGCTTTTCATCCTGTCAATACAAAATCGCCGAGCGCAATGGTAAACGAGGTATCGCGTTGGCGCTTTAGGTCGTGGATTACTACGCCAGGAATGCAAAAACGCGCCCTCAGGCGCGTTATATTGAGGTAAAGAGGGCGAATTACTCTTCTTGAGTCGGCTGGAGATTCGCTTCTTTGACGCTAGCTACCGCACGTCTGGCTTCACCTTTATGCTGGAGTTTGTCCAACTGGCGTTCGAGCTTGGTAATTAGCTCATTAATGGCGGCATACATATCATCATGCTTGGCGCTGGCAACCAGCGGGCCATTTGGCGTACTGATAGTGGCATCGGCCACAAAACCCTGTGGTTCTTTTGACAAAATAATATGTGGGTTAATCAACTGGGTTTGCCACTTGTCCAGCTTAGAAAGACGGTCTTCGACATGTTGACGAATTGCGGGGGTGATATCCATTTGCTTACTGGTAATATTAATAGCCATATAAACTTACCTCTCTGCCTATGTCCGTCTTGGATAATTTCAGCATACAGTGAGTTGTGACAAAAAGCGTGATATTGATCGCTTTTTTTCGTCACTTTTTGTCAAGAAAACGCGATTTGTGAAGCATCATCGGGAATAGGAGGGAAGTGCTTGAGGGGGCATCTGGCCTGTGCCATTATTGATAGGATGTATTGACGTTACCGCGCTGTTGTTGACTCCCGCCAACCTGTTTTTTCTGCATCATTAATGCATAGCCCACCGAACGAGCCATAAAAAAACGGCAACCGAAGCTGCCGTCTTATTATTGTGTGCCACTTGTCGTTTATGCTGGATTCGCAGTGATGATTTTTGCGACTTTGTCCGCCTGAGCGGCCAGTTGCAGTTCGCGATAGGCATTTTCCATCAACGGCAGGGCATTTTTTGTTGCCTGGGTATCGGGGTAATCACGCAGCATTTGCTCAACGCGATTAACTACTGCCACATAAGCGCCGCGTTTCGTGTAGTATTGCGCGACAGAAAGTTCATACTTGGCCAGACGCTCTTTGAGGTAAACCAAACGCTTGTTCGCGTCGGTGGCGTATTGGCTGTTCGGGTATCCCTGAATGAGCTTGCTGAAATCCCGAAATGCGGTGCGGGCATACTGCGGATCGCGATCGGAACGATCAACGCCGAAGAAGCCTTGTAATGCACTGTCATCCAGCGCCATGTCGGTCAGGCCGCGCATGTACAGGACATAATCCACGTTTGGATGGGTCGGATTGAGTCGCAGGAAGCGGTCAATAGAAGCTTGGGCCAATGGCAGCTCTGCGGATTTGTAATAGGCGTAGATCAAATCCAACTGTACTTGCTGCGAGTAGGGGCCAAAGGGATACCGGTTATCCAGTGCTTCCAACTGCGTGATGGCTGCTTTAAAGTTGCCGTCCTGCAGTTTTTGTTGAGCATTGGCATAGATTTCAGATGGCGGACTATCAGGAACCGCATCTTTGGAATTGCTGGAGCAACCAGCCAGCGCCAGGCTCAACGTGGCGGCAGCCACCAGATATTTCATACGCGTCATGACGTTTTGATTATCCTCAGAATGTTATTCCGGGAGGCTGTCCGTTAAGCTCCCGATTTAGACCAGCTACAATAGTACATTATTTTAAACGGCGTCGCCGTCAAAACCCAACGTTAACGAAGAAGCTGCATAATATGGCACAACAAGTACAACTCACCGCAACGGTGGCCGAATCTCAACTCGGACAACGTTTAGATCAGGCTTTGGCCGAATTGTTCCCTGATTATTCACGATCCCGCATAAAAGAGTGGATTCTTGAGAATCGAGTACAGATTAACGGCAATGTCATCAATAAGCCAAAAGAGAAAGTACTTGGCGGCGAATCGGTAGCCATTGATGCATTGATTGAAGAAGAAGCTCGCTGGGAAGCTCAGGATATCAAGCTGGATATCGTGTATGAAGATGAGGATATCCTGGTCATCAATAAACCCAGAGATCTGGTGGTTCACCCCGGTGCGGGTAACCCAGATGGCACAGTATTGAATGCCTTGTTACATCA
The DNA here is from genome assembly GCF_013449685.1 of Pectobacterium brasiliense. Lineage (GTDB taxonomy): Bacteria > Pseudomonadota > Gammaproteobacteria > Enterobacterales > Enterobacteriaceae > Pectobacterium > Pectobacterium brasiliense_A. The sequence goes on along the minus strand of NZ_JACDSF010000053.1, from coordinate 4,342 downwards.
TTATCCTGAGATTGTCGACGTGCCCCGTGCCGGGATTGTGCACCGACTTGATAAAGATACAACAGGGCTCATGGTGGTCGCGAAAACCGTACCCGCACAGACGCGTTTAGTCGAGGCGCTACAGGCGCGTGAAATTACTCGTGAGTATGAGGCCGTGGCGATTGGCTCGATGACAGCAGGTGGCATGGTCGAGCAGCCTATCGCTCGCCACTCAACCAAGCGTACTCATATGGCCGTGCACCCGATGGGTAAGCCTGCCGTGACACATTATCGCATCATGGAACATTTCCGTGCGCATACCCGTTTACGGTTGCGTCTGGAAACGGGGCGCACCCATCAAATTCGCGTGCATATGGCGCACATTAATCATCCTCTGGTTGGCGATCAGCTATACGGTGGCCGTCCGCGCCCGCCAAAAGGCGCTTCGGAGGATTTCATTGAGGTGCTCCGTGGGTTCGATCGTCAGGCGCTGCATGCCACCATGTTGCGTTTCTACCATCCTATTACTGGCATTCACATGGAATGGCATGCGGAATTGCCACAGGATATGGTCGATTTGATTAATGCGCTGAAAGCCGATACTGAAGCGTTTAAGGATCAGCTCGACTGGTAATATATTCAATACGATAAGTGCCGATTTATAGAGGTGACGGACTATGCTGATATACCCCGACTGGCCTTTGCCAGAAAGTGTGAAATCTTGTAGTACGACGCGTGTTGGCGGACGTAGTGGTGCACCTTATGATTCGCTGAATTTAGGTAATCATGTGGGCGATGAGCCTGCGCACGTTACCGCAAATCGGCAAGCGCTGGTGGAGATGGCTGGCCTTCCCGCTATGCCGCATTGGTTGGATCAGGTGCATGGCACCGATGTGATTCGTATTGGCGAGACGTCCCCAACGTCCGTTTGTGGTGATGCCGCTTATACGGATCAGAAAGGGAAGGTTTGTGCAGTGATGACGGCTGACTGCTTGCCCGTGCTTTTTTGTGCAATCAACGGCGACGAAGTCGCTGCCGCCCATGCTGGCTGGCGCGGATTGCACGCGGGGGTATTGGAAGACACGTTAGCCTGTTTCCGTGCTCAACCCGCACAAATTATGGCGTGGCTGGGGCCTGCTATTGGGCCTGATGCCTTTGAGGTTGGCCCTGAAGTCAGGGATGCATTTATTCAGCATGATATGGCTGCGGCCTCAGCATTTCGGCCTGAAGGAAATAAATTTTTTGCCGATATCTATCAACTGGCAAGTCTGCGCTTACGTGCCGCAGGGATAACGCAAATTTTTGGTGGAAATGCTTGTACTGTGAGTGAACCTCACAAATTTTTCTCTTATCGGCGTGATGGTGTGACTGGCCGTATGGCAAGTTTAATCTGGCTGATATAACCTATTGAATTAAGACGATCCAAGACAAGTAACGTTTAAATCCTGTCACGACTGGCAAAATAACCTTGAAATTTTTGAGGGATGACCTCATTTAATCTCCAGTAGCAATTTTGACCAGTGTATGGGAGGTGTTATGCGTCTGGATCGTCTTACCAACAAATTCCAACTTGCTCTTGCTGATGCCCAGTCTCTCGCCCTTGGGCGCGATCACCAGTTTATTGAACCACTTCACTTGATGAGCGCCTTGCTTCATCAAGATGGTGGAACTGTTGGTCCACTTCTGACTGTTGCCGGAGCCAATCTTAACCACCTGAAAACCGAAATCGACCAGGCAATCACACGTTTGCCGCAGGTTGAAGGTACTGATGGTGATGTTCAGCCTTCTAGCGAGTTAGTCCGCGTATTGAATATGTGCGACAAGCTGGCGCAAAAGCGTGGCGATACCTTTATCTCTTCGGAGCTTTTCGCGCTTGCTGCGCTGGAATCTCGCGGCACGTTGGGGGATATATTGAAAAAGGCGGGGGTTACGCAGCAAGGTGTAACAAACGCGATTGAACGAGTGAGAGGAGGGGTGCAAGTGAACGATCAGGGTGCTGAGGATCAGCGCCAGGCATTGAAAAAATTCACGATTGATCTCACGGAGCGTGCTGAACAAGGCAAACTCGATCCTGTGATCGGGCGTGATGAGGAAATTCGCCGCACTATTCAGGTTTTGCAACGTCGAACCAAAAATAACCCAGTATTAATCGGTGAACCCGGCGTGGGTAAAACCGCGATAGTAGAAGGGTTAGCACAGCGTATCGTTAATGGTGAAGTGCCTGAAGGCCTGAAAAACAAGCGCGTACTTTCACTGGATATGGGCGCGCTGGTGGCGGGGGCGAAATACCGTGGTGAATTTGAAGAGCGTTTGAAAGGCGTGCTCAACGACCTGTCTAAACAGGAAGGCAACGTCATTCTGTTTATTGATGAACTTCATACGATGGTGGGGGCAGGCAAAGCCGATGGCGCGATGGATGCCGGTAATATGCTAAAACCTGCACTGGCTCGTGGTGAGTTGCATTGCGTCGGGGCGACAACGCTCGATGAGTATCGGCAATATATTGAAAAGGACGCGGCCCTTGAACGTCGTTTCCAGAAAGTGTTTGTCGCTGAACCTACTGTTGAAGACACGATTGCGATTCTGCGCGGGCTGAAAGAGCGCTATGAATTGCACCATCATGTACAAATTACTGACCCAGCGATTGTTGCGGCGGCCATGCTATCTAACCGCTATATTGCGGATCGTCAATTACCGGATAAAGCGATTGACCTGATTGATGAGGCGGCATCCAGTATTCGTATTCAGATTGATTCGAAACCAGAGCCCCTTGATCGGCTTGAGCGTCGAATCATCCAGTTAAAACTGGAACAGCAGGCGCTGAAAAAAGAATCTGATGAAGCCAGCCAAAAGCGGCTTGAATTGCTGAGCGCGGAACTTGACCAAAAAGAGCGTGAATATTCCCAACAAGAGGAAGAGTGGAAAGCAGAAAAAGCGTCACTCACGGGAACGCAGAATATTAAAGCGTCTTTAGAGCAGGCGAAAATTGCGCTGGAACAGGCTCGCCGTCAGGGCGATCTGGGGAGAATGTCTGAGCTGCAATATGGCAAAATCCCTGAGCTAGAGAAACAGTTGGCAGCAGCAACGCAGCAGGAAGGGAAAACGATGCATTTGCTGCGTAATCGAGTAACGGATGTTGAAATCGCGGATGTGCTGGCGCGTTGGACTGGGATTCCTGTTTCTCGCATGTTGGAAAGCGAGAAAGAAAAATTATTACGCATGGAAGATGAACTGCATCAGCGTGTGATTGGGCAGAACGAGGCTGTTGAAGCGGTAGCAAATTCTATCCGTCGTAGTCGGGCTGGACTATCCGACCCGAATCGCCCTATTGGCTCGTTCCTGTTCCTTGGGCCAACAGGTGTTGGGAAAACGGAACTTTGCAAAACGCTGGCGACTTTCCTCTTCGACAGTGATGACGCCATGGTGCGTATCGATATGTCTGAGTTTATGGAGAAACACTCGGTTTCACGCTTGGTCGGTGCGCCTCCGGGATATGTCGGTTACGAGGAAGGGGGATATTTGACGGAAGCGGTACGTCGTCGCCCTTATTCGGTCATTTTGCTAGATGAGATCGAAAAGGCACACCCTGATGTATTTAATATCCTGCTTCAGGTATTAGATGATGGGCGCCTCACTGATGGTCAGGGCAGAACAGTGGATTTCCGTAATACTGTGGTCATCATGACGTCCAATCTGGGATCTGACCTTATTCAGGAGCGTTTTGGTGAACGCAGCTATACCCAAATGAGAGATATGGTGCTCGAAGTCGTTAGCCACAGCTTCCGCCCCGAATTTATTAACCGTATCGATGAGGTCGTGGTATTCCATCCATTGGGAAGGGCGCATATTACATCGATCGCACAAATTCAGCTTCAGAGACTGTACAAGCGTCTTGAAGAGCGTGGATATAGCGTCACGATCACGGATGCAGCTTTAGATATGCTTGGGGAAGTCGGGTTTGACCCTGTCTATGGTGCGCGCCCGCTTAAAAGAGCGATACAGCAACTGATAGAGAACCTGCTCGCTCAGCAGATGCTGGGGGGGAAATTGATACCTGGTAAACCGATCACATTAGATGTTGAAGGTGAACAGATAGTCGCTCGGCAAGAATAATGTGAGTGAACGGGTAAGCGATCAACGGGGGCATTCGTTAATGGATGCTCCCGTTTTCACATTATGAGCTCAGGTTGTATTCATTTTTTGTATGTGAAGTGTGCGAAATGGTGGCTTTTGGCTTGTTTTTGAACGGTTGGAAAATAATTTGCATTTAGCACTTGTCAGCCGCCGAGAAGTCCCTATAATGCGCCTCCACTGACACGGCAACAGCGACACGCGGTTGTGGTGACAGGAAAAAAGATTCAAC
>NZ_JACDSF010000052.1:1218-1414 GCF_013449685.1 Pectobacterium brasiliense | reverse complement strand
CGGGTGCCTCGTGAGGCGGATATCTTCTTCAATTATTTTATGCACGACTTTGCATCAGAGGAACTCCGGTTCGCTACGCTGAACGATCAGGCGGGTACGATGTTGAGGAACAATAACTTCTTCGTCCCACGTGGAATAGAAGTATTGGCTGCCGATGACGAGGCCGCAGCATAGCCGTCATCAGGCAGGCACGATA
>NZ_JACDSF010000052.1:0-1185 GCF_013449685.1 Pectobacterium brasiliense | reverse complement strand
AAAAGGGACGAACATGAGCGTGGCAAGCGGTTTAACAAGAGTGATCTCGGGGCTGATCACGGCGATATGGCAGATCTTGCCACGCTGGGGGCGGTGGACGGCAAGCATCCTGCTAGTGCTTTGGCTGGGCTGGACATTCCTGATTCAGGAACGGCATGGCGGAGCGTCAATCGTTGTCCATTCGGTGATCGATCGCCCCATTAGCTATGTGTATGTTAACGGTAATATGGGGGGGAATACTTTTGCGTTTGATGGGCTTAATACCAGTGGTGGTACAGCAGGTCCGTACCGTATAGACGGGGATACGGTCAATATTAAATGGCTACTGAGTGCAACCCTAAAACAACAAGAAGAACAGGGACTTCGTCCAGAGAAAAATAGTATCACCCTGCCGATGCCAAAACGTGATAAGGGGCAAGATGATTTTTGTGTGCTTTTTTTACCTGATAACAAACTGGTCGTGCGTTGGGTGAGCAGTTGCTATCTTGATATGGATGATGTTATTGCCCCTTATCGCACAAGGAGAGGACGATGATCGACAGGGACGATCTGGAGTGTCGGATTGCTCGTGAGGAAAGCCGTCATCAGGCGGGGATAGGCACTTGTTCACTGGCGTTACAAATGGGATTTTTCTTTGATGGTTTGAAGAGGAATATCAATGTAGATGAAGACAGCCAGCGTCTGACCAATGTTGGTCGCCTATTTCGTGCCCATCCTGAAATAATTTTGGCTGAACTCACCTCTTCATATTCATATGCCAAAGTTTATATTCCTGGTTTAGCTACCCCCCTTGACGATACGCCATCCGAAAGGCTGGACAGTATTATGGACGCCAGACAGAAGGCGCTGCCTGAGGACTATGCCGATGCACTGGTTGAACAGGGCAAAGAAACGGCGGTCGATACCGTTAAGGGCGTTCTCAAGGGGGACTGGAGTCAGGTGCTTTCCAATAAGCTGGACGATCTGCGGACCATGAAGAGTGGCCTCGATGCCGTAGCGTCCACTGCCAAAAAGGCGGTGACCCGCGCGCTGCTCGAAGCCGCCGAACCGATTCGGGATAACCCGATCGTGGCCGAGTTGCTCATGACTGGCGTCGATGCGCGGGTGGATTTGGCTAAAAATAAGTTCAAAAAAAATCTGGCAGATATCAAAAAAGCGAATCAACTGCCCATCAAACTGATCCAG
>NZ_JACDSF010000051.1:5338-8433 GCF_013449685.1 Pectobacterium brasiliense | reverse complement strand
TCCGTAGATGGCGGGTCAAGATCATATCAACATTGGAGTTAAAGGGTATGTTTAATAAAAGCAATGCAATAAAGCATATACATGTATTACTTCCTGATACAAATAAAGATATCAATATAAATGTCGATGGTAAAAATGTCATAATCACAGGAGGGAATGGATGTGGCAAAACTAGGTTTTTAAAACTTATTTATGAGCAGATATCAGCTCAAATAGAACAGAATGAATATAAAACGATTGAAAAAACAAAAGAGGGAATATCAAATAGACAAAGCTGGATGAAACATATTTCACCTACAGATAGGAATTATTTTAGATGGAAACAAGAAATAGCTGATTATGAAAAACAATTGATAAAAATGAAAAATATCAATGTTGAACTCGCTGATCTAGATAGATACTGTATCGATTTTAATGAGAAAAAATCCTTACTACGTTACTTCGGTGCTGTCAGAGAAAATAACATTTCGCATTCAGGAACTATCGATAGCTTAAAGACATTAAGGGATGAGGAAATTTCAGTTAGTTTATCTCAGGATACCAGTGATAAATTTGAACGATATTTAGTCTCGCTTTATAACTACGGAAGTCATTTAATTGCTAGAGAAAATAATAAAACTAAGGGAGATAAAGTAGATACTTGGTTTAATTTTTTACAAGAACAATTTCAATACCTATTTGAGGATGATTCGTTAAGACTTGATTACAATGCGGAGGAGCAATCATTTTATATATCTCAGGATAATAAATCTCCTTATAGATTTAATCAGCTTTCGTCAGGCTATCAATCTATTTTAAGCATATATGCTGACTTATTGATGAAAGTTGAACTCAAGGGAATTACTGCTGATGAGTTATCTGGGGTTGTATTTATTGATGAAATTGATGCTCATTTGCATGTTTCCTTACAACGAAAAATTTTCTCATTTTTTGTAAGTGCATTTCCAAATATCCAATTCATTGTCACAACTCATTCCCCTTTTGTAGTTCAATCTGTTAATAATGCGATAATTTATGATTTAAGCACAAATGAACAACTTGAAGATCTATCCATGTATTCTTATGAAGCAATTGTAAAAGGTTTACTTGGTGTTGATACGCAATCAGATCTACTCAATAATCAATTGGATAAATTAGCATTATTAATAAATGAGGATGTTATTGATACGGAAACATTGGAAGAGGTTGTAAATAGCATTCAGCCATATGAAAATCAATTAGATATGAGGTCTAGAACATTTTTATTAATGGGTAAAAATGCTCTTTTAGATGCAAAAGATGCAACTGAAGGAGAGTGATAAATGTTTAATGTTATTAGAACTTATCCAGCTCCAGACTGTATAGCTCGGAATCTTTATAATGATACAGAGGTTACTGAAATTCTGAAACCATTATTTCACTCGAAGTGTTATTTGTGTGAGCGAAATGAAGTTCAAGATGCTGAAGTAGAGCATCTTATCCCACATGAAGGTGATGATAATTTAAAATACAATTGGGATAATTTATTTTATTCATGCAGTAGATGCAACGGAATAAAAGGCAATAGACATAGAAATATCCTAAATTGCACAGATTCATCTATTAATATCTTCAATCAGATAATTTGTAAGATGCCGTCAATGCCAGATGATGACGTTGTTATTCTTCCGAATACAAATTCACCAACTTTAAGTATAGTTAGCACTGTAAATCTATTAAATGAATGCTATAACTTGAAGAATACAGGGCTAAGGAAAATAAGCAGAGAAAGTCTTATCGAACAAATGTTTTTTTATTATTCAAGATTTATTGAGGCTAGGATGACTCTTAAAGATCCTAGTAAAGGCCGCTCTAGAAAGAAAGATGCAGAGGAGATGCTGGAAGCAATGTTAAAAATTGAACATCCATTTTCAATTTTTTGGCGTTGGCATTATTTAGGTGATGGTTTCCTAACAGCAAATTATCCAAATCTAAGAGATGGTTTTTGATATAACTTGCGAGGTTAATAATGAATTACATATCATCATTGACCTCCTAAAGCTTTCTCTAATAGGATTTTTATCTATTCTTCGATCTATTCATGGTATTTTTATCTTTTAAGTAATAGGTCTTCATAAAGGTTAAACGATCACCATTAAACATATAGTCTGGGTTAATAAAGTAATAGTTCTGTATCATGGTCTCTGCGATAAACTTCTTGTCAGCAAGTTCTTTCATACCTTTGAAATAGGTTGTTCTTGATATTTTTACTATATCTTGATCAACAATATCGAATGACATCAAAATAGTATCCGTGTCCTTATTATCCCTGATAGCAAGATAAAGAATCTTGAAAACTTTCTTGCCAGATGAAGAGAGTCCTTCAATAGCAGATACTCCGTCAACATAAAGTTTTACGAACTGGGTTTTATCTACCTCCATAGACTGAAAGAAACCGCCATTACCAACCTGCTCTCCAGTTTTCTCATTCACTAATGCTAAGCGATCTTTTCCTGTTGTAATGCGTCTGACGCCTGTTTTAGTATGTAAGCTCGTATCATTAAGAAAAGGATTTTCTCGTGGCGTGGAAGACCTCTTCGTGATTTTTTTATTTCTCTTTCTTCTATTTGAGTATTAATCGCTGTCATTATGTTTTCTCCTTTATTATTTTAGTTATATATAAACTAAATACTATATATTCCCTGCGAGTCAATACTTGAAGTGTATATTTTCCCAAATAAATAATACTTAAGGTTTTAGAGTCGGATACTTGAGGTTCGAAAATATAGGGGAATATAACACTTCACTATCTATATTTGAGAACAGTTATCAACTTAAGTACCGGGATTCGGGACTTTAACTCCCCAGATCCGGTACTTCGTTTTAAGCTATAAGCGGGCTGCGAGCACTTTTCTTCTTCATTATTCAATTAATGAAGCTGAGAACAACTATGCAGAGGGGAAGGGGGAGTATAGTTTTACTTATTGATGTAATGGTGCTTGATAAAAATTGTACCTGATGATTTATATATTATTATCTTTCTTATTGAGAATTGTTCTCAATATAAGTTCCGAAAGTCGGGACTTTAACTCCCCAGATTCGGTACTTCGTTTTAAGCTATAAGCGGGCTGCGAGCA
>NZ_JACDSF010000051.1:0-5309 GCF_013449685.1 Pectobacterium brasiliense | reverse complement strand
ATACAATCACGAAGCGCTGCTGGCATTTTAAGAATAGTGTAATTGTTTTCCTTTTATTTTACTGGCGGCTATCGCCGCAATTCTTTATGGATAAATCCATCATTAACAGGGGCAAGCCCTGTTCCAGCAATGTGATTGTTTTGGACAATCACTAAGTACTGCTTCTCTGAATATAGTTTTTCTATACGTTTAAGAGCAAATGCTATATGTCAAAGGTAGCTACTATGTTTGAACATAGGATCATTTTTTTGAAAAACATTCTTTTTTAATTTGAATGAGTAAAATTAGATCTTTATCAATCATATCCTGTTAATTGTAATGTGTTTGCGTAATGTGTCATTTTCCGTCCCATAACGCGAAGAGATAGCAATAAAAATAATTTTTTGTAAGGGCGTAGCCGTGCTCATGAAAACAGGTTCATCGTTTTCGATAGCACATGAGCGTTAGCTCATAGAGAGCGGTGATTTTCAAAAAAGGATTTGAATGAAACAGGAAGGAAAGCTTCACAATATAAACTTCATTCATAAAAAGCTAATGATTTTTAATATCGAAACCCCTCATGGCGATCATAAGAATCGCCCGGTTTCTTTTAATCCTCTTAAGTATTATCTCTTACTTCTTGCAAAATTAAATTAAGGAAAAATCGGCCTGTAGCCATTGCGGTATAAGGCTTAGGACGAAAATATGCGACTGACTGTACGGTCAGTGTTTCTGACTCTATGGTCAGTGTTCCTGACTGCACGGTGAGCTTTCCTGACTTTGCAGTCAGTTTCTATGTCATTTTTTAGCTTAAAAACGACAGTGCTTTAAATAATCGTCACTGGAATAGTTGCGATTTTTAAAATATTTTCGCAAAAAAATATGCAAAAAAACTTGATATCTTTTTTGTGCATGATATTTAATTTATTATAAATAAAATAATAAGAGGGAATAACATGATGAATGAAATAGATGTTGACTTGGATTTAGGATTAAATCCTTTTTGTTTTGAGACTGAGCTAAAGATTGAAACCCGAAAGAAAAATCTGACTGTTTCACGAGGAACGGAACTTATTGAAAGAAAAGATACCAGTAAAAGCTACTTCGCCAATATCGTACATACGCAAGAGGTCGATAAAGAAGAGTTTATTAAACTTTATACCTCTCAGATAAAAGCATACTTTGATCTCACGAAAACAGCATACAAAGTGTTTTTTATCTTTTTACGTATTTATCAGGATGCGATAGGAAAAGATCACTTTTACCTGAGTTGTAAAAAAGCGATGTCGCTTGCGGAAAAGATAGATCATTTCGTCTTGTCTGAATCAATCTTTTACAGAGGGATAAAAGAACTCATCGAAAAACGTATTATTGCTAAAACCAATGAGAAAAACTGGTATTTCATAAACCCTGCTATTGTTTTCAATGGTGATCGTGCTCGCTTTGTTTCAGAGATTATAAAAAAGAAAGAAGCAATGGAAGAACAACCTGAAAGCATGGTCAGTAATAATGGTGTTGGTAATAGAAATATTAAAAGGAAAAATAAGTCAATTGAGTCAGTTATCGAAGATGTAAGTAGCCAAGAAGATATAGATGCGTTAATCGCAAGATTACAGGCTAAAAAATCCCAAGGAAAAATGGCTGGTACAAAAATGGCTTGGTGTGCCGCTACTGAAGAAGCAACTCTTTTACCGCCAGAAGAACCGTTGGATTGGGATAATATTCAGGGCGAGGATTTATTTACAAAGATGATGTTCAATAAGGCTATTAGTGATATGCATGAGAAAAATCATGTTGGTGAGCAGGAGGACGCATAATGAAAAACAACAACAAACAGCAACAACGAGAAAATCTCTGCGAACGAAGTTCTGTGGAAAATAAGAAAAGAAAGATCCCCAAATATACGTTTGACCAGTTTCTGGTCCAATGTGATCAGAACAGGACATCCGTTGGAGATCTATGGGAAGGGCCGAAACCCGTAGACAGGGAGATAAGAAATGCTGACTATATTGCGCATATGGTGGGAGAATCTCGCCAGATAGGATCTGTTTCAATACAAGGTGAAACCATCGAAGAACTCCGTGCCAATTTGTTACGTGACATTTGGGGGATTATTGAAGTCGGTTATGCTGTAGAACAGAGTAAAAAAATGTGTAGAGAACAGCTTAGCGAGCAAGCCGTTGCCTCTTTTGCAGATTACCAGAACAGTGGAAAACATCTGACAGGCAAAGAGGTTATCGATTTTCTGCGTAGTGGAAAGACAGGGGAACTTCCAGAGTGCCATAGATGATCGAGCACTTGCATGGTCTAAGCCCGATGTTAAGAGTACAGAACTGCAGGGTGATTTGTTTGCATGAATGCTACTGTAAGGGTAAAATTTGATTACCGATACGAAAGTGTCGAGATGGTTGGTTATGTAGGGGGAATGTATGTGCATTGAAAGTTATGTTGAAGATATGCAGATCGTTGGCAATGTTCTTGCTGGCGTGTCCTCCAGTGCATCGCAGTTTTCGAACACTCAGCCTAGCAAGCGAGACGTTTTAGCCTGTAAAAACATGCCTGTGGGCAAGATCAAGTCTACCCCTGTGTCATTGACTCCATTTCTTATGAATGCCGCTGTTGAACGTATTAAGCATTTGACTGCTAAGCATGTACGCCTTGTTCACCAAATCTCAAACTACAGTGCCGAACAGGTTCGGGATTTCTTTGGTGAAAATAACTATCAAGACGTCAAAAATCTTTATCTTAGTATTCGTGGACTTGAAGGATATATTGCTACGTTGGTTCGTATCACGAGCGGTACAAGCGCGAATCGGACACTTAAGCATCTTGATAACGTTATTACCGAATATAGAATAGCTGTTTCTGATCTATTGATGATTTTAGATCAGTCTTTCATTGAATCAATAGTTGTTCCATCGCAAACGGAATTCGTTGACGAAAGCCTGTTCGAAAACTTCAGCTTTCATTAAGGACATCTAATGAAAGTACTGTGGAATAGTGATAGCTACGACAAGTTCTTATTGCCTGTTTTTAAAGTAAAGCCATTGTGGGAAACATCCCTGCTTAATGACTTTATTTCCTATAAAAGTAGTCAGTTTGGTACGATCCCTGCTATTTTCGGTAAGGATGATGTTTATACCGAACCTAATTCTATTGTTTCATCCCGTATCTATCACATTCATCTAATGACAGGCGAATCAGATCGGAAGGGGAAAAATAAACAAAACTGGACGAGCAATGCTGCTCTGGTTTATACAAAACATATTAAAGCTGATGATGTATATAGCCTTTTGGCGATATTCCCTACAAATGCGCATTCCTTTGCCAGAAAAAACGAGATCATGAAGGAATTGGCTTCATACGCTAATAAATTCCACAAAAATCCAAATCCTTAATTTCTTTAATTACTGATCAATCGATTCATCAGCAGGAAAGAGATTTTTTACAGGCGTCATGATAGACAATTGGTTCTGTGCTGATATTAGTTGTTGTTTTTAGTGAAGTGATTTTTTGGACAATCACGAAGTGCTGCTTCTCTGAATATAGTTTTCCTATACGCTTAAGAGTAAATACTATATGTTGAAGATAAAATGCTATGTTTAAACATAGGATCAGTTTTATAACTTGAGGGTGAAATGATCTGAACCTGAACCTTTTCATCTGTGCTTTCAAATAATGAAAACCATCTTATCAAGATAGAAATATATTTAAGTCAGCGTCAGGGCGTAGCCGTGCTCATGAAAACAGGTTCATCGTTTTCGACAGCACATGAGCGTTAGCTCATAAGATAAATATCTTTTCAAAAGAAGATTGAAATAGTCAGTAAAACGTTATCATGCAAGAGTTAAATTTGATTTTCCTGTGCGGAATATAGTATTTATTACTAATAACAAAAAAGGAAAATAAAATAATGAATAATATTAAAATCATTACACTCTTTAATGCCAGTGAAAAAATCCCATTTATGACCTGCATAGTTAAAGATGTTGAAGAGAACGAACAAGGAATAAAACTTACTTTTGAAAGCGGTAATAGCATCTGTGTCAAAGATTACGATTCTTTCTTCCTGTCTGAATCAGCAAATGATTGCGATAAGGAACGAATGGTAAATGTGTATGGGAGATTGATTTCTGAACTGAGCCAAGTAAGTGAAGAAACAATAAGATCGCTGATGTCAGAAACCAAAACCTACAACAGTCAGCATCCCAACACCCCCGTTAGTGTTCTGGATGATTACTATTACTGTGGCAGGGTGAAAGCCAATGCACCAGATGAAGCCGCTCTGATGAATGTGCTTGGCCTAAAGGATTTACGTCAAGCCTTATCCCAAGATAGTCTCCTATCCGAGCTTGTCGCATCTGGTGATATTGTCATTCACGCTGATATGGGCTTTCCAGTAGCAGAGAGTATGAATCTGGGTGTTAGCATTGACATATGGCCCATAAATCCCATACATCAGCGAGATTTGACTAAAGGCTATGTGGTGGTATTCAGAAACGATGAGTTCGAGTATGAGCTTGAGGGCGATCTCTATGAGGCGTTATCTCAGGCTGTTGATAGGATGAAGATCGCTGTTGTGTTGTATGGGAAATAGTGAACTATTAAATCTCAAATATTTCCTTTTTGCAAAATTTCACGAAGGCTTTCAGCTTGAATAATATAATTGTTGTCTGAATCATATTCGGAGAAGTTAAATCTCAAAGCAAATGCTCTGCTGTTAGCATTAACTGATTCAATCGCAATGAGTTCATAATTGTACGTTCTGGCGATTTTGGTTAGAAGCTTCAGCAATGCTGTTCCATATCCCGAACGTTGTTTTTCAAAACCTATTTGAGCAATAACAATTGATTTACTTTGAGATGACACCCATGTTTTACCGAATCTAAGATAAAGCCGGAATTTTTTCCTGTGAGCATCAACACGAAAGAAATTACTATCTCTGTCTATTGAATCACAAAGTCCGGCAGCAGGTCTTTTATAAGGATATATTGAATACAGCCATGTGTTTATTTCATCCAGTATCTGTTGTTTTTCTTTTGGTGAAATAATTCCTTTAGTCATGATTTTTATTTCCATTATAAAATGCATTATCATGTATTAAATTTTATCCAAAAAAATATGAAATTGTCAATCTAAGATTGACGGACGGTTTTCAATTTATTATTACTATGTAAGTAAAAGAGAAAGTAAGTGTGTTTGACAGGTAATGATTTATATTATTAACGCTAAGTGCAGTAATTAATAAAGGAAGTGAAGTATGAAAAGAAATTGTAGCAAAGAGATTGAGAAAAAATTATCTCATGTAGATAACGATATAGATAACGATA
>NZ_JACDSF010000050.1 GCF_013449685.1 Pectobacterium brasiliense | reverse complement strand
AACGCGTATCACATTATGCGAACCTACAGATGCGTTCGCGGGAACTGGCCGTTCAACTTAGCAAATCCCCGCATCCGTAAAACGCTTTCCGGCACCAAAGGACTAAGAAAAGAAAAACCATGCTGTATTAATAAGCCCGTTATCTACCTCAAAGACGGCAATACTTTCTATAGGCTCAGCTGAAAGCCCATGAATTAACTCATGGTCAAATACCTTATTGCCTAACACGGTACGAGATACCAATTCCGCTCTCAGTTTTGGATTGTTGAATCGGTTATTCACATAAAACTCTCTCAGTGCTTCTTTTCCTACCATCGACGGCGTTTCTGCTGGCATACGGTACGCTTTGAAATCAGGTGCAAAACATGACACGAATGCATCGATGTCATGTTCGTTATAAGCCTTAAACTGTGCCGCTACGGCCGATTCTGGTGACATGGTTTCTCCCTACTATGTGTTTTTCTACTGTGTCTGAATAAATAAATTGTGTGCCAATTATTAAGAAATCAGGAAGGCTCGCGGTACGATTTATCTGGGCCTCAGAGCGTTTTCCTCTACAATGTACTTTCCAGCCCGCTTATCAGGTTCATTCCCATGCAAAGATTGACTCAGAAAGACATGACAGAAAGTGAACAACGGCAGCTTAAGACGTTACTGGATCAGGCGCGAAAAAAACACGGCCGCACACTGACCAATTCTGAGAGTAATCATATTAAAGATGATTACATCGATAAGCTGATGAAGGAACGTGAAACCGTAGCAAAACAGGCGAAAGTTGAGAAGAAGAAAAATAAGTTTAAACCTGATTCCTCAGCAACATATGAATGGTCAGCCAGTACAAACCTACGGGGCCGCCGCTAGCATTTACGTCAATGGCAGCTGTGCCCCAGGCTTGACACCATTACCGAAAAAGATGCCGAACAGCCGCAGTTCGCACGCTCTGGCTTAACACTTCCAGCGATGCAGAATGGATATTCCAACGGTGCCAATACAGACGAATATCGATAGGGTTTCCGGCTTGAAACGGTACTAATTCGCCTTTTTCCGTATGAGATGATGCCATATATTCTGGGATCATCCCCCATCCTAGCCCTCTGAGAATGGCACCGACAAAAGCCGCCGTTGAAGGAACGAATTGCTGCGGTGGTTCAATCGTTGCCGGAACCAGCGATGCTATAAACAAGGACTGTAATCTGTCCTTATTGTTAAATATCAGGAGTGGCGCTTTTTGCAAACTGTCCGCATTGATGCCATCCGCAAAGTACGTCTCGTGAAAAATCTGCGAGCAATACGCGCGATAGCGCATCGTTCCTAAATATTCCACGCCACAGCCTTGAATCGGTTCCGGGCTGGCGCTGACTGCCGCCATGACGCGACCTTCACGCAGCAAGGTTGCCGAGTGCTCCTGATCCTCGACGAGGATATCGAGCAAAATACTGGATTGGTGACAGGCATCGTCCATCGCATCCAGAAACCATCCGTCTATTGAATCCGCATTCACAGCCACTGAAAGACTCTGTCTGGCCGGCATTTCAAGCGTGCTGAAAAGCTCACTCTCCAACATATCTATCTGTTCTGCATGTCGAAGTAACGCTTGCCCCGTCAGTGTTGCTCGACACGGATTGCCCCTTACGATCAGTACCTGACCAAGCTGATCTTCTAACTGCTTGATACGTTGGCTGATGGCAGACGGTGTGACGTGGAGTTTACGAGCCGCAATTTCAAAGCTGCCGCTACGGACAATCTCCATGAACGCTCTCAGACACGGGTAATTCAGGTGCATGGTTATTTGTTCTTAACAATATCAGGATGAGTTAATCTGCCTTAATTAAAGGTTCGATACAACTTTCACAACGTGACGAATGCCATATGCGATGTTGAAGAAAACTCAGGGGGATGTAGAGCAAAAATCACGGAAGGATTGAAGATGTCACCCGGCAACCGTTAGGCTGCGGGTGACGGTGTCACTTTTATTTTAACAACGCACGAGGTGACACGTGCTGCTGTTCTAAACGAAAATGCTCTATCGCCTGCGCTAACGACATGGACTGATCTTCCAGCGAACTGGCTGCAGCCGACATCTGCTGTACCAGTGCGGAGTTTTGCTGCGTGACGCCATCCATTTCATTGACGGCAATCGTGACCTGGCTAATGCCTTTTGCCTGCTCATCAGATGCCGTAACAATCTCACCGATGATACTTTGCACCGAGCTGACGGCGTGTGTCATATCCTGCATAGTTTTACCAGCGTCGTTCACCAGTTTAACGCCGCTTTCAACGCGCTGGCTGGATTCCTCAATCAGGGCGGCAATCTCTTTCACCGCGCTGGCGCTGCGCTGTGCCAGACTGCGAACTTCCGATGCCACAACGGCGAATCCTCTTCCCTGCTCGCCCGCTCTCGCCGCTTCTACTGCGGCGTTCAGCGCCAGAATGTTGGTCTGGAAAGCAATGCTGTTAATCATGGTGGTAATATCGCCAATCTTCTTCGCACTCTCATCAATCTGCGACATCGTCTGAACCACCTGACTGACCAACGATTCACCGCGCTGAGCAATCTTCGTGGCATTCTCTGTCAGCGTCGTGGCCTGATGAGCATTGTTGGCATTGTGTTTCACCGTTGCGGTAATCTCTTCCATACTCGCCGCGGTTTGTTCCAGCGCAGCAGCCTGCTGTTCCGTACGCGATGCCAGGTTGAGGTTACCGCTGGCAATTTCCGCTGCGCCTTGTCGCACGGAATCACTGGCGTCTTTGATCTGTCCGACCACCTGACGCAGTTGTGATTGCATCGTATTCAGCGCGAAGAACAGGCTGTTACGATCGTTGGGTTGCACGTCAATCACATTACTCAGCCGACCTTCCGCAACAGCCAGCGCAATGGTGGCTGCTTCGCGTGGTTCGCCACCTAGTGGTTTAAGCACTTTACGGCTGAACACCCAGCCCAGCAGTGCGCTCACCAACAAGATACTGATCACCATCATGATGACGGCATTCATTAACTGGCGTTCAGAAGCCGCCATCACCTGACTCACAGGGACAACAATGGCTAAATGCCATTTATCTGTGCTGTTGCCGATAATAATGGGTTGCCAGGTAATCAGTGCTTCTTCGCCCAAAATGGCATCGTCGTGTTGTACCACTGAGGACGTGAAATTGTCCGTTGGCCCTTGCCAGGCTTTGCTCGTCTGGGATTTATCCGGATAAGAGATGACTTTACTCTCACTGGATAACAGCATCGCGTAGCCGCCGCCTTCCCAAGGCTTAATCTGGTTAACTTTTTGCTGTAATGACGCAAGGGAGATATCTGACGTAACGACGCCCCACATTTTTCCCTGACTGACTATCGGTGCGGCGACTGACGTCAGTAGCGTAGGTACGCCGTTGTAAGCATAGGAGTAGGGCTCGATGAGCGTATCTTTCTGGCTTTTTTGCGGCACTAGGTAGTAATCGCCCTGGCCGGGAGTCAGGTAGGACTGCAGAGGGTGCATCTTGTAATTACCCGCCTGATCGCGGTCAACAAACCAGGCGTAGCGGCCTTTGGGTGCCTGACCAGGCTGATCGGCAAACTCAGCATCACGACCGTCAAACACATTCTCTTCAAAAATGACTGAAATCGAGAGGTATTCTGGGTTATCCCTCAGGGCACTTTCCATCATTTTATCGACCACTGCACGGTCTTTAATGCCTGCAGCGGGCAAGGCAACTAGCCCTTGTCCGAGGTTATGCGCCACATCCCGGGCGTAGTTGAGTTCCTGTTGAATTCTTAATGCTTCGCTTTGGGCTATTTGCTGTAAGTAGCGTTCGGCCAGAGATTTTTGTTCCTTACTAGACTGCCAACTGAGCACTCCAATAGTGAGAGCGAAACCGAGTGCGATAGTTAATGCGCCAGTTAGCAGCATTTGGGCGCGGGTACTCATTGGTTTTTTTTGTATTAATTGTTTGGCCATTATGGCTCCCCTAGAGTTGATACTTATCGTAATCAACATTCCGTTGCAATGAGCGCCTACTATTTGTTTATCGGCGTCTTTTTTTTGAACTTTAGTTACACAGATGTGAACAAGAGAGTGGCATCAGGGGGCTGTGGCCGTTGAGGTATACTTACCCTATTCCGCTTGGTTAATGGCGGTCTGATGATGGGGTCGGCTCCAGGTTTTTGTGCATGTTAAAACCGGTGATTTGGAAGCCATTTTTTTCATATAACGCCTTGGCTACCGAATTATGTGCGGCTACCCTTAGCCCGATTTCACCCATACCTAATGCCGTGAACGCGATGTCCATCGCGGCAAGCGAGGCTTTACCAAAACCACGGCCCCGCCATGCAGGCAGAAGACAAAAATCAGAAACCCAAGCTGCGTGTTCTTTCAGAACTACCCACAAGTAACCAATGATGACGCCTGCATTATCTGAGGAATAAATGCACCATAACTTATTAGCTCTCGTGTGAACGCCCTGCGGTAGCGCAATATCGATCGATTGCGTGGCGATCGCTCTCGCCTTTTCCACGTCATATCCCCGGGATTCTTGTAGATCCTGAGCATATTCAAGAATAAAAAATTGGCGATATTCGGGGTAATCCCCCTCAGCCATATCCGTTAAATTTACCATTGTGTTCACTTTCCCAGTTCAGATTAACGGCCAGTCTCGCAACCGTGATTTATCACATCACTTATACCGGCAGCATGGCGATGTGTCGCCAAGAAAACCCAGTACAGCGGAAGCGGCGCTCCCCTTAGCTGGCAATTCTGACGGTCATAACGTTTATAATAAAAAACCGCCAGTGAGTGCGATCCCACTGGCGGCTTTATAGTAAACGAAAAGCGGCTTAGCCTCTCAATTTACTGTGGTATTCGCCTTTCAATGTGTTGATTTCAGCTAATACCGCTTTGGCTTCGCTCAGTTTACCGGCATCCGCCAGAGCCTGTGCGCTGTCCACTTTTTGCAAAATCTTATCCAGACCTTCAACATAGGCTTTTCTGTCTGGGCCATCGGCAGGCTGTTTGGCGAAATCAGGTGGCACCTGCGTTTTAGCGTGCTCGACGTGCCCACGGAATGTGCTTAGCGCGGTTTTCAGCGCAGCGGCATCGTCCGCTTTAGTCGCGGCGGTATAACTTTTCTGCATACCCCGCATGTCTTCCGACGTGGTGGCGTTTGCCAAAACGGGGGTCAGCAAACTACCGGCCAACAGCACAGAAAAACAGATCTTGGTCATTTTATTCATCTTGAACTCTCGCTTGTGTTCCACAGCACGACATACTCAGATAACCTGACCACCACAAACCGGCCAGCCCAATATTGCTCTTGTTATATTGCGTCCTACGCCATAGCCCGTATCACGCAGCGATGACAATGCTAATTTTATGGTTATTATCGTAAAGATGTTAAATTATTTTTAATCGTTTCGTTGTTTTTAATTGTGCAAATGTAAAAAAACTTACCGACACGACGCCGATAAGCCTTTTTATCGGAACAGCCTGACTCAGCAGTTTGTTCTTAGTCCAACTATTCGCGCACTTAATTCAACTGATAGGCCAGCGTAATCTCCACCTTGAGCACGTTGGACACTGGGCAGCCCGTCTTCGCTTTTTGGATGATGCTATCAAACGTCGCTTCATCAACACCCAGCAATTTCACCGTACTGTGCAGTGAAATTTTGGTGATGGCGAGCCCGCCATCGACTTTATCCAGCGACACATCCGCCATGGTATCGATCGACTCAGGTTTATACCCTTCTTCGCCTAACTCCTGCTGTCACCCTGCTACTTCCCGTTTCCCACTTTTTCTATTGCTCAAATATTTGTTAGTTTTATCACTTCTTTAAGCGTTTGATTCGCCATCATTCGCACTACAGTATACCCTGTCGCAGATTACACTCTATTTTCTGCTTTAGGCATCATTACAAAAGGTCTCTTTTGCGTGGCAAAATTATTTTTACGTAGTGGAAGTTTGGATGATTTTCTGGCGTTGGGTGAGAACGGGCAGCCAGTTTACGCATCAGCACTTCAATTGCGGGAAACGTTACGTCTCAGAAAACAACAGCAGATTGCCGATTGCCTGGCGATTCCCCAACCCAACGAGCATGGCGACCGCATTGACTGGTATTCGCCGGTTGACGGTAAAGTCACCTCCTGGATTGCCGCGAGTGAAGAAGAACGAGAAAAGGCGCTGGCGTTACTGGAAACTTATCAAGCTGCGGTGGCCGACATCAGCCAGCGTGCGCAAAATGCAGAAAAAGCAGGGCAGAAACTTTTTGGTGTCCTGCTGGCAAAAGCGATACAGTTCCCTGGCGCGAACCACGTCTATTTGGTTGATGGCAAACCCGTCTTAACGTTCTGGGGCTTCGTCAATCTTGATAAGAAATCCCGTCTTGATGCATTGGACTGCCTGCGACCTGTCATCAAGGAAGCGGACCCGCTTTTTGTTGCACCCATCTCCGCAGCAAGCACACCAACACTGCCGCTGATTGAACCCGTTTCCGAGCCTAAACCTGAGCCACAGCCGGTCAGCCAACCAGAACCTATCGAGCCCGCGCCAGCCGTCGCCGCGGCGGTACCCGCTCGCCAGCCGTTTTTCCGCCTGTGGTGGCTGTTACCTGCCGCCGCGCTGTTAGCGATTTTGTCATTGCAAATACGTGGCTGCGTGTCAGGACAAGACGACAAACCAGCATCCGATTTAGCCGCAACGGTCAAGCCAGAAAAACGCGCCCTGCCATCTTCTACTCCGGCTGAACCTGCGCCGCAGCAAGAAAGCACATCTGTTCCACCTGTCGCAGAAAAAGAGGTCGTGAAAGCCACTGAGCCATCCGTCGCTACGACACCAGTTGTTGCTGCACCTGTAGCAGAAGCGCCTGCGGTCACGGAACCAAAAGAGCCTGTTGAGCCGCTGGCTGAGCCCGCTGTTGAGCAAGTGCCAGCGATTCCTGCGGGCAAAGATGATCTCGTCATGCCAGCCGACGAGGTGAAAATCGGCTCCATCAAATTCCTGAACGGTAACTGGCGCGTCATTGTTGATGGCAAAGCGCCGATTACCGGCAGGCCGCCTAGCCTGCGCTACCAGATTCAAAATGGAAAAGGCACGGCACGTATCACTCATGGTGACGGTGTCACGTGTCGCGCTAACGTTGAGGCCGGATTAATGAGCTCTGGCAATCTGATTATCAACAGCCGTTCCGGTGCCCGCTGTTCCGATAATTCTCGTTTCCAAATGCCAGAACTGGTCTGTAAACAAGGCGCTTCCGGCGCTGCGGCGGAGTGTATCGGTCGTTACGACACAGACACCGTTTTCCCGATGACGATAAAGCGCGAGAGTAAATAATCATGCTGGCGACGATTACCGATTATAAACAACGCATTACGTTGATTCAGGACAGCGGAATTCAGTTTTTGGATTTTGCCTTAAAGCCGCAGTTTTCGGCTGAACAACCTAACCGCTATGTGCGTAAAAGTGCCAACGGCCCTCTGCTGCACCTGCTGTACGATGAACACTCGGACAAATTCCTGCTGCCTTCTGCCACGGGGATGCCGCCGGAGGTAGTGAAGCCTGAGCTGAGTATTTCGCTTGAGCAATCGCTGAAGCTGCTAGAGAACATCTGGCTGCCGCTGCCCTTCTTCCGCTTTAATCCACCGCGCACCTTCATGGGCGGGCCGGATAACTGGGCACGAATGCAGATTCTTGCGTTAGATAAGCCCGACCAGGACGGCAATACGCACCGCATTTGTCTGGCGTTCGATACCAAAACTTACCCGGAAGGTCACGAATACGAGTCGCTGGCACCTAATGCCAATGACATTAAAACCGGCGGGAGTTTCGCACTGGCTTATCACAGCGACGAACTGGGTGAATTTCTTGATGAAACCTGGGTCGACGGCTGGCTGCGCGAAGTCTTTACTCAGCGGGTTAAAGTGTTGGAAAACCGCGACAGCCACGATGTGAAAGTGGCGCTCAGAGGGTTTGAATATCAGGCACATTACCTGAATGTGTTAGATATGCTGGGAAATCAGCTCGAAATACCGGAAATCCGTATCAATACCAGCACGCTGCAGGAACCGGCGGTCAACGTTGACCTGATTTTGGACGTCGGTAACTCACACACCTGCGGCATTCTGGTCGAAGATCATACAGACGAAAGCAACGGTCTGAAGCAGACCTATGAGCTGCAATTGCGCGATCTGAGTGAGCCACATTATCTGTACAACGAACTGTTCGAGAGCCGCGTTGAGTTTTCACAGGCGAAGTTCGGCAAAGACAATTTCTCAGTAGAAAGCGGCCGTGATGACGCCTTCATTTGGCCGTCGATCACCCGTGTTGGACGCGAAGCCAGCCACATGGCGCTGCTGCGTCAGGGAACGGAAGGATCGAGCGGTATTTCCAGCCCGCGCCGCTACCTGTGGGACGAAGAAAGCTATGCACCAGGCTGGCGTTTCAGCCAGACCGACGCGCATTCGCAGACCGAACCGTTAGCGACAGCCATGCCGTTGACCATCATGCTGAATGATGAAGGTCAGCCGCTCTACAATCAGCCGCTGGAAGAACGTTTACCGGTGTTTTCACCGCACTACAGCCGCAGTTCGATCATGACATTCATGCTCTCCGAATTGCTGGCACAGGCGCTGATGCAGATGAACAGCGCCGCTCAGCGTTTGAAAATGATCCACAGCAGCGCGCCGCGCCAGTTGCGAAATATTATTCTGACGCTGCCTTCCGCGATGCCGAAACCCGAGCGTGAAATTTTCCGTCGCCGTATGCATGAAGCGATCGCGCTGGTCTGGAAAGCGATGGACTGGCATCCGATGGACGAGGATTTCACCACGCCAGCCGACAAGCAGCAGAGCCGGGTTCCGGTGCCTGACGTGCAAATCGAGTGGGACGAAGCCACCTGCGGACAGATGGTTTATCTGTATAACGAAGCGCAGGTGAACTTTGGCGGCCGTGCGGAAGATTTCTTCGCCAGTATGGCGCGCCCTGATAAGGAGCTTGATGAGGGCGAACCCGCGGGAAAAACGCTGCGCATTGCCTCAATCGACATCGGCGGCGGCACCACCGACCTCGCCATTACGCAATATCTGCTCGATGACGGCGTCGGTAACAACGTTAAAATCATTCCCCGCCTGCTGTTCCGTGAAGGCTTTAAGGTCGCTGGCGACGATATTCTGCTCGATGTGATTCAACTTTACATCCTCCCCGCGCTACAGGCTGCGCTGAAAACTGCCGGAATGGCCAGCCCAGATGCGCTGATGGCGAAACTGTTTGGCAATGAAGGCCGTATGGACGCACAGCTCACGCTGCGCCAACAGGTGACGTTGCAGGTCTTCATCCCGATCGGCCGCGCGATTTTGGAAGCCTATGAGCGCTTTGATCCGCTGGACACCAGCGCCGAGATCGAATCCATCTTCGGCGAATTGCTGGAACAGGCACCAACGGAAAAAGTGCTGGAATACATCAATACAGAAGTGCAACGCGAACTGCCAGTCAGTGACAAGGTCTTCGATATTTTGCAGGTGCCGCTGATTCTCAAACTGAGCAAACTGCACGGCGAATTCCTGTCTAACAAGATGAACATCACGCAGAATCTGCGCCTGATGTCTGAAGTGGTGTCGCTGTATTCATGCGATGTGCTGCTGCTGACCGGTCGCCCTTCGCGTTTTCCAGGAATTCAGGCACTGTTCCGCCACCTGCAGCCGCTGCCGATTAATCGGATGCTGTCGCTGGATGGCTATCACACCAATGACTGGTATCCGTTTAACAAACGTGGGCGCATCGATAACCCGAAATCCACCGCCGCCGTCGGCGCAATGCTGTGCCTGCTGGCGCTCGATCTCCGCTTACCGGGCTTTTATTTTAAGGTCGGTGATTTCCAGCCTTATTCTACCGTGCGCTACCTCGGCATGATGGACAGCAGCAACGCGCTGACGCTGGATAACGTTTACTACAGCGATATCGATCTGGATGCGCCGGATTTCGAGCTTGACCCGAAACTCAGTTTCCAGGTGCGTGGCTCACTCTGCCTCGGTTTCCGCCAGTTGGACAACGAGCGCTGGCCTGCGTCCTCACTTTATATGCTCTCAATCGTCGATCAGGATTTAGCGCGTAAGGTCGTCGGCGACAGTAAGCTGCGTGTCCGACTGGCCGTAACGAAAGGCGACGATCAAGATAGCCCCGAACGCTTTGAGATTGCCGATGCGGTGCTGGAAGACGGTACCCGCGTTCCACCACAACATTTACGACTCAAATTGAACACATTATCCGCGAACGGCTTAGGTGCGACCCATTATTGGATCGATAGTGGGAGTGTATTTAAAAAATGAAACGATTAACGCCCAAACAGCTCTCTACTCGACTTCACGGCCAGTTACAGGCTGTCGCGCAAGGTGTTGAACAGGCCATCGACTGGGTTGAAAGCACACGCCAGAACGCACCACGTCTGGATATCGAAGCCGACCGTCTGATCGTCAAACTACGCCGTAGTCACAATAAAGCGCAACACCTGTCCGACGTGGCACAGAAAGAGATCGCCATCGGCTTTTTTGGTCTGTCTCAGGCGGGAAAATCTTACCTGATCGCGTCGTTGGCTGGGGGCGAAAACGGTAAGCTGGAAACCGCTTTTGAAGGGCAACAGCTGGATTTTATCGATAACATTAATCCGTCCGACCGAGCAACCGCGCTCGTCACGCGCTTTAGCCGACAGTCAGGCGTGAAGAACAAATCGTTTCCCGTTCAGCTGCAACTGCTCAGCGAACTGGATATCGGTAAGATCATGGCCAACGCGTTTTTAAACGATCTCAATCAAGAGACCACGTTTGAAGAACTGGACGAGCGCCATATTGCCGAACACATTAAAACGCTGTTGATGCATCGTCAGCCAGAACCCGTTGAGGGAATGAGCCGCGATGAAGTCGTTGAACTCTGGGATTATCTCGCGCGGCACGATGTTAAACGGCAAAAACAGCTGGAAGCCCACTTCTGGCCGGTTGCGATTGAATTAGCGCCTTACCTCACCGTTGACGATCGCGCCCAGCTATTCTCCGTACTGTGGGGCGAGCTGAATTCACTGACTACCGCATATCGTCATTTCAGCCACACGCTGCAACACCTGTCCGGTACGCGCAAGCTGTTAGCGCCGCTGCGGATACTGGTGGATGATGAGTTAAATCCGGCAGATGGCCTGATCGACGGTTCTGCGCTGGAACGCTTGCACAGTGCTGACGATCCCGGCGTGCTAGTGCGGCCGGTTCAGAATGGCCGCGCAGGGAAAACGACAGAGCTTTCGCTG
This sequence comes from Pectobacterium brasiliense, assembly GCF_013449685.1. GTDB lineage: Bacteria > Pseudomonadota > Gammaproteobacteria > Enterobacterales > Enterobacteriaceae > Pectobacterium > Pectobacterium brasiliense_A. The sequence continues at coordinate 73,368 of NZ_JACDSF010000050.1, read as the reverse complement.
GCTGAGTTGACGATGCTGACGGCGGAGCTGCTTATCCCACTGCATTTGCCGCCTAAAGAAGCGCTGTTCGAGCAAGTTGATGTGCTGGATTTCCCCGGCTTTGGTGAGATCCGCGAGACGCGGAACGAGCCACCAGCAAGACAGCAAACCACACAGCATCCACTGGCACACACGCTATTGCGAGCGAAACGTGCCTATCTGCTGGAGCGCTATACCGATAATCAGGAAATGAACGTACTGATGGTATGCAGCGCCGCGGGTAACCGCGCTGACGTTAAAGTGGTCGGTAAGGCGCTGGACTACTGGGTGAAACAGACGCAAGGCGAAAACGCACAGGTTCGTAGCCACCGTAAGCCGGGGCTGATTTGGGCGGTCACTCGCCACGATCGCCGTATTACGCACGGGCAAAACTATGATGCTGCGGTACAGCGCTATGTCGGTAATCCGGGCGATGCCTGGGGAACGATGCTGGCAATGGATAAACGCGGCGTGGCGCGGATGGCAACGTGGCTGGGCGCGGAAGTTCACCGGGATGTAAAACTGGGACGCATCAGCGAACAGCTTAGCGAGCTCCAACGAGAACTCAGCGATAACCTGCTGGGTAATTGGTATCTGCCCGTTGATGTTGACGATCCGGCGGAAAAACAGCGCATCGCAGAGACCTTGCTCAAATCGCTCCAGACCCGCACCGGCGTGCATGGTGAACTGCTGGAACGGTTGCTGCCTTCGCGTGATGAACTGCGCCGTCTGTACCTGCAACAGAAAGGGGCAAGCTATGGCGGCTTCCACGCTGATGCCGAAGACCTTTCCGCCCCATCAGCGCATAGCGATCCGTTTGGTGTCGGGATCGAAATCGATCTATTTGCTGATGAACCGATCGCTATCGATCAGCCAGCACCGCCGATTTTGACAATCGATCACGGCTATGAGGCAGACTACGCGCACAGTGTTTATCGTTACTGGATTAACTATCTACGTGGCCTGCCGGAAAATGCCCCGCTTCTCGATTTGCTGAACGTGCCGAAAGCGACGATCGAAATGCTGGTTGAAGAATTGATTACCGGCAGTATCCGTTTGCGGATAGAAGAGGCGCTGGTCGATATGCTGGTCGACGGCGAGCAGTTGGGCATCAACCGCGAGAATAAAGCTGACCGTCAGGTTTCACGCGTGCTGACCATTCTCGGTGACTTCGTTGCCTGGCTCGGCTTCCAGCAGCTCGATGAATCCTTACGCCCTGCCAGCCGCATCAATCGTGGTCATAAGATTTTCGCTAAACCCGAAAAGCAGGCCGTCAGCTTTGGTGCTTCACAGCGCTTAACCAAGTTGTCGCTCACGCCGACCAACAATACCGCGTTTTATATCTATGACTGGCTGGTGGGTCTGAATGAGATGATCATCCAAAATGCGGGCTATTCCGCTGCGCGCGAAGTCAGTGATGAACAGCGTGAGCAGTTGGGCACGATTCTGGCGTTGATTAAGCCTGCTGAAAAATAACAGATGCCTTTACCCCTGCTCGTCGCCGACAACAAAGTGATCTACCACGATGACGTTGAATGAAGTACTGCCAGCAGGCACGGGTGTAGGGCGTCGTATTCGAGGCGTGCGATGCCATCTCGTTTCGACATGGCATCGCACATTAACAGCGGTAGTTAGCGGATCGCACGTTTTAATATGCGGTTAGCGCCAGTGAGGAAATCATCGGCAACCTTATTCACTTCTCCGTTACCGTAATCCAGTTTTTGCAGACTGCTGGTCCACAGCTGAACTAATTCCTGATTTTCCATAAACGGTGAAACAGGTACCTTAGACGCAGGCTGCTCCGCTGCTGCCCGATAGGCATTCGCTAACAGGTTACCGGGGTTGATCACACCGACATCCTCCAGCAGTTTTTGTGCTTTCGGATTAGCAGGCATACCGTTTTGCAATCCTAATGCCTTCACGCCTTCTGGGTTACTCAGCATGAAATTCATCAGCATCGCCGCCTCTTTAGGATACTTACTGTTCTTGCTGATGGCGAACAGTGAAGACGGTTTGGAGATCAGCCCCGAATCTTTAGCGTTGGGCATGGTAAGGAACGGCCCCGTTTCCAGCACCGCATCCTTCGGCATATTACTGGAATAGGTATAGATGGCAGAATCCCATAAGTACATACCGGCTAACTCGCCGTTAATCCAGGGGCGAATTTCATAGACGTTGGTGCGGCCGAACGAGGAGAAATAACGCTGATCGGGTATCACATGGGAATCAACCAGCTTTTTATAAAAGCCGAAGAGTTCCCGTACCTGATCGCGGCTATAGGCAATGCTCTGCTTCTTCTCATCGATCATATCAATGCCGTATTTCTGTGCCATGTAACTACGGCCGAGTGTCAGAATATCCAGCACATCACTTGAACCTTGAGCAACACCAAGTGGGTAATAATTGTCACCTAGTTTTTGTTTAAACACCGGACCGGCGGCAAACAACTCATCCCAAGTTTGCGGATAGGCAATGCCTGCTTTATCCCAGGTGGTTTTATTGTAGATCATGCTACGGGACGTCATCGAAATCGGGAGACCTTGCAGCTTCCCTTTTACATCTGCCGTTTTCAGGGCACTAGGCGGAAAATCTCCCAGCCCCAAAATATCTTTTTGCTTATTCAAATCATAAAAGCCGTCGCCATTGCGGGAAAACTGCGGCAGCCAGTTCCAGTCGATACGAATCACATCAGGCTCTTGCCCCCCGGCCATCTGGGTTGACAGACGAGAAAGGTAGCCATCCCAGCCAGCATATTCGGCTTTGACGGTAATCGTCGGGTTGGCTTTTTGGAACGCGTTAATTGCCGCGAGTGTCGCCTCATGCCGCTGATTGCCCCCCCACCAGGAGATACGGATCTCGGCGGCGTCAGCGGAGTGAGAAAATGCCGCGCCCACGGGCAACGCAGCACAGAGCAGGAGTAGGTGAGATAATTTGTTCCGTGTTTTCGCCATAATAGAACCCTTATAATAGTATTCGGAGGTTTCCACATGCCTGCCGGTATACCGACAGACAGGTACTACGGATGCGGAAGCATTTTCTGCCTGAAATGGCAGGTACTCTGATTAATTCCCTCTTTTCAGGTTAACGGCCAGTTCGCTTATTTTCACCGGCAGTTCGGTGCGTAATGATCGATTGGCAGCGATGCCAGTTAAAATAGACATGGCCCCATCACGATAATCTGCTGCGCGATGTAATGGATCGGGTTCCGGTGTCCCAAACAGATCGTTCAACATGACCTGATCGCCGCCGCCGTGTCCGCCCGCTTTAAATTCAACCGGTACGACATAAGGCTCGTCAAACATCGGATAGATCTTTATTTCACATTCATTCAGCGCACCTTCATCCTCTTTTTGTCCGCCTCCGTTTACATAAGATTTTTCTACCAGTTTCATTTCTAACCGGCCCTTGCTGCCATTAAACACCACGTTCAGCCCTTCCCAGGGTAAATAGGCGTTTAATGAGTACGTCATGATAGCTTTGCTCTTATAGCGCACCATCACACCCAGTACATCTTCAATATTAATACCGTCATCGAACACGCTTTTATCGCGGTAATAACCATCTTCATGTTCGGCATCTAAATATAAGGCGGTCAGCTGTTCGCTTTTATTCATGTGCAGCGCAAACGGGTCATTTTCTGCCGCCGCGTTATTATGTGAACGGGAATAAAATTCTGTGACGCCACGCGCTTCAGCATTCGCTTTACCGTAAAAACGTAAATCACCCTGCGCATAGACCGTTTCCGGTTCGCTATTCAGCCAGAAATTCACCAGATCAAAATGGTGCGTGGATTTATGTACCAACAGCCCGCCGCTATTGCGTTTGTCACGGTGCCAACGACGGAAATAATCCGCTCCGTGCTCGGTATTTAGTAGCCATTCAAAGTGAACGGAATAAACTTCGCCAATCACCCCAGCGGCAATTAATTCACGGACTTTACTGTGATGCGGGGCGTAGCGGTAATTAAAGGTCACGCGCAATTTACGGCCAGTACGGTTAATCGCATCGATAATCGCCTGACATTTCTCCTCATCAATCGTCATCGGTTTTTCACTGATGACATCACAGCCTAATTCCATTGCCCGGATAATATAGTGATGGTGTGTCCGATCCAGAGACGTCACAATAACCACATCCGGCTTGGTTTCCGCGATCATCTGTTCAAACTGTTCGGCGCGATACGTCGGCACAGTACCGTGTCCATATTTATGGACAATCTGGTTGGCGTAATTCATTCGCGTCTGGTTTGTATCGCAAAAAGCAACAAACTGTCCTTGATCCTGATAATCCCTGGCGATCGACTCCAGATAAAGACCCGCGCGGCCTCCCGTTCCCACTACGGCATATTTTTTTTTCATTCTGTGCATTTCCTCCAAATAACGTAGGACACATAGCTATTCGTACATCAAAACAGGACGCTAAATCGTTTCCCAGACTGACTGGCAAGGGGATGGTTGAGTGATTTTCATTATGACAAGCCATACCCACACGCTGATGCCTTTGCCATAAAAAAATAGAGCATCCCAACATCGTTCACCTTCATATTATTGCCATGTGATGATGTTGTCTGGCAGTAGGATGAAGATTGGCATGTTCCATCTCTCATAAATACAAATTGAGTATTTTCTACATTAACGATTGATTTTATTGGAAATGTTAAATCGCGTGCATCTTCATACCTTATGTTGGGTGTGCATTGCCTCTCTTACGTGTTCGTGCATCAACGGGATTCGCTCTCACATGGCGTGAGCCAACACGCGTGACGAGCGTGACGGTTTTCTCTTTTTTCATCTTACCGCGTGACATATCTCGCATTTTATTTTCAATCCGTTGGAGGATGCCGGATAATCAACACGTAACTCATGAGAGAAGCAAGAACGCGATAAGCGCGTAAGGAATGACTATGCAGACTTTTTTTCAGGACACTATGGCAACGCCGCTTGGGGAGTTATTGATTATTGCTGATGAAAATAATCATTTGCGTGCCGTCGAGTGGCGCGAGTATGAAGATAATTTATTTCGCCTGCTCAATCGCAGTTATCGAAATGATCCCTTTTCGTTACAGCCGCGTCATAATCCCGGTGGCCTGACAGAGAGCCTGCAACGCTATTTTGATGGTGAACTAGCGATTATTGATACGCTGCCCGTTGCTTCTGTAGGAACCGAATTCCAACAGCAGGTCTGGAAGGAATTACGTCGAATCCCCTGTGGAGAAATTACCACTTACGGTGAACTCGCAACGCTACTGGGACGCACCGGTGCAGCTCGTGCGGTGGGCATGGCAAACGGCTCCAACCCTGTTAGCATCGTGGTTCCATGCCATCGCGTCATCGGTACGGGCGGTGCGCTGACGGGCTATGCGGGTGGCATTCACCGTAAACAGTGGCTACTCACTCACGAAGGTTATTTACCTAGACTGCATAGTTTGCCGTTATAATTTTTACGCTTCGCGACACGTGAACATGCCATCCGAATTGCTTATCATCGTAAGCGATTCGGATTAATCAATGTGTTAACCATTCGGTAACCTAATGGACGAAAATATTATCTCCTCACAGATCTTATATATCGGAATATTTCCCAGAAAAATCGAAAAATTATAGTTAGTTCACTATTTATTGGTCTATTCCGGTGATTGCCGGTCTTATCAGAGCCGATAAAAGCTGTTAAAATTGACCAATATCAATTATTGCCTGAGCAAAGCCTATGATCCCGGAAAAGCGAATTATCCGACGCATCCAGTCTGGCGGTTGTGCAATCCACTGTCAGGATTGCAGTATCAGTCAGCTATGCATCCCTTTCACCCTGAATGAACACGAGCTTGATCAGCTCGACAACATCATTGAAAGGAAGAAGCCTATCCAGAAGGGGCAAGCGCTGTTTAAGGCTGGCGATGAACTGAGGTCGCTGTACGCTATCCGCTCCGGCACGATAAAAAGCTATACCATCACGGAGCAAGGCGACGAGCAAATCACTGGCTTTCATCTGGCGGGTGACCTGGTTGGCTTTGATGCTATCGGTACGGCCCAACACCCGAGCTTCGCGCAGGCGCTGGAAACCTCAATGGTTTGCGAAATTCCTTTCGAGACGCTGGACGATCTCTCAGGAAAAATGCCTAACCTGCGTCAGCAGATGATGCGCCTGATGAGCGGCGAAATCCGTGGCGATCAGGACATGATTTTACTGCTGTCGAAAAAGAATGCTGAAGAGCGTCTGGCTGCATTTGTCTACAACCTTTCCCGCCGTTTTGCTCAGCGTGGGTTCTCGCCGCGTGAGTTCCGTCTGACCATGACGCGTGGTGATATCGGTAACTATCTGGGGCTGACCGTTGAAACCATCAGCCGTCTGCTGGGGCGTTTCCAGAAAAGCGGTACGCTAGCGGTCAAAGGAAAATACATCACGATTGAGAATATTGATGCCCTTTCCGAATTAGCCGGTTCCTCACGCAAATGATCTTTCCAGCCTAACCATTTGACGTTGCTGCTTTTTTTACTGTGGCAACGTCAATTTTATCCCCTCCTTTCCGCACTATCCGTGATATTTCCTATTTTGTTATTCTGCGGCTTATCTCTGTTGTCCAAACCGATTCCATTGCGGTACTCTTGAATGACAGGCTGTGGAGTAACAGCTGTTTGGAGGAGCTATGGCAAAGTATCAGAACTTACTGGTAGCTATTGACCCAAATCAGGATGACCAACCAGCACTGCGTCGGGCGGTTTACCTGGTTCAACGACTTGGCGGCCGTATCAAGGCATTTTTGCCGATTTATGATTTTTCTTATGAAATGACAACCCTGCTTTCCCCCGATGAGCGGGTGGAAATGCGTCAGGGCGTCATTCAGCAGCGGACAGAGTGGATTGCAGAACAGTGCAAATACTACCTTGACGCTGGCGTTTCGATAGAAATCAAAGTGGTTTGGCACAATAAGCCTTTTGAAGCCATTATTCGGGAAGTCATTTCCGGGCAACATGACCTGTTGTTGAAAATGGCGCATCAGCACGATCGGCTGGAAGCGGTTATCTTTACGCCAACCGACTGGCAGCTACTGCGCAAATGCCCTTGCCCCGTCTGGATGGTAAAAGATCAGCCTTGGCCAGTCGAAGGCCGTGCGCTGGTTGCTGTCAATCTGGCTAGCGAAGACCCTTATCACGATCCGCTCAATATCAAACTGGTATCGGAAACGCTGGAGCTGGCACAGCAGGTTGATCAGACCGAGGTTCATCTGGTCGGTGCCTACCCTGTTACCCCCATCAATATCGCCATTGAACTGCCTGATTTCGATCCCAGCGTCTACAACGATGCGATTAGAGGCCAGCACCTTATCGCTATGAAATCCCTACGGCAGAAGTTCAGTCTGGATGAACGCGTGACGCACGTAGAAAAAGGGCTGCCGGAAGAAGTGATTCCCGATCTGGCAGAACATTTGCAGGCGGGTGTGGTAGTGTTAGGGTCGCTGGGCAGAACCGGCCTTTCCGCTGCCTTTATCGGCAATACCGTCGAGCATGTGATCGATCACTTGAAGTGCGATTTACTTGCAATCAAACCCGATGATTTCGTGTCACCGATTATTTTAGAAGACGGCGGTAACAGCTGATTGCTCGTTTCATCTCGCTAAGCACCAAGTAATGCCAGCCTCAGTGCTGGCATTATTTTTTGGCGATGCCACGTATCGCTATATCTGAGATGTAAAAAAGGGGCGAAATCGCCCCTTTCGTTTTCTACTTCCTGTCACGTTTACAGTGCTTTCAGAATCGCCTCAACGCTGTCCTTGGCATCGCCAAACAGCATCTGCGTGTTCTCTTTAAAGAACAGCGGGTTCTGTACGCCAGCGTAACCGGTATTCATGGAACGCTTGAACACGATGACATTCTGCGCTTTCCACACTTCCAGCACTGGCATACCAGCGATTGGGCTGTGTGGATCTTCTTGCGCCGCAGGGTTAACGGTGTCATTCGCGCCAATGACCAGTACAGTGTCAGTATCGGTGAAATCGTCATTAATTTCATCCATTTCCAACACGATGTCGTAAGGGACTTTTGCTTCAGCCAACAGCACGTTCATATGACCCGGTAGACGTCCTGCTACTGGGTGAATACCAAAGCGAACGTTGATGCCACGCGCACGCAGTTTTGCGGTGATGTCATGCACAGGGTACTGCGCCTGCGCGACGGCCATACCATATCCCGGTGTGATGATGACTGAAGTTGAGTTCTTGAGTAAATCAGCCACATCTTCCGCTGAAGCCTCACGGTATTCACCCACTTCTTCACTCTCACTAGAGGAAACGCCATCTGTACCAAAACCACCGGCAATCACGCTGATAAAGGAACGGTTCATCGCTTTACACATGATGTAAGACAGAATCGCACCCGAAGAACCCACCAGAGCACCGGTCACGATCAGCAGGTCATTGCTCAGCATGAAGCCCGCTGCCGCTGCTGCCCAACCAGAGTAGGAGTTCAGCATAGAAACAACGACTGGCATGTCCGCACCGCCAATCGATGCAACCAGATGCCAGCCAAATACCAGTGCAATAGCGGTCATCAGGATCAACGCCAGTACCTGCAACGCTACGCTGCCCGTATTGACGAAAACCAGCAACAGCAAGAAAGACACAACCAGCGCCGCCAGATTCATTTTATGGCGATGAGGCAGCATCAATGGCTTGGAGGAGATCTTACCGCGCAGCTTACCGAAAGCAACAACGGACCCCGTGAAGGTCACGGCACCGATGAAGATACCCAGGAAGACTTCCGTTAAATGGATATTAACCATCACCGGATCGGTAATTTCACCGTGGTCGAGGAAGCTATTAAAGCCAACCAGTACCGCAGCAAAGCCCACAAAGCTGTGAAGAATCGCAACCAACTCTGGCATTTCGGTCATTTCAACCTTACGCGCCAGATAAATACCGATTGATCCACCGATCGCCATGGCGACGATGATCCAGCCCACGTTGCCAGAATCCGGTCCCAGAATCGTCGCGATCAGCGCAAGCGCCATCCCGCTGATACCAAAGATGTTCCCTTGTTGCGACGTTTCGTGCTTGGACAACCCAGCCAAACTGAAAATAAAGAGAATTGCGGCAACAATGTATGCAGCAGTTACTAATCCACCAGACATGTGTTACCCCTTAGTTTTTACGGAACATTTTCAGCATACGCTGAGTCACGGTGAAACCACCGAAAATATTGATGCTGGCGATCAATACGGCAATGAATGAGAAGAACGACACCCATCCGCCGTGGCCGATCTGCAACAATGCTCCGACAACGATAATGCCTGATATGGCGTTAGTGACTGACATTAATGGCGTGTGCAAGGCGTGGCTGACATTCCAGACAACGTAATAACCCACCACGCAGGACAGCGCAAAAACGGTAAAGTGAGACAAGAACTCTTTAGGCGCAACATCGGCCAGCCAGCCAAACAGCAGGATGGCGATCACGAGGAACGCATATTTCTTCCACGGCGACGTCGGTTTGGCTTCTTCCTTCACCATTGCAGCGGCAGGTTTTGCCTGCTGTGGCTGTGCGGAAACCTGAATAGGAGGTGCCGGCCAGGTGATCTCACCTTCTTTAATGACGGTCACGCCACGAATCACGGTATCGTCAAAATCGACGTCGATCTCGCCGTCTTTCTCTTTGCAGAGTAATTTCAGCAGGTTAACCAGGTTCGTACCGTAAAGCTGTGAGGATTGCGTCGGCAGACGGCTAGGTAAATCGGTGTAGCCGATAATTTTGACGCCGTTTTCCGTCACGGTGACGCGATCGGCTACGGTCAATTCACAGTTCCCGCCCGTTTGCGCCGCTAAATCGACAATCACGCTGCCGGGCTTCATGCTCAGCACCATTTCTTTGGTGATCAGGCGCGGTGCCGGTTTTCCAGGGATCAGTGCGGTAGTGACGATAATGTCGACTTCTTTTGCCTGAGCGGCAAACAGTTCCATTTCGGCTTTGATAAAGGCTTCAGACATGACTTTGGCATAGCCGTCACCGCTGCCTGCTTCTTCTTCAAAGTCGAGTTCGAGGAATTCAGCCCCCATGCTCTTAACCTGCTCTTTTACTTCAGGGCGGGTATCAAAAGCACGAACGATAGCACCTAAGCTACCTGCGGCACCGATCGCAGCCAAACCAGCCACGCCAGCCCCGATAATCATAACCTTAGCAGGCGGAACTTTACCTGCGGCGGTAATCTGCCCAGTAAAGAAGCGGCCAAACTCGTGAGCAGCTTCAACGATGGCACGATAGCCCGCGATGTTAGCCATCGAGCTGAGCGCATCCAGTGACTGCGCGCGCGAAATACGCGGCACGGAATCCATCGCCATCACCGTCACCTGACGGGCAGCCAGCTTCGCCAGCAGTTCTGGGTTCTGCGCTGGCCAGATAAAGCTGACAACCGTACTGCCCGCGCGGGTCAGTTCGATTTCATCATCCTGCGGTGCATTCACCTTCAGGACGATATCGGCTTGCCAGACTTCCGAACTGTCAACAATCGACGCACCGACTTCTTCGTATGCCGCATCATCAAAACTTGCCAGTTTTCCCGCTTCACGTTCTATCGAGACCGTAAAGCCCAGTTTCAGTAGCTGTTCAACCGTTTTCGGCGTCGCTGCTACACGGGCTTCATTGGCCAACCGCTCTCTTGGTACACCAATACGCATGCTGATACCCTTTTCGCTTATTTTAACGAAGGTTATTATTCTCACCCTATTCTGTTATACGAATTCGCCGAGACCTACTGCACCCTGTATCCCCGCATTCACGCGGTAGGAAGAGGGTCTTATCATCTTCTTACCACACGTTTTTTGAGGCGTCTCACGGTAGGCGAACTCATTTATAACGTACTGAAAATGTGATCGATGATCCATAAATAAAATGAATTTCACAGAAAAGCCGAGTTATCACAGGTTCTGTCAGCCTTTCTTGGTCGAAAATCATGCTCTTCTCTGCCTTTTGTAGCATTATTACAGAAGTATTTTTCTGGGCTGTTTCACAAAAACGATGTGTTACAAGGTTGTTAATGCGATAAATTGTATAAATATCCCTTATGATGTTAAAACAATCATTAACCGTTATTATTAGCACTTTTCTTGTTGCGAGCCGAAGTATCATGGCTTTTCAGCCCGCTGAAAATGCTAAAGCACAAGAATTTATTCCGTGCGATAATCAGCCCTATTCCGTTACAGGTTGATTGCTATACCTTAAATAATTCGAGTGGCAGGAAGGCGAAAGGATTTTTTATGAAGCTGAAGACTACTGTTATTGCATCTACATTGTTGTTATCACTCTCGGCATTTTCAGCGCAGGCTGCACAGGAACTGACGCCTGAACAGGCAGAATCCCTGCAACCCTTTGAACGAATTACGTTTAAAGGACGTTTTAACGCGATCAATGAAGCAGTAGCCGCAGCCTCAAAACGCGCCGATAAGCTGGGTGCAGAGTCGTTTTATGTACAAGCGATGGATGACGCTAATTCGAGTGGGCACTGGAATGTCACGGTCGATCTGTATCGCAAAGATGCGCCAAAGGCGAATCAGGATATCCAATTCCGCACCTTCTACGGCGTGAAAGAGCTGCCGAAAGATGTGGCGTACGGGTTGGAACCCTATGACACCGTCACCGTTGGCGGGTTCTTCCGCAGCCAACCTGACGTAAACGACGCCATTGCGAAAGCAGCAAAAGAGAAAAATGCCGATTCGTTCTACATCGTTCGTCAGGTTGATGTGAACTCGAATAGCGGCAACCAAAAAATTACTGCCTACATTTATAAAGCCGACGCACCGAAGCGCCAGACCCAGAGCACCGACGTCATCCCTGCGGATTCTGATGCAGGCCGTGCTGCGCTGGCTGCGGGTGGTACAGAAGCCGCTAAGGTAGAAATTCCTGGTGTCGCTAACTCAGGTAGCCCAAGCCGTAACGTAGGTAACTTCTTTGAAACGCAATCATCAAAAGGTGGACGTTACACGGTAACGTTAATGGATGGTTCCAAAATTCAGGAACTGAACAATGCTACGGCAGCGCAGATGGTGCCTTTCAACTCTATTCAGTTCCGTGGCAACTACACCAATATGACGCAGGTGTCTGAGGCCGTTGCTAAACGCGCGGGCGAGAAAGGTGCCAAGTACTACCACATCACCAGACAGTGGGAAGGCAAAGGCAACAACATGACCATCAGTGCCGATCTCTATAAATAACAGACATCGCGCTGTGTCGTAGAAAACGGCGAACGTTATAAACATAAAAACCCGCGATATCGCGGGTTTTTGTTTGAGTAAAATTACTTGCTGGTATCTAGTTCTGGGAAGTTTTTCACCAGATCGTCAATCGCTTTGATCTGCTGCAAGAACGGCTCCAGTTTATCCAGCGGCAGCGCAGATGGGCCATCACATTTCGCATTCGCAGGTTCCGGGTGAGCTTCAATGAATAGCCCTGCCAGACCGACAGCCATACCGGCTCGCGCCAGTTCAGTGACCTGCCCACGACGGCCACCGGACGCCGCCCCAAACGGGTCGCGGCACTGCAGCGCATGCGTCACGTCAAAAATCACTGGCGCACCGTTGGAAGCGTGCTTCATGACATTGAAACCCAGCATGTCGACAACCAGATTGTCGTAACCGAAGTTGCTGCCGCGATCGCACAAAATCACCTGATCGTTGCCACCTTCGATAAATTTATCGACGATGTTCCCCATTTGGCCCGGGCTGACGAACTGCGGTTTTTTCACGTTGATTACTGCACCGGTTTTCGCCATCGCTTCCACCAGATCGGTTTGGCGTGCCAAAAACGCAGGAAGTTGGATCACATCAACCACATCGGCAACAGGCTGGGCCTGATGCGATTCATGCACGTCAGTGATAATTTTTACGCCAAATGTCTGTTTCAGTTCCTGGAAGATTTTCATCCCTTCTTCCAGACCGGGACCGCGGTAAGAGTGAATCGAGGAGCGGTTAGCCTTATCGAATGACGCCTTGAACACGTAAGGAATGCCCAACTTCTGCGTGACCGTGACGTAATGCTCACAAATGCGCATCGCCAGATCGCGTGATTCAAGAACATTCATGCCGCCAAACAGCACAAAAGGCAGATCGTTGGCGACGGGGATATCCCCTATCTTGACCACTTTATTCGTCATACTTTTACCTTCATGTCGGGAAATAAATTAACGTAGCATTACTGCAAAACGGTTTCTTAATGTAAGACTGTTTTTTTAATGCAAGACAATCTGTTTTTGCTCTATCGAGTGAATCTGTACTTTTATCATTTCACTCACCGGATCTTCTGGGCACTGTTCGACGAAATAGTTGAGATCGGACAGCGCAATATGGTCGCAATCCAGTTGAGCATAAATCAGGCCGCGATCGCGGATTTCGTAAGGGTCGTCCGGGTCAAACTGCAGCACCGCTTCGCTGGCTCTCAGCGCCAGCTCCATCTGTTTTTCTTCCATCAGGGCGACTTTCAGCGTGTCGAGCATTTTACGCACGATCATGACGTTCTCCGCTTCATCCAGATCTTCATCGAGCAGGCGGGTTGACGGGCCAATATTCCCTTTCAGCCACACTTCCAGCACATGCTCGCTCAGCGTATCGCCATTTAACGGATTGATCAGCCACATTTCTTCGTCGAGCCAGTCGGCGCGCAGAATCAGCTGCGTCGGGAAAATCACTGGCATCAGCGGCAGACCGAGTTCATTGGCGATATGCAGAAAGATGATACCCAGCGACACAGGCAGGCCCTGACGAGATTCAAGCACCTGATCCAGCCACAGCGCATCAGACAGGCGATAAACGCCGCCCGCACCACCGAATCCCCAAGTGTGATAAAACAGCTCAATCAGTTTTTCAAGCTGAAGATCTTGCTCAAGACCGTCAGGAATAGCGGCTCGGGCGCTCTCAACCAACTGTTGCAGATTTTGCCGCACATCCTGAGCGGGAAAGTCGCGGCGAATCGCCTGTGAAACCAACACGACACCATCACTTAGCAGTGACTGGTTGAATTCAAAATCAGCAATAGCACTCATAATTATTCCATCAGCAACGGTGACTGCGTCAGTGCCAACAGCACGACCGCACCAAAGCATAGTAAAGCAGATACAAACGCCAGCCAGCGAACGTTCTGACTACGGGGGCGTTTCCCCAAGGCGATAGCGCCAAGAAGGATATAAATGATAACGCCAAACAGTTTTTCCGTCAGCCAGCTTTGCTCGGGAGTAAACGGATACGTATGGCTGAGAACGATTAAACCAATACCGCTGATTAATAACAAGGTGTCGTTAATATGCGGCAGGATTTTCACCCAGCGCTGTTGCAGCATAGCGGATTGCCGGCACAGCCAAAAAAAACGAATCACAAACAGGGAAATACTGATACCAACCGTTGCCAGATGCAGATATATCGTGGCTGGGTAAAGAGTTATCACGTCCATTGCTCCTAATAAATTGGGGCATCCGACCAGCGTCCTAACGACACGCGGTCATTGCCACCATAGTCTTGACAGGTTTCTATTTGTGTAAATCCTCGGGCCTGCAATAGCTGACGCACCGCATCAGCCTGCTGCCAGCCATGTTCCAGCAGCAGCCAGCCACCGTCGTCCAAATAATGCGGCGCAGATTCAATAATCGTGCGTAAATCCGCCAGTCCGTTGTCGGCGGCAATCAGCGCGCTGGCAGGTTCAAAACGGACATCGCCCTGCGACAGATGCACATCATCGGCATCAATATACGGGGGGTTACTGGCGATAAGCGCAAAGCGGGTGTGATCAAGCGGTGAATACCAGCTTCCGGATAAGAAATGGGCGTTGTCGAGCCCCAATTGCTGGGCGTTTTTTGTCGCTAACGCAACGGCATCGGGGTGAACATCAACGCCAGTCACCCGGCAATCACGCCGTTCACTCGCCAGCGCCAGCGCAATCGCACCGGTTCCCGTGCCCAAATCCAGCACAGCACACGGCGTTTGAGGCAGGCGTAGCAAGGCTTGTTCGACCAGACATTCGGTATCGGGACGAGGAATCAGCGTGGCGGGCGAAACAGCCAGCGACAGTGACCAGAACTCGCGCACGCCGATTAAATAAGCGATGGGTTCGCCCTGTTCACGACGCGCCAGCAGTTCAGTTAACTGCTGCTGCTCAGCCACGTTCAGCTCAGTTTCACCAAACGCCAGCAAGAACGTACGGGACTTGCCAGTCACAAACCCCAGCAAAACTTCCGCATCTCGCTTCGGACTTTCTCCCGCCGCGAGCTGCGCCGTGGCCGAGATTAACCAATCCTGATACGTCATTATTCCTGCTCGGACAACGCAGCAAGCTGATCGGCCTGGTATTCCTGCACGACCGGCTGAATCAGCGTGTCCAGTTTCCCTTCCATGACTTCATCCAGCCGGTAAAGCGTCAGGTTAATGCGGTGATCGGTCACCCTTCCCTGCGGGAAATTGTAAGTACGAATACGGTCAGAGCGATCGCCGCTGCCGAGCAGGTTACGGCGGGTTGACGCTTCTTCCAACTGACGTTTCTGCACTTCTGCGGCACGAATACGCGCGCCCAACACCGACAACGCTTTGGCTTTGTTTTTGTGCTGTGAACGCTCGTCCTGGCACTCCACGACAATACCGGTTGGCAAGTGGGTAATACGGATAGCGGAATCGGTGGTGTTAACGTGCTGACCGCCCGCGCCAGAAGAGCGGAAGGTATCGATGCGTAAATCCGCTGGGTTGATGTCCGGCATCTCCGCTTCTGGCACTTCCGCCATCACGGCGACCGTACAGGCCGAGGTGTGAATGCGCCCTTGAGATTCCGTCGCGGGAACGCGCTGAACGCGATGACCGCCGGATTCAAACTTGAGCTGACCGTACACACCATCACCAGAGATTTTGGCGATAACTTCTTTATAGCCGCCATGTTCACCATCGCTGGCGCTCACCACCTCAACGCGCCAGCGGCGTGATTCAGCATAACGGCTATACATGCGGAACAGATCGCCGGCAAAGATCGCCGCTTCGTCGCCGCCCGTTCCGGCGCGCACTTCCAGAAAACAGCCGCGCTCATCGTCGGGATCTTTCGGCAACAACAGCACCTGAAGCTGCTGCTCCAGTGCTTCAATAGTCGCTTTGCTTTCTTTCAACTCTTCCTGCGCCATATCGCGCATTTCAGGATCGTCCAGCATCATTTCTGCGGTTTGCTGATCCTCTTGCGCCTGCTGCCATTGCTGGAAACAGCGGGTAATATCAGTGAGCTGCGCATATTCTCGCGACAACGCGCGAAAGCGATCCATATCAGCGATGACGCTGGGCTCACCGAGTAACGCCTGGACTTCTTCATGGCGTTCTTGTAACGCTTCCAGTTTAGCAACAATAGAAGGCTTCATGCGGGCGGTTAAATCCTGTAGTAGAAATAAATAGTAGAGATGAATGCTAGTCCAGCCCAAGGCTGTCACGTAAAATTTGTAACCGGTGTTGGTCGCCGTCACGAGCGGCTTGCTGAAGGGACTTGGTCGGCGCGTGAATCAGACGGTTGGTCAAACGGTGGGTCAGTTCCTGAATCACCGCTTCAACATCATTGCCTTGTTGGATGGCAGCCAGCGCCTTGGCCGTCATTTCCGCACGCAATTCATCGGCCTGAGCACGATAATCACGAATGGTCTCCACCGCGGACTGCGCACGCAGCCACGCCATGAAGTCAGAGCTTTCCTGCTGCACGATAGATTCAGCCTGCACCGCCGCCGCTTTGCGCTGCGCAAGGTTATGCTGAATAATCGCGTGCAGATCGTCCACGCTGTAGAGATAAACGTTCGGTAATTTGCCGACTTCCGGCTCAATATCACGCGGAACCGCAATATCCACCATCAGCATTGGCTGATTCCGTCTCGCCTTCAGCGTCCGTTCCATCATCCCTTTTCCGATAATCGGCAACGTACTTGCCGTTGAACTGATCACGATATCGGCCTGAACGAGCTGTTCGTCCAGCTCTGCCAGCGTGATGACGTCTGCGCCCACTTCTGCTGCCAGCGCCTGCGCACGTTCACGGGTGCGGTTCGCGATCACCATTTTCTGCACTTTGTGCTCGCGAAGATAACGAGCGACCAGGTCAATAGTTTCTCCGGCACCGACCAGCAGCACCGTGACATCCGCCAGTGATTCAAAAATCTGCCGCGCCAGCGTACAGGCAGCAAATGCCACCGACACCGCGCTGGCACCGATATCCGTTTCCGTACGAACACGCTTGGCCACAGTAAAAGATTTCTGGAATAGCCGCTCCAGTTCGCTGGACAAGGAATGACCACGCTGTGATTCGGCAAACGCCTTCTTCACCTGCCCCAAAATCTGCGGTTCGCCTAACACCAGAGAATCCAGACCGCTGGCAACACGCATCAAATGGCTAACGGCAGCATTATCCTGATGCCAGTACAGGCTGCCGTTGACGTCTTCCGGGCGCAGTTGATGATATTCACACAGCCAGCGAATCAGCTGCTCCCGCTGGTTTTCCTGTTCGTCAACGCTAAGATAGAGTTCCGTGCGATTGCACGTAGACAGCACAACGCCGCCCTGCACCAGCGGTTGCTGTAGCAGACTGTCGAGGGCCACCCCGAGTTTATCTGGTGAGAACACAACACGTTCACGCAGAGAAACCGGTGCGGTTTTGTGATTAATACCAAGCGCAAGCAGGGTCATTAGGCTGTTTCTGAGTAATACCGGTCTTAGTATGGATTTCGTTTGAACCGCATTCTACTTGATGCAGGAGTGCAAGAAAAGCGACAGCACGCGATACACCTCGTCTGAGGTAGTCACTTTTTGACAAAAAACAATAAACGCCATTAACGAATAACAATCATTGACGCTGAGCGGTAAGCCCGTTAGCGTGACGTATTTCACGGACTTCGTTCATTTACAGGATACGACCGACATGCCAACCAAAACCGTCCGATGCCTGCGTTTACTGCCTTTAGCCAGCGTATTGCTTGCCGCCTGTAGCATTAATCAACCGACCCAAACGGGTAAAAGCCCTACCTCGCCAGAGTGGCAACAGCATCAGCAAAAGGTCCAGCAGCTCAGCCAATATCAGATACGCGGCGCTTTTGCCTATATCTCCGATAGTAAAAGAGTATCAGCCAATTTCTTCTGGCAGGACACACCGCCGCAACGTTATCGACTGCTGCTGACCAACCCGCTCGGCAGCACCGAATTAGAACTGCGTGCCCAGCCTGACGGCGTGCAAATCACCGACAATCAGGGTAAGCGTTACGTGGGTAAAGATGCCGAATACATGATTCAGCAACTGACCGGTATGGCGATCCCGCTAAATAATTTGCGCCAGTGGATCCTCGGCATCCCAGGTGACGCCACCGAATTCACGCTGGATGAACGCTATCTGCTGAAAACCATCACCTATCGTCAGGGCAACCAAAACTGGAATGTCAGCTATCAGAGCTACAACACCGAGTTAACGCCTCCGCTGCCAACCAGTCTGGAGCTGGTTCAGGGTGAACAGCGTATTAAGCTGAAGATGAATAACTG
The DNA here is from genome assembly GCF_013449685.1 of Pectobacterium brasiliense. GTDB lineage: Bacteria > Pseudomonadota > Gammaproteobacteria > Enterobacterales > Enterobacteriaceae > Pectobacterium > Pectobacterium brasiliense_A. Next base: position 54,848 of record NZ_JACDSF010000050.1, on the reverse strand, counting down.
GATGGTTAAATAAGCGATGCAACCGACGGTTATCGAGACATGGCCTGCCCCCGCCAAACTGAACCTGTTTCTTTATATTACCGGCCAGAGAAAAGACGGGTATCACCTGCTGCAAACGCTATTCCAGTTTCTGGATTACGGTGACACCTTGACGATTCGGCCGCGTGATGACGAGCAGATTAACCTGCTTACCCCTGTCGACGGTGTAGAGAACGAGCAAAACCTGATCGTCCGCGCCGCACGTTTATTACAGCAGCACTGCGAACGCCACGATATTCGCCCTGCTCAGTTCGGCGCAGACATCAGTATTGAGAAATGTCTGCCGATGGGCGGCGGGCTGGGCGGTGGTTCATCCAATGCAGCGACCGTGTTGGTCGCCCTCAACCATTTGTGGCAAAGCGGGCTGAGCGTGGATACATTGGCCGAACTGGGGCTGCAATTGGGTGCAGATGTTCCCGTCTTTGTTCGTGGGCATTCTGCCTTTGCCGAAGGCATTGGCGAACAGTTAACCCCCGCAAATCCGCCAGAAAAATGGTATCTGGTCGCTCATCCTGGCGTGAGTATTGCCACGCCGTTGATTTTCAGCGATCCTGAGTTGACGCGGAATTCGCCAATTCGTGATTTAGAAACTTTATTAAACCAGACCTTCGTCAATGATTGTGAAGCTATCGCAAGAAAACGTTTTCGTGAGGTTGAACAGCTACTTTCATGGCTGCTAGAATATGCCCCGGCGCGCCTGACTGGAACGGGGGCTTGTGTGTTTGCAGAGTTTGACACCGAGTTCGCAGCCCGTCAGGTGCTTGACCAGGCCCCGGAATGGTTAAACGGTTTCGTCGCGAGAGGTGTTAATATCTCTCCGCTACACCGTACGCTTTCTGGGCAACGTTAGGTTTTGCCACACACCGGCTGCCACGCGGCCAGTCTGTAGCAAACTTAATTCATACACCCGTATGCATGTTGTACCTGTTGTTTTTCCTTGCTTGGCAGGTGCAATATTTCTCTGGACGCAAGCCTGAGGTTCTTCTCGTGCCTGATATGAAGCTTTTTGCTGGTAACGCCATCCCGGAACTAGCACAACGTATTGCCAACCGTTTGTACACTAGCCTTGGCGACGCCGCTGTCGGTCGTTTTAGCGATGGCGAAGTCAGCGTGCAAATCAATGAAAATGTACGCGGTGGTGATATTTTCATCATCCAGTCCACCTGTGCACCCACCAATGACAACCTGATGGAACTGGTTGTGATGGTTGATGCTCTGCGTCGCGCTTCCGCGGGACGTATTACCGCCGTTATCCCCTACTTCGGCTATGCCCGTCAGGATCGTCGCGTGCGTTCCGCACGTGTGCCAATCACCGCGAAAGTCGTTGCTGACTTCCTGTCCAGCGTGGGTGTTGACCGTGTTCTGACTGTAGATCTGCACGCTGAGCAGATTCAGGGTTTCTTCGATGTCCCGGTAGATAACGTATTCGGTAGCCCGATCCTGCTGGAAGACATGTTGCAACAAAATCTGGAAAACCCGATCGTGGTTTCTCCAGATATCGGTGGCGTTGTGCGTGCTCGCGCAATCGCTAAACTGCTGAACGATACCGATATGGCGATCATCGACAAGCGCCGTCCGCGTGCCAACGTTTCTCAGGTGATGCATATCATCGGTGACGTCGCTGGCCGTGACTGTGTACTGGTTGACGATATGATCGACACTGGCGGCACGCTGTGCAAAGCGGCGGAAGCACTGAAGGAACGTGGGGCTAAACGTGTATTCGCTTATGCCACACACCCGATTTTCTCAGGCAACGCTTACGAGAACATCAAGAACTCTGTCATTGATGAAGTGATTGTCTGCGATACCATTCCGCTGGCGGAAAACATTCGTTCACTGCCGAATGTTCGTACGCTGACGCTGTCCGGTATGTTGGCCGAAGCGATTCGTCGTATCAGCAACGAAGAATCCATTTCTGCAATGTTTGAACATTAATCGCTGCTGATCGGGTAACCCCGTTCAAAAACGATAATGAGGGAGCCACCTGTAACAAGGTGGCTTTCTTATTTTCATCACTGTAAAAACGCTATCGCTATAAAAACAAAAAACCGCCATAGCAAAGCTACAGCGGCTCTCATGTTCAATTTTCATTCACGCCTATGGCGCCTTAACGGTTATGGGTGACGTTGGCGGCGACAACGCTTATCAAAGTGCTTAACCCACCAGTAACGATCCGCGACTTCTTCACGCCCGCTAATACGCGCCCCCGCCAACCAAAATATTGCGCCAGAAAAAATACTGACCAGATCAATGTAAGTCATATATTCAGGAACATTCAGTTTCGGGAACTGGCTGGCGATAGAAAAACCGATGCCGCCAATCATCATGATCATCCCGATACCCATCAATACATTACCTAGTACTGTCACGTTCTTGCGTTTCATCTGCCACCTCCAGATTAATTCTGTGGATGAATCGGAGTGCCATTACTGTTTACTCTCTTATTATTGATGTAATTATAGGCAATAATGTACTTAGATGATTGCGGGAGGGATCACAGATAAGGGGGATGATTAATATTTTTTTACGTTTAAACAAACAAATAGACAAAAATCCGAATAATCACATCACTAAACAAATAACATTATTTTTACATTCCAACACCGATATTTGGCTATACCTCATGCGGTGTGTAAACTAGCGCTTTCGTTTATCACGCTACCCTGCGTCAGTTTAAGCACGTAATCTGGAATATACCGTGAGCAGCATTAAATTAATTGTCGGCCTAGCGAATCCCGGCGCTGAATACGCCGCCACCCGCCATAATGCGGGAGCCTGGTTTGTCGATCGTCTGGCGGACGCTTACCGTCAGCCGCTGAAAGAAGAAAGCAAATTTTTTGGTTACACCTCCCGCCTTAATCTGGCTGGGCAAGATGTCCGTCTGCTGGTTCCCACCACGTTCATGAACCTGAGCGGCAAAGCCGTCGCGGCAATGGCCACCTTCTACCGTATCCAGCCTGATGAAATTCTGGTTGCACACGATGAACTGGATTTATTACCGGGAATTGCCAAACTTAAGCTAGGCGGCGGACACGGCGGCCATAACGGTCTGAAAGACATCATCAGTAAATTGGGTAACAACCCGAATTTCCATCGTTTACGCATCGGTATCGGCCATCCGGGTGATAAAAGCAAAGTGACTGGCTTTGTGCTGGGCAAACCGCCGACGAGCGAACAGACGCTGATCGACGATGCCATTGACGAAGCCGTACGCTGCACAGAAATCCTGATGAAAGAAGACATGATCAAAGCGATGAACCGCTTGCATGCCTTCAAAGCGGCATAATCTAGTCAGAATGCGGATGGCAGATCGAGATAAATCGCCATTCCGTGTATAATCTGCCGAAATATTTCCATTCTGACAGGCAATAGATAGTAATTGCCTGATTAATAAGTTATTTAAGGTGATATAAACATGGGATTCAAATGCGGTATCGTTGGGCTGCCTAACGTCGGTAAATCCACTCTGTTCAATGCGTTGACCAAAGCCGGCATCGAAGCGGCCAACTTCCCGTTTTGTACCATCGAGCCGAACACTGGCGTAGTGCCAATGCCCGATCCACGTCTGGACAAGCTGGCTGAAATCGTTAAGCCACAGCGTATCCTCCCTACCACCATGGAATTTGTTGATATCGCTGGTCTGGTAAAAGGCGCGTCCAAAGGTGAAGGTTTGGGTAACCAGTTCCTGACCAACATTCGTGAAACGGAAGCCATCGGCCACGTTGTACGCTGCTTCGAAAACGACAACATTATCCACGTAAACAACAAAGTTGATCCGGCTGATGATATCGAAGTCATCAACACTGAATTAGCACTGTCTGACCTCGACACCTGTGAACGCGCGATTCATCGCGTGCAGAAGAGAGCCAAAGGCGGCGATAAAGATGCTAAAGCTGAGCTGGCCGCGCTGGAGAAGTGTTTACCACAATTGGAAAACGCTGGCATGCTGCGTTCGCTGGATTTAAGCGATGAAGATAAAGCGGCCATCCGCTACCTGAGTTTCCTGACGCTGAAACCAACGATGTACATCGCTAACGTTAACGAAGACGGTTTCGAAAACAATCCATACCTCGATAAAGTGCGTGAAATCGCAGCCGCTGAAGGCTCTGTCGTTGTGGCCGTCTGCGCCGCCGTTGAATCGGATATTGCCGAGCTGGACGATGCTGACCGTGAAGAGTTCATGGCTGAATTAGGGTTAGAAGAGCCGGGTCTGAACCGCGTAATCCGTGCGGGCTATGAGCTGCTGAACCTGCAAACTTACTTCACCGCTGGCGTGAAAGAAGTTCGTGCCTGGACCATCCCTGTCGGCGCTACCGCCCCGCAGGCCGCCGGTAAGATTCACACCGACTTCGAAAAAGGCTTCATCCGCGCCCAGACTATCGCCTATGAAGACTTCATCACCTACAAGGGTGAACAAGGCGCAAAAGAAGCCGGAAAAATGCGTTCAGAAGGCAAGGAATACATCGTTAAAGATGGCGATGTGATGAACTTCCTGTTCAACGTCTAAATTACTTCTGTTGTCTCATGCGATATCACAGCATTGTATGCAGACTAACAAACCTCATAAAATCCACGCAGTTGCGTGGATTTTCATTTTTAATTTGGGAGCTTTCGTTTGAAAAACTATTATTCTATTAATTCATCCCAAATTCGTGTAGTAACACATATCTGTGGTTTTTTAGTTTTTTTATACAGTTTTTCCATGCTGCCACCGATGGTTATTGCATTGCTGAACAAAGAGAAGAGTTTTTTTGTTTTTCTCAGTACGTTCATTACTTTTTTTTCTCTCGGAGGCATCGCCTGGGTTCTGACCCGGCGAGCAGGAATACAACTACGAACCCGAGATGGATTTATCATTATCGTCCTGTTTTGGATATTATTTTCTCTTATTAGCGCCATTCCGATATGGCAGGATGACGCACTGAACTTAAGCTTTGCCGATGCATTATTTGAAGGCGTTTCCGGTATAACCACAACTGGCGCTACCGTTGTAGCTGATGTTAGTTCACTGCCACATGCCTATCTTTATTATCGAGCTCAACTGAATTTTATTGGCGGTTTGGGGGTTATTGTCCTTGCCGTTGCAGTACTCCCTTTATTAGGTATTGGTGGAGCAAAACTTTATCAGTCGGAAATGCCAGGTCCTTTTAAAGAAGAAAAACTGACGCCTCGACTGGCAGATACATCACGCAGTCTCTGGTTAACATATTCACTGCTCGGATTAGCCTGTACTTTTTCTTACATGCTTGCGGGGATGCCTGCTTTTGACGCACTGTGTCATGGTTTATCAACTGTATCACTAGGCGGTTTCTCGACCCAAACGGAAAGTATCGGTTTTTACAACAACCATGCTATTGAATTCGTTGCGGGTTTATTTTCGCTGCTTTCCGCATTTAATTTTACCTTATGGTATATCGCTATCACTAAACGTACCCTGAAACCTTTTCAGCGTAATGCCGAACTTCGTTTCTTTCTGCTGGTGACATGTATTGTTGTTCTCCTCACTACCTGGCAAGTATGGCACGCGGGGATGTATAACATGTTTGATAGTTTCATCCATGCCTTTTTCCTTGCAAGTTCCATGATGACTGATAACGGTCTGGCAACCGCTGATTATGCGAACTGGCCAACTCACACTATTGTGTTTTTGTTATTTATGAGTTTTTTTGGGGGGTGTGTTGGTTCAACATGTGGTGGCATTAAAACATTACGTTTTTTGATTTTGCTGAAGCAAAGTCGGCATGAATTACATCAACTGGCTCATCCACGTGCATTAATGAATATAAAAGTAGGTGGCAGTACGGTGAATGATCGTGTCATGCATTCTGTATGGAGTTTCTTCTTCCTTTATATGCTTTTCACAATCTTTTTCATCTGGGTACTGAATATGATGGGATATGATTTACTCACCTCGTTTGCTACCGTCGCGGCATGCATTAACAATATGGGATTAGGGTTTGGTGAAACAGCCTCAACGTTTGGTACTCTCAAAGATGAGGCTAAATATTTAATGTGTGCAGCGATGATAATGGGACGCTTGGAGATTTACCCTATTTTGATGCTTTTTTCACGTTTCTTCTGGCGCGCATAGCATTATGCCTGCCTGATCACATCGGGCAGGCTTTTATTGATTCAGAGGATCGTTAGCTAGAGTGTGTCCCTTAACCTCCTCACATACCAAAAAGTACTGTAGGTGCCCTTTCCGAAATGTGATTTTTGGTTGAATATTAAGCGTTTCTGGAGCGATTTTTATCGTTTAAAAGCTTTTTTGCACAGTTATTACCCATGCTGAGTTGAACAATAAATAGTTAAGGGACACAGCATAGATTCGTTGAGATATGCAGCATCACTTCATAGAACTGAAATTCCACCACTGACTAAACGTCTGCTGCGGGTTATCGACCTGAACGCGTTCACCAATACGGGGCGTCATCAGCCGCCAGGCCTGATCTTGGCTAGCCTGCGAAATGCGTTCCAGCGGATCGTTCCAGCGGTGGTGCGCCAGCTTAAATTTGCTGTTATGGCTCGGTAGTACCGCTTTTGCCTGCAAATCACTGGCCGCCTGCGCACTTTCTTCCGGCGTCATGTGAACGTGGGGCCAGTCCCGATCGTATTGCCCGCATTCCAGTATCGCGATATCGAATCCGCCTAGACGCTCAGCGATCGCTTTGTAATGCGCACCATAGCCGCTGTCCCCGCCGAGATACAGACGATGTTGTTCCGTGATCAGCGCAAATGAACCCCACAGCGTTTGATTATGCTTAAGGAGCCGGCCAGAAAAATGCTGTGTCGGAAGCACATGGATGTCGATACCATTCTCTTTCAGACAACTGAACCAGCCGCCTTCCGTAATGTCTTTCTGCGGGAAACCCCATTTTACAAAATAGGAACCCACGCCCGTTGGCGTGACGATGCGGCGGATTTTCCCGCGTAACGCATTCAGCGTAGGATAATCCAGATGATCCCAGTGATCGTGGGTGATCAGCAGATAGTCGATGGTGGGAACATCATCCGGTGCATACACATTGCTGCCCTTGAAGGCGACGTTGGTGCGTGGCACCGGCGAAGCGTTGTCGCTAAATACCGGATCCAGAAGGAACGTTTTCCCTTCCAGTTGAATGAAATAGCTGGAATGGCCCATCCAGATGATGACGTTATCCGTTTTACTCAACTGGTGCAGATCGGTTTTTTCCGTCGGCAATAGGGTATCTGGTAACGCGCCAGCGTCTTTCTCAAAAAGAAAGCGATACAGCAGCGTGAATCGGTTCTGGCTATCGACCGTCGGTCGAGCCACTGGGTTATGAAATGCGCCATCGAGAAAGAGTGGGTTTTCCGGCTGGGGCTTGACCTCTGGTGATACATACTGCGGCTGTTTTAACCAGCCGTAAACGGCGACTGCTATCACAGCCAAAACGAGTAACAAAAGCATAGCGTTTATCCAGTGTCGTTTCGTAATGAATATATTTCGTAATGAAGGGGCCGCTTGGAATTCGGAAATTATTTTCCATCGCAGAATATATAACAGATTAGTGGCAATATCGGAGGGTTTCTACGAGTAAAGAGAACGCAGAAGAGTGGTGCCTGCGGTTAGGATAGTAAAGATGATAACCCGGTATGTCCGGTGTGAATTCATCGAGTACCTGGATAAGTTCTCCGTTGTCAATAAATCCCTGCACCTGATCAAGATGGATATATCCCAGACCATGACCATCAAGTACTGCATTGACCAGTAGCTCAATAGTATTCACGACCAGTTGTCCTTTACCTCTAACTTCTATTTCACGTCCGTCACTCATAAGGCGCCATCCTATTACTGTGCCAGATGTTGGCAGCCGGAAGTTGACGACGTTATGATCGATTAGCTCAGTGGGTACTTTGGGTGCCGGAAATCTTGTCAGATAGGCCGGACTGGCAACGATTGCCATCGGGATATCTGGACCAATTCGCATAGCAATCATGTCCCTGTCGATCTCTCCCCCAAGGCGAATGCCAGCATCAAACTGATTGGCTACAACGTCTACCAGCGCATGATCAACGTTGATTTCAATATGAATATCGGGGTTTTCTGGTAGTAATCTCTCAATGGCGGGCATGAGTATGGTCTTTGCCGCATGTTCCACCGTCGTGAGCCGAATAGTTCCAGAAGGCCGGTCGCGCAGCTCATCGAGAGAGCTAATCACAAGGTCAAGCTCATGAAACATCGGACCTAGCTTCTCAAGCAGGCGTTTCCCAGCCTCTGTTGGCGAGACACTCCGTGTCGTGCGCGCGAGTAATCGTAAACCCAGGCGTTCCTCAACACGGCGAATTATCTGGCTCAGGGCTGATTGCGCCATTCCCAGGCGGAGAGCAGCTTTGGTAAAACTGCGTTCTTCAGCAACAACTACGAACGCTGTCAGATCTGCAATTTCGTCGCGACGCAAAGCTTTCTCCTTACACCATTTATCATTTAAATGATAAGGCTAATTATTTTTATACATCTAGTCTACTTAATCAATACGCATTATGTTAAGCAAATGCATTGTTTTCTGGCCCTGCCGGGTCAAAAACTTATCAAGTATCGTGTCCAGCAAGTTTTAGGTCGCCAACACTAATGGCTGCCAGAATCAGGATTCCGGGAATATGGTTGCCCGGTCTGTCTTATCTGGATACCGAAACCACGCAACACGCTTAGTGAGGAATAATAATGAGTAAGACATTGAATGAAGAACTGGTGAAAATTGAAGCAGTAGCCGTCGCTTATCTGACAGCTTTCAATCGTGCCGACATCCCTGCTGTAATCGAAACATATACTAATGATGGCGTGCTTATGGGACCGGGCAGACCAGCATCAATAGGCAAGGATGAGCTTGAGCTTGCCTATAATAGCGTATTTGAAACAATCGGCTTCAGTATGAAATATGAAATAAAGGAAGTGGAGCAAATCAGCCCAGACTGGGCATTCGTTCGAAGTGCTACCGAGGGAACAGAAACAGACAAAGCGACGGGCATCGTCACTCCAGCGGCTTATCAGGAGTTGTTTCTGCTACATAAGCACGCAGCTGAATCATGGAAGATTGCGCGCTACTGCACTACCAAGATAAGTTCATAGAGTGTGTTCCAGTGCTGAAGCAAGGGAGAACTAGGGGCGTTTTGGTGCAAAAAAAGCGAAGGTGCTCGCCTTCGCTCAGGAATGTTGATGAGAAACCGTGGCGGTCTGTCACCGCTGACGTTTGCCTGCTACGTCAGTGCTGATTACTTTTTAAGCGCCAGCAGCGTTTTTCCCATCCCGATAACAAATTCATTTTGTTGCCCGATGACCTTATTCAGCCCGACTTCATCCTGAATATTATCGACCGTGTTGATCGCCTGTACTTCCAGCACGCGCCCTTTAACCAGCGTCGAACACAGCGAATGCAGAACCTTGTTATTCAGAATCGTTTGTAAGCAGCGAAAAGGCGTCGCACCGTCAATGTTTCCCGCACGCTGGTCGGGCTTAATACGCTGGCGCAGCATCTCTTTTTCGGTACTCGCAATCACTGCATCCAGATCGCTGGGCTTGGAGGCAATCGGAACATTGCCATCTTTATCAGGCGGCAGCATAAACAATGAAACCAGCGCCTTATTGCCTGTCGTAGGGTCAACATACTCGGTCTGCACCATGTGGTTTGCCGCATCGACCACTTTCTCTCGCTGAACCATGTTCAACAGTCGCGCAGGTAATGCCGCGGTGAGATCCTGCGTGGTATAGCCAGCGAACAAATCTGGATCCTTTGTCTCTGCGACACCGTACAGCGGCAGCACCAGTAACAGAACCGCAATCCCTTTCTTTATCACACTGATTTTCATCATATTCCCCTGCTATTCATTGTATGCACTCCCCTATCCCACCACGCGCCATTCTTATCACGCTAACGTCGATAACCTCTGGCCTTTTTACCACGTTTACACGTGACAGCGCATTCTACAACTACAGGAAAGAATAGCATTTTTTATACAAAAACTTGTTGTCGGAGAATTCCTTCGCTAGAATCGCGCCGTTTACTCACCCCCAATGTGTCATTTGGAGCCCTAAAGTGCCCTGTACGTCAGCCCCCCACTAACCGCCGACGACTGCATTAAGCAGCCTCGATTCGGCGCAGTCTGCGCCAGCGTTGGCTGCGGTACGAGTTTCCTGTTTTCCCCGCTATTGTGCGGAGCAGAAAATGAACCTCCCGCTTCCTCCCCCGCGACTCTGACCTCTGGAATGCCAGCGGCCAGCTATTGACTCGCGCCAGAACACGTTCGTCGGCCCTCTTTTTTACCGTAGATGGGCCTGGCTGTGCCAATAACGCAGCAGGCGAAAAACATGTATTTACATTCAATACCATTATTAAAGTATCCACGTACCCCGCATCTGGAAGGTTCGCGTTTACAGTCTGGCGATGATGCGTCGGACCAAATTGCACTGAAAGCGCTGGCAGGCCGTTACGTCGTGATCGAAGAAAAGATCGACGGCGCGAACAGCGGCGTGTCTTTCAATGAAACGGCGGAACTCCTGCTCCAGTCGCGCGGCCACTATCTGGCTGGTGGCTCACGGGAACGGCAGTTCAACTCGTTCAAGTTCTGGGCTACTGCGCACGAAATGCGTTTTCTTGAGCTGCTGGAAGACCGTTTCGTGATGTACGGCGAATGGGCGTACAGCAAGCATTCCGTGTTTTACGACCGGTTGCCGCACTACTTTCACGAATTTGATATTTACGATCGTCGTGAGGGCATTTTTTTATCGACAGCGCGCCGGCACGCGATGCTGGCCGGTTCGCCCGTGTTGTCCGTTCCGGTGCTTTACGCCGGGGAGATGCCAACAAATCCGGCATTGCTGTGGAAGCTGGTGTTCCGTTCGCTGGCGAAAAGCCAGAACTGGAAGACCGCGTTTGAATCCACCGTGCAGCGTGAAGGTTTGCCGCTCGCGCTGTGCTGGCAGCAAACCGATAAATCGGACCGTTCGGAAGGCCTTTATTTAAAAGTTGAAGATGATGAACAGGTACTGGCACGTTACAAGCTGGTACGCCATGACTTCATCCAGACCATTTTGGACAGCGGCTCGCATCATTCCCGGCGCCCGATTTTGCCGAACCAACTGGCTGACGGCGTTGATCTGTACGCGCCCTGTCCAACCGTATCTTGGGAAATGCTGGGGCTGAATACGCTGCGTTCTTTAGACGCGCTCGTCGCCGCGATGCCCGATAAGTAAGGAGTATGATTATCATGGATTGGAATATCATCAGGGGATTGGTCCCCACCTCTGGCGCACAGCCAGATTTTGCTGATTGTCTGGACGCGTTTCCAGTACTTCAACGCGCTAAAGAGACGCCGCAGGAACCGCGCTATCACGGTGAAGGTGATGTCTGGACACACACCATCATGGTGGTCGAGTCGCTCTTGCAGCTTCACGATTACCAGACAGCCACGCGCGAGCAGCAGGAAATTTTGTTTTTTGCCGCGTTGCTGCATGACGTTGCAAAATATCGCACGACAGTGATTGACCCAGTAACGGGTCAGATTGGTCAGCCGGGACACTCGCGCAAAGGTGCTATCGACGCCCGGGTGCTGCTGTGGGATGCAGGCGTTCCGTTTGCGATTCGGGAAGCGATTTGTCGCTTAATTTCGGTGCATCAGGTGCCATTTTACTGCCTTGAGGATGAACGCCGTCGGATGTCGCCGATCTTTACGATTCGCGAACTCTCTTGGCAATTGAGTATTCCGCTGCTGGCAACGCTGGCGGAAGCCGATATGCGCGGGCGCATCTGTCAGGATCAAGCGCGCGTGCTCGACAGTATTGAGCTGTTCCGCGAGCTGGCGCGGGAAGAAGGCTGTTACGGCCAACCGAGATCGTTTGTCGATGCTCACACGCGCTTGAGCTATTTTCGCGGAGCCGATGTGCATCCAGATTATCCACTGTTTCAGGAGCCGGGTTCGAAAGTCACCGTGATGTGCGGTTTGCCCGCATCGGGAAAAGACACCTGGGTGCGGACGCATCGGCACGATTTACCCGCAGTTTCTTTCGACGATGCGCGAACAGAGCTGGGACTGAAACATGGCGAAAATGAAGGGAAAGCGGTGCATTGGGCGACCGACAAAGCGCGTTCACTGCTGCGAACGCATGAACCGTTCGTGTGGAACGCCACACACCTGAGCCAGCAAATGCGCACCCGCACGTTGGATCTGTGCTACGCCTACGGCGCAGAAGTGGAGATTGTCTATCTGGAGCGCCCGCGTCAGGAATTACTGCGCCGCAACGGGAAACGGGACACCACACTGAGCAATAAAACGCTGCAAGGTATGCTGACAAAATGGGAGCTTCCCGCACCGACGGAAGCACATGTTGTTCGCTATGAACCTTAATGCAGCCACAGCGCGGTAAACGAAGCATCGTATGCGGTAACACCGCGTCTTTCTGCACTAAGATACTGTTTTTCATAGATCAATTTATCGTCCTCGAAACGCACGGGGACGATAAATTGTACGTAGGGACAGTGGCGTTGGTAAACCGGAAGTATTTTCTGCATAGTTATCTTCATATACCCGACTGATCTCATGTGAATAATATATATTTGAAGTATTTTTCATTTCGGAGTGGAACAAAGCATGGAAGCACTAATAAACGCGTATAAGCAAATACTACAGGGACTTAACGCCCAGTCATTTAACCTAGAAGAGGATAAATACTCAGGTGTCTTCTTACCTGTCCCGTTTGATGAATACTGGCATTCCCCGGTAAAAATCATGCTGGTTGGCCGTGAAACATCTGGCTGGAATACGCTGAATGGGAAGAATAGGATGTCTCGGGTGCTGGGCCTTATACCTGATATCAGCATAGAGCAGGTGGTTGAAGAGGCTTTCGAACGTTACAAGCAGCATCTACCAACTAAAAAAGATGGAACACTAAACCTCAAATCACGTAGCCGATTCACACAATATTATTTCCGGTTGGCTCATGAGTTGAATATCCCTCCTCAGGCTATCGTATATGCCAATCTACTGGCGTGGGATTATGATCGCCTGACACCACTCATTCGCCCTGAAAGTGAAGTTCAGGAAGTGATATCTGCCTCAGTGAAATTGTTGGATGCACAAATTAAACACCTTGAGCCCGATTTCATTATCTTTGCATCCGGAGCCCGGAGAACAGACTACATCATCAAGCAGGTGCTTACTGAGCTAGGCGGCTATGAGACTTCTTCCGTCATTCCGGGGAAGCTATGGGAGTTTAAAGTAGGTAATGCAATCTGTTTCAGAATAGCCCATCCAAGGGCTATGCGTGGACACCAGAAGTACAGATATGAGGTGATTGCACGAATTAAGCAACTTTGCACTGATGGCGACTAGTGTATTACAGATTACTCAGTAGGCATTCTGAACTTGCCTTCCCGGAGAAGTACCGGAAATCGGGCGAAACGGCCAAGTTCTCTATGTTAGAGGTGACACGTTCGATTCGACATTGCCAGGCTGGAGATTGCACTTCATTGCGCCCCGTGATCACAGGATATGCACAGGGCGTGAATTACAGGCACAAAAAAACCACCCGGAGGTGGTTTCACGATACTGCTTATTACTTTAATTATTCTTGTCTTTCCCATGATAGCCGGAGTGAGATTTGAATTCACACAGCACGAACGCCGAGGGATTTTAAATCTTTCCACCACCTGAAAAATCAGGCCTTTTCCAAATTCCCCATACGTTTATGACGCAAACCAGGGATCTATTGGATCAGGATAAGATACCCACATCGCCAGACCTTCGGTCATTTCTTTGTCCGTCAGCAGTGCAGCATCCAGGCGGGCTCGCAGCGCCTGTTCATCCATATCGATACCGATAAACACCAGTTCCTGCCGCGCATCGCCCACGCCATCCACCCAAATGGAACGAATGTAATCCAGCGATTCGTTATCTGTTGGCCATCTTTCTTTCGGCGCACTGACCCACCATGAACCAGCCAGTCCTTGACGCGCTACGCCACCTGCCTGAGACCACGATCCGGCATATTCCGGGCGACTTGCTAACCAAAAATAGCCTTTAGATCTGACAACCCCGGTGAGCGAATTTTCCATGACCTGCGCGAAACGGGCAGGATGAAACGGCCGACGCGCGCGGAAAACAAAACTGGTGATGCCATATTCCTCAGTTTCAGGCGTATGCTCGCCGCGTAGCTCTTTCAACCATCCGGGAGCCTGCGCCGCTTTGTCGAAATCAAACAGTCCCGTGTCGAGCACCTCGTTCAGCGGCACAGCGCCAAATTGTGCATGAAGTATTTTTGCTCCCGGATTCAGTGAACGAATAATCGCGACCAGCTTCTGCTGTTGCGCCGTATCAATCAGGTCGGTTTTGTTGAGGATAATGACATTGCAGAACTCGATCTGGTCGATCAGCAAATCCACAACGCTGCGCTCGTCACCCTCTCCTAACGATTCTCCGCGTGAATGGATGCTGTCCACCGACGTGTAATCTTTTAAGAAGTTATATCCGTCGACAACGGTCACCATCGTATCCAGCCGAGCCACTTCAGAGAGGCTTTCCCCATCGTCACCCGCAAACGTGAATGTCTCCGCGACCGGAAGCGGTTCCGCAATACCGGTTGATTCAATGACCAACTGATCAAAACGCCCTTCTTTCGCCAGCCGATTAACCTCGATCAGGAGATCTTCACGCAGCGTGCAACAGATACAGCCGTTACTCATTTCAACCAGCTTTTCGTCCGTCCGTGAAAGCTCAGCGCCGCCCGCCCTCACCAGCGCAGCATCAATATTCACTTCTGACATATCGTTAACGATCACCGCGACGCGGCGGCCAGCACGATTATTCAGAATATGGTTAAGTAACGTGGTCTTTCCCGCGCCGAGAAAGCCGGATAGTACGGTCACAGGTAGTCTTGCATCTGCTTTCTGTCGAGCTACAACGTCAGCCATATTTCACACTCTCTAATGATTTGCATTGTTACTTTTCTGCTTCGGAATGATTCATCACCACGAATGTTTCGCTTTTAAACACGCATTGCGATAATCTTTTTATGCGTTATTTGTTATGTTATAACATAACAATTCAATCATGGAAAATCATTGAGGGTTTGATTTTGTCTAATAATATTAAGAAACTTGTACTCGCCTTGGGGGCACTCTTCGTAACCGGTCAGGTCGCCGCGCATGGCGATCATTCGCATAACCATTCTCATGGCCATACTCACGCTCATTCACATGGTGCGCCCATGAGCGACATTGAAAAGAAAGCATCCAATGGCGTTTTCAACGACAGCGATGTAAAAGACAGAGCGCTTACCGACTGGGAAGGAATGTGGCAATCGGTCTACCCGATTATGCTATCGGGTGAGATGGATCCCGTGTTCAAAAAGAAAGCTGAAAGCGATAAAAGTAAAACATTTGAACAGGTTAAAGATTATTACCGCAAAGGTTACGCCACCAATGTTTCAGAAATAAAAATCGACAATGGCGTAATGACGTTCTACAAAGATGGCGAAGTGACCTCATGCCATTACGACTATTCTGGGCATAAGATCCTGACCTATGTATCGGGTAAAAAAGGCGTTCGTTATCTGTTTGAATGTAAAGATGCCCAGTCAAAAGCACCGAAATACGTTCAGTTCAGCGATCACACCATTGCGCCGCGTAAATCCGCTCATTTCCATATTTTTATGGGAAATACGTCGCAAGAAGAGATTCTCAAAGAAATGGACAACTGGCCAACGTATTACCCCTATCAGCTCACCAGCGATCAGGTTGTTGATGAGCTGCTGCATCATTAACAGACGTTGAATCCCTTATCAGAAGGCATGGTCCGTTTTCAGGCTATGCCTTCTGACCCGACGCCAGAATGTGACATCACGTTCAGTGATTCATGTCTAATTGCAGTACCCTTTTCGCTGATATGCCATCAATTGACAGAAACACAACCCCCATCGCACCTGCGTTTCTTTCTCTAACTGTTCGAACTTTATCTAACTGGGCAATCGAGCTACTTGGTGAGAATGTTAAGATAGGCGCAACTAGCGTTTGCCGTAGACAGAGATTAATGCGGTTTATTGTGAAAGCTAAGCCATTACTTAAGGAGCGAAAAATGGCACGTGGTTCAGTAAGTAAAAATTATCAAGTCGTCTCACCATTGCTTTCATCACACGATATCACGTGTCTTTTACAGCCCGTGGCGCAGTGTATTTCGGATGAATATCCTTGGGTAAGCAATGATGAAGCCGTTTGTGGGCCGTCGCGCTCCGACGTGGAGAGCCACTCTTGCACTGCCAGATAACGCGAATCCGGCGACCACAGCATGTCCTTGCCGAAAACACGATCGTCCAGTGCTTTCCCGTCGATGGAGAGCGAAAAATAAGGTTCATCGCGGATTAGCGTGAACCAAAAAATAGCCCCCAGACGTCTCCGTCAGAGGGCTATAGCAGTAACCTTATTGGCTTTAGCTCAGGTCGGCACCGTTGCTGGCAATCACCTTCTTATACCAGTAGAACGATTTCTTTTTCTTTCTGGCTAATGTGCCTTCACCTTGGTCATCGCGATCGACATAGATGAAACCGTAGCGTTTGCTCATTTCGCCGGTGGAGGCAGAGACCAAATCGATACAGCCCCATGAGGTATAGCCGATGACCGGAATACCGTCGCCGATAGCGTCCGCCATCGCGCTGATGTGCTCGCGCAGGTAGCTGATACGATAGTCATCATCAATCTCGCCCCGTGCGTTAATCTCGTCCTTCGCACCCAGCCCGTTCTCGACCAGAAATAGCGGTTTCTGATAGCGGTCATACATCATATTCATGGTGATGCGCAGGCCCAGCGGGTCGATTCCCCAACCCCATTCACTCGCCTTGATATGCGGGTTCTTTAACGATTTAACGATGTTCGCCGCGCTGCTGTTGTGCTCGTTCATATCCGCCGAGGCGCAGCGGGAGGCGTAATAGCTGAAGGACACAAAGTCTACCGTGTTCTTGAGAATCTCATCATCGCCCGGCTCAGAGGTAATCGTGATGCCCTTCTCTTTAAACAAACGGCCGGTATACGCCGGATAGGTGCCACGTGCCTGCACATCGATAAAGAACAGGTTTTCCCGATCTTTATTCAGCGCCGCCCAAACATCTTCCGGTTTGCACGACCACGGATAGAAATTGCCACCGGCCAGCATACAGCCGACCTGATTTTCTGGGTTAATCTCATGCGCAATCTTCGTCGCCAGCGCACTCGCCACCAGTTCATGGTGCGCCGCCTGGTATTTCACCTGCTCCTGGTTTTCCCCTTCGGCAAAGACCAGCCCCGCGCCAGAAAACGGGCTATGCAGCAAGATATTGATTTCATTGAACGTCAGCCAGTATTTCACCAGCCCGTCAAAGGCTTCAAAACAGGTGCGAGCATAGCGGGCGAAAAACTCCACCATTTTGCGGTTGCGCCATGAACCGTACTCGGTGACCAGATGCATCGGCACATCGAAATGGCACAGCGTCACCAGCGGCTCGATGTTGTACTTCTTGCACTCGGCAAACACATCGCGATAAAAGGCGATGCCGTCCGCGTTGGGCGTCAGCTCATCGCCGTTCGGATAGAGTCGACTCCAGGCGATGGAAGTACGGAACACCGTGAACCCCATTTCCGCCATCAGCGCGATATCTTCTTTATAGCGATGATAGAAATCGATCGCCTGATGGCTGGGATAAAACTCATCCTCGCGCAGCGCGAAACGTGGTTCTTGCCCCAGTTTCACCGGCAGACGATTCACGCCATGGGGAATCATATCTACCGTCGTCAGCCCTTTACCGCCTTCAAGGTACGCGCCTTCTGCCTGATTGGCCGCAATCGCGCCCCCCCATAAGAACCCATTGGGAAATGTTGATGCAGACATACGCTCTTCTCCTTCGTACTTCAGCTAATTAGTGCTTAATTTAATTCGTGTTCACTGCGTGCTGCGGCGCGGAAACCTCATCGCCCTGTACGCGTTTCTCTTCCGGTTTTTCTTCGACTGGGATGTCTTCAAAGCCCAACAGCAAGGTGACAAAGAAGGAAATCACGACGGACAGAAGCATGACACCGAATACCCAGGCAATGCTCATCGGGTTGGTCGGGTCAAAGAACTGCACGCTGGTAAACAGCCCCGGCGAGGCCATTGAATGGCTTGCCAGCCCACCGATACCCGCAACGGCACCACAGATAAAACCAGTAATTAAACAGGCGATCAGCGGACGCTTCAGACGCAAAGCCACACCGTACAGCGCCGGTTCAGAGATCCCGGCAATAATGGCCGAAGCCGCCGCCGCCAGTGCCGTCTGGCGCAGTTCCGGGTTTTTGGTGCGCCAGGCAACCGCCAGTGAAGAACCACCCAGCGACAGGTTTGCGCCGATTTCAGACGGCATTACCATGCCTTCTTTACCCGTTTCAGCGATGGTTTGAATGATAGTCGGGGTAAACACGCGGTGCATACCGGTCATTACCAGCAGCGGCCAAATAGCGCCCATGATCGCAACGGACAGCCAGCCCAGATAGTCATGCACCGTGTACACCACCGCAGAAATACCGCTACCGATCCAGATCCCAATCGGGCCGATCAGCATAATGGCAATCGGGGAGGCAATCAGCACGATTAACATCGGTTTCAGGAAGTTTTTGGTCACCGCTGGCGTAATGCGGTCTACCCATTTTTCAATGTAAGACAGAATCCAGGTCATACACAGCGCCGGAATCACGGTGTAGGTATACTTCACCGCCGTGACGGTCAGCCCCATAAACACCACCTGCTGACCCTGCGCTGCTTTTGCCATCAGATCGATAAACGTCGGATGGACCAGCACCCCGGCGATAGCAATCGCCAGCGACATATTGGTTTTGAATTTTACCGCTGCAGAGGCCGCCACCATGATCGGCAGGAAGAAGAACGCGCCATCACCAATCACGTTCAGAATCGTTATCGTCGATGCACCCTTCTCAAACACCCCGGTCATGTCGAGGATCATGGCGAGCAGTTTCACCATCGAGCCGCCGATAATCGCTGGAATGAGCGGAGACATCGTGCCAATCAGCGCATCCAGAATCCCCGCGCCGATGCGTCTCAGCGTAATTTTATTGTTCACCGGTACGGCTTTTTCAGCTCCCGCGCTTTCTGGCAGCAGTTTCACCACTTCGGTGTAGGCCTGAGAAACGGTGTTGCCGATGATGACCTGACACTGGTTATCATTTTTCACGACGCCCAACACGCCGCTTATCGCCTTCAATTCGGCCACATTCGCCGCATCATTATCTTTCAGCACAAAGCGCAGACGAGTCATACAGTGTGTCACGGCAGCGATGTTATCAGCACCACCGATGGCATCGACGATAGAACGGGATACAGCCGCATAATTCTTTGACATGGATAGACAATCTCTCGTAATCGCGCGCGCTACACCCAATTCAACACACCGTTCAACACGTCCCAAACGGGAATATCACTTGATGTGCGCATATTTATTATTCAATTTCATACAGTTATGAAAGTATTCATGCCGGTATCCCTGCTCCATGCAACGTGATGAAACGCCGATGGGTAACCGGTTCCACATGATAGTGTTTATATATGAATGTAATTTCAATAATTTTGTTATGAATATTTTTCTTATGTGATCGCGATCGTCATGAATAGCGTGTTACTCCCCTCGATCGCTTCGGTTCTGCACTCATCACCCTGCTACTGGTCCATATCCTAAATAATTCGAGTTTCAGGCAGGCGGCAAACGAAGGCATCCCGATGAGCTTACTCAAGTAAGTGATTCGGGTGACTAAGCGCAGCCAACGCACATGCAACTTGAAGTATGACGGATATAAAGTGTGTAAAATGATGGGAGTACTCAACGTCTCAGGATGTCCCATGTCGACAATGCAGGAAGTGGCGAAGAAAGCAGGCGTATCGAAAGCGACGGTGTCGCGCGTGCTATCGGGCAAAGGCTATACCAGTGAAGAAACCAAAACGCTGGTCTATCAGGCCATTGAGGAGACGGGATATCGGCCAAATTTACTGGCGCGGAATCTGGCGACCAGCAAATCCGCCTGTATTGGTTTGGTGGTAACCAACACGCTCTATAACGGCAGCTATTTTAACGAGCTGCTGTCACAGGCCGCCAAGAAATTGGAAGACAACGGGCGCCAGCTAATTCTGGTCGATGGCAAACACAGCGCCGATGAAGAGCGCGCCGCGATTCAATTCCTGTTGGGGTTACGCTGTGATGCGATCATCATCTATCCCCGTTTTCTCACCGTGGATGAAATGGACGACATCATCGAGAAGCACAAACAGCCGATCATGGTGGTTAACCGTAAACTGCGGAAACACCAGAGCCACTGTATCTGTTGCGATCACAAAGGTTCCAGCTATAACGCCACGCAACATCTGATTGCGCGCGGCCACAGAGATATCGCGTTTATCACCGGTTCGCTGGATTCGCCGACCGCTATCGAACGTCTTTCCGGCTATAAAGATGCCCTGACGGCGGCCAATATCGCGGTACGGGATGAATTGATTGTGAAAGGAAAATGGACGCCGCGCAGTGGTTCGCTCGCCATTAACGCCCTGCGCGATAACCGGGTATCGTTCAGCGCCGTTCTCGCCAGCAATGACGATATGGCAATTGGCGCGATAAAAGCGTTGGATGACGCTGGTGTTGCCGTACCGCACGACGTTTCTGTCGTCGGGTTCGACGATATTCCCACCGCCCCGTTTTTGAAACCGTCACTCTCCAGCGTCAAAGATCCGGTGAGCGATATGATCAACGAAGTGATTAACCGCCTGATCGCGATGCTGGACGGCGGCTATTTATCAAAAGACAATCTATTCTTGTCGGAGTTGCAGGTCAGAGATTCCATTCAGAACGGGCCGTACACGCTAAAAATACGCGATTAACCCCGCAATACCTAGCGTATGACTACTGTAGAAGATGCTTTTTGAAGAAGCGTTAATGCAAAAAAAGAAGGCAACCTACGCACCGAAAACGATCGTTTACAGCACGTGATTGCCCATTTTTATCTGTCTGATACCATCTTAAACGTAAACGTTAAGCTGGTTATTTTCCGTTGGACGATTCACCCCATCGGCTATCGGTGGCTTAAAGACCGACGCGCTATTGTCATACGTCGTCCGACTTCGGGTAGACGCGCCCTGATTAGGGTAACCAGACAGTTGCGACGAGCGGGAAATGCCCTGAACATGATCGGTTTTGTCAGGCATCGAGCTATATGACACTGGATAAACTAGGTTGAGACCCATCATTTTTCTTCCCCCTATTTCATCTTCTCTGCCAGTAAAATTTATCTTGCTTATTACTGAGTATAGAACAGTCAAACAGGGGGAATATGTAAGGTTTTGTCTGAAAAAACACCGCTGGTGCTACCGTATCAGTATCTACCATAGCGCGTCATCGCTCACGTTTTCAACGCTGCGCCAGCAGTCGAATCGACGCCTCACGCTCGCGGGGGGATGTCACGGGTGTATGGATGATGAACTCATCTACACCAAAACGCTGATGGTAACTTTCCAGACGCTGATGAATGTGCTCTGGCGTACCGTAGAGCACATTGCGCGGCTCCTGCACAATACGGAAATCCGTCGCGCCCGCTTGCCGAACGAAGCTATCAGCCTGTTCCTGACTACCTACCGTCAGCGGCGGTTTGTTCTCAATGTAAACTTTATAGTTATGCTGCGTGCTGGCCAACGCCTCCGCATCCTCATGGCGTTCTGCGGCAATCACCGACAGCGACAGCAGTGTCTGGGCGTTGGCCGGTTTCAACTCCCGATAGCTCAAGAGAGATTCCGTCAGCAGCGTTTCACTGGCATTGATGAACCCGGCGAAGACAAAACTCCAGCCCAGCGAGGCAGCTAACCGCGCACTCTCCTGACTGGCACCCAGCAGAAAGCGCTGCGGCGTATGTTCAGGTAATGGCGTCGCATTCAAGCGCTCGCCCGTCTCGTCATGACTGTCGAGAAAGCGGTTTAGCTGATGGAGTTTCTCCGTAAAGGCAACCCGCTGCGTCTCACCGATCTCCTGCTGTAACGCCCGCGTCGCCAGCGGCAGTCCGCCTGGCGCTTTGCCGATCCCCAAATCCACACGCCCGCCCGCCAGAGCGCTGATCACATGAAAATTCTCCGCGACCTTATACGGGCTGTAATGCTGTAACATCACGCCACCGGAGCCAATGCGCAGCGTTGTCGTGTGTGCCAACAACCAGGTGATCAAGACCTCGGGAGACGATCCCGCTAATTCATCGGAATTATGATGCTCGGAAACCCAAAAGCGGTAATAGCCAAGCGCTTCTGCCACTTTCGCCAGCGCCACGGTTTGCGCCAACGCCTGCGCCGCATTCCTTCCTTCGGCGATCGGACTTTGATCTAATAAACTGAGCGTATATCCCACGATGTTTCCTTATTTTCAGCGACTATCCGTTAGCGCTATTTATTTTATTGCAAGGCTATGCATGTAAAAGTCCGTCATTTCAAAACGCCGTTTAAATAAACGGAGCAATAAAACCAGCCAGTGCAAAAGCAGAATAAGAAGAATGTTGCATAACAGGGTGAAATATAAATATCAATAATGGATTTTATTAGCAGATATTTTAATAAAGACGAAATTAACATCACGGGATAAAATAAATGATATCACTAGGTCATTCGCGTCCCTTGCTGGCAGGGCGGGATTCCACTTTGCTTAAAACGCATACAATTCAAGAAATTTGATAATAACCATATATTAATAACCTTTTATCAATCGGTAATTATGTATCTGACGTGCATTCTTTGAACTGAAATCGTATCTATTTTGAGCATAATAACCACACAAAGTGAGTTAGATCTCGCCCTGCCCTTGCTGGCGACATCACGGCTAACCCAGTAACGTAAAGGTAACAATACGGGACGTTTGAAATATGACGGGATAAAAAGGCATGAAATATAACCAGACGGTATTTATCCGTAGAGTAGCTATCGGCTACCTTTATCGTGTTTAAGTTTTGTTAAGGAGGTGTATTGATATGGCTGAATCTATCCCCTGTTGTGATACGTCATTCGAGCAGCAGCTAATTAACTGGCGACGGCACTTGCATCAGTACCCAGAACTGTCCAATCAGGAACACCAAACCACCGCGCACATTACCCGCTGGCTACAAGAGAAAGACATCCGCCTGTTGCCCCTTGCCTTAACCACGGGCGTCGTTGCCGAGATCGGTCACGGTAGTGGTCCAACGATTGCGCTGCGGGCCGATATTGATGCGCTGCCGATTGAAGAGTTAGTCGATGTGCCATTTCGCTCTCAGCACGCTGGCGTCATGCATGCCTGCGGACACGATTTCCACACCGCCGTGATGTTGGGTGCTGCCTGTTTGCTGAAAAAACGCGAATCTGTCTTACCGGGTAAAATCAGGCTATTTTTCCAACCCGCAGAAGAAGTGTCTACCGGCGCTAAACAACTCATCCGCGCCGGCGCACTCGCCGATGTCGCTGCCGTTTTCGGCCTGCACAACGCCCCTGAGCTTCCCGCTGGCACTTTCGCGACACGCAGCGGCCCGTTTTATGCCAACGTGGATCGCTTCGCTATTCACATTACGGGCAAAGGCGCACATGCGGCCAAACCCGAACAGGGCATCGACAGCATCGTCACCGCCTGCAATACCGTCAATGCGCTGCAAACCCTGCCCAGCCGTAGTTTCAGTTCACTGGAGTCGCTGGTCATCAGCGTCACGCGCATTCAGGGCGGCAACACCTGGAACGTCCTGCCGCAAACGGTAGAATTGGAAGGCACGGTACGCACCTACAATGCCGCGATTCGCGCGGAAATCCCGGAGCGAATTGAGCAACTGATCGGCGGCATCGCCCTTGCGCTGGGCGCAAAAGCGGAGCTGAAATGGTATCCCGGCCCGCCTGCGGTTGTGAACACCAGCGAATGGGCGGATTTCAGCAAGCAAATTGCCAGAGACGCGGGCTATCAGGTAGAAAACGCCGAACTGCAAATGAGCGGCGAGGATTTTGCCCTGTATCTTCAGGACGTGCCGGGCACGTTCGTCAGCATTGGCTCAAACAGCGAATTTGGCTTGCATCACCCTCAGTTCAATCCGAATGAAAGCGCGATTGCGCCAGCCTCACGCTATTTTGCTCAATTGGCGGAAGCCGCACTACATCGCCTGCGTACCACGAAAGTTACCCCACCACAGGCGGTAATGCCGATCGTTTGACGAGCGAGATACTCGGAGCAACCACGGGACGAGGCATCCCTGCGGGAACCTCATCCCCGTGTCTCTCCTAATATCGGACTGACGTAATCAACTCATCACCTCCGTCAGATTGACCTGACGGAGGCAGCAATTTTTATAAATCAATTAATTAATTACGATGAGGGCATTAGGAGAGAAAGTTATACAAATTAACCACGAACCGCATGATAACGGCGGGAGAAATACACCAGACCATCGGTGCTTTCGCCCTGCTTAATCGCTAACACCCGGCAAATGAAGATATCGTGCGTCGCTGCGCTCACGACCTCTTCAACTACGCAGTCAAACGCCACTAGCGCATCCCGCAACACCGGCGAGCCCGTGTGTAACACGTCCCATTCCGCCGCGGCAAACCGTTCTTCGGTAGAAGATCGGCTGCCAAACAGCGACGACAGCGCTTCATGATGAGAAGCCAGCGTATTGATGCACAAATGCGTATTCGCCTGAAACGTGGGATATACCGACGACCCGCGATTCAGACACACCAGTAGCGTACCGGGCGAATCGCTGACGCTGGACACGGCGGATGCCGTAAATCCGGCCTTACCTGCCGGGCCATCCGTCGTAACGACATTGACCGCCGCGCTCAGCTTTGCCATCGCATCGCGAAACGCCTGCTGGTCAACGCTGGCAACCGCCACAGAGAGAACCGCGTCATTCGCGGTAACGAGTCGTTCAGCAACAAGATCAGACATTAAATGCTTCCTTTAAATACGGCGAGAGACACGATCATTAACATTATACTAACAAAATAAGCCGCGTCATCATCTGAAATTTTCGAATTTCATTATCCATTTTTGTTGTTTTACATCACATCGCGCCTCATCAATAGTGAAAACACGCCATTAACGCCCTATTAACCTTTCATTGAATACGTGAATGCCTATTGATGGCTTGTTGATTGATAGCCGGTTTATTGACGGACTGTTTTCACTTTCATGGAAGTACGACCAATTAAGAATAAACATATTCAACGAATAACAAGCACATTCAATTAATAAAAGGTTCCTGATAATGAGTAAACAACAAACATCTTCAAACCGACAATTAAGACTGGGTTTACTATTACAAGGTGCGGCAGGAAATATGTCCGCGTGGCGACATAAAAACGTCGTACCCGACGCCAGCATTAATTTTGGTTTTGTTCTGGATGCGGTAAAAAAAGCCGAACAAGGGAAATTTGATTTTGTCTTCGTGGCCGACGGCCTGTATATCAATGAAAAATCGATCCCTCATTTTCTCAATCGCTTTGAACCGCTGACGCTACTGTCTGCGCTGGCTACCGTCACCACCCATATTGGTCTGGTCGGTACGCTCTCGACATCGTATTCCGAGCCTTTCACCACTGCTCGGCAATTCGCCAGCCTTGACCACCTGAGCAACGGTCGCGCAGGCTGGAACGTGGTGACATCGCCACTGGAAGGATCGGCGAAAAACTTTTCCCGTGCGCAGCATCCGGAACACGCGCTGCGCTACCGCATTGCCGATGAATTCCTTCAGGTGGCGAAAGGCCTGTGGGATTCCTGGGAAGACGATGCCTTTATTCGTGACAAAGCCAGCGGACAGTTCTTCGATCCCGAAAAGCTGCACACGCTGAACCATAAAGGGGAGTTCTTCTCGGTACAGGGGCCGCTGAATATTGGCCGATCCGCGCAGGGTCGCCCTATTGTGTTTCAGGCCGGTGCGTCTGAAGACGGCCAAAAATTGGCCGCCAAACACGCCGATGCCATCTTCACCCATCAACACACGCTGGAAGAATCGCAACGTTATTACCGCGAGGTAAAACAGAAACTGGAAGAAAACGGTCGCCGGGCCGATCAACTACATGTTTTTCAGGGCGTCAGCGTGATTGTCGGCAACGACGCGGAGGACGTCGAGCGTCAGTATCAGGAAACCGCACAGCTGGTCACCATTGAGGATGCCCTCAATTATCTGGGACGCTACTTTGAGCACTACGACTTCTCACAGCATCCGCTGGATGAACCGTTCCCCGATATCGGCGATCTGGGGAAAAACAGCTTCCGCAGCACCACCGATGAAATCAAACGCAACGCGCAGGAAAAAGGCTTAACGCTGCGGCAGGTCGCGCTGGAAGCCGCATCGCCACGCCCCGTCTTCAGCGGTACGCCCGAACAGGTGGCGGATGGCTTACAACTCTGGTTTGAAAACGGTGCCGCTGACGGCTTCATCATTCAGGGCGGCACGCCGGATACACTCAACCACTTTGTCGATCGCGTCGTTCCCCTGCTGCAACAGCGCGGCCTGCTCCATCAGGAATATCCCGGCTATACGCTGCGGGAAAATCTGGCGCTGGATTATCCGGTGAATCAATTCACGCGTTAATTCGCGCAACAGGAGATTCACCGTGAAGCGTTCCTCTTTTATCACCGTGACCGGTCTGGCGACATTATTGAGCGCCACGCTGGTAGCGCAGGCGCAAGTGCTGGACCGCTGGGGCGAAGACGATGAAAAAATCACACTGTCCGTCGTGAACCCGCCAGGTATCGGCGATTAAGTAAAAATGGCACACCACAAAGTGACAGCGTCACAATTATAACAACTCACCTGCAAGGGAAAGACAAATGCAAAAAGAGATCGCCTATTCATCCAAGACGCATCGCGTACGCCCATGGCTGTTGACAAGGCTACTGACGGGATCGCTGCTGCTCGGCACATTTTCCGTCACGACAGCACAGGCGGATATTGACCTGAAAGCCAATCAGCAGCCGATCCATGCCCCGAAGAATGCAGACGCTATTGCACAGATTCCGGCTGACTTTACCTTCGTCACACCGGGTAAATTCACCGTGGCGATTGCCGCGCTGGGATCGTCACCGCCGCTGGCGTTTCTGGCCGACGACAACAAAACCGTAGTAGGCAGCGAGCCAGATATCGCCCGACTGGTGGCCGACAGCCTCGGACTGGAACTGAATATCGTCCCCACCTCGTGGGAAGACTGGCCGCTCGGCGTCGCTTCCGGCAAGTATGACGCCGCCATCATCAACATTACCGTCACCAAAGCGCGTAAGGAAAAGTTCGATTTCGCCACCTACCGCATCGACTCGCTCGGCTTCTATGTGAAATCCACCAGTAAGATTCAGTCCATTAAGGAAGCGAAGGACATCGCTGGACTGAAGATTATTGTCGGCTCCGGCACCAATCAGGAAGCGGTGCTGCTGGCGTGGGATAAGCAGAATCGCGCTAACGGCCTGCCCGCTTTTCAGCCGGTTTATGTCACAGACGATGCGGCCGCCAACCTGAGTCTGCAATCCGGTCGTTCCGATGCCTATTTCGGCCCCAACGTGATCGGTGCCTACAAAGCGGAGCTGACTGGCAAGGTTAAGCATGTCGGGACGGTCAACGGCGGCTATCCCAACGTCGCACATATCGCGGTCACCACGCGCAAAGGCAGCGGGCTGGTGCAGCCGATTAATACCGCGCTGAACGGCGTAATTAAACGCGGTGAATACGACAAGGTGCTGAACCGCTGGGGAGAAAGCATCGAACGTATTGACCGTTCAGAAATCAATCCGCCGGGACTGGGCGATTAATATCGCCGATGGCTATCGGGACGCCACGCTCGACACGCAATGGTTACCGATAGCTGAAATACGTTAACGAATTAGGAGCATCCCATGTCCGACGACATCTTCATTGTGACCCAGCCCGAGGACCCTATCGTGGCCCCCATTATCGACGGCCTGTTCGCGGAATATGAACAGCGCTATGGCGATTTTTTTGGTGAGCGGGAAAGCGATCCACCGGGAATCTACCAGCAGCCGCACGGCATTTTTATTGCACTGCTGCGTCGGGGCGTACCGATTGCTACCGGCGCGTTTAAACGCTACGACAGTACCACTGCCGAGATTAAGCGGGTATGGACGGATAGCTCACTGCGTCGTCAGGGGCTGGCAGGAAAAGTGATGCAGGAGCTGGAGCAGCACGCCCGTCGGTTAGGCTATCAGCACTTTTTTCTGACCACGGGTTTCCGCCAGCCAGAAGCGGTGAACCTTTATCTGAGCCACGGTTATACGCCTCAGTTCGATATCCGCGTCGATCCCGCAACCTACAGCATTCCGCCTTACGATGGACGGCTGCCGTTTAAGAAAGCGCTGTTTGACGTAGCAGCGCCTCAGGCTGCTCGCCAAACGGAAGTCGATCTTATGGCTCGCCATTTGAAAGTGTGTTGACCCCAGCACACCGAGACTCACCCTGTGCGGTGATTAAAAGCAAAAGGACGTTTTTCAGAATCACCTTCAAAGGGTATCGATTATGACGCAATCTCTACACACGTCTTCTCAGCAAGCACCGCTGGGCCAGACACAGGAACCGCCGTTGCACGTTGTGCCCGCGCGTTATCCCTTTCGTGTTGCCGGGGCACTATTCTCCCTGTTTATTTTTGCCGGAGTTATTCAGTCCATTGCGCTGAACCCGCGCTGGGAATGGGCAGTCTTTGCCGAGTGGTTTTTCAATCCAGTCATTCTCGCCGGTCTGGGGCAAACGCTGCTGTTGACCGCGTTGGGCACGTTATTCAGCATTATTTTCGGCACCGCATTGGCGCTGGCTCGGCTTTCGCCGTCTTATCTGCTGTCCACGCTATCGTGGCTGTATATCTGGCTATTCCGGTCACTGCCGCTGATTCTGGTGCTGATCATTCTCTACAATTTCTCGTATCTCTATGACGAGCTGGCGCTGGGAATTCCGTTTACCTCCGTGGTCTTCCTGCGCTATCCAACCATCGATTTACTGGATCAGTTTTCCGTCGCGGTACTTGGCCTGACGCTGGTGCAATCCGCCTATACGGCAGAGATCATTCGCGGCGGTATTCTTGGCGTCGATGCTGGGCAGTTTGAAGCCTCCGCTGCACTCG
Source organism: Pectobacterium brasiliense (assembly GCF_013449685.1). GTDB lineage: Bacteria > Pseudomonadota > Gammaproteobacteria > Enterobacterales > Enterobacteriaceae > Pectobacterium > Pectobacterium brasiliense_A. The sequence goes on along the minus strand of NZ_JACDSF010000050.1, from coordinate 25,694 downwards.
GTCTGCCCGGCAGTCGCCGTACGGTGTGCATCATTCTGCCACAGGCGCTGCGTTCGATTCTGCCGACTGGCTTCAATGAGATCATCAGTCTGGCAAAAGGCACGTCGATCGTTTACGTACTGGCGTTGCCAGAGCTGTTTTACACCGTGCAGGTCATTTACAACCGTACGCAGCAGGTTATTCCGCTACTGATGGTTGCTACGATCTGGTATCTGCTGATCACCACGGTGCTATCCGTCATCCAATACTACGTGGAACGCTATGTGTCCCGCGGTGCCGTGCGTGAAATGCCGCCAACACCGCGCCAGAGACTCATCCGTTTCCTCACGCGCAAGCACGCACGTTAATCTACCCGATTCTGGAGAGTCACCATGTCTGAAGCTATCGACTACTTTGCTCACGCGCGCACCACCGCACAACCACAGGCAGAAAGCGCTCGCGGGCTGATTGAGATCCGCAACGTGGCGAAACATTTTGGTCAGCACAACGCGCTGGAGGATATCAATCTGACGCTGGCACCCGGTTCTGTCACCGTGATCCTGGGGCCGTCCGGTTCGGGCAAATCCACGCTGCTGCGTACCATTAATCACCTTGAGCGCGTGGATGAAGGTTTTATCCGCATCGACGGCGACTACATCGGCTATCGGCGCAAAGGAAATACGCTCTATGAATTGAAAGAAAAGGACGTACTACGCCAGCGTATCAACGTCGGGTATGTGTTCCAGAATTTCAATCTGTTCCCGCACCTTTCCGTGTTGGAAAACATCATTGAAGCCCCGTTGGCGCATAAGCTGTATTCGCGTCAGGAAGCCGAAGACATCGCCTTTACCCTGCTGGAAAGCGTCGGTCTGCGCCACAAAGCACAGTCTTATCCCCGTCACCTGTCTGGCGGCCAGCAGCAGCGCGTCGCCATTGCCCGCGCGCTGGCACTTAAGCCGAAAGTGATGTTGTTTGATGAACCGACATCTGCGCTCGATCCTGAACTGGTTGGGGAAGTGTTGGATGTCATCAAATCGCTCGCCCGATCCGGCGTAACGCTGGTCGTCGTCACACATGAAATCGGCTTTGCGCGCGAAGTGGCCGACCAAGTCGTATTTATGGTAGACGGGAAAATTGTCGAAAGCGGCGATTCCTGGCAGGTGCTGAACCACCCTCGCCACCCGCGGACGATCAACTTCTTGAATAAGGTGCTGTGAGAAAGCGCATTGAGCCAGATGACCCCTTCTGGCTCTATTTTACGCGTTGACCCAATTTATCAGTGATTTTTTCACCATCTTCTTTGGTGAATTCGCCTTGCTGCGGATCGGGGAGAATATCCAGCACCAGCTCTGATGGGCGACATAGTCGAGTTCCCAACGGAGTAACGACAATCGGACGGTTTATCAGGATCGGATATTGCAACATGAAATCAATGAGCTGTTCGTCAGTAAATCTTTCTTCAGCAAGCCCCTGTTGTGTATAAGGTTCTACGTTTTTGCGCAGCAAGGCTCGAACCGTGATTCCCATGTCACCAATGAGCGCCACCAGTTCATCACGTGAAGGCGGCGTATCAAGATAGTAAATCACCGTGGGTTCTGCGCCGCTATTACGGATCATCTCCAGCGTATTACGCGAGGTGCCACAGTCAGGGTTGTGATAAATCGTTATTTTGCTCATATCAATATCTCATTACAACGTGATGGATAGCCGCAGCGCCAACGCAACCAGCGTGACAAACAGCACAGGCAGTGTCATGACAATTCCGATACGGAAATAGTATCCCCAACTGATCGTCATGTTTTTCTGTGATAACACATGTAACCAAAGCAGTGTCGCCAGGCTACCAATAGGTGTAATTTTCGGCCCCAGATCGCAGCCAATCACGTTGGCATAAATCATTGCCTCTTTAATAACGCCTGTTGCGGTGCTGCCGTCGATAGATAAGGCACCAATCAATACGGTGGGCATATTGTTCATGATTGAGGAAAGCAGCGCAGCCATAAAGCCAGTGCCAAGTGTGGCAGTCCACAGTCCTTTCTCCGCAAACAGATTCAGAATACTGGAAAGATATTCCGTTAACCCCGCGTTGCGCAGGCCATAGACCACTAAATACATACCGAGTGAGAAAATTACGATCTGCCATGGCGCACCACGCAGTACCTTACCCGTATTGATGGCATGACCTTTTTTTGCCACTGCGAGCAGAATAGTTGCGCCCACGGCCGCAATAGCACTGACGGGAATCCCCAAAGGTTCGAGGACGAAAAATCCGGTAAGTAAAAGCACCAAAACAATCCAACCCGCTCTGAACGTTGCCAGATCTTTAATGGCACTTGCCGGTGCTTTCAGCCGAGATACGTCGTAGGTTGCAGGGATATCCTTCCGAAAAAACAGGTGTAACATAATCAACGTCGCGATAATCGCTGCAATATCGACGGGAACCATAACCGATGCATATTCAGCAAACCCAAGGTTGAAAAAATCGGCAGACACAATGTTAACCAGATTAGAAACAATCAGCGGCAGGCTAGCCGTATCAGCAATAAATCCTGCAGCCATAACGAATGCGAGCGTCGTACCAGTGCTGAACCCCAAAGCCAACAGCATCGCAATCACAATCGGCGTGAGGATCAGCGCAGCGCCGTCGTTGGCAAACAACGCAGAAACGGCTGCGCCCAGTAAAACAATCCAGGTAAACAACAGACGCCCGCGCCCGTTTCCCCATCGGGATACGTGCAATGCCGCCCATTCGAAAAAACCCGATTCATCAAGCAATAGGCTGATGACAATCACCGCAATAAACGTCGCCGTCGCGTTCCAGACAATATTCCAGACAACCGGAATATCATTGAGGTGAATGACCCCGCTGAACAGCGCGAATACGGCCCCGATGCTGGCACTCCATCCGATACTGAGACCTCTGGGTTGCCAAATCACTAGGATCAAGGTCAGTAAAAATATGATTCCTGCCAATAACATGTCAAACCTCATCATATATGGAAAAAAGAATATATCCCTTCCTATTTCAGCATGAAGAAGAAGCGGATTTAGCGAGACACCGACGCACGTCATCACGCAGGCATTGCCATGCGGTGCTAATCGTTTCTGCGGCCCAGGCAGGCATGTGTGGAGACAATCGATAATGAATCCATTTCCCTTCACGGCGATCAAGAACTAAACCTGACTCACGTAATATTGCCATATGGCGGGAAATTTTAGGCTGAGACTCCGTGGTGGCAGCGCAGATATCACAGACGCACAATTCTCCCGCTTCTCTGAGCAGCAGGATGATGGATAGCCGAGTCTCATCGGAAAGGATTTTGAAAAGTTGGACGGGCTGTATCATTTTTGGCTCTCAATACACTCCATATACACATATGTTAATTCATATGTATTGAAATTAAAATCCTCTAATGCAAAAATGTGGTTAAGGAACAAAAGGAATGACGCTGAAACTTAAGTACAATGGAGCCATTGCGCCTGACATGATTATTTGAGTGGCAATGACTCAATATACGGACTGCTGTAAACCTGCACCACCACGCTTTTATCTCTATCGAACGTCGCCACCGTCACAACATCATGCGTGCCCGCTGCTCGCCAACATTCAGCCTCAACATCGCAACGATCCTGCTTCTCATAACCCATTGACGTCAGATACGTATGAACCTTGCTGGTATCTTCTGTACCATAAAAATTCACCGTCCATACTTTAGCTTCCGGGCCAGTTACGTTCGAAAAATTGAAGTCATAGCGAGCGGTAATACGCGGCATGTTTTTCAGAATGTCGGGGGTATAGAACGCATATTCCCTTTCATCCTGTTCGCTATAGTGCGCGCTACTGGCAAAATTCATGTTGATATACGGCCATATCGTACCGATCACAGCCGCAACAACGATGATGCCGATAACAGCAAAAATCTTCAGCGGTTTACTCATCCTTAAGCTCCCTTTCCTTTTAACTAAGATAAACAATGCATTATCTGCTTAAGGCGGTATTTTACACAATTTGCTCAACCAGCAGAATCGGCATGTCGTCAAGCGGTGCCAGTTGGCAGATGACCGCGACGATCTCTTTGATTATTGACGGCTGTATTACTTCTATCGGTTTATCCAGCATTAACCACGTTTGAGCGTAGGCATTACATTTAATACAACATCAATTTATTGAATAAAATATTCCCAAAAAAACAAATTTTAAGAAATCATAAGCAACCAATAGTAGAGAAATTATATTTGATAATATTAATTAATTGATAGATTAAAACATTGGTAATTTCTTTAGTGTTATGGGTTAAGATAACGCCGGTTTTTAATGGACCGGTTTATTGATTATTACATGCATTGTAAGAGTGTATTAACTTGCCAATAAATTATTTTCCCAGGAGATTTAATCATGCGTAATACATCCCTTAGCATATTTATGCTAGCCTTTTTTTCTTTCGCCGCAGAAGCCGCAACGAACATAACGATTGATCCTCAAAGAAATTGTTTGAGCGCCCCGTTTACTGACACCCTAACAGGCACACCTGTAAAATTTACTTTAGATCAAGGGAGATATGTTGTTTCTCTCGTTTCTAATACGATGAATTGCATGGGCGCGTCTAATAGTTGCATTATCGATAGCGTTATGTTGCAAGGTGGATTTAAAAACGCACGCTGGGGAGTTTCTGTGACCAGCAATCCGACGGTTGTGGATACAACAACATCGCCGTTTGTAGCCTATATCGTTGACGATAATTGTAATGATAATGCTGGGAAGGCAACATTATTAATACAAAAAGCAGAATAACTCGCTTCCAATTAACTTATTTTTCGGATTTAGATTTAATTTTAAACATCAAGAAAAATTGATAATTTTACATCCTAAATAATTCGAAATGATGGACAATACGTTAACGTTTTGAATAACGAAAACAGTTAGCCTGTTAGCGATCACTCTACTAAATAAAATTAGGCTGCATCTCTCCATTCCGCAATATTTGGAATAGATAGACGCAGCCTATCCCTTATTCTATACAAAATAATAAGCAACACGTATTAAATCGCGACCAGGCCCCGCACGCCGTCCTGTTCCATCGTTTCACCTCGCCCGCGCTGTATGATTTCCCCGCGTGACATCACCAGATAGCTGTCGGCCAGTTCGGCGGCGAAGTCGTAAAATTGCTCGACCAGCAGAATCGCCATGTCTCCACGCTGTGCCAGTTGGCGGATGACTGCGCCGATCTCTTTGATTACCGACGGCTGTATGCCTTCCGTCGGCTCATCCAGAATCAGCAACTGCGGTTTACAGGCCAGTGCCCGCCCGATCGCCAACTGTTGCTGTTGCCCACCGGACAAATCGCCGCCACGCCGCTGCTTCATTTCATCCAGCACAGGAAAAAGTTGATAGATTTCATCCGGCACCTGCCGCGCCTGTTTGCCCGGAAAGCGTGACAGCCCCATCAGCAGGTTTTCTTCCACCGTCAGCCGAGGAAAAATCTCCCGTCCCTGCGGCACGTAGGCAATGCCAGACTGCACGCGCTGATAGGGTTTACGCGAGTTAATCGCTTCACCCTGCCAGAGAATCGTGCCGGACTTCGCCGGAATCAACCCCATCAGGCATTTCAGCAACGTGGTTTTCCCCACGCCGTTGCGCCCTAACAGACAGGTAATTTCGCCGGGTTTTACCTCAAACGACAGGCCGCGCAGAATGTGGCTGCCGCCGTAATATTGATTCAGTTCAGCAATCTCTAACATGTTAGCGCCCCAGATAAACGTCAATCACCTGCTCATTCGCCTGCACTTCACGCAGCGATCCCTCCGCCAGCACCTGCCCTTGATGCAGCACGGTCACGCGGTCAGCGATGCTCTCGACAAAGCCCATATCGTGCTCCACCACCATCAGCGAGTGTTTGCCCGCCAGACTGCGAAATAGCTCGGCGGTATAGGCCGTTTCGGCGTCCGTCATCCCCGCCGCAGGTTCATCAAGCAGCAGTAAATGCGGCTCTTGTACCAGCAGCATGCCAATCTCCAGAAACTGCTTTTGCCCATGCGACAACAGCTCAGCAGGTCGCTGACGTTCATGACCGAGCCGCAGCAGCGCCAGCGTCTCATCAATCCGGTCACGCTGCTCGCTGTTCAGTCTGGCACGCAGACTCGCCCACACCGATTTATCCGTTTTCAATGCGATATCGAGGTTTTCAAACACCGTCAGCGCTTCAAATACCGTCGGTTTTTGGAATTTCCGGCCAATTCCCGCACGGGCAATGTCTACCGGCGACAGCGTCGTCAGGTCAGTGAACTGATCGTAAAACACCTTACCGTTATCCGGTCGCGTTTTTCCGGTGATGACATCCATCAACGTCGTTTTTCCCGCGCCGTTTGGGCCGATGATGCAGCGCAGTTCCCCCACGCCAATCTGCAACGACAGATCGGTCAGCGCACGGAAGCCGTCAAAACTCACGTTAATCTTGTCGAGTTGCAGCACCGGATCGGTCTGATGCCGATGACGATCCGACGGATGCGGTTGCGCGAATTTTGGCTCCATCAATGCGGGCTGAGCCACGACAGTTTGTGAAAGCGCGGTTTGTGAAGGCGCATTTTGTGAAGACATAGCTTGTGCTGGAACCGATGGCACAGATAAAGACTCAGTCATGTTTCTTCCTCGTCAGTAATCCAATCACGCCGCGCGGCAAAAATAGCGTGACGAGAATAAACATCAGCCCCAAAAAGAACAGCCAGTATTCGGGAAAGGCGACGGTAAACCAGCTTTTCGCCCCGTTGACGATACCCGCACCGAGCAGCGGCCCAATCAGCGTGCCGCGCCCACCCAGCGCCACCCAAATGGCGGCTTCGATGGAGTTGGTCGGCGACATTTCACCAGGATTGATAATGCCGACCTGCGGCACATAGAGTGCGCCCGCCAGCCCGCACAGCACCGCGGAAAGTGTCCAGACAAACAGCTTGAAGCCTTTCGGATCATAGCCGCAGAACATCAGACGATTTTCCGCATCACGCACCGCCGTGAGTACGCGGCCAAATTTACTACGCGCCAGCGCAAATCCCACCAGCAGGCTGGCAATCAACAGCAGCACGGTAGCGACAAACAGCCCAATGCGCGTACCAGTGGCTGTAATGGGGAAACCGAGCAGCGTCGTAAAACCGGTAAATCCGTTATTGCCGCCAAAGCCGGTTTCGTTGCGGAAGAACAGCAGCATCCCAGCGTAGGTCAGCGCCTGCGTCATGATTGAGAAATACACGCCTTTGATTTTGGAGCGGAACGCAAACCAGCCGAACACAAACGCCAGCACGCCCGGCACCAGCACGATCAAGCACAGCGCCCAGACGAAATACTGAGTTCCTGCCCAGAACCACGGTAGTTCCGTCCATGACAGAAATGACATAAATGCAGGCATTCCCTCACCCGCCGCCTGCCGCATCAGGTACATACCCATCGCGTAGCCGCCCAGCGCGAAAAACAGGCCGTGACCGAGCGATAGAAGCCCAGCGTAGCCCCACACCAGATCCAGCGCGACGGCGACAATCGCATAGCACAGAATTTTGCCAATCAGCGTCAGCGTATAGGTCGAGATCGCTAGTGGATTCTCTGCGGGCAATAGCGCGAGAAACGGCAGGACCAGCAAAGCCAGAAAAACGATCGAACCAAGGCCAAGCATGAGCCGCGGCGCACGCTGCGTCAGGGTTATTGTCATGGGCTGTTTAATAGATTGCGTAATAGGTTGCGTCATCAGTCAATCACCCGTCCTTTGAATGCAAACAGCCCCTGTGGCCGTTTCTGAATAAACAGCACGATCAATATCAGAATGACGATTTTTCCCAGCACGGCACCAATCTGCGGCTCGAGCACTTTATTAAGAATGCCGAGGCTGAACGCAGCGACCACCGTCCCCGCCAGTTGCCCAACGCCGCCCAGCACGACGACGAGGAAGGAATCAATGATGTAACCTTGTCCCAATTCCGGCCCGACGTTGCCCAGTTGCGACAGCGCTACGCCGCCCAGCCCGGCGATGCCTGATCCCAGCCCAAAAGCCAGCATATCGACGCGCCCGGTCGGCACGCCGCAACAATCCGCCATCGCTCGATTTTGTGTCACCGCACGTACATTCATACCAAGACGGGTTTTATTGAGGAGTAGCCAGGTGAGCAGCAGCACGCCGAGGACGAACACAATCACCGCGATGCGGTTATACGGCAGCACCAGATTCGGCAACAGGCGCAGCCCGCCAGACAGCCACGCGGGGTTTGCAACTTCCAGATTTTGCGTACCGAACAGCATCCGCACCAGTTGGATCAGCATCAGGCTGATACCCCAGGTCGCCAGCAGCGTTTCCAGCGGTCGGCCATAAAGATGGCGAATCACCGTACGCTCCAGAACCATACCGACGCTGGCGGTGATAAAGAAGGCGACAGGCAGCGCCAGCAGCGGGTAATACGCCAGCCAGCTCGGCGCAAACTGCTGGCACAGCGACTGCACCAGCCAGGTCGCGTACGCGCCCAGCATCAGCATTTCGCCGTGCGCCATGTTGATAACGCCCAGTAGCCCGTACGTAATCGCCAGTCCCAGCGCCGCCAGCAGCAGGATAGAGCCGAGCGATAGCCCGGTAAACGCCTGCCCCAGCAGATCGCCCACGATCAAACTTTGTTTAATCTGATCCAGACTCTCCTGCGCCGCCGCCCGCACGCCGGTATCCGGCTCGTTCTGCGCCTGCGTTAGCGGCTGTAAACGCGCCTGCATCTGCGGGTCGCCGGTCTGCCCTAAGCGTTTGACCGCTTCAAGACGCACCAACGGATTGGGATCGCTTAACTGCCGAGTCGCAATAGCGGTATTCAGCGCGTCATGTACCTGCGCATCTTTCTCTACGCCAAGACGCTGTACCAACAGCGGCAGTTGTTCCGCACTGCTGTCGCTCTGTAGCTGTCGTACAGCATTCAGGCGCGTTGCGGCATCATCGCTGACGAGTTGATGCGAAGCCAGCGCGGTAGCAACCAGCCCACGCAGACGGTTATTCATAAACAATTTTTTGGTCGCGCCCACCGGTTCCGCATTCCCTTCCAGCGGGGTTAACGTACCCTGCACGTCCATAAACGGCTGCTGGTTCCGATCCAGCACGACCGACTCGTCGCGCAGCGCCTGTAATAGCGGCAAGCGTGCGGGTTCCGGCGCAGCGGCCCATTGTTGCAGCAGTTCAGCCTGCTGTGTGCGGCTGGCGGCGGCGAAATCGGCCGCAGGTCCGGCCTGCGCGAACAGGGGAAACATCAGACACAGCGACAGCACAAACGTAGATAATCGATGACTCATCATCGCAATGTCCGCCATATAAGAGAGGGAATATCCCCGTCCGACATACTGGACGGGGCGTATAGGACCGATGCTTACTGCGCAGCTTTGATTGGATGATCGGGTTTCTTATCATTGCCGGCGATGTACGGGCTCCACGGCTGGGCGCGAACCGGCTGATCGGTTTGCCAAACCACGTTGAACTGACCGTTTTCCTCAATCTCACCAATCATCACCGGCTTGTGCAGGTGGTGGTTGGTCTTGTCCATCGTCAGCGTAAAGCCATCCGGTGCGGCAAAGGTCTGTCCGGCCATCGCGGCGCGGACTTTATCTACGTCCGTGGTGCCCGCTTTCTCTACCGCCTGCGCCCACATATGAATGCCGACATACGTGGCTTCCATCGGATCGTTAGTCACCACCGTGCCCGCGTTCGGCAGGTTTTTCGCTTTGGCATAGGCTTTATAGGCTTCCACGAAGTCGGCATTGGTTGGGTTATCGACCGATTCAAAGTAGTTCCATGCCGCTAAATGACCGACCAGCGGTTTGGTATCGATCCCGCGCAGCTCTTCTTCACCGACAGAAAACGCGACAACCGGCACATCGGTGGCTTTGATGCCTTGATTCGCAAGCTCTTTATAGAACGGCACGTTGGAATCACCGTTGATGGTGGATACGACGGCGGTCTTTCCTCCCGTCGAGAATTTCTTGATATTGGAAACGATGGTCTGATAATCGCTGTGGCCAAACGGCGTATACACTTCCTCGATATCTTTGTCCTGAACGCCTTTGGAATGCAGGAACGCGCGCAGGATCTTGTTGGTGGTACGCGGATACACATAGTCCGTTCCGAGCAGGAAGAAACGCTTCGCCGCCCCGCCGTCTTCACTCATCAGGTATTCCACCGCTGGGATCGCCTGCTGATTCGGTGCCGCACCGGTGTAGAACACATTTGGTGACATTTCTTCGCCTTCATACTGCACCGGGTAGAACAGCAACCCGTTCAGTTCCTCAAATACTGGCAGAACCGATTTACGCGACACCGATGTCCAGCAGCCGAACACCACCGCTGCTTTATCCTGCGTCAGCAGTTGGCGTGCTTTCTCGGCAAACAGCGGCCAGTTCGAGGCGGGGTCGACCACCACCGGTTCCAGTTTTTTACCCAACACGCCGCCTTTGGCATTGATTTCATCAATGGTCATCAGCGCCACATCCTTCAGCGGCGTTTCTGAAATCGCCATCGTGCCGGACAGCGAATGCATAATGCCGACTTTGATGGTGTCTGCCGCCTGCACGCTCCAGGTCAACCCCATGCCAACCACCGTCGCAGAAAGCGCAAAAACTTTTAGCAATGAACGTCTTTTCATTTATTAGCCCTTAAGTCGTGTTGAGTGAGAATGGAATCGTGTGATGCGTCAGGTGGAACCACTTCCGTTGAAACAGGTTGCGTTGAAACCGATTGAGGCCGCGCCTGCTGTAACATGTGTAAGGTAATTTTCCTGACCTCGGCCTTACTGACGGCAATGTGGTCGGTCAGAATGCGCTGCGCCTCCTCCGTGTGCTGTTGCAATATCGCCAGCAGGATGCGGGCGTGTTCTTTATAGGTCGCGTCGATACGATCCTCACGGGTGAAATCAAGACGACGAATAATGCGGATTTTCTCCGTCAGCTCACCGTGAACTCGCGCCATTTCGCTGTTGCCCGCCGCTGTCACCAGCCCCCGATGGAACCCTTCGTCGTAGCGGGAAACGGTCTTGCCGTCATCCAGACGCGGTTCCTCAATCCAGAAGCGTTTCAGGTCAGCCAATAGCTCGGCGCAGCGCCCCGGCGGCATCCCGCACAGTCGCCGAATGGCTTCCCGCTCCAGTACGATGCGGAAGTCATACAGTTCCTCGAAATAGGCGAAATCAAACGGACGAACCTGCCAGCCGCTGCGGAAATAGACTTCGACATAGCCTTCCCGCTCCAGCCAGAACAGCGCCTGACGCACCGGCGTGCGACTGACCGACATCCGCTCGGCAATTTCATTTTCACTAAAGCGATCGCCCGGCATCAGGTGAAAGTCGAAAATGTCGTTTTTCAGCGTTTGATAGACCCGCTCCGCTAGCGCTTCCGGGCGATCTTTGCTGCTCTTTTGTGTGCCTGCTCGCATCGTTTTCTCTGCCTCGTCGTTATTCCCGTTCGTCCGTTGGTTCAGGCGCGTCCCTTTATTGCTGCCTGTCTTTTACTCCAGCCATAGCAAGGCATCGCCAGGGCTGACCGGTCGACCCGGCTGGCAGCCGATGCGTTTCACCCGGCCAGACTGCGGCGCGCTAATCGTCAGTTCCATCTTCATGGCTTCGACGATAATCAGTGGCTGTCCGGCTTCGATGGCATCTCCCTCGTTCACCAGCACTTTCCAGATGTTGCCGTTCATATCCGCACTCACCTGAAACGCGCTCTCGTCGTTCTCCACAGGCGCGGCCGAAACGATTTCCTGCGGTGTACTCTCATCCTCCTGCTGCCACAGCGCGACTTCTGTTTCAAACGCCGTGGCCTGACGCTGACGGAAAGCGGTAATATCATCGGCCTGCTCCGCCAGAAAACGGGTGTGTTCAGCAAAATCAAACTCGGTTTCTTCGATGCGGATCGCGGCGCGTCCTTCACGGAAGTCATCACGCAGCGCCGTCAGCTCGGCTTCGCTGACTGGATAAAACCGCACCTGATCGAAGAAACGCAGCAGCCAGGGTTCACCCGTAATGAACTGATCGTTTTTGAGGAATTTGTTCCAGATCGGCAGCGTGCGCCCCACCAGTTGATAGCCGCCCGGCGAATCCATGCCATAGATGCACATGTACATGCCGCCGATGCCGACCGTGCCTTCGGCAGTGAAGGTGCGTGCCGGATTGTATTTGGAACTCAATAAGCGGTGACGCGGATCGACTGGCACCGCACAGGGCGCGCCGAGATAAACGTCACCCAGCCCCAGAATCAGGTAGCTGGCATCAAAAATGATGTCGCGCACCTCGTCACGGCTCGCCAAGCCATTAATGCGTTGAATAAAATCGACATTATTCGGCAGCCAGGGCGCGCTGGCGCGTACGGTTTCACAGTAACGTTCCACCGCGCCGAGCGTGGCGCTATCTTCAAACGCCATCGGTAAATGGACGATACGCGACGGCACTGTCATCTGGCTGACGTCACCCAGTTGGCTTTCCAGATGCAGCAATACGTCCAGCAGCGCACGTTGACGGAGAACCCGACTGTCATAGCGCACCTGTAGCGAACGTACGCCGGGCGACAGTTCTTCGATCCCCGCAGTCTCTGAAGCGCGGATCGCCGCCATTAGCAGGTGAACGCGCAGTCGCAGTGCCAGATCCAGCACATTCTCGCCGTATTCGATCAGAACGTAGTTATCCCCCGCCTGACGATACACGGCAGCGGGTATCGTCGCCATAGCGGGTACCGCAGCCAGCACCGTGGCAGAGCCGTACTCCGTTGTCGCCAACGAAGGCACATCAAACGTGGGCGAATGCGCCGTACCCAGCGTGGACACGCAGGCAGACTGCGCCTGTTCCAGCGCCAGCGCTTCGTCCGCGCTAATGGGATGGAAACGGATACGGTCGCCCGGCTTAACCTGACCGACTTTCCACAGTTCCGCTTTGGCGATGGTGACCGGACAAACAAACCCGCCCAGACTCGGCCCATCCCGCGTGAGGATCACCGGGAAATCGCCAGTAAAATTCACGGCGCCAATGGCGTATTCACAGTCGTGAACGTTGGAAGGATGCAGACCCGCCTCGCCACCGTTAGCCCGCGTCCAGGTGGGTTTCGGCCCGACCAGACGCACGCCCAGCCGGTTAGAGTTGTAGTGCACCTGCCATTCCGCTGCGAAGAATTCATCAATTGCCGCATGGGTAAAGAAATCCGGTGCACCGTGCGGGCCATAGAGCACGCCAATCCGCCACTCATCGCCGTACTGCGGAATCAGTGCGGCGTCCACGGCCTGCGGGGCGCTCACCGGCGCAGGCGTGGTGCAGGCGGGCAAGTCGGGTTGAGAAATCGCCAGCATATCCGCCACGCGCAGCGTTCGTCCGGCGTGACCGCCAAACTCCCCCAGCGCGAACGTCGAGCGGCTGCCGAGATATTGCGGTACATCGATACCGTTACGCACCGCCAGATAGGTACGACAGCCGGACTGCGCGCGCCCCAGCGTCAGCGTTTGTCCCGCGGTTACCGTCACGGGCTGCCAATATGGCACCGTTTCGCCATCCAGCGTCGCCGGACAGTCAGCGCCCGTCAGTGCAATCACCGCCTCGCGGTGAAAACGCAGCGTCGGGCCTTGCAGCGTAAACTCCAGCCCTGCCGCGGCTTCATCGTTACCGACAATACGGTTCGCCAGCCGAAACGCGAAGTCGTCCATCGGGCCAGACGGCGGCACGCCGATATCCCAATAGCCAAGGCGTCCGGGATAGTCCTGCACGCTGCTCCAGGTGCCGGGTTGGATGACTTCAACCACTGACGCAGACGGCGTAAAGCTGTCGAGCATCCGCGTCCACACCGTTCCGCTGCGGAACGCATCGGTAGCGATAATTTGACGCAGATAATCCAGATTGGTGGCAATACCGTGCAAACGCGTGGCACTCAGCGCCTGCTGCATCTTCTCCAGCGCCAGTTCACGGGTTTCCGCGTGAACGATCAGTTTGGCGATCATCGGATCGTAATACGCCGATACTTCGGTGCCGGTGCTCACCCAGCCGTCAACCCGCACGCCATCGGGAAACGCTACTTCGGTCAGCACGCCGGGGCTAGGCTGGAAATTTTTCAGCGGATCTTCCGCGTAAATACGCACCTCAATCGCGGCGCCACGCGGAGCCTGCATCAGTTGCGCCCAGTCTAAGGGTTCATCCGCCGCGACACGCAGCATGCATTCGACCAAATCCAGCCCGGTGACGCACTCCGTCACCGGATGTTCAACCTGCAAACGGGTATTCACTTCCAGGAAAAAGAACGCATCGCGCTCGGCGTCGTAGATAAACTCCACCGTTCCCGCACTGCGGTAATTAACCAGTTCGCCCAGTTTCACCGCCGAGTCCAGCAGCGCTGCTCGCGTAGCGTCCGGCAAATGCGGTGCGGGGGTTTCTTCCACGACTTTCTGGTTACGGCGTTGCAGTGAACAATCGCGTTCGCCCAGCGCGACCACGCGGCCTTTACCATCGCCAAAAATTTGTACTTCGACGTGACGCGCCCGATCGATGCAGCGTTCAAGAAAAACGCCTGCATCGCTAAAGAATTGTTCGCCCAATCGGCGCACGCTTTCCCAGGCAGCCTGTAGTGCTTCTGCATCCGCGCAGCGCGTCAGGCCAATGCCGCCGCCCCCCGCGGTACTTTTCAGCATGACCGGATAGCCGATGTCTTCGGCGGCGACCAGCGCGTCCTCCAGTGAGGCCAGCAGCGGCGTTCCTGGCGTCATCGGCACACCAGCCGCAGCGGCCAATTCACGGGCGCGGTGTTTCAGGCCAAACTCGCCAATTTGCTGCGCGGTTGGCCCGACAAACGCGATGCCAGCCTTTTCACACGCGGCGGCAAACGGCAGGCTTTCTGACAGAAAACCGTAGCCCGGCCAGATAGCCTCGGCCCCTGTCTGCTGTGCGGCGGCCAGTACCTTATCGATACACAGATAGCTGTCGCTGGCTTTCTCGCCGCCAATGGATACGGCAATGTCTGCCTCTTTCACATGCTGTGCGTTTTTATCCGCATCGGAATAAATCGCTACGCTGGTTATCCCCAAACGCTTCAGCGTGCGTATGGCGCGGCAGGCAATTTCACCGCGGTTAGCGATCAGTACGGTCTTAAACATGAGACGCCTCCTGACGGGCAAGCCAGTTGCGCCAGCCGCCGAATTCCGTGATATCCACGGCGTCGCTCAGCGCAGCCGGTTCGCAGATAAAGCCTTTAACCTGCCGTCCGTCGGCTAACGTCAGCGTGCCAATACCCAGCGGCGCCGGAATCTCTGCGACAAACTCACCAAAACGCGCCAGCGGGATGTCCCACAGCTCGACGATAATCGCCGCGCCATCGGTGCTTTTCGCTAAACTGGGTTTCGCCGGTTGCGTATTCGCCAGCGCATAAAGACGATAGTTTTCCGCCGTGCGCGTCTCTTCCACCCGTACGGCATCACGGTGGGTCAGCTGATAGTTCAACGGCATGCCCGTCAGGTGCGCACCGACGACGGCAAGACGAACGTGTAATGCGGAAGGCGGTAAGGTGGCCGGTCCCGCAGGCAGCGTTTTTCCTGTTGCTCCCAGCGTGAGCGCCAGCTGTGCCTGCCAGCGCAAGCCGAAGCTCGCTAATGCACGGTCGTGCCAGGCGGGTGCAATCAGTGTGATTCCCGCAGGCAGACCATCCGTGCGGAAAGGGGCTGGCAGCGCCAGTGCCGAGAGATCGGCCAGATTGGTAAAGTTGGTGTAGGCTCCCAACTGGGAGTTGTAGCGCACCGGTTCCTGTTTCATCGCTTCACGCGTGTGGATGGTCGGCGACGTCGGCACGACTAACGCATCAAACGACGCCAGCGTCTGCTGAATCTGACGCGCCAGTTCAGCACGCAGGTACTCGGCTTTAAACGCCTCTACCGCACTGAAGCGTTCGCCGCTCGCCACAATACCGTGCACCACAGGATCCATGTTTTCGGGTTGCCGCAGCATGTCGCCCACCGCAACGGTACGTTCCGCTACCCAAGGGCCTTGATAAAGTTGATCGGCTAGCTGCGTGAAGATACTGAAATCGATCGGGTGCAGCGTCGCGCCCGCTGCTTCCAATTCAACCAGCGCGTGCTGCCATGCCACCTGCGCGACAGCATCAGAAAAGAAAGTGGGATCGCTGGGAATAGCAAAACGCGGATTCGCTGGCAGCGCCGCAGGCGTACTGGCAGGATGGCTGCGCGAGTAGGCATCCGTTGCATCGTACCCGCCAGCCAGTTCAGCGACGGTAAATGCATCGTCGACGGCCAGCGCAAACACGGAAATCGTATCATTCAGGCGACAGGCCGGTACGACACCGCTTGCCGATAGCCACCCTTTCGTCGGCTTCAGGCCGACAATATTGTTAAACCCAGCAGGAACGCGCCCCGATCCGGCGGTATCGGTTCCCAGCGCGAAAGCAACCAGCCCACGCGCCAGTACCGAAGCCGAACCTGAACTGGAACCGCCGCTGATGTATTCCGCATTAAAGGTGTTTGGCACCGCACCGAACGGTGAGCGCGTGCCGACCAGACCGGTCGCAAACTGGTCGAGGTTGGTTTTACCAATGACAATCGCCCCCGCCGCTTTCAGTTTGGCAACGGCAGTCGCGTCCTTATCAGCCAGATAGGTAAATGCCGGACACGCCGCACTTGTTGGAAAGCCCGCGACATCAATATTGTCTTTGACGGCAAAAGGAATGCCGAACAGCGGCAGTGCGTCTGGATTGTCACGATACCGAGGCAATAGCGCCGCAATCTGAGCCTGAAGCAGTTCAGGTGTCGCTAGTGCGATCCATGCGGGATCGTCCGGCGACAAGCTGGCGAGCAACGCGCCTAGTGTTTCACCAACGCGATCGGCCTGCTGTTGATAATGCTGTTTCCATTCCTGAAGCGTGAGTCCTGTCATTCTTGGCATGATGTGAATCCCATCTGGTATACAAGATTGAATTCACTAAAGCGAAAACCATGCCAGCTTTTACCCTGTTGATTTTTATGAAATTAGGCTGAGACGCTCAATTTCCATGCACAAAAAAGGAACAACCGTGCGCCATCGCGGAGCACGGTTGCTGTGGTTAATGCGCAGGGGCAGCGTTCGTTTAAACGATCTTCTTCGCGGCCTGCTGCGCCAGAATCGACAGTTCCGTCGCTTTGAAGATATGCGCTTGCGACATCGCGCTTTCGGTACGTTCACGACAGTCACGAAGGAAATCCGAGAAAAAGGTGCGTTCGACGCTGCCTGCGGGAGTAAAGCGCTGTTCGCCCTCGCCATTCACCAGATAAACAACGTTGCTTTCGTCGCGCGTCAGATCGACATATTTCCTGATTTCGATATAGCCTTCCGTCCCCAGTATCGTCAGGCGACCATCGCCCCAAACGCTCAGCCCATCCGGCGTAAACCAGTCACAGCGGAAATAGCCGGTTGCCCCATTGTCGCCCAGCAGCATGGCATCGCCAAAATCCTCAAACTCTGGCTGGTGCGGGTGGTGATAGTTCGCCGTCTGGCTGGCCACCACTCGCGCGTTGGTATTGCCGGTAAAATAAAGAAACTGTTCGATCTGGTGGATGCCGATATCGCAGAGGATCCCGCCGTACTGCCGCTTTTGATAAAACCAGTCGGGTCGCGCGCCGCGTTCACGATGGGGACCCACGCCGATCGTCTGAATCACTCGCCCGATCTCGCCCCGTTGCACCCGTTCACCGGCAAACAGCGCGCTATCCACATTGATTCGCTCATTAAAGTACACGGCAAACTTGCGGCCGGTTTCGGCAACCCGACGCTGGACGGCATCCAACTGCTCCAGCGTGGTCAGCGGCGGTTTCGCGGTGAAGAAGTCTTTACCCGCATCCAGCGTGCGCAGCGCCAGTTCGGCTCGGTCACAGGGAACCACCGCACAGGCAATAAGATCGATAGACGCGTCAGCAATCAGCTGTTCCGCAGAATCGGCAAAAGGAACGGCGGGGAACAGTGAGATGAATTTTTCCCGATTATTGGGATCGGACTCGAACACGCCGACCAGTTCCGCGCCCGCATCAACCAGTTGCCGACACATGTCATAAATGTGATTGTGCGCTAACCCAATCGCTGCAAATCGAATCTTTTTCACCTTCACCTCTGCCGATATCATCATGCCGAGCCACTACAATAAGGCGGAAACCGAGCGGGCTAAAGACAAAAGCCGCGCAACGCGTTAGAATTTTTCCTGTTTTTTTAACATATCCACATGTTCCGCAACGCAACTAAAGATAACCATGAAAAGAAAACGCATTCTGATCCCCCTTATCATTCTGATCCTGTTTGTACTCTATCTGAATCGCGATGCGCTGAATCCTTTTGCGCCTGACTGTAAAAACCTCTCGGCGAATCAACCCAAGCCAGAAGCGTGTAAAAAACCAGTAAAAGAAGTCGCCCCAGGCTTCGAAATTTAAGCCTTCGAGATTTAAGCGTTGAAATTGATGCCGACATATCAGCGTTTGGGGATAACGATACCGGACGTTCCCTGAATATTCTCAGGGATGTTTGACGACCATTAGCTATTTATAGCGACCTCTTCATTTTTTATGGAAATCGCTTTCCACAAAATATTCTCAGAATGATAGTGGGGAAATAAGGCAGATCGCAGGTTAATCGCTGCTAAATTACATATCACTATCATCATTAACATTCAAGAGATACCTCCCCTTTTCTGACAGCTACTTTCTCCGTTACGTCTATTCCTGACGCTTACAATAATCAGATCAAATGATTACAAAAAATTTCAAAAAGTAACCAAATGTGTGATCTGCATAAATGAAACAATGTTTCCTTTTCACCATAATGCCACTCATCCTAATTATCAAGTCTACTGATAATTAGATTAACCAGTAAGCGGTGTGAATTATCAACATTTACTCATCAGCATAATCCATTTCGCTGATTGAAATACGTATAAGCTACGTCGTATATAAGGAGTCATCAATGCATTGATAGCAACCTGATTTACCAGGGAGAAAGCCCTGTCTGACATTATAAATGGCGTCATCATCATTTCTGGTGATTCTATTTTTACGCCCAAAAAATGACATCAACTGTCTGGTTTTAAAGATAGAGACTGCGCTCGCCAATAATATTATTTATTCATCAAAAAAGAGAAAGACAGAATGAAAATAGATACACGTAACCTACTCCTCGTTTGTGCCGGATTCACGCCGTTCCTCGTCCAGGCCCAAACCGACGGCAAAACCACCTTCCAATATGAACACAACTGGAAGACAGAAGACCGCCGCCACTCAGACTCTATCAAGCTGATTCATAAGAAAACTAACGGCTGGTCGTACGAAGTCAAATTCAGTACGTCAGCGGGCGGGAACAGCAACTACGACGTTGCCTATGACGATATGCAGGGCGGCTCTGGCGGCATGGTGATCGGTAAAGACTTCAAGTTAAGCAAAGCCGCCACCTTAACGCCGAGCTTCGAATTCTCCATCGGCAATTCAACCATGATGTACCAGCCGGGGCTGAAATATAACTACCGAATTAACAGCGACTGGTCCACTTATGGCCGCTACCGCTATGAATATAAAAAGCCCTCTCGCAGTTCGCGTTATTCGACCATTTCCGCATCTGACAAATATGGTTACGCAGGGGAATCTTATTTGTCAAAATCGGACACTGGACGCCACCGCTTGGATGCAGGGGTAACCTATTCTGGCTTGGATAATATTAATCTGACTTACGTGTTCAACTACTATATTGGGGATAATACCACCAAATCGTACAAATACAGCAAAGGTGAATTCACGGAAAGAGAATACGCGGTTTACGATAATG
Source organism: Pectobacterium brasiliense (assembly GCF_013449685.1). Taxonomy (GTDB): domain Bacteria; phylum Pseudomonadota; class Gammaproteobacteria; order Enterobacterales; family Enterobacteriaceae; genus Pectobacterium; species Pectobacterium brasiliense_A. Next base: position 5,912 of record NZ_JACDSF010000050.1, on the reverse strand, counting down.
GGAAAACAGATTATGAACATCAGTTCAAAGTTCAATATAAGTTAAACAAAAAGCTAACTCCCTACATTGAATATGATGATATTAGCCAATCCAGCACATCATCAAGCCGTCAGGGGAAAATCAAAGTTGGTTTTAACTACGTTTTCTAACAAACACAGAATTTTATAAAGGAAATACACCGTATTTCGTGCCGTGTTGATGAAAAAAATGAATTCATGAATGAATTTTGTCTATCAGCGCACAATTTTCATAATTAACGAACAATATTAATGGTGCCCATAATGAAAAAACGCTACCTTGTGGCCGGTATTCTCTTTGCCCAAATTTATGCTATTTCCGCATCTGCCTCTGATACCAAACTCAGCTATGAACATAGCTGGGGAACAATGAATCGCTATCACGGTGATGAAATTGGTATGCGGCATTTTATGGATAATGGCCTGTACGTTGGCGTTGAGCTGAATTTTTATAATAAGAATAAAGATCTGACCATCGATGATGTCGTCTCGAATTCTTATGCTTTTTATACCGGCTATGCTTACAACTTAACGCCTGAGTTAACCCTGACGCCGAATCTGGAAGCGCGCTTCTATTCTGGCGGCACCAGCGGCGAAGGTACCGTGGGTGATATCGGCGCTAGCCAGAGTTCCGGTGCACGCTATACGCCAGGTTTGAAACTGACCTGGTCGGTGACTGACAAGACGGATCTTCATGCGCAATATCGCTATGACCTCAGAAAAATTACCCGCAGCAAACGTACCAGTACGGATGACGACACTCACCGTCACCGCTATGAAGCGGGCGTGGCCTACAAAGGTTTCGACAATTTCACGCTGGCGTACACCGCTTATTACTATCACGCGGATTACGTGCTGCAAAACAACAAAAAGCATGACTACCAACAGGATTTCGACGTGTCTTACACCATCAACGACAACTGGACCGCACACGTTGGCGTTGAAGATGTCGCCAGCGGACGCGATGTGAAATCGCGTGAAGGGAAAGGAAAAGTCGGCTTCACCTATACGTTCTAACCACGGCTTACCTTTCTAACAACAGCTTACTGTTATGCCATCTTTCTCGGGGCTCCTGTTCATCAAGCGGGATCCCTTTATTACAGCTCTGGATGAATCATCGTTACAGTTACAGGTAGATAACATGAAAAGATTTGCGCTATCGCTCCTTGCGGGTCTGGTTGCTTTACAGGCCAGCGCCGCTACGCCTGACCGTCTCACCATCGTCAATCAGTATGTTGATAACGTGCTGACCAAAGCTGGCGACCACTATCACGGTCAGTCGCCTACGCCATTACTTGCGGATGGTGTCGATCCGCGTACGGGCAAACAGATGGAGTGGATTTTCCCTGATGGTCGTCAGGCCGTGCTCTCCAACTTCTCCGCACAACAGAACCTGATGCGCGTACTGGTCGGGCTTAGCAACCTGAGCGGCAACCCTAGCTATAAGCAGCGTGCCGAAGCGATAGTGAAGTATCACTTTCAACATTATCAGGATGAGAGCGGCCTGCTGATTTGGGGCGGTCACCGTTTTGTGGATCTAAAAACGCTACAGCCGGAAGGCCCGAGCGAAAAAGAGATGGTGCATGAGCTGAAAAATGCCTATCCCTACTACGATTTGATGTTCAGCGTCGATAAAGATGCAACCGCACGCTTTATTCGCGGTTTCTGGAATGCGCACGTTTATGACTGGAAGATTATGGAAACCAGTCGCCACGGTAAATACGGACAAAAAATGGGTGCGCTCTGGCAAAGCCCGTTTGAGCAACAGCCGCCCTTCTTCGCCACCAAAGGCCTCAGCTTCCTGAATGCGGGTAACGATCTGATCTATTCCGCCTCGCTGCTGTACAAATACAATAAAGAAGACGGCGCGCTGGTCTGGGCAAAACGTCTGGCACAGCAGTATGTGCTGCCGCGGGATAAAGCGACTGGACTCGGCGTGTATCAGTTTACGCAGGCGCTGAAGCGCGATGAAACCACCGACGATGCCGATACGCATTCCAAATACGGCGATCGCGCCCAGCGTCAGTTCGGCCCAGAGTTTGGTCCAAGCGCGCTGGAAGGCAATATGATGCTGAAAGGACGCACCAGTACGATCTATTCCGAAAATGCGCTCATGCAGCTCCAGTTGGGTAAAGATTTAGGTGCGGAAGGCAAGGAACTTCTGACGTGGACAACCGATGGCCTGAAAGCCTTTGCCAAATATGCCTACAACGAGTCCGATAACACGTTCCGCCCGATGCTCGCTAACGGCAAAGATCTCTCCAATTATGTGCTGCCGCGTGATGGCTACTACGGCAAAAAAGGCACCGTGATCAAGCCTTATCCTGCGGATAATTCATTCCTGCTTTCGTATTCTCGTGCCTATACCGTTTTACCGGACGCCGAGCTGTGGCGTGTCGCACGCGGCATCGCTCGCGCACAGGGGCTGGGTGAGTTAGGTTCAGCACCGGGTAAAGATGTCAAAGTCGATCTCGCCACCAAGAACAACGATCCTTACGCCCTGTTCGCGCTGCTGGATCTGTATCAGGCGAGTAAAGTGAAAGACTATTTGTCGCTGGCGGAAAAAGTGGGCGATAACATTATCAGCACGCGTTATCAAAACGGTTTCTTCATGGCCGATCCCAACCGACAATATGCCGATGTCGATACCATCGAGCCTTACGCTTTGTTAGCGCTGGAAGCGGCGGTACGCAATAAACCACAATCCGTTGCACCGTTCCTGAATGGTGCGGGCTTCACCGAAGGCGGCTACCGCATGGAAGATGGCTCAACCCGCGTGTCCACTCGCGATAACGAGATCTTCCTGTTGAACGTTGGCGAAACCTTGAAACCCAACAATAAGAAGTAAGCATTACTCCTCAACACGCCAATGGTGGTTCGCTGCCATTGGCAATCCCCTCTTGTGATCCTGCTCAACCATTCACCGAACAAGACCGCCATTATCGGGCGTGATTCTTAATCGTATGGTGCTTAACATGTGGAACTTACAGAACGTAATGCCGGCCACGATGAACGTGACCAGCATGGAGTAACGCAATAATTTCAAGCGTTAGTTAACCAGAGGCACCTCTGGGTGCACGCCGAGCCAGCCCGGCGTTGGTTCTCCTTTCGCTTCCCCTACATACAAACTCAGCTGTGCGCGAAAACGTTCGACCGTACCGCGATCGTACATGAAATCAGCGAAAGCCTGAGGACGCGTGTTACGGTATTCCCAGATATGTTTGTAGCCCACTGGCGGCTCAACATCGGTACGCACCGACCACATACGTGAGACCTGAGTTTGCGTTTGCGGATCCAGCACCCAGCTTAGGTACAGCTTGGCGCTTTCCGGGTGTTTAGCCTGTTTGAAGATAGCAGCACGTTGCGCCCAGGAAACAAAAGGATCGGACTTCGGCAGGACAAAGCGGGTCACAGCATCAACTGCTGGAACGAGCGCACCGGAACTGGTAAACGTCGCGCTATATTTTCCTGTCGCGATCTCAGCACCGGGTACGTTGGTGCCGCGCACGTAGACGGGATCCTGCTCCTGCAATTTTTTAACAAAATCCCAGCCGTATTTATCCACGGCCAGCTTGTACCAGAACAGCACCGCATCGTCGTCGTTCGGATAAGCCAGAATCAAATTGCCTCTCAGATTGGGACGAAGGTAATCATTAACCTCACGCGGCCAAGATTTTTCATCGAGAAGCTGGGTGTTGACCAAATTACTGAATGCGATGACATAGGCGCCAGTCCAGGCACCATCTGCATCACGAAATTCCGGGTAGATTTTGTCCCAGCCACGCGCTTTGTAGTTCAGCAACACGCCTTCTTTTTTCCAGCGCGGGAAGTTCTGCACCGTTTGCAGTTGCACCACATCAGGAATCAGTGTGCCGGTCGCCAGTTGGTTATCGATACGGGCATCATGGTATTTGCTGTAATCGACAATCACATTCAGTTTCATGCCAGGAAAACGCGTCTCAAATGCCCGCTTGAAGCCAGCCTGCTGTGACTGCACATCGCCACCGGCATACACGGTGACCGTACCGCCTTCTCTCAACGCACTCTGATAGATTTGATCCAGCGAACGCGTCTCAATTTCGACGCCCGCCTGACTTTGTCCGACGCTGAGACCGGCCATCATGGCTAGCATCAGCACTGTTTTCTTCAGGTACTTCCCAGTGTATTGCATTGTGATTTCCTTCACTTAATGAATAAAACCCGTACCGACAAACGACAGATAGCAGCCGTTAAAACGGCAACGGTGTAGCCAGCGAATCGCAAGTCAGCGACGCGCAGGATTGGATCGACGTTAGAGGATCGTCTCCCCGTTTCCATTGGGATAATTCGCATCGAGTTTACAGAATTAAATAAAAACACATAGGAAGAAAAAGTGAACGATATAGTTAAAAATATTGAATAGCTAAAATGAAATTACGCTTTCATGTGGGGACAAATGCAATATAAAAATATAGGATTGGATTATTTATCGCAATCATTCGAATTTTAATAATATCATCAATAATCATAATAACCACCGAATGCAATAATACATAAGTGTTAATATTCATATGGTGACTATTCAGATCGGGAACAATGATCCTTTTCAATCATCATTACCTTACCGGTCTCGGTATCCAGAACAAGCAAGGCTTCTTGTGTCGCATTAACCTGTATGAGAAGTTTCCCCTCACGATCCCAAATCGCCGATTGTCCTGCACAGATAAAATTATCGGCTTTACCAACCGCGTTTGCCATCAGGAAAAGGTATTTCATCAGGATGAAGAACTGCTTTGAATAAAATAACGTCTCTTTTTCAGGCTGAAAGATAATCATGGTTATTCTTATCCCATCGCTGAATTTGACAGGATAACCTACCGCAATAGAAATACTATATTTATCACTCATTGACTGAAAGACATCAGATTTAATGTCTTGAGGTGACAAAGCTAACTTTTCAGCTAATGAAGGTTCATACCCGCTTAATTTACGCCTTATCATACCCTACTGCGTATTTCATGACCTTTTCTTGTCGATTCTTCACCCATGCGAGATCTCACCCCATAGCCTCGTTGATGCATCATATTGTATATTAACGCCTCATCACCGCGGGTCGTTGCGGTGCGAACTCATGTTTATCTCATCACGTTGCGTGGCGCTTCTCTCTGGGGGAACAGTGAATTATCCAATTGGGCAGATTAATCACAGCTATCTGGGTTCCAGCGTTTATACCATGCTGCGTGAGGCATTAATTACCGGCCAACTCAAACCGGACGATCGCCTGAGAATACGGGAACTCGCCGCACAGGTGGGCACCAGCGTCACGCCGGTGCGAGATGCGATCCTGCAACTGGCTAAAGAACAGGCGCTGGTGCTCAAGACGCCGCGCGATATCCGCGTCCCTCAATTGACCGAAGCCCAGTTTATCGAGATCCGCACATTGCGGCTGGCGCTGGAAGGTACGGGAGCCGAGCAGGCTGCTGCGCACATTACGCCGAAGATGCTGGAGCAGATCGAAGAGAATATTCGCCAGAATCGTCTGGCGATTGACGAGAAAAATCTACGCGAAGCGCTGCGGTTAAATAGCGAATTTCACCTGTTTCTGGCGCAGGCGGCGCGTATGCCGCTGCTGACGCAGTTTATCGGTAGCCTGTGGATGCGCACCGGCCCGCTGATTGCGCAGGCCTATGCGCATTTTTCTGTGCAAATGGCGATCGAACATCACGAAGAGGTCTTCGCGGCGCTACAGCAGCGCGATGTCAGCGCCGCTCGACAGGCCATCCAATCCGATATTCTGGACGGCAGCGAAACGATGCTGGCCTTTATTGCCATCGATCAATAGCATGACGTGGTGCAGGCCTCGTTCTGGGTCTAGGCTGTGTCCCGTAACTATTTTTTGTACAATCAGGAACATGA
>NZ_JACDSF010000005.1:58059-88846 GCF_013449685.1 Pectobacterium brasiliense | reverse complement strand
TTGCCAATCCGGTGCGTGGAAACCATCTTCCTCCATCCAACCTGGCACTATTACCATGTGGGGAACGCCAGTGCCTCCTGATGGCTGGCTGGAGCTCAACGGCCAACTATTTAATCCCAGTGGAAATCCCATTCTGGCCAGCCTGTACCCCTCTGGTCAGGTGCCAGACTTCAGGGGATATTTCCCCCGAGGATGGGATAACGGGGCAAATATAGACCCTGATAATTCTCGCTCTATAAATAGTTATCAGATGGACGAACTAAAATCACATCACCATCAATTAAATACGATGGGTATGGGTAGCAGCGGTACATGGCTGGGGATCAACGAAGGAGCTCTCCACAGCGGTTCTGGAAAAATCAGCTCAGGTACAACCGATACCGGTGGTGTTGAGACTAGACCTAAGAACGTCGCTGTTATGTTCATTATTAAAGCTGATTGATCGCAACTGCAAGTTAGCCACCGATCAACTCTTTTATGACGACGCATGAATAAAGGAAATTCGAATCAGCTTGGAAAATTCTCGATCGTGCATAGTCATTGGGGCATGAAATAGATGGGTTATGTCCCTTGCAAAGATAGATGTTGATATTCCCTGATAAATGGTCATCAGATGCAAAACCACACAATGCACCCTGTGGTTTTTCATCACCTGACCACGCACCGGATTGGCAAGTAAGTATCGCGCCAGTGCTGTCATGGCCTATCAGGCCAGTTGTATCACTGATAGATGTCAGCCCCAGCGTCACCGCATCACAGGAATCGCCAGAAACAACAACGGTCTTTTGGTACAAAAATTGGTCAGCAACAACCAGCTTACCAGCACTGACATCATCGGCAGCACTAACGCTTTTTTCTGAAGTAATGTCGCCTTCGACATTCAAGCCAGCGTTCTTCAGCTCGACTTTCTGTTTATCGTTATTCCATTTCAGCCAGGCTTGAATATCGTTCCCATTACGCCAGCCAAAAAAACCATTACTCTCCAATGCCACAAATCTCGCAGCATTCACCTCATTCGCATTTACCTGCTCGACATTGTTGATGTTATTACTATTCATATCGATAGCGGTGTTCATCTGGTTATATTCCGGATGAGCATCACTACTGAAGCGATAAAGGCGATCGCTTTCTTTATCCAGACCACCGATCAGACCGCCATTGATGGCCACTGCAATATGTCCAGGTTCAGCAGTTAACCCAAACGGGGTGACGGGAAGGGACCAGGATAATTCGGCTCCATATGCCGTATTCGCCTGTCCCCCCAACTCAGTCAGGCTTGGATCACTGATAAAACCGCCCATCCCATCGATGAGCTGAGCAACTCGACGAATGCCACCTTCGTCCAACGCGTCTCCCCCCGTGGTGACCATCAACGCTTCCAGTGCCGGCTTTGTTGAACCATTCACCGTCCGCGCTCTCACACCAAAACGATAGGTCTGTCTGTCCATCGTTGTTGTTCCCATACCTTCATCCAGGTATCCCGCATCAATCAACGTCTGGGCAGTGAACGGCTGCGGCAATGGTGTGGATACCCCCGCCGTACAGGTGGAAGGAGCCAACTGACATAAATAGGCATCATGTTTATCAGACACATACTTTCCAGCAGCCTGAGATACTTTACTGGCATGACGAGCAACGGTCTGGTAATGCAGCTCTGTCACATAATTGCTGATCACTTGCGTGACCAAACCAATCAACGCAATAAAAACCATCACACCAATGATTGAATCTTTGATTAAGCTGCCGCGTGCGGGTTGACGTCGGATAAAGCGGCGCAATAGGCCTTGTAATGACTTAATTATCGAAAACATAAGGCGACCTCTTCTATCAGTGCCAGAGCGTAAACATGAAACGGTCCGCCAATCGCTGGATATCCGTCGTAAAAGGGATCATCAGCGCCCCACATCCGGCCATCCAGGGGCCGAGCGGCGTGTGATCACGCGCCGTCAGTTGCATCGTCAGCGCACCGGCAATCAGGGATATAAACAAGATCAAGCTCCCGGCGATCCCCGTCCAGGCACTCAATACCAGCCACAGCATGATGTCTCCCCGCCCCGGTAGGAGGGCACCCAGCGATGCTCGGACAATAACAGCGATAAGCATGGCCACCACGACCACCGCAGACATCACCATTACTGGCTGAATGATGTAGGTTGGCAACGGTGAGTAATACAGAGCGAAGAAAAATAGCGGCAGGGTATAGCTGTCCGGTAACCATTCTCGTTCCACGTCGGCTACTGCACACGCAAGTAGCCCAGCTAACATCAGTAGAGGAAAGGGATTGGTGCTATGAACATAAAGTGATGCCAGACTGGCCAGCCAGAATGGGATAACCATTAACAACAGGGTCATTCCATTCAGCACTGGCGCGGACGGTAGTGCCAAAAAACGAGCAAACCAGCGCACATGCTGACAGGCCAGCCAGGCGACTATGGCTAATCCAAAAAAGAGCAACGTGGCCAAAGAAAGAAATAGCGTCAGCGTCATTTCAGTACAATACCCCGACGTTCACGCAACAGCCGTTCGTAGCGTTTCCAAATGATGTCAGCATAATTTTCACGAAGTCGATGACGCTTATCACCGAACCCGGCGTTATAGCTCCCTAAACAGTTCCAGGTTATGCCACAGACCTGAAAATGGGATGCCAGTAGTCGGGTACCAATCTGAATATTCAGGCACGGCTGATCCAGAAGATCCTGCGCTGTCGAGATAATGCCTTCTCGGATCAACTTCGGGATATTGCCTGAATTCACCATCATCAGACCGTAATCTGCACTGCCATCCGAGTTGCTCCGATTAACTGCGTGCGGATTAAAACCGCTTTCCTGTTCCATCACCGCTTCAATCAACAACGAGTCAATGAAATACTTCACACTCGCAGTATTAATGCAGGCCAACCAGGGTTGCACCGTATATTTTGCAGGGGGTTTTCCCTGAGCAACGCTGTTGCTCGGGAAATAAGCCAGCAAGATAGCAGTGATAAGCATCAACATATTGGCCATGATTAATTAACGCGATGTGGTAATAATGACGGTTTTATCACCGCCATCGCACTGCGTACCAATCATCGTCGCCGCGGTTGATGTCCCTGTCGTCACATTGGCTGTCAGCATCGCAGTACTGCCAATAGTGACGGAATAGATAGACTCCCCAGCGTTCAGGAACATTTGTGCCAGATCACCACAGCCCCCTTCCGAGACACCCGTTAATGTCAGCGCAACTGAGTTGTTGAAGGGTGAACCGTTTGTTCTGGCAGGAGCCAAAGCATACGTTCCGCCATAACGGTTGTAATATACATCCCCGGTCCGATCGACCGAGTTTGGAACACCATTGACCGCACGCAGGGTTGCCATTGAGGCGCCGGTATAGCCAGCCCTGCTCTTCAGCTTGCGAGACTGCTCCAGCATGGTTGTGACTTCAGTTTGTGTAGCACTGTTCTGATACAGCCCCCACAGAAACGTCCCCAACTGAAAGACGAGAATAATGACAGCGGCAATCACCACAACCGCGATAATGGCATCTTTCAAGTTGCCTCCCCGAGCAGGGCGATAGTGAGTGATCAGCTTGCGGCGAGTCGTAGCCAGAGACGTTTCCATTCAATAACCTCTTGAGAATAATTAACATTAAAAAAACAGGATGTTGCGATACAGGTCAGAATCCCTGCGAACTCAATGTCATCGTCAGCCCTACCACGGCAAACATGACGTAAATCAGAAAAGCACCAATAACACCGCCCAGGCCAAAGGTCAGCCAGTTACTCAGTGCGCGAATACGCTCTAGCGCAACGGGCATCTGCTCCTGACCCCAGTCATTGAGCACATCAGCGATATCCCTGCTGGCTCCTGCACGACTGAGAAAAATCGCACTTTCTTTGGAGGGAAAGCCGTAACCGCTCTCATAGAGCGCCAACCCCAGATTGCGACCGCTGCGCACACGAAACGCCGCGGCATCAAGGCGTGCGACGAGCCATGGAGACGCGTGCTGGCTGAGCGTGTTCAGAACTTCCAGTGGCAGCATCCCCGCCTTCAGCAAAGATCCAGCACTGAGCATAAATAGCGCACCTTGCAAGGTAGAGTAGATTGACCAGGGAGGAATAAACTCGAGAAAACGGCGACGAACGACGCCCCCACGTTTTGGAATATTGCGAATAATACCGAACGTGATAATGCCGATAACAAAACACAGAACGACCCCGTGCTCCTGCATCCCACGACTGACGCTATTCAATATGATGATATGTAACGTCCAGCGTTCCTCAGGAATGAGTTTGGACATGGCGGGCAACAGATGTTGTGATACACCGTAAAGTATCCCAGGAACCGAGCACACAACCAGCCCCATTTGGCCTAATGCCGGTACCATGGCACTGCGGATTTGCTGAATATATTTAAGCAGGCTGATAGATTGGGCTAATGCCTCAGACATATTGCCCGAGACATTACCCACCCGAAAAAGCACCGCTTCCAATGGCGAGCACCAGGCTGCCAGAACATCTTCCGGTGTCGCTATCTGATCGCGGGGGCCGGGCAGATTCATCTCCCCGAATGTGCGTTTGCTAACCGCATCGCTCAATTGCTGGCACAGCAGGCTACCGCGATTACGCCGTTTTCCGTTATCGCTGTAGATATCCCGCATAATGTCGAAAATTTCTGCCGGCAGCATCTCCATTCGCCAGAACGTACGCACCATCTGCCAAAACTTAATTCGTTCCGTCAGCCAAAACGTCCGGCGCATCATCGGCGGCCAGGTTACAGAGAGGATCAGAAAAACCCCTAAGACCAGCAGCACACAGAAGATGACTATCAGTAATGTCACCATGGCTAGGCACACTCCCTAAAATCGCGGTCTTCATCTGGATCCATGTGCTCTGTGGCCATCACCAGGTCTGTCTGACCAGCCAGCAGCAGACGCCGCAAATGCTGCCCACGACTAAACCCGCCCGCCTGAAGCCAGAGCCGGCGCGCCACAAAACTCCCCTCTTCCAGCCAGCTTTTCATGATATGACGGTCGGGGCGCACGATTTCAGCCACGATGGTTCGTCCACTAATTCCCTGGTTAATTGCGGTTCCCAGCAATTGCTTCGTGCACTTACCGCAACCGTCAGGGTTTCGAAAACGTAACTGCTCAAGCTCATCCGTATTAAACATGCGCTTTGCCAGCGTCTGATGCGAAGCCGGGATCAACTGACGTTTAAGGGCTTCAGACCACGGCAACGCACAGGACGGGCAGAGCGTATTCACCAACGACTGTGCAATCAGTCCCCGAAAATACGTCGGGTTCGCCAGCTCACGCGCATCAATTCCCCAGTTACGCATGCGGGTCAGTGCATCCAGCGGATAAGTGCAATGGAGCCCAAACCAGCCAGGGTGGCCACTGACGGACGTTTCCAGCGCAGCGTATGCTGATGCGTAGTCGCGGGCTTCTCCGGTATAGATACCATCCGGGTCAAGACGCATGGACATCACAACACTGCCTGCCCAGGCCTCTCCCGCTTGATGCAAGCTGAGGTTGTCAGTATTAACAGCACACTGTACGGCGCCCAAAATCAGCCCCTCGATCGGCGCTTCCTGGGTCTGGAGACTGACCTGCCCGTTGTTTCTGGCCAGCCAGCGACTGGCCAATACCCTCTGCGTCGTGGATTTACCGGAACCGGTAGTTCCACACAGGCCGATAAGTCCCTGTGATGTCAGCTCAATTTCTTCCATCGCGGCTTCATGCTCTGGCTGATAACCCAGGCTTTGCAGGGTCCTGATCCGTCCTCGATCATCCTCAATCAAGCGCATTACGGCAAAAACACCGCCGTCGTCAGTCGGTCGATGGCTATAGCGGGCCGCATACAGATTCATGTCTGCCAGAAACTCAGGTTTGACGCGGCCATCCTGAGCAACTCGCGAATTGTAGCCCTGTGATTTGGTGTCGCACATACTTTCCACCATCGTCGACAGCAGCGTTCCCCCCTCTTCAAAATCCGGTTCACGAATGGTGTACAGCAGCCCATTAATCCGGGTACGGATCCGGCTTCCCTGACGACGGTCAAGGTGCACATGGATATCAGAGGCGTTCAGTGATATGACGTCGCGAAACATCCGGCGCACCTCGCGCTGCGCCCCACTGATGCCCGCTTCCACCTCATGCGTGTTGGCCAGTCCCCCCTGACCGAGTTCACTTTTCATCACAAACTCAGGCGACGTGGGCTTCAGCCCGGCCCGGCGCAATCCAGCAAACCAGCTGACGAAGGCCGGCTCTTCGCGAATTTCACGATTAACTCGCACATTCACAGACGCGTTATCAAGGCGAATGATCGCAATATCGTCGCTGTACTGCTGGGGAACCCGGCAGGCCAAATCGGCATCGGCTGATTGATGGCTGTCCATTTTCATTACTGTGCTACCCCCGTCTGGATTACCTGTCCGTTGTTAAGTTCAACACCACGTGACGTAATGCTTTTCACTCGATGCTCACTACCTGGCCAGGTATCGCCTGGCTGAAGCACGATACGGCGACCGTTAAACTCGGCAGCCGCGCGCAGCGTTCTGTTTTCACTCCATATCTCTTTCAACCGCGCAGCCGTAATAGCCAAGCTTCCCCCTGTGCCTTTGCTCGCAGCACCAAGCCCAACACCAGGTGAGGCTGAAGGCAGTAACATATCGGGCCGGTTTTTCAGCGTTTGCCCCTTCAACCGACTTTCCGCCAGTGCGTTCTGCGCGTCCTGACGCGCCTGCTGTGTTTTTAATAAATCGATTTCTAGCTCGACAGCTCTCAGCTCCCTGACTGTCGGTTCATCAGAAACCAGGACGCCACCAGAGGGAACAGGACTAATTTCCGTCATATCAGAAGCCAATACCGATGCCGTAAACAGCAACGAGAATAGGGAAAAAATTTTCATCATCATGGTGTACTTCCTTCTGGTGCAATTCTGTCCTGGGCACGGCTGTAAGCCGTTCCATCCCATGACCAAGTCAGTGACCGCCCCTCAACCTTCAGTCCAATACGCGTCAGACGGAGTCCCACCGCAGACAAACCTGCCAGTTGAAAGGAAGGGGCTAAGCGAGAGGTATGAGAAAAGGCAAATGCGCTCCAGTCCTGAATCCATGCGACCGTTTCATCCACTGGAGTTGATATTGGCGGAACATTCTGGAGTGACGGAGGTATCCCCCGAGACTGAAAGAAACTCAGCAAAAGTCGACGATGAGTTTCACTGTCAATCACGTGATCGTCACCGCCACTGGGTAGCGCAGGATAGGAGAATGCCACCTGCGCGTTATCCCCACTCTCATCGATAAAGACAACCGGTGAGCCAGGAAGAGATTGCACAGCCTGAATCAGGCGGTTGACTGTCGCCAGCCGATTGTTCTTATCCCGTACCCATGCGGTCATAACACCGTCAGCTCGGCAGTCGGCAGAGGACAATGGCCAAAAGCCCAGCTCCAGAGGAAGCCCATCCAGCTTACGCTCGCAGACCGTTAGCAACGTCTGAGCCGATGGTTGCATCACCCACGGATGGGGTAATACACGTTTTTCTTTTTGAGAAAGTTCACTGCCCCCAGCAGCCATCGCGGCCAGCTTTGCTTTTGCAGCCTCGGCCTGGCGGGCAGACCAGCTCTGCCAGTACTGCACGCCCCATATCCCGGCAATGCCGACAGCAAACAGCACCGGCACACTAATCAGTAATGTCCGCCGTATTCTGGCAGGACACGTCAGCCGATAACGTGCAGGCCAGTCGCGACGGCGTAGCGGCAGAATATCCGCGGGGACCGCAGGGGCCTCCGGCGTAGAAGCTACATGCCATCCCGCCTTAGGCTCAGGGGTGAGCGCAATAAATTCACCGGCGATAGCGAGCATATCGTCGCGCGTACCGCAGATGTCGCCATTGAGCGCAGGAACGCCATTAAGCGTTGCTAAAAAAACGTATTCATCGTCACCGAGTTGGACAACACCATACCCGTTTTCACCCGTCCAGCCCGTAGCCAGGGCAGCCAGTGACCAAAGCCGTCCTGCTCGCCATGGGCAAGACCCCGTCACGGCTATTGCGTCGGAACGCACATCACTGGGTGTCCGATTTCCTTTATCACGTCGACGGGCGGGTGATAATTTCAGGGATAAGACATCACGCCCAAAACGCTGGGGACCTTTTTCTGCCAGCGGCTCCCAGCGCAATCCTGCAACCAGTCCACCGTTCTCATGAGGGACAATAATCATTTTATCGCCCTCACATCAGCACCGGCGTAACGGCGATAATCAGGGTGACATCATCAGTTTCACTGGATTTACTACCGCCGGCGACAGTGACATCAGGATCGAATGCGCCTTCGCGAGAGGCAGTCAGATTACGCGAGTTATAGCCACTGACGATCAAGGTCTGACCTGGTTTCAAGTTAACCCGTTCACTTAAACTGCGTACGGTGGTATACGGCATCTCCATTTTTGTATTGCCGTCTGCAGATGACTCTTTGCGTAACTGTGCCGGATCGGAGTGGCTGAAGTTAAATTGCAACTGGATATCCCCTTCATCACGGATATCCGGCAACAGCGTCATCTGTGTCCCTGTAGTGATACTGCCTGGCTCCATGTCGGTTGTGGCATAATTTTCGGATACCGTTGTTTTCTGGTTCCTCAGATAAACCATTTGACCCGCAATCTGAAACGGCGCAGGAACCAAATTAGTCGTCGTTGCCTCATGAGCCATCACAACAGACACCTTGCCTTGCGTCTCTAACGCTCGAAACAACGCTGTCGTTCCAGCAAACTTTCCATCAACAACATTGATACCTGCAGATGAAACAGCAGTCGTGGCCGTTGGCGTCCCCGCCAACGTTAAGCCAAATCGATCGAGACGCTTAGCCACGACAGACCAGTCCAGTGATGTCTGGCTGGAGCCCTTGCGCTGAACCGAATAGACGCTCACCATAAGCTTGACCATCCGATTCATACGCACATTCAGACTATCGATATAGCTCTCGACCCTATCCAATACCTGGGGAACATCTGTCACAACCAGTTCACCCGTTGAACCAGACAGATGCCAGCTCCCAGATGAGCTGATCATCGATTTGATGGACTGACCGATATCATTATGAATTTTGCTTTCTAACTTGACGCTCGTGCTCTGCCCTGAGTTCTGACTGCCACTGACCGAACTGCTATCACCACCGGCCGTCGAACTGCTGGTTCCCGTTAAGTTAGAGTTCATCGCCGTTTCGGCATTGAGAACCTTGAGACGGTAAGTTCGCGTATCCAGGTAGTACAGCACCACCTGATTGTTTTCGAATTTCCAGTTAAGTCCCAAGCGAGAGGTAATCTGATCCAACGCTCCGCCCAGCGGTTCGCCTTCCCAACTGATATCCGTAATCAGCCCTGCACCGATATTCGGTGAAAATGATTGGGTAGAGGTTACGCCGCCAATACTACCTAGAGCGGGACGCCCACCTTCATCTGGACGAGGAAGCGCCCCTTGGATAGCGCGAGTTGTCCCGGATCCCCCTTGTGAAACTGAACCGGACAGCGCGCTCATGGCATCAGGCGTTATCACGACAGGGAACCCACAACTGCGGGTAATGCGCTGGCCCACTTCATACAAAGACAAACTGCCATCAATAATCAATGTCAGACTGCACGGCGGTAACTTAACCTGTTGCGCACGAGCGCTGACACGAATAGGCCGGGGATTGACCCAGGGCTCATCGACCCAGACTAGTGAAGGTGAGGAAGGCTGCTTGCGAGATAATCCATGCAACTGCTCAGCGGTCCGGATATCCCGCTCAGCTTGATCATCCGCATCACGAAATCCTTTGGTAGCACAACCATTCAGGACCGTAGAGACGAGCAATGCCAACGCAACGTTCCGGTAAGTAAAATGAGGAGTAAATTGTGACATCGTCCGTCTTCTCTTAGTTGATGTATACCAACGAGCCTTCCATGACACTGGCAGGCAATGGAACTGACCAAGGGGCAGGGTCAACCAGGGTATTCACTCGGCCGTCGCTGATACGAGCCAGAAGCCGCGAGTCACGGGATAATTCACGTAATACTCTGGCCATACCCGGCTTTTCTTTTGCCCACACAACAACCCGTCCGTTATGTTCGGTACAGTAAATGCCTGGGTCTGAGTTATCTTCCAATCCAGGAATCGAAAGTAGATTTGAGGGGCGATTCACGGGACATAAAGACAACACGTTTATCCCCTGAGCCTTCAGCCTGCCAAGTGTGTTCGCAGTCTGCAGCATGTGCCGCGCCGTGGAGGTTTCAATGACCGAATCACCCAACGCATCACCGGCAGAGCGAGCCCCTTGATACCCACCGAGCAGGACTAACAACGCCATTAACACCAACATGCCTTGCATCAGTTTGACCCTGTTTTCAGGGGCTTATCAGAGACCACCACGACACACTGACTGCGATTAGCGAGACCATAGAGCGGGGTATCGACCTTCCCATCGACCCTTTCTGGCCCATATAAATAAAAAATGCGATTCACAAATGCATCGAAACTGCCATGGATAACCAGGCGAGGAGGCAGCGGGTAATCAACATTGATCGGCCAAACCACGGCCCATTTTCCGCCATAGGGGCAATCGACTGAGGAAGCCTTTCGCGTCAAAAACTCACGTAACGTAGTGGTGTCGGGATCGGCTTTCCAGACGGGAGTAATAACAGGTGCTGGCTTGGGTTCAGAAGCCACAGCGGGAGAAGCGACCGGCGCAGGAACCACAGTTGCAGCGACTGCCGGGATTGTTTTCGACGGCGTCGAAAGCAGCGTTGTCGTTTCCTCTTTTTTCGGCAGCTGCGCGACAGGAGCCGGCGGCAATGCTGTCGTCGGAGCCATGGATGGTTTTGTGGCTGGGACTGGAGCGACTGAGGATTTCGGTGCAGACAACGGAGTTGTTTGGGTGGCAGTAGAAGGTTTCGATATGGCGGCAGAAGCGACTGGCTTGTTCACAACAGATACCTCCGTAACCAATACAGAAGGTTTACTCTCTGTCGCTGTCGGCGAAAGCGTTGTCAGGGTTGGTACAGGTAAGGGCTGGCTGTCAGGTTTTAACATGCCTGATTTCGTCTGCGCCCCTGGGCTAGCAAAAGGGTTTCCGGAAGTCTTCGGCGACGTTGAAATGGCCGGTTTAGCAGGTACGGTAGACAATGCAACGGAGGCGGCTGGCGCAAACGAACGATATTCATCACGCAGAACAAAGCAAACTTCACGATTCACATCGTCAACACGTAACCGCCACGCGGGCCCCGCCACTATCTGTAATGCCTCACTTAACCGAACGGGGCCAATTGAGCGCTGTACGCCAGGTAAGGGGCGACTCAACAGTTCAGTGAACATCGATGAACTGCTGGGACATAATGAATACCCTGATTCAAGCAGCAAATAACGAAATCCATCACCGACGCTGCGTACCAGTTGTGGCGGCATGGTGATGTCGATCATCTGATTGAGGGGATCGCGTTGTGAATCAGCAGGCCGAGTGCTGACCAGCGTATAGCGGTCATAACGCACGACTTCTGGCGAACGATTTTGATAAATGTCGTTCACTCTGGGGGATACGTTCTGACGGGAAACTGAGGACGTCGTTGTCTGTTGAGCACATCCCGCTACCAACATTGCAGCAGCAGAAAGGCATGCCAGCGTTGGCGTATTTAGAGGGTGCCGTATAGGTCTTGTCATCAGTCTCCACCGTCGTTTAAGAGAAATCTCAAAATCAGGTGGTTATTCTGCCGACAAGCCTAAACAGGACAACGCTAAACTAAAAACGAGCTCAGAAAAGAAAAACGCTGGCCGAAGCCAGCGTTAGTGTCCCATTGCTACATGGAAAAAGTTAATTTGGCCAAAAATCGGCGTACAACACCTCTTCTACCGTCCAGATTTGTTCATCAGGCAGGTTTTCAAGCTGTGTTTCCGACGCAGCAATAGCCACGGCTTTAGACCAGATCACATCATACCAATCAGGATCATTAAGCTTTGTTTTCAAGCTGGGAGACTCTTTCAACGCGTACGCGACATCTTTACGTTGCGCTTTGATCGTCTTTTCCCAACTCGAACCACGACGTTCCGATTGAAACTTCCATTTCAGTAGGTGAGCAATCAAGACAGCCATGCGGCTTGCCAGCTCCCGTTGTTCGCTCTTACCCACGTCTGCAATCTCCTCCGCGATATTCTCGCAGTCGATCTCTGAAAATTTACCGGAGCGTAAAAGTTCAGCCTGCTCATTAGACCAGGCGACAACATCAGTCTCGTATCGAGTATGAATAGCCATTTTACCCCCGAAGAATCACAGAAAAAGTAAGTATTTTACTAAGTCTGTCATGTAAGAAAGTACCCGTCAATTTAGCTAGCAAGAGCAAGAATTTCCGGATGCTGCCGCCAGTGCCGATCGACATCAGCAAGCAATAGAGTGTTTGCCTTATCTCTCATTCGTTCCGCGGTCGAATAATTATCCCATGATGCTTCAATCGCCGCTTCTTTGCGGAGTTCTTCACATTGGGAATACAATTGATTCGCCTCAACATCACTAGAAACAGGCGGAGTCCACAGAATACCATCGCCAGCAAAGACACCCCCGATGACCAGCCTTCCAAATCTATCTAGAATTCTGATCTGGCCAGGATAAAAACTTTGTGGCCCACAGTCATGCCCCAGCTCGGGATCATAGTAATCAGCCTCTTCATCACGAATCGGCCAACTATCACTGCGATTAATAACCATTAATCGGTCAATAATCTCTGCAATAGTGGCACCGCCAGAGATTTGAAGTGATTCAGTTCGGTAAAAGGAACCATAGTTCCGATCATCCTCCAAGTACTCAACGCTGCCCATTACCTCAGCAATGAATTGTCTGTTGAAGATATCTTCACGTAGCGAAATGCCTGGCTCATAAGGTGTATGAAAAAAAGAAGGTATATTGTTCATCATATTCTCCTAATTCGGTTCATTAGGAGAACTTTCCCGCGGGAAAATTCTCCCGCAAGGAAAGGTAATAAGAAAAGCGCCAGAACAACCCTGGCGCATGAGATTAAGAAATGGCATAAAGCCCATGATTTGAAATACTTAAACCGAGCGGGCCAAAGGGTATGTCATCGTCAAAATCCATCGGCGGTTCATTGCCTGCTGGACCGGGTGATTGAGGTGTACCACTATGTGATGGTGCGGTTGGCTGCTGTGGTGTCCCCCATGACGTATTCGCCGCACTTTGGTTGTTATTTCCAGCGTTAGGGCGAGAACCCAGCATCTGTAATGTGCCGCCAACGTTAACGACAATTTCTGTCGTATAGCGTTCGACACCAGCCTGATCGGCCCATTTACGCGTTTGTAATGAACCTTCAATGTAAACCTGAGATCCCTTACGGAGATATTCGCCAGCGATCTCAGCGAGCTTCCCGAAAATCACCACACGGTGCCATTCGGTCTTCTCTTTCTGTTCACCACTTTGCTTATCCCGCCAGGTATCGGAAGTCGCTAATGTCATGTTGGCAACTGCACCACCATTCGGCATATAGCGAATTTCTGGATCCTGACCAAGATGGCCAACTAAAATAACTTTGTTAACACCGCGTGAAGCCATAACCTTTCTCCTTTTACATTGAAAAACACCCCGTGAACGGGGTGTCTATAATGAGTACCTGTTATCAGAACGAGTTTTCCGCGTAAGCTTTAGAGGCTGCGGCACCATCCTGAGGAGGTACGGAGTCAGGTTTTTCAGCTTTATAGACCTGTTTTTGGCCTATCTTAATCCAGTCAACCTTAATCAATCGGGCCTTCTGGCTAACACGCTGTTCACCGGCATGGTCACCGGATTTTAATATAAAAATCTCAGCAGAGAGATTACTCAGTGTGAATCCGATAAGAACTTTCTGATCCTCGTCAGACGCCTTTTGGCAGCGTGCGATCAGGTCAGTCGCCTCTTTACCAGCCACTGTGACATCAAAACGAACATAGTTCGCTTTATCTGCCGGACCACTTAAGGCATTAATGACACAACTCAGGAATTGTCCTGACTGGCCAGTAACGTGACGGATATTACTAACATATCCCAATCCATTAATCAGAAGATTAAAATATTCTGATTTGCCAGTTTGAGAATTGTTTTGGTTTTGAGCTTGAGTGTTGTTATTTGCAGACATAGTGTTCTCCAGGAGTGTTAAATAAGGTGTAACGGAGAAAACATTTCCCTTGAGGGAATTGTTTTTCCCGTCAAGGGTCAGGATCAGCTGTTATCCTGACTTGTCTGGTTAGTAAAATCGGACCTTCATCACCACGCTCGCAACGGCGTTCAAACTACCTGGTGATACCTGCTTCCAAAGGCTGGCAGATTTACCACACGCAACTGAGCGTGTTCTTCCTTACAGGCTACAGAAGTGTTCTTTTGTGACTACCCGAAGGCGATCCTCACGAGCCACTAGATCATTGGTGGTCATCGAAGATGACGAGTAAGCAGGGTCATTTTTAAATCACAGCGCAATATCGTCAAACCTAAATTGTTTATGTACCGGTAAAAATAAAAACGGTGTCGGTTTTATCCGACACCGTCTGATGGGGTGTACCATATCCCTGAGGTATTCAATGTGGCTCCGGGGAAATTTCCCGACGCGCTTTTCACGGAGGGTATGCGTCTTACAGATCGACTAGTGTGCGGTAGCCATCTGCTGGGCTAGTAGCGTTCAGTTCCCCGTAAGAACATCACACTACGTCGTAGCCTGCGAGGTACGAATTGCATCAAAGCGGAATTACAATATCAAAAATACCACTTGTCAGGTAACCGGTTTATTCTTAATTTTTACTGTCCTTTTACCTGATTTACTTTTTGTTTTTGCTCCTTCACTTACAACACCTTTGCAAAGGGGGTACTTTATACATCCCCAAAATATTCCATTGGTACCTTTTATTTTTTGAGTAATACCGCCACATGTTGGGCATGGCGGAATAACGGGGGGCGTTAGTGAAATTGTTTGCTGTTTGCCCTTTTCAACTAAGATTCGTGTCCATTCTGTCTGGCGCTGCATGAAGACTTCAAGAGAGAGTTTGCCCTGATATATATCTTCCAAAGACTGCTCCCACAATGCAGTCATACCAGGACTGGTTAACGTCTCTGGTAGAGCTGACACCAGTTCTCTGGCCATTAAGGTCGAATGAATATAGGATCCTTTTTTCTCCAGATAATTCCGTTTAAACAGTGTTTCAATGATTCCGCCACGTGTTGCCTCCGTCCCCAAGCCAGCATTATCACGAAGTACCTTTTTTAACTCAGGATCAGTAACAAAACTTGCCGCATTTTCCATCGCTGCAATGAGCGTTCCGTCAGTGAAATGAGATGGTGGCTTAGTCTGCAGAGACTTAACCTCTCCCCCCTTTATCTGACATAAATCATTTTGACTTAATTTGGGTAACTCACCACCGCCGTTATCATCCTGCTCCTTAGTGGCTACATTATCTTCTTTCTCGTCGACAAAAAGAGCCTTCCAGCCGAGCACAACACTAATACGTCCTCGGGTTCGAAATAGTTGTCCGCCGATATTAAACGTTGCCTCGGTTACATCAGATTCCTGAAGCGGAAAGAATTGCGCCAAGTAATGTTGCCGAATGAGAGAATAAACCTTTAATTCATCCTCCGATAATTTCGCAATATCAAAGGATTGCCTGGTAGGAATAATGGCATGGTGCGCAGTTATTTTTTTATCATTCCAGACGCGGGAAATAAATGAGCGATCAGCCCTTTGCACTGCAGAGGCTACCACAGGATCGGATTGCACAAGCGCAGAAAAGACTTCATCAATCTCTGTTTTCATTGATTCAGGTAGATATCCGCAATCCGTTCTAGGATACGTGGTCGCTTTATGTGTTTCGTAGAGTGCTTGCGCGATACCAAGCACCTGATTTGCCGCCATACCCCATTTACGAGAACAAACTTGCTGAAGAGCGCTTAGGCTAAAACATAAAGGTGCAGGGATCCTATCTCGCTTCATCGTAACATCAAGTACCACAGCCGTTTTAGTATTTCGGCACAACTGCTCTACAGCCAACGCTGCATTTTGCTGTATGCATCGGTGCTCGCTATCACAGTAACCATCAGCCGGAATCCAGGTAGCGGTAAACGGAAGACCGTCTTTTTCTAACTCAGCCAAAACTTTCCAATAGGGCTTTGCTACAAAACTATCGATTTCAAGATCACGACGAACCACGAGCGCCATCGTTGGCGTTTGTACTCGTCCGATAGACAATACATCACGCCGACCAAAACCTTTATCACGAGCCTTTAAGGTATAGAGGCGAGTCAAATTCATACCAATCAGCCAGTCTGCTTTACTGCGCCCCATGCCAGCATAATAAAGACGAACCGTTTTCTCACCTGGGAGGAGATTATCTAGTCCTTTTCGGATACTCGCGTCGTCAAGGGCGCTCAGCCACAGGCGCTTGACGTTTCCAGTAAAATGGCAGTAATCCAGTAATTCTCTGGCCAGAACCTCCCCCTCGCGATCCGCATCTGACGCAATAACAACATCATCAGCTTGCTTCAGCAAACGACTAACGACAGAAAATTGATCCGACGTGTCTTTCTTTACAAGAAGCTTCCACTGTGAGGGAAGCATTGGCAGAGAATCAAGGCTCCATTGAGCAAATTCATCACAATATGACTCAGGATTAGCCAGCTCCAAAAGGTGACCAATAGCCCAAGTAATTGTAATGTCCTTACCAAAAAGAAACCCTTTACCTCTTTGGGTTATTCCCATAACTTTCGCTATGTCTTTGGCCTGAGAAGGTTTTTCGCATAAAAATAAACGCATTACTCCCTCCCTACAGGAGAAAGCCGCGCAGAAAAAGAAGAACGTACTTTCCCAGACATAATGTCTGCATCAGGTTCCCCGTAAATCTCAATAGCTTTCAGACCTGCTGGCGTTCTGGCAAGAATATCATTGCGAGTAACAGTAACAGCACGGTAATTCTGCACGATGCTGTATATCTGTCTGATCGCATATCCTCCCTTATCCAAATATTGATCGCGAGTTGCACGAGAAATAAGACCGTAGTGGAAAGCCTGAAATACCTTCATCGCCAGTTGGTCATAGCCAACCAATAGCCAAACGCAGCGATATCCAAGCGGAGAACTACTATAAACACCGATATTTAATGGAGAAACGGACATAACATCGGATAGCGTTATAGACACTGGAATAGATTTCAGGATCTCCGATATCTCTTGAACCACTTGCTGCACTTTATCTGTCGACACTTCAATCGCATCTTCCAGCCTAACAAGCAGCGCATCAGCATAAGGGTTATCGGCGACAGATGCCTGATATACCTGACCGGCCCGTGATATCACTTGCGGCATGCTAAAAATACGGCGAGGAGGTCTTTGTGAATTTACATCGGCTGTTGCAATTTGCTCCTTGCGGCGTCCGTCCCATAACCTGATAGCATAATGAGTATGGAGATCGAGAGTTAAAGATGATTTCAATGCGCCGGAACGGGTTTCTCGTTCACGGACAGATGATGAAGTGACTGGCTCTGATGAAGCGGGTTCCTGATGGGTGTCATTATTTACACCATGATCTAACTCTGACATCGCTAACTCCTTGTGCTGACCTAAAATATTTCTGATATGGGTTAGAAATATTCAGGGCAAAGGAGTAACCAGCTCAATTCCAAACCAGTTTTACAGATCTATAAATATCCATGAATTAAGCAAACAGAATGATGTGGTTGCTTTTTAATCGCTGTTGACAGTGTCAACAGTGCCTATTTTTTAGCCACCCAACCATTCACCACCCAACATCACACCATTTTGTACCTGAATTCACAATGCGGTTGTTTTTTAATCGCTGTTGGCACTGCCAACAGCGCCTGTTTTTTAATCACCTCAACAATCATCCAGCCGCACACTTCCGTCGTATCTCAGCCAGTACACTCTGAACATGCGCTTTATCAGAAATTTTCGCAGCTGGCTTAGTCATAGCATCGCTTACCGCCGAAGGAGCTTGGGGCTGAACAGGTGGTTTTGACGTTCTTTGGGTAAAGAGCTTTCCCTCTCGGGCCCGCTTAAATACAGCCAGTAACCATCCAATAGGGTTATTGATCCCTCCGTCAGAAAGCGCCCTATTTATCGATTGCAGCACCTGCTCAGCTTGTTCGCTGGTCAGCACCTGAAGTTGTTCAATCGCCATGCTGCTATCATCTGGTGACAGTAATTTTTCGAACGCATCCGGCAGTACGTACGTATTTCTTTTTACACAGTGTGTATTACTACGTACGTAACGGTTCGGATTCCGAACTGAGTGACAACTCCTTGAAATACCACTGAGTTCGGATTCCGAACTCAGTGATTTATCTCCTTCTGGATGACTGAGTTCGGTATCCGAACTCAGTGATTTTGCGTCCGAACTTGGTGATTTTTGTCTTAGTTCGGATTCCGAACTGAGGTGACGAACACTCTGTCTGGCTACCATTTGTTGCGGTGTTTGTGCGGAACCAAGGCGACTCTCAATAAGTGCAATACGGCTATGACGATGCCGCATCGTTGTATCATTTTTGATTTCGTTCAGAACGTCCCACGCTGTCTGGCTGATAGTTTTATTTTTATTCCGGCAAGCTTCAGCAACCGCGTCCAGCCAACCGGGATCGAAAATCTCCGCATCACGGAATGAGAGCGGTTCATCATGCTGTGCATAAATATTTCCACGAACACGCCCTTTTTCATCGCGAACGCGTTTGCACAAACTTAGCCAACCGGTGATCCTCAGCATCAGCAGTACGCGGCTAATGGTTTCCCGAGACGCCCCACCCTTATGTGGAGAAGCAAGTTGAAGTTGTAGTTCATCATAGGTAGGGAAAATTGCTCCCTCATTTTGCTGGGCATACAAACGGATCATCATCCAGGCCATCTTATCCAAAGGAGATAGCCGAGTGTCTAATAGTAAACGTCTGGGGTATGCATCATGTACGTTCCCCATATAAAGCAGTCCGCTACGCAGCTGTCCCGCGTCATCAGCGGGTATTCGTTCAGCCAACCGGAGATTCATCTTCTCAACGGTGTAGGCTATCAGGCTGTCTGCTGGCAGATTCATATCGTTGTCCTTATCGCTGACTGTTTCTTATACGGCTGTTGGCTCATAATAAAAAACATCAATGCACTTGTTTCTGCATCCGAATAGTCAGATGCAGTATAAACACACTGATTAGCCATATTTTAATTGACTCATTTTTAATATTTTTATTTCGTCATATTCCACCTCATATTATTTCCGTATTTCGTTGTTATAACGTTCGTGATTCATTAACTCCCACGAATCACCATGATTTCGACTCAATATCCTCCAAAATGGACCGATATCAATTTTTAAATACCTGGAGTTTTTTTCCGTAAGACGAGTGTAATTTCGCGCTCCTTCTCGAAAGCGTCTAATTTGATTCTTAGCCTTGTGGCAATGTGATTTCGGCACGGTTGCCGGGGCATATAATCCCGGCATAATTTCGCATAAACGAGAACGCATTATTATCCTCACCGTGATACCGTTTTTCTTGATGATTCAGAAGAAATATTCATCCGATGCGTTTGACTCCATGACCGAACGGCGTGCCAAACAGCCGTCAACGACACATCCATCTGCTCTGCGGCTAACATCATGACATCCAACGCTTCGCCACTGTCGACATTCTCTACAGTAGCCAATTGCCAACGCTGCCATAACGCTGCACTTTCCTCTTCACTCAGAACAACGCCACGCCCGGGGCGAACATCAATGCCAGCAATACGCCGCCGGTTCGCCACTTCCAGACTGGATAGTCCAAACATGTGTTGCATGAGTTCAATGGAGCCGCCGAGTGATAACGCACGATCAATTCGCTGCGTACGCATTTGTTCACGCCGGGCATGTTGAACCAAGCGGTAAAAATTCTCGTGATGAATGTAGAACTGCAATACAGAAACAGAGCTATTGGAAATATAGTGAAGATCTTCAATCGTCAGACTTTGCAGTAACTGCATTTCCTCTTGCTTTAATCCGAGGGACTCACAGCGGCGTATGTAACCACTTTTTAAATCCATCACTAATTGAGTCAAAAGATTATTTGCTGACTGAGAGGCATTTGCTATTTGTTGTAAATTTTCACTCATAAAGTTGGCTCCATGTATAAAATATTATTTATTTCTTTTTACACTATCTAAATGTTTATCCGACAAATACAGATGAATACGCCGAAAATCATCTATTAGCGGCGTACATTCATTCGCTGTTTTTAAGAAAAAGTCACATTCATCATGCTGGCTGAGTATTTCACCGCGCCGATCTAATATTCTGACATCCTCTGTATATGCATCCTGTATCTGGCGCTCTTTCTCTTTTATGGCACTGGATAGTGCATTAAGCAGCACCTCATAATAGGTGCCGCTTTCTAAACGTAATTTCCCCATCCTTTACTGCTCAGCTTGTTCCATTGCGATCTGCCGCTGATGTTCACGTAAACGACGTAATACTCGAATCAGGCGTAACATTTTCACGGTATAAGTATCGTCAAGAACGGGTGAATCCCCTTTGTTTGCGGAGCCGATAACATTCAGACAAAAGTTGAACATGTTGAATGGTTCATCACTTTGCTGGCCAGTTAATCCATTGAGAAATAGAATGAATGGCGCGTTGGATCTTGATGCAATATAGCCGGCCTCAGAAGGCTCTTTCGCTTCCAAGATCTCGTTGGGATAGCCCATAGCCTCAGCCAGCTCAAATGCCAGTCGATAGGCGCAATCTTGTAAGTGTTCGATATCATCCTGGAACGCAGAAATCTGCCAGATATCAGAAACTGGCTCCAGACCTCCGTGAGCAAAAGACAGTACAGAAGCAGAAGATGCCAGCTGTTGAGCTGAATGCCCATCCGAAGGTAAAGAAAATGTCGTCTGACTCTCTGAACCTTCACTCTGACGATTTGCCAACCCAGAAAGATTGCCCTGGTTGTCGTTATCGCCATGGGAGAAGGCATTGTCATTACCCTGAAATTCACATTCCTCTGCATTCTCATCATCATGATGCTCGTCGTCTTCGTCAATATGCTGACGATGAGCGCCACTTGCATCGTTTAACGAGGGGGGAGAAAAATGCTGTCTATCGCCATTCTTTCCAACTTGTGAGGAAGGTGGGGATGCAGATTCCGAACCAGCCGAACCAGTATCATCCCCTTTGTCCTTATTTGTCTCTCCAGTTGGTGATTCATGGACGAACGCGGGTAAGGGATCGGTCTCGCCGAAAAGTTTGCGCTGATTACGAACTTTCGGATCTAATTCCATTACCCAGCGATCGTAGTTAAGAGACGGGTGCGGTAAAGCACTAACAAGATCACCAATAAACTCGTCCCGGAACATTTCCAGTGACCAGTCATCCGGAGAATCAAATTTTTTGCAGCATCCGCCAAAAACATCTTCAAAAGACAATTCAGCTGAAACGGTTAAAACATATTCGGACCAAATTTTTTCAGCGTCATGTCTTAATGATAATAAGTTCCTTATTTGGGGAGCTCCTAATCCAGACTCAAGCAAATTTGGCATATATGGATACAGGAAAGTTATCGTGCTCTCCATCCGACTAATACTCGAATAATCTATCGGTAACCCGGCCTCCGTCAGCAGCGTGGCCAACTCACGCAGCGATACCGATTTGCCAAGTTGTTCCTCGTAAATGTTGCGAGCTTTTTGGATACCGAAAGCTTTTTCTATAAAGGTCAATTCGCCACGGACTTCATTCTCAGCCAGATGGCCAATGACACACTGGAGACGGCCGGGCCACGGTTTGAAAATAACGGTATGCCGAAAGAAGCGTTCTTCCTGCGTCTCTGTCCACAGTTCGCTCAGGATTTCATGGCGTGTATTACCACCGTCACTGAAGACATAAAGATCAGGTACATTTGGATCGCGAGTTACCTTTAGTACGGTATCCAAACCTCGATGACGTATGGACTCTTTAATCTCATCGTATTTGGGATTACGTTTGGTTCTCGGGTTATCCGGATGAGGCCCCATCTGATCCAACGTCAGCACCATCGGCATTTCATTGACCGGCAACGCGGAAACCTGAGCGGTTGCAGGCTCCCGGCTGCCTTGTAGCATTGCGTTACCAAGCTGCAACGAGGCTATTTTTTTATTCATCAGTATTTCTCTCCATAGCCTAAATGCCATTCTCTAAAACGCGTATATTGCGCATCAAAGGCAAGTTTTACGGTGCCCACTGGCCCTTGGCGTTGTTTACCAATAATGATTTCAGCCAACCCTTTATCTGAGGTATTCGGGTCATAAGCCTCTTCACGATGGATGAACATAATCATGTCCGCATCCTGCTCCAGAGAACCACCATCCCTAAGATCGGATAAGGTCGGCCGCTTATCAGCCCGGGTTTGTGACGCACGATTTAGCTGAGATAACGCCAGCAAAGGAACATTAAAATGTTTGGCAATGGCTTTGAGAGAACGAGAAATTACCGATATTTCCTGAGTGCGGTTTTCAGAGCCTGGAGAACTCATTAGCTGTAAGTAATCAACCATGACTAAGCAGGGTTGACCGTATTTACGAATAAAACGGCGTAAACGAGAACGTAACAACGATGGGGTTAAATCACTGTTATCATCAATGACCAAACGATCGCCCCACGATTTCATTACACCCAATGCATCTGATATTCGCGCCCAATCCTCATCACTCAATTGGCCGCTGCGCATTGCCTGGACACTGACACCTGCAATAGAGGCAGCCATACGCATGAGTAACTGGTCTGCTGGCATCTCCAGACTAAATATGAATACGGGTTTACCAGATACACGCCCAAACGCATTTTCAGCGAAATTTAGCCCTAACGATGTTTTACCCATGGAAGGACGCGCAGCAAGAATAATCAGATCCGCTTCCTGAAGGCCGCACGTTTCTTTATCCAGTTCGATATATCCCGTAGGCGTGCCCGTTATTCCATCGGATACGGCATAGTTACGCTCTAGCCGATTGACAACCAGCGTCAATCCCTGCTGGAGTGGTATTTCAGTTTTGGTTTCACGCTGCTCCGATATGTCAAAAAGCGCTTGCTCAGCCTGTTCTGCAATATCAGACACTTTTATTCGTCCCTGTGCCGTGGACATGGCATCAGCGCTGATTTGTTTACCCAGTGTAACCAACTGACGAGCCTGGCTCCTGTCTCTGACAATTTCAGCATAAGCATTCGTATTCGCTGCACTGGGCGTGTTTTTGGCCAGCTCTGCGAGGTAAGCAAATCCGCCAATTGACTCAAACAGGTTATTAGGGGCTTTTTCGATGGATTCAGACAGCGTTATGAGATCGATGGGTTGTCCGCTCTCGACCAACCGTTGCATAGCCTTAAATATCTGCTGATGTGCCCGGTTATAAAAATCGCCGGCAACGACCCGTTCAACCACATCGTCCCAACTGTTATTCTCAAGCATTAATGCCCCGAGAACTGACTGCTCGGCTTCCAAAGAAAAAGGAAGATGTTGCGTCTGGGAGTTAGCCATGCGCAGCCTCCTTTCCGCCACAGCCAATCTGGCTAATGCTCATGAATGCTTTCACCAGACGCTCATGTGTTCTGGGAGAAACCAGCATTAACGGCCAATCATCCAAATAACTGGGACGTTTTGCATCCGGATTCCAGCCAGTTTCAAACAGCATCGTGTCACTAGATGACACTGTATTATCCAAGGAGAGAAGGGACAATTCTTCTTCGGGAAAAACGTTGTAAACAATGACTGACGACTCAGGAACACCCCACGTATTGGCCAGAAGTGAGCGTGCGCGTTCCCCCGCATGCTCAGTGTAAAATGTTTCAAAAAAAACGGTCTGCTCACCAACGTCTTTATAGCGCCAGTGGTTGCAAGAGCAGAATGCTCGATGGAGAGTCTTCATTGCGCTCCCTCCATCGCATAGCCACGAGCTGAAATTACATTAAAGCCATGTAATAACACTGTTTTTAATGAGGTTATGTAAACTTCTGAAAAGGGCGTCGAATCTACCGTTCCAAGGGATACACTCCATTTTACTGACAGATCATTTCCTGACCGCTTAGTTTGGCGACTTAGGTCAGAAGGAACTGGCAGCAAACCCAAAAACAGAGAACCTAACAACGGAGATCCGACATGGATTCTTTTGAAAAACGCTGTAAATTTTTTTACCGTCAGGCAGCTGAAAAGTATTCGGAATATCCCGGTGCAGAACTGATTCAGATGTCCTACCGCTTGTTGTGGCTGGGCGAATGGCTCCGTCTGACACATAACTGGCATCAGCAATTCAGCCCCAGTTCCCCGCGAGAAGCATTGGAATACGCACTGATTAAACAGCATCAGTGGACGCCGGAAATTATTCAAAACATGTCCGATAAAGATATGTCGCTGGCGCTGACCGACTATTGGACTGCTTTTGCAGCCGATCCTGAATGGAGCTCCAGGCAATGGGATATCGAGAAACAACTCGACCGATTGGATGATCCCTACACTGGAATGGATCTTTGGCCGAAAAGCACGCTGGCAGATGCCATTCCGGCATAACAGTGGCTGAAGGTTAGACATTAGCTACCTCCCCTGCACCAGTTTGGTTCCGTAGAACGGAATCGAACTGCTCTTTCCAGTGGGGGAAGAGTTCGCAAGCGAGACTATGCATAGTCACTGCAGCCGCAGCGCTTTTGCGATCGGTTACATATTCAAGACGGTGGACGGGTTGACCAAAAGCATGACCACGCTTATAGACTTCGAGCTGGTCAATTTTTGTTTCAAGAATTGAAATGTTTATACTTTCGGATTGAAGGTATTTCTTCTCAGAAACGATATTGCCCAACTCTTCCAGGGTCTTACGATCCAATGATGTGTTCTCAACACAGTTGGCCAAAATTTTGATATCAGGGATCTGAATTCCGTATGCCTGCAACGCAAGTAAGCGGGACATGAGACGCACAGTTCCACGCATGAATTCCCGAACATCAGGAAGTATGGGTTTAATCACGCCAACAACATTTTCTGTGGCAGCCAGAACAACGAGCTCAACCATCACGCCAGCAGCCCCTTTCGAGTCAATCATGATGACGTCGTAACTTTGGAAGCTTTGATGCTGAAGGATATTCTTGAGACGCATGCGTCCATCAGGGGCATGAAGCATTGCAGTGGGAAGACGATCATCAGGATCGTTGGAAATGATGAGATCGAGGTTGGGTATGGCTGTTCGAGAAATTATGCTCTCTGGCTGGTTTAAATCTGTTGTCTGCATTAACAGTTCAAACAATCCAAACGGAGCCTCATGCTCCAGCGCATAAATACTGCTGGCTGTAGGCTGCGAATAGTCGCCATCGATAAGCAAAACCTTCAACCCTGCATCAGCAAAAAAACCAGCAAGATTAGCAGCTTGAGTAGACTTACCTTCGCCGCCCTTTGTCGAAATTACGGGTAAAATTTTCATTTTGCACACTCTTTTGAATGTGCAGCTTATTTGCGGCTATCTCAGCACGAGGATTGAAAATCCTCGTGTCCTTGGTTCGATTCCGAGTCCGGGCACCAATCATTTAGAAACGGACGTCTACTGACGTCCGTTTTGCTTTGTAAAGTCAACAAGTTACCCCCTTCCGCTTGTCTACTACTGTCCGTTAAAATCTACTGGCAGCGCTCCCATTTTGTTGGTAAAAAAGTTGGTAAACTCAGTTCGATGAGATTTTTACCAACATTTGCACAAGGGGGCTTATCATGCGCTTAACTGATATTGCTGTAAAAAACGCCAAGCCTTCCAACAAGCAGATCAAGCTATCAGATGGTAGGGGGCTTTATCTGCTGGTGCATCCCAACGGTTCCAAATACTGGCAAGCGGCTTATCGCTTCGATGGTAAGCAAAAGGTCTTCTCAATTGGCACCTACCCTTCTGTATCGCTCTCAGAAGCTCGTACAAGCCTCTTAGAGATGAAATCTCTGTTAGCTAATGGAGTTGACCCGTTGCAGCAAAAAAAGGCTGTAAAAGCTGAGGAGCGCGGAGATTTTACGTTTGAGGCAGTGGCGCGGGACTGGCACAAAAAAATGTCTGTCAGTGAGCGCTGGATACCTCAGCATAGTGAACGGATTTTAAACAGCCTCATCAATCATCTTTTCCCTGCTATCGGCTCAAAAGATATTACCAAATTGACTACGCGCGATCTGTTGCTTCCGCTTCGTAAAATTGAGGGTAAAGGCCAGCACGAAACGGCTTCACGCCTGAAACAACGTATTACAGCTATCATGCGTTATGCTGTTCAAGAAGATATGATTAACAATAATCCCGCTAATGAACTTGGCGGCACGTTAATCACACCTAAAAGAACGCATTACCCAGCGCTTGAACTTGAGCAAATACCCGATCTACTTGCTCGTATTGATGCGTATAAAGGCCGTAGGCTCACTGTATTAGCTTTAAAACTCACTTTATTAGTTTTCATTCGGTCGAGTGAACTACGCTTTGCCAGATGGCCTGAAATAGATTTTAAAAATGCCTTATGGGTTATTCCGCCAGAAAGAGACGAGATCGAAAATGTCAGATTTTCTGAGAGAGGATCTAAAATGCGGATACCGCATTATGTGCCGTTAAGTCATCAGGCCATTGAAATATTAAAAGAGCTAAAAGATATTAGTTATGATATTAGCAATGGTGAGGGTCTGATATTTATCGGCTGTCATGATTATCGTAAACCTATGAGCGAAAATACAGTTAATAAAGCATTGCGTCTTATGGGCTATGACACACAAAAAGATATATGCGGCCACGGTTTCCGCACGATGGCTTGTAGTAGTCTGGTTGAATCAGGTATCTGGACTGAAGACGCCATAGAAAGGCAAATGAGCCACAAGGAACAAAATAATGTTCGTGCGGCTTATATTCACAAAGCCAAACATATTACCCAAAGACGGTTAATGCTGCAGTGGTGGTCCGATTATTTGGATATGAACAAAGAAAAGCATATTATGCCTTTTGACTTTGCAAAAAACTCTATGAATAGGATTTGATTTATGATTAATGAATCAGAGCTAAAAAAATTTATCGGAAAGGTCGACCAAGGTTTTGACGCAGATAAAACCCCTATACCTCACCGCATAGGGCGATGCTTATCAGAGGTTAGCAAAAAATACGATATTAGTTTACCTATTTTTTGCCCAATAGAAAAAAAGTCATTGAATGAGTCTCACAGAGTAACTTATATTGTTCAAGAGTGGTATAAAGAAAGATATGGAAACAGGCTGTACGCCAACTATGATATTGGTTTTTTATTGTTGCTCTTACGAGGTCAAATATTGACTTGTAGAGTTCCTAACTTTTTTGGTGAATGCAATTTTTTTATTGACCAAGATTTAAATGTCAAAAAAAACAGGAACGAAACAAACATTCTTGAAATGATAGATGGTATTACACAAGATTTTTCAAACTCTTTATCTGACAAAGAACAATCTTATATATTTTCATCCTTTCAAAAAGGATTAAATGCGGCAATTATTATCTCAGACTGGAGACTGAGTAATTTAGAAATGATAAGAGCCGCGACAAACGATCTGGAAGGAATAAAGAATAACTTCATTCTAAATCAACCCCATCTGGCAAATTCTAAATGGGCCTATAATCAATTTTTGGAAAAAATACTAAAATCATGGCTATTGAAGACTGGAGCAACACGACCAGAGCTTAAAGGAAAGGGCCACCAATTGAATCATTTAGTTAGTATGTTTAACAAAAATTATCAAAATAAAATAGATGAATACAAGATTCCCACAATAATTGGTGATGCTTCATTGAGATATGATGAAATAGAGATCACGAATGAGGACTTAATTAAAGTTCAGGATAGTGTCTTTGACATAATCTTACAGATTGGATCATCTCCAAAATCTTTAAAGCAATAAATCCAACTTAATATAAAATACGGGCTTTCATTAGCCCGCCTATTGATACTACATCTCTTTAATAAAGTATGTTTTTGAACACAATAAGTATCATGTTTTATTTTATTAAGGTAAAAATTAAAATATATACAATCAAAAAAATTTATATACTGAGTTCTTAACACACTCATCCATATCTAATTTTATCTCTTTTAATGTGTCTTTTTTTAATTTTGACTTTAATCTTTTTCTGAAGTTATCTTTTCCTACTGTTATATTATATGAGTTTTTCTTTATTTCATCATGAATGATTTTTTCTCTACTCTTAGGCACTATTATTGGTTTCTTTACCCCTAATCGCTCTCTCATTTCTTCGATCTTAGCTGCTCTACTATTGAAACTGCTACCGCTTTTGAGTCTAAATTGATTCGTGGCTGTTGTGGCTGTTTCTGCATGATCAAGTATCCTACTGATAGAACCGCTATCAGATTTATCACGCCAACTATTGAGGCCATTTTTATTATAAGTTTTGATTGGTTCTTTATTGTATTGTTTTTTAACTCTGTTGAGTATTTGTGCAGCTTTATGTGTTGCTCTTCCAATCTTTTTGTTTGTTGGTCTATTATATTTTTCGCTGAGTTTAAAGCTGTGGTTGTTGCTTCTAACGAGTTGTTTACCCTCGTAAGTGTCTGTTGTGTCTGATTTAATGCTGTGCTGACTGATTCGGATAATATCATCATTGATTCCGTCAACGGCTCTACTGTCATTGAAATCTGGTTCAGTAGGTGATCGTCCAATACTATTTTCGTCATCTGTTTTTCTTGCTGCGAATCTTCTAATGAGTTCATCATCTCTATTTTTGTCATATTTCACCTTGCCTTTAATAGTGTTCCAACTAAATTTTTTACCTAACTGAGATCCCTTGAATGCCACATCTCCCACACTGAAAGAACAACCCGCCACGTTGCCAGTGCTGGCAACATTGAACCTTGGTTCAATGCCTACGGCCTGCAGACGTTCTACGAACGTCTCAAGGTCTGGTTTTCCTGTCATAGCCGTCTGCAATGCGTTCTGTAGAACGATACGAGCTGGCTTTTCTCCTGTCCTCAATGCTTGCTCGATCTCTGCTTTGGTTGGTGCTGATACCTCTGATTTTTGACCTTTAAGCCCCTGTGTAATGGTTAAGCCGTGTTTCTTCTCTAAACGTTCACAAGCGGCTATTGTATTAAATGCTGAGTGCTGACCGTGCCAGACTGAACCGTCTAAACCAATACGGTTGGCTACTATATGAATATGGTCTTGATCTGTATCTTTATGACGCACACAAATATATTGATGTTTGTCTATATCGATATTCATTTCTTTCAAATAGTCTTTTGCTATCTCTTCCCATTGCTGATCTGTTAAATGTTCATTTTTTGGAAGAGATAAAAACGCATGAAAGACTGGTTTTTTTATATCTTGTCTAAAGCTGCTTACAGTCTTGAACTCATCAGTTAAATCACTAACATTATTTTTATCTGCTGACATATTGCTACAAATAAAACTGTGATCATCTTTTAATATGTAATCAACTCTATTTTTAAATGATTTACCTGATTTAGCTACGTATCCCTTCATAATTTAGATCCTTGTTTATTTCTAATATCCTTCTGCTAACTTGCTTTATATTAAACATAAGTTTATCAACTTCATTTTTATCAAAATACTCATTGCTATTTATTTTTTTAGTTGATTGATTTATATTATTACCAATAGCTGAAAGTTGTATATATGTTTTCTGGTTAACTTCTGGCATTTTTCTTTTAACAACGGGTTCAGAGTTTAAAATCTCTTTTCTAATGTAATGCCCCCTCTCAAGACCGGAGGCTTCAACTAATGATTTTAAATATTCAAACTCTGCTTTGTTTACTCTGAACTGTATAGATATATCTCTTCGTTCTTCGTGATTTAACCCTATACGTCCTCTTTTTCTGTCTGTATCCATATTTTATTATTCCCTTGTAGTAAACATATAATCTCTTATAGCTTTTATATAGTCTTCATCATTTTCATCAATCAAAGATTTTAGAAGATCATCAGCTTTATTTTCTTGTATATACCTATGGGACACAAAATAACATAATCTTTGTTCATCACTATTTATTTCACAAAAAGGTATATCTTTATCTTGTTCTATGTAATAAAAAAACCTTGCTAATAACTCAAACTTCATTTTTAAACTTATCTGTTCCTCTATGTCATCATCAATCATATTCTATTACTCCTCTTATATTTAATCAGTGCTTTTTTATCGATTATTTTTCTAACATCTGATATTGCTTGTTTTGCTTCGCTTGATGTGTTTGTCTTACCAATACAACTACGGATCATAAACGCACCTAAAAGAATACAAAGAAGCATCATTCCAATCGATACAATCATCATAATATTTTTTTCTCCCTGCTTAAAAATCTAAATAGTGTATTATAAGAACCTACCAATGAAATATCTTCAAACCACAATATAATATGTTCAGCTAAAGCAACTTTAGCTCTATTTGACAACTTATTGATTATCTCCACGACTTCGTTTAAATCTTTTATTTCGACTTCTCTATTTGCTTCATTTCTTGTTTCACCTAAAAAATAGATACTCGCCTCAAGATAATACCTTAAATAATCCAAGTCATAATGTTCATATTTAACGAATTCTTTTTTTGTGTCATCATCACCCAGTATGGCATTAGTTAAATATTGATAATGCTCAAATAAAATTTCCCCATCAATGTTATTTATAAAACCTAAATCATCATTCATTTTAAATACTCCTATAATATTAAACTGTATGGTTTACC
This sequence comes from Pectobacterium brasiliense, assembly GCF_013449685.1. Lineage (GTDB taxonomy): Bacteria > Pseudomonadota > Gammaproteobacteria > Enterobacterales > Enterobacteriaceae > Pectobacterium > Pectobacterium brasiliense_A. The sequence goes on along the minus strand of NZ_JACDSF010000005.1, from coordinate 58,160 downwards.
GCATCCCCTTTGATAAGGGGAATAGGCGGAAGGGTAGATTTTTTTCAACCTTGCGAGTGAAACGAGACAAGGCAATCCGATCAGGGCGAGATCTAACTCAC
>NZ_JACDSF010000005.1:0-58004 GCF_013449685.1 Pectobacterium brasiliense | reverse complement strand
AAGCAAAGTGGAATCCCGCCCTGGCAATCCGATAGGATTGGGTAAAATAGCGGATACGCTATTACACCTTGCCTCAGTTTCCGAAGAACAAAAAAACAAAGCTGAACTACACCTATATTTAAATAAATAACCGATAATAAGATCTAGTCAATAGCGGCTACATAAATAAATACATTGCACGATAAATAAAATGCAAATAAAAGATATGGTAAATAATATATTGTCTTTCTGGTAGCAGTGCGTAATAGGTAGCTTTGCGTAAAAAGTACCGCTGCTATGTGAAATCTGAAGGCATGGGGTTTGATCGGCGGCGACAGAAACGGACAAAACTTGCTTTTGTTCGTTTTCTGGCGTCAATTCATTATAAATAACTAGAAAATCAATAGCATAAAAACAACAAACCATTTACCACATTAAAGATTTTAATAAAAATGCCAATATGCTATTTTATAAACTTCAATACCTCGAAGGATCTATGATGAAAATAAATAAATTTACCTTAGTCATTTTATTGACATTATCCACACAATCTACTGCATGGGCTGATAATATTAATCACGGTTTAGATGAATACGGTAAAAAAGTATCAACGACTTCGAAAGAAGGAGCAATAAAATATATTAAAGCATATCAAACAACTGAAAAACCATTAAATGCGTATAGAATGGATTTTGATACTTCTGAAAAAAATCTTTTGAGCGTTCCAAATGCTGATCATGATAAAACAGCTAAATTGCAAAACTTAGCAATAACTAAAGCATGGGAAGTCAAATTTTGTCAGCCAGATCTGATTAACTTCATGTTAAAAAATAATATTGATATGGTCAGCGGTGCTCTAATAAGTAAAGGTGAGATGCAACGAATGGCAGTTTGCTTTAAAAACATGCAAATACCTGAATCAGTATCAGATAAAACCGATAAAGATGTTGTTATAGGCTCATGGTATGACGATGTTGGTTCACCTGAATTTTTGGACGCAACATTTACAATAACGAGAACATCACGGGGATATTTTTTAAAACGATTAAACGGTGATGGCAGCAGTGGAACCTATCAACTAACAAAACTTGATAATAAATATAAAAAGAACAACGATAAGTTTGGCTCTTATTATGTAATAGATGGTAATGGATTAAAAATTTATGATAAAGATGGATATATAAGGACAGCAAGAAAGAAATAATCATTACAAACAAAAATATTGGCTTTTTATTTATCGGTGCCATTTCATATGGCACCTTTCTTATTTGCATTTATAAAAATTGTTTTACTAAAGTAGTCTTAGTGCCATTAATCACAGGGCACCATGTTATTTATTTCAACCAAGAACAACATAATATCTGATATGGTTAGAGTACCACTTGACTAGAATATAATATCTGTTATCTCTTTATTATAAAGAAATGAATGTAAAAACAAAAAAAATAAAGCCCCTATTATTTACAGTCAACCAAAACGAAAATAAAAAGGAGCATCACTTATAATGATTATTTAATATGATATTAAATCAAAATATTTATAATATAGAAAAATACAAAAGTCAAATACAAGAATACGTTTTATGCTGTGATAATCCATCAAAAGGTGTATATAGAAGACACAAAGAAATAGCATTTAGAAATAAATATATCGCATACAATAACAGATTTTTCACAAATGGATTAGTCTTTGACATAGACCACGAATACGGGGCAATAGCGTGGGATTTAGTAGGTTTACCGAAGCCGAATATTATTATTCAAAATACAAATAATGGTCATGCTCATCTTCTGTATGCGTTAAAAAGTCCTGTATTGAAAACGGATGCAGCAAAAATAAAACCATTGAAATTTGCTGCGTATGTTCAGGCGGGACTAACTGAAAGATTAAAAGCAGATAGAGCATATGCTGATGTATTGATGAGAAACCCACTAAATAAAAACGAATCAAGAACAATATGTAATAACATACCAGAATATGAGCTTGCTTATTTATCTGATTTCGTTCGTGAAGATTTTTCAGACAAAAATAAAAAGCAGAATAGAAGTAATATTTACGGTTTAGGTCGTAATGTTAATTTATTTGAGGATTTAAGAAAAATAGCATATAAAGATGTTTTGAAATATAAATCAATTAAATCATATGATGATTTTTTCAATGATATGTTTTCAAAAGCTATTGTATTAAATAACTATAGTAATGCTGCCAATCTACTTTCTCTCAATGAAGTAAGACAAATATGTAAAAGCATCACAAAATGGACGTGGGATAATTTTTCTAAAGAAAAGTTTTCTGAAATACAATCGGCAAGAGCACAAAAAACAAGAAGAACAAATTTAAAAACAAAACTAGATCAAGTATGGGATATATTATGATTATTAACGGAAAAAAGATAAAAGCAAAAGATTTTGCAAAAATGGCTGGCGTGTCTCGTAAAACGATAGTGAAATATTATGCTATGCCTCGTGAACAGTATGAAAAAGAAGCAGCAGAAAAAAGACAGCTTGCTTTTGAATTGAGATCATCTGGTCTTAAATGGCGTGAGGTAGCTGAAAAAATGGATACTACCTTAGATAGTGCTATGTCTTATTATCGTAGATATTTAGCATTACAAGAAAAACAAATATAGGCCACTCCGTGGCTTATATTTAGTTTTACGCAGCTTGATTACGTGAATAAAAAATCTTTTCTTCAATCCACTGATCAACTTCACTTTCAATGAATGCGATAGACCGTTCACCTGTTTTTACGGGTGATGGAAAACTATTATTTTTAATCAGTCGATAAATCCAAGCCCTGCAAAACCCTGTGCGATCGATTACTTCAGAAATACGGATCAGTTTTGTTTTTTCTTTCATATATTTTTCCTTTTGTTATTTGATGGAATGTATTATTCGAATATCGCTTATGACGATCAACACCTATTTTTAGGCTTTTTGGAAGGGAACAGAGGAAAAATACAAGAAATTAATTAAAAACAATTAGTTATATCTTTTGGCAAAAAGTGCTCTTTTATTTGACAATATGATGTTTACACTATCTAAAAACCGATGTTTACTGATGTCTACTACCGAAAAATAACGTAACTTATTGATTTAAATTGACAACACCCTTGATTTGTTGGTAAATATACGTTGGTAAAAAACAACATGTACTGATTTTTATTCTATAAAACATAGGATTGTATAAATGTTCGATTCCTAGTCCGGCACCACTAATTCTTAACCCTCGCCTTCGGCGGGGGTTTTTCGTTTCTGGCGTGTGGACTCTTCATCGAACACCGTTCGATTCTCTACGAGCGCGTTATCCCGCCTCCCCTTCCCCATGATTCGGGCTCATACTCCGATAGCGTGACGGCCAGATCTCCTCCGGTTGCTTTCCCAATGCGCAGGCAATTAATCTCTCACCTTTCGGCCAATGTCTTGTTAGTGAGTTAGCAAGTGTTGAAGACGCTAATCCAGATGCTCTTGATACCGCGGCCAACGTTGTTCCTTTCTTCCTTAAGCCAGCAATAATGTCTGCCGGATGCCAATCGTAATTATCCATTTATCGACCTCTCCCTGTGATGAATTGCGCCGATTATCCCATTTTGGGATAAAAAAGGAAATGATTGATATTCGATTTTGGGATATCTATCAAGGTCACCAAAATGGCATCGATTTATTCAAATGAATATCAATCAGTTATAAAAACACTGCGAGAGGCCAGAATCGAAAAAGGCATGACCCAAGAAAATTTGGCGAACGCTTTAGGTCGACCTCAGTCTTTTGTAGCCAAAATCGAGAATGGGGAACGCAGGCTGGATGTTGTTGAATTTGTCCACATCGCTCACCTGCTATCTGTAGACGCTTCCACTGTTTTAGAAAAAATAGCGAATAAAATACAGAAAGATAGCATTAAGTAATCAATACAAAAAAAAACACTTATCCCGTTTTGGGATAAAGCAGTGAGCGACTGATATTTGATCCCAAATTTTATGGGGTTGAATCGATGGCTTCTGTTTACTCTGATGAATATCAAATCGTTATCAAGGCATTACGTGAAGCACGCATTGCCAAAGGGGTCACGCAGGGAAACCTAGCGCTAGCGCTGGATCGTCCTCAATCGTTTATCGCCAAGGTTGAGAACGGGGAAAGAAGGTTAGACATCGTAGAATTTATCCATATCGCCCGTTTACTCTCTCTAGACCCCGCCAGCATTATTGCTAAGATCCCTGCAAAATATAAAGCGCTTGGTTAAAAAGGAACACGGCAATGAAACGCCGGATTAACATTGCCGTGGACAAAAACGATAATCAGATTCCCAATGCTACCGGGATACCTATTTCTGGTCTGGTGAATGACGTCATAGGCAAAGAAGCCCACCGTATCAAAACTGAGGTGTGGAAAAAGGAAAACCGCGAAGGGATGGAAAACGTCGCCAGATTTATTACCCAGAATGGTTCTTTTGCTGATGAAAACAGGAACTGGTGATCGTGTAAACGCTCCAGTCATTACAAAACGTTTGTCGATATGTAAAGCGATATTGTCGAGACACCAAAGCGGCGCATGGTCATCCCACTTATTGGATCGCATTACCTGTCTGAGAAAATGAATAAGATGTGGTTCCCTCTGATCCGCATTGACAACGACCATTATCGGTTGATGACGACTGAGGTGATTGGTGAGGCTATTGCGGATCTTGGCGAGTATGCAAATGAGATCAAGGATGCTATTAATCTTATGTTTTGGGGGATTTGAGAGGTGTTCTTGAGCCTTACGCATAGTGAGGGACATAATCAGTACTAAAAATGAATAGTTCGATTCGCTATGATGCTTACATAATGTTTAATTGTATTGAATGCCACGAAAATCATTGCTATCGTAATTGTATCAATTACGCATTTCCTTGGGGAAGGTCAAAATCTACATCTCACCTAGCGAAACATTAACTGTTAGCTTGTAGAGTAGGTGCATATTCATTTCACTGATAGAGCAGCAAAAAGATACTCAACGCTTACCATATACAACGAAAAGAGATATAAAAATGTGGAACAAAATAAAAATACATTACTACATAATCATGTCATCTTTGCGGGCTAAGACAATATATCCTGATGATATCGATATTGATATGAAAAATTTTTTTGACAAACCAAGTAAATTAAAGATCGCGATAATTGATGATAATGATTTTCCTTGGGTCCAAACTTTAGAGAGCAAGGGTCACACAGTTAAAATATTTAAAGACTATCATAAAACAAACACAAAAATTTCACAAAAGAAATTGATAGCATACCAATTTAACACTTTCGATTTAATATTTTGCGATATCGAAGGTGTTGGAACTTTGGCATATCCAGGTTTGGACGGGATCGGTGTAATACAAGACCTACGCGAATTAAATCCCTTACATGTGGTAGTAGCCTTCACAGGAAGCCCCGCTAGACTTTTAGATCCTAAGACAGGGAAACATTTTACTTCTCTAGATGCTGTTTTTCAGCGAGATTGGGGCGTTGATGATTTTTTGCTTAACTTCAGTAATTTGACTAAAATATTTATAGCACCAAAACAAAGGTGGAAATTTATTAGAAGTCGTTTAGTTCATTTAGATCTAAGCGAATCAAAAATCACAAAAGTACAAAAAGCATTTACACAAAACGTATTATTATTGAAATATTTAGGAGAAAGCACAGATATTTCAAAAAATGAGATAAAAGAAATAATTTTAAAGTCTGAAAAGAATGTAGATATTAAGGGTGTTATTGAAGTTGCAGCTATTTCCACTAAAGCAATAAATATAGCAAGTTCATTGTTTATTTTTAATTCATTCAAATAACCTAACGAAGGTATGCATATGTCTAATTCAGTTGAATGGGCACAGATATTCGAAAGATATAGACATCTCTCAAGAGATTTTCAACAAAAATTCCAATCCATCCAAGGGAGATTGTCTATTGAAAAATATGAAAACAGTGACTCTGTAATAAAAAAAGTAAGAACGGAACTTGAAGAACTTGACGAGGTTTTTCAAGATTTCAACTCATGGCTTTATATCAGCTTACTTGAAAATCTAGAAGAAGCAAAAAACAATAATGCCGTCGGACTTTTAGAAATACCATCAAAAATACAAAGAATAAAAATAAAAATGAAGAATAAACTTCAGGACAAAAGAATAAAAATAGAGACTGACTTTGATGAAAAAATAGCCATATCCACTTATATTACATTTTTTGAGCAATTAATAAACCTTATTTTCCAAAATGCTTTTAAATACTCCCCAAGTGGCTCATCAATAAATATTTCAACAACTAACAAAAGTGAATACATTTTACTAGAAATTTCTTCACCTGGCCCTGTAGTTGAAAACTCTGAAATTCATAGCCTCACAACAAAGGGATTCAGAGCTAATGCAGCCATTAATTCGGATATTCCAGGAGAGGGATATGGATTATATAACTGCAAACGCATATCGGACCTTCTAAATATAAATATAGATTTTAAATCCCAATCAACAAAAAGGTATACTTTTAATGAAATTGGATATTGTAACTTTACAGTTACTCTAAAAATCCCCTATGAAATAAATCCATAAAAATCTATTTAAAATACATTCATCTATGCAATATTTTACACCAAAGGCAGACCGATGGGTTTGCCTCAAATAACCAACTTAGCGGCTGATTTTTGCTTTTGGCCACCCCTGAAAAACTAATCCAGATGCTTTTGATACCACCCCCAACAACAACGATCGCTACGATGGCGCATTCGCTTCCAATACGATCCCTAACTCTGTTCCCCATCAAACCTCTTCAGGAGCCAAGTTGGTTTCTCGCAGCGTTCCCGGTGCGTGACCCACGATGCGTTTAAATGCGCGGCTGAACGCCGCCAGCGATCCGTAACCCAGACGTAGCGCCACCGTTTCAATCGGCTGATGTTCATGACGGATGTACTGAACAGCTAAGCGCATACGCAGCTCGCTGAGATATTTTACGGGCGTAGTTCCGGTTGCGGAGAGAAAGCGTTCAGCAAAAACGGAACGGGAGGTGCCCGCTTCTTTTGCCAGTTCCGCGACGCTCCAGTTGACGCCTGGATTCTGATGCATCGCGTAAATCGCCCGGCTCAGCCTCGGGTCACGCAGTACCTGTACCCAGCCCGTCGCTTTACCGCAGCCGGCTTCAACCCATCCGCGCACAATGAGCGCCGCGACCACATCAGCCAGTCGCGCCAGAATGCCGGCAAATCCTACCTGCCGTGTCATCGACTCACGTTCCATGGCCGCAAGAATCGGATGGATTTCCGGCCAGGTCGACATCAGGCGGCTCACCATCATGACTTCCGGCATCGCTTTGATCAGCGGCTGCATTCCACCCAGCTCAAAATCCATGCATCCACTGAAGATCACCGTGTTTTCGGTGTCTGGACAGGGTTCGCAGTCGATCGCACAGACCGAATTGCAAATCGGTTCGCTGGGAAATGCCGACACTGGCGTGACGTCAGCCTTTTCATCAGAGAGTAACGCATGCGAATTACCGTTGGGTATAAACAGCGCGTCCCCGCTTTTTAGCACAAACGTCGCACCACTCTCCATACGCAGCAGCGCTGTTCCCTGACTGACAAAATGAAACTGCGCTTTGCCGGGTTCGTAGTGGAACGCCACACCAAAGGGAGCGTGGGTTTCAATTCGGCGATAGGTCACCCCGGAAAGACGCATCCCACGCAGAAGCTCGCTGATCAAATCGGGTGACTGAATGGTCATGACGACAACTCCGGACGAATAATCAATAAGTGAAGAGTATATGTCATAGCTCGTCCATGTGGAACGCTCTATGCTTCGTGACGGTTGTCACATTTTTCTAACGAGAGAGCAACAGATGAATTCATGTATAGCGGCAAGTGAGGCCATCGCGCCCGCAAAACCCGCCTGGCGAGCCGTTTATTCACTGGGACTGGGGGTATTTGGCCTGATTACGGCTGAGTTTCTACCAGCCAGTTTATTAACGCCGATGGCGGCAAGTCTAGGCGTTACAGAGGGAATGGCAGGCCAGGCAGTGACCGCAACGGCGCTGGTCGCGCTGGTGACCGGATTGCTCATCACATCGGCAACCAAAAGCATCGACCGCCGTTGGGTGTTGATGTTTTTCTCGGTGCTGCAAATCATCTCCAGCCTGCTGGTGGCGTTTGCTCCCAATCTGCATATGCTGCTATTCGGGCGTTTACTGCTGGGGATTGCCATTGGTGGGTTCTGGGCGATGTCCACCGCCACGGCGATGCATCTTGTACCCAAGGATAAAGTGCCTAAAGCGCTGGCGGTGATCTTCTCCAGCGTTTCGATTGCCACCGTGGTTGCCGCGCCGCTTGGCAGCTATCTGGGGAGTTTGATTGGCTGGCGAAACGTCTTTATTCTCTGCATTCTGCCGAGCGTTGTGGCGCTGTTTTGGCAGCTGTGGGTGTTGCCATCGATGAAGCCGGAAAGCAGCGGCAGCCTGGGAACACTGCTTCGCGTGCTGCGCCGTCCGGGCATGATCGGCGGACTGCTGGCAACTGTGCTGATCTTCAGCGGACATTTCGCGTTCTTTACCTACCTGCGCCCGTTCCTGGAAACCGTCGGGCAAGCAAGCGTCGAAAATATTTCCCTGATTTTACTCGGCTTTGGCCTCGCCAATTTTGTCGGTACTTCGATTGCCGGTTATCTACTGGCGCGAAACTTACGCCTGACGCTGGCACTTGTGCCCTTTGTGATGGGCGTTCTGGCACTGACCATGGCGGCCTTTGGGCATCTGGCGATACTGGATGGTCTGCTGGTGGCAATGTGGGGATTTGCGTTTGGTCTGGTTCCCGTGGGCTGGTCAACCTGGCTTGCAACCACCGTACCGGACGAAGCCGAAAGCGCGGGCGGTTTACTGGTAGCATCGATCCAATTTGCCATCGGGGCGGGCGCCGCAGGTGGCGGGGTGATATTTGACCTCAACGGAGCCAGCGGTGTGTTTGCTGGCAGCGGATTATTGCTGGTATCAGCAATGGTGATTGTTTTTGCGGGCGTGCGAGTTCGCGCACAATAACACGCAATGCCACACCCAGCGCGGGTGTGGCATTTGTCACTTACCCTTCTTTTGAACGATTAGCGCCACCCAATCGACCAGACGATTCGAGAATCCTCGATAGGAAATCGACCTTTTCCCCCACCCAGCTATAAATCTTCCAGCAGATTTTTGGAAAGCTGTCGTAGCATATTCAGATCTTCATCGTTCATACGCATAGAGCAACGCATCTGATTTGGCAGGTCGACGATCCGTTCTTTCAACGCAAGCGCCTTGTCTGTCAGCACCACCTTTTTCATCCGCTCATCACCCGCAACCGCAACCCGGTTTAAAAATTCCTTGGCTTCCAGCTTCTGGACAAGCGGCGTCAGCGTGCCTGAATCAAACAGCGTTTTCTCACTCAGTTCTTTGAGCAGGATATTGTCCTGATCGTACAGGGACAGAAGGACGACAAACTGCGGGTAGGTCAGATCGAATTCTTTCAGCAGCGGCCGATACTGACGGATCAGTGCATTGGCGACCGAATACAGAGAGAAGCACAGCAATTCACCCAAGATACTGTTTTCTTTCATTTTAAATACTCCGTTACTCACAAGCTTAAAAAAAATTATAAATAACGTTTGACCAAAAGTAACTTGTACGCAAGTATTGTTTACGCGATTTAATCGCGTGGTTATTAAAACCACCCCGATCGAACCTATCAACCTCACTATTTTAAAAAGGGCCAACATCATGAAAACCGTCTCCACCCTCCTGACTTCTGCCGTGTTCGCATCTATGACATCCGTCGCTTCTGCGCAGCCGATCAATGCCCCAGCACCGACCGCGGGTGTACAGGCATTTCTTGATGTCCTGAATTCCGGTAAGGGCAAACCGATAGAGCAGATGACGCCGCAGGAAGCGCGTCAGGTTCTTATCGGCGCGCAACAGGGCGTGAAACTGCCAGCCGCACAGATGTCTGAAAAAACTATCCAGGTGAACGGTCAGGCTATTACGCTGAAAATCGTGAAGCCGGAAAATGCATCCGGTACGCTGCCGGTGTTCATGTTTTTCCATGGCGGCGGCTGGGTGTTAGGTGATTTCCCCACTCACGAGCGTTTAATCCGCGATCTGGTCAGGGCGTCTGGTGCCGCAGCGGTGTACGTGGATTACACCCCGTCTCCTGAAGCACGCTTCCCTGTAGCCATCAATCAGGCTTATGAGGCGACGCAGTGGGTAGCCAAGCACGGTCAGGAAATTGGTGTGGACGGTAGCCGTCTGGCGCTGGTCGGCAACAGCGTCGGTGGCAATATGGTCGCGTCTGTTGCCCTACAGGCTAAACAGTTCGGCGGGCCGAAAATTCGTTATAACGTCATGCTGTGGCCAGTAACGGATGCGAACTTCGATAACGCGTCGTACAACCAGTATGAAAAGGGCTATTTCCTGACGAAAAATATGATGAAGTGGTTCTGGGATAACTACACGACCCGTGCGGCAGACCGTAACAATATTCTTGCCTCCCCACTGCGTGCCAGTACTGAACAGTTGAAGGGCTTCCCGCAAACATTGATTCAGACGGCAGAACTGGACGTACTGCGCGATGAAGGCGAAGCGTTCGGGCGTAAGCTGGATGCAGCAGGCGTACCCGTGACCGTGACTCGCTATAATGGCATGATCCATGATTACGGCCTGCTGAATCCGCTGAGCGAGGAGCCGACCGTCATCACCGCGCTGGAGCAGGCTGGCGCAGAGTTGCAAAAACACCTGAAATAACGGCTTGATGTAGCAATGGCACCAAATGATAAAAGCCCTGACTATATTAGCCAAGGCTTTTAAGGTACTGCAGATTTAAGATTTAACATTCATTGACTTAATAACATTTTACTACTATTGGTACTGCTTCAAATGTACACGTTTATAACAGATAATATTGGGTACTAAAATGAGCTAAACCTCCCTATATTTACTGATTTAAACAGTCTGCCAACCTTATCACCATTCAAAGATATGGCAGATTAACAAGTACATCCCCCATCGCGATATAGACTCTTTGATGCGTGGCCTTACTCCCGTTGCGATATCTTTCACTCACTAAACCGACACCTAATCGCAACCAATAAAAACAAAATCATGGCCTTACATCATCGCGCTTTCACCCCATTTTTGCGATTGTCGATACTGACTACGTGGCCTTAAAGCATCATCGAGTGAGAGTATGAATTTTTCTCAACATCGATTCCCATACAAAAATATTTCGTGACCTGTATCGCAAAATATTTATTAAAGAGCATATTCGATGTCTTTAACATCACAGCAGACTGAAACTTTACTGCTGTAATCCCAATCTACGCATTTTAAAATCGGTGTCAATACTGTTTTTAATAACATGATTTTAATAACATGATTTTAATAACATGGTTTTAATAACAGTAGTCATTAGAAAGCTATGAGAAAAACACAGAAAAATAGAGCATTTGCAATATTCACCTCTGCGGCGCCGCGTTTAATTTAATCTCAACGACCGTATGGCCAGTGGTTATTTTCTTTGTACCAACGATGATTAACCCACTTAACGTCAGAATATTTTCCATATCTTTCAAGGTTCTGTATCGCGTGCCATCCTGGCAGATGACGGATTGAAAAAGCGCATTCATCAATAACCTTGGTGAGGTTTCCTCATGCTCTAGCAAAGGTTCGATAATTAATAGCGTTGAGTGCCCAATTGATTGGGCGATGGCTTTTAATATTTTCAGGCAGAATTCGTCGTTCCAGTTATGCAATATGTTTTTAAGCAGATAGATATTATAACCAGAAGGAATAGCCTCAAAGAAACTGCCGGGAGTGAAAACCATTCTTTCTTTCAATTCAGGATAGTGCTGTGCGACACGCTTTTCGCTTCTGGTACAGACACCGGTCATGTCGAAAAGACAACCCGTTAAGTGATGATACTGCTTTATAAGCTCAGTCAGAATAACGCCGCTCCCGCCGCCAATATCAACAACGCTGCCAGCCGTTTTAAAAAGAGACACATATTCTTTAGCCAGCACATATCCCACCGGGCGAGATAAATCCCGCATGGCAAGATCGTAAATGTCTGCTCGTGATGCGGAGTGCGCCAGATGCTCATATAATGTCAGCCCAAAGACCTGCTTAAACCCCGACTCCCCTGTACGACTTGTATGCAATAGCCCATCAAACCCCTGATAGTATTCATTGCCGAACAGCATACAGAAATGCTTCATTGAACTGATGCTATCCGACATCAGCAGCGCTGAACGTGCATTATTTTTAATAATACGTTCATCTTGCACTTCAAAAAAGCCAAAGACCTCAAGCACCTTGATAATATCAAAAATGTTCTTTTCACTCACCTGACATTCCTTTGACAATTCAGCGATGGTTGTCCCCTGCTCCCCTATTTTATCTGCTATCCCTATTTCCGCTGCAACGCATAATGCTTTTGCGGCCAAAGGCATCATCATGATTTCTGAAATACTTTTAATATGCTCAGCGGAATTCATATATTTCCCTTTATTCTCTGATTTCATAACGAGGATGAGTTTACGATCTAGCTCGTCATTGATGACGGTACGCAAAGTATGCGGAAATGAGGCTAAAAACATATCATCCGTTTGGCCGAACGGTAATCAGCCATCTACCATCCGGCCAGAATAAATAAGAGATTAAAGCGGCATGCTTAAAAGGCACTTTTGTTTTAAGAAAATGGTATTAACGATGAATAAAAGATTCTCGCTATGGTGAAAAGATGTAGTGTGGGCAATCTCCATACTATTTCCGTGTAAAATAATAATATACAAAATAACTGAAGACTACTCATCCCTGAGTCAAGCCACCTCAGGGCTGGCGCTTACGCTGTCCAATACCGTGCCAATACGCAGGCCAGTGACTTTCTTCGGCATAGTTATTGATCACAGCGGCGATCGCCACCAGCACAATACTCCCCAATAGAACGGGTGTGACTAAGAACTCAAACCCCACGGCGCTTTTCCCTGCCAAAATGATCACCAGCGGGTTGGCACCTGCTGGTGGGTGAACCGCGCGAAAATATTGCATCAGCATGATCGCTACGCCAACAGACAGTGACAGCACAACGAGAGTGTCGCCGAATCCATACAAAGCAATCAGACCCACGGCTGACGTAATGAAATGTCCTCCAATCACGTTCCTTGGCTGTGCGAATGGCGACGCTGACGCAGCAAATAAAATGACGCAGGTTGCTCCAAAAGGCGCCATCAACCAAGGTACGCCGCTGGACTGTCCCAAATAGCTTAGGATCAGAACCCCTATGCTTCCTCCCACTAACCCTTTCATTAACTGGATAAATGTTGGCTTTGGTGGCAAAGCACCACCTCCTCTGAGTCTCTTCATGGTCATCCCCGATAAAAAAACATGATGTTATGAAATTGCTGTGCTAGATTAAGTGGACAGATCTGTACACAACAAGCAAAGAGTACAGATCTGTCCACATAAAAACAACCAATCATTGATGAAGAAAAACGATGAAAGAGATCATGGGCAAGAGAGAGCACATTTTAGACATCGCGGAAGCGCTGTTTAATGAATTTGGCTATACCGCCGTTGGCGTTGATTTAATTAGAGATAAGGCAGGAGTCTCTAAAACATCTATGTATCGCCATTTTGGCTCAAAGAATAAGTTGATTGAAGCCGTGCTGGCTCGCCGACATACGCACTTTGAGGAAGGGTTAGCCAACGCGATATCTGGCGCTAACGATGCGGAAAGTCGTCTAGATGCCGTGATGGACTGGCATTTTTCCTGGTTCAGGAGCGTCAATTTTAAAGGGTGTATGTTCATGCATGCGCTGGCTGAATTTAAAGGGCAAGACGAAGCCATTACGGCTCTGGCTTTGCGCCATAAAACCTGGATCAAGTCATTCTTGCTATCGATATTCACTGCCGAAGAACCAGAAAAAGAAGACAAAATCGAAGCTATCATGACGTTTATTGAAGGGATGATCGTGAGAGCAGAATTTATTGGTCTAACCCGCGGCGACGATGTTTATCGCCGGCACGCGAGACAGTTAGCCTTCCCTCATCCTTCTCAGTAATCACTCGGTGCCTATCACACACCGGTAAAACAAACCGACGAACAAGCAGTCACTATTAACTTTATCTCTCATTGAGGAAGTAACCATGAACTCACCACTTACACAAGGCGTTCACCATATTGGTTTGACGGTATCAGCATTGGAAGAAAGCGCGCACTTTTTTACCTCGCTTCTGGGATGGAAAGAGGTAAAACGAAAAGAGGATTATCCCGCCATTTTTGTCAGCGATGGAACGATAATGCTCACGCTTTGGCAGGTACAAACCAGCGAGCCGGTTCAGTTTGATCGAAAAAGTCATGTTGGCTTGCATCATCTTGCCATTAAGGTTGATAGCAAAGCGACGCTGTTTGAGATCGCTGAGAAATTATCAGCGCATAACATCAACATTGAATTCGCGCCCGCTCTGGCTAGCGGTGGCCCGGCCATGCATATGATGTGCTATGAGCCAAGCGGGATCCGCATCGAGTTTTACTGGTCAGGTCAGTAAATGAGACCGAAGAACACCTGACGCATGCGCCACATCAATAATAGCGCTGACATCGCCGCCACGCACCCTGATTTAAAATTGACCAAAATCAATAAAAAATCAGTAAATACATTAATTTACCTTTCTATACTCACCGTCTTTTGACCTTCCCGTAGGGGGAAGGTGTAACGTCATAACCTGTGATTCCAGATGATGATTCTATTGAGGGGAAATAATGATGAAGCTAAAGATGATGGCGGCGCTACTCGGTCTGACATTAAGCGGTTCAGGTTTTGCAGCAACAGCTGACGCCAACGCGTTTCTGGCTAAACAAGGGCTGGCGGGGAAAACGGTCGAGCAGATCGTCGATGTTATCGATCAATCACCGCAGGCAAGACCGCTGCCCTACAGCGCGTCGATTACCAGCAAAGCGCTGAAATTATCCGATGGACAGCAGCAGTATAGCTATCCGCTGGGAAATAAATTCTATCTTTCATTCGCACCTTATATTCAGCAAACCCATCCTTGCTTTAACCACAGCTTATCTGGGTGTCAGGGCGAGCTCGCTAATACCGCGTTTGATGTAAAAATCACCGATAAATCGGGTAACGTTATCGTGCAAAAAACACTGAGTAGCCACCAGAACGGCTTTGTCGGTGTATGGTTACCACGCAATATTGAAGGAACGATTAATGTGACCTATCAGGGACGCGTGGCAAGCTCACCGTTTGCAACCTATGACGACAGTCAGACCTGCATGACGACGCTACCATTGAAAGAGGCGTAGCAGAAAGCCGTCGCGAATTCGGATTCAGCAGGCAATTGAAAATATTGATGATTTCATGCAACACGTGTTATGAAACGCATCTTGCATAGCGATTAATGTGTACACCCGTTCCAACACCCATTAATCGCGAATGTTGCAAGCCATTTTTGATTGGACGTTACTAATTAGATAGGTATGCTTCGTCAGCATTTCGAACTGGATGACATCATTTTCAGCCAGAATGGGGATCGCCTCATCGGGGGCAGTATCGTTGATATGCTTACTCATCGCGATATTGTTCACCACCAGACGGTTCCCCTCCCACACGGAATCAAAGCTGAACGTGCGCCGAATCGTTAGGGGTACACCATCCTCGCCAATGTAAAAGCCGTTGACCAAAACCAGTGCTCTATTTTGTTTATTGAGATAAAAATAGACATTATATTCCTTTCTGATCTGCTGATCTTCCGCATAGAGCTTTACTTCACCCTGGCACACCAGTGATTTTTTGTATAAATTGCTTTTTAAATAAAAAAGAATTCCCAGAGAAAGTGAAATAAAAAGCACCAGTATGGTGCAAAAAATTTTCTTTCTGACTTTAATTATTAACATAAGTCACACATCCATTCCCGTCTTTCTTGCAGGAAATAACGATTTCACTTTTCTTATCCGGCATTCCAGATATAACAATTTTTTTCGACAGGAAGAATAACATGTTATCTGAACACAGGTTTTCATAGTCGGTTGGGAGAGGATAATCCACGCTGTCATATAAATAAAAAAGATCGCACCTCCCGCTCATCTTCACGTCGACAAGGTGTCGATAAGGGAAACGGTTTACGTTTCCCAACGTGAGCAGGAAAATCCCAGCGACCATTGTCCAAATGAGAAGGAACCGGATATATTGTTGTTTTTTTACTGACTCAGGTGTGGCGAGATGCTTTATAGAAAAGGGCTTTTTTTCTTCATCACTCTCCTCTTCAACGTTCTTTTCACCTCCTTGATTTAACGTTTCTTCCTCTCCTCCATCCGCCGTTGGATAGGAAACAATGCTTTCCACGTTAAAAACAATACCTAGCTTAGGAATAGTCACAATTGAATCCGCAAGGTCAAATTCGCGTAATACCTTCCTTAAGAGAGAGAGATAGTTGTTTAGATTATTAAGGGAAGGGCAAAGCGCATGTTTTTCTAGTGCCTCCTTTAACAAAAAATCGCGGCTTAGCGTTACCCCCTGATTCTCAATGAGCAAACAGAGCAATCGAGAAATAGGAAAGCTCAGAGAGATTGCTTCATTTTCACGTTCTATCCATGCAAGCGTTCCTTCTCCTTCATTAAAAATGATTAAGTCATTAATCAAATAAACCATACGTGCTTTTCCATCAAGATTAAGAAGTGCTATTCGTTTGTTATAATCAGCCTGATAGATACATCATTTATGATAATAAAACTTATGGAATAGTCTTAAAACCACCATGCCACAACAAAAAAATACGTTATCTATAAAAGCAAAAAAATCATATATCTCAATTCACAGCCTCTATCTCAGGCAAGGATAAAAACTTACCTATTTATTGTCAAAGATTATTTTCCCTTCATTTAAGATCTATATAAATAAAAAGACATTTCATTATTTTTACCGACCAATAGATATTCCACACTAGCACATATCAAAGACACCGAATAACAAATAACACATTGAATTAAATAAAATATTTCGATAATTATATTTATAGCTTATAATTTCACGCTGGAACGTAAAAACAATAAAACAGAACAAAAAACTAAATAAATGTAAATTTAAAACATTTAATCTAAATAAATATAATCAATTCAATATATTTGACCGAAAAATCATTCAGCACTACGATACCCCCAGTTTCAGCGTCGCTGGTTAGGCAAGCGGAAATATATTCACCGCATGAAACACGATGAGCCACCAATCAGTCAGAAAAGACATGACAAAAGAGAAGGCATTACTCGTTATGCCTGAATGCGTGAACATTCAGGCGAGTCGTACTCATTTTTTAAATAAAGTAACCAACCGAGAGAGCATAATATGAAATTATCAAAGATCACCCTGGCATCCCTCATCTCTGTGATATTTTCTGTCGGCGCACATGCCGCAGATTCACATAATGGATCAGTGACGTTTAAAGGAAAAATTATTGATACGCCCTGCTCAGTATCTCAGGAAGATTTGCACCAAACGATCGATTTTGGCGAAATCAGCAAAACGGTGTTGGAAAACGGCGGCACGTCAGAAATAAAACCGTTTGATATCACATTAAAAGATTGCAGTCTGGATACCGCAACCAGTGCCAAAATTGTTTTCTCCGGCGGCGTAGCATCTGGCACCAATAATGAACTGCTGGCATTAAATGGCAGCGCAACCGGTGTGGGTATTGCCGTAGAAAGCGTCGGCGAAAAAATTAAATTCGACGGAACCACACCAGCTATTCCTGCTACACCGCTGGCAAATGGAGATAATATTTTCTCCTTCACGTCCTATGTTGCCAAACTGCCAACGCCACAGGAGGGAGAATCGCCAGTCATCACGACAGGTTCCTTCGCCAGCACGGCTAATTTTGTTGTGTCCTATCAATAAAATTCTATTGCGCTAACAATCTATTGCGCTAACAACAGAGTATCCGTAAAAAACGGGGAGGCTTCCTCCCCTATTATCCTATTCATTCCATATGTCGAAATACATGAATGGATAACCACAACACGACATCTTTTCAAGCACCTATTCCTATGGCAATGAAAAATATTACGTTCAAAGAAAAAATAAAACCCGCGTTATTTCGTTACGGTTTTTTTATTTTTTCTTTGAATACAACATCGCTCAGTGCAACGGAATTTAACGTTAACGTATTGGATGTCGACGATCGTACTGATATTGATCTTAGCCATTTTTCCGATCCCGAATACGTCACACCCGGTACCTATCTTTTATCAATAAAAGTCAACGCGCGTGAAATACAGCAACAGATGATTAACTACCTGCCAGAAGGTAATCATCTCGCTCTGCCAACAGCCTGTCTCTCGCCCGAACTCGTCGATAAACTGGCACTGAAAAAAGAGGCGCGGAACAAAGCCGAATTATGGAATAACGGCGCATGTGTCGATCTGACGCCAATTGCTGGCGTCACCGTCTCTAACCAGATAGGCATGGGAACGCTGAATATTACGATCCCACAAGCCTGGCTGGCGTACAGCGATCGCAACTGGATTCCCCCCGAGCAATGGGACCACGGTATCGGCGGTGCGCTGCTAGATTACAACCTCGTCGGGAACGTGCGTCGTGAGACCAACGGCAGAGGCACATC
Organism: Pectobacterium brasiliense; assembly: GCF_013449685.1. Taxonomy (GTDB): domain Bacteria; phylum Pseudomonadota; class Gammaproteobacteria; order Enterobacterales; family Enterobacteriaceae; genus Pectobacterium; species Pectobacterium brasiliense_A. Next base: position 39,379 of record NZ_JACDSF010000005.1, on the reverse strand, counting down.
ACACTATCTCAGCAGCTACGGCACCACCGGATTTAATCAGGGAGCCTGGCGCTATCGTGCCGATTATCGCTATTTTCTGCAAAAATCGCGCAACGCGAATCGCGATAGCTTCTCATGGGATCAGTTTTACGCCTATCGTCCGCTGCCAACGCGTTCAGCCGATCTCAAGCTGGGTGAAATGTATTTCAGCAGCAACCTGTTCGATAGCTATCGCTTTACCGGTGTGTCATTAGCCAATAACGAGAACATGCTTCCCCCTTCGCTGCGCGGCTACGCGCCCGAAATTCGCGGCGTCGCCAAGTCCAACGCGACGGTAACCGTGACGCAAAATGGCAGGCTGATCTATGAAACCACCGTACCTGCCGGCCCCTTTGCCATTCAGGATATGAAAAACGGCGTCAGCGGCACGTTGGATGTCCGCGTGACGGAAGAAGACGGCACGGTGACCACGTTCCAGACTGAGTCAGCCAACCTGCCTTACCTGACGCGACCTGGGCACGTGCAGTACAAACTCGCCGCGGGTAAACCCTCAAATACCAACCATCGTCTGCAAGGCCCAGCCTTTTCTGCCGCCGAAGCCTCATGGGGGTTATCCAACGCATGGTCGGTGTACGGTGGCGGCATATTGTCCGATGGCTATCAGTCCTGGTCAGCGGGCATCGGGAAAAACCTTTACCTGCTGGGTGCGCTGTCGGCGGATATCACACAGTCACGCGCGACGCTGCCAGCAACGTCCGCATCGCAAATGGGGCACGCTTTCTCACTTAACTGGTCTAAATATTTCAACTCGATCGATAGCCAGATCAGTTTTGCGGGCTACCGCTTTTCAGAAAAGACCTACATGAGCATGGCGCAGTATCTCTATGCGCTGAATCTCGATAGCCGCTATCGCAATGAAAAAGAGCGCTACACCATCACGCTCTCCAAAAATTTCGCGACGCGGGAATCATCTCCCCTGCTGAGCGGGCTGTCGACCTACGTGACCTATACGCGCCAAACCTATTGGAATGAAGCCGAGCAGGATCGCTACGGGGTTTCGCTGAACAAATATTTCGATATCGGCGCAGTTAAAGGCATTGCCGCGAATCTCTCGGCCTATCGCACCGAATTCAACCGCCGTACCGATGACAGCCTGTATCTGAGCTTTTCTATCCCGCTCGGTGAGAAGGATCGCCTGAGCTACAGCATGGGGCGCTATAACGACGGCAGCAATCAGGCGCTGACCTATTCCAATAACGCCGATCCGCGCCGCACCTGGAACCTGAGCACTCGGCACGATAGCAAAGAGAATACCTACCTGAGCGGCAACTATACCCATCTGGCATCGATGACGGACGCCACCGCGGGCGTCGCCTGGCAGCAGGATCGCTACACCTACCTGAGCGGCTCGCTGCGCGGCGGCATTACCGCCACCCGCCACGGCGTCGCAGCACACCCGAAAGGTAATCAGGGCGGCACCCGCATCATGGTCGATGCGGGTCAAGCGGGCGTGCCGTTCACCGGTAGTCAGGTCGAGACTAACCGCTATGGCCTGGCCGTGATTGCCGGCACCAGCAGCTACTACGACGTCTCGACCCGCATTGATCTTCAAAAATTACCGCAACACATTGAAGCGGTGACGACGGTCGTTCAGGGCACGCTGACCGAAGGTGCCATTGGCTACCGTAAATTCGACGTGGTGAGCGGGGCAAAAATCATGGCGCGCGTCGCGCTGGCCGATGGCAAAAATCCCCCGTTCGCTGCCCAGATCAAAAACAAGAAAGGCCGCGATATCGCCATGATCACCAACGGCGGGCAGGCCTACATCACGGGCGTGTCACCTGACGAAACGCTGTCTGTCATTTGGGAGGGCAGGACACAGTGCGCCATCACCCTACCCGCCATCTTAAATCACCTTGATACCCTGCTGCTTCCCTGTAAATAAGCGGCGCGAAGAAAGAGAAAAATCTGGAGAATACGTTATGAAACACACATTTTATCAGCGAGCAGTTGGATTCTTCATCGGCTGTCTGTTTTTGATGCCCGCAGCCTATAGCGCCCTGAGCCTCGATCGCACCCGCGTTATTTTTAACGATGAGGAGCAATCGGCGACGGTCATGTTGATGAACCAAAATGCGGAGAATCCGTTTCTGGCGCAATCCTGGCTGACGGACGATCGGCACAATAAAGTGACGACGCCGCTGATGGTACTGCCGCCGTTACAGCGCATCGAAGCGAAAGGATATAGCCTGATCCGTCTGGTTAAAACAGAACAAATCAGCCAATTGCCAACCGACCGCGAATCGCTGTTTTACCTTAACGTCCGGGAAATTCCACCCAAGACGGACAAGCCCAACGTATTACAGATAGCCATTCAGTCTGAAATTAAGGTGTTCTTCCGCCCCCGGGGCGTAAAACCAGCCAAAGACGAAATATGGCAGGAAAAACTGATCGTCCGCAAAACAGGAAACACCTTTCAGGTAGAAAACCCCACGCCGTACTACATAACGGTCAGCGGCATCCTGAAACAGCCCAAAGCGACGCGCGCCAACCCCGCCAGCTTGCTGAAGGGAAATGCCTTTATGGTCGCGCCACGCTCAACGCTGTCGGTTGAGGTGAATGACGGTACGGTCGATCGCTTCTATCTGTACTACGTCAATGACTACGGCGGTCATCTGGAGTTGCCTTTTACCTGCGCACAAAACCAGTGCCAGCCCGCCATCCGTAAATAAGCCACAGGGAATCCGCCATGTCTTGGTTAGCTGTTCATCAACATCGCTATGTCACCCTCTGCGCGCCGCTCTTTTTCTGCTTAACGGCGTTTAACGCCAGCGCTCTGGAATGCCGGCTGGGCAGCGTGACCGGCCCAGTAAACGATTATGAGGATATCGGTACGCTAAAAATCCCTGCGACCTTGCCGATTGGCAGCCGACTGTGGACGTCAAAACCCTATACCCGCAACCTGGCTTGCTGGGCATATAAATCCGTGCGCCCGCAGGGTGAGATGTCCTACTTCTATCCCAATCCTGAAGGCAAGGTCATCAGCCAAGGGGTTGGGATTGGCATCATCTATAACGGGCAGGATCTCGGGGTGATTACCAACGGTGGCACCACCGCATCCCGCATATCCACAGGGCAGTGGATCGCACCGGGTCCAAGTGGCTTATCACCGCCGTCCAACCCGACCATGCTAAATGTCACGGTGCAGCTCTACCTCGAAAAAACGGGAAATATCACCGATACCACGGCGGGCGTCGATTCGCTGCGCGTCTTCCAGATTGACGGTGAGGGGGGCATCAACAACAAACCCAACAGCAATTATGGCTTAAGCCTGTCAGGGCTACATGGCATCGACATTATGCAGTGCGCCGCAAAAATCAACGTGTCACCCGACAGCTATGTCGATTTTGGTACGATCCGAGCGTGGTCAGGGACGGAGGCCAACGCGCTGGCACAAACAGAATTCCACATCAACGTATCGACCGACGGCGGAGAAGACTGCGGCAAGGGTTTCGATCTGGACATCAACTTTGACGCCTCGTCGCGGGGAAATTCACTCGTCGGGATAGACGGCATGAACATGGGAAATGGCGCTACGCTGAAGATCGAAGATACGCGCAGCGGCAATAACGTGGTGTTTAACCAGTTCATCGGTCTGGTTGACGGCTTGACGGCATCGAGCGGCCAGGTTGAACGGCGTTATACGGCTCGGCTCTATGCCGCCGGCCCCGCAGTGGTAGGCGATACCGAGAAAAATATTATCCTACGGTTTAATTATCATTAATCCGTCTTCCTACGCGAGATCGCAACGATGATAAAGCACAACAACACGGTAGCGAAAGCCACGTCGCGCGCCCCCCTACTCGCCTTCACACTTGGCATCATCGCGCTGTATTCAGGTACATCCTTTGCGCAGCAGAGGACCATGCTGGACGATCACGAAGTGACCTTCCACGTTTTAGTCGTCAACGCCGCCTGCAATGTGAGTACGGAGAGCAAGGCGATTGTCGTGGACATGAGTGAAGTCTCTGACCGCACGTTAAAAGCCAATCGCTACGGCGACTGGCATGACTTCACGATTAACCTCACGGACTGCAATCTGGATACCTACCAAAACGTCACTATCCGTTTTTCAGGCAAAGAAGAGCCGCTCTTGCCCAAACGGCTGGCGCTGGATACGCCTTCCGGTGCCAAAGGCATTGCGATTGGCATTTATCATGCGAACAAACTGGTCGGCATCAACAGCAGCACGGACAACATTGTGCTGCAAAGCGGAGACAACACCATTCCCTTTTCAGCCCGCATCGAAAAGATACGCGACGATCTGATTCAGTCCGGCGATTTCATGGCAACGGCGAATTTTACCTTGAGCTATTTATAGCGAAAATCAGATCTGGGCCGCCATGTGCTTTCCCAAAAACCAGCGGCTCGGTCACTCATTCGCAGTGGTCTAGAATCAGTTGCGATTCAGGGTCATTATCCCAAGCGCGATATACGCAACCTCGCCTCATCAAGGTGGCTACGCAACGCCGCAAGGCATGGGTCAAAATTGGCAGAGAAGCGGCTGCAATCACGGGCTAACGCTAAGAAGTTCTCTGCCAGCGCCAATGCTTCCCGCCAGATTTCTCCACTGATTACTTCAAGTAGTATCGCCGGTCGAAGTGTATTGACTCTTTCGCCACCGGATCGAGGGGCAAAACCCATTGGCAACATGTCGTAGGCTGGCGCAAGGTGATATGGGCGGCCATTGCGACTAATGAACGACAGGTTACCGTGGTGCATGTCGGTATTGCCGATCAGCGTCCCAAACGCCCAAAGCCGTGCCGTGCCAATGGCGGCATCAGGATGAACATGCTTCAGTTTAACCAGCTCATTAATCAGAACGGGCCAAGATTCTCTGGCTCGGCCGACAAACTCCGCCTCCAGCGCTCGTAAAGAAAAGAGACCGATACGACCTAGTGGGCCTACGCGGTCGAAGCGGGGGATCTCAAGGAAGCGCTGTACACCAAAATCAAACACCTCTGTTTCTACACCAAGCACTTTTAACGCAAGATGTTCGGCCTGTAACAGGTCGCGCCAGCGTTCGCTTATGGGATTATTGTCCAGAGCCGTGAATTTCACTAGCACATGGCCGCGTTCTGTATAGGTACAAAATTTGGGTTGCTCACCTCCAGCAGATGAGCCTAGCACCTCGCCGGAACTAACAGCCAATGCCAGCGTGGGATAGGCTGTGGCTCGAGCAACGGGAGTAGGTAACGGCATCTCCACAAATTGGTTTCTTGCCTTGTCCCCTATCAGTAGATTCCCTACAGCATCGTGCCCATGCGCTAGCAAGGCTCTAATAACATCAGAGTCTGCCCAGTCTTCTGGATTAGGAGCCAAACCAAGCTCGGCTGAATATCTTGATGCATACGCTCGTCCAAGATAGCCCTGCGGTCGCATGTCAAATAACCACCAAGGCAGCCCGTCACTATGGATACTCACTTTGCCAGTCTGCTCCATGACAAATCCATCTGGATGAACCGGAATGAGTTTGCCCAGTGATGTTACTTGCCCCATCTCGGTTATGCGGTAAATGGGGACAGAGCTAAACCCACGAAAAGTGTCTCGCAAAGCATATTGAATAGATGAACCCGATCCAATTCGAACAATATCATCACCAAGCGCCTTTAAAGCACGAGAAACAGTAGGCTGACTAATCCCCATATAATCAGTAACTTTTATTACAGTCTCTGGCCCAGAGCGTAACATTTGGCGTATCATATCAGATCGATTTGTCATAGTGAAAAATCACTCAATGAATAGATAAATGAATAAGTAAATTAATAGATAATTGAATAGGAAATTTATCAATTATTTTGTCGCGTGTCATCTTCGTAGGATGCCTTTCTATACGAACAGAAAGATAGTGGCATCGGGATACGCCATCAGGATCGGAGAGTGCGTCGCGATAACAAACTGCGATCCTTCACGGATGAGATCGTGCATGCGGGTGACGCAGTTAATTGCCTCCCCCGTCAGGCTGTGACCGCCGTCGCAGACGTGATATTTTCTCACTTTTTCCTAATCGCGCTGACGCCTTCATTTTCGCCGCCACTGTGGAGTAGCCCAACGCATGCTGGGCATCTGCACATGGTTATTCCTTTCACTCATTTTCTATAACACTTTCGTAACCTACCTACGCGAGGTGTAAAAATGACAACGACAACAACCGAATCATCTAACCACACCAGAGAGGCGTATCTCGCCTCAGCCATTGCCAAATTCTTCAAGCGTATTATCCCGATGCTGGCCATTATGTTGATTATTAATCAGATAGATAGGTCAAATATCGGATTTATAAAAGCAGAACTCCAGACCGATGCCGGTATCAGCGCGGCGGCATTTGGCCTTGGTGCAGGGCTTTTCTTTATCGGCTATGCGCTGTTTGAAGTCCCCAGTAACCTGATGATGAAGAAATTCGGGGCGCGGGTATGGCTGACACGCATCATGATTACCTGGGGAGCCGTCGTGGTCGCGACAGGCTTTGTCACCAGCCCGATACAATTTTATGTTCTCCGCTTTTTGCTCGGTGTAGCCGAAGCGGGTTTCTTCCCCGGCGTGCTGTATTACTTCCGGCTCTGGGTGCCCAACGCCTGGCGTGGCCGAGCAACAGCGCTGATCCTCAGTGCCAGCGCAGGGGCGTTTCTCTTCTCCGGCCCGATTACGGGAGCCATCCTGATGATGCATGATTTCCTCGGCATCACAGGCTGGAAATGGGTGATGTTTTTAGAAGGCGCGGGGTCGATTCTGGTCGGGATTCTGGCAGCCTTTGTGCTGGTATCCAGCCCTGATAAAGCCCGCTGGCTCAGCGCAGAAGAGAAGCAGGCGCTCGGGCAACAGCTACAGCAGGAAGAAATAGAACGCGATGCACAGCAGGAAAACACCGGAAAACTGCGCTTACTAACGGACCGCAGAACGCTGTTCTACTGTGCCATCTTCTTTACCATGACCATGACGGGTTACACGCTGGTGTTCTGGCTCCCGCAGATTATCCAACGCATTCAGGGGTTCAGCAGTTTCGGTATCGGGCTGCTTACCGCCATCCCCTGGCTGTGCGCCATTATCGCCATCAACCTGGTTGGCAAATTTAGCGACAAACATCGCCAACACTTACCTAAAGCGCTGGGCGTCGCCATGCTGATTGCCGCCTGCGGCACGTTTATGGCGACGATCGGATCGCCGTGGTTCGGCTTCTTCGCCATGATCGTTGCCTGCATTGGTTCAAAGGTCAGCGCCACCTTCTTCTGGCCGATGCCACAGGGCAACCTGCCCGCCTCCATCGTCGCACCGGGGATCGCCCTGATCAATTCCATCGGCAACCTTGGGGGCTTCGTCGCACCTACCGTCTTTGGCTATCTGGAATTAAAAACCGGCAGTACAACGGGTGGGCTCTATTCCCTGACTGCGGTTTCCGTCGTGACCGGCCTGTTCTTATTGCTGCGTAACACACATACCACGCCGCCCAGTTCATTCAAACCTATGGAGCATCGAAATGTCTGACAGCCCTATCATTAAAAAAATGGAGGTCATTCCGGTCGCCGGATATGACAGCATGCTTTTGAATATTGGCGGTGCGCACAACTGCTACTTCACCCGCATTCTGGTGACGCTGACGGACAGCGCGGGCCATACCGGTGTAGGAGAATGCCCCTGCCATTCCAGCACGCTCGGGGTGCTCAACGATTTTATTCCACAGGTGGAGGGAACCTCATTACTCAAGTTGAACACGACGTTGAGCACGCTGTTTAAAAGCGATAAGCGCAACCTGAGTAGCGGGCAGAGCGATAACACCGCCATTCACATTCCACAGATGAACCCGGAGAAATTTTATAACGCGGTAGCCGCGACGGAAGCCGCCCTACTGGATCTGACCGGGCAGTTCTTAAACCTTCAGGTCGCAGAATTGCTGGCCAGCGGTAAGCAGCGCGAGTCGATTCCGATTCTCGGATACCTCTTTTACATCGCCGACCGCACGAAAACCGACATGAATTACTTACCCGGCGAAACCGGAAAACATGACTGGTTTTATCTGCGCCATCAGGCAGCCATGGACAGCGACGGCGTGATCCGTCTGGCGGAAGCCGCCAGCGATCTCTACGGCTTTAACGATTTCAAACTCAAGGGCGGCGTGCATCACGGCGAAAAAGAGGTCGAGACGGTAAAAGCGCTGCTGCGTCACTTCCCCGGCTCGCGGGTTACCGTAGATCCCAACGCCAGCTGGTCTCTGGATGAATCGATACGTTTGGGGCGGGAGCTACAGGGGCAAATACCGTATCTGGAAGACCCGTGCGGCGCAGAGAATGGCTATTCCGGCCGGGAAACCCTCGCCGAATTCCGACGAGCCACTAACATTCCCGTGGCAACCAATATGATCGCTAACGACTGGCGTCAGCTTAACCACGCACTCCAGTTGAACGCTATCGATATTCCGCTGGCCGACCCGCATTTCTGGACCATGCGCCATGCCAACACCGTGGCGCAGCTATGCCAGGAATGGGGATTGATTACAGGCTGCCATTCCAACAACCATTTCGATATCTCGCTCGCCATGGTCGCGCATCTGGGTGCAGCCGCACCGGGCGAACGCATCACGCCGTTTGATACCCACTGGATATGGCAGGATGGACAGCAGCTCACGCATGAAGCCCCGCGAATTGAAAAAGGCCATTTGCACTTGCCGGAAGGGCCGGGATTAGGGATTACGCTGAACAGGAAACGGGTGGAGGAGGCGCACCGGCTTTATCAGTCACTACCGGATAAAAACCGTAACGACGCGCTCGGTATGCAGTTTTTAATCCCCAACTGGTCGTTTAACGCCAAACGGCCATCGCTGGTTCGTTGATAACATCCCCCGCCGATGTTGTCGGCGGGGGATGATGTTTTACTTAAGATTTAGACAGCATTATCGATCATCAGAAAGCGCATCACGACCAAAAACGTACATCATTTAATGTATTCAGGAAACAAACAGTGTTGACTCCATGCTATGAAGGGTAAATATCAGGCGAGTGATCCATTCTGCATGACGACAGGCCAGCAAGAAGGGCTTTTGCAACAGACAGGAGGTAGAGGAGGTCGGCAGGAAAGGAATGCCAGCGAAACCGTGGTGCATTTAGCTGGCGTGAGCCGAGCGAGACTCTCCACCTTGGTATGGACACAGAAGAAATGACGATATAAAAATGATTAAAAATCAGCAAGTAACGTGTAAATAATGTATTTTTTTGATGTAAGACCAAATACCATCCCTTACAGGATTCGGTATTATTTCCCTGGTGTGGCGAATATTTTCTTAATTTTGTGACACTAGAGACATATAATTAGCGTAAAATATCGTGTCATTGAATTATAGCACAATAACAGAAAATCATAAAAGGTAAAAAACACCCTTGCCTGACAAAAATAATCATGGAACCAGAATTACCCACACAACAATAAATTAGCAAGATAATAATAATCAAAATAATTTTAACCAAGATTCAATATTCATTGAGTTAATGCCGTATCTCAAGGAGGACAGAATGTCACCATCAGCGGAACATATGACTGACTACATTCATTATTTGATTACGATGATCGAATCCTTAAGCGAACCATGGGGTATTAAGGATCTATCATCTCGGCATATTTACATGAACAAGGCGGCCTATTTTTATACAGGGACACCGGAAAGATTTGATATCGAGGGGCGCTTTGATGATGAATTCCCTGCCAGTTGGGCAGAACTCTCCGACGATTTAAAAGAACACGACAGACTGACAGAGAATAGTGAGAAACGGGTGACAGTGATCGAAACACATTACTGGTATGGAAAAAAAACACTCACGCCTTGTGTTAGCGAAAAGATTCCTATTTTTGATAGAAACAAGATCTGTATTGGAACTATGTGGAGTGCCAAACAGTTAGATTCGCGTTCTCCCTTAAACTATATCAATCAGCAAAAACCCACTGTATTACAAACAGAAATCGCTACCGATATTTTTACACAGGCAGAGCTCGACATTATATTTTTGCTATTGCAGCGTTTTTCAAATAAGGAAATTGCCCGAAAAATGAATGTCTCACCGAAAACAATAGAGAACAGAGTCTATAACATGTACCAAAAAACCGATACGCACTCTCTACCTCAGTTTGAAGCATTTTGTCGGAACCTTGGTGTAGACGGTTATATTCCCCGTTCTCTCATCGAGAAAGGCATTCAATTTATATAAGAAAACCTATCTACATGGAAAAAATAGATGACTACCCGGTCAGTCGCGTTCCGCTGAGTGTCCGGCTGCCTTTTTTAAATGTGGCATTAGTGCACATCGGCATGTTAACCGCGCTAGACCAGTTTATGTTAGGCGCGGTACTCGGCCATTCTATGACGCTAAGTCAGGCATTCATCGCCATCTTCATTGGCAGCACCATTTTTGGCGTGGTGACCGTAGGGCTGGGCTATGCGGGAATGAAAGAAGGCATGTCGGGCAGCCTGCTCGCACGCTGGTGCGGCTTTGGCCGTATTGGTTCCGTCCTGATTGGGCTGGTGATCGCCGTTAGCCTCATCGGTTGGTTCGGCGTCCAGAATGCCGTATTCGCCAAGGCGCTTAACTTTGCGATGGCGGATAAGCTCGGTTTTGGCTGGTCTGCCACCTTGTCCGGCATTGCGTTGACGCTGCTGGTTGCCTTTGGTTTCAGGGCGTTACGCTTCACGGCCAAAATCGCCGTGCCCATGTTTGTTATCGTCGTCGGCTATATTTCGATCATGACGCTCTCCGGCCACAATATTGCTGAACTGCTCGCCTCCGCACCTAACGGTGAAGCCATTTCCATTAGCGCTGGCGCGACGATGGTTGTAGGCGGCTGTATCGTCGCGAGTTTAATTACTCCCGATATGACGCGCTATTCCCAAAAAGGAAAACACGTTTTCTGGATGACGATGCTGTCGATTATCGTCGGGGAATTTGTGGTGAATGGCCTCGCCATCATTATTGCCCGTGCGCTCAATACCGCAGATGTTGTGACGATTATGTCTCAGGCCGCTGGCGGCATCGGGCTGATTGCCGTGATATTTTCGACACTGCGTGTGAACGATATCAACCTTTATTCCTCCTCTTTGGGAATCGCCAATGCCATAGAGGGCGTCACGGGGAAGAAACTACGCTATGTCTCGATCACGCTGGTCATTGGACTCATCGGCACACTGCTTTCTGTTGCCGGTATTCTTGACCGCTTTATCGATTTCCTGACGCTATTAGGCGTACTGTTCCCACCGATTATCGGGGTGATGCTGGTTGATTATTATATTTTGCGCACCCACAAAGTATTGCTCGAAACCAGTCGTGCCGAAGGCCAATTACCCGACAGTGCGCAAACGCCGCTGATTGGCTGGCCCGCTATTATTGCCAGCATTGCCGGTGCTATCGTCGGATTAGCCTTTGAGTGGGGCGTACCGGCGTTTAATTCGTTACTAGCGGCCAGCCTGCTTTATTGGATAATAAAGCACTACACCAATAAACACGTTTATTTTAGGAAACTCGTGCATAACCAAAATTTAAAATGAAATAGGTAACAAGATAAAATTAATCTATAATCCAGTCGGCCTCTTCTTACAGAGGCCGATATGTTTTTTACTTAAGCAAAATAGGCCATGATGGCCTTGGGATGGGGTCTTATCTATCACCGAGGAATTCTCTCTCGTGAAATAATAAGGCTGATTAGCAATAGTCATGCTAGGAAAAGGATTTATGCCAAAAATAAAAACACTTCTCACGCCACTAAACTGTCTACTCGTTTTAAGTGGCGCATTGATGGTCAATACGGCAAACGCCGCTGAGGCTTGTGTCGCGGGCAACTGGCAGGTGGATAATTCCATCACTGATATGCCTTCCGTGAAATACCAGACTGAGCACTTTGCCTTCCGCTGGAATAATAACGACGTTAACCGCAATGATGCGGTCGCCGCAGGCCAGAAATTGGAACAAATTTGGGATAAGTTTATTAAACAAATTGAGTTCCCCGAGCCTTATTGCAAACAGACCGTGAAATATAAAGCCAATATTCACATCGACCCGACCTTTGGGCTCAGCGGGGGAGTTGCGGGTGGTGGCAGCATGGGGATGTGGATTGGCCCTGCGTCACTCAAGGATAACTGGGGGCTGGCGCACGAATTTACCCATGCGCTGCAAGGGCAAACCGGCGGCTTCCAGAGTTCAGGCGATAACTACGTTGGCTGGATTTGGGAATCCCACGCGAATTGGATGACGCACCAGTTGGATGAATTCCGCGGTACGTCGGCACACTGTTCGGAAATGCAGGTCAACTATTCGCATATTTATCTGGGTTCAACGCGTAACCGTTACTGCAACTGGCAGTTTATGGAACACCTGAAGAACCGCTTTGGCTATGGCGCGATCAACGATATGTGGGCAAAAGCGCCGAAATGGGGCGAAAGCGGTCAGTCGACTGCCGATCCATTGTCCGTTCTGCGTACCAACATGGGCTGGAGCCAGTCTGAATTCAACGACGTCTTCGGCGACTGGGCAATGCACAACGTCAACTGGGATTACGTCGATCCAGACGGTTTCGATCGTGGCCGTTTCTATCGCTCAACCTACGGCGGCTATGGTGCGGTACAACCCAACCAGAATAACGCCGACCGTTTGCTGAGAACCACGACGCTTGAGCCGGTTGTTGGTGCCAGCGCTAGCCTCCGTCGCTTCTCCGTACCGTTCGATCAAGCGCCGCAGCAGTTGGGCTACAATATCGTCCGGCTGATTCCGGAAAGTGGCGCGACACAAATTACCGTCAAATTCCGTGGCATGGTGCAGAGTAAATCGGCCATTACCCGTTTCCCTGGGCTGAAAAACGATCCGGCCACCATGCCGCAGCCGAATTCCGACTGGCGTTGGGGGATTGTCGCTATCGGTTCGGACGGCGTTTCTCGCTACAGTGAATTGCAGCGCGGCGCGTCTGCCACGGTGAAAAATTTCACGATTCGTCAGGACGATCGCGGCATTTACATGGTGGTCATGGGCACACCGTCGCAAATGCAGAAGATCAAGTGGGATCAGGCTTACTATTCCCTTTACCGCTACCCGTGGATGGCTGATTTCACCGGCGTCTGGCCGGAAGGCAGCCAGCCTGGTGCACCGAACCCAACCGCTAACGGTTCTCGTCACGCCAACGGCGGCGGCTGGGTATCCAACGCAGCCAATGTCGCCCCTACCGCCTACGTCGGGCCTTACGCGCGCGTCATCGGCGGGACGGTGAGAGATAACGCCAGAATTGAAGATCGTGCAACGATTCTGAGCGGGACAGTGGAAGGACGCGCCGTTGTCGGCGGCCTGACGGTGCTACAGGGCAATACCGTGGTACGCGATAACGCGCGGCTGCATACGGTCTTCATGGGGCCGGGTGCGTTTGAGCGCGGCATTGTGCTGTCAGGCAATGCGCAGATGCGCGGGGACGCGGAAATTCGCGGCGCTTCCGCATCACAGGGCGTATTCTATGGTTTTATTGATGAAAATGAAGTCAGAAGCAGCGCAGCGGGTGCTTACCTGACTGACGCGGTGCCAGAAGTAACGGCGGTGCCGGTTTACAGTACGAAGTAATATCACCACAAAAAGGGGAACCGAGAACTACGTTACGTTGATTCTCGGCTCCCCATAAATACACAGGCCGCCATGATGGCGGCCTGTTTGCATAGCACAGATTTAGAACAGTGCGCCGGGCGGCACGTTTTTATAGGTATTCAGGTAAGCCGCCAGCATTTTTTTAAAGAAGTTACGCACTTTTTTCACCTTGGTTTGACTTAATTCGTTATTTAATGACGCGATGGAATGGCTTTTTAGCGATGACGTGTCTTAATGGCAATGCCCCGCTTTATGGCGATGAATTGTACACCTTTGTTGAGCAAAAGCATCTTTTTTTGTGACGTAAGTCACACAATAAAATTTACCTTCCCCCACTCCACCCTATACCTACGCTGATTTTCTTTTGTTGCGAATCATTACCCTCAGTGACCAATACGCCGCTGGCTATGCTATGCTCATGATGAAAGACGAAATTTTAGTCACTATCCGTTATCAATTGAGCGCCATTCACTGTCGGTAGCACACTTTTTCGCGCGCAGTCACTACGGTTTCGCTATTGGTTATTCGCTGATGAAGGCCCGTTCCGACCCCCATGGAAACCTGGAAACTTAACCTCTTCTCTGCCTGGCTAGGATGCTTTTTCACTGGGCTGGCCATGAGCCAGATATTACCCTTCTTACCGCTGTACATTGAGCAGCTTGGCGTTCACTCGCACGAGTCGCTAAGCCTGTGGTCCGGTTTGATCTTCAGTTCGTCTTTCCTCGTCTCAGCCGCCGTTGCGCCACTGTGGGGAAGCCTCGCCGACCGTAAAGGGCGAAAGCTCATGCTGCTGCGCGCCGCACTCGGCATGGCAATCGTGATGTCGTTGCAAGGGTTGGCAACCAACGTATGGCACCTGTTCATCCTGCGCACGCTCATGGGGCTGACCTCTGGGTACATTCCCAATGCGATGGCGCTGATTGCCTCACAGGTTCCGCGTGAAAAAAGCGGCTGGGCGCTGGGCATGCTATCGACCGGACAGATCGCTGGCGTCATTCTCGGCCCCCTATTCGGCGGCTTTATGGCCGACTACATCGGGCTGCGCATCGTCTTTTTCATCACCGGTGGCATGCTGTTTACCAGCTTCCTGATTACGCTTTTCGCGATTAAAGAGAGCGTGGTTAAGGTCACCAAAGAGAATCGGCTCAGCGGAAAAGCCGTCTTCGCGTCGCTGCCGTATCCGGCGCTCATCATCTGCCTGTTCATTACGACAATGATGATCCAGATGGCGAACGGCTCCATCAGCCCCATCCTGACCCTGTTCATCCGCGATCTGGCTCCCGGCACCGACAATATTGCCTTTATCAGCGGCGTGATTGCCGCGATTCCCGGCGTGTCCGCCCTGCTATCCGCCCCGCGACTTGGCCGTTTAGGCGACCGGATCGGCGCACATCGTGTCCTGATCGCCGCATTGGCGATCAGCGTACTGCTGTTCCTGGTCATGGCGATGGTACAAAGCCCTACGCAGCTCGGCATCCTGCGCTTTCTGCTGGGCTTTGCCGACGGCGCACTGATGCCAACCGTGCAGGCGCTGTTGGTCAAATACAGCAGCCAGCAGGTGACAGGCCGCATCTTCGGTTATAACCAGTCATTCATGTATCTGGGCAACGTCCTAGGGCCGCTGGTGGGTTCCGGCGTGTCCGCTCTGATGGGCTTCCGCTGGGTTTTCGTCATCACCGCCGTTCTGGTGCTATGCAATACGCTACAACTCTTTTTCGCTTTCAGGAAACCGCGCGGAAAGGGATAACGCCCCAGTCAAGTAATTGATATTCAATGAAAACCGCATGCTTCATGGCAAAATCAAGTGTGCGGTCACAAAACTGACATGATGATTCCCTATGCTCCGACAATATGTCTGTCAAATCGCCCCACATCAAAGAGCTAATCCCATGAAACACACGTTGTTAGCACTGCTGGTTGCCGGATTTTTGCCGTTCAGCGTTCAG
This sequence comes from Pectobacterium brasiliense, assembly GCF_013449685.1. Taxonomy (GTDB): domain Bacteria; phylum Pseudomonadota; class Gammaproteobacteria; order Enterobacterales; family Enterobacteriaceae; genus Pectobacterium; species Pectobacterium brasiliense_A. The sequence goes on along the minus strand of NZ_JACDSF010000005.1, from coordinate 23,802 downwards.
GCCGAAGGTGAGAAAGTGACGCGCTATGTCGTCACCTTCCCAGCCAGCGAACGCGTTGCGTATCAGGGCAAATTCGCCCAGAACTTCCCCAACGGCCTGCCTGTCGGTATTGGCTCCGGCCTCTATTTCACCGGCAAACAGGGCGACGATCTGATGTTCACCACCGTCACCGATCGCGGCCCAAATGCCGATGCACCGCTGGTTGGTGAGAAAGAAGCCAAGATCTTCGCCAGCCCTGACTACGCACCGCTGATAATGGATATTCGGGTCAGCGCGAAAACCGCCGAGGCGATCAACGCCCGTCCGCTGCACGATGCCGAGGGCAATATCACTGGCCTGCCGCTGCCCGCGGACGTTATCGGCACCACCAACGAAGTGGCGCTGAACGATGCGCTGCAACCGCTCAGCACCAGCCAGCGCGGGCTGGACACCGAAGGGATTACGCCGGACGGCAACGGCGGTTTCTGGCTGTGTGACGAATACGGCCCGTTCCTGATTCACGTTGATGCCAGCGGGAAGATCCTGCAAAAATTCGGGCCGACGCCTGCGGGCAGCGAACATTCGGTTGCCAGCGGTTTACCGAATATCATCAAGTGGCGTCAGCCGAATCGGGGTTTTGAAGGGCTGACCCGCCTGCCAGACGGCACGATTGTCATGGCCGTGCAAAGCACGCTGGATATCGCCGGCAAAAGCAAAAACAAAGCCCAGTTTACGCGTCTAGTGATGTTTAACCCGGAAACCAAAAGCAGCCGCATAGTGGGCTACCCCATCAACATCGACAGCTATAAGAAAGCGAAGGATGCCAAGATCGGCGATATCGTCGCGCTGGATAATCAGCGTATTCTGCTGGTCGAGCAAGGGGCGGATAAAGACAAACAAATGCAGAACCGCATCTATCTGGTCGATCTCAGCAAGGCTAGCGATCTGACACCGTTCGATGCTGACGGTAAATCGCCGGAGTTTGACGATCTCGCCCAGTTGGAAAAACGCGGCATTACGCTGGCGAGCAAGCAGGAGCTGGTGGATCTGCGTAAACTCGGCTGGCAGCAGGAGAAAGTGGAAGGTCTGGCGCTGGTCGATAAGCAAACGCTGGCCGTTATTAACGACAACGACTTTGGCCTGCAATCCGTGCTGCAATCCCCAGTGAAAGCGAAAGATAAGGCGGACGACTATCAGGTTACTGCCGATGGAAAACTGACGCGAGATGGCAAGGCGGTCGAGACGACCTTAGCCATCAAACCGTTGGAGAAGCCAGAAGCCGATAACGAACTGTGGGTGATTACCCTGCCACAGCCGCTCAAGTAGTCTTCTGTGAAATGGCTTCCACCGGAGACGGGGAAGCCACTATTCAACACCCTCAGGTCAACGCGTTCAGGCGTGCTCGAACCAGTCGCTATTCTGTTGCGCAATCGGCGTGATCGAATAGATCATTTCCTGCAAATGTTCACGAATCGCTTTTTCGGCAGCATCAGGATCGCGCGCTTTCAGGGCGCTAAAAATCAGGTAGTGCTGCTGGATCAGGCTGGGCGGTGGTGAAACCTGGCTCAGGCTGAGAAAACGTACACGGTCCATCGTCGCTTTAATCGATTCGATGGTTTCCCACGCCAGCGGACAGTTGGCAATCTGCGTCAGAAGCTGATGGAAGCTGTCATCAAGGCTGAGAAACTCGCGCACCTGATCATTCTGCGCGGCCAGTTCCTGACGGCGTAAGTTGTGCTCCAGCGTCAGCAGCTGTTCTTCCGTCACCATTTCTGCCGCCCGACGCGCAATCGCACACTCCAGCGCCTGACGGATAAAGCGGGCATCCGCCACGCGCTGCTCCGAGATTTTCATCACAAACGTGCCGCGCTGCGGCATGATCTGCACCAGTCCGGCTTCTGCCAGCTTGATAAAAGCCTCTCTGACCGGCTGGCGGGAAACGTCAAAACGCACAGAAATTTCTTTTTCAGACAGCAGTTTACCCGGCGGAATATTGCATTCCACAATGTCTTTGCGCAGTACGCGATAAATTTGCTGGTTAACTGGTTCGTTGTTGTTGATCTGAAAAGAGGTGTCCATGCCGCTGTGCTTACCCGAGAAATTTACCGCTTATGATACACGCTTAGCGCGGTGAGTGTCAGTGTTACAACGCCTGTCGTGATGAGATCGGGGGCCACAGGGCAAGGCATCGTCGGCATTCGCCTCATCCTGTGTTGTTTTATGATTCACAGCTATCTCATGCAGTTACGCGACGGCTNNCCGCTTTCATATTACCAGTTGGTATCCTGCAATGTTTCCTTCACGCCCTTCGCTAATAGCGACAGGTAGTGCTGCGTCACCGCATCAACAAAGACAGGGTTCTTCGGTAAGTCTTCACCAAAAATCGCCGTCAGCGTCAGTAATGCCGCGACTCGGCTTTCGCCTTCCGGGCTGCGTTGCACCGTTTCAGCGATCAAATCTTTCAGCGGATCGCTAATTTCAATCGGTTTTCCCTGTTCATCCACCCCGCCCACATAGCGCATCCATCCCGCCACACCGAGCGCCAGCGCATCAAAACGGCTGCCGCGTGCCAGATGCCAGCGGATCGAATCCAGCATCCGCTGCGGCAGTTTTTGCGAGCCGTCCATCGCAATTTGCCAGGTGCGGTGTTTTAACGCCCGGTTGCGATAGCGATCCAGCAGCGCATCTGCATAGGCGGCAAGATCGACACCCTGTGTACGCAGCGTCTGCGCCTGTTCACGCAGCATCAAGTGATGCGCCGCCGCGACCAGCTCGCTGTCCTGCATGCACTCGCTGATATGCTGATAGCCAGCAAGGTAGCCCAGATACGCCAGAAATGAGTGGCTGCCGTTCAGCATACGCAGCTTCATTTCCTCAAACGGCAGCACATCCTGTACCAGCTCCGCACCGGCTTTTTCCCACTCGGGACGACCGTTGACGAAGTTATCTTCAATCACCCACTGGAAGAACGGTTCACAGGCAATGCCCGCGGGATCGACTACGCCCAACTGTCCCTGAATTGTCCCCAGCGTTTCTTCGGTGATAGCAGGAACAATTCGGTCCACCATCGTGGACGGAAAGGTGACGTGCTGTTCAATCCAGCGCGCCAGTTCGATATCCTGCAGCTCGGCCAGTTGCACGATCACGTTGCGCGTGACGTGCCCATTTTCTGGCATATTGTCGCAGGACATCACGCTGAATGCCGGTAGCTGGCGTTCCCGTCTACGTTTGATCGCAGCCAGAATCACACCGGGCAGGGAGCGTGGTTCTGCGGGTAACCCCAGATCGTGGCAAATCAGCGGATGTTCACTATTTAACTGCCCCGTCGCCGGATGGTGGCAATAGCCTTTCTCCGTGACGGTAATCGACACAATGGCGATATCCGGCGCGCTCAGCGCTTCCAGCACCGCCTCGATGCCTTCGACTTCCGCGTGCAGCGCGCGGGTTGCCACGCCGATGACCCGGCTATTCCAGCCGCTGTCCGCCATTTCGGAAACCGACCACAGTAAATCCTGCTGGCGAATGGCTTCAATCTGTTGCTCGCCGCCAATCAGGTTAATTTCGCAATAGCCCCAGTCGCTACCGTGTTCCGCCGCCAGCTTATCGGCACAGACAGCCTGATGCGCCCGGTGGAATGCGCCAAAGCCAATATGCGCAATACGTGTTTTTAGCTGACTGCGGTCGTAACGCGGCACCACAACCTGCGGTTTAAGCGTAGAAAATTCACTGATACTCATCGTTATCCCTGATAGGTGATTCAAAAAATACGTCTGTGCCCTAAATAATTCGAGTTGCAGACAGGTCAATTCATCTGCAACTCGAACAATGACAATCTGAACGTTACGCCGCGTCTTCTAATGCATCCAAGTCACGGTCTTTCACTTCCGGCATACAGATAGCTGCAAATAAACCGATCACAGAATAAACCATCATCATCGCGACAATCGGCCACCAAGAACCGGTCATGTTGCAGAAAATACCCGCTAACACCGGACCAAAACCAACGGCAACCAGACCACCGGTTTCTTTGGCAATCGCCATTTGCGTAAAGCGACTGCGTCCACCGAATATTTCCGCCATGGTGATGTTTTCCAGCGCAAATAATCCCAGTACCGCGAAGTTATGAATAATGATAATACTGACGACAATCACGTTAACGCTATTCTCTTTATCGACGATAAGAGACAGCATTGGGTAGGCTAACAATATCGCCGAGATATTCAGAATAATATACGGTACGCGGCGACCAATTTTATCCGAGAGCCAACCTAATAATGGAATCGTGATAAAACCAATAATGGAACTGATCATCAATGCATCGGTCGGAATAGATTTATTGAACAGGAGCGTTTGGACTAAATATCCTGCGAGGAAGGTCTGAATTAACCCTGAATTTCCCGCCTGTCCAAAGCGTAATCCCGTTGCCAGCCAAAACGCCTTACTTTTGAACATGGACAGTACTGATTTTTGCTCGCTTTGTTCAACCACCAGAGCAGGTGACGGCTCTTCAGTACCCGAGACATCATTACTCACTTTTTCGAAGACCGGGCTTTCTTTCAGGTTCATACGCAGCCAGATCGCGAAGATCATCACGACGACGCTCGCCAGGAACGGTACACGCCAGCCCCACGCCAGTAACTCTTCTCTCGAGAGGGCAAAAAACATGACGGCCCAGATAGCCGTAGCACTGAGCGTGCCACAGTTGGTACCCATTGCAACCAGTGAGGAAATAATCCCGCGTTTCCCTTTAGGCGCGTATTCAGCCAGCATGGTACCGGCACCGGAAATCTCGGCACCCGCCCCTAACCCCTGCACGATACGCAAGGTCACCAGCAAGATGGGCGCGAAAATACCAATCTGTGCGTAGGTCGGTAGTACGCCAATTAACGTGGTACAGATCCCCATCATGGTAATGGTGATAAAGAGTACTTTCTTTCTACCGATGGAGTCCCCCATACGGCCGAAAATAAAGGCACCGACGATACGTGCGACATAGCCTGCACCGTAGGTTCCCATTGCCAGAATCAGCGCCATCGCTGCCGATTGCTCAGGGAAGAATATTTCATGGAAAACCAATGCCGCACCGAGCGAATACAGTTGGAAATCCATGAATTCCAATGCGGTGCCCAACCAGCCGGACACCGCCGCTTTAACTAAGTCAGAGGTACTTCTTGCAGGTTTTTCTTGTCCAGATGCTATTTTCGTATTCATATATACTCTCGACGATTTGTAATTATGGTAGAGCACAGTAAGTAAAATTACCGTTCATCATGGTGTCGCAATCCACTCCAGACCCGTTATTAATGGTCTGGAGTGATTAAGAGAGAAATAATTACTTCAAAGGAATCATTATAGTTTTCTGTAATCGATAATGTGTTTCCCTTTTATATATCCCGGTTGCCAATAACGTGTCATGCATCATTAAATGTCAGCAGGACTTTGCAGCAGCGTTTTTGATCTTTTTCAAAAACTTCAATTGCCTGTACAACCTGCTGATAATCAAACCGGTGGGTAATCAGTTTAGCCGGATCGATACGTTTCTCTTTCAGCCACGCAATCACGATAGGGAATTTATTGGCATTCAAGCGCGATGAGAAAATGGAGATCTCTTTGCTGGTTATTCCCTGTTGGCTAACCTGACAAGGCTCGCTGGAAAAACCCATGATGGCGATACGTGCCGCAGGAGACGCAATCGTAATCGCTTCCTGCAAAATAGACGGATGGCAGGCAGCATCAACAATCAGCGTAGGCTTGATATTGAGCGCTTCCAGCTCGTCTTTTAATGACAGCGATGCGTTGTTGATAACCCTGTCCGCTCCGCTACGTAATGCCATATCCAGACGTTCAGGAATGCGATCGACGACAATGACTTCCTTCACGTTGAACACGCCTTTCAGCACCTGAACCGAGGTCAATCCCATCGGTCCCGCGCCATAAATCAGGGCGATATCCTGCTCCGTCGGTTTCACCTGTGCGGTCACGTTGGCTGAAATCGTGAAGGGCTCGATCATCACGGCGAACTCATCAGGGATCTCGTCTGGGATAGTGTGTGCATTCTTCGCCGGTACGGCAGCGTACTCGCTGAATCCGCCATCACGGTGCACACCCAGCACCACCAGCGAGGTACAGACGTTCGGCTTGCCGATGGAGCAAGGGTAGCAGTGGCCGCAGCTCACTACCGGGTCGACCGAGACGCGTTCGCCCAGACGGGATGCCTCCACGCCCTCACCCACCGCCTCAATCACGCCGAAGAATTCATGCCCGATCACACGCGGGTATTTAGCAAAAGGGTTATGCCCGCGATAGATGTGGCTGTCCGAGCCACAGATGCCCGCCAACTTTACCTTCACCCGAACGTCACCTGCCGCTAGCTGCGGAATAGGACGCTCTTCAATCACCAGTTCATTTGGCTGCTGTATCACAATGCTTTTCATATTTTGGTCTCTGATTACCTATTCCACTCTTACCAGTTCCACAACGTGCCATCTTCCAGACGGGCAACTGGGAGATAAGCGGGGTCATAGGGGTATTTGGCCGCCAGCTTTTCATCAAACTCAATGCCTAACCCCGGTTTTTCGCCTGGGTGCATGTAGCCGTTATCGAATGTCCAGTTATGCGGGAACACTTCCAGCATTTGCTCCGAGTACCCCATGTATTCCTGCACGCCGAAGTTTGGCACCCAGAGGTCAAAATGCAGCGCCGCCGCCATGCAGATAGGCGACAGGTCCGACGGCCCGTGTGAACCGGTGCGCACCTGATAGAGCGAAGCAAAGTCGGCGATGCGACGCATGCCAGTAATCCCGCCCGCGTGGGTAATCGTGGTACGGATGTAGTCGATGAGCTGTTCTTCGATCAGTTGCTTGCAATCCCAGATGCTGTTAAAGACTTCACCTACCGCAATCGGCGTAACCGTGTGCTGACGGATTAAACGGAAGCACTCCTGATTTTCCGCAGGCGTCGGGTCTTCCATCCAGAACAGACGATAGTCCTCAATGCTTTTACCAAAGCGCGCCGCTTCAATCGGCGTCAGACGGTGGTGCATGTCGTGCAGCATGTGCTCGTTGAAGCCAAATTTGTCGCGCACCGCTTCAAACAGCTTAGGCGTGAAATCGAGGTATTTTTCCGTCGACCACAGTTGCTCTTCCGGCAAGTTGCCTTTCGTCGCCGGCTCATACGCCAGCCCTTTGCCTTTCGCCATGCCGTAGGTGGTTTTCATACCCGGCACGCCGCACTGTACGCGAATCGCCTTGAAGCCCTCATCGCGGTGCTTGGCGTAATCATCCAGCACTTCATCAATCGAGTGACCCGTGGTGTGGCAATACACCATGACGCCCGTACGCGATGCGCCGCCCAGCAGTTGGTAGAGCGGCATGTTGGCGGCTTTGGCCTTGATATCCCACAGCGCGGTATCGACTGCCGAAATCGCGGACATGGTCACTGGGCCACGACGCCAGTACGCGCCTTTGTAGAAATACTGCCAAATGTCTTCGATCTGGTGCGCATCGCGGCCAATCAGCTGCGGACACACATGATCTTTGAGGTAAGAGGCGACCGGCAGCTCACGCCCGTTGAGCGTCGCATCGCCGAGGCCGGTTAATCCGCTATCTGTCGTAATTTTCAGGGTGACAAAGTTTCGCCCCGGGCAGGTGACAAACACTTCAGCGCTGACAATCTTCACGTTACTTATCCTTCTGTGCATGTAGCCATTCGTTTATGCTGACTACCATACAAGTATATTAATCAAGATAATTTGAATCGCCTCACATTTATTCACATCTGCAACATTTATCTAAAATTCATGAAAAGCGAGAGGAAGAACCGGAGTGCGCCGCGGGGATAAAACGTGGGCAGATAAAAAGGTTGGCGGCGGCTTGTGCGCTCAGCGCTGCTAGGGCTGGATACGCACAGAGCATGTTATCTGTTACAGTGCATACCTTGGATATCGGCACCTTTTGAACAAGGAAAATCTCCTACTGGGCAGACTTGCTGTTGTAGTCTTGCAGGAAATCTAGAAACAGGCGCACCATAGGAATGTTCGTGCTGCGCTTCAGATAGCTAATGGCGAAAGTCCTTTTCAGTTGCTCTTCCAGCGGAATCACCGCGACGTCGTAAGCGGTCAGGCTTTTGGCGACAGACGAACAGAGGAAGACCACGCCGGACAGGTTGATCACCAGATCCATAATGATGTCCATATTGCTGCATTCACGAAAGTAGCTGGGGTTGATGCCCTGCCGAGTGAAGGATTCAGAAACAGCAGCATGCTCCCCTGTCCCTTTCTGCGGCACAATCAGTTTTTCTTTTACCAGTTGCGGCAAGCTTAGCGTCTTATTGCCCGCAAGCGGGTGCGACGTCGCCATCACCGCAACAACGTCATCGATCTGACAAATGGTGTGATGAAATAACGGATCGTTCAGGTATTCATCAAAAGGCGTCGAGAAAGACAGGTGAATCTCGCCATTGCGCACCCTTTCCAGCAAATCGGTGCTCACGCCGTCAATGAAAGAGATATCGATATTGGGATAGGCTTTCTGAAACAGGTTAAACATATTGTAGTGTGCCAGACGGTTAAAAATCGGGATCACGCCAACCAGTAGCGCACCATCCGTGCTTTCCTCATAGCTGCTGACGAACTGCGCCAGTTCATAATGCTCCTTAATCATCCCCTGAATTTTGTCCGCAAAGATCTCCCCAAATGGTGTAAGAGAAAACTGCCGGGTGGTTCGGTTAATCAGCTTTCTTTCCGTTTCAATCTCCAGGCGGGCGATCTCCTGTGACAAAAAAGCCTGAGAGATATTCAGCGCCTTTGCCGCCTTAGTGAAACTCCCGACTCGGATGAGCTCCTGATAATAAATCACACGCTTTATGCTGAACATTGTTTTATATTACGCATCAACGATAACTTCTATAATCGGCCATGATAACAATTATAATGATTTGTAAATAATCAAATGTGATTAGATGCACATTTAATTCATGAGAAATAACGTTAATAGTAGAGATAGTCAACTTATTATCAACGAGGAAATAATTCATTCATTTAAGACGAAATACCAATAATATTAAAGATTTTTTAATATTACCTTTACAAATATGACATCACCTCTCTCAAACAAAAAAATTTACATACCACTAACAAAAGGACTTAAGATATGGATTATTCGAAAACGACAAAAATAGGGTTAGCGACCTTGGCAATGATGAGCGCGACAGCAATCAATGCAGCACAGAACCAGCATGAAATCACCGTCAAACAGGAAACGACATCCGTGAAGTTAATCTCTGACGTCGTTTACTCTCAGGTATCGGTGCGGGGCTACCCTAACGTCGCATTAAAAATGGATATCCTTCAGCCTGAAGCGAAAACCGCACTTCCCGTCGTATTATTCATTACCGGCGGCGGATTCGTTAATGCCAATAAAGATAATTACCTGCAACAGCGTCTTAACCTTGCCGAAGCCGGTTATGTCGTTGCCAGCATGGAATATCGTGTCGCCCCCACCGTGCTTTTTCCCTCTCCGCTGGAAGACGTCAAGTCCGCCATTCGTTATCTGCGTGCCAATGCGAAAAAATTCGGCATTGACGGACAACACGCTGCGGTTTTCGGTGCGTCTGCGGGAGGCTATCTGGCAGCATTTGCTGGGACGACAAATGGTTCAAAGGACTATGATAAAGGCGATAATCTCGATCAAAGCAGTGATGTTCAGGCCGTGATTGATTTCTATGGCTTATCCGACCTGACACTTGTGGGTGAAGGTTTCCCTGACGATGTCGTTCAGAAACACGCATCACCTTCCGCGACAGAAGCAATTTGGGTCAATGGCACCTCGGTATTTAATGAAGGAGGCGCAATCACCCGCTACCCTGAAAAAGCTGCTGCCGCTAACCCTATTAACTTTATCAACAGCGCGACGCCCCCATTCCTGATTATGCACGGCACGAACGATACCGTAGTTTCTCCACGTCAGACCGAGAGGCTGCATCAGGCACTAACAGAGAAAAAGATCGCGTCAACCTACTATAGTGTGAAAGGCGCAGAGCACGGTGGACCGCATTGGCTGCAACCGGAAATTATGAAGATTACCGTCCGCTTTCTTGATAAGCACTTAAAACCTTGATGCCTGCAGACAATTAAAATTTTATCCCCTAATAACTCATGTTGCATAAACGTTAGAGCCTAACAAGCACTAACGTTTTTTATTTGTTACCAAAAATGCCATTATCAATTCCCCTCTCATTTATTGTCACATAAAAAAACGTATAATCTGATATACATCAATTATTCAAAATCACCGTACATAGAGAAAATAAAAAATTATCCTAGTGGAAGTCTTGATGACTAAAAACAGGAAGGACTAAGAATAAAGCGATAACACAATAAAACTTCATTTATAACAAATCTATATTTGTTATATACGGATCTACAAAAAAAATAAACGTGACCAATCGCACACTTACCCGTTACTTCCCATGTTTCAATAAAACCACAATAACAACGTGGTCTGCTTATTATTTTCATCGTAATAACGGAGCGTTATTCCTATTAGCGCCACACTGAGAAATATTAATGCTATTGCTGGATGCATAATATCTAAATAGCTTCTCGCATTGATGCTCCACCTATCATTGTGCGGCTCCAGCGCTGGCGGGATGTCATCTTCTGCAAGTGTAGCGCTATTATGAGAAGCTATTTAGCCGTCGCGCGGCTATCACCCCAATGTGAAGATTTATAATATGGAAGACTTATCTCGCCGTCGTTTTATTGCCTATATGGGAGGTACGATTGCCATGAGTGGGCATATCGGTCTCGCACAAGCGCAAAATGAACCCGAAAAAACGCAGGGTAAAGTAGCCGTTAAATATGGCTTATTGCATAACGAAATGCGCTGTATCGGCTGCAAAGCCTGTATCAAGGCCTGTAAAGAGACCAATAACGTGCCCGATGGCGTAACCCGGCTGGATATACTGCAAACCGTCGATATTCCTGCCGTCGAGAAGACACGCGCCATCAAGCAATTTTTCCGTAAATCCTGTCAGCACTGCGAGAATCCGCCCTGTGTTGCCGTCTGCCCAACGGGAGCCTCCTTCAAAGATGCGCTCACCGGCATTGTTGATGTGAACGATAAACGCTGCGTGGGCTGCCGCTACTGTATTGCCGCCTGTCCTTACCATGTGCGTTTCATCAATCCCGTCATGAAAACGGCAGACAAATGCAATTTTTGCCGAGAAACCAATCTGGCCGCTGGGAAACAGCCTGCCTGTGTCGAAATCTGCCCCACCAAAGCGTTGGTATTTGGCGATCTCAACGACCCTGAAAGCAACATTGCCAAAATGATCGAGAGCAACGCGACCTACCGCTCCAAGGTCTATTTGGGTACTGAACCCCAGCTCTACCGTATGCCGGGGAAACGAGGAGAAATCGACAATGCATAATGCCTTCACGTTCGACACGTTGGTATGGGATTGGCCCATCGCCGTTTATCTTCTTCTGGTCGGCATTTCGGCGGGAATGGTATCGCTCTCGATGCTCCTCAGGCACTACGTTCCCAGCGAATATCGCGGCAGTAATCTTGTCATCAAAACCACGGCTATCGTCGCACCGCTCGCCGTGATCCTCGGGCTGGGGATTCTGATTTTCCACCTGACCAAACCCTTTACCTTTTGGTATTTGATGGTCTTTTACAACCCGACCTCCATCATGTCGCTTGGCGTGATGCTCTTTCAGGTGTATTTCGTCGTGATGCTGTTATGGCTGATCACGCTTTATCATGATACATGGCTGACGCAGCTTGAAACCGTCTGGCACCGACCTGCGCTGGCGGCGCGAGCCCGTCAGTTAACAGCGGTAATCGTCAAACAAGCGGCGGTGATTGAGAACCTGCTGCTGGTGCTGGCAGTCTTGCTCGGCTGCTATACCGGCTTTCTGTTGTCCGCGCTGAAATCGTTCCCGCTGCTGAATAACCCTGTTCTGCCCGTCCTGTTTCTGGTATCCGGCACCACCTCCGGCATTGCCGTCATGCTGCTGGCCAGCGCATGGGGCCGTAATACATCGGAGCATTCACGCTCCCTGCATTTCATCCACTGCGTGGAAACCCCAGTGGTGTATGCCGAGCTGTTCCTGCTGTTCGCGTTTTTTGTCGGGCTGCTGCTTGGCGGCGGGCAAAAGGTTGTCGCCGCACAAACCGCACTATCGGGTTTCTGGGGCGGCGTATTCTGGATCGGCATTATCGGCATCGGTATTGTGATTCCCGCTATTGCCAACCGGGTACGCAAGCCCTCTTCCCATTCCGGCAAAGGGCAAGTGATTACGTTAGCCGTCATGAGCCTGTTCGGCGTGTTCCTGCTACGACTGTTCGTGCTTTATGCCGGACAAATGACGGTGGCCTGAATGAATACGTCATGGGTCTTATTCTGGATTGCTTCTGCCACCTTTTTCATGCAATCGCTGGATACCACCATGGTGTATGTCGCCATTCCTGCCATCGCGCAGTCGCTACACCAGCCGGTGTTGCATATGGAGACGATCGTGATCGCCTACATTGTCACGGTCGTCGCGTTTACGCCGGCCAATAGCTGGCTGGCGGAACGGCTAGGGGAACGGAAAACCTACCAGATTGCGATTGCCATTTTCACGCTCGGCTCGCTGCTGTGCATGACGGCAACCACACTCGGCAGCTTAAGCATTTTCCGCTTTATTCAAGGCATCGGCGGTGCGCTCATGCTGCCCATCATCAGAACCGTGATATTACGCACCACACCGCAGAAGCTGAAATTACGCTTCCTGAATCGGGTGACCTTATTGGGATTACTTGGTACCCTGATCGGCCCCGTTTTCGGCAATATTCTGGTTAGTTTTCTCTCGTGGCAGGCTATTTTCCTCGTGAATATCCCGCTGGCTTTACTCTGCTTTTTTCTGGCAACCTACTATATTCCTACTGCAACGATAAAAGAGACATCACGCACGGGTGCCTATGAAGTCGCGTTTCCCATTTTAATGTTATTTCTCGTGGCCTTCATGTTAACCACCGCCACGAAAAATATATTGCCAACGTTCGTCATGCTATTCCTGTCTTGCAGCACGCTGGGCTTGGTATTCATTTATTATCGGCAGCATCTCATTACAGAGACGGCATTATTTCCTCGTGCCCTGTTTGGCATCAGAACCTTTTCTGTCGGCGTTATTGGCGGTATCGCGACGCGCACATTACTGGCATCAACGCCCGTCGTGCTTTCGTTAATGCTGCAAACGACGCTGGCCTGTAAACCTGCGGAAACCAGCTTGGTTCTGCTGCTCTTTTCCAGTGGTGCACTGCTGTCAAAAATACTGTTCGAACCGCTGGTCACGCGTATTGGCTACCGTCGTTTGTTGATGCTGACAACCAGCGTAACGTCTCTGTGTATCCTCGCGTTGAGCGTCGCCGTGCAAGAGAAATTAATGCCGCTCATCGGCATCATCGCCATGATATTAGGCGTGCTGATTTCAACCTTATATTCAGCAGAAAGTACGCTGGCCTTTAGCAACCTGAATAACAGCACGTACCACAGCGGTAATAATCTTTTAACCATTAGCCAATTACTTTCCGTCATGCTCAGTATGACGCTGACATTTCCGATATTACGTTTTCTTTCTCAGTTTGAAATCCTCTTCAACCTTAATCACTTCAGTCTGTTGTTTTTATTACTCGGCATTGGCTTACCCCTTTGCTGCCTGATATTCAGGCCCCTCAATAACGACGATGGTTATCACTTTATTCATGGGAGATAGCGTTATTTATGGGAGATAACGTGATTTATGGGAAATAGATTTGTGATTCACCGTATTCATTCAAAAACTACTGGAACTATTGATATGAAAATCTGCTCAGGAATCCTTCCACTCTGCCTGTTATTCGCAATGGGAACCGCGGTTGCGCAAGAAGGGAATTTTAAAGCGGGCACCTATTCCGCTGCGAGACAGGGTATCGGCGGGGACGTCACCGTTACGCTTGATATCGATGCGCAGGGGAAAGTCCTTAAATCGACGATTGATGCCCCAGAAGAAACGCCGGAAGTCGGCGGGGAAGCCGCCATAGAACTCGCGAAAACCATGACCGAAAAGCAGAGCATCCAGGTTGATGGGGTGTCCGGCGCCACGATGACCAGCGGTGCGGTGAAAGAAGCGGCGGAAGACGCGTACTCGCAGGCTAAAGCGAATTAATCCCGTAGGTTCTCCACACGCAGCACGACTGCATTGTAAGAATACGAATAACATTAAGGAAAACATCATGAAACGCTTCAGAAAAAGTGTACTCGCGACGCTCTGTCTCTCGATGATGAGCTGGTCTACCGCACAGGCGGCGGACGCGGCAAAACCGGAAATCCCGAAAAGCGCGGATATCGTGATTATCGGCGCGGGTGCGGCAGGCACCTCGGCAACCATGGCCTCCGCAGAGAAAGGGGCGAAAATCGTCTTACTGGAAAAACAACCGATAGTTGGCGGCACGGGTAACTTTGCCGAAGGCATCTTCGCCGCCAACAGCAGTATGCAGAAGCGTCAGGGGATTGTGGTCACGCCGGATATGGCCTTTAAGACCATCATGGAGTACAGCCACTGGATGGCCAATCCCTTCGTGGTGCGTGCCTTCGTCAACCGTTCTGCGGACACGATTGAATGGGTGAAATCGAAAGGCATCAAGTTTGAATACATCGGCCCCGGCGGCCCTGGCGGTATGCTGACCTGGCATGTGATCGACGGCCCCGGCCACGGACGCCACCTGATCAAGACATTCCACGAGCAGTTTAAAACGATGGATGTCACCACGCTGGTGAAGACAGCGGGTAAAGATCTGGTCGTGAAAGACGGCAAAGTCACAGGCGTCATCGCACAAGATAGCGAAGGCAACACCTTCCAGATCGACGCCAAGGCCGTCATCATCGCGACCGGTGGCTATGCCAACAACAAAGAGATGCTGCAAAAATACGCCGCCTTCCCCGATACCATTATGGTAGGTAACGTCGGTAAAGACGGCGACGGGATTAATATGGCCTGGAAAGCCGGCGCCAAGCCGGACGGCTTGGGTCTCCTGCAAGCCTATCGCCCCGGCCTGCCAGACTACGCGCCCAACTCTCACCTGCTGGCCGCCGCACGTCAGCCCTATCTGTGGGTTGACCAACACGGCCGCCGCTTTACCGATGAATCCAACGTCATCATCTGGCCACATTCCGGCAATGCGCTGTCCAAAGCGGGCGGCATCATGTACTCCATTTTTGACGAAACATCCCGTAAGCATTACGTCGAAGACGGCATTGATGTGCCGATTGGCGAATGGGTGATCGCCAATACCAAGCTGACTAAATTTGATAGCGAATTTACCAAGGAAAGTCAGAAAAATCGCGGCTTCGTCTTCAAATCCGCCACCATTGACGGGCTGGCGAAAGAGATGGGCGTTGATGCCAGCGTGCTGAAGAATACGCTGGAAGAAAATAACAAATTTGCGTCGCAAAAGCGGGATGAGGTGTTCAACAAAAACATGGATTACCTGCGTCCGGTAAAAACCGGCCCGTTCTATGCGGTGAGAATGCAGCCCGCCGCGCTGGGTACACTCGGCGGCGTGAAGATTGACGAGAAAATGCAGGCGATAGATAAATCCGGCGAGGTCATTCCGGGTCTGTACGTCACGGGTAATGATGCTGCTGGCATGTATGGCGACACCTATGACCTGCTGTTAGGCGGTGGCACGTTTGGCTTTGCGCTCAACTCCGGCCGTATTGCGGCAGAAAGCGCCCTCGATTATATGAAGTTCAGCAAGAAATAAGCGCCAGCGCTTAAGCCTGATGCCGATCGTTTGAGCATTGAGATACACGGGGCAACCACAGGGGTGAGGCCTCCCTACGGGAACCTCCCCCTGTGTTTCCCCTAACAGCGGGCTTAAATGACCAGCATGATTAAGACAGCCTGTAGTGCTCAATACAGGCTGGCACTCCTCTTATCCCGCTTCCGCACAGGATAACTGTGCCCGGCGCCAGCGTTTCCGTCCAGCGACGCGGCGCTTCATCGGCAAATAAATCAAAATTCACGATAACGACTCCCCTCGCGGATGCGCAGCTTATTCTTTCTCCAACTGCTCTTTCTCCAACAGGGCGCGTTTACGCACGATGCCCCAGCGCGAGTCAACATCCTGAAACAGCGTATCGTTAAGCATCGTATGCACCTCAACCTCATTCCAATCTCAGTATGGCTGCCCGTCTTGATACGACTAAAAGCCACGCCATGCGTTAACGCTAAACCTGCGCCACCTTACGCACACGTCCCACTCTTGCTTTTTCATTCGGATCGCCCCGATGTTGATATTTCCGTCGACATTATTGGTTACTTTTCAAACAAATATGTCATGCAAATAAATGGTACACAGTGAGACTCCGTTTTTTCTCTACAATCAGGGGGCAACATGAGCGGAAGTAAAGTTCACTGGAATGGCGGTTTGCATGATGATGCGGTGCAAATTATGTCACGCGGCGGGGGAATCATCGTTTCTCCAACCAAGGTGGGTTATATCATCATGGCTTCAGATAAAGCAGGGCTGGAGCGCAAATTTGACGCCAAACAGCGCAACCGAAACAAGCCGGGTGTAGTGCTGTGTGGCTCCATTGACCAGTTGAAAGTGCTGGCACAGTTGAATCCAGAAATCGAACAGTTATATCAGCGCCATTGGGACGCCGACGTGCTGCTGGGCTGCATCCTTCCCTGGCACGACAGTGCATTAGCGCGTATCCCCAAAGATGGCTCGAAAGCGCTGATGATGGACGATCGCAAAACCAGCTGTTTCGTGATTAAATTCGGTAAACCGAGCGAAATCCTCACGCAGGCGCTGTGGGAAGAGTATGGAAAATTAACCTTTGCCAGTTCAGCTAACCCGTCAGGTAAAGGCAACCGAGGCGAGGTGGAGGGGATCGGTGAACGTATTAGTGCCTTTGCCGATCTGATTATCGAAGCCGACGATTACGTGAAATCTATCCAGCCAAATAAGTCCCATGACACACGCTACGAGCAAGGCGTGATGGTGTCGATGGTGGATACAGAAGGTCAACTGGTGCCGGAACAAAAAGGGAGGCGGAACGTGTACCCGTGCCCGACGCTGATACGCAAGGGGCTGGATGTGGACAAGGTGATGTCGCTACTGTCTGATACCTTCACCACCTGGGACTATCGGCACGGCGATTATTATTAGCACGTAACAGCGGCATAGCCTGCCGCTGAAATAGCCCTTCCTACATGGCGCGCTATGCGGCAATCTCCTATGCTCGTTTTCTGTCCTTTGCGTTCTCATTACGGAAGCCGTTTATGCCATCCCATCTGCCAGCAGATTTCACGCAGCGCGCCAAAACTCATCTCAGCGCTATCAATACGCGCTGGGCCTACAATGTCAGCCTTATCGTACGGTGGCATCCTGGTATTTATGGCGAGCGCTTGAGCTACCGGCGTATCAGAGCGTTAAGCTGACACACCGGTAACGCAGAGTTAACACAGGCAAATTAACGTAGACGAATTAGCGCAGACGAGAACTGGCTGAGACCTGCTGAGCGTGATGGCGGCGGTTCACAATGCGTTCCCGCAGCGTATCGTAGGCCCAGTTATACACCACGGTGTACGGCAGGAAGAACAGGAAGAAGCCGATCTCCACCATAAGCGCCTGCCACAGCGTAACGTTCAGCATCCACGCCGCCAGCGGCAGACCAATCAATATAAAGCCGCCTTCAAACCCCAGCGCGTGAGCAATACGAACCGGCAGTCGGCGCTTAACGCGATCCGCAGGCCACAGGCGATCAAATATCGAGTTGTAGATCATGTTCCAGATCATCGCGACGCTGGAGAGCATAATTGCCAGTGCGCCCATATCGAAGAGCGGCTTATTCAGCAGCCAGGCACCCGCTGGCGCACAGATCGTCAACGCGATGAGCTCAAAGCCCATCGCATGGTACACACGCTCACGTAAGGTTTTACTGATTTTGTTCTGCATAACACATTCACTTTATTTATTGCGAGTTACGGGTCAATTTTCGCCATGACCATGGATGGCATCGTATTACAGCCTTATTTTCATCGTATAAGGTGGTAGAGTACAGTTAGATTCCATCGATAAAAACGATAGAGACACAATGCGATATTCACCGGAATCCCTGCTGGCTTTTGTTACCACCGTTGATGCGGGCTCGTTTTCCGCCGCCGCACGACGCTTGCATAAAAGCCAGTCCACGATCAGCGCGGCCATCGCTAATCTGGAAGCCGATCTGGGGCTGACGCTGTTTGATCGCTCCAGTCACCAGCCGGTGCTCACGCTGGCGGGCAGAAAAGTGCTTTCCCACGTACAGGCGATCTTATCCGCCAGCGAAGAGCTGGATGAGTTGGCGATTCGCCTAGCCGACCATATCGAACCCCGCCTGACGTTTGTGTTGTCCGATATCTGGCAAGCAACCCACTACGAACCCGTGCTTCAGCGTTTCGCCCATCACTTTCCCGATATTGAATTTGAATGCCTGATTGCGGAAGGCGATGACGTGATCGATCTGCTGCAAACAAACCGTGCGCATGTCGGGTTACTACGCGCCCAAACGGATTACCCGCCCGATATTGCCGCCGCGCGTTTGCAGGTTAAGACCGAAATGGCCATCTTTGTGTCGGCAGCGCACCCGCTCGCAACGGAAAAAACCGTGACGCGCAGCCAGCTAGCGACAGTCCGCCAGCTCTATCTCAATACCTATAAACGCAGCGATCGGCTGCAACCGGAAGGGATCGTCTGGTCTGCGCCGTCTTATCTTATGCTGTTGGAAATGGCACAGCAGGGGCACGGTTGGAGCATTCTGCCACGCTGGCTGGTGGCGCAATATGACCAGCGGAAACTGGTGGAGCTGCCTGTCGCAGGCTGGCCGCAGTGGATCGACGTAGACGTTGTCTGGTCCAAACCCCATCCGCCCGGCCCTGCTGGGCTGTGGATGATCGACAATCTCCTTGCCCAACAAGAGACTACGCCGCCATAACTCCGTCACTGGATTGGCAACATTATATCAGTCATCACATCGACCACCGCGCCGTGGCTTTTGTGATCGGTCTGTTTTTTCATGAAGCGATAAAAAGCCAATAACGGTTTCTTTATATCGCCAACGAATAACATTAAAGATTAAATGGTTATTGTTTTTAATTTCACCATTTACTTTACTTAATTAAGCCAATTGAAAGAGGAATAT
The DNA here is from genome assembly GCF_013449685.1 of Pectobacterium brasiliense. GTDB lineage: Bacteria > Pseudomonadota > Gammaproteobacteria > Enterobacterales > Enterobacteriaceae > Pectobacterium > Pectobacterium brasiliense_A. The sequence continues at coordinate 4,605 of NZ_JACDSF010000005.1, read as the reverse complement.
TTTCACGTTAAATCGCGTGCCGTTTCCCGTGGCGTCCGCACACAGGAAACCTATGCCATGTCGCCGTTCCACGTGTCTGCTACGGGGAAAAAATAACACGCACATCATTATTATTGTGATGTACCAAAGTAGTACTTCCCGACAAAAAACCATACTATTATGGTGATTACTACTTTTGTATTCGAGACATCCCTGTAGTGCTGCGGTAATACGCCTTAATAATAAGATGCTGAATCCTATAAGGTGAAAATTTACTAATTGATGCAATTGCAAGTGAGAAAAAAATGTCGAATAAACCCTTCTATTACCAAGATCCTTTTCCACTCAGTAAAGATGATACCGAATATCGCCTGTTGAGCAGCGACTTTGTCTCTGTCGCACAGTTTGAAGGTCAGGACATCCTGAAGATCGAGCCAGCCGCGTTGACACTTCTGGCCCAGCAAGCCTTCCACGATGCTTCTTTCATGCTCCGCCCCGCTCACCAGCAGCAAGTTGCCGATATTCTTCACGACCCGGAAGCCAGCGAAAACGACAAATACGTTGCCCTGCAATTCCTGCGCAACTCAGAGATTTCTGCCAAGGGCATCCTGCCGACCTGTCAGGATACCGGTACGGCGATCATCGTCGGTAAAAAAGGCCAGAACGTCTGGACTGGCGGTAATGATGCCGAAGCGCTGTCCAAAGGCGTGTACAACACGTTCATTGAAGACAACCTGCGTTACTCGCAGAACGCCGCGCTGGATATGTACAAAGAGGTCAACACCGGCACCAACCTGCCCGCGCAGATTGACCTCTACAGTACCGAAGGCGAAGACTATAAATTCCTGTTCGTCACCAAAGGCGGTGGTTCTGCAAACAAGACTTATCTGTATCAGGAAACCAAAGCGCTGCTGACGCCGGGTAAGCTGAAAAGCTTCCTGATCGAGAAAATGCGCTCGCTGGGCACCGCGGCCTGTCCGCCGTACCATATCGCGTTTGTGATTGGCGGCACCTCGGCAGAAACCACGCTGAAAACCGTTAAGCTGGCGTCGACCAAGTACTACGACGAACTGCCGACCGAGGGCAACGAGCACGGTCAGGCGTTCCGCGATGTCGCGCTGGAGCAAGAGATTCTGGAAGCCGCGCGCGATCTGGGTCTGGGCGCACAGTTTGGCGGGAAATACTTTGCACACGACGTGCGGATTATCCGCCTGCCGCGCCACGGTGCCTCTTGCCCCGTCGGTATGGGCGTGTCCTGTTCCGCTGACCGTAACATCAAAGGCAAGATCAACCGCAAGGGCGTCTGGCTGGAGCAGTTAGAGCAGAATCCGGGCAAATATATCCCTGAACACCTGCGTGAAACGGGCGAAGGCGATGCGATTAAAATCGACCTGAACCGTCCGATGGCCGAGATTCTGAAAACGCTGTCGCAGTATCCGGTATCCACCCGTCTTTCCCTGACAGGCACCATCATCGTGGGTCGTGACATTGCTCACGCCAAGTTGAAGGAACGTTTGGATAACGGAGAAGGCCTGCCGCAGTACATCAAAGATCACCCGATCTACTACGCAGGCCCGGCGAAAACGCCAGAAGGCTACCCGTCCGGCTCGTTAGGCCCAACCACCGCTGGCCGTATGGATTCCTACGTTGATTTATTGCAGGCCAACGGCGGCAGCATGATCATGCTGGCGAAAGGCAACCGCAGCCAGCAGGTGACCGACGCGTGCCATAAACACGGTGGCTTCTACCTTGGCAGCATCGGCGGCCCGGCAGCGATTCTGGCGCAGAACAGCATCAAGAGCCTGACCTGCGTTGAGTACCCTGAACTGGGTATGGAAGCTATCTGGAAAATCGAAGTCGAAGATTTCCCAGCCTTTATTCTGGTCGATGATAAAGGCAACGATTTCTTCCAGGTGATTCAGAGCGCCAAGTGCGTGAAATGCGGTTAAGGAAGTCCTACGGCGGTTAGAAGTTAGGCGATATTTCGTGTGCGATAACAATCGGTATTTTCATGCAGATTCTCTGCACGCACCCGACAAGGAGCAGCCAATCGCCGCTGCTCCTTGACCTCAGGCTTTTTGGCGGAACGGGGTCGCTACGCGATACCTTCACCGCCAGAGGCGAGCCTGTAAATAATTCTGTGTAACTGCCACCGTATTAAAGGTGATCGCTCAGGCGGTCACCGAACTCGATAATAAAGCGGCTCATCGCCAGCCGCCAGTTCTGGATCGGCATACTCCATTTTTTTGAGGCATCTTTAATCGCCAGATAAATCACTTTCCGCACTGCGTCGTCTGTCGGGAACACTTTACGCTTCTTTGTCGCCTGTCGGATCACGCTGTTCAGTGACTCAATGGCATTCGTGGTGTAGATGGCCTTGCGGATATCGGGCGGGTAACCGAAGAAGGTGTTGAGATTTTCCCAGTGCGCACGCCAGCTTTTGCTGATTTGCGGGTATTTATCGTCCCAGAGACCCGCGAACGTATCCAGTGCCATCAGTGCGGCTTCCTCTGTCGGAGCCTGATACACTGTTTTCAGTCCACCAGTAACGGCTTTGTAGTCCTTCCATGACACGTATTTCAGGCTGTTGCGCACCATATGGATGATGCACAGCTGGATGTGTGTCTGAGGGTAAACGCTGTTTATCGCATCAGGGAAGCCTTTTAATCCGTCCACACAGGCAATCAGGATATCTTGAAGTCCTCGGTTTTTAAGCTCTGTCAGCACACTTAGCCAGAACTTTGCGCCTTCATTTTCTGCCAGCCACATCCCCAGCAGCTCTTTCTGACCTTCGGTATTAATGCCCAGAGCGAGGAACACGGCTTTGTTAATCACACTGCCATCCTGACGAACTTTCACCACAATACAGTCAAGATAAACAATAGGATAGAGCGGATCCAATGGCCGGTTTTGCCACTCAGTAACCTGCTCTTTAACCGCATCGGTGACTTTGGATATCAGTGTGGGTGAGACATCAGCATCGTACATTTCCTTGAACGTGGCGACGATTTCCCGTGTGGTCATGCCTTTGGCATACAGAGATAAAATCTGGCTGTCCATCTGCGTGATGCGCGTCTGGTTTTTCTTGATGAGCTGAGGTTCGAAGGTGGCGTCACGATCGCGCGGAGTACGCAGTTCGAGCGGGCCATCGCCAGTAATGACAGTTTTTGTGGAATAACCGTTGCGTGCGTTAAGACCCGCTTTGGGCTGGTTTTTCTCGTACCCGAGATGGTGGGACATTTCAGCATTAAGGGCGGCTTCAACACTGATTTTTTTCAGCAGGCGATCGAACTGGCTGAGATCATCAGGTGTTTTGAGATTTTTGGCCAGTTCGTTAGCCAGTGCCTGTAATTGTTTTTCGTCCATAAATTAACCTACTTTTGATGTTGGATTGAACATATCAAAATCAGGCAATTACACAAATTTATGTACAGGCTCTTTTTGGACGGAAGATCCTACTCTCGCTGTCATCAATCCTCCTGTAGATACTGCTGGTTTCGGTGCTGCATTTCCCTATTTTGATATTATCAGCCAATGGGTTATTAATGTTTTCACTGGGAATTCAGAACTTCCGGAGAAAATTGTTATGCAGGACTGGTGCGCTGAACACATGGCTTCACTGCATGTTAAACGCTTTTATGACAGCTGGCTGGAAACCATCCGTATAGGGTTGCGGGCGGGCCTCATCCCAGATCCTTCTAGGGACTTTTCCTCTTACTGGAACATCATTACCAGTGTGGTTAAACCTGGCTATCTGGCTAGGCCGCCGGTAACTCCGGAGCCAGGTATGATAGATAATATGTTTGATTTCAGTACTGCAAAAATACAGATACTGTCAGGGCTGGGGAGAGAAGTTCTCAGTCATTTGCTTAGCAAAGGTGATATCACTGACGCTGAATACAGGGCGGCAGTTGGTAAAGAACCACAAGAATCCATTTCCGCATATCTACCATACTCGCAAATCTATCTCTGATAAAAAGGGCCGTAACAGGCCCTTTTACTTTTCATAATAGCCTGATTAATTTTGCTGGGTTTCCTGCATAAATCCCTTTTACCTCAATCTGTTTAACCACGACGGAACCTGCGCCGATGACGGAACCACTGCATATATATGGCGACAGAATGGTGGCTCCGCTTCCCACAATGACCGAATCTCCGAGGGAAATGGTGATCCAGTTATTCGGTGAAGGGTCCGGCACACCGGAATGAAACAGATCGTTTGCGAACGTCACGTTATGGCCGATGAAGCAGTTCATGCCTAATGTTACGTTTTCACAGATAAATGTGTGTGACTGAACCCGGCTACCACTACCAATTAGACACCCTTTCTGTATCTCAACAAAAGGGCCAATGAATACGTTATCCTTGAGTTCACATTCATAAATATTGGCAGGTCTGATGATGGTGACGTTATTTCCTGAAATCACGTCGCGAATTTCGCTTTCTAACAATTTCATAGAATTATCCAGAATAAGGTCTAATTAATAAGGTTCATCGCACTTTACTGGGGAACGCTGCTTTTATCTTCATAAAAAAGTAGTCGTTATCCCAGTATTCGTATGCCATCTGTTTTATCACTTTGATCCTGTTGTTCATTCCATCCGGTAAGTGTCAAGGTAGTTGTCA